>NZ_CP091456.1:0-1200000 GCF_023611925.1 Avibacterium sp. 20-132
ATGGCAAAAGAGCTACAAGATTTTTTCCACACCCCAACGCAATGGCTAGAAGAAAAAGCACAAACCACCATTCAAAACGCAAAATTTACGCGCGCTTTATTAGAAAAAGCGCATATTCAACGTATTATTTTGGTAACAAATCAATGGCATATGCAACGTGCAAAATTTTTATTTGAAAAACAAGGATTTCGTGTTCTTCCTGCAAGCGTAGGCAATGGCATTACCCCTGAAAATTATGACTTAACTCTGATGCACTTTATTCCCCAAGCCAGCGCAATGCCTGCGAATATGCAAGCTCTAAAAGAGTGGCTCGGTTATTGGAAAGCAAAATTTTAAACGCGATCACGCCCCAAAAACAAAAGTGCGGTGATTTTTCACCGCACTTTTTGTATGCTCAAGTCGCCATCACGCCATTAGGTTGCCAATGTATTTTGATAAGGTCATTACACTTAATACTGCCATCAAAATCACCACTAACGCGCCTGCTGCCGTCATCCAAACAGGGTGTTTGTAGTCTCCGACAATTTTACTACGATGTGCAGCGAGTAAAATCAATCCAAGTGAGATTGGCAGAATTAAACCATTTAATGTTCCAACAAAAACAAGCACTTGTGCAGGTTTTCCGATAGTTGCAAGCACGGCGGTAGAAATGACGATAAAGACAATAATCCAGCAATTTCTATGCTTAGCAATAAATGGTGAGAAAGTGGTTAAGAAAGAAACGGAGGTGTAAGCCGCCCCAATGACAGAAGTAATCGACGCTGCCCAAATCACAATACCAAAAATAATTAAACCCAGATTACCTGCCACGTGAGAAAAAGGCGTTGCGGCGGGGTTAGCTGGATCAAGTTTTACACCTTGCGAGACCACGCCTAACACAGCAAGGAATAACACCACGCGCATAATTGATGCGATCAAAATGGCAGAAACAGAACTTTTACTGACTTCTTTTAAGGCGTCTTTCCCCGTTATCCCCGCATCAAGTAAACGATGCGCGCCAGCAAAAGTGATATATCCACCAACGGTTCCCCCAACGAGGGTAACAATTGCAATCACATCAAGTTTTTCTGGCATAAAGGTATGAACCGCTGCCTCAGCAATTGGTGGTTGGGCATTAAGCGCAACATAGATTGTCAGTGCGATCATCACAAAGCCCATCACTTGTGCAAAGCGATCCATTATTTTTCCCGCTTCTTTAAAAAGAAAAATACCAACCGCAATTGCTCCACTGATAATCGCGCCAGTTTCCGCAGGCAAGCCTGTCAGGATATTTAACCCCAAGCCAGCGCCACCGACATTACCAATATTAAATGCTAAGCCACCCATTACAATTAATACTGCTAAGAAATAGCCTGCCCCCGGTAAGACCGCATTAGCAATGTCTTGTGCTTTTTTCTCCGAGACGGCAACGATACGCCAAATATTTAATTGCGCCCCAATATCAAGCAGAATAGAGAGTAAAATCACAAATCCGAAGCTTGCGAATAAAGTTTGGGTGAAAGTTGCGGTTTGAGTTAAAAAGCCGGGTCCAATCGCAGAAGTTGCCATCAGAAAAGCGGCACCTAATAATGCACTGCGGTTTTTTATCATAAAATACTCCTGTATATTGTTGTTATTCGTTTGTTTTAGGTTTAATTTGATTTCAATTGAATGTTGTGTTCTGTTAAAGCCTGACGAATTTTTTCGGCAAAAGAAATGGCGTGTTCACCGTCTCCGTGCAAACAAATACTATCCGCTTTGATTGGCACGGCGACTCCTTCAACACTAGGCACGGTACCTTGTAGCACCATTTGTAGTACTTGGCTAATCGCCTCATCATCACTTTCTACCATTGCATCTGGGCGAGTACGAGGCACTAATGAACCATCAGCAAGATAATGACGATCGGCAAACACTTCTGAAATAATGCCTAAGCCTTGTTGCTCTGCTACATTCAACATTAAACTTCCCGATAAACCCATTAATTTAAGTTTGGGATCAAAAGCTTTTAAGGTTTGCGCAATCAACGTCGCCAGTGCCTCATCTTTTGCCGCTTGGTTATACAAGGCACCGTGCGGTTTAACATAAGTCAGTGGCACATCTTCCGCTTCGCAAAGCGCTTTAATTGCGCCAAGTTGATACAGCAAACAGGCTTTCAATACTTCATCAGGCAACTGCATATTCGTGCGACCGAAATTATCCCGATCGGGAAAACTTGGGTGCGCACCGACTTGTACTTGATTTTCTTTCGCCCAACGAATCGCTTTTCGCATTTCGTTAAAATCCCCTGCGTGTAAACCGCAAGCGACATTGGCTGATGTTACAAGCTGTAATAAGCGTTGATCATTACCACAGCCCTCTGCTAAATCCACATTTAAATCAACGTGTTTCATTTACTTTTCTCCTTATTTGGGCTAAATAATCTTGATTTTGTTGATAACGTTCCCGTGCCTCTTGATGAGAAATGACAGAAAAATGCACCGCACTTTCTAATGGTGTTTGCGCTAAACGCCCCAAATCTGCCTCGATTACACAAGCAATTTTAGGATAACCGCCCGTAGTTTGGGTGTCCGCCATTAAAATAATCGGCATTCCGTCTGGTGGCACTTGCACTGTTCCCATTGGTGCTGCGTAAGAAAGCATTTCCAACGGTTGGGTGAGATTGAGTTTTTGCTCACCACGAAATCGGTACCCCATTCGACTGCTATTTTTTTCTAATCGCCAAGGTTGATGTTGCAAATCTTGCTGACTTTGAGCCGTGAACACCGTAAATTCTGATGAAGCAACAAGATGAATGCTATTTGTGAAATCAATTGGTTCAATACTGATGGAAGAAAGGAAAGTATCACGTTTTGCTGTTGCTAAGTGATCTCCCGCACGCAGTAAACGCCCTTGATAGCCACCAAATTCTGCTTTGAGATCCGTGCTGTAAGCGCCTAGCACTTTTGGCACATTAAAACCACCAGCGACACAAAGATAAAGATAGTTCCCCATTGTGAGCCGTTTGACAGTTAAACGCTGACGTGGTTTTGCGGTGTATCGCCAATAAGAATAAATCGGCTGGTCATCAAGAAAGGCTTCGCACAACGCTCCCGTTAAACAAAAAGGCGTATCGCAATCAAAAGTAAGACTAAAACCGCCTAAGGTTACTTCAATGGCGGCACTATTAGGCTCATTTTTCAGTAAAAGATTACCCGCCTGCAATGCCAATGCGTCCATTGCGCCTGCGTGTCCAATGCCAAAATTACGAAAACCAAAACGCCCTAGATCTTGGATATGGGCAAATCCATACATCGTTTCAATGTAAATCATAGCGTTATACTCTCCACTACAAATTTTACGTTATCCCCCGCCATTAATAACACGGGCGGATCTTGCCGAATATCAAATAATGGCATTTCTGTTCGCCCAAGTAATTGCCATCCTCCCGGTGAAGTAAAGGGATAAACCCCTGTTTGGCTACCACCAATACCTACTGAACCAGCGGGAACTTTGGTTCTAGGTTGATCGCGTCTTGGCGTATGAAGATTTTCAGGCAAGCCACCTAAATAGGGAAATCCCGGTTGAAAGCCCATCATAAAAACCGTATAAGTGGGTGCTGTGTGGCGTTGAATAATGTCTTCTGGTGTGGTGTGATGAAATTTTGCAACATCAAATAAATCTTCGCCAAATTCCCCACCATAATGCACAGGAATTTCAATTAATCGACTTTCTCGGACTTGAATTTGCTGCTCGCTTTGTTGCCAATAGTGCAAAACTTGTTGCTCAAGTGCGGTTGGATTTATGTCAAAATGATAAAACAAGGTGAAGTTATTCATTCCCACCACCACTTCTTGTATATCTGGATGCTGACGCATTTGCTCCGCAACAAGCCAAATACGTTGTTGTTTTTTTAGCTCCGCAGGTGGCGGTAAAGAACAAAGAAGAGAACGTTCGCTGGTTAAAGAAAAAGTTAGCATAAAACACCCCTAACTTGTTAATAAGATGTTATTTTTCTAACGTTCTTTCAACATACTGTCAAGGGAAAAATGCAGAATTTTACTTAAGATAGAATTTATTCAAATTTGATAAGTTATTTTTATTGAAAAATAAAAAGCCACTTCATTTCCCAAGTGGCTTTTATCATTAAATTAACGCATATTCATCATTAGTAAGAAGAATGTCATTACAACTTCTTTCTCCGAGAGTTCTTGATGATTAAAAATGAGTTTTTGTTTTTCTTTATCCAAAAAGAGGTTAAACATTGCGTTATTCTCTTTTATTACTAACAGATTATGCTGTTCGGCATCAGAAAAATAATGCTGGATAGTATTTTCAATTTCTTGCTCTGGTCCAATATGACCATACACCTCAGATAAGTTTGTAGCCAATTGAACGACACCTTTTTTCTCTAACTTGGCATTAATTTGAAACTTATTAAATGCATTAAAAAGTTTACTGCTTTCAATTAATGACGGCGCATCTTTATTCAAAGCAATTTCTAGATTTCCGTCTAATGCTTTACCTTTATCATTAAAAAGTTCAAGTTTTGTAATATTCAACACAGGCTGATTTGCCAAAATTTCTGTTTGAACTTGCTCAAAAAGTTGAGTATTAGCACGATTATCTTCATTCAGCTCATTTAACCGATTCAATGCGTCAGCAGAAATATGGTTGATTTCCCCCGCCAGTTTCAATCCTGTAATTGGTTTATTATTTATGGAAATATTTTTAACATCATAATCAAAGTCCATATCTAAGAAATTCTCTTTAACTTTAACATTCCCTTTTGCGTTGATGTTATCGAAAGTGATTTCTTCTTTTTCTGAGGCTTTATTTACAGCAATTTTTTTAATAGTAACTTTGGATTTTCCTTGATAAATATTTTTCCATTGTGTTGGTAAAAAGTCGCCTTCAGTCTCTACATTTTCCGCAATAATGCGTACTCCCTTAGGATCAAGAAAAGAAAACTTACTCGCATTGATTTCAGATTTTCCATATCCTTCCTGATTTAAATTAAATTTACCTGTTATATTCCAACTGATCTCACCATTCTCTTCCAGCTTATAAACAACATCAGAGTCAATTTTTCCTTTTAATGCTTCGCCATAACTCATTCTTACAACTGTTCTCAATGGATTTTTTTCATTATCTGCAAAATAAGCCTGTGTCTCTGGCGTTTTTTCTACTTCTGTATCCGCAGAAAATAATGCAAAAGAAAAATCATTTAAGGTGATAGGGCCGTGATAAATTTTTCCCACAAAAGGAATGACTTCATTGAAGGTTGCGTCTTTTATTTCTAGCTGATAATGAACATTTGAACTAAAAAAGCCACGATCTAAAACGACATCTTTAATTTGCACAGAATAGCCTGTGTCAGCAAAAGATTGCTGTAAACGTTGATTACTAAATTGAATATAGTCGATATATTTTTGTTCGGTGATTTTTCCTGTGTACCACGCACCACCGCACCAAGCACCACCAAGAATAGCAAGCAATCCTACGGATAAAACTGATTTTTTCATTACTTTTCCTTTTAAATAAAATTTGCAGAAAAATAACACAATTAGCCATAAATCGCAAAAATCGTATAAAAATAAAGTGCGGTGCTTTTTAAGAGAATTTTATATCCTTGAATTTAAAATCTAACTGCAGCAAATAAAAAAGTGTTCATAAGGAAATCAACGATAATTTGTTTAGCACAACAAAATTACTAATGAGAACTTATGAACACCTACAAGCATCTTACACCTTGTGAACGAGAAAAGATAATGGTTTTTCACGCATTAGGCAAAACAATAACCCAGATTGCTCAGTGATTACAGCGACATAAATCGACCATTTCACGAGAATTGAAGCGCTGTCAGGGCGAATATGCCGCATTATCGGTGCAACAACACTATCAACAACGGATAGAATGCAAACCCAAGCGAAAGTTAGCCGCCCCGAAATTGTTTGATTTTGTTAAGCGAAAGTTCTTACAAGAGAATTGGTCGCCAGAGCAGATTGCCACTCGTTTGAAATACGCACTATTAGCTTTGTCAGCATTTACCGAGGGATTTATGCCGGGTGGTTTGATGAGAAAGGGTTATCGCACGGGGCAAGAGGGGCTATTCGGAAACTCCGTCATCGTGGGAAAAGGCAGCATACCAATGACTATGTGGAAAAACGCGGGAAAATCCCTATTAGTTATCATTTAACCGAACGACCAAGCGAAGCCGAAACTCGAAGCCGTTTAGGTGATTGGGAAGCAGATACAGTGTTGGGCGCAGCAGGCAAAGCCTGTTTATTGACTTTGACAGATAGAAAAAGCCGTTTTTCCATCGTCAGAAAATTGCCTGCAAAGCGAGCAGAAAGCGTTGCTAAGGCAATGAGTGAAGCCTTGCACAATCAGCCTTTAAAGAGCATTACTCCAGATAGAGGAAAAGAATTTGCAAAACATCAGCAGGTAACGGAAAGACTTCAGGTTGAATTTTACTTTCCATTGCCCCACCAACCTTGGCAAAGAGGAACAAATGAAAACACGAACGGTTTACTAAGGGAGTATTTTCCGAAAGGTCGAGACATTACGCCCTTTTCAGAAGCACAAATACAAACCGTGGTCGATAAATTAAATCACCGACCGCGTAAATGTTTAAACTGGAAAACACCTTATGAAGTTTATTTTGATAAAGTGTTACAGTTAGTTTGACAATTTACGAGTAAATTTTCCAACATAAACACCCACATTAATTTAATTCATACAAACTGTGAAAATTATGATATTGCATAATATAAAACCTTTCGGCATTATTAAACGCAAGAAAGACGTTTAGACGTCTATTTGATTAATAATAAAGACAGGAGTTTGAGTATGACAACATTTCATCTTTTAGGTTTTCCTCGTGTTGGGGCAAAACGTGAGCTTAAATTTGCCCAAGAGCGTTATTGGCGTGGCGAGATTGCGGAGCAAGATTTATTGGATATCGCCAAAGCGTTACGTGAAATAAACTGGAAACACCAAGCGGCAGCAAAGGCAGATTATGTGGCAGTAGCAGATTTCACCTTTTACGATCATATTTTGGATCTACAGGTGGCAACAGGGGCAATTCCTGCGCGTTTCGGTTTTGATAGCCAACAATTAACGCTTGATCAATATTTCCAACTAGCGCGCGGTAACAAAGAGCAATTCGCCATTGAGATGACAAAATGGTTCGACACTAACTACCACTATTTAGTGCCAGAATTCCACAAAAACACCGAATTTAAAGCCAATCCAGCTCATTATGTACAACAAATTCGTGAGGCAAAAGCGCTTGGCTTAACGGTGAAACCAACCATTGTTGGTCCATTAACCTTCTTACATTTAGGTAAAGAAAAAGGCGATGCGTTTGATCGCTTTACACTTTTAAATAAACTCGTGCCTATTTATGTGGAAATCCTAAATGCCTTAGCCGCAGAAGGCGTGGAATGGATCCAAATTGATGAACCTGCGCTTGCGGTAGATTTACCAGCACAATGGGTAGCTGCTTATCAGGCTGTTTATGCTGAATTAAGCGAAAAAGTAAACGCAAAATTACTTTTAGCCACCTATTTTGGTTCAGTGGCTGAACACGCGAACTTATTGAAATCACTCCCCGTGGATGGTTTACATATTGATTTAGTGCGTGCGCCTGAGCAGCTTGCCGCCTTTAGCGATTATGATAAGGTACTATCCGCCGGCGTAATCGACGGACGCAATGTGTGGCGTGCTAATTTAAATCAAGTATTAGATGTGCTTGAGCCATTAAAAGCACAATTAGGCGAACGTTTATGGATTGCCCCGAGCTGCTCTTTATTGCATAGCCCTTATGATTTATCTGTGGAAGTGCAACTAAAAGAAAACAAACCTGCGCTTTATAGCTGGCTTGCTTTCACGTTACAAAAAGTACAAGAATTATCGGTCATTAAAACCGCACTTGAACAAGGTCGTGCAGCCGTTCAAGCAGAATTAGATGCGAGTCAAGCTGCTGCTGATACGCGAGCCAACAGCACAGAAATTCATCGCCCAGAAGTCGCTGAACGTTTAGCCAATTTGCCAGAAGGAGCGGATCAACGTAAATCACCATTTGCTGAACGTATTGCCAAACAAAATGCGTGGTTAAATTTACCTTTATTGCCAACCACTAATATCGGTTCATTCCCACAGACCAGTGAGATTCGTCAAGCCCGTGCGCAATTTAAGAAAGGCACATTAAGCCTTGAAGACTACGAAGCAGCAATGAAAAAAGAAATTGAGCTGGTCGTGCGTGAGCAAGAGCGTCTGGACTTAGATGTGTTGGTACACGGTGAAGCAGAGCGTAACGATATGGTGGAATATTTTGGTGAATTATTAGACGGTTTCGCGTTTACCAAATTTGGTTGGGTGCAAAGCTACGGTTCACGTTGCGTTAAGCCACCCATTATTTATGGTGATGTAGTTCGCCCACTGCCAATGACGGTTCGCTGGTCGCAATATGCCCAAAGTCTCACCAACAAAGTGATGAAAGGAATGCTCACCGGCCCTGTTACCATCTTACAATGGTCTTTCGTACGTAACGATATTCCACGCGCAACAGTGTGTAAACAGATTGGTGTCGCCCTGTCTGACGAAGTGTTAGATTTAGAAAAAGCAGGCATTAAAGTGATCCAAATTGACGAGCCGGCTATCCGTGAAGGTTTACCGCTTAAACGTGCGGATTGGGACGCCTATCTTCAATGGGCAGGCGAGGCATTCCGTTTAAGCTCAATGGGCGTGCAAGATGATACGCAAATTCACACACATATGTGTTATTCCGAATTTAACGATATTTTACCGGCTATCGCCGCACTTGATGCCGACGTGATTACCATTGAAACCTCACGTTCAGATATGGAATTGCTAAACGCTTTCGCCGATTTCAAATATCCAAATGATATTGGCCCTGGTGTGTACGATATTCACAGCCCACGCGTACCAAAAGCAGAAGAAATTGAGCATTTGCTACGTAAAGCGTTGAATGTTGTACCAAAAGAGCGTTTATGGGTGAATCCAGATTGTGGTTTAAAAACCCGTGGTTGGACAGAAACTTTACAACAATTAGAAGTGATGGTTGATGTGACGAAGAAATTACGTGCTGAACTCGCTCAATAAAAAATAGAGAAAAAACCACCGCACTTTTAAAGTGCGGTGGTTTTTTATTGTGGTTTTTCGCACGGAAAAGCGTAACGATCTTAGCTTGTCTTTCTCTAAACCAAATGAACTGTTGCCAATAACATTATCCACACAATTGTCAGTGCAGGCCCCAGTAAACCAATGATTACCCCGCCTAAACGAAATTCAGATTGTTTAATCAACCCCGTACTAAATGCAATAGCATTTGGCGGTGTGGAAACGGGTAAAAATAAAGCGCAAGACGCACTTAACCCGATCACTAAAGGCAAAATCGTTGGGGTTGCACCTTCCCCCCCTACCATTGCAAGTAATGATACCCCCATCGGGATAAGAATCGTTGTTGCGGCGGTATTACTCATAAAATTCGACAATAACACCGTGATGAAACCAAATAAAATCAGCAATAAGACAAAACTCACTTGAATATGGCTAATTTTCTCAACAAAATGTGTGGCGATTTGCTGTTCTTCAATCGCAAGCCCTAACGCCAACCCACCTGCAACGAGCATTAAGGTATCCCAAGGTAAACGGCGAATATCTTTTGCCTCTAGCACGCCTGTCATTGTTAAGCCAACGATGGGAATGCCGGAAGCTGCGGCAACAGGAATGCCTATCCATTTAGAAGTCAGCCAACAAAATAGCGTGATCGCTAAAATAATTAGTACGATCGTTTTATGTAATCTTTCTTGGTTGGTTGTGTCTTCTTCATCTTGGGTTAAAAAATCAAAACGCAAAGGTGCCTGATGTTTTAATTTGTATTTATAAATTAACACCCGCCAGAAAATAAAGAGCAATAAAAATGCTAAAGGCACGCCGACCATCATCCACTCTAAAAAGGAAATAGGATAACCCAATTTTTCTAATGCTCCCACGGCAATAGCATTCGGTGCAGAGCCAATAATTGTCCCCATTCCCCCCACCGAGGCTGCCGCAGGAATGCCTAATAGTAACGCTTTAGATAAATGCCCCTGTTCAGACAAACGCGAGAATAATGGGCTGATTGTGGCGATCATCATTGCCGTGGTTGCGGTGTTACTCATCACCATTGACATCACCGCGGTAACAAGCATTAGTCCCCACAGCACATAAAGGGGATTTGTGCCAAATCTTGGTAGCACAGCTTTTAACAACATTACATCAAGTTTGGTTTTCTTCATTGCTTCCGCAAGGAAAAATCCGCCTAAAAATAGCCAAATCACACTATCTGACCACGTCTGCAAATATTTCATTGCATCATAGGCCTCACTTTTTCCCATTATCAGTACAAGAAACCCTACAATCAAAATACTGACGGAAAAAGGCGGAATGGCCTCTGTTACCCATAAACTAATGGAAAAAAAGAGTAGAAATAGCACATAATTTTGAATTTTTGTAAAACTTGCATCAGAAGCAAGCAAGGTAAGCAATAAGGCAAAAATAATAGAAAAAAGAAAGCAAAAAAATTTTTTATTATTTAAGGTTTGCATTCCTTGCCAATATTGTTTAATTCCCATATAAAACCTCAAACTGTTTGATTACCGCTTGTTTAATATAAAGAATTTACTTAGAATTTGTTGTGATCCCATTCAAATAAATGACTTCTTTGATTTATTTTTTCCGCTAAATTATTAATGAAAAGTTAAAATTATGACTAACTTTTTTAACTATTTTTAATTTCTTGTTATCGACAATTTTGATTAAGGAGAACAGAATGAAAATAACCAGTCAAGCCATTGAACAAGGCGTATTTTTGGATAAATATGGAAAACGCGGTACACAATTCAGCCCAAATGGAATGCCAACTTACTCGATTCCTTTTGAGATTGAAAATGCACCTGAAGGCACAAAATCCTTCGCTGTGGTGTTAGAAGACAAAGATGCGATTACCGCGAGTGGTTTTGTGTGGATACATTGGCTTATTGCTAATTTAACGCGTACCTCCGTACAAGAAAATGAAAGCCAAAGCGCCACGGATTATGTACAAGGGGCAAACAGTTGGGCAAGTGTGTTAGGCAAATTTGACATCGCAGAAGCCTCGTTCTATGGCGGAATGGCGCCCCCAAATTGCCCCCACCGTTATGAATTAATCGTTTATGCCTTAGATACGGAACTCGATCTTAACGCAGGTTTTAGATTTAATGATTTACACTTTGCTATGCAAAATCACATTCTGGCTCAAGCCAGTGTAATGGGAACTTATGATGTTTAGAGGTAAATCCTAAAAAACAAAAGTGCGGTATTATTTTTTGAGATTTTTAAAATCTTAGAAATTCCACCGCACTTTAAATTTAAGCTAACCTCACTCCCCGTCCAAACCGCCCGAATGGAAATAAAATTTTTAGAAAAGTCACGCCGAGCGAGAGCGAAGCGAACATCAGGCTTACTTTTCGTTAAAAAAATTTTATTGGAATGAGGAAAAAAGTGGTTTGATCGAAGTTTCCTTTTCTTTGCTAACTTTCTTTTGGGTAAGCAAAAGAAAGTTAGTCGCTCAAAGAGCGAAACTTGTTCTTAATACTCAATAAAAAAGAAATTTAACGTAGAAAAATTGCTAACCAGACAATAAAGTGCGGTGATTTTTCAATAAATTTTAAAAATCCCAAAATTCCCACCGCACTTTAAATTTAAGCCAACCACATTCCCCGTCCAAACCGCCCGAATGGAAATAAAATTTTTAGAAAAGTCACGCCGAGCGAGAGCGAAGCGAACATCAGGCTTACTTTTCGTTAAGAAAATTTTATTGGAATGAGGAAAAAGCGGTTTGATCGGGGTTCCCTTTTCTTTGCTAACTTTCTTTTGGGTAAGCAAAAGAAAGTTAGTTGCTCAAAGAGCGAAAAGAGATAGAAAAAAGTCATTATTTCTATTCTAGCAATTTACCGTTACCCCAATGTATTAATCACACTCAAAATCCGCTTATCTGAAATAGGATATTTCGTCCCTAATTGTTGAGCAAATAAACTTACTCTTAATTCTTCTATCATATAAGGAATTTCCGCCACTTCTGCTGGGATTGGCTTCGATTTTGGCAGTTTTAGCAATAACTGCTGATACGCGTTTTGTACGTTTTCTACTCTTAGCATTGCGGCGCGATCACGATTAGGATCTTGCAGTAATTTATCCATACGTTTATCAATAGCTTGCAAATAACGCAATAAATCGGGTAAATGTTGATAGCCTGTTTTCTGTACAAAATTTGGATAAATCAGATGATTAATTTGCGCTTTAATATCTGAAAGAGCAAAAGCTAAGGTGAAATCCATTTTGCCTTTTAAACGTTTATTGATTTCAAAGACCCGTGTCAATATTTCTTCAACTTGTTTGGCAATTTCCACCGTGGTTTCATTTAAATTTGCACGAATATGCTCTTTTAAGCGCTCGAAATCCTGCTCATTCCACACAAAACCGCCAAAATCTTGCACTAATTTATCCACTGCACAAGCAATACAATCGTCAATTAATTCCAGTACTTTACCAAAGGGCGTGAAATAGAGTCCCAATTTTGATTTATTCGGCAGTTTTTCGTGTAAATATTTTATTGGTGATGGAACATTGAGTAATAATAAACGGCGTAACCCCTGTTCCATTGCCACCGCTTGCTCAAATTCGGTTTCAAACAATTTAATTCCCACAGACTCTTTTTCATCCACAATGGCAGGATAGGCTTTGATGGTAAAGCCTTGTTTTTTCTGTTCATAATATTGCGGTAACTGATCGAAATTCCATAAATGAATACCTGTTTGTTCAATACCTTCATCTGCGACTGCCGATAAGGTTTCTTGCACTTGCTCTTTTAAATGGACTTTTAATTCATCTAAATTTTTACTTTCAGTAATTTTTTTCCCTTTCTCATTGACGACACGAAACGTCATTGTTAAGTGCGGTGAAATTTGGCTTAAATTCCATTCATCAGGGGCAACATAAACGCCTGTTATTTTACGCAATTCCGCAGAAAGGGTTTCTAACAACGGTTTATCTAAATCATTCACCCGCCCAAGAAAGGCTTCCGCATAATTCGGCGCAGGCACAAAATGGCGGCGTAAGGTTTTTGGCAGGGATTTAATCAGCGCAATAATCAGCTCTTTGCGTAGCCCCGGAATTTGCCAGTCAAAACCTTGCATTTCTACTTGATTCAGCAATGGCAAGGGAATATGCACGGTTACCCCATCGGCTTCCATACCCGGCTCAAATTGGTAGCTCAGTTTTAATTTTACGTTACCCTGATGCCAGAAATTCGGAAAATCTAACTCACTGACATTCGCATTGTCATTGGTAAGAAAGGCTTTTTCAAAATTAAGCAATTCTGGATCTTGTTGGCGAGCTTTTTTCCACCAAGTATCAAAATGCTTTTGCGACACCACATCCGTGCCAATGCGTTGATCATAAAAGTCAAATAATGTGCGTTCATCAACTAAAATATCTCGACGACGGCTTTTATGTTCCAATTCTTCCACTTCGCGGATAAGCTTTTGATTTTGTAAGAAAAAGGCGTGTTTAGTGTGCCAATTTCCTTCAACTAATGCTGATTGAATAAAGATTTCTCGGCTGACAATCGGATCTATTCGTCCATAATTGACTGGACGACTTGCCACAATTGGCACACCATAAAGGGTTACTTTTTCATTGGCAATCACTGCCCCTTTAGCTTTTGACCAACGTGGTTCAGCATAAGATTTTTTCACTAAATGTTGAGCTAAAGGCTCAATCCATTCAGGATCAATCTCTGCCACCATTCTCCCCCATAGTTTTGAGGTTTCCACTAATTCTGCGGCAATACACCATTTGGGCTGTTTTTTAAATAGCACGGAATTCGGAAAAATAGCAAAATGGGCATTTCTTGCGCCTAAATATTGTTGCTTCTCCGCTTCTTTCATACCAATATGAGAAAGTAAGCCAGCCAACAGTGCGGTGTGAATTTGGGTATATTCTGCTGTTTGCGAATTAATCGGCAAACCTATTTCACGCACGGTTAAACGAATTTGATGATAAATATCCTGCCATTCACGTACACGGATATAGTTCAAATAATCTTTCTGACATAAACGGCGGAATTGATTTTTACTCAGTGCCTTTTGCTGTTCTTGTAAATAATTCCACAAATTTAAAAAAGCCAGAAAATCAGATTTTTTATCTGCAAAACGGCGATGTTTTTCATCAGCTGCTTGCTGTTTTTCTTGTGGGCGCTCTCTAGGATCTTGAATAGAGAGCGCGGCTACAATGATCATTACCTCGTGTAAGGCATTACTATTTACTGCACTGAGCAACATTTTTCCCAAGCGAGGATCAACAGGAAGTTGCGCAAGCTGTCGCCCAATTTGGGTGAGCTGGCGTTTTTCGCCTTGTTTAGTTTTCACCATTTGAAAGGCTTGTAATTCTTCCAATAATTTAATGCCATCTTGAATATGGCGTTTATCGGGGGCATCTACAAAAGGAAATGCGCTAATATCATCTAGCCCGAGTGCCGTCATTTGCAAAATCACCGAGGCTAAATTTGTGCGTAAAATTTCAGGATCAGTAAATTCTGGACGTTGGTTAAAATCCTCCTCTGAATAAAGGCGGATACAAATCCCTTCTGATACACGTCCACAACGTCCTTTACGTTGATTAGCCGAGGCTTGTGAAATAGGTTCTATCGGAAGACGTTGTACCTTTGTACGATAGCTATAACGAGAAATGCGTGCGGTTCCCGGATCAATCACATATTTAATGCCCGGCACGGTCAGTGAAGTTTCAGCGACATTCGTTGCCAATACAATACGATTTAAGCCACTTGGGTGAAAAATTTTATTTTGTTCTTGTGCCGACAAACGTGCAAAGAGCGGTAAGATTTCAGTATGTTTTAGTTGCTGCTTTTCTAATGCTTCAGCAGTATCGCGAATTTCACGTTCACCGTTCAAGAAAATCAAAATATCGCCCCGCCCTTCTGCTTGCAGTTCATCAACCGCATTGAGAATAGCTTGAATTTGATCTTGTTCTTCCGTTTCAATCACAGGACGATAACGCACTTCAACAGGGTAAGTTCGCCCTGAAACTTCAATAATGGGGGCATTATTAAAATGGCGAGAAAAACGTTCTACATCAATGGTTGCTGAGGTGATAATAACTTTTAAATCAGGGCGTTTTGGTAATAGCTGTTTCAGATAGCCAAGAATAAAATCATTGTTCAAACTGCGTTCGTGCGCTTCATCAATAATCAAGGTATCATATTGATTTAAAAAAGGATCACTTTGGATTTCGGCTAATAAGATCCCATCAGTCATCAATTTAATTTGAGTCTCATCGCTAATTTGATCATTAAAGCGCACTTTATATCCCACCAATGAGCCTAATTCACAGTGTAATTCTTCTGCAATACGCGTTGCAACACTGCGAGCAGCAATACGACGGGGCTGGGTATGCCCAATTAGCCCTTTTTTGCCCAAACCTAAGTCAAGACACATTTTAGGTAATTGCGTGGTTTTTCCTGATCCCGTTTCCCCCGCAATAATCACCACTTGATTTTGCTTAATGGCATTTAAAATTTCATCTTTGCGCTGACTGACTGGTAAATTTTGAGGAAATTCTATTTTCCCAACCGCTTCTTGACGTTGCTGTAAACGTGCCTGTGATTGCTGAATTTGTAGTTGGATTTCTGCCGCCACTTTTTCTTGCGTTTGGGCATTTTTGATTTGATGTAGCCCTTTAATTCGCCCTTTCAAACGGCGATAATCCACGTTCATTATCGCGCCTAATTGAGTGAATAAGGCTTTTTGTACTGGGTTAAATGGTTGTTTGTGTTTTGTATTTTTCATTAGTTTTATATCTGAGATCACGCTAGCTTTTATCAAGCGTAAAATAATCAATAGCGTGAATGATTTTCAAGGTTTTCTTGTTATATATTTGTGGGCAAGTTTACTAAAAACAATCAAAAAATAAATAAAATTTGCACCGCACTTTGGTTTTGATTTTATACGAACGGACACATAGGTCCATTCCTACGTCTTGCCTTTTAGCAAGATAAAAATAGCTGAAATTTCATCGTACTTTTTTATTTTATTAATTTTTACCAAGATCTATTTCTTCCCAGTAAAAAGTCCCTCTCTTTTTTAATAAACAGAGGATTGCGAGAGTTATCATTATTTCCTCGTAGGGGCGAACCTATGTGTTCGCCCGTATTTATTTTCCAATTTATTGTTTAGAAAATATTATTTCGGACAGACACATAGGTCCGTCCCTACAGCTTGCCTCTTAGTAAGATAAAAATAGCTGAAATTTCACCGTACTTTAATCGGATAAAAAACCTTGATAAATCATTCTTATGCTTATTTTGGCAAAATGAGCTTATAAGAAAAAGGACGCTATGTAGCGTCCCTTAACAATCAGCCTTTAAAAATTAAAGCGCAGATTTTGCTTTTTCAACTAATGCTGCAAATGCAACTTTGTCGAATACTGCAATATCAGCAAGGATCTTACGATCGATTTCAACAGAAGCTTTTTTCAAGCCGTTGATAAATTTACTGTAAGATAAGCCATTTTGACGGGCCGCAGCATTAATACGTGCAATCCATAATTGACGGAATTGACGTTTACGCTGACGACGGTCGCGATAAGCATATTGACCTGCTTTAATTACAGCTTGGAACGCAACGCGATAAACACGTGAACGCGCACCATAATAACCTTTAGCTGCCTTAAGAATTTTCTTATGGCGAGCTCTTGCAATAACACCACGTTTTACACGAGCCATTATTTAATCTCCTATACAATATTATTAACTAAAATTCACTTGACGTACGCTTTACTTGTTTACGCTTATGCGTATGGCAAGCAGGCTACAACTAAAACTTGGTCTGCTTTCGCAACCATTGATTTATGACGTAGATGACGTTTACGTTTAGTGGTTTTCTTAGTCAAAATATGACGTAAGTGAGATTGTTTACGTTTGAAACCGCCAGAAGCTGTTTTTTTGAAACGCTTCGCAGCACCACGTACTGTTTTAATTTTAGGCATTGTTTAAATAACTCCGCATTGTTTAAGTTAAATTTAATGATCAGGCGAATAAAAATTTTATTACTTGTAAAGCACTCATCATTTCGATTTAGTTAGCCGAGGGCTATCCTACATAAGGAAATCAGGTTGCGTAGTTTACCTGATTATCACTTTGTTTTTCCGCAAAGAAAAACGGATGAATTCTATAAGATCCATCCGTTTTAGGCAAGAAATAAAATTATTTTTTCTTCGGTGCAATTACCATTACAGCTTGACGACCTTCTAGTTTCCCCGGGGCTGACTCAATCATTGCAATTTCTGAGGTATCTTGTTTAACACGCTCTAGCACATTTAATCCAATATCTTGGTGAGCCATTTCACGACCGCGGAAACGAACTGTAATTTTTACTTTATCACCATCTTCTAAGAAACGTAAGATACTGCGTAATTTAACTTGGTAATCCCCTTCATCAGTACCCGGACGGAATTTAATTTCCTTCACTTGTACAACTTTTTGCTTTTTCTTCTGCTCTTTCGCTGCTTTACCTTTTTCATAAAGGAATTTACCGTAATTCATAATACGGCAAACGGG
This sequence comes from Avibacterium sp. 20-132, assembly GCF_023611925.1. NCBI lineage: Bacteria > Pseudomonadati > Pseudomonadota > Gammaproteobacteria > Pasteurellales > Pasteurellaceae > Avibacterium > Avibacterium sp. 20-132. The sequence goes on from NZ_CP091456.1 coordinate 17,643, forward strand.
TGGCTCAGCATTTGGGCTGATTTCCACGAGATCGAGATTTACTTCTTCCGCTTTATTTAAAGCCTCTTGCAGACTGACAATTCCTGCTTGCTCACCATCTTGGTCAATCAAGCGAACTTCCTTCGCCCGAATTTCTTCATTAATGCGATTTGGGCGATTTGTTGTTGGTGCTTTTTTTACGGTTTTAATAATCTTATTCCTCTATATAGTTAAAACAATTTTCTGCAATGCAGAAGAACGAAATTTCACTTGCTTTATCTAAAGCAAAAACGGGCAAATTCTATAGTATTTACAGTTATTATGCAATAGTTCATTTCAAACACAATCGTGATCGTTATCACAAAAAATACAAAAAAACGACCGCACTTGATAAAATACGATCGTTTTTAATTTAAAGGCTGGTTTAGTTCAAATAATCCTGTTTTAATTCACTATCTCAGCGAATTTAACAAGCTATTTACCTAAATTATCAAAGAATTTTTTTACACCATCTAAGAAACTAGATGATTTTGGGCGGTGTTTTTTTCCACCCTCCAGACTTGCTTCTAATTTTCTTAATAGTTCTTTTTGTTCTTCATTCAATTTAACGGGGGTTTCTACAATAACTTTACAAATTAAATCGCCCGTATAACCATTGCGTGGCGAAGCAATTCCCTTACCACGCAGGCGTAATAATTTGCCAGTTTGTGTCTCAGCAGGAATTTTTACTTTTAAGCGTCCATCTAATGTTGGTACGTCAATTTCTCCACCTAAGGCCGCCATTGTAAAACTGATTGGCACTTCACAGTATAAATTATTACCATCACGTTCAAAAATATGGTGTGGTTTAACGTGGATAACAACATATAAATCCCCCGCTGGTGCGCCAAATTCGCCTGCTGCGCCTTCACCCGCTAAGCGTAATTGATTTCCTGTATCTACACCCGCTGGAATATTCACTGACAGGTTCTTCTGTTTCTGAACACGTCCTTCACCGTGGCATTTTTTACAAGGTTTTTCAATTTTCTTCCCTGTACCATGACAGGTTGGGCATACCTGTTCCGTTACGAAAAATCCTTGTTGGCGTCTTACGCGTCCAGCACCGTGGCAAGTTGGACAGGTTTCCACTTTAGAATCTTTTTCTGCCCCTGTACCGTGACAGTGATCACATTCTGCAAGTGTGTTGATACGAATATCTTTTTTCGTTCCTTTTACTGCTTCTTCTAGGCTAATTTCAATGTCATAGCGTAAATCTTCACCACGTACAACACGCTGCTGACGAGCACGTCCGCCACCGAAAATATCGCCGAACATATCGCCAAAAATATCACTGAAATCAGCACCGCTAAAGCCTCCGAAACCGCCACCAGCACCGCCAAATCCACCTTGTTCAAAAGCTTGATGTCCGTATTGATCATAAGCGGCACGTTTTTCTTGATCACCTAAAATTTCATAGGCTTCTTGCACTTCTTTAAATTTTTCTGCCGCGTCTTTATCCCCTTGATTGCGATCGGGGTGTAATTTCATTGCAAGGCGTTTGTAGGCTTTTTTAATCGCTTTTTCATCAGCACCACGCTCAACGCCAAGTACTTCATAATAATCTCGTTTTGCCATTTTTATCCTATTTTTTATACGCTAAAAGGGCATATCGCTATGCCCTTTGGATTATTGTTGAATGTGAATTATTTATTATCTTTCACTTCTTCAAACTCAGCATCTACCACATCATCATTGCTGTTTTGCTGTGGCTGTTCACCAGCTTGTGCTTGTTGTGCTGTCGCTTGCATTAATTTTTGTGAAGCTTGTACAAGTGCTTGAATTTTCGCTTCAATGTCAGCTTTGTCTTCACCTTTCGCTGCCGTTTCAAGTTCGTTCACGGCGTTTTCAATTTGGGCTTTGTCATCGGCAGATAATTGATCGCCAACTTCGCCTAATTGTTTGCGTGTGCTATGAACTAGGTGATCAGCTTGGTTACGGGCTTGCACTAACTCTTCAAATTTACGGTCAGCATCTGCATTTGCTTCTGCATCACGAACCATTTGTTGAATTTCATCTTCACTTAAACCAGATGAAGCCTTAATGGTAATTTGCTGTTCTTTACCTGTACCTTTATCTTTTGCTGAAACGTGGATAATACCATCCGCATCAATATCAAAGGTTACTTCAATTTGTGGCATACCACGTGGTGCTGGGTTAATGCCTTCAAGGTTAAATTGACCTAATGATTTGTTTGCAGAAGCTTGTTTACGTTCACCTTGTAACACGTGAATGGTTACTGCACTTTGGTTATCTTCTGCTGTTGAGAACACTTGTGATTTCTTCGTTGGAATCGTTGTGTTTTTCTCAATTAGGGTCGTCATTACCCCACCCATTGTTTCAATACCGAGTGAAAGAGGGGTTACGTCTAATAACAAGACGTCTTTCACATCACCCGCTAATACACCACCTTGCACAGCCGCACCAATAGCTACTGCTTCATCAGGATTGACATCTTTACGAGGTTCTTTGCCAAAGAACTCTGCCACTTTTTGTTGTACTAATGGCATACGTGTTTGACCACCTACTAAGATGACATCATCAACCTCTGATACGCTTAATCCCGCATCTTTAAGCGCCACTTTTACTGGTTCTAACGAACGCGCCACTAAATCTTCAACTAATGCTTCTAATTTTGCACGCGTCAATTTAATATTTAAGTGTTTAGGACCTGTTGCGTCTGCTGTGATGTAAGGTAAGTTCACATCAGTTTGTTGTGCAGAAGAAAGCTCAATTTTTGCTTTTTCAGCCGCTTCTTTCAAACGTTGCATTGCAAGTGGGTCGTTGCGTAAATCAACACCTTGCTCTTTCTTAAATTCATCCACTAAGTAATTAATAACACGATTATCGAAGTCTTCACCACCTAAGTGAGTATCACCATTGGTTGCTAATACTTCAAAGGTTTTTTCTCCATCAACTTCATCAATTTCGATAATAGATAAGTCGAATGTACCGCCCCCTAAGTCATACACCGCAATCGTGTGGTTACCTTTACCTTTATCTAAACCGTAAGCTAATGCGGCTGCTGTTGGTTCATTAATAATACGTTTTACATCTAAACCTGCAATACGACCCGCATCTTTGGTTGCTTGGCGTTGTGCATCGTTAAAGTAAGCAGGTACAGTAATTACCGCTTCTGTTACTGGCTCACCTAAGAAATCCTCTGCGGTTTTCTTCATTTTTTTCAATACTTCAGCAGAAATTTGCGGTGGTGCCATTTTTTCATCTTTTACTTCCACCCACGCATCACCATTATCCGCTTTCACAATGCTGAATGGCATAATGCTTACATCACGTTGTACTTCTTGATCTTCAAAACGACGACCAATTAAACGTTTAATTGCAAATAATGTATTTTTTGGATTTGTTACTGCTTGACGTTTTGCTGGTTGACCTACTAATGTTTCACCATCATTTGTATACGCAATAATTGACGGGGTTGTGCGATCACCTTCTGCATTTTCAATGACACGAGGTTTATCCCCTTCCATTACTGCCACACAAGAGTTTGTCGTACCTAAGTCAATACCAATAATTTTTCCCATAATATGTTTTCTCCTAATAAAATTCGATTAAATTCGTTTACGCTTGATTAAATTGGGCTTACTTTGATGATTTCAAGTGGCACATTTTAATTTTTTTGCATTTTTCTCTTCACAACCAAATTAAAGTGCGGTGAAAATTTTTGATCTTTTCAGTCCAATGTTCTGATGGCTAATAAATTTTGGCAAGAAAATAAATTTCAAGGGGGGAGGTGGAAATTTTTTTGCTCTATTGACCTGTTAGCTTTGCAAGGAACAAATAAACGTGATTTTGACCACACTTCCGTTTTAGCAATACGAAAGTGCGGTCTGTTTTTTAACCCTTTTCTCTCTTAAATAAAGAAAGCAAAAATAAGAAAGTGGCACTAATGACCACTGAAGGACCGGCAGCGGTGTTGTAGAAAGCGGAGAGCATTAAGCCGAAAGAAACAGCGAGAATGCTAATAAATACACCAATGGCGACCATTGCCTCTGGGGTGCGAGCAAAACGGCGTGCGGTAGCGGCTGGAATAATCAAAAGTGAAGTAATGATTAAAGCCCCAACAAATTTCATACTTAACGCAATAGTTAAGGCGGTGAGAATCATCAAGACAAAACGCATTTTACGAATGTTAATACCTTCGACTTGGGCAAGTTCTGGGCTAACAGTGGTGGAAAGTAACGGTTTCCAGTAATAGCATAAACAGCCAACGACCACGAGTACCCCAATGGCGATAAGGTAAAGATCTTCATAGCTAATGGCGAGGAGATCTCCGAATAGGTAATTCATTAAATCCACTCTGACATTTTGTAGCAGCCCCACTGTGACGACGCCTAGAGAAAGGCAACTATGTGCAATGATCCCAAGCAAGGTATCGACCGAGAATTGAGTTCGGCTTTCTAACCATACCATTCCGATGGCTAAAATTAACGTGATAATTAAAATGGCTAAATAAGGGTCAAGATGTAAAAAGATACCAATTGCCACACCAAGCAAGGCCGAATGAGAAAGCGTATCGCCAAAATAAGCCATTCTGCGCCATACAACAAATGCCCCTAATGGTGCGGTAATAAAAGATAACAAAATACCTGTTAGCCAAGCTGGAAGTAAAATTTCAAGCATTGATGTTCCTTAATTCTGCGTTTTATGCGTGCATTGCGCTAACTGAAAATTTTTACCACAACACACCTCACCGTGTAGGTTATGCTTATGGTTATGGTGGTGTGTATAAAGCGCAATATTTTGTGAAAATTGGTTGCCAAAATAATGCCTAAATGTTGGATCGTTTGAAACAATTTCAGGGGTTCCCGCACAGCAGATATGCTGATTAATACACAACACTTCATTGGTATCTGCCATCACAATATGTAGATCGTGCGATACCATTAAAATCGCACAATTTAATTTTTGCCGCATTTTATGGATTAATTGATACAATTCGGCTTGACCTGAAATGTCCACACCTTGCGTTGGCTCATCAAGCACTAAGAGATTAGGCTTAGTTAAAATAGCCCTTGCCAACAAAACACGTTGCATTTCGCCACCAGATAATTTCTGCATCGCGTTCTGTCGTAAATGAGAAATAGAAAGTAAATCGAGCGTTTCTTGAATACTTTGCTTGGTTGTTCCCTGTTTAAGAGAAAGAAATTTTTCTACTGTTATGGGCAAGCTATGATCAAGATAAATTTTCTGAGGCACATAACCGATACGCACATTGTTGTGATAAATCACTTTTCCTGAACTTGGCTTAATTAATTTAAGCAACACTTTCAGCAAGGTGGATTTACCTCCCCCGTTCGGACCTACAATAGTAAGAACAGAATCAGCATAAAGAGATAAGTTAATGTTTTGTAAAACACTTCGTTGTTCAAATTGCACATTAATGTGTTTCAACTCAATTAATGGCTGTTTAATGGCGTGAATCTGCATTTTATCTCTATACATTATGAAAAATTTGCTTAAAATAGCCCATTTTATTCGATTTAACAAGTTTCTCGTTGAGATGCTTAGAATTTATTCAGTTAAATCCTTTTCAACACGTGCTAAGGAATTTTTTGGCACTTTATGGGTCATACTAGAATGCAAGTTTTAATCAACATATGAAAGGAAATAGATAGTGCAACACGTTAAACTAGCAAGGGATAGACGAAAAAGAAAGTCGCGAATTAAAGCGGCAGTCTTCCTTTTGGCGATATTATCTATTTTCATTGGCATTGTATTAAGCGTCAAAGACAATGCAAAAACCGATCCCCTTGCGGTATCTTCTGATGAAGTACAATACAAGCCGCTCAATGAAACTCAAGATACTCAAACAAATAGCGAATTCAAGGATATTCAAGCTAATGAAAATCTCACCGAAAATTCGCAAAGTGCTGAACCGGATACTGCAAACACAGAAAAATCGAATAGCGATGAAGCCACCTCTTATGACGATGATCTGCAAGGTAAAGATGACGAAGTGGAACAAGTCAATCTTGATGAAAAAGATGAATTTGCCGATTTACCGGAAGATGCTAAAAATGCGGTCAATGATTTGCTTGATATTGCTGATCAAGCTATTCGTATCAAAGATCAATTTAGCTATACCGTCGTAAAAGGTGATACCTTGAAAGATGTATTAGAACAATCAGGGTTAGAAGATGAAACGAGCAAAACTCTTATTACGGCTTATCCAGAGCTAAAAAATCTTAAAGCAGGGCAACAATTCTATTGGATTTTAGATAAAGACGGTGAATTAGAATACCTCAACTGGCTGGTTTCAGAAAAAGAAGAACGTATTTATGAACGTACTGCTGAAGGCAAATTTAAACGCCAAATCTTGCAGAAAAAAAGTGTATGGAAAAAAGAGGTACTAAAAGGTCAAATTAAAGGCTCATTTTCTAGCAGCTTAAAAGCGCAAGGACTGAATTCAAAACAAATTGCTCAATTAGGTAGCGCGTTGCAATGGCAAATTAGTATGAAAAAACTCAAACAAGGGGATAAATTTGCCGTATTGGTTTCCCGTGAATATTTGGATAACAAACTCACTGGGCAAGGCAATGTGGAAGCAATCCATATCAGCTCTGGCGGAAAAAGCTATTATGCCATCCAGTCTAGCAATGGACGTTATTATAACCGTCAAGGGGAAACACTGGGTAAAGGGTTTGCGCGTTATCCAATGCAACGCCAAGCACGCGTCTCCTCGCCATTTAATCCAGCTAGACGTCACCCTGTTACAGGACGAATTCGTCCACATAACGGTGTGGATTTCTCAATGGCTATCGGTACCCCGGTTATCGCACCTGCTGACGGCGTTGTGGAAAAAGTCGCCTACCAAGCTAATGGTGCGGGTCGGTATATTATGATTCGCCACGGACGTGAATACCAAACCGTTTATATGCACCTAAGCCGTCCATTAGTCAGAGCGGGACAAAGTGTGAAACGGGGTGAGCGTATTGCATTATCGGGCAATACAGGACGTTCTACTGGGCCTCATTTACATTATGAATTTCACATTAATGGTCGCCCTGTTAATCCCCTCACCGTGAAACTACCCGGCACAAGTAGCCAAATGTCCACGGCGGAACGCAAGCAATTCTTGATAAAAGCCAAAGAAGCAGAGCGTAAATTAAAAATCTAACAAAGAAAAATAAGTGCGGTGCTTTTTGACAAAATTTTTCAAAAAAGCACCGCACTTTTGTTTTATTAAAAATTAATAAGCCTTAATCAATCACTAATCGAAAATACCTAGGCTTTGCCAAATTTCGTCCACTCGCTTGACCACTTCAGGATCTTTTTTAATTGGTACTCCCCACTCGCGATCCGTTTCGCCTGCCCATTTATTTGTGGCATCAATCCCCATTTTAGAGCCTAGTCCGGCAATCGGCGAAGCAAAATCTAAATAATCGATTGGGGTATTTTCCACAATGGTGCAATCTCGTGCTGGATCGCTGCGAGTGGTAATCGCCCAGATCACATCTTTCCAATCTCTTGCATTAATATCATCATCACACACGATGACAAACTTGGTGTACATAAATTGACGTAAGAAAGACCAAACCCCCATCATTACGCGCTTGGCGTGTCCTGCGTATTGCTTTTTCATTGTCACCACGGCAAGACGGTAAGAGCAACCTTCGGGAGGTAAATAAAAATCCACAATTTCAGGAAATTGCTTTTGCAAAATAGGGATAAACACTTCATTTAATGCCTCGCCTAAAATCGCTGGTTCATCAGGGGGTCGTCCTGTATAAGTGGAGTGATAAATCGGATTTTGCCGCATTGTAATGTGAGTAACGGTAAACACAGGGAAATATTCTTGCTCGTTATAGTATCCCGTGTGATCGCCGTATGGCCCCTCTAACGCGGTTTCATTCGGTTCAATATAGCCTTCCAAGACAATTTCCGCACTGGCTGGCACATCAAGATCATTACTCACTGATTTCACCACTTCGGTTTTATTACCACGCAGTAATCCCGCAAAGGCATATTCAGACAGGCTATCTGGCACAGGGGTTACCGCGGCTAAAATTGTCGCAGGATCAGCCCCCAATGCCACAGACACTGGAAAAGGCTTATCAGGATGTTGTTCTTTCCATTCTTGGAAATCTAATGCGCCACCACGATGCGAAAGCCAGCGCATAATCAATTTATTCTTGCCGATAAGCTGTTGGCGGTAAATCCCCAAATTCTGTCGTTTTTTGTTGGGACCTTTGGTGATAGTCAATCCCCAAGTGATAAGAGGGGCAATGTCGTCCTTCCAACATTGCATAATTGGTAAACGATATAAATCGACTTCATCACCACGGAGGACAATATCCTGACAAGGGGCTTTATTTAGCACTTTTGCTGGCATATTTAGCACTTGTTTATATTGTGGCAATGTTGCCCATAAATCTTTAAATCCTTTCGGCGGTTCTGGTTCTTTAAGGAAAGCAAGTAATTTGCCCACCTCACGCAATGCTGACACATCATTCTGCCCCATTCCAAGCGCCACACGCTTTGCCGTACCGAATAAGTTACACAACACGGGCATCGCAAACCCTTTTGGGTTTTCAAATAATAAGGCAGGCCCTCCTGCGCGCAAAGTGCGGTCGGAAATTTCGGTCATTTCCAAATAAGGATCGATTTCTTGCGAAATGCGTTTTAATTCACCTTGTTCTTCTAACAGCTGCAAAAAATCGCGTAAATTCTTATATTTCATCAATGCTTACTCAATGCAAAAATTGTGGCATCATTGTTATAAAGATTGCTTTGCAACGCAAGTGCTTTTGCGATTTTTCCCTAGATTGGGTAGAATGGGCGACAATTTTATCAGAATAAATGTATAAAAATGACAAAGAAAAAAACAAAACAAACATCAAATACCATTGCCCTAAATAAACGTGCAAGACACGAGTATTTTATTGAAGATGAAATCGAAGCGGGGCTTTCCTTGCAAGGCTGGGAAGTGAAATCAATGCGTGCAGGCAAAGCCAATATTAGCGATAGCTATATTATTTTCAAAGACGGTGAAGCCTATCTATTCGGGGCAACGATTCAGCCCTTAAGTGTGGCATCAACGCATATTGTGTGCGATCCAACGCGTACCCGTAAATTATTGCTAAAAGAGCGAGAATTAGCGTCATTATTCGGCAAAGCAAATCGTGATGGGTTTACCATCGTTGCCCTTTCTCTTTATTGGAAAGGCCCTTGGGCGAAAATTAAAATCGGCGTGGCGAAAGGGAAAAAACAAGTGGATAAACGTAACGATATTAAAGATCGCGAATGGCAAGTGGCGAAAGATCGTATTATGAAAAATGCGATGCGAAATTAATGTCACTTCGATAATATAAGTGCGGTGAGAAATTAGCAAATTTTTGAATTAGCCCTCGTCAAAACAGGGGCTAATTTTTTTATTTAAGGATTTATCTTCTATTTAACGAGTTATCTTCACCCCGTTTTCCCTAAAAACAACGACAAAATCCCCGCCGCGATCAATGGACCTACCGGAATACCGCCAACAAAGGCAACCCCTAAAATCGTGCCAACCAATAATCCTGTGAGCAAGGTGGGTTGCGCGCCCATTAGGTTTACCCCTCGCCCACCAAACCACGCGACCAGCACGCCCACCGCAATGGCTAAAAACATTTTCCAGTTCAACAGTTCAGTAAAACTTGGTAAGGGAATTTTGCCTGAAATAATTGGGCTAAGCACGCCAATAGTAAGAATAATAATGCCGATATTTAGACCATATTTTTCCATAAAGGGGATATATTTGGCTAAAAAGGTTTGCTGCATTAATAGCAAAATCGTTGCCGAAATGGTGATTGAGCTGTTGTTACCTAACACACCAAGTAAAATCAAAATCACCAATAGCAAGGCGATTGCGTTAAATTGTAATGTCATCATTGCCTCAAAAATTCAAAAAAAAGCACCGCACTTGTACTGTGCCTAAGATGGCAGAATTATACGCTTTTTCTTTGTCTAATTCACAAAAAATAAAGCTCATTATGTGCCGTTTTTATTCTACTTTAAAGGTAAGTAAACGGTTGGCATTACTCACCACAGTAATAGAAGATAACGCCATAGCAAGCCCACCGATCATTGGGTTAAGCAGAATACCAAACAAGGGATACAACAAACCAGCCGCAATGGGTATGCCTAAGAGGTTGTAAATAAATGCGCCAAACAGATTTTGCTTCATATTGCGTAAAATGCCTTTAGAAAGACAAAGCGCATCTGCCACCGCAGAAATATGATGTCGCATTAAGGTTAATTCTGCGGTTTCAATGGCAATATCTGAGCCGCTTCCCATTGCAATACTCACATCCGCCTGGGCAAGGGCGGGGGCATCATTAATGCCGTCCCCGACCATTACAACCTTACGCCCTTCTTGTTGTAATGCTTTGATGATATGGGCTTTTTGAGCAGGCAAAACGCCAGCGATTACCTTATCAATCGCTGTACCTTGTGCCAAAGAACGGGCTGTTTTCTCTTGATCCCCCGTAAGCATCACCAAATAATAACCTTGTTTATGCAAGCGTTGTAACGCTTGAACTGAATCTTCTCTTAGCGGATCGCTTATTACAAACACCCCAGCTAATTGCTGATTTATCGCGAAAAACACCACCGTTGCTCCGCTTGCTGTTTGCTGTTGCCATATCGCCATTGCAGGTTGAATATCCACCCCTTGCTGTATCATTAAGGCTTGATTACCAAGTAATAATTCAAATGTTTCCACTTTCCCACGCACACCTAAACCTTGCAATGTGGTAAAGGCGTTGAGTGGTTTGATCTCACCTTGTTTTTCTTGATTAAACTGCACAATGCCTTTTGCTAACGGGTGATTTGATCCTTGCTCTAAACTTGCTGCAAGCTGGCTAACTTGTTTTTCTGAATAATCATTAAAACAATAAAGTGCGGTGATTTTTGGCGAACCTTTTGTCAGCGTGCCTGTTTTATCAAACACAATCGTATCGGCGCTGGCGGCTTTTTGTAAGGCATCGGCATCACGCACTAAAATCCCCAATTCTGCCGCACGCCCAATCCCTGAAATAATCGACATTGGCGTAGCTAACCCTAAAGCACAAGGGCAAGCAATGATAAGTACAGTAGTAAAGATCACCAAACTATAAGAAAATTGTGGGGCAGGTCCGAAAACATACCAAATCAAGCCTGCCAGTAACGCAATGCCAATCACAATCGGGACAAAAATACCGGCAATCTTATCGGCAAGTTGCCCTATTTTCGGTTTGCTACTCTGTGCTTGACGCACTAATTTGATGATATTTGCCAGCGTCGTTTGCTCACCAATTTGTTCTGCGCGATAAATCACCGTGCCATCTGAAATCAGCGTGCCAGCACTAATTTTATCCCCAACGTGCTTTTGCACTGAGAGAGGTTCGCCAGTCAGCATACTTTCATCAAACCAGCCTTGCCCTTCGGTAACTGTTCCATCCACGGCAACACGTTCGCCTGTTTGTAAGCGTAATAACATTCCTTCTTTCACCGCCGCAAGGGGAATGTCTTGCGTGCCTTGTGATGTCATCAAATGCACCGTTTTAGGCGTCAGATCAAGCAAGCGTGCCAATGCCTGCGAAGAATGTTGTTTCGCTTTTGCTTCAAACATTTTACCTAAATTGATAAAACCGATAATCATCGCCGCCGCTTCAAAATATAAATGGCGTGCATTCTCAGGGAAAAAATCGGGCTTAACACAAACAACCATTGAATAAAGCCAAGCCGTCCCCGTTCCCAATGCTACAAGAGTATCCATTGTAGCGGTACGATGAAAGAGATTTTGCCAAGCCTTTTGATAGAAATGTTTGCCTGTAACAATCATTATCAGCAAAACCAGCACTCCCACAACCAACCAATAGGCACGATTGTTTTGGCTAACGCTCATTGTGCCGCCAAGTAACCCCCAAAGCATTAATATCGCCCCTAAGCCAAGGGCGATAATGCCTTGCCATTTACGCCGGTTCACTTCTTGCGTGGTTTTACATTGCTGTTTTTCCGCTCGCACCGCATCATCATTCACCACTTCCGCGCCATAACCTGCTTGTTGTACGGCAGTAACGAGAGACTGTGGCGTGGCATTACCCCTGACTAAGGCGGTTTGTTCCGCTAAATTGACTTGCACTTGCACAACCTGTGGCACGGCTTGTAAGGCGTTTTGTACTTTCATCACACAAGCAGCACAACTTAAGCCATCAAGTAAAAGCGTAACCTGATCCTGATGCTCGCCCACTACCACAGGATCAGGGGAAGAAATTTCTGTGGAAGATTCGGGTAGTGAACTTACTTTGCCGGCATATCGGCAAGGCGTGCTTGATAACCTGCTTCAACAATGGCATCAATCAACACTTGTGGATCAACCTCTCCCTCTACAACGGCGCTATCCAAACTCACCTCTGCACGTTGCACACCTGCAATATTATCTAACGTTTTTTGTACAGATTTTACGCAATGCTGGCAGGATAAATCACTTAATGCTAAAACAGTTTTTTTCATCATTTTGTCCTTCTAGTAAAAATTTGGTTGTAGCATAAACCTTAACATAGGGTTAGAGTCAAGGCTCTGTCATTCCTTTTAAAAGTCAATTCTCTGCAAAATCCACCCGCTCTTTACCAGTGTAAACGGTCGCCCTGCCCTCTCGGGCAAAACCAATTAAAGTCAGGTGGCTTTGTTGAGCTTGTTGTACAGCAAGTGCTGTTGCGGCTGAGATAGCGACTAAGCATTCAATGCCTGCACTCACAACTTTCTGCACCATTTCATAGCTAGCTCGGCTAGAAATTAAGACAAAACCTTGTTGCTTTGGCTGTTTGGCGTGCCAACCTAGCAATTTGTCCAAAGCCACGTGACGACCAACATCTTCCCGAATAGCAAGCAAGTTACCTTGTAAATCAAAAAAAGCAGCCGCGTGCGTTGAGCCTGTTTGTTGCCCAAGCTGTTGGGCTGAATGTAATTTTTTTAGACAATCATCAAGGCGATAAATATCCAAAACATAAGTGCGGTGTAAAATAGGGAAATTTTTATGAATTTGATCAAGCTGTTCTGTGCCGCAAATGCCACAGCCCGTTCTCCCGGCTAAGGTGCGGCGACGCTCTTTGAGTGCGACAAAGCAACGCGTGGCAATTTCTATCTGTACTTCAATGCCATTGCAGGTTTCTTCAACATCAATTCCATAAATATCCGCGGGCTTTTCGATAATGCCTTCGGTTAAGGAAAACCCTAGGGCAAAATCCGCTAAATCTTGCGGGGAACACATCATTACTGTGTGGCTAATGCCGTTATAAACCAAGGCAACAGGGGTTTCTATTGCGAGTATTTCTTCTTTTTCTTGCCAAATTGGTATGTGTTGAGAATGTTTATTATTTGTTAATTTTTTGAAAAAATTAACTGTTGATTTTGTGATCCAGCTCAAGAATTTTTCCTTTCTAATCAAGATTACTTATAGATTTTAGGTGTGAAAAGGCGTATCCTAGCCACAGTATTATGTTGTGCTAATTGTAATACAATTTGACAACAAACTATACTGTAACTGAATTATTTCATCGGTGAAAATGTGCGACTTACCGCTGTTTATTTGGTAAATAAAAAATGTGAACAATTCAGTTAGCCCAAACGAATATCTATAAAAAACAAATCTACTACACAATAACACAACAATTTTGTTGGTTAAGGAGCATCTCTATGCAGGTCACAAGAAGAAAGTTCTTTAAGATCTGTGCAGGTGGTATGGCAGGGACGTCTGCGGCGATGTTGGGCTTTGCCCCAGCAACTGCTTTAGCAGCACCTCGCGAATACAAGTTATTACGCGGTAAAGAAACCCGTAATACCTGCACCTATTGTGCCGTAGGCTGTGGTATGTTGTTATACAGCTTAGGTGATGGCGCAAAAAATAGCGTGGGTAAACTTTATCATATTGAAGGTGACCCCGATCATCCAGTGAGCCGTGGCGCGCTTTGTCCTAAAGGGGCTGGCGCATTAGATTATGTAAACAGCCCTCGTCGTGTGAAATACCCTGAAGTGCGTGAAGCAGGCTCAACGGAGTGGAAACGTATATCTTGGGAAGAAGCCATTGAACGCATCGCCAAACATATGAAAGCAGACCGCGATGCTAACTTTGTGTTAAACAATGAAAATGGTACCCCTGTTAATCGTTGGATGACCGCGGGTTTCTTAGCCGGATCGGCTTGTAGCAATGAAACAGGTATCTTAACGCAAAAATTTGTTCGTTCACTCGGGATGATTTATACCGACAACCAAGCGAGTATCTGACACGGACCAACGGTAGCAAGTCTTGCTCCATCATTTGGTCGCGGTGCGATGACCAACCACTGGGTTGATATTAAAAATTCCGATTTAGTCATTGTAATGGGCGGTAACGCAGCGGAAGCTCACCCTGTTGGGTTCCGTTGGGCGATTGAAGCGAAAAAACAAAATGGTGCGAAGTTAATGGTGGTTGATCCACGCTTTAACCGTACAGCTTCAGTTGCAGATATTTATATGCCACTCCGTTCTGGTACAGATATTGCATTTTTATCTGGCGTTATTCGTTATTTATTAGAAAAAGATCAAATTCAACACGAATACGTTAGACATTATACGAATGCGGCATTCCTTGTTGATGAAAACTTCACCTTTGAAGACGGTTTATTCTCAGGTTATGATCCTGAAACGCGTAAATATGATCGTTCAACTTGGCGTTATCAATTTGATGCGGAAGGTCAGCCAATTCGTGATCTCACCTTACAACACCCGCGTTGCGTAATTAATCTGTTAAAAGATCACGTTTCTCGCTATACGCCTGAGATGGTAGAACGCATCACCGGGACACCACAAAAAAGTTTCTTACAATTCTGTGAAGAAATTGCAAAAACCTCTGCGCCTGACAAAGCGGCAACCTTTATGTACGCATTAGGTTGGACACAACATACGGTGGGTTCACAAAATATTCGTACTATGGCGATGATCCAGCTATTACTCGGTAACATCGGCGTTTCAGGTGGAGGCGTGAATGCGTTGCGTGGTCACTCAAATGTACAAGGAATCACCGATTTAGGTTTATTCCCACATATGTTGCCCGGCTATATTCCATTGCCAACCGAAGCGGATACCAGTTTAGAAAGTTTCCTAAACCGTATTACGCCAAAAACAATGATGAAAGATCAGGTCAATTACTGGCAAAATACGCCAAAATTTATGGTAAGTATGCTCAAAACCTTCTTTGGTGAAAAAGCAACCAAAGAAAATGAATTTGGCTATCATTATTTACCAAAATTACCGAAAGGCGGTATGGATCAGTTCCGGTACATTGAAGAAATGTATCAAGGGCGCGTAAATGGTTATTTCTGCCAAGGGATGAACCCTGTTGCCTCTTATCCAAATTCAGGCAAAATCATTAAAGCCTTAAGTAAGTTAAAATACTTGGTGATTATGGATCCGTTAATCACGGATACCTCTGAATTCTGGAAAAACTACGGTGAATTTAATGACGTGAAAACAGAAGAAATTCAAACCGAAGTATTCCGCTTACCAACAACTTGTTTCGTGGAAGAACACGGTTCAATCGCTAACTCTGGGCGTTGGTTACAGTGGCACTGGAAAGCCGTTGAACCACCATTTGAAGCAAAAAGTGATGGCGAGATTCTTTCTGAATTAAGAGCGGCATTAATCGAGCTTTACCACAAAGAAGGTGGCGTATCCCTTGATAGCCTTGAGGCAATGAGCTGGCAGTATGACAACCCACTTGAGCCAAAAGCAGAAGAAGTGGCAAAAGAAATGAACGGCTACGCCTTACAAGATCTGCTTGATGCCAACGGTAATGTCATCTTGAAAAAAGGCGATCTGCTATCAAGTTTCGCTCAAATGCGTGATGACGGTAGCACCTCTGGTGCGTGCTGGATTTATACCGGTCAATGGACACAAAAAGGGAACCAAATGGCCAATCGTGATAACGCGGATCCATCTAACTTAGGTAATACCCTAGGTTGGGGCTTTGCGTGGCCGATGAATCGCCGAATTATCTATAACCGTGCAAGTGCGGATTTATCTGGTAAACCTTGGAATCCAAAACGCCAGCTAATTAAATGGAATGGCAAAAACTGGAACTATGTGGACGTGGCTGACTTTGGTACAGCCCCACCGAACAGTCCTACCCTACCATTTATTATGCAACCAGAAGGGGTGAGTGGTTTATTCGTCCGTGAACGTATGGCTGATGGTCCGTTCCCAGAGCATTATGAACCGATTGAAACACCAATTGGCACAAACCCATTGCATCCAAATGTGGTCTCCAACCCTGTGGCGCGTATTTTAGAAAGTGATAAAGCAGACATTGGTACTTCTGCGGAATTCCCTTATGTCGGCACCACTTATCGCCTCACCGAGCATTTCCACTTCTGGACAAAAAATGTGCTACTTAATGTGATTGCACAGCCAGAGCAATTTGTTGAAATTGGTGAAGCACTCGCAAAAGAGAAAGGCATTAATAACGGGGATTACGTTAAAGTTAGCTCAAAACGTGGCTATATTAAAGCAGTCGCCGTAGTTACAAAACGTATCCGTCCATTAATGGCTGATGGAAAACCGGTGCATACCGTAGGTATTCCAATTCACTGGGGATTCTCAGGGGTAAGCAAAAAAGGCTTCTTTGCCAATAACCTAACGATTCGTGCAGGTGATGCAAATACACAAACCCCAGAATCAAAATGTATGTTGGTAAATATTGAGAAAGTGGGGGCATAATATGGGAAATGTTCAATCACAAGATATTATTAAAGCCTCTGCAACATCGGGATTAACACCACCACCTCACGCACGCGATCATCAGCTTGAAGTGGCAAAACTGATTGATGTTACCACTTGTATTGGCTGTAAAGCCTGTCAAGTGGCCTGTTCCGAATGGAATGATCTTCGTGCTGAGCCAGAAAAATGTATCGGCTCATACGATAACCCAATCGATCTCAATGCCAAAGCGTGGACGGTGATGAAATTCAACGAAGTTGAAGAAAATGATCGTTTAGAATGGCTAATTCGTAAAGATGGCTGTATGCACTGTAGTGAACCGGGCTGTTTAAAATCCTGCCCTTCACCGGGTGCAATAATTCAATACGCAAACGGGATTGTAGATTTCCAATCAGATAAATGTATCGGTTGTGGCTACTGTATCGCTGGCTGTCCATTCAATATTCCAAGAATGAACCCTGAAGATAACCGCGTGTACAAATGTACACTTTGCGTAGATCGCGTAACCGTGGGTCAAGAACCTGCTTGTGTTAAAACCTGCCCAACAGGGGCAATTCATTTCGGAACAAAAGAAGAAATGAAACACTATGCAGAAACCCGTATTGCCGATCTCAAATCCCGTGGTTACGAAAATGCTGGGCTTTATGATCCTGAAGGTGTTGGTGGCACACACGTGATGTATGTTTTACATCACGCGGATAAGCCAGAACTTTACTCAGGTTTACCAAAAGATCCACACATTGACGTTAGCGTGAAATTATGGAAAGACGTCTTGAAACCAGTTGCAGCGGTAGCAATGGGCGGCTTAGTGCTTTCTGAAATTGCGCACTACCTTGCAGTAGGGCCAAATACGGAAGAGCTTGAAGAACACGACGAAGTCACACCAGAAGACAATCAAACCCAGAAAGGAGGCGAAAATGAGTAAATTTAAGATCAGCAACGATCAACGAGTTGTTCGCCATAAATTTCCTGCGCGTTTAAGCCATTGGCTACTTGTGATTTGTTTCTTCACCACTGGCTTATCAGGGCTTGCCTTTTTCTTCCCTGATTTTGCTTGGCTAACGGAAATTTTAGGTAATCCAAGAATTGCCCGTTTTATCCACCCATTCACAGGCTTAGTGATGTTTGTGGCGTTTATTAATCTTTGCTTGATTTATTGGCGTCATAACATTCCGGAGAAAAATGACTGGGTATGGCTCAAAAATATTAAAGAAGTCTTAAAAGGCAACGAACACGCCGTTTCAGACAACGGAAAATATAATTTAGGGCAAAAAATGCTGTTTTGGACGCTTATTCTAGCAATGTTCACATTACTGGCAACAGGGATTATTATGTGGCGACAATATTTCTCCCATAATTTCCCAATTCCGGTAATTCGCATTGCAATTTTACTCCACTCTGCCAGTGCCTTTATGCTCTTTACCGGCATTATGGTGCATATGTATATGGCATTTTGGGTGAAAGGTTCTATTCGAGGAATGGTTGAAGGTTGGGTAACGGTACGCTGGGCGAAAAAACATCACCCACGCTGGTTCCGTGAAGACATTCTGCCTGAACTTGAAAAAGAAGCCGCAGAAAAAGCGAAAGAAAAGCACACTAACTAATTAACGATGGCAAAGTGCGGTGATTTTTTGCAAAATTTTGCAAATTTACACCGCACTTTCTTTATTGACAAAAGCTGATGAAAAATTATGAGTATCAAAATCCTACCAAAAGATGAAATTGTACAAGCTGCTAGCTCTTTTCATCACCCTGTTCTCTTATTTTCCAACCCCAAAAATCTTTACCAACGGCGAGCTGAACGCTTACGTTCTCTGGCGCAAAATCACCCAATGGCGGATTACCTTAACTTTGCGGCAAGTATTGTAGATTGCCAACTCGCCCTACTGAACGAACAGCCTGTTACGCAAAAAATTGAAATTAATGCGGAAACAAGCGTTCCACTTAATCTTACCCAATGGCAGCGCGATCCACAATGGCGAACCTTATTTCACGCGTTGCTCAATAAAATGAAAAATAATGGAACTGAAAACGTTCAAGCTACCATTGAGAATTTAGAAAAAACCTCCGACAACGAGCTTGAACAGCTTGCTGACAAATTACTCGCGCAACAATTTTCAGAAGTCAGTAGCGATAAAGCCCTCTTTATTTGGGCGGCACTTTCCCTTTATTGGATTCAGCTTGCACAGCAGTTGCCACAAAATAGCAAAATGGAAAGCGGTGAACACCTTCATCTTTGCCCAGTATGTAATGCCCCGCCGACCGCCAGCGTGGTGCATTTTGGCTCAGAGCAAGGTTTACGTTATGTACATTGCTCCCTATGTGAAAGTGAATGGAATGTCGTGCGTAGTAAATGCACCAATTGTAATCACACGGGGAAACTAGATTATTGGTCAATTGACAGCGAATCAGCCCCCGTTAAAGCCGAAAGCTGCGGCGATTGCCATAGCTATCTGAAAATGATGTATCAAGAGAAAGACCCTTATGTCGAAGCCATCGCTGATGATTTGGCAAGTATCTATCTTGATATTGAAATGGAAGAAAAAGGTCTTTCGCGTAGTGGATTAAATCCTTTTATGTTTCCAAATGAAGCTGGGTAAAAGCCACCATTGGCTCGCCAGTAAGGCATCAAGGTGATAGCGATAGAACACCTTTCTTATTTATAAAGTGCGGTAGAAAATTTTACTATTTTTTACCGCACTTCACTTTTTTAAGTGGGAAAGTAAATACAATCACCCATTTTAAAAACAAAAAAAAGTGGTTAAGTCGCCTTAACCACAAAGATGAATAAAATATTTCGTTTAGATTTATCTCAATAAAATCAAGATAAATCCTCCCTATTGTAAAAAAAAAAAAACGAAATGCAACTAAAATCGTGAAAAATTTTAAAATTTTTATTTTTTTCCCTAAAGTGAGGGAAATTCTTTTATGTTTGTAAATAAAGCAAGATAACAATACACCATTGGCTCGCTAGTAAGGCATCAAGGTGATAGCGATAGAAAACCTTTCTTATTTATAAAGTGCGGTAGAAAATTTTACTATTTTTTACCGCACTTCACTTTTTTAAGGGGGAAAGTAAATACAATCGCCCATTTTAAAAACAAAAAAAGTGGTTAAGTCGCCTTAACCACAAAGATGAATAAAATATTTCGTTTAGATTTATCTCAATAAAATCAAGATAAATCCTCCCTATTGTAAAAAAAAAAACGAAATGCAACTAAAATCGTGAAAAATTTTAAAATTTTTATTTTTTTCATCTATCTCAAAAAAAGAAGGCGTTTTCTTCAAAAAGAAAAATTATTGTTATCTTTTTTAGATATCAGGAATTATCTCTGTTTAAAGTTGGAATAAGGCAATACGGTTCAACATAACTCGTACAAAAATAAGGCGAACCAACGCTATCTTATTTTCAAAATTAAGTGACTATTTTTCTATTTGTTCAACACGGCTATAAATTATGCCATTCATTAACTGTGTTTTCACACGCTCGCCCACTTTCACTTGGCGACTTTGGGTAATTGCAATGCCTTGTTCATTTTCAGAGATGGAATAACCACGGGAAAGAATTTTCAATGGGCTTAATCCGTCTAATTGTTGGCACAACGTCGCAAAATGCCCTTGTTTATTTGCCAGTTGTTTTTCCGTAGAAAAAGCTAACCGCACATTTAATTGTTGCAAATGTTGAGCCTGCTTTTGCAAGCGATAAGGTAATGGATTATTGTGCAACCGTTCATTAAGTGCGGTGAAATTTTGTTGTTTTTTCGTGAAATAACCTTGTATTGCAAGTTTTAAGCCATAACCTAGCTGTTGAATGTGTGCTTTTCGCTGATTGAGCTGTGTTTGTGGATGACAATGTTGCAAACGTTGGCGAAGTTTTTGTGAATATTCTTTTTTTGTAGAAAGGTTTCGCGCTATGGCTAAATGCAAACGTTGATGTTGCACGGCAATCTGTTGTTGCGATTTTTCCACTTCGCGTTGCATTGCAAACTGTAAACGGTAAGCAAGCTGTTCTAGCTGTGCCTTTTGTTGATTAAACTGAATTTGCGGATGGCGATTTTGCAAACGCCACACGAGCTGATTTAATGCTTGACGTTTTTCATTAAAACATCGATCTAACGCCATTTCTAAATGCTGGCGTTTATAGTCAAGCTGTTGCAATAATTCTTGCTGATCACGGCTTACCAATTCTGCCGCCGCCGATGGGGTGGGCGCACGCACATCTGCAACAAAATCAGCAATGGTTATGTCGGTTTCGTGTCCTACCGCACTGATCACAGGAATGACAGAATTAAAAATTGCTCGCGTCACGGCTTCTTCATTAAAACACCATAAATCTTCTAATGAACCACCGCCACGCCCAACAATCAATACGTCCACTTCTTGGCGACGGTTGGCAAGCTCGATCATTTGCACAATTTCAGCCGTGGCTTCTTTGCCTTGAACAGCAGTAGGATAAATCACCACCGCTAGACTAGGATCTCTACGTTGTAAAATATGCAAAATATCTTGTAATGCTGCCCCTGTCGGCGAAGTAACCACGCCCACTTTGCGACTAAAGTGCGGTAGGTTTTTTTTCAGATTTTGGGCAAACAATCCTTCCGCCGCCAATTTCATTTTTAAGGCTTCAAATTGCTGTTGCAGTAATCCCTCACCTGCTGGCTGCATTGTGTCAATAATAAGCTGATAATCCCCTCGTGGCTCATATAAGCTGACACTTGCCCTAACGAGGACTTGCATACCATTTTGTGGGCGAAATGAGACACGCAGATTTTTCATTCGGAACATTGCACAACGCACTTGAGCATTTTCATCTTTCAGAGTGAGATACCAATGCCCCGAAACCGGTTGAGTAAAATTAGAAATTTCGCCTGTGAGCCACACAAGCCCAAGCTGCCCCTCCAATAATTGGCGAGCCTGCTGATTGAGTTGCGAAACAGAATAAATTGCACTATTTTCCATATTTAATCCAATAACACCCAACCATCATCAAGCCAGTTGCATAGACTGTCTAACAAGAGTTCCATTACACTTTCTTTATCTTGCATATCACGCATTAACTCGTGTAAATCCGCTAAATTCAGGTTTTCTCCATCAGATAACCGTTTTAAAATTTGGGCTTCTAACGGGTTGAGTTCATCTAGCCATTCACCGTTGGCATAAAGACGCAATGGCTGTTCGGTATAAAGCAATTTGCAATTATTATCTTGTGAAAGCAAACAATCCTGCTCCAAAAGCGACCGCACTTCTTCAGGATCGTACTCCCCTTCCGTTGGTAATAATTCGTAGCGTCTGCTACTCACTGTACTTGCTAAGGCTTGTTTGAATAAGGCATCAAATTGTACGCTTTGTGCAAGGCTAGCAAGGAACTGTTGCTTTATTGTGGTGATATTTTGCTGTGCCAATAACCCTGTTGGTTGCTGATCAGGGTGAAGACGGAGAGGAATTAAAAATTCACTGAGATCTAATTCTAAGCTAGGTTGATTAAAGGCTTTTGCCACATTTTCAAAAATATCCGCCAAATTAGGATAACGTAAGCCGAAAGAAAACGTCAGGCAATCATCTTGCGCCACACCATAATGGGATAAACGGGAAGGCACATAAAGCACATCACCGGGGGCAAGCACCTCATCAAGTAACAATTCGCCCATATCATCAAAAATACGGATCGGCTGGTTAGGCTTAAATTCTGTGCTAGGATCGCACCATTTACCGAGTTGCCAACGGCGATGCCCATACCCTTGCACAAGGAACACGTCATATTCATCATAATGTCGCCCGACTGAGCCACCTTGCGGTGCATAAGACACCATAATATCATCTCGTTGCCACTGTGGAATAAAACCAAACGCATTCCATAATTGTCCCAATTCAGGCGACCACTGTTCCATATTTTGTACGAGGACCGTCCATTGTGCGGGTACATCAGCAAAATCTTGCTCAGATAAAGGGCTGGTTTTCAACGCCCAATTTTCATCGCTATGCTGCTTGATTAGGCGCGCGGTAACCTCTTCACCTTGCGCCAGTTCAATAATATCTTGTGGCTCAAACTGTCCCACAATTTGTGGAAGACCGTTGCGAATTAATAACGGTTTCTTTTGCCAATATTCTTGTAAAAATTGTTCAGGGCTAATGTGTTCAGGTAAACAAAATTTAATCATCGCCTTGTTCCTCTTGCTCGTTTGCAGATCGTTGATCTTGGGCTAACTGTTTTGCACGTTTTTTTGCTTCTTTTTCTGCTTGCTTTTGTGCTTGCTGTTCTTGTAACTGTTGTGCCGCTCGCTTACGGCGGATCTCTTTGGGATCTGCAAGTAAAGGGCGGTAAATTTCGATGCGATCCCCGTCTTCTACAAGATCAGTTAATTTTGCTGGACGGCTGAAAATCCCAATTTTATTTTCACGCAAATCAATTTCGCTAAACTGATGTAAAATACCTGATTGCAAAATTGCGGTTTGCACGGTTGTGCCTTGTTCCATATGCAAGGTTTTCAAAAAATAACGATCAGGCAAAGCATAAGCAATTTCAATTTTTAATTTAGACATTAGGCGTAAACCTCCTTGGCACGCAGCTTAAACGCATCGATCATTTTGCTGGTTAAATGAGTAAAAATCTGCCCAAACGCCATTGCAATAATCGGATTGGAAAATTCAAATTCCAGTGTTAAGGCAATTTTGCAACACTGCTCATCAATTTCCACAAACTGCCATTCCCCTTGCAAAAATTTAAACGGTCCTTCCACCAACTGCATTTGGATACGCTGATTTTCCACCATTGTATTTTGCGTGGTAAAACGCTGACGAATGCCTGCTTTGCTGATGACTAATTCTGCGGTAAGCTGATTTTGCTCACGACTTAACGTTCGGCTTTCCACACAACCCGGCACAAATTCTGGATAACGTTCATAATTATTCACCAAATCATACATTTGTTTGGCACTGTAAGGCACTAAGGCGCTTTGATTAACTCTTGGCATTTTTATTTCTATTTTTCTCTAAAAAAACTTTGCTATTATAGCGAATATCAAACAAAAGTGCGGTGATAAACGCACGAAAAAATAAGGAAAAACGATGAATTGGGTCATTTTCGCCATTGGATCAGCATTTTTCGCCGGACTCACCGCCATTTTGGGCAAACTTGGCGTGGAGGGGATAAATAGCAACCTTGCTACGTTTATTCGCACCCTTGTGGTATTGGTTGTGGCTGGTGGTATTATTACGTTGCGTAACGAATGGCAACTCCCCCAACATATCGCCGCAAAGCCCTTTATTTTCCTACTTTTATCAGGCGTTGCTACGGGGCTTTCTTGGCTTTGCTATTATCGTGCATTACAGCTTGCCCCCGCCTCTTGGGTCGCCCCCATTGATAAACTTAGCGTGGTTATCGCCATTGTGTTAGGGGTGGTAATATTAGGCGAAGCCATCAGCTTAAAACTCATTATCGGTTCAATTTTAATTTTAGCGGGTGTATTGGTCTTGGCGTTATAACTGTTTTTCGCTACAATAGCCCACTATTTTTGTCCAGTTAAAGAAAGTATGTCAGAAATTAAACTCATTGTTGGGCTGGCTAACCCGGGGGATAAATATGCCGAAACCCGCCATAATGCGGGGGAATGGTTAATTAACCGCCTTGCCCGTCAATTTAATTTTCAACTGAAAGAAGAAAGTAAATTTTTCGGTAAAACCGCAAGAGCGGTGATTTTTGGCGAAGAAATTCGTTTTCTCGTCCCCACTACTTTTATGAACTTAAGCGGTAAAGCGGTGAGTGCATTAGCCAATTTTTACCGCATTAAACCAGAAGAAATGCTGATTATTCACGATGAGCTTGATCTTCCTCCCGGTGTTGCCAAAATTAAGCAAGGGGGCGGACACGGTGGACATAACGGTTTGCGTGATAGCATTGCTCAGCTAGGTAATAATAAAAATTTCTATCGCCTGCGTGTGGGGATTGGACACCCGGGTGATAAAAATCTGGTTTCCGCCTATGTGCTAGGTAAACCCTCACCAACAGATTGGCAACTGATTGATAAAGCCTTAGATGAAGCCACTGTGTGCGTGGAAATTCTCATCAAAGAAGGCATTAACAAAGCAACAAATCGACTCAATAGCTTTAAAGCATCAAATTAAACATTAAGGAAATATTATGGGATTTAAATGTGGTATTGTAGGTTTACCAAACGTGGGCAAATCCACCCTTTTTAACGCATTAACAAAAGCAGGTATTGAAGCGGCAAATTACCCGTTCTGTACCATTGAACCAAACACTGGCGTTGTGCCAATGCCCGATCCACGTCTAGACGCGTTAGCGGAAATTGTTAAACCTGAACGCGTCTTACCAACTACAATGGAATTTGTGGATATCGCCGGTCTTGTTGCTGGCGCAAGCAAAGGGGAAGGATTAGGTAACAAATTCCTTGCTAATATTCGTGAAACCGATGCGATTGGCCACGTTGTACGTTGTTTTGAAAATGATGACATTGTTCACGTTGCCGGAAAAATTGATCCCGCTGAAGATATCGACACCATTAACACAGAACTTGCCCTCGCTGATTTAGACAGTTGTGAGCGCGCCATTCAACGTTTAACTAAACGTGCCAAAGGTGGCGATAAAGAGGCAAAATTTGAATTGTCCATTATGGAAAAAATCCTCCCTGTGTTAGAAAATGCCGGAATGATTCGTTCTGTCGGATTAGATAAAGACGAATTACACGCCATTAAGAGCTATAACTTCCTTACATTAAAACCAACAATGTATATTGCCAATGTGAATGAAGATGGCTTTGAAAATAATCCTTATTTAGATCGTGTACGTGAAATTGCGGAAAAAGAAGGGGCGGTGGTTGTGCCTGTTTGTGCGGCAATTGAATCTGAAATTGCGGAACTGGATGATGAAGAAAAAGTGGAGTTTCTGCAAGATCTAGGCATTGATGAACCGGGTTTAAACCGTGTTATTCGTGCAGGTTATGCCCTATTAAATTTACAAACTTATTTCACTGCTGGCGTTAAAGAAGTTCGTGCGTGGACAGTTTCCGTCGGCGCCACAGCACCAAAAGCCGCTGCGGTCATCCACACTGATTTTGAAAAAGGTTTTATTCGCGCCGAAGTTATTTCTTATGCTGATTTCATTCAGTACAAAGGCGAAAACGGGGCAAAAGAAGCAGGAAAATGGCGTTTAGAAGGGAAAGATTATATCGTTCAAGATGGCGATGTAATGCATTTCCGTTTTAATGTCTAATTCATTCTAGCTTATGCTATTTTGATCTAAAAAATAGATAAAAATATTACCGCACTTGAGAAAAAGTGCGGTATTTTTTTAATTACTGTTGTTCCAGTTTAAAATAATACGGTGTTACTACCTCTTTATGATAGAAAGATCAGTTCACTGTTTTATTTTTAATGTAAACGGACGTGTTCTTTTCATTAAATGAGTGTAGATTAAAATATCCTCATCAAATGACAGGTTAATATCATCTTATTTTTTACTTTATAGGAAGCAAAAATGACAATCACAATTCTTGACGGTGGAATGAGCCGTGAATTAATGCGTTTAAACGCACCCTTTCGCCAACCAGAATGGTCGGCACTTTCACTTTATGAAAAACCGCAAGCTATTGAACAGGTTCATCAGAACTTTATTGCCCATGGCGCTGAAGTGATTACCACGAATAGTTATGCGGTTGTGCCTTTTCACATTGGTGAACAACGTTTTGTTGCTGATGGCAAAATGCTTGCCGATCTTGCTGGTCGTCTGGCTAAAAATGCGGTGAAAAATAGCGGAAAATCCATTAAAATTGCGGGTTCTCTGCCTCCCTTATTTGGCTCTTATCGACCTGATTTATTTCAAGCTGAGCGTGTTAAAGAGATTGCTCTGCCACTCATCAATGGGCTTGCCCCTTACGTTGATCTTTGGTTATGCGAAACCCAAAGCGCCATTATTGAGCCTGTCTCAATCAAACCTTTATTACCCGATGATCGTCCTCTGTGGGTTTCCTTTACCTTGCAAGATGAAAACCCGCATCTTCCAGCGAGCCTACGTTCAGGGGAATCAGTACAAAGTGCGGTAGAAAAAATGATTGAATTAGGCGTGAGTGCCATTTTATTTAACTGCTGTCAGCCAGAAGTGATTGAACAAGCCTTACAAGTAACCCAACAGGTACTACAAAAACATCAGGCTGAACACATTGCCACAGGGGCTTATGCCAACGCCTTTGCACCACAAACCAAAGAAGCCACCGCCAATGAAGGATTAGACGAAGTACGTAAAGATCTTGATCCCCAAGCCTATTTAGTTTGGGCGAAAAAATGGCAACGTGCTGGCGCAAGCATTATTGGCGGTTGCTGTGGTATTGGCTTAGAGCATATTCAAGCACTTTCAGATTATTTCAAAAAATAGGGAAATACAGGATGTCAAATAAAAAAATTGGTTTAATTTCTCTTACCGCCCTCGTGCTGAGTTCGATGATTGGCTCAGGAATTTTCAGCTTACCGCAAAATATGGCTGCTGTTGCGGGATCAGAAGCCCTACTGATTGGCTGGCTGATTACTGGCATTGGGATTATTTTTCTTGGATTATCTTTCTTTTTTATTTCACGCCTTAAACCTGAATTAGACGGTGGGATTTATACTTACGCACGCGAAGGTTTTGGTGAATTAATGGGATTTTTATCCGCTTGGGGTTACTGGCTCTGTGCAACCATCGGGATTGTGGGCTACTTAGTTGTCGCTTTTGAAGGTATTGGTACCTTTACAGATAGCGAAAATGTCGTTATTTTTGGGCAAGGCAATACCCTCGCCTCTTTTATCGGTTCTTCACTGGTGGTGTGGCTTGTTCATCTTTTGATTGCAAGAGGGGTCAAAGAAGCCGCTTCTGTTAATTTAATCGCCACCCTCGTTAAAGTCTTTCCGCTTATTTTATTTATTGCGCTCGCCTTTTGCTTTTTCTCTCCAGAAACCTTTAATAGCGATATAAAAGGAATCGCATTAAATAATACAGTGAGTGATCAGGTGAAAAATACAATGCTCATCACTTTGTGGGTTTTTACTGGGGTTGAAGGGGCAGCCGTACTCTCCGCTCACGCAAAAAAACGCAGCGATGTGGGCATTGCAACCGTATTAGGCATCATTATTGCGTTATTACTCTATATTGCAATTACGGTGCTTTCTTTAGGTCTTTTACCAAGAGAAACTATTGCCCAAATGGCAAATCCTTCTATGGCTGGACTATTAGAATTAATGATCGGCAAAAGTGGCAAAGTTCTCATTACCGTCTGCTTAATTATTTCTGTACTCGCTTCTTACATTAGCTGGACGATGTATTCGGCAGAAGTCCCTTATCGAGGTGCTAAAAATGGGGCATTTCCACAAATTCTGAATAAACTCAATGACAATGATGTGCCGATTAACTCCTTATGGTTTACCGGCTTTGTGGTACAGCTATGCCTTATTTTGGTTTTACTCACAGGCAAGACCTATGAAGCATTACTACTGATTTCAACTTCAATGATCTTAGTGCCTTACTTACTGATTGGCGCTTACTTGCTAAAATTAGCCTTTCAGCAACATTGTGCTTGGTATATTAAACTCACGGGATTTATTGCCACACTTTATGGGCTATGGATTTTATATGCCGCAGGACTTGATTATCTGCTGATTTCTGTGGCGTTATATGTACCCGGTATTGCGCTATTCCTATATTCTCGCCACCAATCGCAAGGCAAATTCAATTTAAACCACGCTGAAAAAGCCCTGATTGTCCTTTTTGCATTACTCTTTATTTGGGCAATTAACGTACTGATAAATTTTGAATTCTAAGTTATCTAAAAAGCAGATCATATCGATCTGCTTTTTTTCATCACAATAAAAAATAGGACAAAATAAAGTTGCGGTGTCATTTTACAATGTTTTCACCGCCAAAAAGCAAACGATTGCTTAAAATAAAATATACAGTATAATTCGCCCTATTTTTTATCGACTAGGAAAGCCTTATGAACAACAATCTACTCTATTCCGTTGAAGACAAACCACCTTTTGGGTTAAGTCTATTATTAGCCGCTCAACATTTACTTGCCGCATTAGGTGGTATTATCGCTGTGCCATTGGTGATTGGTAATGTACTCAAGCTACCTACCGCGGATACCATCACCTTAGTCAATGCCGCTTTACTTATCTCCGGTGTGGTTACCATTATCCAATGCCGTGGCTTAGGCCCAATTGGCATTCGTTTACCAAGCGTAATGGGAACAAGTTTCACCTTTGTTGCTGCCGCACTTGCCATTGGCTTTAGTGAAGATGGCGTTGCAGGGATTTTAGGCGCTTCCCTCGTGGGATCGCTGGTGATGATCATCGGCAGTTTCTTTATGCCCTATATCCGTAAATTATTTCCACCAGTGGTAACCGGAACGGTAGTGATGATGATTGGTCTTAGCCTGATTCCTGTTGCCGTAGATTGGTTTGCCGGTGGACAACGCACTGATCCCAACTATGCCACACCAGAAAATCTGCTGATGGCGAGCTTTGTGTTGGTCATTGTGGTCATTTTAGTTCAATGGGGCAAAGGCATTTTTTCCGCTGCCGCCATTGTTATTGGAATGATGACAGGCTATATAGTGGCGCTTGCTCTAGGTTGGGTGAATTTTGATGGGGTTAAACACGCACAAATTTTTGCCGTACCGCAACCGTTACATTTTGGTTTAGCCTTCCCACTCTCCGGCATTATTGGGATGTCTATCGCCTATTTGGTAACCATTGTGGAATCAAGTGGTAACTTCTTAGCTTTAGGTAACGCCACTAAAACGGAAATCACGGGTAAACATTTACGCGGTGGCGTGTTATGTGATGGCTTAGGTTCAGCCCTTGCTGCGATAATGTCCACCACGCCGTTTTCCTCTTTCTCACAAAATATTGGGGTGATTTCTCTCACGGGCGTAGCGAGCCGTTATGTGGTCGCCATAACAGGAGCATTATTAGTGCTAGCAGGATTATTCCCTGTATTCGGTGCATTAATTGTTTCCATTCCACTTCCAGTGCTTGGTGGCGCGGGTTTGATGATGTTTGCAATGATTATTGCAGCGGGAATTCAAATGTTAGATCGCATTGAACGCAGCAAACGCAACGGATTAATCATCGCGATTTCCATTGGTTGCGGCTTAGCCGTTACTACTCGTCCAGAATTGCTCGAAAAACTCCCACACTTTTTTAAAGAAGTCCTTGGCTCTGGCATTACCGTGGGATCATTATTAGCTTTGATTTTAAACTTGGTGCTACCACAAGATAAAAATTCAAAAGAAAATGGCTAAGCAGCGATTCTATTAGCGGATCGCTATTGGGATAATGTGGTTAAAACTAGACCACCTTGTCCACAAAATAAGGCAAATTGTGGGAGAATGGAGAGAATTTTTTCAAGCCATTTCACTGAGTTTTGCTAGATTTTGGGATTTTCAGACCATTAAGCCATTGGCAATAATCAACATTGCCCTCGCACATTAATGCTTAGGGCAATGTTTTTATCAATGATTAAGCTTTTTTACTTGGCAAGAGTAGCGCTTTTAAATGCGCTAATACGTCTTTTTGAATATGTTTTAAACGTGGACGTTCCTCCTGTTTAAAAGCAAGCGGGCGACAAAATTCCATCGCTTTAATACCAAGCCTTGCGGTAAGCAGCCCAACCCCAACACCTTGTGCGATACGGGCGGAAAATTTTGCCGTCACATCTTGCGAAAGCCAGTCCATTCCAATTTCTTTGACCACTTCCGTTGCCCCCGCAAAAGCCATATTCAACAAGACCATTCGCAATAAACGCAAACGGCTAAAATACCCCAGTTCAATATGATAAAGTTTAGCTAATTGGTTGATTAAACGAATATTTCGCCACGCAACAAAAAACATATCCACCACCGCTAAAGGACTCACTGCAACAACTACCGCCGCTTCAATGGCATTTTTACTAATCAGTTTTTGTGCTTGTTTATCAATCGGTTTTAATACGGTTTGACTGAACAGATCGGCACGTTCGCTAGCAGAATGTCCTTCATTAGATTGCTTTTGCCATTGGATAACTTCTGGTGATTGCGGTGAAATATCCATCGCTTTGATAATGTCTTGACAGAGCTGCTGCACTTTTTCGCTTTCTTGTACAGAAAAATCTTGCTGAAAATCCCCCGCACTTTTGTTTAATAAAAATTGGCTTTTCTCTTGCAATGCCATTCGTTTTTTTAAGTGTACGAGCTTACGCCATTCGTTCACCATTGCACCAATTCCCAACACCACAAAAAAGCAACTTGCCAGCGCAAAAGAAAAATAAATCCATTGGTGATGTTGCCACGTATCAATCAACCACTGTATCGACTGTGCAATCAGCGCGCCAGTAAAAAAGATCGCTGAACTTGCCAGCCATTTTTTCCACCAACGGGGTTTAGGTTGGAGTGCTTGCTCAAATTGTGGTGCGAGATCGCCCGATTCATCTTCTACATCCGTTTCTATGATTAAATTCTCTTGTGAAAAGGTTTGTTTCGGTGCAAAAGCTTGTTGTTCTCGATCTTCAAGTGCGGTGTGAAAAATTTGTTTTTCCATTGTTATCTTTCTCTCTTGCGATCAATCCAGTTTATCCGCTAACAAAAATTGCAATACAGCGTCCATTCTTAAATGAGGAATTGCACTGCCCGGTTCAAGGGGCTGCGGTTCAAATTGATCAAATTCAAATCCTTGTGTTTGCCAAAATTGTGCGTTTGGCAAACGGTTTGGCACATCCCCGGGATAAAGGGTGATTTTTTGCTGATCTTTTTGCCGAATGCCTTGTATCGCGGGGTAAAATTTTCCATTTTGATTCACCATAACTTGTTGTGTTGCACGAATCGCAGCAATCGCATCGTATGTGGTTTTAATGCCTTCATACGCTACATAACGCCCCCCTTCTTGTACTAACTGACGTAGTAGGCTAATTAAATTATGGTGTTGCTCTCTGGTGATGTGATCCGCTTTGGTCGCAAGAAACATCAATTTATCAATTTTTGGTGAAAACAAGCGGTTGAGCAAGGTGCGTTTGCCATAATGAAAACTCTTAAACAGGGCTTGTAAACCTTCTTGCATATCTAAAAAAGCGCGTTGGCTATGATTAAGGGGGGTAAGGCAATCCGCCAAGATCACTTGACGATCAAAGGTAGAAAAATAATCACGATAAAAACCTTTGACGATATGTTGGCAATAATAATCGTAACGATCTGTCAAAACAGCAAAATAGCTGTCGTTATCCGCTTTTTTTAGGGCTTGCCATTGCGCCTTATTAAGATGAACCAAAGGGAAAAATTGCACCGCAGGCGCACCTTCCAATTCCCCCGCTAAGACAAAACGCCCCGGCTGAATAAAATGCAAGCCCTGTGCTTTACAAGCTAATAAGTATTCTGTGTAATCCTTTGCCAGTTGCGCCAAAACCGCTGCATCTGCTTTGGCGAATAAGTCGATTTTTGCTACGTTTTCTTGCCATTTTTGCGCCAATTCAAGGCGTTGCCCTTGCATAAGTTCGCGCTGTTGCTCGCTCCATTGTTGAAAATCTAATTCAAGCAACGGCAAATCTAATAGCCATTCCCCCGGATAATCAAAAATATCAAGATAAAGTGTGCCGGTTTCTTTTAAATGACGCCACAAGCCACGCTGTTGATAACGAATTGCCAAGCGTGTTTCGCTCACTCCGCGGGTAGAATCAGGCCAGCGTGCGGGGGTGTCTGTCAAACATTCCAAGTTCTTTTCATATTCAAAACGAGGAATGTGCATCGTGCGTTGTTCAATGGGTTTTACCGCTATAATCCGTTTCTCTCGCGCCGCATAAAATAAGGATAAATGGGGGTTATCCAGCGTATTAATATGTAAAAGTTGGTTCACAAGACTGGTAATAAATGCCGTTTTTCCGCTACGGCTTAGCCCAGTTACGGCTAAACGCAAAGTGCGGTCAAATCCACGGTCAATGAGGTTATCCAGCTCTTTTTGAATATAATCAAACATTTTATTTCTAAATTTCGCTAATATACTTTAAAATTTCGCCATAATTTATCACAAATATGCCTGTTATGTTTATAAGAAAAATCGTTGTTTCTGCTATTTTGCTGAGTGCCAGCCTAATCAGCTTGCCAAGTTACGCAGCGCCTAAAGTGCCAAAAAGCCTTACGCAAAATGGACTTATTTATTGCACCCAAGCAAACGGTTTATCCTTTAATCCGCAAACCAGTGATGCGGGAACCAGTATGAACGTGGTTACCGAGCAAATTTATAATAAATTATTTGAAATCAAAAATAACAGTGCCACGGTTGAACCGGTACTGGCACAAAGTTATAGCCTGTCTGCTGATGGCAAAACCATTACCATTAATTTACGCAAAGGGATTAAGTTTCATCAAACGGATTGGTTTACTCCAACACGCAATTTCAATGCAGAAGATGTGGTGTTTTCACTTAATCGTGTGCTAGGGCATAATACGGATTTACCTACCTTAGAAACCTTAGTGGATTACAAAAATCCGCAATATCGAATTTTTCACGAACAAGCACGCAAAGTACGTTTTCCCTATTTTGAAAGCATTAAATTACGCGAAAAAATTGAGTCTGTGGTCGCCACCTCGCCTTATCAAGTGCAAATCCACCTCTTTCAGCCTGATGCGTCGATTCTTTCCCATCTTGCCAGTCAATATGCCATTATTTTCTCACAAGAATACGCCTTACAACTCAACGCTGACGATAACCTTTCTCAGCTAGACACCTTGCCTGTCGGAACTGGCCCTTATAAAGTACAAAATTTTGTGCGTAATCAATATGTTCGTTTAGTGAGAAATGAAGATTATTGGCGTAAAAAAGGGGAAATTGAACATATTATTATCGACCTTTCAACAGACAAAACGGGGCGTTTGATTAAATTCTTAAATGGCGAATGTCAGATTACCTCTAGCCCTGACGTGAGCCAACTGGGAATTTTGAAACAATTTAATGAGCGATATTATCTGAAATCCACCGAAGGAATGAATTTGTCGTATTTGGCATTTAATTTTCTTAAACCAGCAATGAAAGATTTAGATCTACGCCGTGCAATCTCGCAAGGCATTGATCGAGAACGTATTATTCATCGTATATATCATAATACAGCAAGTGTCGCGAATAATATTATTCCAAATATTTCTTGGGCAGCAACGGTAAATACCCCTGACTTTGCCTATGATTACAACCCCAACGCGGCGAAAGCCTTTTTACAAGATAAGCAGCTCAAATTAACAATGTGGGTGCTAAATGAAGAACAAGTTTATAACCCTTCACCAATCAAAATGGCTGAATTAATAAAATGGGATTTAGCACAGGTAGGGGTGGAATTAGTGATTCGCCCTGTTACGCGAACTTATTTAATTGAGCAGCTCCGAAATGGCTCAGAAGATTATGATTTAATTCTCACTGGCTGGCTCGCGGGAAATTTAGATCCTGATAGCTTTATGCGCCCTATTTTAAGTTGTGGTACAGTCAATGACATTACCAATTTATCCAACTGGTGCTATGCCCCCTTTGAAGATGCAATGAACCGTGCTTTAAACACTACGCAGTTACGTTCACGCGCTAATTATTATAATATCGCGCAAGAAATTATTTTATCCGAGTTACCCATTATTCCTGTGGCTAATGTCAAACGAATGTTAATTGCAAATTCGCGCGTGAAAGGCTTGGAGTTAGCCCCCTTTGGTAGCATTAACTTCACAACGCTATCCTATCAGCAAGGAGAAGGAAAATGATCCTATCTTTTTTTCGGCATCTTATCCTGTTGGTGATCACCTTAGTCATTCTGTCTATGATTAGCTATGCCGTGTTAATGCGTGATCCCCTAAATGAAGTCTTGGCAACACCCCATTTTTATTCAGGCTATTTTTTCTATGTGCAAAATTTGCTCAATGGGGATTTGGGGATTAGCTACAATGGCGGTGATTCCTTAAGTGATTTAGTTCTCACGGTACTCCCCCCAACCCTTGAACTTTGCTTTACCGCCATTTTACTGGCGTTGCTCTTTGGTATTCCTTTAGGACTTATCGGGGCGGTTTACCGTAAAAAATTATTAGGAAAAATCATCCGCACTTTATCTGTGATAGGGCTTTCTTTACCCGTATTTTGGCTTGCGCCCCTCCTGCTTTATGCCGCCGCCATTTATGGTTGGGAAATTGCGGCAATTGGGCAATATAATTTACTCTATGAAATTCAGCCTATCACGGGCTTTCCTATTATTGATGTATGGTTTATTGACGCCCCTTATCGCATTAAGGTGATCCAAAATGTGCTACAACACCTGATTTTGCCTACATTGGTGCTAATGATTTGGCCTACAATGGAGATTATCCGCATCGTGCAAGAACGAGCGGCCTATTTGTTTGAACAACCTTATATCAAAATTTCAATGACAAGAGGCTGGTCTATGTACAAAATTTTATATACCCATATTTTACGCAACACCTTGCCTCTGCTTGTGCCACAAATGACACGCTTATTCACCCTCGTTATCGCACAATGTATGTTAGTTGAAGGCACATTTGGTTGGTCTGGCATTGGACGTTGGTTGATTAATGCCGTTGCCCAACAAGATTACAACAGTATTTCTGCAGGCATTATCGTGATTGGGTTATGCATTATCGTAGTAAATTTATTGGTAGAAACACTCACCTTCGTGTTAGATCCGTTAAATAAGAAAGGTTGGTATGCAAGATAAAGATCTGGCAGAATTTCGCCATACAGAAACATTAACCACCATTTGGAAATTATTCCGCCAAGATAAAGTGGCACTTGCCAGTTTTTATCTGTTTTTGCTGTTTATTTTGACCGCACTTTTTAGCACGTTCATTGCCCCTTATCCCGCTGAAACGCAGTTTATCGGTTTTGAACTAATGCCCCCCTCTTGGGTAAATGGCGGAAAAATTGCCTATTTTTTTGGTACAGATGATATTGGGCGTGATGTCCTAAGTCGCTTAATCACAGGAACAACTTACACCTTAGGTTCAGCCTTAATTGTGGTGGTTTTTACCGCAATATTAGGTGGAATTCTCGGCGTTTGGGCAGGAATGTCGCAAGGAATCAAATCTCGTGTACTCGGGCATTTTCTAGATGCTTTCCTTTCCACCCCAATTTTGCTGATTGCCATTATTATAGCGACCTTAATGCAGCCTAGCCTGATTAACGCAATGCTTGCCATTACATTGGCATTATTACCGCACTTTATTCACGAAATTTACCAAGCTATTCAAAAAGAGCTGAAAAAGGAATACATTTTAATGCTTCGTCTTGAAGGCGCATCAAATTGGCTTTTACTCAAAGAAGCCATTTTCCCTAATATTTCGGTGAAATATATCCAAGAAATTACTCGCGCGTTTACCATCGCAATTTTGGATATTAGTGCATTAAGTTTTATTTCCCTTGGAGCGCAAAGCCCAATGCCTGAGTGGGGCGTAATGATTAAAGATTCTCTAGAGCTAATTTATCTCGCGCCTTGGACTGTCATCTTACCGGGACTTGCGATTATGGCGGTCATTCTCGTTGCCTTATTACTCGGCAATGGCATTAACAAAGCGATTGAAAAATATTATGAATAAGGATTCCAATGGCACTACTTGATATTCGTAATCTTTGCATAGAAATAAAAACGCCAAATGGTCGAGTAAAAATTGTCGATAACGTCAATCTCACCTTAAATGAAGGGGAAATTTGCGGTTTAGTCGGGGAATCGGGTTCAGGCAAAAGCCTCATTGCAAAAGTCATTTGTAACACCATTAAAGATTCGTGGATTGTTAGCGCTGATCGCTTTCGTTTTAATGAGGTAGAATTGCTTAAACTTAGCCCACATAAAAGACGGAAATTAGTCGGCAAAGAAATCTCAATGATCTTCCAAGAACCGCTTACAAATTTAGATCCTAGCACCAAAATTGGCAAACAGCTTATTCAAAATATCCCTTCGTGGACATTCAAAGGACGCTGGTGGCAATGGTTTGGCTGGAAAAAACGCCGTGCCATTGAACTATTACACCGTGTAGGCATTAAAGATCATAAAGATATAATGAATAGCTATCCCGACGAAATCACCGAAGGGGAAGGACAAAAAGTGATGATTGCTGCCGCGGTTGCCAATCAACCCCGCTTATTAATTGCCGATGAACCGACGAATTCCTTGGAATCTATCACTAAGGTGCAAATTTTCCGCCTGTTATTGAGTATGAACCAAAACCAAGGTACCTCTATCTTACTGGCAAGCAATGATATAAATAGCATCAGTGAATGGTGTGATAGTTTCAGCGTACTTTATTGCGGACAAAATGCAGAATCAGGGCCAAAAGAAAGCGTGCTGAACACGCCACATCACCCTTACACCAATGCCTTACTGCATTCCATTCCTGATTTTAAACAGCCTTTGCCATTCAAAAGCCGTCTAGGCACATTGCGTGGTACCGTTCCACTGTTGGATCAACTGCCTATTGGCTGTCGTCTAGGACCGCGTTGCCCGTTTGCCCAAAAGAAATGTATCAATAAGCCACCAACAAGACGAATTAAACATCACGAATTTGCTTGCCATTTTCCACTTAATTTACGCGAAAATCAGCGAAAAGAAAAAGAAGAAATGGCAACCCCACTTATCATTAATACGGATGAAAATAACACAGAATAGGAAAATCGAATGAGTGCCTTATTAAAAATTGAACATTTATCCAAATCCTTTGATGATAATGTCGGTATTTTCTCATCTAGCCAATTCGTTGCTGTGGAAAATGTCAGTTTCCAATTAGAACGCAAAAAAACCTTAGCGATTATTGGTAAAAATGGCTCAGGCAAATCAACCTTGGTAAAAATGATCGTAGGAATTCTCGCGCCAAGTGCGGGGGAAATTTTATTTAATAATACGCCACTTCAATTTGGCGATTATCGCTCTCGTTCGCAACATATTCGTATGGTTTTCCAAGATCCCAATAGTGCCTTCAACCCCAAACTCAACGTTGGGCAGATTTTAGATACCCCACTGCGTCTTGCTACACATTTAAGTGAAACCGAACGTGATGAAAAAATCTTTTCGACGCTCAAACTGGTAGGGCTTTACCCTGATCACGCCAACATTAAAATCAACACAATGTCAATGAGCCAGAAACAGCGTGTCGCCCTTGCCCGTGCCTTGATCCTTGAACCTAAAATCATCATCACCGATGATGCCCTTGGCTCACTTGACGCCACCGTAAAAACACAACTGATGAATTTAATGCTCGAAATCCAAGAAAAACTCGGTATTGCTTATATTTACGTGGGACAACACTTGGGAATTATTAAGCATATTTCTGATGATGTATTGGTGATGGATGAAGGCAAAATGATTGAATATGGCAGCACTCACGATGTCTTCACCGCCCCACAAAATGAGATTACCAAACGCCTTGTAGAAAGCCATTTTGGACAATTGCTGACCGATGAATCTTGGGCATTCAGATAACTGTCATAAAATAAAGTGCGGTGTTTTTTTACAAAATTTTTGTAATAAAGCCCCTTGCACTCACCTAATTTTATAGCATTTATGAGCATAAAAAACAGGCTGGATAGCATATCCAGCCTGTTTAATGTAATACTAAAACATTACGCAGGATAAACCGGCAAACGCTTACAAATAGCTAGCACTTTTTCTTTTGTTGCAGCAATCACTTCTGCTTCATTTTCTTTACCCACAGCATCAAGCACATCGCACATCCAACCAGCTAACTCTTTCACTTCCGCTTCTTTGAAACCACGACGAGTCACAGAAGGGGTTCCGACACGGATACCCGAGGTGATAAATGGTTTTTGTGGATCATTTGGCACAGCATTTTTATTTACTGTAATATTCGCCTTGCCTAATGCCGCATCTGCCGCTTTCCCTGTTAAACCGTGACTGACTAAATCAACTAAGAATAAATGGTTTTCCGTGCCATTAGAAACCACGTTGTAACCACGTTGTTTAAACACGTCGACCATTGCTTTCGCGTTTTTCACCACTTGTTGCTGATAAGCTTTAAACTCAGGCTCAAGCGCTTCTTTAAAACATACCGCTTTCGCTGCAATCACGTGAACCAATGGACCACCTTGACCTGCTGGGAATACGGCACTGTTTAATTTTTTATAAAGCTCTTCATCGCCACCTTTTGCTAAAATCAAGCCACCACGTGGACCACCTAAAGTTTTGTGCGTTGTGGTTGTCACAACGTGAGCGTGCGGTAATGGATTTGGATAAACCCCTGCCGCAATCAAGCCGGCGACGTGCGCCATATCTACGAATAAATAGGCGCCAACTTCATCAGCAATTTCACGCATTTTCGCCCAATCAACCACTTGAGAATAGGCAGAAAAACCACCCACGATCATTTTTGGCTTAACGCGTAATGCTTGTTCACGCAATGCGTCATAATCAATTACGCCTTCATCGGTGATGCCATATTGTTCTGCATGATAAATTTTGCCTGAAAAGCTCACTGATGCACCGTGAGTTAAATGGCCACCGTGTGCCAAGCTCATACCTAAAATAGTATCGCCCGGATTTAGTAGTGCCATATAAACTGCCGCATTAGCTTGCGAACCAGAATGTGGCTGCACATTTGCATAATCTGCACCAAATAATTCTTTCGCACGGTCAATGGCAAGTTGCTCAACAATATCGGCATACTCACAACCGCCATAATAGCGTTTACCCGGGTAACCTTCTGCATATTTATTGGTGAATTGAGAACCCTGTGCTTCCATCACACGTGGGCTAGCATAGTTTTCTGATGCAATTAATTCAATATGTTCTTCTTGACGACGATTTTCATCTTGAATCGCCTGCCATAATACGGGATCGTAATCAGCGATGTTCATACTTCTTTTTAACATTGTGTTTGTCCTCTTCGTTTAAAAATATGGGGGATAGTTTACCCTGTTCTGTGATACTTTTTAATGAAAATTTAATTGTTAATTTCTCATCATCTGGATGAATTTTTTTCATTTATAAGGCTTATGGCACCGCTAAAATATGGCAGTTACATAAATCATCGCTTTCAAATTCGGTCATTTCTCCTGCAGATTTATTCGGAATTGGGAATAATCTGACGGTAAGGGGCTTATTTAAACGAAATGCCATTGTGCCAGTATCACTCATTAATCCTGCGATTTGTTCAATGGTTGCTTCACCTGAAATTGGCACAGTATCTAAACCAATGCCACATACAGCACTATAAGTGAGTAAAGCACGAATATCAAATTGAGATGTTTTGGTGCCTTCCGCTAAGCCCAAATCTTCAGTTACTGCTAACATCAAACCAGAAAAGCCGACCAAATCGACATTTTTCACTGATTTGAACACACGAGTGAGTAATTCGGAAACTTCTACTGTACCCGCTGCACCGAAATAAGGTACGCCGAGCAATTCATAAACCTTTGTCATTGAATGGCAGTTTTTAGATGGGGCTGCTGAGCTATCAAAACCAGCTAATCTAAAATTACCTGATAATGCAGATTTTATCACGTTTTGTATTTCATCAATGTGATATTGCAATGCTTGGGACATTGCCACACTGGCTTGATGAAAGAACCGCTGGCGATTTTCATTGATAGGCAAATTTTCTAGCACATCAACCAATAAATCTGGCGTTTCTAAACCGATTACCACCGCATTATCTAGCTCACTGCGGTGATAACCTGCTGGGAAATAAGGAATAAACGGTTTACAGTTAAAATTCACGGTGAAATTAAAATTACCTTCACCACGAGGGGTTAATTCTGCAATTTTTTGCACCGCACTTGCACAATTTAACAACAACGCATAATCTAGAAAACCATTTTCATCACGTTCCACATTTACGCAAGCATTACATAAATCCCCATAGTCTGCGATTAATTCTGGCAATAACGCGATCTCTTGTGCCGTTTTTGCTTCCCCAATTGCAAAACGAATACGCAACCCGCTCTCATTCAATTGACTCAGCAAGGTTTTAAGCAAGGCTAAATCACGTTTTGCCGTGTCAATGCTACTCAAATCCAAATATTCACAAAAAGGATTAGTGATAATACGGATAGACTGAATTTCATACCCTTTTTGCTGAATAGCGGGAATAAGTAAATCAAATTCCGCTTTCGCCATTTGTAGCTGCTGTTGCCATTGTGTTTTATCTTTAGTTAAAGATAAAAATAGACTTATGGCTCTCACGCGACAACGTGATTTATCTTGATACATATTGCTCCTTTTTATGATTAATTCTCTATTATGATTTCTCGCGTGCAATAGCTCTCCAACCAATATCACGGCGGAAGAAACGACCGTTCCACTGAATTTGTTCTGCGAGTTTTAATGCTTTCTGTTGAGCATCAAGCACGCTGTCGCCCAATGCGGTGGCGCAGAGAACGCGGCCACCATTGGTGACTAACTTGCCATTTTCTTCACTCACACCAGCAAGAAAAACTTTTTCATCACGTTGCTCAGATGTTGGTAAGCCTTGGATTTCATCACCTTTACGATAATCCGCAGGATAGCCTTCTGCGGCAAGCACAATGCCTAGCGCGGCTTGTTTTTTCCATTGCGATTGAACTTGATCCAATTTCCCTTCACAGGCTTTTAGGCAAAGCGCTACCAGATCAGAATCCATCCGCATCATAATCGGTTGTGTTTCAGGATCGCCAAAACGGCAGTTAAATTCAATGACTTTTGGCTGACCATTTTTATCGATCATCAGGCCAGCATATAAAAAACCTTTATAAACATTCCCTTCAGCCGCCATTCCCTGTACGGTTGGATAAATAATTTGCTGCATCACACGTTGGTGAATTTCAGGGGTAACAACTGGCGCAGGCGAATAAGCGCCCATTCCGCCCGTATTTAAGCCTTTATCCCCTTCCCCCACACGCTTGTGATCTTGGCTAGTTGCCATTGGTTCGACATTTTTGCCGTCCACCATCACGATGAAACTGGCTTCTTCACCTTCTAAAAACTCTTCAATCACGACGCGAGAACCTGCATCACCAAAGGCATTACCTGAAAGCATATCCTTAATGGCTTCTTCCGCCTCCGCTAATGTCATTGCCACAATCACGCCTTTTCCAGCCGCCAAGCCATCTGCTTTAATCACTATCGGCGCGCCTTTTTGTCGAACATAAGCAAGGGCTTGCTCAATATCGGTAAAGTTTTGATATTCTGCCGTTGGAATTTGATGACGAGCTAAGAAATCTTTAGTGAATGCTTTTGATCCCTCCAACTGTGCTGCCGCTTGGCTTGGGCCGAAAATCGTTAAACCTGCTTGTTCAAAAGCATCGACTACACCTGCCACCAAAGGGGCTTCCGGACCAACAATGGTTAAGCCAACTTGATTTTCTTGTGCGAATTTGACTAATGCTGGAATATCCGTCGCAGAAATTGCCACATTTTCCACCGCTCTTCTGCCCACGCCACTTTCCCGTGCTGTGCCAGCATTTCCCGGTGCAACAAACACTTTACTGGCTAAAGGGGATTGTGCAGCTTTCCACGCAAGGGCGTGTTCACGCCCACCGTTTCCGATAATTAAAATATTCATTTTTTTCTACCCCACTTTGAATTAATGACGGAAATGACGCATTCCTGTTAGCACCATCACCATATTATGTTCATCTGCGGCATCAATCACTTCTTGATCACGCATAGAACCACCGGGGTGAATCACGCACTCAATGCCAACTTTAGCGGCGGCATCAATGCCATCACGGAATGGAAAGAAAGCATCGGATGCCATTACACAACCTTTTACTTCTAACCCCTCGTCCTGTGCTTTAATACCGGCAATCTTAGCAGAATAAACACGGCTCATTTGTCCTGCACCAATGCCGATAGTTTGATTATCTTTCGCATAGACAATGGCGTTAGATTTAACAAATTTCGCCACTTTCCAGCAAAATAGCAAATCTTGTAGTTCTTTTTCCGTTGGCTTACGTTTGCTCACGACTTGCAAATCGGCAAGATCTACCATACCTAAATCGCTGTCTTGTACTAATAAACCGCCATTAACACGTTTGAAATCTAAGCGTTGCTGTGCTTCGCTATGCCATTCGCCACATTCTAACACACGTACATTTTTCTTGACTTTTAGCACCGCTTTCGCTTCTTCTTGAATCACTGGCGCGATAATTACTTCGACAAATTGACGATCAATAATCGCCTGTGCGGTTGCGGCATCTAATGGACGGTTAAAAGCAATAATGCCACCGAAAGCCGAGGTTGGATCTGTTTGATAGGCTCGGTTATAGGCGTCTAAAATATCAGCGCCTAACGCTACGCCACAAGGATTTGCGTGTTTCACAATCACGCAAGCGGGTTCATTAAAACTTTTCACGCATTCCAAGGCAGCATCGGTATCCGCAATATTGTTATAAGAGAGAGCTTTACCTTGTAATTGTTTTGCCGTAGACACACTTGCGTCTTTTTGTTCTTTTTCCACATAAAATGCGGCATTTTGATGACCATTTTCACCATAACGCATCGTTTGTTTGCGGATAAAATTCAAATTCAAGGTGCGTGGGAATTGTCCGCACAAGGCATTTTGTTCTTCTTCCTCAGCGGCAAAGTAAGGTTTCACCAATTTACCAAAATAATTGGCAATCATCGCATCATATTGTGCGGTATGTTCAAAAGCTTTAATCGCTAAATCAAAACGTGTTGCTAAAGTTAAACTATTTTGATTTTGATCCATTTCAGCCAAAACAGCAGAAAAATCTTGATTATTTACCACAATTGCAACATCTTTATGATTTTTCGCTGCAGAGCGCACCATTGTTGGCCCACCAATATCAATATTTTCTACGGCATCTTCAAGGGTACAATCCGCTTTTGCCACAGTTTGCGCAAAAGGATAAAGGTTCACCACCACCATATCAATCGGCTCAATGTGGTGCTTAACCATCACTTCATCATCCACGCCACGACGTCCTAAAATACCACCGTGAACTTTTGGGTGTAAGGTTTTCACTCGTCCGTCCATCATTTCTGGAAAGCCGGTGTAATCAGAGACTTCAATAACGGGTAATCCCTTTTCCATTAACAATTTCGCAGTACCACCTGTGGAAAGCAATTTCACTCCGCGTTGCACTAAGCCTTGAGCAAATTCCACAATACCTGTTTTGTCTGAAACACTAAGTAAAGCCTGACGAATAGGGCGATTTGGTTGCATTGAGATTTCCTTTAATTTAATGAAATGAAAAAACCTCCGCATTATAACGCAATCGTTTGCTTTTATATAGCACGAAATCAAATTTCTTAACAAAAAACCAACAATGCATAATACCTAGATCCCAAAGTGCGGTGTGTTTTTTGATTATTTTTCTGAAACAACAAAAAAACCCGCTTAATGCGGGTTTAATTCAATAACGCTGAAAGAAAAAAGACAAATTAACTTTTCTTACCGACTCTGTTGTCTAATGAAAATGCACCAGCACCTAAGAAAACAAAGTTTAAGAAAACTAAAGAATATAATGCTGCAAGCTCACCTTTATTGACGATCGGCAATAACACGTTATCTAAAGAAGCGTGAATTTGAAAATACGCGACTGCCATCATACCAGAAATAATGAATGCTACGGGACGGGTAAACAGCCCTAAAATTAATAATGCGCCACCCACGATTTCTAATACACCGCCAATGCCCATCATTGAAAAAAGTTCCACTGCACCATTTCCCCCCGTCATTGAAACGGGGTATTCAAAGAATTTTGACGTGCCGTGTAATAAAAACATATAGCCTGCAATAATGCGTAATAATCCGAGTGCATAAGGGCTAATTTTATTTAATGAATTCATAATGTTTCCTTTAAAAAATAATCTTACTCCAACAGGAGTGAAAGAGCGCGTATCATAATGGAATTGCATTGCCTACACAATTCATAATAATGAAAATCACTTTTTCTTATTCGTTAAAAATAACACAATGATTTGCTGATAATCCAATCAAC
Organism: Avibacterium sp. 20-132; assembly: GCF_023611925.1. Taxonomy (NCBI): domain Bacteria; kingdom Pseudomonadati; phylum Pseudomonadota; class Gammaproteobacteria; order Pasteurellales; family Pasteurellaceae; genus Avibacterium; species Avibacterium sp. 20-132. The sequence goes on from NZ_CP091456.1 coordinate 62,337, forward strand.
GCATTCTTTAAACCAGCCCCACCATTTCAAAAAACTGACGATATGCGGCAACCTTTTTCTCAAAGGCAAGTGGATAAGCCCTTGAAGTTGAAGGCAGGCGATATAAATTGAGTGCAAAATCAGGATAGGGATAAGGAATAAAGCTGTTAGTTTTCGGGACGTTGACTTTTTCTGGCAATAAGGAAAGCAGAATCTCTGTGGCTTTGCCTCCAGTTGTAAAAATCCAGTGGCATTGGGGGACTTGAGGCAATACTTCAGCCAGATTGACCGTTTCTACCACCCTCAGAAATTTGTCCGATGCGTTATCTTGTTCACGAATTGCTTTACGCACAGTTGGGCATAATGCAATGCCTTTATCCCATAAAAAATGTTTAATTCGTTCAGCATCAAAGCGTTTTTCATTCGGTACTTGGAAATAATCGGCTCGGCCAAAAAATACTGCGCCATACACTCGCCACATATCATTTTGGAAATTGGGATAATGAAATTCCATACAACGCTTTTCCGCTTTGGGTGGAAAACTTCCCATCATCATAACGGTGGCGTGTGGTGGCAATATCGCAGCAAACGGGTGTGTTTCAATCTGTTGGCTCATTGTTCGTCCTTATTTCGCAACCTTTAATTGTTGATATAAGTAATTTTGATAACCACGAAGCAGTGCCTGATCTTGGCAATCTTGCAATTTACCCTGACTTAATTTACGCATTGCAATATTCGCTTGCATAAATTCATCAGCTGGCAATCCTGCTATTTCTAAAATCAAACCGCCCGCCTGTGCCAAATCAAGGAAATTCTGTTGTTGTTTAAACGTATTTTGCATATTACTTCGCACAACAAGCTGAGTAATATAGTTGGGGTGTGGGTAATCAAAGTGATAAGCAGGTTGCGCCCCACTAATGGAAATTTGATGATCGCCAAAATAGGCTAATACATAAGGCTTCTGACGATTTTGCATATAGCGGTTGAAATCTTCGATGACATCATTGAGCTTTACAATTCTCTGAATATAATCATTCAATTCGCCCGTGCCTTTCGGAGTGAACCCTTGATTTTGCAATTCAAACAGATTCCCCACATCGTGATAAGGACCGTGTTCACGCATTGTAAGCACATAAACAAATAAAGGTTGGCTGACTTTTTCAAGCGCAGGAATACCTTGTTTTTGCAAAATTTTCTGCACATACTGGCTCATTTCATCACTACCAATCGTCCATAAATTCTTACTTAACGGTGCAGGATAACCAAGTTCTTGCGGTTGTAACATCAGATCAAAACCAAAGTGATCATAAGCGGGTTTGGCATTGTAATTCCCTTTGGTGAAAGGCGATAATGCAACGCAATAATATCCCTGCGCTTTTAAATTCTGCACAAAACTGTATTGTAAATGGGGTACAACAGAATAAAACACGGCATTCGCCATCGCGCCAAAATCCGTTGAGGGCAAACCAGATAGGAAAGCAAACTCCGATTTCCACGTTGCTCCGCCTAAAGTATGCACACGTAAATGACTGTTAAATTTGGTATCCGCTTGATTTTCATACATTGTTATTGGCGGAATATTCGCTTTCTCAAACACAAAACTGTGAGGATTTAGGGTAGATTCCTGAAGCCATACAACAATATCTGGCTTTTCTGCTTCGACCGTTAGCGGATAATCTTCAACCTGTTGTTTTTGTTTAAGAAAATAATCTGCATCGCCATCAAAAATAGGTGGTTTGAAAAAGACACCTCGGCAAGACATCGGTAAATTTAAAAACACATCTCGTCCGTCATCAGGTAAGGAATCAAGCCACTGTTTGATAGCTGATTTATTTTTACTGTAATGACAGATAGCAAAAATGGTGAAAAAAAGCACCGCACTTGCAAAAATTCGCCATTCAACACTTGCCACTGTGGCTGAAGACCAGCCCATTACGGCATAAACCATTAACCCGATCAAGCCAGCAATCGCAAAGATTGCTGAGCGATAATGCAACAAGGTTTCCCAATTTCGCCAATCGAAAACTAAAAAGAAATCAGACACTAACAAAGGCTGTTTATAAAAATGAATCTTTAAGCGATGAAAAAGCATTAGCACCACGAACAACACGGCAGCAAAATTCAGCCCTCGCTGCCATTGCCCTGTAATACTAAACATCAAGCTAAAAAATAACACAAACTGTGCAATGGCAAAGAAATAGGTCCAACGGTAATGAGAATTGATAATAAAAATTACCGAAGCAAGGGTGAAAAGAGAGAGTAAGAGGTATTCCATCATAAGTACGCCAAAAAATGCATTCAAAAGTTAAAGTGCGGTTGATTTTTTATCTATTTTATAAAGAAAGAAGATTATAACAAAGATCTTCTATATTCAATAATATTGATTGTTAGGCTACTTGCTTAGAGGTGGTATCAGCGATCAGGATATTGTCTTTCTTTTCCTCATATGACTTAACGCTTATCAATTGATTCTCGTACGACTAATTTAGGCTCAAGTAACAACGATTGATAAGGTTTTTCTGGGGTTTTTATCCGTTTTAATAAGGTTTCTACCGCAAGCTTACCTAATTCAGCCTTAGGTTGATGAATCGTGCTTAATGGCGGTGAGAGATATTGCGCCAACATAATATCATCATAGCCAATTACCGAAAGATCTTGTGGTATATTTAACCCTTGCTGCCACGCAACTTGATAAACACCGACAGCAATGGTATCACTACAAGCAAACACGGCACTCGGACGTTTTTTTGCTTGTAGCAACTTTTTCATTCCAATTACGCCCCCCTCAAAATCAAAATGGCTTTCAATAATCCATTCAGGATTAAGGGGCAATTGTGCTTCTTGTAATGCTTTTTTATACCCTTGCAAACGATTTTGGGCTAATGATTTTTGCAAATTTCCGGTAATAATGGCAATCTCTCGATGCCCCTGTTGAATGAGATATTGCGTGGCAAGATAAGCACCAAGTTCTGAATTTTCATAAATTTTATCGGCATTAAGTGCAGTTGGCCACCAGTCCATTACAACCACGGGTAATGAAATATTCAACTGTTTCAGATCCGCATATTGGCTATCCGAATACATTAATAACAATCCATCTACTTGTTTCTGAATGAGCGTTTGAATATTTTGTTCTAAACGATTTTCGGCGCCATCAATGCTAGAAATAATGAGATTGTACTGATGTTGATTACAATACTGCTCAACCCCACTCACAACTTCAGCAAAAAAGGGGTTATTCGTCGCACTGACTAACATACCTAAGGTATTCGTTTGTTTAACCTTCAAACTTCTTGCTAGGGCTGAAGGACGATAATTGAGTGATTCCACGACATTCATCACTCTTGCTCGCATCGCCTCACTCACATATCCCGTATTATTAATCACGTGGGAAACCGTTGAGGTTGATACCTGCGCAATCCGTGCAATATCTTTCATCGTTGCCATAAATTATTCTCACTTCAGCAAATCACTACCCGCTATTCTATTTCCTGTCAGCTAAAAAATCATCTGTCTCTTGTCGCGTAGGAATTGAGGTTTGCGCGCCTAAACGGGTTACACTAATCGCCGCCGCTGCTTGGGCAAAATGAATAGCCTCATTGAGTGTTTTCCCCTCTAATAACGCAGTGATTAATGCTCCATTGAACGTGTCGCCTGCTGCCGTCGTATCTTTTGCTTGAACGCTAAAACCTTGAATTATTTCCTGTTGCTGTTGATGACTGACAAAAACGCCCCTTGCCCCTAAGGTAATCAATACAATTTCAACCCCTTTTTGATGAAAAATTTGCGCCGCTTTGACCGCACTTTGATAATCCACCACTTTAATCCCCGTCAAAATTTCCGCTTCTGTCTCATTTGGGGTAATCATCGTGAGCTGAGAGAGTAACTCATCAGAAAGAGGTTGTGCTGGCGCGGGATTAAGAATAACTTGTTTTCCTTGTGTTTTGGCTAATTTGGCTGCATAACATATCCCCTCTAAGGGCGTTTCTAATTGCATAAGCAATGCATCGCTTTGTTGAATAATATGCGTAAAGGATTGCACACGTTGTGCGGTTAAGTGCGCATTTGCACCAGCAGAAATGACAATGCTATTTTCACCACTTTCTGCGACTTGGATCATTGCAATGCCTGTTGATTCCCCATCAATGCTCGAAATGGCTTCGGTATTCATTCCTTGCTGAATAAAAGCCTGCTTTATTTGCCGACCAACATCATCATTCCCGATACAAGCAATAAAATTCACCTTAGCTCCAAGCCTTGTGGCGGCTACCGCTTGATTTGCCCCCTTTCCGCCATACACCAGCTGATAATGATGCCCTAATAAGGTTTCCCCCGGTTGTGGGAAATGCGCAACTTGGATCAAATGATCCACATTCACACTACCAAGCACTGTTAATGTTTTATTATGCATAACCATTCCTCAATCAAAATCAATAAAAAAACCACCGCACTTTGCTTTTATCGTCGTTTAGTTTAAACAGAATACAACGTCGTATCACCGACAGTATGGTTTATTACGGTGTTTACTCATTGCCTATTTTAAACATAAACGACGATTAATAAGATTAAATCTAGCGAAAAGAAATTATCAAGGCAGTATGTTCTGCCTTGGATTTTCTTTATTACTGACTGATTACTTTTAATGGAACGGGAATCTGCGTTTCAACCGTTTCTCCTTTAATCACTTTATCCGCTGTCTGTACACCTAATGCCCCGATTAAGTCAGGCTGTTGTGCGATAGTTGCGGCTAATTTGCCACTTTTTACTGCTTTAATGCCATCATCTGTGCCATCAAATCCAACAATGAGTAGAGGCTTATTCGCGGCTTGAGTCGCACGAATTGCCCCTAACGCCATTTCATCATTTTGGGCAAAGACAGCTTGGACATTGGGTTGAGCGGTTAATAAATTTTCCATCACATTCAAGCCTTTAGTGCGATCAAAATCTGCTGGTTGGCTTGCTAATAAAGCAAAGTGATGTGCCTCAACGGCTTGCTTAAATCCTTCCCCACGTTCGCGTGCTGCCGAAGTACCGGCAATACCTTCTAATTGGATAACTTTCGCATTATCACCTAATTTTTGGGCAATAAAATCACCTGCCATTTTTCCGCCTGCAATATTATCAGAGGCAATATGACTTACCACTTTCCCTTGTGCTGCTCCACGGTCTAAAGTAATGACAGGAATATTTTTTTGATTTGCCATACGTACCGCACTCGCAACAGCAGTGGAATCAGTTGGGTTAATCAGTAATACTTTTGCACCACGAACTGTAACGTCTTCAACATTCGCTAATTCTTTAGCTGGATCATTTTGTGAATCAAGTACAACCAAATTATAGCCCAGTTTATCCGCCTCTTTTTGCGCGCCCTCTTTTAAGGTAACAAAGAACGGATTATCCAGCGTAGAAATGGCTAATGCGATCGTTTCTTTTGCCATAGCACTTTGACTCACCAATGAGCCAAGAAGCATTGCGGAAGCGAGTAAAGTCAATTTTTTCATATACATCTCCTTAAGTTAGATGGATTAAGATTACCCATTTTTTCGACTGAAAAAATGATCGGTGAGTACAGCTGCAAGAATAACAATAGATTTCGCAATCATTTGGTAATACGAGGATATATCAAGTAGATTCAACGCATTATTTAAAAAACCAATAATCAATGCACCAATTAATGTGCCTAAAATACGCCCTTTTCCTCCCATTAAACTTGTTCCGCCCACCACGACTGCAGCGATTGCATCAAGTTCATAAGAAACACCCGCGGTTGGTTGTGCCGAAGAAAGCCTTGAGGTAACAATTAATCCTGCCACGGTTGCAAGAAAACCACTTACCGCATAAACAAAAATTTTGACTTTATCCACGTTTATACCCGATAAGCGGGTTGCAGCTTCATTACCACCAAGCGCATAAATATATCGCCCCATAGGGGTATGTTTTAAGATATACCACGCCACAAGAAAAATAGTTGCCATTAACCAAATAGGGAAAGGGATACCAAATAAATAGCCTGTGCCAAGAAAAGAAAAATGATCGGCGACATCAGAAAAACCTAAACTAATCGGCCGCCCATCGGTATAAACCATTGTAACGCCACGTAATAATGTCATTGTTACAAGGGTAGCAATAAAAGCTTGCACTTTGCCTTTTGCAATAATCATGCCACTGATTCCCCCAAGTACCGTACCGCATAATAAAACCAGCGGAATAACAATAAACATAGATAAATCTAGATTAACTAAAGAAGCCGCGATTGCACCTGTTAATGCGAGTACTGAGCCAACAGAAAGATCGATCCCAGCGGTTAAAATCACAAACGTCATTCCTACCGCAATAATCGCATTGACTGAGGTTTGGCGTAAAATATTGAGTAAATTATCCATTGTAAAAAAATGAGGATTAATACTAGAAACAATGGCAATTAAGACAAGTAAAGCTAAAATCGAACGTTGTTCAATAAGAAAATTTTTTAATTTTGTTGCTGTCATAATTTGTCCTTCTAATGCTGTTGAGTAATTGCGGCAGTTAATAATTTTTCTTGGCTAACATCTCGGCGTAAAAACTCACCGCGAATTTCACCATTGTTCATTACCAATATACGATCACTCATTCCGATAATTTCTGGCATATCTGATGAGACTAAAATAATGCTCATACCTTCTTCTTTAAACTTATTAATGAGCTGATAAATTTCTTTTTTCGCCCCCACATCAATGCCTCTAGTAGGTTCATCAAGAATCAAAATATCAGGACGTGTCATTAAACCTTTTGCAATCGCAACCTTTTGTTGATTCCCTCCAGAAAGCAAGCCTATTGTTTGATCCATTGAAGGGGTTTTTACATTAAACATCAGGATAAAATCATTTACCGTCATTTTTTCTGCTTGGTGATCAATCGCACCCTTTGGTGAAAGTTGATCCAGTGCAGTTAAGGTCATATTCTCCTTAATCGACATACTGAGGACTAACCCATCACCTTTGCGATCTTCAGAAATATAAACGATACCGTTTTTCAACCCATCTTGCGGTGTTTCAATAGATACAGGTCGATTTCGTACGAAAATTTCACCGCTCTGTTTAACTAATGCACCATAAATGAGTTTCATTAATTCGGTTCGTCCTGCGCCCATTAATCCTGAAACACCAAGAATTTCCCCACGATTGAGATGAAAAGAAACCTTATTTACACCCTGACCGGTTAAATTTTCAACCTTTAATACAGGTTCTCCAATAGGAACATCAATATGTGGATATTGATCTTCTAATTTTCTTCCCACCATTAATTCAATGAGCTGTGCTTCATTTATCTCAGAAATTGTACTTTCCGCAATAAATTCACCATCACGCAAAATTGTCACATCATCACAAATCGTAAAAATATCTTGCATTCGATGAGAAATAAATACGATCCCGCAACCTTCTGTTTTCAGCTCTCTAATTACGTCAAACAAGGCTTTCGTTTCGGCGTCAGTCAAGGCATCGGTAGGCTCATCCATAATAATCACTTTCGCTTTAAAACTCAGTGCTTTCGCGATCTCAATCATTTGCAATTCACCAAGGGATAATTGTTCAACAAGGGTCGAAGGATGATGTTTAATTTTTAAACGTTGCAATAATTTTTTCGATTCTTCAATCATTTTCGTCCAGTCAATCCCACCCAATTTATGGGTAAACTCTCGCCCTAAGAAAATATTTTCTGCAATCGTTAAATTAGGGATAATATTGAGTTCTTGATGAATAATGCTGATACCAGCTAACTGAGAAAATTTGGGATTTTTATACCGCACTTTTTCGCCATTAAAATAAATATCCCCACTATCTTGCTGATAAATTCCGGTAAGAATTTTCATCAATGTCGATTTTCCTGCGCCATTTTCCCCCATTAATGCCATAACTCGCCCGGCGTAAACAGATAAATTTGCATTATGTAACGCACGCACACCCGGAAAAGACTTACAAATGTTGTTTAATTTTAAAATGGGTTCCATTGTTTCCCCCTAAAACGGTACACCTGATACAAGGATAATATTGGCATAAGGCGAACATTCTCCTGAACGGACAATGGCTTTACTTTCTTGGCTCAATGCCTTAAATTCCTCGTGACAGACGTAATCTACAACGATGTCATTATGTTGTTGCTGAGCTAACTGCGCGATGCGTTGTAATAAGGTTTGATGAAGTTGTGCATTATGCTGCTCAATCTCTTTTGCTAAAATCACTCTCTCCACAAAGCACTCTGTTGTTACAGCCTGAAAAACAGATAAAAAACTTGGCACGCCCTCTGATAAAGCTAAATCGACACAATCCATCGATGAAGGAATAGGCAATCCTGCATCACAAATTGTCAAAAAATCTGTATGCCCAAGACGGGCAATTTGATATGAAAGTGGTGCATTAAGAATGCCTGTTTTTTTCATACTTCCCTCTCAAAAAAATATCGAAACGTTTCGATAAGACTAAACAATTCTTATAAGTTTTAAAATGACTATTTTTAAACTTTGTGAAGTTGATCAAAAAATAAAAGAATTTTCGTTTTAATCTCTATAAAAAAGGGTAATGTAAGGAAGAAAAGGAGATAATTATGCGTAAAAAAATTATTTTAGACTGTGATCCCGGCCATGATGATGCCATTGCCATATTACTCGCCCATGGTAATCCCAATATCGAATTGCTCGCCATTACGACCGTTGTTGGCAACCAAACCCTTGAAAAAGTCTCGCATAATGCATTAGCTGTTGCTGAAATTGCAAAAATTAAAAATATTCCCATTGCCAAAGGGGCTGAACGCCCGTTGGTTAGAGAAATTGAAACGGCCCCCGCTATCCACGGTGATTCTGGGTTAGATGGCCCCATTTTACCAACACCAACGCAAACCTTTCATCCTTCACATGCTGTTCAGTTAATCATTGACTTAATTATGTCTTACCCACCTAATACGATCACCTTAGTACCAACAGGTGGGCTAACCAATATTGCCCTTGCCGCAAGATTAGAACCTAAAATTATCAATCGAGTAAAAGAAGTCGTATTAATGGGAGGCGGTTATCACACGGGGAACTGGAGTGCGGTGGCTGAATTTAATATAAAAATAGATCCTGAAGCTGCCCATATTGTATTTAGTGCCGGTTGGAAAGTAACGATGGTAGGTTTAGATCTGACTCACCAAGCCTTAGCCACGCCGGACGTGATACAGCGTATTGCAGAAATAGGAACAAAACCAGCTCAATTTGTCGTCGAATTGCTAGAATTCTTTGGCAAAATGTATAAAAAATCTCAAGGTTTTGATGCGCCACCAGTGCACGATCCTTGTGCTGTTGCTTATGTCATCGATCCATCTTTAATAAAAACGCAACAAGTTCCTATTCATATTGAATTAACGGGAACCCATACGTTAGGAATGACCGTTGCAGATTTTCGTTATCCTCCAAAACCTTGCAACACCCAAGTTGCAACAACCCTTAACAGAGAAAAATTTTGGCATTTAGTCATTGAGGCAATTAAAAATTTAGGTGATGATTAATAAAGTGAAATAGAATAACGTAGGTTGTTCTATTTTAAAATTAAGGAATGAGATCAGGTAGCCTATTCCTAACCTGTTTGTAGAATGCATTCTCTCTTCAAACTTAAACACTTCTATAACCGTAAAAAAAACCGCACTTTCTTTCAAAAGTGCAGTGCGTTCCCTAACGAAATTTATTTAATAAAAATCCTATCATGAGTTTAATACAATCTTAATCGAAATAAATAATTATGCCAGCAACGTTTAATTCTATCTTTGAAGTTAAAATATTCTCGTCTAACTTTTGAAAACAGAGATAAATTTTTTTCCCCACGTTGCTCCTCTCCTATAAGAGAAACGACTCCGCCAGCCCTATCAATACAAGGGGGATAAATTGCAAAATTTTCAATTTTATTTTCATAAAAGCGAGCCATTTGGTCATCCACAGGATAAATCCAGATTTGACAAAAAACAAGTAGTCTCTTAGCCGCTTCAGGCGTTATAGCATAGCCTTGGGCACAAAAATAATCCTTATAGAACTTCGTTACTGAAAAACCATCAAATATTTCGACTTCAATTCTTTCAATATCACGATAATTTTTATGCAGCCATAAAAAAGGATAACTTTTTAAAAGTTCATCTAAATTATTATAAATATATTTAAAATTATCAAGAATACTTATATCATCCTCCAATACAACAATAGGTGTATTTTTACTAATACATTCTTTCCATAAAGAATAATGGCTAGCAAAACAACCTAACTCACCTAATGATAGAGTTCTTCCCTTTCTTTGAAAATGTTTTTCTGCATTATAATGAGAAAATAAATGATGCACAGGATTTTCCTTTGCATTAATAGCAGGAAAAAATTGAAACTCAATACCTAATTTTTCAAATTGATCTTTAATAAGTCTCTCTCTATCTTTTGCTGATTCAATATGAATCACATAAATAGGTATCATTCGGGCACTCTCCTATTATTGTTAATTGTCATTGCATAAAAAACAACATTACACATATAAAAGAACATTGCATATTCTTTATTTATTAATAAAGCATCAGTTAGATTAAAGGATATTAATCCAAGAATATTTATTATTCCTAATAGCCCTATAATCTTTCTATCTTCAACACTAGAACTTTTATAAATATTAATGAAGTATTTTAAAAAAGTATATATTAGCAATAATAATACAAATAATCCAACAATACCCCTATGATAAGTTTGTTCAATAAATTGGTTATGAGAATGGGTATAATCTTTAGTGTAGTTTGGAATTACGCCAGATTCTGCCTGTTCATGACGTTTATTCAACATACCATCTCGTCCCCATCCTAAGATAGGCTTTTCTTGAATTGCGTACCAAGCACCTTTATATAAATCAAATCTGACACCAACAGAACTATAAGCATTAGAATCATCTACATACTGAGTGATGTTATCCAGTGCAGCTTGATATCTTTTGCTAACCCCAAACTGAGGTATAATACTTACAACTATAATAATTGAAATTAGGAATATAAAAAACGAATAAACTATTTTTTTGAGAGATATTCTATATTTAAAAAATAGAAAAAAAAGTATAAAAGGAAAGGCAATCCAACTTCCTCTAGTTCCTGTTACAATATTTCCCAAAAGACCTATACAAGAAGAGAAAAGTAAAAATGCTCCCATTTTTATATCCTTTTCCTCTAAATAATGAAGTCCTAATGCTATACAATATAGTGTAACCGTCATTATAATAGCTGCTGCTGGTATAGGATTTATAACATCCAAATCAAAAGCTCTGTCCAATCCAAGATAAAACTTATTATATAAAGATTGGATACCATAGATGAGGCAACTAACGCCAAAAACGATAGCCAAAAATTTAAAATTTAGCCTATATCTAATAAGAAGGAAAAGAATAGGAATTGACAATAATAAAAAATGATCTGCTTTAAAGGAACTTGGAATCGCATCTCCATTAAGGATAGCTACAAATAACCCGACAATATAATATAGCAAAGAAAATATTACATATTTTTTAACATCATATCTATACTCTATATTTTTATAATTTGAGAAAATATAAAAAAATGAAAGAGCTACCAATATAACTGGCGAAACATAATAAGAGCTTTTTATTGATAAAAGCACAACAAAGAAAATCAGAATCAATACATTAATACTATATAAGAAAAAACTTTTCCTCATCACAAACTCCACCTATAAAAAAGTTCTATTATCTTACACTTTTTTTATAGACTTTCTACTATTTTAGAAGTTTTTAACAAATTCCAGCCTATTTTGCAAACACTCCTTTATTCTTATCATTTGACTTTATCTTACTTTGACAGGATGCCAAGTATAAGATAGAATTGGTAGAATCACTTGATCAGTGAATGTTTTAATAATGACAAATTCAAGTTTCTATCTTCAGATGCCATAAGTTTATGCTTAATTACATCCTATCCTTGCCACGCAGTATAAAAAGACTTATATCAATTATCATTGATATAGTTTTGATTGCGTTTTCTTATTTTCTTGCCCTAGGAGTTCGACTAGAACTTAATCAAGAACTTAAACTAGCTGAAAACTGGTACATCACTTTACTAGTAGGAAGTATTTCTGTTCTTTTTTTCATCAAGCTAGGATTATATCGAGCTGTTATTCGCTTCGTTACAATAAAATTCACTCAAGTTGCCATCATTGGTTCTCTAATTTCGACTGCAATATTATTCATCGTTACGTTCCTACTTAACTTTGATTTACCTAGAACCGTTCCTTTTCTTTACTTTATCTTTATATCTATATTCATTACATATACACGTTTTCTATGGAGAACGCTACTCGGGTATAATCGAGAAGCCAAAACTAAAGTCCTAATATACGGTGCTGGTAGCTCAGGTCGGCAACTACTAACAGCCTTAAATCAAAGCTCTCATTATTCAGTCATTGGTTTTATTGATGACAATAAAGCCCTATATAAAACCATATTACATGGCATTACTGTTTACAGTCCTAAATCATTAGGTAAATTAATAGAAAATAGAAACATAAAAAAAATTCTATTAGCAATGCCTAGCGCAACACAAAGTCAGCGTAAAGCGATTATTAATAGAATTAGTAAATATAAATGTGAAGTTCTTACAATACCAGGAATGGAGGATATTGTCAGTGGAAAAGCACATTTAACTAGCTTAAATCAAGTATCAATTTCTGACCTCTTAGGGCGTGATGCAGTAACACCCATTGAATCCCTATTAGAGCAGGATATAGAAAATAAAGTTGTTATGGTAACTGGCGCTGGAGGTTCTATCGGTTCTGAATTATGCCGTCAAATTATTAAGCAATCACCTAAAAAATTAATTTTATTTGAGTTAAATGAATTTTCGCTATATCAAATACACCAAGAATTATTAAAACATCCTGATTTTCAACACGTTGAATTGATCCCATTATTGGGTTCAGTACAAAGAAAGCATAGGCTAGATATTATTATGCGTTCATTCAAAGTCGATACGGTTTACCATGCAGCAGCATATAAACATGTACCTTTAGTTGAATACAATGTGGTTGAAGGAATCCGTAATAACATTTTTGGAACCTTATATTGTGCCCAAGCAGCCATTGAAGTTGGAGTTTCTACTTTTGTCTTGATCTCCACAGATAAAGCTGTTCGTCCAACCAATATAATGGGTACAACAAAGCGTATGGCGGAATTAATTCTACAAGCATTAGCCAAAACACAAAATACAACACGTTTTTGTATGGTTCGTTTTGGAAATGTTTTGGGATCTTCAGGTTCTGTAGTCCCATTATTCAATAAACAAATTCAAGAAGGCGGACCTATAACATTAACACATCAGAAAATTACTCGATTTTTTATGACAATCCCTGAAGCCGCCTCACTAGTTATCCAAGCTGGCGCAATGGGAAAAGGCGGAGATGTTTTTGTTTTAGATATGGGCGAACCAGTAAAAATTTATGATTTGGCTGTACGAATGGTTCACTTAAGTGGACTAACCTTGAGAAATGAGAAAAATCCGAACGGAGATATTGAGATTTCAATTACAGGATTAAGACCAGGTGAGAAATTATATGAAGAACTACTTATCGGTGATAACGTACGGGGAACACAACATCCAAGAATTATGACAGCTATCGAAACAATGCTTGATTGGAATGACTTGAATAACATCTTGCAGCGATTAGATATATTATGTTCAGAATACAAGATTGATGAGATTAGAGATTTATTAGTTTCCTCATCTACAGCCTTTAGTCCAACAACAGAAAATTGTGATATGGTATATCAAAATTTATCTTAATAATATATTTACATTAAGGAATAATAAACAGTGAAAATTAGTTTCTCTCCTCCTGATATTACAGATTTAGAAATTAAGGAGGTAATTTCTGCATTAAAAAGTGGCTGGATAACTACAGGCCCTAAAACAAAAGAATTAGAAAATAAACTTGCCTCCTACATAGGTACAGAGAAAGTAGTTTGTCTAAATTCAGCAACGGCAGCCTTAGAACTTATCCTTAGAATATTAGGTATTAAAGAAGGTGATGAAGTTATCACCTGTGCCTATACCTATACAGCCAGTGCGAGTCCTGTTATTCATATTGGTGCGAAACTTGTGCTAGTAGATACAAGCCCAAACTCCTATCAAATGGATTATGATGCATTAGAAAATGCTATTACTGATAAAACTAAAGCTATCATTCCTATTGATATAGCTGGGGTACCTTGTGATTACGATAAGATTTTCGAAATAGTAGAACGCAAAAAAAACCTATTTAAACCTTCTAATGATTTACAGCAGAAAATAGGTCGTATTTCGGTTGTTGCTGACTGCGCACATTCTTTAGGTAGTATATGGAAGAATAAAATGGCGGGAAATATCGCTGATTTTAGCAGTTTCTCTTTTCATGCAGTGAAAAATTTTACTACAGCAGAAGGAGGGTGTGCTACCTGGAAAAATATTGACGGCATAAGTAATGAAGATCTTTACCGTCAGTTTCAATTGCTTTCTTTGCATGGTCAAAGTAAAGATGCGCTATCCAAAACAAAATTAGGTGCTTGGGAATATGATATCCAAGGTTGCTACTATAAATGTAACATGACAGACATTAGTGCTGCTATTGGGCTAGCACAATTCAACCGTTACCCTCATCTATTAGAAAAACGAAAAGAGATTATTAATAAATATCTTGCTGGATTGAAAAATTCTAATATTAATATTCTGCCTCATTTTACGAATGAATATTCAAGTAGTGGGCATTTATTCTTAACACGCCTATTAAATAAAGATGAAACATACCGTAACCAATTTATCGAAAAAATGGCAAAAGCTGGTATCGCAACTAATGTTCATTACAAGCCTTTACCTATGCATACAGCATATAAATCACTCGGTTTTTCAATAGAGCAATTCCCTAATGCTTATCAGCAATATTGTAATGAGGTAACACTACCTCTACATACCCAACTAACTGATGAGGAAATTGATTATGTTATTGAAAACTTCAAGCGAATTTTGAGTGATTAATATGATTTTGAGAAATTGGAATAATTTACCTTCACAAATGAAAAATGAACCAATGAAGGCATATTATGACTACTTGAAGAAAAAGCAAATTAGCCTACTATTTAAATTTGCTTTTGATAGATGTTTAGCTGCTATTTTATTGATTTTATTAGCTCCCTTATTTTTATATATAGCCTACAAAATCAGTAAGGATAGTCCAGGAGGAATATTCTTCAGACAACTAAGAATAACTCAATATGGTAGAGAGTTTAAAATTTACAAATTTCGCACAATGATAGCAAATGCAGAATCTTTAGGCTCACAAGTTACAGTAGATAATGACAAACGGATTACAGCTATAGGAGAAAAACTCAGAAAAACTCGTTTAGATGAACTCCCTCAATTAATCAATGTTCTCAAAGGAGAAATGAGCTTTGTAGGCACAAGGCCTGAAGTGCCTAAATATATCGCGGCATATACAGCTGAAATGATGGCAACATTACTCTTACCTGCAGGGATTACAAGTGAAGCGAGTATTGAATATAAAGACGAAGATAAGCTTTTATCTAATGCTAAGGATCCAGATAAAGAATATATTGAAAAAGTACTTCCGGAAAAAATGAAATGGAATTTAGAGAGTATTCGAAAGTATTCTTTTTCTAGAGATTTACTTACAATGATAAAAACAGTGCTAGCGGTAATTAAGTAATGAATATAGTGCTTTATAATAGCATTGTATAAAAGACATTCTGGAAGATTTTTGTATTGAACTCTAAGGTGAATAGTAAATAATTGTAAATTAAGTTTTTATAAAAATAGTTAATAAAGGTAAATTTATAATGGAGAATTATCCTAAATTTTCAGTTTTAATGTCAGTATATTATAAAGATGTCCCTTCTTTTTTTGATCAAGCATTGAGTAGTATTTGGCTTCAACAGACCATTCGTCCATCGCAAATTATTTTAGTTAAAGATGGGCTTCTTACTGAAGATTTGGAAAAAGTAATTAAAAAATATATTGAGATATGTGGTCCTAGTTTAAATATAATTTCACTACAGAGAAATAGTGGTTTAGCCTATGCTCTATCGCAAGGATTAGAGCATTGTAAATATGATTATATTGCAAGAATGGATAGTGATGATATTAGTACACCAGAACGGTTTGATAAACAATTAACTTTTCTACATAAAAACAAAGATATTGATGTGGTTGGAAGTTATTTAACTGAAATTAATGAAAATGGAGATATTATAAAAGAATTAGTTAAATATCCTTTAGAAAATGGAGAGTTACGAGAATTTTTCTCTAAAAGAGATCCTCTGGCTCATCCTACGGCCTTCTTTAGAAAAAGTTTCTTTATGAAAGCAGGATCTTATACTAACGAAATAAATTTAGGAGAAGATACTGTACTTTGGTATCGTGGATTTATAAATAATTGTCATTTTGCTAATATACCTCATGTTGGATTATTATTTAGACGTACGGATAGTTTTTACAAAAGAAGAAGTAATTGGAAAAAATCAATCTCTTTATTGAAGTTTAGGCTTTTAACTATTAATAGAAGATTGGGATATAACATAAATGCAGATATATATGCGATTACATATTTTTTAATTTCCATATCCCCTAATTTTATAAAAAAATTAGCTTATCAATTTTTTAGATAAAATATTAAGGATAAAAATTATTTAGATATTTTTGTACTGAAGAGTTCCCAAGAATCTTCTTATATCTTCTGATTTTTTAATATTCTCAGCTATCAAATGACTATAATGAATCCTAATTATTAAATATATTATATAAATTGTAAATAAAATGATTAAAGTATACTTAGAATACAAAACTCAGATTAATAATTTTTTATATCTAACTATTGTTTATGGTATAAATATTTTTTTACCTCTAGCTTTATTTCCTTTTCTATTACATAAATTAGGAGAAAGCTTATATGGAAAAATTATTTTTACACAAACAATAGCAAATTATTTTCTAGTATTCACCAATTTTGGGTTTAATATTTCTAGTACAAAATCTATCAGTCTAAATAAGGATAATCAAGAGAAAATCAACATCATTTTTTCTTCAACAATATATACTAAATTAATCTTATTTTTTATTTCATTGTTAATTAATCTATTATTCTGTATTATATCTGGCATAAGTAAAAATGATATAATTCTTTATATAGCCTCTCTCTTTATTTGCTTTTCTGATGCTTTATTACCCATATGGTTTTTTCAAGGAATTGAAAAAATAAAATATATAACAATAGTTAATGTATTATCAAGAATATTGGGGGCAATATTTATACTATTAATAGTAAGAAATGAAAATGATTATATATTTATACCTTTATTATACTTTACTGGAAATTTATTTGGTTCTATAATTTCACTCTATATTGCTATCAAAAAAGAAAATATACGTTTTATATTTGTTGAAAAGAAAAATATTATAGAGAGAATTAAAGAAGGATATGTTTTTTTATTTTCTGACTTTTCGTCCATTATAAAAGACAAAGGAAATATTAGTATAATAGGTGTCTTCCTAGGAATATCATATGTTGTATATTACGATCTAGCTGAAAAGATAATATGGGCATTTAGATCTATATTATATAATATGAATATAGTTTTTTTTCCATATATAGTGAAGAATAACAATAAAGAAAGAGTAAAAAAAATCATTTGGGCTATATTTTCATGTGGTTGCTTTTTATATGCTATTTTATATTTTTTCTCAGATACAATAATTTATTTTATATCTAGAGACGAGAGTATGCTCTTTATTAATTCTTTTATTCATTTAATGGGAGTCTATCTTTTACTAGCTACTTTTAGCTCTTGTATAGGGCAATTTATTTTAATTGTAAATAATTTAGAAAAATTATATTTAAAAAGTTTATTGATTACTTCTATAAGTTATTTTAGTTTAATTTTATTTTTGTATATTATGAAAATATTCTCTATTGAGTCTTTAATTATAGCATACAATGCTAGTATTTTAATTGAACTTATATATAGAGTATATATTTGTAAGAAGAAAAACTTAATTGGATATATTATTTAATATGAAATCACAAAAACCTATATTACTTTCTTTTATTTTTTTACTATACTTAATATTATTCGTATATATAAATATCAATTCAGATATTTCTATTTTTTCACTTGAGTTATTTTTATTTTTACTTTATGGAATTTGTATTACTTGGACAATATTTACTATAAATAAGTATCCACTTGCATTTATTATAACAGCCTTATTTGGGCTGTTTATCTATTCCAGATTTTTCTTGGATCTATGGCATTTATTACCTTATAATATAAAGTTACAAACTCGTTTTATTGGTGACTATTTTTCTGATGAAACTATAAAAGAAACTATTATAACTTATATTTTTTCGATAATGGGACTAATGGCTGGATTTTTAGTTATAGATTTAAAAAATAAAAAAACTATTAAAAAAAAATTAATACAAGAAAATTTCATATATAGAATAGGCCTATGCTGTTTAATTTTATCAGCTCCAGGATTGATTTATAAAATGTATTTGTTAATTAGTATGGTTAATGAATTTGGTTATCTTTCTCTATACAAAATAGATAATCCATCAGGTTTAATTAGAATTATTGAGTTTACTAGTTATAAATTATATCTTCTAGGAATAAGTTTATTATTATCTTGTAGTCTTAACAAAAAACAATTCTATGTCCTAGCCATATTAATAATGGTTATATCAGGAGTATATCTTTTCCTAGGAAAAAGATCAGAATTTGGCATTTCAATTATATTTCTTATATGGTATTGGTTCTCTTATTTATATAAAGAAAAAAAAATAAATATAAAATCATCACTTATAATATTATTTATATTAATTTCTTTCTCCTTTATTTTTCAATATATCAATTATTCTAGAGCGCATTCAGAAAAAAATGAAAATACTAACGATATCTCAATAGTAAGTTTTTTAGCCACCCAAGGAGTTAGTGGAATTGTTCTACCTTACTATATAGAATATAAAGATATAATTAATAGAGAATATTATCCTTATATAATGGCTCCAATTATCGATAGGATACATAGAGGAGGAGCAAGTATAAAGGTAATAAATAATACAAATTACTTATCTTATGAGCTCACCTATGCCATTTCACCTGAAGCCTATTTAAATGGGGAAGGAGTAGGAACAAGCTATATTACAGAATTATATGAAGGGGGAAAAAGTTCAGTTTTTCTAGGTATGTTTTTTTTAGGAATGTTCGTAATTTTTATTGAAAGAAAAAAAAATACTCCATACATTAAATATCTATCATTACTTTTTGTTATGACGTTATTATTTTTACCTAGAGGTGAATTTTTTGAATATTTTTATGAATTTATATTATTTTCATTAGTATGGTATTTTTCAAATATAGTATGTTATAAATTAAGGAGTAGATATGGACGATAATAATTCTGATAAGATTGATTTTGTTTTGCCTTGGGTTGATCCATCAGATAAATTATGGCGAGAAAAAAAAGAGTACTTTAGTAAAAAGAGAAACTTTGACTCAGATTCTAATACATCTTCTAGATATCGAGATATGGAAATATTAAAATATGTTTTACGTTCAATTGAGAAAAATTGTAGCTGGTATAATAATATATTCTTAATAACAGAAGGTCATTATCCAAAGTGGCTAAATATAAAACATCATAAAATACGTCTAATTAGACATGAAGAATTATTTCATGATAAAACTGATCTACCTACTTTTAATAGTAGTTCTATAGAATGTAATTTATCCTCTTTGAAAAGCTTAGGACTTACCGAAAAATTTATATATCTAAATGATGATATGTTAATATTTAGAAAAGTAGATACTTCTAGATTTTTTATAAATAATCTTCCCGTTGATTTTTTGTGTCATACATTAGTTCCAAGAACTGAACTCATACTAAAATTGAGAAGAATAACTGATTCCTGGGGCTATTCGTTACTGAATGGTATAACTTTAGTAAATAGTAAAAAAAACATTCAAACTATTTCTAAAAATCTTATCTATAATACAAGTTATTCTATAACCGAAAAATTAAATAACTTTTTAATGAAAACTTTATATAGAAAAGCTATTAGTCTAAAACATTGGCATCATCCCCAACCTTACTTAATAAATACTTTAGAGGAAGTAAAAGAACATTTTAAGCTTCAGCTAGAGAGAGCATCTAAAAATAAATTTAGAGCTTGAATTTACAATCTAACTGCAACAAATAAAAAAGTGTTCATAAGGAAATCGACGATAATTTGTTTAGCACAAAACAAAATCACTGATGAGAGCTTATGAACACCTACAAACATCTTACACTTTGTGAACGAGAAAAGATAATGGTTTTTCACGCATTAGGCAAAACGATTACACAAATTGCCCAGCAATTACAGCGACATAAATCGACCATTTCACGAGAATTGAAGCGCTGTCAGGGCGAATATGCGGCATTATCAGCTCAAGAACACTATCAACAACAACGGGTAGAATGTAAACCCAAGCGAAAGTTAGCCAACCCGAAATTGTTTGATTTTGTTAAGCAAAAGTTCTTACAAGAGAATTGGTCGCCAGAGCAGATTGCCGCCCGTTTGAAATACGAACAAAGTGCGCTTTCTATTAGCTTTGTCAGTATTTACCGAGGGATTTATGCCGGGTGGTTTGATGAGAAAGGGTTATCGCACGGGGCAAGAGGGGCGATTCGGAAACTCCGTCATCGCGGGAAAAAGCGGCATACCAATGACTATGTGGAAAAACGCGGAAAAATCCCAATTAGTCATCATTTAACCGAACGACCAAGCGAAGCCGAAACTCGAAGCCGTTTAGGTGATTGGGAAGCAGATACCGTGTTGGGCGCAGCAGGCAAAGCCTGTTTATTGACCTTGACGGATAGAAAAAGCCGTTTTTCCCTCGTCAGAAAACTGCCTGCAAAGCGAGCAGAAAGCGTTGCTAAGGCAATGAGTGAAGCCTTGCACAATGAGCCTTTAGAGAGCATTACTCCAGATAGAGGGAAAGAATTTGCAAAACATCAGCAGGTAACGGAAAGACTTCAGGTTGAATTTTACTTTCCATTGCCCCACCAACCTTGGCAAAGAGGAACAAATGAAAACACGAACGGTTTACTAAGGGAGTATTTTCCGAAAGGTCGAGACATTACGCCCTTTTCAGAAGCACAAATACAAACCGTGGTCGATAAATTAAATCACCGACCACGCAAATGTTTAAACTGGAAAACGCCTTATGAAGTTTATTTTGATAAAGTGTTGCAGTTAGTTTGACAATCCAAGAGATAAAACTGATCTAACACAATATCTATATCGATATTGGCATCTATTGAGTGGGGAATTTTATCCATCAAAACTGAATGATGGAATAGGAGACAAAAATATTACATCTGTGAAAGATGTAAATGAAATTTTTGAAAAACTTGAAAAGGATCCACATATTAATTTTGTATGCTTTAATGATAGCCCTGATTTAACTGAACAAGAATTTTATCTAGTAAAAGAGCGCTTATTAAATGAATTAGAAAAAATCTTTCCTGAAAAGGCAAGTTTTGAAATATAGTGTATATTCTTCTAATATCTAATGCTAGCCTAAATACTCTATCCTTTCGTTAAGCTTAGAGCTAAAACTTTTGGTGTAATGGACAAAACTGTAGAAAAAGTGGTTCCCCTCTATACTATAAGGGGAGGGACCACTTTTTCTAAAATATAAATAAAAAATTTTCCATACTATCAATATGCTACTGTACATAAACATGGGGAGAAAAATAATATTCTACATTACAAATGCATAAACTGTAATGAAACTTTTACCTACCAGATAAAATCACATTCTACAAATATTTGGTTTGATTATTCTCAAGGAAAAAATCTACAAAGAACTTACGATTAAATATAAATATTGGGTTAAAACCATTCAGAAGTGATAAAATGCCTAAAACAATTTGAGCCTCTCCCTATTTTAAACTCTCTCAATACGGCTTCCTTTGATCCTGAATTTGGTATATTGGTAATGATGGATAATCAGAGTGAAAAATAATTTTTCATCAAACTATAAAATGAAAATCATCGAAAAAGCCTTAAAAGGCAACTGAAAAAATGAATTTTGCCATCGTTTATATTATTGGTATTTAAAGTATCAAAATTTTTAAATGAATACATTGAGAAATTTAATGAAAAAGGCTACGTATCCTTATAAAGGGAAGGATATTAGAGATACTTTTACTAGTATGAAATATTTATTTACCTTTGAAAGGTATTCTGAATTAAATATTAAAAGCACAAAAAACCAATTGAAAAGTTTATTTAGCACACTGAAACAAAATTTAAACAACCAAAACGGATTAAGTAAAATTTCAACATTATGTTTATAAAGAATTTTTTAATGAAAGAGTGGGGAAAATTATATTGAAATAACTAAATCCTACATTTTTTCATCACCCTGCTAAAAAACCTTTATAAACATGAGCTTATCCTTCCCTAAGCCATTAAGCACGAGAAATTTGTGTTTTAATTTTTTGAATAATCTTTCCTGATAATTGGCCGTTTTTTCAATGTCTAAAACAACCGACTTTTCATAAATGGAAAAAATAATTTTGATATCGTTTTAGACTTACATAAATATCTTAAAAAAACCGCACTTTCTTTCAAAAGTGCGGTACTTTTTTTCAGCAAAATTTATCTTATAATGCTTTTAATATATCATCCACACGCTCTTTTGCATCACCGAAGAGCATTTGTGTGTTTTCTTTGAAGAACAATGGGTTTTGTACGCCGGCGTAGCCTACAGCCATTGAGCGTTTGAATACCACCACATTAGCGGCTTTCCACACTTCTAGCACTGGCATTCCTGCGATTGGGCTGTTTGGATCATCCATTGCCGCAGGGTTTACGGTGTCATTTGCGCCGATAACTAAGACGACATCGGTATCAGCAAAATCATCGTTGATTTCGTCCATTTCTAATACCACGTCATAAGGTACTTTGGCTTCAGCGAGTAACACGTTCATATGACCCGGTAAACGCCCTGCTACTGGGTGAATACCAAAACGTACATTCACACCACGATCACGTAATTTTTGTGTAATTTCAGCCACGGGATATTGCGCTTGTGCCACCGCCATTCCATAGCCCGGTGTGATGATCACAGAGCTTGCATTTTTCAGCATTTCCGCCACTTCTTCCGCGCTTGTTTCACGGTGTTCGCCTTGTTCTTGATCACCACTTGCAACCACATCATTACCAAAACCGCCAGCGATAACACTGATAAATGAACGGTTCATTGCTTTACACATAATGTAAGAAAGAATCGCCCCTGAAGAGCCTACTAATGCCCCAGTTACGATCAAGAGATCATTATTAAGCATAAAGCCTGCTGCCGCCGCTGCCCAACCTGAATAAGAGTTCAGCATTGATACCACCACTGGCATATCTGCACCACCAATTGATGCCACTAAATGCCAACCAAAGGCAAGAGCAATGATAGTCATTAATAGCACTGGGAAGATATTTTCTGGCGAGCTTAAAAATGCGATCATTAATAACGCCGAAACCACTAACGCCGCTAAATTTAGTTTATGGCGATGCGGTAACATTAAGGCTTTAGAATTAATAATCCCACGTAGTTTACCGAATGCGACCACAGACCCAGTGAAAGTCACTGCCCCAATGAAGATGCCTAAGAAAACTTCAACATTATGGATAGTTGCTAAAGTCGCTTGTTCCGCATCAAATGCTGCTTTCGCATTTTCTAATGCCGCTTCACTGATAAATGCTGTACCTTCTAGTGCAACAAATTCAGGGGTAACGTGTAAGCCAAAGCTGTTAAAGCCGACCAACACAGCAGCAAGACCAACAAAGCTATGTAAAATAGCTACAAGCTCTGGCATTTCGGTCATTTCCACTTTCAATGCACGTTGGATACCTATCACCGCGCCAATCGCCATTGCAATTAAAATCCAAATTTGTCCTGACGTTTGTGGGCCAAAAATGGTTGCGATAAGGGCAATAGTCATCCCCACGATACCGTACCAACAACCTGCTTTAGCAGTTTCGTGTTTAGAAAGCCCTGCTAAGCTCATAATGAAAAGTAATGCCGCTACAATATATGCAGCCTGTACTAAACCTTCTGACATTGCTTTTTCTCCTTAACCTTTTCTAAACATTGCAAGCATACGTTGGGTCACTTTAAAGCCACCAAAGATATTGATACTTGCGACTAAAATTGCAATAAATGCGAGTAGGCTGATAAAGAAACTGCCTTGGGCAATTTGCAATAACGCTCCCACAATGATAATGCCTGAAATGGCGTTAGTTACTGCCATTAATGGGGTATGTAAGGCGTGGCTTACATTCCAAACCACATAGTATCCCACCACACAAGCAAGTACAAACACGGTGAAATGTGATAAGAACGCCGCAGGCATTACTGAACCTAGCCATAAGAACAGCACGCCAATTGCTCCCATAATACCGTATTTGATACGCGGGTCTTGTGGTTTTTGTTCTTTCTTCTCAACCACAACCTCAGCTTTTTGTTGTGGTTGGGCAGAAACTTGAATTGGCGGTGCTGGCCAAGTGATTTCACCATCGCGAATGACTGTTACACCACGTAACACAACATCATCAAAATCAATATTGATCGTACCGTCTTTCTCTTTACATAATAACTTCAGCAAATTCACTAAGTTTGTGCCATAAAGCTGAGAAGATTGCGTTGGCAAACGTGCTGGGAAATCCGTATAACCAATGATTTTCACTTGATTATCTGTCACGAAAATTTCACCCGGTTTAGTGTATTCACAGTTTCCTCCTGTTAATGCGGCTAAATCCACAATAACAGAACCCGGTTTCATTGAATCCACCATTTCTTTGGTAATTAAACGTGGTGCTGGTTTACCCGGAATAGCAGCGGTCGTGATGATAATATCCACTTCTTTCGCTTGTGCGGCATAAAGTTCCATCGCTCGGCGATTAAACTCTTCCGACATCACTTTTGCATAACCATCACCTGAGCCACCTTCTTCTTCAAAATCAATTTCTAAGAAGTCTGCACCCATTGATTGCACTTGCTCTTTTACTTCAGGGCGAGAATCAAAAGCACGCACAATCGCACCAAGGCTATTTGCTGTACCAATCGCAGCCAAACCGGCCACACCTGCCCCAATCACTAACACTTTCGCTGGCGGTACTTTACCTGCCGCAGTGATTTGCCCAGTGAAAAAACTACCGAATGCATTTGCCGCTTCCACCACAGCACGATAACCAGAAATATTGGCCATTGATGAAAGTGCGTCTAAAGACTGCGCACGTGAAATACGTGGCACAGCATCCATCGCTAAGACATTAATTTTTTTCGCAGATAATTTTTCCATTAATGCTTCATTTTGCGCAGGCCAAATAAAGCTAATTAAGGTTGCCCCTTCTTTAATTAAGGCAATTTCCTCATCACTAGGAGGGTTTACTTTCATAATTACATCAGCATTCCACACTTCTTGTGTTGTGCCAATTTTTGCGCCAGCTTGCACAAATGCTTGATCTTCAAAACTTGCTTTAAATCCTGCATCGTGTTCAACAATCACCTCAAAACCCAGCTTTAAAATTTGCTGTATTGTTTTTGGCGTTGCTGCTACACGTGTTTCATTATCAAGCCGTTCTCTAGGTACACCAATTAACATAATGTTTCCTTCAAATTGGTTGATGATACAATCTGGAAATCACTTCCCAGCCCATAAATGACAAAAGTCGAATCGTCCTAACTGTATCATTTATTACAAAAGAGGTACAAAAAGATTTTACAAATTTCATTGAAAAAATTTACCTATGAATAAATAGATTAAAAATTATCTAAAAATTTAGCTGATGAAATAATGATAAAAAAATCAATAAAAAGCACCGCACTTTTCTTTTTACCCACAACACAAAATGATACACTGCCGTTTTTAGTTATATAGGAATAAATAATGCAGTTACCCGCTCTTCAATCTGCCACCCTACTCCGCCGTTATAAACGCTTTCTTGCTGATGTCGAACTTGCCAATGGTGAAATACTCACGATTCACTGCGCAAATACGGGGGCGATGACAGGTTGTGGTGAAAAAGGGGATACCATTTGGTATTCAACCTCTGACAGTAAAACCCGAAAATACCCTCATTCTTGGGAACTTACCCAACTTCAAAATGGGCAAATGGTATGTATTAACACACACCATTCCAATCAACTCACCTTTGAAGCACTGCAAAATAAGCAAATCAAAGAATTAGCGGCATACAGCGAAATTCTGCCTGAAATGAAATATGGTGAAGAAAATAGCCGAATTGATTTCCTGCTTAAAGAGAAAGGCTTACCGGATTGCTATGTGGAAGTAAAATCCGTTACCTTAGTAAAAGGCAATCTGGGAATGTTTCCTGATGCGGTAACCACCAGAGGACAAAAACATTTACGAGAGCTAATGGCGATGAAAAAACTTGGCCATAGAGCAGTCATTTTTTTCGCTGGATTACACAACGGTTTTGATTGTTTCAAAGTCGCGGAATATATTGATCCTGAATACGCGAAGCTACTTCGCCAAGCCATAAAAGAAGGGGTTGAGGTGTATGCCTATGCGGGAGAATTCGAATTTTCTCATCACATTCCTACCGCACTTTCACTTACACATTTAGTGCCTTATATTGAATAAATAATTTATTGAGAATTATTTGCATTTATGTATTGACTTTATATTTGAGAACAATTATCATTTAATTCATTCAAACAATAATAGATAATCACTCCAACATTTTAGTGCCTCTCCCCCCACAGAAAGAGGCACTTTTTTTATATTTAATTTAAGTGTCTGCCGTTAATAGCTATGCTATTGTCGTCGCGTCTAAAATTAATTGCGTTACTGCTTCAGCTTGTGACATTAACGACGCATGACTTGCATCAAGACTGATAATTTTACGTGGTGAAATACGTTCTGCCATCATTTTTTGATTATCAGGGTGAATCATTCTATCTTGTGTAGAAATTTGATAAAAACTTGGCTTTATTTTCCACGCTACTTGGCTCACCGTATCAGCAAAGGTGGAAGCTAGTGGTGCTTTTTGTGTAATTGACAGTGGGTAAGCTTCATCTTCACTCACATCTTGGCAAAAACTTTGATGGTAGCGGTTTCGTTCTATCCATAGATAACCATCACTATCTCCGACAATCGCAGAAAAAGCCTCTGGTGGGTGCTGTTGGCTAATGCCTCCCGCACTTTCACCTACATCAGGGGCGAATGCAGCAATATAAACTAGGGCTTTTACATTTGGTAAATCCCCCATTTCAGTAATTACTTTCCCACCATAAGAATGCCCTACTAATACTACGGGTTTCTGAATTTGCTTTACCATTTTACGAGTACGTTCTGCATCATCAGCTAAAGAAGTCAGCGGATTTTCTACCGCATAAACGTCTGTATATCCCTGTTTTTTGAGTTCCTTAAGTACAAGGTTCCAATGACTTGCCCCTCCCCAAAATCCATGCACTAAAACAATCGCTGGTTTTTCCATTTTTGGCTCCTAAATTTGTATAAAAGTTGTAATAAATCTTGCGCGATTATACGCTTGGCATATCTAAAGACAATCAGCGGTAATAGGATCATCCCTCTAAATTTAATAGATTCTATCAATTAAAAACAATAAAAACGCCATTTTTATAGACATCTTAGCAATCATTTAATGAACGTAGTTGCTTTCCTTCATCATCAAAATTATCCGCTGCAAGCCAACGTTCAAATTTCGGTTTCATTCTCTGCCATTCTTCTTTTAGCATTGAAAACCACGCGGTATCACGATTACGCTCTTTATAAACTGCAGCACGTCTAAAAATCCCTTCAAACTGAAAACCAAGGCGTTTTGCCGCATTAAATGAGGCTTGATTTAAACTATCACATTTCCATTCATAACGACGATATTTGAGTTTATCAAACACATATTGCATTGCGAGATATTGTGCTTCCGTTGCCACGCGAGAATGTTTTAGCAAGTTAGAATAAATCACCCAGCCCATTTCGATAGAGCGATTTTGTGGGTCAATGCGCATTAAAGAAAATATTCCCACCACCTTTTGGCTCGCCTTATCAATAATCGCTAAATAATAAGGATCAGCACTGTTCGCCCATTCTTGCAGAAGCTGTTGTGCGGCTTGCTCATTAGGTTGTGCGGAAATAGGCAGATAAGTCCATTGGCTTTCTGGGCTATCTGGCCCAATAAACTTATAAATATCCTTAAAATGACGATCGACACAAAGGTGTTGCAAACAACAATATTGCCCTTCTATTAGCTGAATATTTGGCAATTCCCCTCGCGTAAAATCGACAATAGGCTCTCCAATAGGCTGATTGAGATGATTAAGCGGCATTATTTTCTCCCTATAAAATTGCATATATCTTGTATAAAAAATAACATAAAATACAAGTGCGGTCAGATTTTTCACCATTTTTACAAGGACATTTAATGATAACGCCAAGCCAGATTATCCAATACATTGCCAAACATTATCAGGTTAATCCCGCCTATTTGTGGGCAAAATTTCCTGAGTATGGGGTTTTTCGCCACCTAAATAGCGGTAAATGGTTTGCCATTTTAATGAATATCCCCGGCAATAAAATTGGCTTGTCTCATACAGAAACCATTTGGATTATAAATGTTAAAGCCCAGCCTGAAATGATTGGTGCGTTACGTATGATAAAAGGGGTTTATCCCGCCTATCATATGAATAAAGAACATTGGATGAGTCTCCATTTAGCGGAAATTTCCCCTTCATTATTATGGGAATGTATTCAAGACAGTTTTTCTTTAACTCAACAGAAAAAACGATAAACCAGCGCGTTATTCCGTTGAAAAAAACATCATAAAAAATGACCGCACTTTAAATATCGCGAAAATTTGCCATCATATTCTTTTTTCTTCAAAATTTCTCACCAATATTGCCTTTTCATTTGGCTAATATTATCTATAATAACCCACACATTACAGGATTATTTATTATAGGATACATCAATGACAGATCTCACAACTCAACTGGCTGAGCTGAAACGCGGCACGGATCAAATTTTTTCAGAACAAGATTTAATTGAAAAACTTAAAGAAAATCGTCCTTTACGCGTAAAATTGGGGGCTGATCCTACTGCGCCAGATATTCACTTGGGGCATACCGTGGTGCTAAATAAATTACGCCAATTCCAGAACTTTGGTCATCACGTGATGTTTTTAATCGGCGATTTCACCGCCACAGTGGGCGATCCATCAGGTAAAAACGCAACGCGTCCACCGCTTTCTCGTGAAGATGTACTACGCAATGCGGAAACCTATAAAGAACAAATTTTCAAAATTTTAGATCCAGAAAAAACTGAAATTGTGTTCAATTCTGATTGGTTAGGTGAATTAGGTACGGTTGGAATGATCCGTTTAGCCTCAAATTATACGGTAGCTCGAATGTTAGAACGTGATGATTTCAAAAAACGTTTTAGTAATAACCAACCTATTGCCATTCACGAATTTATCTACCCATTATTGCAAGGTTATGACTCGGTCCATTTGAAAGCCGATGTGGAATTAGGCGGGACAGACCAAACCTTTAACTTGCTAATTGGGCGTGAATTGCAAAAATCAGATGGGCAAAAACCACAAGTGGCAATCACACTTCCGTTACTCGTGGGCTTAGACGGTGAGAAAAAAATGTCAAAATCACTCGGCAACTACATTGGGGTAAACGAAGCACCAAATGAAATGTTCGGTAAAGTGATGTCTATTTCCGATGAATTAATGTGGGATTGGTATGATTTGCTTTCTTTCCGCCCATTAAGCGAAATTGCACAATTTAAGCAAGATGTGGCTGACGGACGTAATCCACGTGATATTAAAGTATTACTGGCAAAAGAAATTACCGCGCGTTTCCATTCCGAAGCCGACGCCAACGCCGCAGAACAAGCATTTATTAACCGTTTCCAAAAGGGGGCAATACCTGATGAAATGCCTGAATTTACCTTTGAGGGCGAAATTGGTTTAGCCAATTTATTAAAAGAGGCAGGGCTTGTAAGTTCCACCTCTGAAGCGATGCGTATGGTGCAACAAGGTGGGGTAAAAATTGATGGTGAAAAGGTAGAAAATGCTAAAGCCATTATTTATGCCTCCAGCGCTGTATATCAAGTGGGTAAACGCAAATTTGCACGCGTTACGGTAAAATAATAGGGCAAGATGTTAGGCGTATGAAAATACGCCTTCTTTTTTATCAATCCGCTAAATGGATTTTGCTATCAGTAAATAGCGATCTTTCATTTTAAAATTGAACACCGACAAATAACATTTCGCCTCATAGCAAAACATTATGCTAGCAATATGTGCTACATATTGGGCAAGGTTATTTATTGATGAAATTAACAAGATTTTATAAGACAAGAAAGGTGAAAAAATGTCAGAAAAAGTTTGGGTATTAGGTGATGCCGTTGTGGATTTAATCCCTGATGGCAAACAACATTATTTACGTTGTGCTGGTGGTGCGCCAGCCAATGTTGCTGTTGGTATCGCCCGTTTAGGCGGTGAAAGTGGTTTTATTGGTAAGGTAGGAAAAGATCCCCTTGGTGAATTTATGCAACAGACCTTGCAACAAGAAAAGGTGGATACCACGTTTATGACCTTAGATCCCACACAACGCACTTCAACAGTTGTGGTTGGTTTAGATCAAGGGGAACGCAGTTTTACCTTTATGGTAAACCCAAGTGCGGATCAATTTTTACACGTTTCTGAACTTCCCACTTTCACTCAAGGACAATGGCTACACTGCTGTTCTATTGCGTTAATTAACGATCCTTCCCGCACGGCGACTTTCACTGCAATGAAAAATATTCATCAAGCGAAAGGCTATGTCTCTTTCGATCCCAATTTGCGTGAAAGCCTATGGCAAAGCCTTGATGAAATGCGTGAAGTGGTAATGCAAGCAGTCGCTTTAGCTGATGTGCTGAAATTTTCGGAAGAAGAACTCACCTTTCTAACAGAAACAGACAGCCTTGAAAAAGCCTTTGAAAAAATCACCGCACTTTATCCACAAAAGCTGATTATTGTTACGCTAGGCAAAGAAGGCGCACTTTATCATTTCAATGGCACAAAAGAAATTATTGTAGGTAAAGCCTTACAGCCTGTTGATACTACGGGGGCAGGCGATGCCTTTGTTGGCGGATTACTGGCTGGGCTTTCGCAAAAACCAAATTGGGACACAGACAATGCAACATTAGTAGAAATTTTACGTCAAGCCAATGCTTGTGGTGCTTTAGCAACCACCGCAAAAGGCGCAATGTCTGCCCTGCCAAATCAAGCGCAATTAATCCATTTTTTAAATCAATAAGGAGAACGCTGATGATAATTTTCAACGAAGGAAAATACAAAAGCCTCTATGCTGCCGAACAAGGTGAGTTAGCAAAAATTGCTCAAACGGTCGCACAAGATAAGGATTTTCGCCCAGTTTATCATCTTGCTCCGCCAACAGGATTACTTAATGATCCAAATGGCTTAATTTTTGACGGAGAAAAATATCATCTTTTTTATCAATGGTATCCTTTTGATGCCCTTCACGGAATGAAGCATTGGCAACATTTTACGACACAAGATTTTCAACAATTCACCCAAGCCGATCTCCTTATACCTTGTGAATTGTATGAAAGCCACGGCTGTTATTCTGGTGGGGCGCTATTAATTGACGGCAACATTGTCGTGTTCTACACGGGCAATACCAGACGCCCAAGTGATAATCAACGTGTACCTTACCAAAATCTTGCAATTTTCAGCAAAGCAGGAAAATTGTTGAGTAAACGCCCCCTAATTGACCAAGCACCAAAAGGTTATACCGAACACGTACGCGATCCAAAACCATTCCTAACCAAAGAGGGCAAAATCCGCTTTATTTGTGGCGCGCAACGGGAAAATTTGACGGGTACTGCACTGGTATTTGAAATGGATAATTTAGCTGATACCCCACGTTTATTAGGTGAACTTGCCCTGCCTGACTTTGATAATCAAGGCGTATTTATGTGGGAATGCCCTGACTTATCGCAAATTGGCGATCAATCCCTGTTTATCTGGTCGCCCCAAGGCAAAGCCCGTGAAAGCGAGCAATATCAAAATAATTATCACGCCGTCTATGCACTGGGCAATATTAACGATCGCCAATTCCACGCCGAACACATTGCTGAATTGGATCAAGGCTTTGATTTCTATGCTCCACAAACCTTTTCTGGTACGCAAACGATGCTGTTCGGCTGGGTTGGATTACCTGATTTAAGCTACCCTACGGATTGCTACAAATGGCATTCAATTCTTTCATTGCCACGCCAATTACGTTTACAAAACGGTAAAATCTATCAACAACCCATTGAAAATATTTATAAAAATATTACCGCACTTCAATCTACTCACGTTCAAAAAGAGACTGTTATTGCAAATTTAGATCGTGCTTATATCAAATTTGATGCTGAGGCTCAGCCATTCACATTAAACTTTTTTACTAATGCACAAAATCAGCATTTAACCCTAAGTTATGATGGCAAAGTGCTATGCCTAGATCGTCGCCAAACTGAACAAACCGATTCGATGAAATCCTTTGGTGACAGGCGTTATTGCCGTATTGAAGGCTTGCATCAAGTGGAAATATTCTTTGATCGCTCGGTGATTGAAATTTTTCTTAATCAAGGTGAAAAAACAATGACTTCACGCTTCTTTATTTGTGCTAGAGAAAATCTAATCCGTACAAATAGACCGCTTGCATTACAAGTGGGCTATCCAACTGCCATCACTTACCACACTAAAAGTTAGAGAAATTTAAAGCAAGGCTTTTTTCTTTATATGCTACAAAAAATAGAAAAAGTGCGGTACAATTCCGCACTTATTTTTATCTAAAATTAACCAATCGCCGAGAAAATAATGGAAGCATTTAATCAATATATTCCTGATGAAATCACGATGTGTCGTTTTGGGGCAAAATTAATGCAAATTGCAAGCAATATCCCGACAGATAACGGCATTATTATTTATTTAAACGGCGATCTTGGGGCAGGCAAAACCACGTTAAGCCGTGGGATGATTCAAGGGCTAGGTTATTCAGGCAAGGTAAAAAGCCCCACTTATACGTTAGTTGAAGAATATCATTTAACGGAAAAATCAATTTATCATTTTGATTTATATCGTTTAAGCGATCCCGAAGAATTGGAGTTTATGGGCATTCGTGATTATTTTAATGCGCAAAGTATTTGCTTGATCGAATGGTCGGAAAAAGGGCGAGGTCTATTACCGCCAGCCGATCTCATTATCAATATTGACTATGTTGATGATGCACGTAATGTTGCACTCCTTCCCAACTCCAGAGAAGGTAAACAAATTTTACAATTAATGAAACAAACTATTTCGTCACCCAGTTAAATAAAAATGATGAAAAAATATTATTTATTTCTTACCGCACTTTGTTCCTGTGTATTGCTCACTACACCGGCATTTGCTGCTGCGTGGACTATTGCTATCGATCCCGGCCACGGTGGAAAAGATCCAGGAGCAATCAGCCGTACGCAGAAAATCTATGAAAAAAATGTTACGCTTTCTATTGCCAGAGAGCTAAAAGCCTTATTGGATAAAGATCCCAATTTCCGTGCGGTTCTCACTCGTAAAGGCGACTATTATATTTCTGTTCCTGAACGTTCTGAAATTGCACGTAAATACAAAGCAAACTATTTGGTTTCTATTCACGCAGATTCCTCCGTTTCACCAGATTTACGCGGTGCTTCCGTGTGGGTGCTGTCTAATCGTCGTGCAAACAGTGAAATGGGGCAATGGTTGGAAGATCACGAAAAGCGTTCCGAGCTATTAGGTGGCGCAGGCTCAGTGCTTGCTTCACATAAAGAGAAATATTTAGATCAAACGGTGCTTGATTTACAATTTGGTCATAGCCAACGTGTCGGCTATGAACTGGGATCGATTGTGTTACGCCGTTTTGCTCAAATCACGACGTTAAGCCGTAGCACGCCACAACACGCGAGTCTTGGGGTATTGCGTTCGCCAGATATTCCTTCGATCTTAGTGGAAACGGGTTTTTTGTCTAACCCTGATGAAGAAAAAAAACTTAATTCTCTTGCATATCGCAAAAAATTAGCCCGTGTTATTTATGATAGTCTGGTTGAATTTCGTCGCCGTAATGTCAAAACGGAAATCAATGTGGCTAAAACACCTAGTACAGAAAGTGCGGTCAAAAATACGCGTGAAACCACTAGCAACTTACCAAAAGATAGCGGTATTCGCCATAAAGTGAAAAATGGTGAAAGTCTTGGGGGATTAGCAAACAAATATAATGTCAAGATGAATGACATTATTGCATTAAATCAGCTTAAACGCCGTGAGCTTTGGATTGGTGAAACCATTAAAATCCCTGATAATGGTAAAAATAGCAAAACAGAAAACAGCAAGTCGAACAGCACAAATACAGATAGCAGAAAAACAGATAAAACGGCGAATAAAAATACAAAAACCGAGAATAAAGGAAAAGATAAAACAACACCGAAATTCCATACAGTGAAAAAAGACCAAACCCTGTATGCGATTTCTCGTGAGTATAATATTCCTGTGCCTACCTTATTGAAATTAAATCCAAAACTCAAAGATGGGAAAGTAAAAACAGGACAAAAAATTCAGCTAAGGAATTAGGAAAAACAATGCCAATAAAAATTCTGCCACCTCAGCTTGCTAATCAAATCGCCGCTGGTGAAGTTGTTGAACGTCCCGCGTCAGTCGTCAAAGAACTGGTAGAAAACAGCCTTGATGCTGGTGCAACGAAAATTCAGGTAGATATTGAAAATGGCGGTGCAAATTTAATTCGTATTCGAGACGATGGTATCGGTATCGCAAAAGATGAACTCGCCTTAGCCCTTGCTCGTCACGCTACGAGCAAAATCGCCAGTCTTGAGGATTTAGAGGCCATTTTAAGTTTAGGCTTCCGCGGTGAGGCGTTAGCAAGTATTAGTTCCGTTTCTCGCCTGACCCTGACTTCTCGTACCGAACAACAAAAAGAAGCATGGCAGGTTTATGCGCAAGGGCGAGATATGGAAACCACCATCAAACCAGCTTCACACCCAGTGGGAACAACGGTTGAAGTGGCTAATTTATTTTTTAATACGCCAGCAAGACGCAAATTTTTACGCACTGATAAAACTGAATTTGCTCATATTGATGAAGTGATCCGTCGTATCGCCTTAGCAAAACCACATATTGCCTTTACGCTTACCCATAATGGGAAAACAGTGCGTCAATACAAAAGTGCGGGGGATTTTTCGCAAAAATTAAAACGAATTGCAGCGATTTGTGGGGAAGAATTTGTTCAACACGCCTTACATATTGATTGGAAACACGATGATCTCCATCTTTCAGGCTGGGTTGCCGATCCTTTCTTTAAGCATACCCAAAATGATTTAAACTATTGCTATGTAAATGGCAGAATGGTACGCGATAAAGTGATCACTCACGCCATACGCCAAGCCTATGCAGAACATTTAGAGAGCAATGAATATCCTGCTTATATTCTTTTTATTGATATTAATCCCAATGATGTAGATGTTAATGTTCACCCAACAAAGCACGAAGTTCGCTTCCAGCAAGCTCGCCTTGTTCACGATTTTATCTATCAAGGCATACAAAATGCCCTGCTTACAAGCTTAGAACTCGGCGGAAAAATGCTTAATGCTGAACATAAACTAATGCAACAACCGCTCTCGTCTGAACCCAGCGAACAAGCCACATCACAAGTGCAAGAACCTGACGGGGTATGGCAACCTAATGTTGGAAAACTTAATCGTAGTGCAGCAGGAAGAAATATTTTTCAACCAACGGACTATTCTGTTTCCCCTTCGCTAAATAAAGAAAAAGCGACAAATCATCCCTCTATTCCACCAGCAGGTTATATCAAGCCAAAGAGCGAAATCACTAAAACAGAAAGTCAGGCTTATGGCGAATTACTTCGCCCAGCCTCACCGACACAGGGAGAAAACCCAGTTTTAACCGTTCAAGCGACGCAAGAAAGTTCACTGCCAACTAGCCGAATGTTACGCGCATTAGCCTTAGTGCAAAATCAAGCGCTACTTTTACAGCAAGAGCAGGAATTTTATTTATTACCGATCAAAAAATTACAACAAATGCAAACGATGTTGTCTTTGCAGGAAAAAGATATTGCCCAGCAAGCATTATTAATTCCTATACTCTTCCGCTTAGATGAAAAACAGCAATCGGCTTGGGAAAAACAACACACATTTTTCGCTCAAATCGGTTTTCACTTTAATGAAAATCTTACTCAACATCGAATTAGCCTGATTAAGGTGCCTGCCAGCTTACGCCAGCATAATTTACAGCAATGTGTAGGGAACTTACTCAATCAACAAAACGAAAATATGCACCAATTTTTGACCGCACTTTGTCAACAGCTTGATTATACAACGATAGACGTATTTGGAGATGCGGTAAATTTACTCAATGAAACCGAACAATTATTACATCGACAGCCAAATCAATCGCTTTCTCAGCTATTTATTCCTATTGATTGGCAAATCTATTTAGGGAAGGAAAATAGCTAATGCACACAAAGCCACGAGCCATTTTCTTAATGGGACCAACTGCTTCAGGAAAAACAGACTTAGCGATCAAATTACGCCAACATTTCCCAGTTGAAGTCATCAGCGTCGATTCTGCCTTAATTTATCGGGGAATGGATATTGGCACTGCAAAACCAAATGCCGCTGAACTTGCTCTTGCTCCGCATCGTTTAATTGATATAAAAGATCCCAGTGAAAGCTATTCGGCGGCAAATTTTCGCCACGATGCCTTACTGGAAATGGAAAACATCAGTAAACAGGGTAAAATCCCCTTGTTAGTCGGTGGCACAATGCTCTATTACAAAGCCTTGCTGGAAGGGCTTTCACCATTACCTTCGGCAGATGAACGTTTACGCCAAGAAATTGAGCAAAAAGCAGTGCAAATCGGTTGGAATGGCTTACATCAAGAGTTAGCAAAAATCGATCCTATTTCTGCGCAACGTATTAACCCGAATGACAGCCAACGGATCAACCGTGCGTTAGAAGTGTTTTATCTCACGGGAAAATCGCTCACTGAACTGACTGAGCAAAAAGGTGAGGCGCTGCCTTATGACATCACACAATTTACCATCGCCCCACAAGAACGCCAAGTATTACACCAACGTATTGAACTGCGTTTTCATAAAATGATTGAACAAGGTTTTCAACAAGAAGTCGAAAAACTTTATCAACGTGGTGATTTACACGCTGATTTACCTTCTATTCGCTGTGTTGGTTACCGCCAAATGTGGGATTATTTGCAGGGGGATTATGATCATCAAGAAATGATATTTCGTGGAATCTGTGCAACTCGCCAGCTGGCTAAGCGCCAGCTTACTTGGTTACGTGGCTGGAAATCACCGATAACTTGGTTAGATAGTCTCAGCCCTGATAAATCCTTTATGCAAATCGCGCAAACGTTAAAATAATTGAGGCATAGTGATGACATCTGTCAAGATTATTGCTATATTGGCTCACGGAGACGATTTTTGTTCCCCATAAAAAACCCTATAACTAATATAAGAAGGAAAATAACAATGGCAAAAGGACAATCATTACAAGATCCTTACTTAAACGCATTACGTCGCGAACGTATTCCTGTATCCATTTATTTAGTCAATGGCATTAAATTACAAGGACAAATTGAGTCTTTCGATCAATTCGTCATTTTATTAAAAAACACTGTAAATCAAATGGTTTACAAACACGCAATTTCAACTGTTGTGCCTGCTCGTGCAGTTTCTCATCATAATAATCAAGCTCACCAGCAACAACATAATGCAACGCAAGAAATGGCGACAGAAACCTCAGCAGAATCACAGACTGAATAATTTTGGATCATTTAGCTTTTCCAAGTGCGGTGAAAAATTCAGATGAAATTTCTACCGCACTTTTTTCATCATCACAAAACCACTCGCAACAGGCTATTTCGCAAGATCGAGGCATTATTGTACAAGCCTTTTTTTCTGCTGATAAAAATCTTGATGACTTAACTGAATTCCAGTTGCTTGCTGAATCTGCGCAAGTAGACATTGCCACCATTATCACCACAAGCCGTGCCACGCCACAAGCGAAGTATTTCGTTGGACAAGGCAAAGCAGAAGAAATTGCCCAAGCAGTAAAAGATCACAACGCCAATGTGATTTTAATCAATCATTGTTTGACACCCGCACAAACGCGTAATTTAGAAAGCCTATGTGAATGTCGTGTCGTAGATCGCACAGGGTTAATTTTAGATATTTTCGCCCAGCGCGCACGCTCTCACGAAGGGAAATTACAAGTCGAATTAGCCCAATTAAAACATCTTGCCACTCGTTTAATTCGGCGCAAAACAGGCTTGGATCAACAAAAAGGTGCGGTAGGCTTACGAGGGCCGGGAGAAACCCAATTAGAAAGCGATCGACGATTGATTAAAGTTCGTATTGCACAATTGCAACATCGCTTAAATAAAGTAGAAAAACAACGTCATCAAAATCGTCAGACAAGAAAGAAAGCAGATATTGCCACGATTTCATTGGTCGGTTATACCAATGCGGGTAAATCCACCTTGTTTAATTTGCTCACCAAGGCAGAAGTTTATGCGGCAGATCAACTTTTTGCTACCCTTGATCCTACCCTCCGCCGTTTGAACATTCCAGATATTGGTAGCACAATTTTAGCAGACACGGTAGGCTTTATTCGAGATCTACCACACGATCTGGTTTCCGCGTTCAAATCCACCTTACAAGAAACCAGCGAGGCAAGCCTGTTATTACACGTTGTGGATTGCGCTGATGTACGAAAACGAGAAAATATCAATGCGGTAAATGAGGTTTTGCAACAAATCCAAGCCAATCAAGTCCCTACATTACTGGTTTATAACAAAATTGATCAAGTGGAAAACCTTGTTCCACATATTGAATATGATGATCAAAATCGCCCAGTGGGCGTGTATATTTCTGCCCATTTACAACAAGGTATTCCCTTATTATTTGAAGCCATTCGACAAAAATTAAGCAAAAGGATTGTGCAATTACAACTTTGTTTGCCACCGCAAGCTGGCAAAATCCGTCATTGGCTATATGAAATGGATTGTATTCGTGAAGAAAAAATCAGTGAACAAGGGGAATTTTTACTCAAGGTAAATATTGAGCAAAGCGAATGGCAAAAATTATTAAAAAAACAACCGCACTTAGCAAACTACCAAGATGAATAAAAGTTGCTTTTGCGGTATTTCCCCCTTATTTTCCTATGCCATATTGTTTTAATTTATTGGCGATAGCAGTATGCGAAACGCCTAATCTTGAAGCCAGCTTTCTGGTGCTAGGATATTCCTCATAAAATTTCTGTAACACCATTGCCTCAAAATTATTCATAATTTCATCAAGGGTTTGATTAGCAAATTGCTCAATACTTGGTAATGCAATTTCCTGCTCCACTAAGTGCAAATCCGCAATAGCAAGCTGATTATTCTCAGCCAAAGAACAAGCTCGATATAACGCATTGTGCAATTCTCGTACATTCCCCGCCCAAGTATAATGGGCAAGATAATTTAAAAATGCGCTATCAAAATGGGGGACGGAAATCCCTAGCTGTTGGCTAATTTGTTGGACAAATAATGTGGTAAGTTGTGGAATATCTTCTTTGCGTTCACGTAGCGCTGGAATATTAAGACTTAATACATTAAGACGATGAAATAAATCTTCACGCATTTTGCCTTTTTCTACATAATGACTGAGGGGAACTTGTGAGGTACAAATCACACGAACATTGGCATAATGCTCTTTTTCCTCGCCCACACGGCGAAAAGTACCATCATTTAAAAAACGTAATAATTTTGCCTGTAAACTAAGTGGCAACTCTGCCACGCTATCTAATAATACGCTACCCCCATTCGCATATTCAAAAAAGCCTTGATTTACCGTTTCCCCATAAGCTCGCCCGAACATTTCACTTTCTGCATCTTCACTCGGTAAACCGGCACAATTGACCGCAATAAACTTATTTTCTCTTCTTTGACTAGAAAAATGGCAAGCTTTGGCGATAAGATCTTTCCCCGTACCGGTTTCACCTTGAATAAGCAAAGGCGCATCAAGCAGAGCAAATTTTTTGGCTTTTTCCACCACCTCTTGCATTTTGCGACTTTGTGTAACCACTTGTGAAAAAAGATTTTTTTCTGCTGACATTACTGGCTTTCCATCCCATTTTTCTGATAAAACTGGCAAACATTGTAAACTTTTCCGTAAAAATGGAAAGAAAAATTTACAATCTTAATCGTCTTTTAAGGTAGCCGTTTATTTTTAAGAATAGACCTATTGAAATGATAACGGTTATCAATTAAAATCTTTCCCCTTTATTTATTCGCTCATAGGAAATATCGTGTTTGAATTAAACGCAGTGTCGTTCGCCTTGCCTGAAAAAGTGTTGTTGCACCCTATATCACTGCAATTTAACACGGGAAAAATCTATGGCATTATTGGACCAAACGGATCGGGAAAATCAACCTTAATCAAACTTCTCGCTCGCCAACAAATGCCAACCAGTGGGCAACTCAAATTTAATCAACGTGTCATTCAGCAATGGAAACATAGAGCCTTTGCGCGCGAAGTTGCCTATCTGCCACAATATTTGCCACAGGCAAATAACCTAACCACCAGAGGGCTGCTACAAATGGGGCGTTATGCGTGGAATGGACTATTAGGGCGTAACCTCAAACAAGACGAACAAGCCATTCAAAATGCGCTTGAATGGACAAATATGCAAAGCTACGCCGATCAATTCGTCGATACCCTTTCAGGGGGTGAACGTTCTCGTGTATGGCTTGCAATGTTACTGGCTCAACAAAGCCGTTTTTTATTATTAGATGAACCGTTAGCAGCATTGGATATTGCACATCAAGTGGAAGTGATGCAACTCATTCAAAAACTGGTGAAAAACTTAAATCTAGGGGTGATTATTGTGATCCACGACATCAATCTTGCCGCACGTTTTTGTGATGAGCTAATCGCCTTGCAGTCGGGCAAATTATTAATGCAAGGCTCCCCACAAAACATAATGACACCACAAGCCTTAGCACAGATTTATCATATTCATTTACAGGTGCAAGCTCATCCCATTGATCACATTCCTGTTGCATTTTTTTAAGGGGAAATAGTGAAAATACTGGCTTATTTCTTACACATTTTTCTACTTATTTTTACAACACCTGTGCTTGCTAGTGCGAAAGTAGCAACCTTAGACTGGACCATTGCTGAAACCCTATTAGGGCTAGGTGTTTCCCCGACTGCGGTTGGTGATAAGCAAAGTTACCAAAATTGGGTGAATGAACCCAGCTTGCCTGCTACAACGATTGATTTAGGAACAAGATTGCAACCGAATAAAGAATTGCTTGCACAACTTGATATTGATGCCTTTCCTAATAGCGATATGTATCTTGCGACTGCACAGGCTAATTTACCTTATTTACGCAATATCAATAACATCCCCTTAGTCAATTTCTATAAAACAGGGGATTTTTGGCAAAACCAACTACAAGCAACACGCCAACTTGCACAAGTAATCAATGTTGATCCCACCGCCCTGATTACGCAAACATTAACTACGTTTGCAAGCCAGAAAGCCGCACTTCAAGAGGTGCGAGATCGTCCTTTATTAATCGTACAATTTATTGATGGTCGTCATCTGCGAGTGTATGGCAAACAAAGCCTACCGGGTGTCGTTCTAACACAACTCGGTCTCCAAAATGCGTGGCAAGGGCAGGTAAACTTATGGGGATTTAGCCTAATTAGCCTCAATCAACTGGCTCAATTTGCGCAAGCTAAACTGGTGATCATCAAGCCTTATCCCCAAAATGTTCCGAAAGAGTTAGCGAATAATAGCCTATGGCAAACGCTTCCTTTAGCGAAAGATCCTCTCATTCTTCCTGCCATTTGGACATTCGGAGCATTACCATCTGCACAGCGTTTAGCCATTGCATTAAGCCAAGGGTTACGCCAACCACAAGGGGAACAAGCAAAATGGTAACACGCCGTTTAATGCCAAGCCTTGCTGTCATCGTAGTGATTTTATTTGTTCTCGTGCTTTTTCAACAACTCGGGCAAAGCGACACGAGTCAGCTACTCGTCTTTAATTTTACCTTGCCAAGAGTGTTAATGGCGATTTTATCTGGAGTGAGTTTAGGGATTGCTTCGTTGCTCTTACAACAAATAATGAATAATTCACTTGCTTCAGACAGCACACTTGCCGTCAGTGCAGGGGCGCAATTTAGCCTTTTTGTGGTAACACTATTTTTCCCTAGTCTATTACAATGGGGGGCAACGCCCATCGCCTTTATCGGCGCATTATTTGCACTCAGC
Source organism: Avibacterium sp. 20-132 (assembly GCF_023611925.1). Lineage (NCBI taxonomy): Bacteria > Pseudomonadati > Pseudomonadota > Gammaproteobacteria > Pasteurellales > Pasteurellaceae > Avibacterium > Avibacterium sp. 20-132. The sequence goes on from NZ_CP091456.1 coordinate 104,819, forward strand.
TTAGTCTTACTCCTCGCTTGGCGAAAAATGATTTCCCCTTTGTTGATTGTCCTTGCAGGACTTGTCGTGAACTTTTATCTCGGCGCATTTTCCTCTTTACTCATTCTTTTTTATCCTGAGGAAAGTCGTGGTTTACTCCTGTGGGGAAGTGGCTCATTAGTTCAAGAAAGCTGGTATGATAGCCTCACTCTATTGCCATTACTGGCGCCAGCCATTTTGGCTGTCATCTTACTTAGCCCCGCTTTACAAGCATTACAACTCGAAGAAAGCAATGCACAAAGTTTAGGCGTGAATGTAAAAAAAATTCGCATTATTGGCATTTTACTCGCGGCTTATTTGGTCGCCATCGTGGTCAGCCGTGTTGGTATGCTTGCCTTTATTGGCTTAGCCGCAACTACGCTTGCTCGCCAATTCCCAGATTACCGCATTAAAACCTTATTATGGCGAAGTGCCTATTTTGCCAGCAGTTTATTACTTATCGCCGATCTCAGCCTGCAATTACTCGAAAAATGGCAAACGATGACCTTACCAACAGGCTCAATTACCGCCCTGCTCGGCACACCGTTATTATTATGGCTCGTCTTTAAACATCGCCAACAATATGGACGCGTACAAGAAAATGCCATAACGTGGAAAAATACGCCGCAAAAAAGCACCGCACTTTATTTACCTTTACTTTTACTGGCTGCGCTATCCTGTTCCTTATGGCTAGCGCAAGGAATAGATGGCTGGCAAATCTATTTGGACAATAACCTGTTTACCTTGCGTTTTCCTCGCATTGCCTATGCATTTTGTACGGGAATAATGCTTGCCGTAGCTGGAACCCTATTACAACGACTAAGCCACAACCCAATGGCAAGCCCTGAATTGCTTGGCATTACCTCTGGGGTAAGCTTTGGTGTATTGCTTGCCATTTTTATCACCGGCACCACCTTACTCAGCCAATATGCCCTATGGGGAGGATTGGGAGCGTGCTTCATTGTCTGGCTGATTTGGATAATCAATCGCCGTAATGGTTTACAGCCCGATCAAGTATTACTCACAGGAATAAGCATTTCAGCCTTATTTGAAGCGGTACAACGAATACTGGTTGCAAGCGGCGATCCGCGAGCTTGGCAATTATTAAATTGGGGATCAGGTTCAACCTATTACGCAACAAATGATGTGGCAATCCCAATGCTGTTTATCGCGATTATCCTCTTTTTATTCAGCTTTATTTTCGTCCGTTGGCTAGATTTATTTGCACTAAATAGCGTCATTGCCCAATCTCTTGGGGTAAATATACTCAAGGCACGCGGTATCCTATTTGCTTTTGCCATTTTACTCACGCTATTTGCGACCTTGCTCATTGGTGCATTAAGTTTTATCGGCTTGCTTGCGCCCCATTTAGCCTACCACCTAGGCTTTCGCCATAGTAAAAACCAACTCCTCGCCGCAGGATTATTAGGCGGAACCATTATGGTTATTGCCGATTGGCTAGGACGCCAGCTGCTATTTCCCTATGAAATTCCAGCAGGCTTGATTGCTACCTTACTCGGTGGCAGCTATTTTTTATGGCTAATGAGAAAAATATAACGAATTTTACGGAAAATTCATAAGATGTTGTTACAGAGTTTTCCTCCCTTAAGTAAGCACATTACTTAAGTAATCCCTCGCCAAGTGCGAATTTGGAGGAATTTTATACCGCACTAAAAATAGTGCCATTATAAAGTGCGGTCAAAAAATTCCAATTTTTTGATGATAAAGATAGGAGAAATCCAATGAAAAAACTCACACAACTTACCTTAATTTGCGGACTTGCTTTGCCTTTTGCCAGCCAAGCACACGATCTATGGGCTTATGCCCAACAAGCCGAAGCGGGCAAAGATTTGCTTGCAGTGCTTGGCTATGGCGATCACTTTCCTGAAGGAGAAAAAATTGCCGAGGGACGTTTAAATATCTTAAATCCGTTGGTGTTGCATCGTGCGGACGGCACAAGCACTACCCTAACCCAAAAGGGCGAAAATTACCATTATGTTACCACCAGCCCATTGGCGAAAGCAGAATACAAAATTTCAGGTAGCTACAAACCAACCTTCTGGTCAAAAAATGACAATGGTTGGAAACGTGAAAACCTCAGTCAAATGAAAGATGCCAATTACTGTGAAGAATCCAGTATGTTTTCATCTACCTATGTGAATACAGGGGTTGAGGTTAGCGACTTTGCTATCAAACCTGTTGGGTTAGATTTAGAAATTGTTCCCTTAGTTGATCCAACCACCTTAAGTCCGATGGAGGTTTTCCCTGTACAGGTGCTATATAAAGGGCAACCAGCCAAAGGCATTACGGTGATTGGAACGACAAACGAATTTACCAAACTTGATGAAAAAGCGGTTTATGATCACCGTGAACCACAAGCATTTTCAGGTAAAACGGATTCACAAGGAAAAGTGAATTTTATTCCAGCCCTAAAAGGCACTTGGAAAATCAAGGCAATTTATGAAATGGATTACCCAGATCAAAAAATCTGCCAAAAACGTAAATTGTATAGCACTTATACATTTAGTATTAAATAATAAACGATTAGGCTAGCTCATCTTGCTAGCCTTTTACTCGGAGCTTTTATGACAAAAAAATTTTTTAAATTATCACTAATTTCCACCGCACTTTTTATCACAAGCCAAGTTGTTATTGCAGAAGAAATACAATTAGCCCCTATTGATGTAATTGGATCCGTATCGAAAACGGGGAAAGTAGAATATCTTTCACCTGGTTCAACGGAAACCTTAGATCAAGCAAAAATGAGTGAGAAAGGATACCAACAAGTCGATCAAATCGGTCGTTATGAGGCAGGCATATTAAGCCAGCCTTTTGGCGGAGATATAGACACCCATGATTGGATTAAAATTCGAGGATTTAATCCAACAATTCGCTTAGATGGAACAACATTATACGATTTTGGTTTCTATCATTGGCAACCAAACTTGTATGGCTTAGAAACAATAGAAATAGTAAAAGGTGCTGATTCTTTAACTTATGGAAGTGCCAACGCAGGTGGTTTAATTAACTTAATCAGTAAACGTCCAAATAAAGAAAAAGTTGGGCAAGGAGAAGTTAAACTCACCTTAGGTAATCGCCATGAAAGAGGCATTGCTACAGACTATACGGGAACAATCAGTGAAACGGTACATTACCGTATTGTAGCGGACTATCTACGCCATAATGGTGAACCCAAAGGGAGTTATAGTGATGCGTACTATCTTGCTCCTAGTCTATCTTGGAACATTTCTCAAAATACAAATTTCACTTTATTAGCAAGCATTCAACACGATGATGGTATACCGTCTTCGGGCTTTTTCCCTAAATATGACATACTAAAACGTGGCGGCTTTTCAAGTCGAACAAATTTCGCACAAAATGTTGATGAATACTTCAGACGCAATCAATATAGTATCGGTTACGAATTGAGGCATCAAGTTTCAGATGGATTAATATTTAGCTCAAACTATCGGTATGCTTATAGCAACAAGGATCAATTTAGTGCCTCTTTAGGCTGGGACGGAACAAGCCTTAGTACAATGCTCATACGGGGTAAAACATTTACTCATACAATTGATAACCACCTTAGCCAAACTTGGAAATTTAATGAGATAGAAAATACTTTACTGGGTGGTTTTGATTATTCTCATTCAAAAAATACTGCATCTAATGGTTACGGTAAGGTAGCATTAAATAACCTTTATGGTAATTACCCAACCGCAGCAGCCCCTTTTTCTGCTTTAACGCCTTATATAAATAAAGATCGTCAATTAGGTCTTTATCTTCAAAACCATTTTAGTTTCCAAAATAAATTACTCATCAATTTAGGTGTAAGACGTGATTTTGCAAAAGGTGATTATCGCAGTGCATCACAGAATAAACCCTATGATGTTGCACAAAATACTTATGCTGCTGGGATAATGTATATTACCGAAAATGGGTTAGCTCCGTACTATAATTATTCTGAATCATTCAAACCTCTCCCAAGTACCAATGTGAATGGTACGTTTGTGAGATATAAGCCCTATGAAGGAGAACAACACGAGTTTGGATTAAAATACTTACCTCAATTTATTGAAGGGAAGTTATCTCTTGCCTACTTTAATCTAAAAGAAAAAAATGCACTTATTACCAATACTGTTAACGGACACTCCATTAGCACTCAAGCTGGAAAACAAACAAGTAAAGGTATAGAGTTACAAGCTGATATAAATTTAACGGAAAATTTAGCTACACTTGTTTCTTATACATATACTAAATCCAAAACTCACGCAGATAAAATCACTCGTACTGCACTCATTCCAAAACATAGCTATTCTGCTTATTTAAATTACCGTTTTACAGGCAATGCCTTATCAGGTTTACAACTTGGTACGGGCATTCGCTATACAGGAACTAGCACAAATGGGATGAGTGATGAAAAAATCCCAGCCTATACTCTCGTTGATATTACGGCAAAATATGATTTTTCACCACATTGGGGTGCTCAATTAAATATTTCTAACTTACTGAATAAAAAATATGTGAGTGCTTGTGATTCATATTGGTGTTATATGGGGGAAGGTCGCAGAATCACAGGGAATATTTCTTATAAATTCTAATTTAAAATAATCTCAGGGCTGAGCAACTCAGCCCTTTTTCTTTCTACAAAAAATCTGCTATGGTAAGCTCTTCTCTCTCAATATAGGAAAACCGATGTTAAGCTATCTTAAAGAGCATTTTTTTATCCTAATTCTATGGTTAAAAAAACCAAGTAACGCCTTATGGCTCACCCCTATTTTAGGGGCATTATTTGCTGTCTTTCTGGCACTTTTCTCTGCATTGATCGAAAACAAAGCATTGCCGATAGAGATTATGCCAGATGTTAGCGAAGAATTACTCAATGACATTCTCAGCATTATGGCATCGAGTATGTTAGCGGTGAGTACCTTTTCCCTTTCTATTATGGTTTCGGCTTTTTCTTCTGCTTCTAACGGGGCAACGCCAAGAGCGACCGAATTAGTGATGGGAGATAACACCACGCGTCTTGCGATTTCCAGTTTTATTTCAGCCTTTGTTTATGCAGTAATTGCCAAAATAACCTTAGGAATGGGTTATTACAACGAGGCGGGGCGATTCGTGCTGTTTATTGGGACGATTTGTGTACTCATTTATTTAATTACCACCTTGATTACGTGGGTGAGTGCGTTATCACAGCTTGGGTTATTAAATAATACCTTAGAAAAGATTGAAACTGCCTCACAGCAAGCCTTAAACAATTATTGGCAACAGCCAAATATGGGGGCAAAATCCCTTGAGAAAATTCAATTTTCCTACGCAATTCACGCGCATAAAACAGGCTATTTGAGCCATATAAATATGCAAAATTTGCAAGATTTTGCTGATAATAATGATTGCGAAATTGAAATTGCCATTCAACCCGGAAAATTGGTTTATACGAATATGCCCATTGCCTATGTCAATAAGCCCATTGAACACATCGCTCAACTGCAAGAAAATTTTATCATCGAAAACAACCGCTCTTATGCGCAAGATCCTAAATTTGGTTTGATTGTATTAAGCGAAGTGGCGCAACGTGCCTTATCGCAAGCGGTGAACGATCCCGGCACGGCAATTAAAGTGATTAGCGTTTTATTACGCTTACTACTTGATAGCAAAGTAGAAAAGCAAGCTGTGAAATATGATCGTCTGGCAATGTTAAATCTCAACGAACAAGAACTTGTTTTACAATCCTTCACCCCTATTTGTCGTGATGGAAGTGCAATGTTAGAAATTCACATCAAAGTACAAAAAGCACTCGCCATACTGTGGAGGCAATCAGATAATCAAGCCATTTGTAACGCCGCATTCAAACAAGCAAAAATAGATTTAGATTATGCCCTAAACGGACTTTCACTGGAAAGCGAAAAGGCACAAATCGACGCCTTACATCAAGCGCTTTTCCATTAAAAAAGTGCCGATTATTCGGCACTTCCTTTATTACTCGGTTTGAATATTCCGCATTCTGTTATTCAGACGATACGTTTTATAGCAAATCCTTAACTAAGGCTAAAATTTCATTGATTTGTGCCGAAGAGAGTTTCCCTTCGTGAACAAACTTCACTTTTGCCTCTTTATCCAACACCACAATCAAACTTTCTTTCTCTTTTAATTTCCACGCATTTTTCACCGCACTTTGATTATCCAGCACAATTTGGCTGTGGGCATTTTCTTTTTTGGCCTTTTCAGCACTACTGCGCACAAAAGCCCCCGTGCCAAAAATCGCATCATCTGCATTAATAATATTTGTGGTTTGATATTGTGCACCATTAAAATGCTGTGCTTTGATAGCTTCCATTAAAGGATAATTTTTCTCCTTTACCGAGCTACGCCCTGCAATATGTTGCAACACACGAACCTTACCTTTAAGCTGGGTAGATTGCCAAGGCTTTGCACTAATCTCTTGATTTTTAACGATAAGCTCACCTTTATCTGCGACGGTTACCGCAGGTAAGGTTGCATTAAGTTGCAGGTTATGGGCTTGACTGTAAGCACTGCTTAGTAATGCACTAACCCCAAGTAATAAAACTGTTTTTTTCATTTTGTTCCCCTCTAAAAGTCGCTAGTTTAGCGGAAATTCTCTTTTATGGCATCTTTAAAAATCATTACAGTGAAAGAGATTTGTTTGCTATACTTCGCTCGCATTACTACTATTCAATCAAAAAAATGTAACTGATTGTTTATATTGAAATTTAGATAAGAGGAAAAAATGGAACAAACAACTTGTCCAAAATGCCAAGGCGGATATGTTTATCACGACGGTTTAAATTTTGTTTGCCCTGACTGCGCTTATGAATGGTCTGGCGATGAAGAAAATGAGACTGAACAAAAAGTGGTGAAAGACAGCAACGGTAATCTACTACAAGATGGCGATAGTGTCATTTTAATTAAAGATTTGAAAGTGAAAGGCTCATCTATTGTATTGAAAAAAGGCACAAAAGCGAAAAACATTCGCTTAGTTGATGGCGATCACGATGTAGATTGCAAAATTGACGGCCAAAGTTTCTCATTAAAATCAGCTTTTTTGAAAAAAGCTTAATAAATAGAGCTTAAGCATTATAATATTTAGCTATTAGGGAGAGTATTTTATTTCTCCCTTTTATCAATTTCTGAAAAAATCATATCCCCACCAACTTCCCAGAATGACATTTTCCTCTATATATAATCCCACCATAAAATGGCAGAATTAGCTAAAAGTTCATCACGTTGATGTTAGTTCATTTTACGGTTTTTGAAGATGCTCGACGGTCAGTTGATTGGTGGCAAGCTCACTGTTATTGGCATTTTGGCTTGCAATCGCACCGCCTTTGAGGTGAACTTGATTTGCCTCAACGTGATAGCCTCCCTCTTCCGCAAATAATCCCGATTGTTCCGTTACTTGACGATAATGTTCGCTGCCACTGTCCGCATTAAAGCCGATATTGCCACCCCACGCATTGCCAAAGCTGATACTCACACTTAAACCTGCTTGATTGCTTTTACTTTTAAGATGTTGTTCATCTTGCATACTTTCAATCTGTAACTTACCACCCACATTGGCATCAATACTGTTGGCTTTCGCCGTTGCCCCTTTGAGTGTCAGGTCATTTTGGTTATTAAAGGTTATCTGCGCACTGTCTAAATGGCTGTTGTGATACATTGTGCGTTCCGCATCCATTTTTTGGCTGCCTCCACCCACGGTGGCATATACCCCAACGCCCGTTTGTGGTCCTGCTTGGGCAAACATCCCCACTTCAACACCCACATTTTGACCGCGCATTTTTTCTTTGCTGTGGCTTTTACCTGCTTGTAATTGCGTGTCATACGCCGTCAACGTAATATGGCTATCTGCAAGGCGTTTGCCTTGTTCATCGTGGCTAGTTAAATCACTGTGCTCAAGATGAATATTACCGCGCTTTTGCTCCCCATTGGCAAGCGTTTCCCCTGTGCCTGTAGCCGTCAAGTCAATCTGTTTGGCGTTAAACACATTACCTTGGCTAATTTGCGCTTGGCGTTCTTGTGATTGACGGCTATGTGCCACGCCCGTGCCTGACTCCACGCGAATTAAATACGCCAAACCATCTTGCTGGGTAACCGTTTTCGCAATCTTTATCATTTCTGTGTTTATCTTGAACAATAGAGAAGCTCATAAAATTAAATGCAATATTAAATATACACAATAGCAAATATAATGAGCAAAACTAAAGTTTTAAATATTTCTTTGAGCTAGGAAAGTAAGACCAGAGAAAAAGCATTAACCATATAAAACAGTAAAAAAAAATACTAAACACTAAATATTTAGGCTGAAAAAAATTCAGTTTGATCAATTTTATTTGTATTTGAATATAATCTCATCCATATCATTCCTTGAAAAGAACATATTAGATTAAATGCATACAGTGAAATTTTTAATAATTTTTTTGCGGTTCTCACTTTTTATTATCCTTATCTTTATGATGACTGAGTACTTCTCCAGAAAAAATATTTAATCCAATGCCGATAGGGGAGTTTTGTATATTTGATGGCAATGACCTTTGAATTAACTCCCCTACAGCTTGATTTTTTAAATAATTAGATTGGTCATTTAAATATGAATTACTATTAGATAATCTTGAATCAACTGCTGTTGACATTGAGCCTAATACAAATGAAGTCCCCATTGGGGTATAAATTAAATAAGGTGTGGTTAGACCTGATTTAATAGCTTCTTTATAATTAATTGTACCTGTATTGATATACTGAGCCCCCATATTCGCACTCATACCTATCGTCGTTCCAGTTACATACTGTTTTGGTGTGATTTTTGAAATACTATCAATACTATTACCAATATTTCTAGTAACCGCATTAGCATAAGGATTGTAAGAATGATAAATACCTTCTGAGAGCATTTTATCTATAAAACCAACAGTAGGTTTTTCAAGACGAATTGCAGTTGAAACTATTTTATTCCCTCCTACCTTGGTTACCAATTCAACTGTATTTACAACTTTTGGTATGTTAGAAATATATCCTAAAGAAGCCAACTCCAATCCCTCTTTCGTTGATTCTGCTACTCTCCCATTAAATGATTCTCTTAATGTTCTTGGATTTTGGATATATTTTGCATTAAAGCGCTCATATATTCTTTCTTCTTCCGATTTATCTGAATCGGAAATGAACCAACGACTTGGCAAAGATGAACGATATTTTTCATCTAACGCATAAGCATAACCGTAGCCTTTATAATAGTTTCCCGTAAGCATTTCTTTGAGGCTACGCTCAATATTTTTAGGAATGTCTCGGTTTTGTATGCTTTCTGAAACGTAACGTTTTGCGTAATTTTCATATTCAGCCCATTCTTGCGGTGTCATCTCCTCTGGGCGATAACGCGCTTTATCCACTAAATAATCACTCGTTTGATCATCTTTTTCATATTGAAGATACTCTACGATCTCTTTTTTAGTCGCATTGCCATTTTTAATTTTCTCTCTAATGTCATCACGTCTTTTTTGAGAAAGTACACTGAGATAATTATTCTCCACCGCCCGTTTCCCAATCTCACCACCTAATGCCGCGGCATTAAGCGTGCTAACGGTATTAGTCGCTGAGCCGTTTTGTTGGGCGGTTAAGCCTGACACAAGGCTGCCTGCAAGGGTGCTTAAGGCGGTAACGGTTTGGCGTTCTTCTGCACTAAGTTGGTTCGGGTTGTCTTTACCCAGTAGCTTAGTGATGGCTGGCGCGGCAAGTTCACTGGCGGAAGCGGCAACTGCGCCTGCGGTGATATTGCCCTTAGCAGCCGCCGCTTCTACCGCACCAAGCATGGCGTGGGCAAGGGTGTTGGTCAGCACGTTCACCTCGCCATTGCTGTCGGTGGTGAGTGCCTTGATTTTTTCATTTAAAGTCGGTGAGGCAAGGGTCGTGGCAATCTGTGTGCCGCTTTGCCCTGCCAATATCCCCCCCTGCGATAGTGGTGAGGTTATCAAGGTTGCGTTTGTATTCGCCTTTCTCGCTCCACTTTTCTTGTCTTTCTAACGTATTAGCAAGTGCGGTGGTTTTTTCTGCAATTTTTTGTTTATCTTGCGTTGCCTGTGGTTTGCTTTGCGCTTGCGCTAGCTCTTGTTCTAAGCAACCAACTTCCACCACCGATGCTTTGTAACATCTTTATTGCTACCATTAAAAAAAACTAGAAAAAAATGACTTTTTCTCCTTTGCTTTACCTTTCAATAACGCCTTAACAAACTCAGGGTATTCTTCCTCTGGGATATACTCATAAAAAGTATAAATCACTTCCTCTGGCGTATATTCTTTCTCTCTTGCATCACAAACCATTTTTAACCAATAAAGCATTTCTGTTGGACGACCTTTAGTATAAAGTAGCGGTAAATGTTTTTCTAAAAATGATTTCGCTGCGTTTTCCAATTGCGCTACTGTAAATTTATTCTCGTGAAAATGCAGGCAATAGGCATAGGCAATCCGATAACCACTCATATTATTATTTAATTTAAGTGGTTTATCTCCTTTGATGGATTGATAAAGTTGAATTGCTTTTTCATATTCTTGAGCTTGAATATAATGTAACAGCTGTAAAGCAAAGATTTCCTGTTCTATGCGACTCATCCCCTTTGAATAATCTTCTTTGCCATAAAGTTTATCTTGCCATTTAAGTGAATTTTTCCATAACTCAATGTTATTTACACCTGTATCAAGCCAAGTTGCGATTGCTAATGCTGATGTTAATTCATATTGATGATAATCAAACTCTCCAAAATCTTCTTTTTTTTCAACGCCTTGCTTCAACCAATTTACCGTTCTTTCAAGAAATTGTTTATAGATATTTTTGAAGCCAACAGAATAGGCATAAATTATATCAGTTAGATCATACTTAGCATAATTTCCAATAAATTCACCATGCTCTAATTTATATTTAAGTCGCTTGAAAATATGCTCTTCTTTACGGTATGTATTCCTTGTTATTTCAATCTCATATTTTAAATTCATAGCCCCCCCTAATTAGAACACTTTTGGTTATTGCAATATTTTTGGATAACTGATGTTTTTACTTTTCCACTTCCTATCGTATAAGTGATAAAATTTTCATTATTCAAATTTTGTATTGCTTTTTCTTTAATTTCGGGAGGGATATTTTTTGTGTTATTAATTTCTCTCCTCGCTTCTCCAATAGCATTCACACGTGTTCTCACATTTTCAAACGTTGGCGAAATTTTACCGTTTACAGCACTACTGCGATATTTATTATCCCAAAGTTCAACCTCTCCTGTTCGTGGATTGATAGAAATAATGTCATTACCATGTGTACCTGTTGAATTCCCCCACTTAATGACTATTCGACCTGTAGAAGCAATATTGTTAGCTAAAACAATTTCTCCTCTATAGCCATTAATATCTTTCCACTCTTGGTAAAGAGTATTTCCTTTGGCTTTTTGAGGTTTAAAATCATAACCTGCTTTTGGTGGTGGCAAATCAGGATGAAGCTCTATTCCATTAAAGATAACTTTCTCATAACCAGCAGGAGGAGTAACTACTTTCATTGGTTTTACACCATATTTTACTGATGTTCCACCCCGTACAGCCCCAACTAGTTCAGCCACTTCTTTATAAATCATCACTTTTTCTAAGAAAGTTTTTGCCTTATCTAACGTGATATTTTGCTGTTTAGATAGAGCTATTGCGGTTCTTTCAAAATCAACAGAATCTTTATCTTTACCTTTCAAAATGTTTAATACATTTTGATAATCATTAGGATAAAGCTCTTTTAATTTTGTATTATAAGAAAGGTTTTGCTCATAGCCATATTGAGCATATGCCGCTTTTTCAGTTAATTTTATACAAGCAGGGCTACTTACAGTCTTGCAAGAATCTATAATATCTCGATCCCTAACCGCATCAATTAAATTAATTTGTGCTAATCTTTGTTCCTCTTCTTCTGTAGCTTCTCCTAATCTCACTTTTCGTTCTAAAACCATTTTTTCTTTAGCTTCATCTACATAGAGATAATTATTCTCCACCGCCCGTTTCCCAATTTCACCACCCAATGCCGCGGCATTAAGCGTGCTAACCGTGTTAGTCGCTGAGCCATTTTGTTGTGCCATTAAGCCTGACGCAAGGCTGCCTGCAAGGGTGCTTAAGGCGGTAACAGTTTGGCGTTCTTCGGCGCTGAGTTGGTTCGGGTTGTCTTTACCAAGGGCTTTGGTGATGGCAGGGGCAGCAAGCTCACTGGCGGAAGCAGCAAGTGCACCAGCGGTGATATTGCCCTTAGCTGCCGCTGCTTCTACCGCACCAAGCATTGCATGAGCAAGGGTGTTGGTCAGCACGTTCACCTCGCCATTGCTGTCGGTAGTGAGTGCCTTGATTTTTTCATTTAAGGTTGGCGAGGCAAGAGTAGTAGCAATCTGTGTGCCACTTTGCCCTGCCAATATCCCACCTGCGATAGTGGTGAGGTTATCAAGGTTGCGTTTGTATTCCCCCTTTTCACTCCATTTCTCTTGTCTTTCTAGCGTAGTAGCAAGTGCGGTGGTTTTTTCTGCAATTTTTTGTTTATCTTGCGTTGCCTGTGGTTTGCTTTGCGCTTGCGCTAGCTCTTGTTGCAAGCGGTCAGCTTCCAGCTGTGCGGCTTTCGCTTGATTGGCTGCATAAGTCGAAGTTGCCGATTGCAACTGGCTTACCGCTTCTCTCACGACTTTTTGCTCTTTTAGCTGCCCTTGGGTATCCCTTGGTTTTTCCACGTGTGGATTGGCATTATCAAGTGCGGTGCTAAAATGCAAGGTTTTTGCCAACGCGGTGGCTGTGCTGTGGATAGGCTGGCTATCTTTATTTAAGGTAATCTTGCCCTCGGTAATGGTTGCCTTGGTGAGGCTGCTGTCACGATGGCTTTCATACATCGGCATACTTGGATTAAAACCACTTGAATTTTTCTCGTCCACCCATCTGAGGTTATCGGCAGTTTGGTTGTTTGCGGGTGCCTCAACCACTTTACCTGTGCCTTTTTCCTCAAAATGCCCCTCTTAAGCAAACAAGCCCGATATTAGGTTGAAATAGAGAGTATCCTTATTCCCTATCCTTCATAAAGAATTTCTATACATCCTATAAAATTAGCCGTTTTCTCTAAACATCTTACTCTTATATAGAAATCATATTGTTTATGATTTTTATTTCATCTCCATCTACGAGTTTGCATTATTTTTTATATAATTATGAGCATCTAAAACTATTTTTAGAAGCTCACTCGTTTTTATGGTTTTTACTTCAATACCCCAATAATTTCTATCAAAGAAGCTTATTTCTTTTAGATTCATATTATCATCAAAAAAACGTTCATAATCACTTTCATTAGGATACTTTGGGTTTATATTTTCACTAATAATAATAACCTTTGAATAACCATTGTAGTTTACAATAAATGGATAAATATTACGATACTCCATAATTCCCATATCCCAAAAGCAAGAGTTTTCATTGCGCTTATATTCAAAACTTTCCATTTTATTATAAAGAATATCTAGGCTTTTCGTTGTAAAAAACTCATCTAATTCATTGTCCCTAATTAAGGCTTCTATCGAATACAAATACCAACTTTGATTTTTAATTAACTCAACCAATAATTCATCCTCAGATAAGTTAAAGAGATATGGGTTTTCTTGATGAAAAATAGGATTATCTGCATCTAAAATATCTAAAGCATATCCTCTTAGGTTATAAGCTAAGTGCGAAGGATATATATTCATATCTAATATTAAATTAATAGAAAAAAAATCAAGATTTAATATTTTCTCAATACTTAATGCAAAGAAATTAATATCCCCATTTTCATCATAAACACCAGGATTACCGAAAATCATTTTTTTCTTACCTCATTATAGTGCGTACCTAATTGTTTATAAACGTTATTATCAATATCTTGTAATGATAATCTTTGTTGCTTAGGTTGATCTTGTCCTGTTCTTCCAGCCCAATGCCATTCTTTACCTTCTTTATCAGCATTAAATTGATGTATTCTACCCTCAGAATCTAAAGCATAACGTTTTTTACCGCTAACAACAGAATTTTTAAATAACTCTAACGCATTGTTAGGCTCAATACCTGCATTAGGTCTATTACTTTGCTGACCTAAAGTATGCTTAGGATTTGATTTATAAGTTAAAATTTTTCCTTCTGAAACTTTAACTTCTGTAGGTTTACTTACAGGTATAGCTGATGTTTGAGATTTAGCTTTCTTCGCAAAAGAATGCTGATTGCTAGGTGTTAATCCACCGTCCTCTCTTCTTAAAAGCCTTGCAGTGTCCAAACCTAACTCTAACGCTTTTTCCGTTAAAGTTTGACGCTCTCTTAATTCTGAAATCGTTTGATTATTTTCATTTTCAACTAACGTTAAAAAACGAGAACGCTCTTCTGAAGATAAACCAGATAACCAGCCTGAAAGTAAACCCGTTTTCGCTTCGGCTAATTCCGTACTGTTATTAATAACATTTTTTACTGTTAATCGACAAGCTGTACCACAATTAGCCAAAAGTTCATCACGTTGCTGTTGGCTCAGTTTACTGTAATAGTCATAAACTTCATCAACATTTTTACCTTCTTTAATGGCTTGCTCTAAATCTTTATAAAAGGCTTGAACATCTTTCGGTGAGAGATAATTATTCTCCACCGCCCGTTTCCCAATTTCACCACCTAATGCCGCGGCATTAAGGGTGCTAACCGTGTTGGTCGCTGAGCCGTTTTGTTGGGCGGTTAAGCCTGACGCAAGGCTGCCTGCAAGGGCGCTTAAGGCGGTAACGGTTTGGCGTTCTTCTGTGCTAAGTTGGTTCGGGTTGTCTTTACCCAGTAGCTTAGTGATGGCTGGCGCGGCAAGTTCACTGGCGGAAGCGGCAACTGCGCCAGCGGTGATATTGCCCTTAGCTGCCGCCGCTTCTACCGCCCCCAGTACCGCGTGGGCAAGGGTGTTAGTAAGCACGTTCACCTCGCCATTGCTGTCGGTGGTGAGTGCCTTAATTTTTTCATTTAAAGTCGGCGAGGCAAGGGTCGTGGCAATCTGTGCGCCGCTTTGTCCTGCCAATATCCCCCCTGCGATAGTGGTGAGGTTATCAAGGTTGCGTTTGTATTCGCCTTTCTCGCTCCACTTTTCTTGTCTTTCTAACGTATTAGCAAGTGCGGTGGTTTTTTCAGCGATTTTTTGTTTATCTTGCGTTGTCTGCGGTTTGCTTTGCGCTTGCGCTAACTCTTGTTGCAAGCGGTCAGCTTCCAGCTGTGCGGCTTTGGCTTGATTGGTGGCGTAAGTGGAGGCTGCCGATTGCAACTGGCTTACTGCTTCTCTCACGACTTTTTGCTCTTTTAGCTGGGCTTGAGTATCCCTTGGTTTTTCCACTTGTGGATTGGCATTATCAAGTGCGGTGCTAAAATGCAAGGTTTTTGCCAACGCGGTGGCTGTGCTGTGGATAGGCTGGCTATCTTTATTTAAGGTAATCTTGCCCTCGGTAATCGTTGCCTTGGTGAGGCTGCTGTCACGATGGCTTTCATACATCGGTATACTTGGATTAAAACCACTTGAATTTTTCTCGTCCACCCATCTGAGGTTATCGGCAGTTTGGTTGTTTGCGGGTGCCTCAACCACTTTGCCTGTGCCTTTTTCTTCATAATGCCCCTCTTGATGACTAAAGCCATAGCTTAATCCGCCACTCATTGCTTGGCTTGAGGAATGGTTTTGAAGATGCTCGACGGTCAGTTGATTGGTGGCAAGCTCACTGTTATTGGCATTTTGGCTTGCAATCGCACCGCCTTTGAGGTGAACCTGATTTGCCTCAACGTGATAGCCTCCCTCTTCCGCAAATAATCCCGATTGTTCCGTTACTTGACGATAATGTTCGCTGCCACTGTCCGCATTAAAGCCGATATTGCCACCCCACGCATTGCCAAAGCTGATACTCACACTTAAACCTGCTTGATTGCTTTTACTTTTAAGGTGTTGTTCATCTTGCATACTTTCAATCTGTAACTTACCACCCACATTGGCATCAATACGGTTGGCTTTGGCAGTTGCCCCTTGTTGGATTAAGCCGTCTTGCTGGGCGAGAGATTGAGTAAAGCCCTTCTCGGTAGCTTTATTCTCTATATTTCTCATTTCCATATTTATATCTGATGGATAATGAAATACCTTAAACTTCTTTGAAATTATCATTCTAAATTTTACTATATTATTACAGATAGTATTCTACATCATTAATAGTAAAATATTTTTATGACTAAATCTTGCTAAAGTCCATATTATTGACAACCCAATATTTATATTCTATAGGTATTAAAGATAAAAAGTTATCAGAGTAAGTACTACTCCAATTTTTTGGTTGTTCTTTTTCAAAATCTCTATCCTTATAATTATGAAAAAAAATATTTTTATCCAAGTTAATATAGAATTTCGGAATTTTTAGTTTTATTTTGTTCAGTTCATTATGAAATTTCATGGGATTTAAATAAACTTTATAAAAGAAGGACAAATCAAATCCCCTATAAAAAAAATTCTTCATTTCAATAATGTCCTTAGGTTTGATCTTTATCGATGACATATATTTGTTAATAGAAGCTTTATCTAATGTAAATGCCCCTCCACGATAATGATTTATTGCATATGTATATTGTTCTTTTGTTATAATTCCATCATTTAAATACCTTTTGTAAAAAGGTCTAATATCTATTGTAAAATTCTCTTTATCATCAAAAACAAAAAGATAATTTCTATCTACAACAAATATTGCAATATCGATCCTACCTTCAAAGATCTCATTTAATAAAAAATCATTTTCCAAATTCATTTTTAAATTGCTCCTCTGTTAAAACTCTTCCTTTAGACGAATGTTTCTCTAATAGCCGATCCCATACTTTAGGTAATTCTAAATTAATACTTGGCGAACCTTTTCTTTCATCTACAATTTTAGGAGCATTTGGATCTCTAGGAATACCTGGAATAGGTTTTTGTGGAATAGCAGATTTTATTATTTCATCATGCAAAGTTTTATTAACTTCAAACACTACAACTTTTCCATTTTGCCATCTTTCAGTTAAATAATACATAGCATGATTAGAACTGCCTGTACTGACACATAGTTGCCCTTGACAGCCAGAATTAATAGAAATTGAACCATCTTGATTTACAGAAATTCTATTTTGGCTGGTTTTATTATTAATACCGCCTCCTTCAACCCTGAAATAAGTTTCTGTAGTCTTATAGCCAAAGCTATCTCCATTTACAGACAATTTACCATTCGCATTTACCTCTTTCGGCACTTTAGTTGCGAAATTTCCAGATTTAGGCAAGCCTTTTATCGCTCTTCCCCAACCTTGATATTCGCCTAGCCAACCGAGATCAATACCATTGCTAATCCAAGTATATTCGTCTTCGGGGCGAGTATTTTTGGCTTTGGATACTTCAATCGCAAAGGCTTCTTTTTGCACAGTTACAGGATCTTTGCCTTGTAATGCCTCATTCACTCGAGCAAAATCAGAACTAAACAGCTCTGAATAACGCCGTTTGTCCCGTTGCATTCCAACACCTCGAATAAGATCTGTGGAGGTAGAATAACTGGCTTTGGCACGGTTCGCTTCGGCTATTTGGCTTGCACAGCCTGCTGAGCCTTTATTAAAACGCTGACAACTGGCTTCTATTGCTTGTTGTCTGTCAATATCTCGTTTGATAATCGCCGCTCTTTCAGCTTCATAGGCTTTGCGTTTTTCAGGATCCGCTTCTGTTTGTATCAGTATATCCAGTTCAGCTTTTCGTTCCGCTTCAAAGGCGTAGAGGTAGTTATTCTCCACCGCTCGTTTCCCAATCTCACCACCTAATGCCGCGGCATTAAGCGTGCTAACGGTATTAGTCGCTGAGCCGTTTTGTTGTGCCATTAAGCCTGACGCAAGGCTGCCTGCAAAGGTGCTTAAGGCGGTAACAGTTTGGCGTTCTTCGGTGCTGAGTTGGTTCGGGTTGTCTTTACCCAGTAGCTTAGTGATGGCTGGCGCGGCAAGTTCACTGGCGGAAGCGGCAACTGCACCAGCGGTGATATTGCCCTTAGCAGCCGCTGCTTCTACCGCACCAAGCATGGCGTGAGCAAGGGTGTTAGTAAGCACGTTCACCTCGCCATTGCTGTCAGTGGTGAGTGCCTTGATTTTTTCATTTAAACTCGGTGAGGCAAGGGTCGTGGCAATCTGTGCGCCACTTTGTCCTGCCAATATACCGCCAAAACAACATATTCTCCTGCTATTTTATCTACAACAACTCGTCTAGACATATATTTCTCATATCTACTTTTGAAAACAAGCAGCATAAAATGATACATCTTTGTTATTATATAAAGATACTAAATTACTTCCTCCCAAATTAATAACTTGCTCCTCATTTAACATATACGCACCAATAGCATAATCATCATCAGGGTTGATATAAAAAATAGCTTCCTCATCAGGTAACGTTATTTCATATGAATCTATTAATTCCTCTGTTATATTATCAAAAACTTCTATATATCTAGCCACTTCAATCATGGTTCTACTCTCCTTGTTGGATCTGCACTTTTTATTTGTTCCCATGGAAAGTACTATTACTGTATGCAATTTTTATCCATAGCTATATATAAGAAGTACATTCCTCCTTCTTGCTCAAAGTTAAAAAATACCTGAATAGATGATTTATTATGGCAATATAACTTACCTACTTTTTTAAAACCAAGCGAGAGTAATTTTTTATTATTATAATTAGCATTATAATCAGAGTGCTTAAAAGATAATAAAAAGTAGCTCTTTGATGAGTTTCTACTTTCTATTTTTTTTACTTCTCCGAATTGGCTTTCTAGTAGCTCTACCATATTTTCCAATTTTCTTAAATTATCTTTCTTTATTTTCTCTCCTGATACAATTAGATAAAATAAAAAAACTAACATAAGTATAAGCAAAGGGAAAAATAATTTTTGTAAATATTTATTATCTAAGCTAATAATCATCATATTATTCTCCTATTACACGCTCTACCCTATCGGCTCCGATAGAAAATCCACCTCCTATACCTACGCCAAATAAATATTTTGGTTTATCTGTTAAGATTGTTTTAGAAGAAGAAACACAAGCTATTCCATAGCAGGCAGTTCCTCCGATAGATTTACCTTTTAAAGTCTCACTAATGGCAGCTGATAATTTATCATCTAATTCATCAGTAGATAAGTTTGTAATCCAACCTACTTGTGAAGAGAATGATAATCCTCCTTGTGATGGCATTGAAATAGGATTCGCTCCACCACCAATAAAAATTTCTCCATTTCTTGTATTAATAATTAGTTTTCCAGAAACCTTATAAAGTGTTCCCTCTATAACTACATAGTGTGGAGTACCTCTATCAATAACCTCTCTTTTAGCTTTATTCTCTAACTCATCAGCCAAAGATTTTCCTTTTGCCATCTCCGCCATATCATTTAATTGCTCAGGCGTATAATGGAAAAAATTATTCTCCACCGCCCGTTTCCCAATTTCACCACCTAATGCCGCGGCATTAAGGGTGCTAACCGTGTTAGTCGCTGAGCCGTTTTGTTGGGCTATTAAGCCTGACGCAAGGCTGCCAGCCAAGGCACTTAAGGCGGTAACGGTTTGGCGTTCTTCTGCGCTAAGTTGGTTCGGGTTATCTTTGCCAAGAGCTTTGGTGATGGCTGGCGCGGCAAGTTCACTGGCGGAAGCGGCAACTGCGCCTGTAGCGATATTGCCCTTAGCTGCCGCCGCTTCTACCGCACCCAGCACCGCGTGGGCAAGGGTGTTAGTCAGCACGTTCACCTCGCCATTGCTGTCTGTAGTGAGTTCCTTAATTTTTTCATTTAAAGTCGGCGAGGCAAGGGTCGTGGCAATCTGTGCGCCGCTTTGTCCTGCCAATATCCCCCCTGCAATAGTAGTGAGGTTATCAAGGTTGCGTTTGTATTCGCCTTTCTCACTCCACTTTTCTTGTCTTTCTAACGTATTAGCAAGTGCGGTGGTTTTTTCTGCAATTTTTTGTTTATCTTGCGTTGCCTGTGGTTTGCTTTGCGCTTGCGCTAACTCTTGTTGCAAGCGGTCAGCTTCCAGCTGTGCGGCTTTCGCTTGATTGGCGGCATAAGTGGAGGATGCCGATTGCAACTGGCTTACTGCTTCTCTCACGACTTTTTGCTCTTTTAGCTGGGCTTGAGTATCCCTTGGTTTTTCCACGTGTGGATTGGCATTATCAAGTGCGGTGCTAAAATGCAAGGTTTTTGCCAACGCGGTGGCTGTGCTGTGGATAGGCTGGCTATCTTTATTTAAGGTAATCTTGCCCTCGGTAATGGTTGCCTTGGTGAGGCTGCTGTCACGATGGCTTTCATACATCGGTATACTTGGATTAAAACCACTTGAATTTTTCTCATCCACCCATCTGAGGTTATCGGCAGTTTGGTTGTTTGCGGGTGTCTCAACCACTTTACCTGTGCCTTTTTCCTCAAAATGCCCCTCTTGATGACTAAAGCCATAGCTTAATCCGCCACTCATTGCTTGGCTTGAGGAATGGTTTTGAAGATGCTCGACGGTCAGTTGATTGGTGGCAAGCTCACTGTTATTGGCATTTTGGCTTGCAATCGCACCGCCTTTGAGGTGAACTTGATTTGCCTCAACGTGATAGCCTCCCTCTTCCGCAAACAATCCCGATTGTTCCGTTACTTGACGATAATGTTCGCTACTACTGTCCGCATTAAAGCCGATATTGGCCCCCCACGCATTGCCAAAGCTGATACTCACACTTAAACCTGCTTGATTGCTTTTACTTTTAAGATGTTGTTCATCTTGCATACTTTCAATCTGTAACTTACCACCCACATTGGCATCAATACGGTTGGCTTTCGCCGTTGCCCCTTTGAGTGTCAGGTCATTTTGGTTATTAAAGGTTATCTGCGCACTGTCTAAATGGCTGTTGTGGTAAGTGGTACGTTCCGCATCCATTTTTTGGCTGCCTCCACCCACGGTGGCATATACCCCAACGCCCGTTTGTGGTCCTGCTTGGGCAAACATCCCCACTTCAACACCCACATTTTGACCGCGCATTTTTTCTTTGCTGTGGCTTTTACCTGCTTGTAATTGCGTGTCATACGCCGTCAACGTAATATGGCTATCTGCAAGGCGTTTGCCTTGTTCATCGTGGCTAGTTAAATCACTGTGCTCAAGATGAATATTACCGCGCTTTTGCTCCCCATTGGCAAGCGTTTCCCCTGTGCCTGTAGCCGTCAAGTCAATCTGTTTGGCGTTAAACACATTACCTTGGCTAATTTGCGCTTGGCGTTCTTGTGATTGACGGCTATGTGCCACGCCCGTGCCTGACTCCACGCGAATTAAATACGCCAAACCATCTTGCTGGGTAACCGTTTTCGCAATCTTTATCATTTCTGTGTTTATCTTGAACAATAGAGAAGCTCATAAAATTAAATGCAATATTAAATATACACAATAGCAAATATAATGAGCAAAACTAAAGTTTTAAATATTTCTTTGAGCTAGGAAAGTAAGACCAAATAAATATCATTAAACATATAAAAAAATAAAAAAAAATGCTAAATAAAATATACCTATCCTGAAAAAAAAACTCTGTTTGATCTATTTGATTAGTCTTACTGTACAACCTTATCCATACAGACACCTGAAAACCACAGATTAAATTAAATCCATAAAGAAGAGAACTTATTATTCTTTTTACAAAAGACATTACTTCACCTCTTCTTTTTTATTATATTGATTAATTAACTCTCCAGAAAATATACTTAAAGTCGTTCCTAGAGTTGAACTCTTGATATTATATGGAAGTAATTCATTAGTCAGATTTTCCCCTGTAGTACTCTTTAGATAATTATATTGATCACTAAAATATGAATTACTATTAGATAATCTTGAATCAACTACTGTTGACATTGAGCCTAATACAAATGAAGTCCCCATTGGGGTATAAATTAAATAAGGTGTGGTTAGACCTGATTTAATAGCTTCTTTATAATTAATTGTACCTGTATTGATATACTGAGCCCCCATATTCGCACTCATACCTATCATCGTTCCAGTTACATACTGTTTTGGTGTGATTTTTGAAATACTATCAATACTATTACCAATATTTCTAGTAACCGCATTAGCATAAGGATTGTAAGAATGATAAATACCTTCTGAGAGCATTTTATCTATAAAACCAACAGTAGGTTTTTCAAGACGAATTGCAGTTGAAACTATTTTATTCCCTCCTACCTTGGTTACCAATTCAACTGTATTTACAACTTTTGGTATGTTAGAAATATATCCTAAAGAAGCCAACTCCAATCCCTCTTTCGTTGATTCTGCTACTCTCCCATTAAATGATTCACTTTTCATACCAATTTTTTAAAATCCAATCTGCAATTATTACAACTATTGATACTTTTAAAGCATAAATGTTACTTTCAAAGAAAGCTTCCCCTATATAATTATAATTAATAGAAGATCTATGTTGAACTAAAAAAGCTAACAACGAAAGATTAGCTAAAGAAAAACAAAGTAAAATAAGAATTAATATTCTTTTCATACTATTTACTCTCCTTATGTTCTTTCTTATCTTCGGAGATCAATTTATAGGACATAGGTATTTTTTGTATAATTTCTCCAGTAAGTGCACTAACTACAGGATTAGAAATCTTAGACCCTACATATGTAGCGCCACTGGGCAATGCTGCATAACTTAACCCATCTCCTCCATTCGCAATCCCTGTCGCCATACCAACACCAGACAAAGTAAAATTAAATATAATGTTATTTATCTTTCTTATCATTCAATTCATAAATATCCCATAACCAAGAAAAGATAATTGCAATAACTGAAAATTTCAAAGATAGAATGAGTGTTTCATAATATGCATCTATAACAAAATCTAAATTATCAAATGAATAGTACCTAAAAATATTAACTGTGCAGCCTATGAATCCAAAACATAAAATAGCTATTATTGTATAAACTGCTTTCTTCATTTTTCCTCCTTATTTTCAATCTTTATAATATTTGGGAGCTTTTGTATTGTTTCACCAACCATGATAGATAAAAGAGGATTAGGTATTTTTGATCCCACATATGTTGCTCCACCAGATAAAGCGGCATCACTTAAACCATCACCGCCATTCGCAATCCCTGTCGCCATACCAACACCAGCGTTAAATCGCATTGCTTCCGAAGTTGTTTTAAACAATGGGGAAGCACTTCCAGAAGCAACAGCCCCAGCAAATTCATAAAAGTTAAACTCTTGTCCACTGATTTTTTGTGCAGCCAAATTAGCACCTCCACTAATTGCGGCTCGAGATAAAAACGTATATGCCTTTGTCCCAGCAACTATTTCAGGTGCAAGAAGCATTGGCGCAACTTGTAATACCAATTCCCGACTAATATAAATCGCTTTTCCTGTTTTGCTTAAAACATAGTAAGTCCCTTCTGCTGTACGATAAATCGCTGGATGTTCTTTTTTAATATATTCTTGAACACCTTGCTCTGTACTTTCTTTGGCTACATTTCCTTCAGCAGCAGCTTGCAAATCAGCTGGTGGAGTCATTAAAACCTCACCAAAGAAATTATTCTCCACCGCCCGTTTCCCAATTTCACCACCTAATGCAGCGGCATTAAGGGTGCTAACCGTGTTAGTCGCTGAGCCGTTTTGTTGGGCGGTTAAGCCTGAAGCCAGGCTGCCAGCCAAGGCGCTTAAGGCGGTAACGGTTTGGCGTTCTTCGGTGCTGAGCTGGTTCGGGTTATCTTTGCCAAAGGCTTTGGTGATGGCTGGCGCGGCAAGTTCACTGGCGGAAGCGGCAACTGCACCAGCGGTGATATTGCCCTTAGCAGCCGCTGCTTCTACCGCACCCAGCACCGCGTGGGCAAGGGTGTTGGTCAGCACGTTCACCTCGCCATTGCTGTCTGTAGTGAGTTCCTTAATTTTTTCATTTAAAGTCGGCGAGGCAAGGGTCGTGGCAATCTGTGCGCCGCTTTGTCCTGCCAATATCCCACCTGCAATAGTGGTGAGGTTATCAAGGTTGCGTTTGTATTCGCCTTTCTCACTCCACTTTTCTTGTCTTTCTAACGTATTAGCAAGTGCGGTGGTTTTTTCTGCAATTTTTTGTTTATCTTGCGTTGCCTGCGGTTTGCTTTGCGCTTGCGCTAACTCTTGTTGCAAGCGGTCAGCTTCCAGCTGTGCGGCTTTCGCTTGATTGGCGGCATAAGTGGAGGATGCCGATTGCAACTGGCTTACCGCTTCTCTCACAACTTTTTGCTCTTTTAGCTGGGCTTGGGTATCCCTTGGTTTTTCCACGTGTGGATTGGCATTATCAAGTGCGGTGCTAAAATGCAAGGTTTTTGCCAACGCGGTGGCTGTGCTGTGGATAGGCTGGCTATCTTTATTTAAGGTAATCTTGCCCTCGGTAATGGTTGCCTTGGTGAGGCTGCTGTCACGATGGCTTTCATACATCGGCATACTTGGGTTAAAACCACTTGAATTTTTCTCGTCCACCCATCTGAGGTTATCGGCAGTTTGGTTGTTTGCGGGTGTCTCAACCACTTTGCCTGTGCCTTTTTCTTCATAATGCCCCTCTTGATGACTAAAGCCATAGCTTAATCCGCCACTCATTGCTTGGCTTGAGGAATGGTTTTGAAGATGCTCGACGGTCAGTTGATTAGTCGCAAGCTCACTGTTATTGGCATTTTGGCTTGCAATCGCACCGCCTTTGAGGTGAACTTGATTTGCCTCAACGTGATAGCCTCCCTCTTCCGCAAATAATCCCGATTGTTCTGTTACTTGACGATAATGTTCGCTGCCACTGTCCGCATTAAAGCCGATATTGCCACCCCACGCATTGCCAAAGCTGATACTCACACTTAAACCAGCTTGATTACTTTTACTTTTAAGGTGTTGTTCATCTTGCATACTTTCAATCTGTAACTTACCACCCACATTGGCATCAATACGGTTGGCTTTCGCCGTTGCCCCTTTGAGTGTCAGGTCATTTTGGTTATTAAAGGTTATCTGCGCACTGTCTAAATGGCTGTTGTGATACATTGTGCGTTCCGCATCCCTTTTTTGGCTGCCTCCACCCACAGTGGCATATACCCCAACGCCCGTTTGTGGTCCTGCTTGGGCAAACATCCCCACTTCAACACCCACATTTTGACCGCGCATTTTTTCTTTGCTATGGCTTTTACCTGCTTGTAATTGCGTGTCATACGCCGTCAACGTAATATGGCTATCTGCAAGGCGTTTGCCTTGTTCATCGCGGCTAGTTAAATCACTGTGCTCAAGATGAATATTACCGCGCTTTTGCTCCCCATTGGCAAGCGTTTCCCCTGTGCCTGTAGCCGTCAAGTCAATCTGTTTGGCGTTAAACACATTACCTTGACTAATTTGCGCTTGGCGTTCTTGTGATTGACGGCTATGTGCCACGCCCGTGCCTGATTCTACGCGAATTAAATAGGCTAAACCGTCTTGCTGGCTAACCGTTTTCGCAATAGTGTCTGCCACCTGATAACCTTGCGCGGCAAGGGTAACAGCATTGGCGGCATTTACACGGTCTGACGCATTTTTATTTTTCACCGTGCGCTCCACGGTTTGGATTAAATCAATAATCGGCGATTTAACACGGGTAAATTGTCCGATTTTTAAATCACTTTGACTTTGAGATTGATTGTCGGTATTTAACGCGGCATCCGCATAAATGTTTTGGGCAGTGATTCGTAGCTTATCTTTAGCTAGCACCGCACTGCTGGTTTGGTGATAATCCTTACCTGCGTCAATCTCAACATTGCCTTGCAAACTCAGGATACGGCTGCCTGTGTGCGTGGTATTGTCGCCTGCTTGATTATGCCGTTCACGGTGATAACCAAAAAATCGCTCTGTATCCGAGGTGGCGACTTCACCAACTGAATGGCTCATTGCTTTTTGGCTTTGGTTATAAAGGGTTTTCGCCGTATCTAATACCACATTGCCTTTGGCTGTAAGGTGGGTATTGCCCTCATTAATCAGCGTTAAGCCTTTGCCTGTAATATCGCCACCTTGCGCAATAACACGGGTCTCTGCCCCTGTGGTTATTAACGTCCCTCGCTCTTCTCGGCGGGTTTGATTGCCATCTTCATGGCTAACGCCCATCCCAGCAATATATTTATTTAAGCCATTTAACTCAAAGCCTTTCGCACGCTTTTCTGCATTTTGCGAATAAATGTCTGTTGCCACATCAAAATTCACTGAACCACTGGCAATAAATTCCGCTCCTTTTTCTGCATTAATTTGACTGCCTTGCGTGGTGATATCCCCTGCGCTCGCAATAACCTGCAACTTGCCTTCTGTATTAATGGACGCGCTTTTCGCTAATTTTTGATACGTATTTTTATATGCCTCATTTTGTTGATGTTTGAGATAAGGGCTTACACCACGCCCCACCATTTCAGCGGT
The DNA here is from genome assembly GCF_023611925.1 of Avibacterium sp. 20-132. Classification (NCBI taxonomy): domain Bacteria; kingdom Pseudomonadati; phylum Pseudomonadota; class Gammaproteobacteria; order Pasteurellales; family Pasteurellaceae; genus Avibacterium; species Avibacterium sp. 20-132. Next base: position 131,305 of record NZ_CP091456.1, read on the forward strand.
GTCTGTAATGGATTCGGCGCGAGAAATCTCATCACCAACAAAGGTATCTGCCATACCAGAATCTTTACGGCTTTGGTATTTATTACGCCCCACGGTTAATGGGTCATAAACCATATTAATCCCCACACCTGACATTTTACGAACGTATTCTGATTCACCATAATGCTGCTCATCTGCCGCATTAAGCGCCACTTGTTTGGATTGTAGGTGAGTGTCTTTACCGCTTTGAATTTCTACCGCCGTGGCAGTCAAATGTTCCCCTGCATTAAGTATCACATCACCTTGTTGAGTTTTAATACTTGCCCCTTTTACTGTTTCATCATAGCTCGTATTCTGCTGACGCACTTTTTCTTTGTGGTAGCCCACCGCCGCAATGCCTCCCTCAAGGCTGCTTGTAATGCCTGATTTTTTGTGTTTTTCCCATTGGGTATGGGCATAAGTATCTGTAACGGCATTTGCATTCAGTTCATTACCAGCACGGGCAATGACAGATTGATCAGCATTTATTTGTGTACCTTCAAATGCTATATCGTGATTGGCACTTAGCTCAATTTGTCCAGCTGTTAAATGCGTAACTTTGTGTGTATTTGCGAGACGATGGGAATAATTCTCAGAAGCTCTTGACGACAAAACACCTCGCCGCTGAACTTTATGATATTCCTCAACTTCTCGTGCTGTGCCTACACTGCTTAGCACAATGTTATTTTCTGCCAATGCCATAAGCTTTGCCTCGCTTTCTAGCTTAGCACCTTCTGCGGTAATATCTCGCCCACTTAACAATACATTTCCTTTGCCTTTTATCGTGCTTACCACAGCATCTTGCACTTTTTCATTACGGTAATGATTGCCTTTGCCCATTTTTTCTTCAAAACCAACAGAAAGTGCGGTCAAATTTAGTCCATTTTTTGCCTTAACAATCGTATTACCTTGTCCCTCATTAATAATATCTGCCCCTTGACTCAAGATATTATTGGCATTTAAGTGCAATACCCCTTCTTTGTCTTTGACATAAAGTAAGGCTTTGCGAGCGAGGGTAGTTTCATTGCGTTTGAAATGAGATAGCCCCACTTCTGTGGTATGGGCAGTGCTTTGGTGGGTAAAATCCCCGCCTACATCAATGAATAGCCCTTGTTCGGCTTCGACTTTCCCACCAATATTCTCAACATTACCGGTGGTTTTAATGCCAACTTTTCCTCCTAGGATATTTCCTTCGTTGCGTAATGTGTCTGTGTTTAACAAGGCGATTTTTCGCCCTGCAATCGTACCAAGGTTGTTTAAATGTGAAGTGCGTAAATCAACCACATTCGCAGAGATTAATGCCCCCTCACCATTTAAATCACCTTTTTTCGCCACCACGTAAACGCGTGGTGCAATCACATCAACCTTTTTACCGCTTGGTAAGGTGACGGTTTGCGGTTCAAACCAAACAATATCCGAGGTGAGTGCAGCCACTTGATCGGCACTCAAGGCAATACCCGGGGTTAAATTAAATTGCTTAGCAAAAGAAATCCCTTTATCCATCAAGGCTTTATATTGATTTTCAAGATCTTGCTGATTATCCAAGAACATTCGTCCTGTAAGTTGGTTAATTTGATCTCGAACCATACGCTGTTCATAATAACCATCACCTAAGCGTTTCAAGATATTTTGCGGTTCACTGCGTAGAGCATTGAACATATAATCTGAGCTAAGCCATTTTTTGCGATTGGTAAATTGCGGATCGGTTTCAATTAATACCTTTTGTCCCTCTGGATTGATCCGATAAAGGCTTGAGGTTGGCAAACTGGTGTTAGCTTGAATGTGCCTAATTTCATTCTCATTTTGTTGCAGCAAGCTATGATCAGCGGCATTACCCACTTGTTGATGAGAAGTAAGTGCGACATTATTTAATGTGACATTGGCATTTTCTGCTTCTGGGATGAATGTGGTATGAGATTCCACGCTAGCTTGATTTAATGCCAGTGGGGTTTCTGTACGTCTCATATGGTCATAACGTCCCGTCCATTCTCGCTGATGATAGCGTCTAAATCCACCACGCCAACGAGAGTATGTCCATTCTTGATTGCCAATATCATCAATTTGGGTAATCCCAATTTCTTCAATATTGTTAATTGGGTTGGTGGTATCATTAGTGGTTTTAATGACTCCCGCTGCGATGATTTGACTACGATTATTTTCAACCTCACCGGAAAAACCAATATCGCCCCCACTGAGAATTTTTCCTGGGTGAGTTTCTTTCACTTTAGTTTGGCGTTCAATGCGTCGTGTTACATAAACATCCCAGAAATCTGCAAACTCTCGTCCAAGTAAACTTGCGTTATGTTTTTGGATTGCTGTATCAAGTTGTTCAAATTTTTCCGCATTCGCATTAACCCAATCAAGATAAGGTTTCATCTCGGCAGAATAAGCAATAAGCTTGGCTTCATATTCCGCCATCGCTTTACGGTATTCCACCATTTTTTCTTCATATTCTTTGAGTTCCTGCTCATACCTATTGCGATTAAAAAAATGTCTGCGTGGTTTAGTCGGCTCAACAGGCTCTTTTAACGTTGGATCAAGCCCTGATAAATCAGGCAATTCAGGGGCCGGCGTTTCTGGTGGGGTGATATTTAACGCAGCCCAAACAGGATCTTGATTGGTATAAATTGCTTGCGGAACAGGAGCGCACCCTGTACGTGTCTGCTCATTCGCACAGGCTTCTTCATTAGGAGCTGGGAGTATATAACCGGCAATACCACCATCTTTCGGACGTGATGGAATCGCTTGATTTTTATAAACCACTCTCCCTGCTCGGCTAAAAGAACGCCAACGGAGTTGATCGAAATTAATCCGTTCCCCAATTTGAGGATCATCAACAATTAAGTAATGTTCATTAACCGCTTGGTTGCTGACTTCTTCAAGGTTGGTGCGTAAGCGAGCATTCTCATTTTTCAATTGTTTTACACCAAACTGAATACCATTTCCTTCAATTAATCCGCCGCGGTTGATTAAGGTTTCGCTTAATCCTTGAGCATAATGATTGGCGTCAAGGTTTTTTCCGAAAATAATTTGTCCTTCTGATGTCAATGTGCCACCAATGCCATTAAACGCCCAATCTTGCGTAAAGGTATTTTTTGTATTTTCAATCACTGGCGCAGCAATGTCTAAACGTTGAGTAGCAGCAATCACCGCAGATTTTATCGAGCCATCCGCTTGTAATTCATCACTATTTATGATTTTGTTTGCTTGCAGTGCGGTGTGACCACCATAGATACGCCCTGTACCAATATTACTCAGGGTTTGCCCTGCTTTAATAATATTTTCTTCGCTGCCTTTAATTAGACCACGATTGGTTAAATTTTCCGAGACAGTCAGTGCGGTAGATTTTCCTTGAATTTCTGCGTGATTTTGATTATCAATATTTGCCGCTTGAATGGCGGTATTTCCCTCAGAATAAAGCCCTGCTTGATTGATGAGATTACCCAATGTTGAAAGGATGAGGCTTGAACGCCCGATAATATCGTTTTCAGCGTGAAAATCTTGTTTTAGTCGGAGAGAGGTATGGTCTGCCTCAATATCCCCATCACCAGATAAGCCATTTGCCTCAATAATTAAATTTGTCGAAGCCGAGATCACACCTTCCGCATTTTCGATTCCTGCATTTGTCCCGTTAATGGTTAAATTGCCCAGTGAGAGTATTTCGCCCTGTTGATTGTATAATTGCTGAGCGACATTTAAGGTCGTATTTTCAACACTATAAATATCTCCTTGTTGATTATTAAGATTTTGAGCATTCAGTTCAATCTTTTTCGCAATCATACCTTGTTGCGGTGTGGCGTTGTCCACTGGTTTGGTATTGGTGTTATTGAAAGATGGTGCGGTAAGGGTTAAGGTATTTTTCGCCTGAATTAACGACCCTGTTTCCGCTATTTTTTGATTTTGAATTGATGTTGTTAGGGTTAATGCCGCGTTATTCTCCGCACTCAAAATACCTGCTCGATTATCTAATTGTTGTGCGTTGATTTGTAATGAGCCTGCACTGAATAACCGCCCATATTGATTATTCAATGCTGCTGATGGTTGCTCAAGGATAAAATCCCCACCAATTAACATTAATCCCGATTGATTGTTTAAGCCTTTATTAAGCGCTAAATTCACTGCACGATCGCTTAAGCTCGCCCAATGTCCTTGCTGATTATTAATTTGTATAGCTCGCGTATCAATCCAATTCGCTTTAACATCAGCTTGCTGGGTAGAAAGCAGATCAGGCGTTCGCCATTGCAGATCGCCTGCGGCGGTGAGGGTTGCTGAATCGGCCTTAATGCCTTGCTGTTTAGCATTGATGCGAAGCGTATACCCTGCGGTTTGGCTGTGACTAATATCTACTTCACTGGCATCAATTTGCATCTTGCCCGCAGCGAGATTTTGCCCTTGCAGTGTGGTTTTTTCGCGACTGGTAATGTGAATCGAGCTGCCTTGTTCAGAAGGCGTTTCAAGGGTTCGGACTTCTTTACCATTTTGATCTGAAATCATTACTCCCGCAGCAATGACCGCCCCTTTACTTGCATTGACACGCTCAGCGTTATAGCGAATATGCCCTTTGCTCAGGGTTTCTCCTCGCTGTGTTATCGCCTTTTTCGCAGTGGCTTGAATATTACCTTGACGAGCAACCACAGTACCCATTTGTTGGATATTGGATTGGCTGTTAAAGCGAATTTCCCCTTGAAGGTTTTCAATTTTTCCTTGGTTTTCAAAATCATTGGCAGTAGTTAGGCTGATCGTTTGGTTTGCATTGAGCCTTCCCATATTAACAATCCGCCCTTGACTATCAATTTGCACTTCCCCTACAGAAGCCCCAATATGCCCTGCATTTCGCACACCAAGCCCTGTACCGTTATCCACTAATTGAATACGTTCCGCATACATTCCGCCAAGCTGCCCCACATCGACACGATATTCTTGCCCTTCATTTAAAGTGCGGTCATTTTTTTCATTATTTTTATTGCCGACATAAACGACGGCATCATTCGTACGGTTTACCTTATTCTTGCCAGTGGTAACTTTAAGTTGTTTTGCCCAAACGCCCCCATCAAGCTGCACTTTTTCAGCGATAATGTCGGTATAATCCGCTTGGCGATTATCTAACCCTTTGCCTGTTACGCTAACTTTTCCGCCTTTGACTTGGTATCCTTTTAATTCGCCATTGGCAATATCAGGCTTACCCGTTGTCAAGGTTGAACGCCCCGCATTAATCACGCCACAGCCATCACAATGAATCCCTGAAGGGTTGGCGATCACCACATCGGCTTTTTTACCTGCAACTTCAATATAACCTTTGAGATGACTAGGATTGTTGGAATTTACTTCATTAAGAATAACTTTAGCTTCCCCCGTGACTAAATTAGGGTTGCCTTGTACCCAGCCTGCAAGTTGGGTTTGCGTTGCTTTGCGCGCATTATTCAGTACAGCCCCTTTCTCGGCGACATCAAATTGAGAATAAGTATTACGCGAAACGCCTGCTTGGCTTGGCGTTTGAATATTAACTTGCGGTAAACCATTGGCTGTTTTCAAAATGGTTGCTTGTTGATTAGCCGGTGCTGATTTATCTGCACGAATTACCATTTCATTAGCAAACGCCGGGGTTGAAAAATAGACATACCCCAACGCCACCATCATACTAAATTGCACAGGTTTCATCACCCAACTAAACTGAGAACAAAGTGCGGTGAGATTTTGCGATGTTTTTTCAGCTCCCATATTTTCGCTTGTCGCTTTTCCCTGTGTTCTAGCTAACTCTGATACGACAATAAGCTGATTAAGCGTTTTGCTAAAAATAACGCGATAAGATTGTTTATTCATTCTTGTTTCCTTTGATTCCTTATTGCAAGTATGGATGATTTCGCCTTATTTTCATCCATATTCCTCTTAGTTTACTCGCAGTACTTACTTATTTAAAAACGGTAATTTAAAGTAAAACCTGTTGTTAAGTGGCTGGTTCTGAACCCTTCAGGTTTTCTAATGGGGATGCCAATAAAATAATCATAGTTTAATCCCCATAAACGACCTCGTAAACCCAGTACACCGCCAGTGAGGCTATCTCCCAGTTGCAGTTCTTCTTGGGAGGATCTAACAATACCTCGATCAATACCGAGATATAATTCTTGTCCTTTATTGGCAATGTTCCAAGCAAGTTCATTACGCCATACCCAACCACGCTCGCCAGAAAGAGATAACTCACCATCAAATCCTCGTACAGTATAACGCCCACCAATGCTTAATTTATCCTGTTGAACCAGTGGTGTTTGATTCCATTGAGCATTCCAATGGGTATTGAAGCGAAAAGGTTGAGAACCTAAGGTAAAGGGGTAATTTAGGTCAATAGAGGCGGTGATGATCTGCATTCTGGAGGTGCCTTCATCAAATTTTTCCTCAGGCGCTGGCAAGGCACGATTAGCGCCTGTACCGCGTTTATAATTAGCCGAAAGTTGTAATGTTGCATTACCGATATAATGTGTGTGATTAATGCCCATTTCCCAACCTGCGGTACGGCGGCGTTGTACCTGTATTTCTGTATCGTTAATATAGTTGGAGGATTGTCTTGTCCATAACGAAACATTGAGATAAGTTTTAGAATCGCTATTGCGCCATAGCAAACGACTTAAATTAGCGTGTATTTGACGGCTTTCCCCCGAATATTCATAAGATTCAAAAGCCCCAGCAATAGTTTGATGATATTGGTATCTTGAGCCAGAAAGGCTGAGCAAATAATTTTTCCACGGAATCGAGTAATAAAGACTGTAATTTTTACTACCATAATCTCCTTCCACATCATCACTATGGCGCTTAAAACTTTTTGTTGCACTGAAATAAAACATATCATTCAGTGTGGTCACATTATCCCAAGAAAAGGTGGCGGAACCCTGTAAACGCCCTGTGGCTTTTGTCCCTGAATCGTCTACCCCTAAGGTAAAATGAAAAGGGAATTTTTGTTTATAGGCAATGATAATATCCGATTCACCGATATTTTCTGTCGCTTGTAATTCAATATTCGCATCAGCACTTGGCACACGTTTGAAGTTTTCTAATCCCTGTTCAATATCTCGCACATTCAAAATATCCCCTTGTTTTATTGGCATCGCAAACCAAAGCGTACCTCTCGTAGCAAAGGGAATTGCACTTTGATCTTGTAGCTGGATATGTCCTACTTTACCCGGTATGAGGGTAAGAATTAACATCTCAGAACGCAAATCTTGTGGCTCAACAACTACTCGAGTAGTAATATAGCCAAAATCAATTAAGCGATTTTGAATACGGCGTAAAAGTGTATTAATCCCTTGTGAGCCAATGCAAGCAGGTAGGGAAAAATCCCCCTCTGTATAAATCGCATTTAATGCCCAAGAAAATTGACTTGGTTGAATAAATTCAGGGTTTTCTTCGTTAGCGTTAATATCAGTTAGCACAATTTGCTTGATAGGAAAACATTGCGCTTCACTCTGTGGAAAACCTTGTTTTTCAATTCTGTCGCTTTGTAAACGAATATGAGGCGGCTGAATTTGTTGAGACTGAATTGCGGAATTAAGGTTATTTTGTTGCTGTTGTTGCGTTGCATTAATTTGTTTTTCCTCAGGTGTTTCCACACGTTCCGTGACAGCCCTGCAAAGTAGAGGAAAAAAACAATAAGTCGCTAAAAAAGTAAAATAAAAGAATCTAAACATCAGTTTTTATATAGAAAAGCTAAATGGAATAATTGTAAGCCTAGCCAATAGCAAACGTTTTTGCAAGGTAAAATACGAAATTAACTACGTCTGTTACTTTAGTAGTAGCAATATATGAAATAAGCCCTCAATAATAAAGAAAAGCCTCATTTCACAACAATGTTATACACATAGTACAACTTCTTTTTTGCTAATTTCTCCGCACTTCTTTTAAGGCGTAGCAAAAATGTGATCTATCTCACAAAAATCTTCAAAACAGCGCAAAACTAAGAAATTTTCCCAATTCATCTAAGCGCTCATCTCAAGGCAGAAAAGCAAAATCTTATTAAAATTTAACCGCACTTTTTTACTTTATATTGAGGAAATTATGTTCAAATTTTTACAACAGGTACGAAAACCTGTACTCGATCTTCCCGTGGAAGAACGCCGCAAAATGTGGTTTAAACCCTTTATGCAATCTTATTTGGTTGTCTTTATTGGCTATATGGCAATGTATTTGATTCGTAAGAATTTTAACGTTGCACAAAATGATATGATCGAAACCTACGGACTAACTAAAACTGAACTCGGTATGATTGGGTTAGGTTTTTCTGTGGCATACGGGATTGGGAAAACCCTTGTTTCTTATTATGCGGACGGCAAAAATACAAAACAGTTTGTTCCTTTTATGCTCATTCTTTCTGCGCTTTGTATGATCGGCTTTAGTGCGAGTATGGGCGGGGGTAGTGTCGCATTATTTTTAATGGTTGCATTTTATGCACTCAGTGGCTTCTTCCAAAGTACAGGTGGCTCTTCAAGTTATTCCACCATTACCAAATGGACTCCGCGTAAAAAACGTGGCTCTTTCCTTGGTTTTTGGAATTTATCGCATAACGTAGGGGGCGCTGCTGCCGCTGGGGTGGCATTATTTGGGGCGAATGTGCTATTTGACGGACACGTTATCGGAATGTTTATTTTCCCTTCTATGATTGCGTTGATCGTCGGCTTTGTAGGGTTACGCTATGGTTCAGATTCCCCTGAAGCTTATGGACTAGGTACAGCAGAAGAATTATTTGGCGAAGAAATCAGTGAAGAAGATCGTGATGCCGAAGCGCAACAGCTCACTAAATGGCAAATTTTCGTGCGTTATATCTTAAAAAATAAGGTGATTTGGTTACTTTGCTTTGCCAATATTTTCCTTTACATCGTACGCATTGGTATCGATCAATGGTCGCCTGTTTATGCCTACCAAGAATTAGGGTTCTCAAAAGATGCCGCCATTTCTGGTTTTGCCCTATTTGAAGTGGGGGCATTAGTCGGCACATTTTTATGGGGATATTTATCTGATTTAGCTAATGGAAGACGTGGATTAACTGCTTGTATTGCATTGATTTTAATTGTCTTTACCCTTGAGTTTTATCAATTTGCAACCAACGAGTATATGTACTTAATCTCATTATTCGTACTTGGTTTCTTGGTATTTGGACCACAATTATTGATCGGCGTTGCAGCGGTCGGCTTTGTGCCGAAAAAAGCGATTGCGGTTGCGGATGGAGTTAAAGGTACCTTTGCTTATCTGATTGGCGATAGCTTTGCAAAACTCGGTTTGGGTATGATCGCAGATGGTACCCCTATCTTTGGTTTAACCGGCTGGGCTGGAACCTTTGCCGCGTTAAATACCTCTGCAATTGTATGTATGGTATTGCTTGCTTTTGTAGCAATTGCAGAAGAGAAGAAAATTCGTCGCTTGAAAAAATAGCATAATTTTTCACCGCACTTTCTCTTTTCACAACAATATTAATTATGCAGTGTAATTTTCACTGCATAATTTTTTTATTGGAGTACAATGCTCCCACTTTGCTTAATACCTTATGGCTAGGATACAAAATGATTAATATCGTGTTAGTTGATGATCATCTCGTGGTGCGTTCAGGCTTCTCGCAATTGCTTTCTTTAGAACCAGATATGCGTATCGTCGGTGAATTTGGTTCAGCAAAAGAAACCCGTCAAAATTTACCACGCCTCAAACCTGATGTGTGCATTATGGATATTTCTATGCCTGATGAAAGCGGATTAGAATTATTAGCTGATATTCCACAAGGCATTCACTGCATTATGCTCAGCGTCAATGATTCAGAATTTATTGTTAAAAAAGCCCTTGAATTAGGTGCAAAAGGCTATTTAAGCAAGCGTTGTAGCCCAGACGAATTAATCCAAGCGGTACGCACCGTTTATGCTGGAGGGGTATATTTAATGCCAGAATTAACCTTGAAACTGGTCTCTACGCCAACTCAGCATCCTCTGGCACACTTGACCAAACGGGAACAACAAGTCTGTGAATTACTTGCCGAGGGGCGTAATGTAAAAGACATTGCGATCCATTTATCCCTGAGTATAAAAACAGTTCACGTTCATCGTGCCAATGCGATGAGTAAATTAAATGTTAAAAATAATGTTGAATTAGCCAATTTATTCCGTAGTAAAGGATAAAATGAATACCCTTTTCTCTTTTATATATAGCTGGTTTTTTGTTGCCCCAGCCTATTTTTGCTTATGGATTATTTCTAATTATTTATTAGATGATCCACTGCTCTCTTTTTTATTTTTTCCTTTTGCGTTACGCATTGGTATTCTCATTCACACACAACTAAAATATTGGATTGCTATTTATCTTGCTGAATATAGCATTTTACTCTTACTCTCTATTGCTTTTCCTGCCAATAATTATGTTTCTATTGTCTTACTAGGGTTATTGAATATACCTATCTTGTTTATATTTAAGAAATACTATTTTGGAAGTCAATTACGCTGTTTATTATTACAAGGTTTATTAATTACATTACTCAGCCTAATCAACGCACTCTACTTTATGAGTACAGCACATTTTTATTTCACCTTTCTTGTCAGTTTCTCAAGTGCGGTGCTAATTATTCCAATTTGTTATTTAATTTATTATTTTCTTTTTGAAATAAAATGGTTACCTTTAACCTCAAGCCTTATCCGAAAACCCATCAGTTTAAGATCGAAACCTATTATTATTTATTTGTTATTATTCCTCTTAAATATTTATATCCAGACTGATTTACCTGAATCTTTTAATCGTTTTTCACTCTTTTTCTTAGCCATCCCCATTATTTTGCTGGCTTTTCGTTATGGCTGGCAAGGCGCTTTGCTAGGGATCTTATTAAATAGTTTGGCACTGATTAGTACAACTCACCATTTTTCTAACGTAGAATTAACGGATTTATTGCTCACCCTTTCTGCCCAAACTATTACAGGCATTTTCCTTGGCTTAGGCATTCAACATCAACGAGATTTAAATCAGCATTTAAGCCAAGAATTGCTGAGAAACCAATATTTAACCCAGCAATTAATTCATCGTGAAGAAGAAATTAGGAAGGAAATCTCACGAGAATTACACGATGAAATTGGACAAAATATCACGGCTATTAGAACACAAGCCAGTATTTTAAAACGGATAGGAAAAACACCAGAATACGAAAAACTCTCACAGATTATTGAGCAATTATCCTTAAATATTTACGATAGTATTAAAGGGCTTATTAATAAAATCCGTCCACGTATTTTAGATGACCTCAACTTACAAGAAGCCTTACAAAATCTTTTTATTGAATTAGATTTTGCAAGCCAAAATACACATATTTATTTGCATTGTCATAATCCGAAAAATCGCGTGCTTTCTCATTTACTTGAAATTACGTTATATCGTTTATGCCAAGAAGCATTAAATAATATAAAAAAATATGCGGGTGCAACAAAAATCACTATTAATGTGAACATTGATGAAAAAATCACATTACATATTCAAGACAACGGCATTGGTTTTGATTTATCTAAAATCAACCACAGTGGATTAGGTATAAAAGGAATGAAAGAACGTGTTGCAATGTTAGGCGGAAAATTTGAGATTCATTCTGTAAAATGGACAAAACACCAGCAAAGTGGCACAAGTATTTTTGTAGAATTACCTTGGATTAACTAATGAATAAAGAAACACCGCAACAAATCAACCAACGTTACCAATATTGGCGCATTCATTTAATGTTTGTGATGTATATTGGCTATGCCGGTTTTTATTTTACTCGAAAAAGTTTTAACTATGCTGTTCCTGCATTGATTTCTGATTTAGGCATTGATAAAAATGATATTGGAATGATGACCACCGCCTTTTATATTACTTATGGCATTTCTAAATTTTTATCTGGTATGTTTTCTGATCGCACTAATCCACGCTATTTTATGGCAATTGGTCTCTTTTTTAGTGGGGTTATAAATATCTTTTTTGGATTATCAAGTTCACTCTTCGTTTTTATGAGCTTATGGATTCTCAATGCGTGGTTTCAAGGCTGGGGGTGGCCTGCTTGTTCTAAATTGCTCACCACTTGGTATTCTCGTACAGAACGGGGCGCTTGGTGGTCGGTATGGAACACTGCACACAATGTGGGTGGCGCATTAATCCCTTTAATTATTGGCTATGTTACTTTGCATTATAGTTGGCGTTATGGATTCATTATTGCTGGGATCATCACGCTTTTTATTGCCCTATTCCTTGCCCTGCGGTTACGAGGTAGCCCTGAATCTCTTGGATTACCGAGCATTGGGCAATGGCGAAAGGATCAATTAGAATTAATTCAAGAGCAAGAAGGAAAAGATCTTTGCTGGCAACAAATATTATATCGCTACGTTTTGTTAAATAAATATATTTGGCTTTTGGCACTCAGTTATACCCTCGTCTATATTGTCAGAACAGCCATTAACGACTGGGGAAATATTTATTTAACTGAAAAATATCATTATGATTTGGTGTCTGCCAACAGTGTTATTTCGCTATTTGAAATTGGCGGTATTTTGGGTTCGTTAGTTGCTGGTTGGGGATCTGATAAATTATTTTCTAGCAATCGTGGTCCTATGGCACTGTTATTTGCGATTGGTATTTTCTTTTCTATTTTAGCATTGTGGTTAATGGTGCAAGAAAAGTTTATTTTGCAAAGTGCGGTGTTTTTTTCTATCGGATTTTTTGTATTTGGTCCACAAATGCTGATTGGAATGGCTGCGGCGGAATGTTCCCATAAGAAACTGGCTGGCACCGCTACGGGGTTTATCGGTTTATTTGCTTATTTAGGGGCGGCATTATCAGGCTATCCTTTAGCCATTATTATGCAACATTTTCATTGGAACGGTTTTTTTGTGGTGATTTCCTGCTGCGCCTTTCTTATTGCCTTATTACTCTTGCCATTTTTAAAAGCACAGAATTAAAAAAGCCTTCGCATATAAAAATACTAAGGCTTATTACTGTTACGTCTTTCTGTTATGGCTTCAATGATGACAACTCATCAATCATCGCCACAACCATTGCGGAAGATTGCTTGGCGGCGAGAGGAAGGAATTCTTCAAAGGACATACTCGCTTCCCCATCGCCACCATCAGAAATTGCACGAACCACCACAAAAGGGACGTTGAAAGCGTGGCATACTTGGGCAATGGCGGCAGCTTCCATTTCTACCGCTGTTACATCAGCAAAATGTTGTTTAATTTGTGCGAGAGGCTCTCCGCCGTGGATAAAACTATCACCTGAACAAATTAAGCCTTTATGCACTTTTTGCCCTTGCGCAAGTGCCACTTTTTCCGCAAGTGCGGTGAGATTTTCATCAGAATTAAAACGTGCTGGGCAATTGGGTAGCTGACCTTTGACATAGCCGAATGCGGTAACGTCCACATCGTGGTGAGCTGTTTGGGTAGAAATCACCACATCGCCTACCTTTAATCCCGTTGCAACCCCACCTGCCGAGCCTGTGTTGATAATCACATCGGGATTAGCAAGTTGCAACAGCGCAGTGGTTCCCATTGCAGCTGCCACTTTTCCTATACCTGATTGCAATAAGGCAATGTTTTTGCCATTAATTGTACCTTGATAAATGGTTGCGCCACCAATTTGCGTTGTCATTTGGTTTTCCATTAGGGCAGATAAATACGCCACTTCTTGTGCCATTGCACCGACAATTCCAATTTTCATCATTGTTTCTCTTGTAATAATTTGTTAATTAAAAAATCTAACACGGCAAAGCTATAATCATCGTTATAAAGGGTGCTTGCGGTCAGCACATAACGGCCATTAATGATGGCATAAGGATAAGTAAATACCCCATATTCTTCCGTCAGTTGAATGGCATCTTTTACTTGTAAACGGACATTAACCGAATGATACAATTTAGTAAATTCTTCTGTATCAATATGTTGTTGTGCAAGCCATTTTAAGAAAGTAGGAAAATGAGCTAATTCGGTATAACGTTTTTTTTCAGAACTTTCAAACAACAATAAATCAGAAACATTCTCTGCATTCATTTGCTGTAAGGTGTAAAAAATATTTGCCGTTAAGTTCGCTTTTGTTGTAGCAACGGGAATCTCCGTGAGTACAATATGATCACGATTGATTTGGCTATATAAATTAAGAATATCCTGCGCCACAGAACAAACACGGCAATCATAATCAAAGAAAAATTGAATTAAAATCTTATGATCAGCACGAGCAGGAATCATTAATGGTTCCTGATAAGAAAAATAATCACGCCCTTCTTCAAATTGGCTGATATGTAACTTAGGCTGTTCAAGGGGTTCAGCCCAACTTATTTGGCTCACACCAAGCATCATAAAGAAAAAAAGTAGCCGCCACATTTTATACACCATCAATCTGCCAATGGCTCAATATAATCCACCAAGAGCTGAATATTACGCTGCCCACGGTATTCATTAACATCTAATTTATAGGCAAGTTTCACTTTTTTTAATGAAAGATCAGGGTAATAACGGGTATCCACGTTAAATGCAATGGCATCGAATAAAGCCCCACCATTGATTGGCTCAACCATCATTTTTAAATGCTTTTCGCCCACTAAACGCTGTTGTAAGAGGTTAAATTCACCATCAAAGACAGGCTCAGGGAAAGCTTGCCCCCAAGGCCCTGATTGCTTGAGTAGCTCTGCCGTATCTAAATTCATAAATTGTGGCTCAAGTTCGCCGTCCGTCCACACGACACCTTGCAGATCTTTCTCATCTAAACATTCCGTTACAACTTCATTAAATAGTCGTTGGAAATCACTAAATTTTTCTTCTTGAATGCTCAGCCCTGCTGCCATTGCGTGTCCGCCAAATTTGATAATCATATCTGGATGGCGAGAATGTAAGCGTTCCAATAAATCGCGAATATGCAATCCTTCAATAGAACGCGCTGAGCCTTTAAGAATGCCTTCCTGATCTTGGGCAAAAGCAATCACGGGGCGATGAAACTGATCTTTTAGTCTTGACGCTAAAATGCCCAGCACACCTTGATGCCAATCTGCTTGATAAAGTACGATACCTGTTGGCAATGGCGGAGTAAGTGCGGTCAATTTTCGGCAAATTTCTAGCGCCTCTAATTTCATTCCTTGTTCAATTTCTTTACGTGTTTGGTTAAGTCCGTCTAACTCTAATGCCAATGCCCGTGCAGAAGGCATATCTTGTGCTAAAAGTAATTCGACCCCGACTGACATATTATCTAACCGACCCGCTGCATTTAAACGAGGCGCGATAGCAAAGCCTAAATCTGATGCACTAAATCGGCTCATATCACGATTAGCCACTTCTGCTAAGGCTTGGATACCGTAGCGACAACGTCCTGCACGAATACGTTGCAAGCCTTGATAAGCGAGAATACGATTATTTTGATCTAATGGCACCACATCGGCAATGGTGCCAAGTGCCACCAAATCAAGCAACTCAGTAAAATTGGGTTGGCTTTTGTTATCAAATCTGCCTTGTTCACGTAACTTAGCACGCAACGCCAACATCACATAAAAAGCAACCCCAACGCCTGCTAAAGATTTAGACGGGAAATCGCATTGTGATAGATTGGGATTTACAATGGCATCAGCTTCCGGCAAGGTTTCGCTAGGTAAATGGTGATCGGTTACCACCACTTGTACACCCTGTGCTTTTAAAAAGGCAACGCCTTCAAAGGAAGAAATGCCATTATCTACGGTGATAAGCACCTCTACCTGTTTTTCCAAGGCTAATTTCGCTACCTCAACACTTAAGCCATAACCTTGTTCAAAACGGTTCGGCACAAGATAATCTACTTGCTGAAAGCCAAGCTGATGTAACGCCACAACGGTTAATGCTGTACTGGTTGCACCATCCGCATCAAAATCCCCAACGATGACCACCTTTTTTTGCGCTTCACGTGCCTGTGCCAACACATCTACCGCGTGTTGCATACCAAATAACCTATGGGGAGAAAGCATTGAATTTAAAGTGCGGTCTAATTGTTGCGAATTTTTTATTTGACGCGCACGATAAAGGCGATCAAGCAAAGGATGATCGCTAATAGGCTGTTCTGAGCTAATAGGACGGCGTTGGATTGTTTTGTTCATATCAAATTAATGGATTTCACTCTTGCTATTTTGGGGGAATACATAGCCCCCAACAAAAAATTTTACCGCGCTTACTCTTCTTGCAACGCGTTTAATAATTCTTTTGGTGGTAAATAGCCCCCAATCAGCTCGCCTGTCGGCGTAACAATGCTAGGCGTACCGCGCACACCAAATTGTACACCAAGCTCATAGTGTTTTTTTACTCTATCCACA
The DNA here is from genome assembly GCF_023611925.1 of Avibacterium sp. 20-132. Taxonomy (NCBI): domain Bacteria; kingdom Pseudomonadati; phylum Pseudomonadota; class Gammaproteobacteria; order Pasteurellales; family Pasteurellaceae; genus Avibacterium; species Avibacterium sp. 20-132. The sequence goes on from NZ_CP091456.1 coordinate 147,617, forward strand.
TTCTTCAAGGTTTTCGGCAAATTGCCTTTTTCTGCTTCATTTAAGGCATACACAGGATCTTTCGCCTGCCAAATGGCTTCCATTTGTTTTGCCGTGTTATTATTCAATCCACCACGAGGAAACGCGAGGTAACGCACGGTAATGCCTAAATCATTATATTGCTGAATTTGCTGATGCAATAAATGACAATAATGGCAAGTGATATCCATAAATACAGTTACCGCATATTTTTCATTTTTTGCTGGATAAACAATCATTTCATCTTTATAACTGTTTAATTTATCAAGTAAAAATTTTCCTGTTAAATCTACTGGACCTTTATCAGTGAGTTGGTATAGTTGCCCTTGTAGCACATATTTGCCATCTTCAGAGGTATAAAAAATGCCTTCATTACTGATGACTGTTTTAATTCCTGAAAGCGGAGAAGATTTGATCTCCATTTGCGAAATCCCCAATTTTTTTAATTGGCTTTCAATTTGAGCATCGTTAGCCAGCGCATAAGCAGACAAAGTCGCTAACGAAAGTGCGGTAATTATTTTCTTCATTTTTTGTTTCCTGATATTCATTCCTTGCGAACGGCAGATTTTATCACAAGCCCCATTAACAAGCTAATAGGAAAAGGCTTTCAACATAATTGACCTACCAAATTGGGCTAAAATAGCATATAATTCGGCTCTTATATGCAAAATTAGATAGAACTGAATTTATGTTTGAAATTAACCCAATCAAAAATAAAATTGCCGATCTTGCTGAACGTACGGCAACCCTTAGGGGGTATCTTTGACGTTGATAGCAAAATCGAACGTTTAGAAGAAGTCAATGCGGAGCTAGAACAGCCCGATGTATGGAATGAGCCAGAAAAAGCCCAAGCGCTAGGCAAAGAACGTGCGAGCTTAGAGGCGGTGGTTGATACCATTAAACATTTAACACAAGGCTTGGAAGATGTAGAGGGCTTGTTAGAACTTGCCATTGAAGCTGAAGATGAAGACACCTTCAACGAAGCCGTTGCAGAATTAGATGAATTAGAACAAAAATTAGCCGCACTTGAGTTTCGCCGTATGTTTAGCGGTGCAAATGATGCGGCAGATTGCTATGTGGATCTGCAAGCAGGCTCAGGCGGTACAGAAGCGCAAGACTGGACAGAAATGCTATTGCGAATGTACTTGCGTTGGGCGGAAAGCAAAGGCTTTAAAACGGAATTAATGGAAGTTTCAGACGGCGATGTCGCAGGTATAAAATCGGCCACTATTCGCATTTCTGGCGAATACGCATTTGGTTGGCTACGCACCGAAACAGGGATCCACCGCTTAGTGCGTAAAAGCCCTTTTGACTCCAACAATCGCCGTCACACCTCTTTCAGCGCCGCTTTTGTGTACCCTGAAATTAATGACGATATTGATATTGAAATCAATCCTGCGGATTTACGCATTGATGTGTACCGAGCCTCAGGTGCGGGCGGACAGCACGTTAATAAAACCGAAAGTGCGGTGCGAATTACCCATATTCCAAGTGGGATTGTGGTGCAATGTCAAAATGATCGTTCACAACATAAGAATAAAGATCAAGCAATGAAACAGCTTAAAGCCAAATTGTACGAACTTGAATTGCAAAAACAAAATGCCGAAAAACAGGCTATGGAGGATAATAAATCCGACATTGGTTGGGGCAGCCAAATTCGTTCTTATGTGCTTGATGATGCACGAATTAAAGATTTACGTACAGGGGTTGAAAACCGCAACACGCAAGCCGTGTTAGATGGTGATTTAGATAAATTTATTGAGGCAAGCTTAAAAGCTGGTTTGTAATCGTTAGATAAAAAATCAAGATCTTTTCTGACATCACCAATGCTCAGGTTTTTCTTATAAAAAAGAAAGAAACATCTGATTATTCACAAACCATAGATTGACTAAACGATTTTAACCTTGCCTCATAAAGGGTTGTGTAGATAACAATAAAATTTAAAGGTAAAACAAAATGACAGAACAAACTCAAGAATTAGATTTAAATGGTGAAATGCGAGTTCGCCGTGAAAAATTGGCCGCATTGCGTAAAAAAGGCAATGCGTTTCCCAATACCTTCCGCCGTGATACGCTCGCACAGGATTTGCATCAACAATATGATGAAGTAGAAGGCGAAGCACTAAAAGCTCAAAATGTGGAAGTGAAAGTGGCAGGGCGCATTATGACACGCCGCATTATGGGTAAAGCGACCTTTGTTACCTTGCAAGATATGAGCGGACGCATTCAACTTTATATCGCTCGTGATAATTTGCCAGAAGGCGTCTATGCTGATGATGTCGGTAACTGGGATTTAGGCGATATTGTTGGGGTTAAAGGCACATTATTTAAAACCAAAACCAATGAACTGACCGTTCGCGCCTCAGAAGTACAACTTTTAACCAAAGCACTACGCCCATTACCCGATAAATTCCACGGTTTAGCCGATCAAGAAATGCGTTATCGCCAACGCTACTTAGATCTCATTTCTAATGAAGAATCACGCCGCACTTTTATTATTCGCTCAAAAGTGATTGCTGGAATGCGTGAGTATTTCATCAGTAAAGGCTTTATTGAAGTAGAAACGCCTATGCTACAAGTGATCCCCGGTGGTGCAGCTGCCCGTCCATTTGTTACCCATCACAATGCATTAGATATTGATATGTATCTACGTATTGCCCCAGAGCTTTATTTAAAACGCCTTGTTGTAGGTGGGTTTGAACGTGTATTTGAATTAAATCGTAACTTCCGTAATGAAGGGGTTTCTGTACGTCATAATCCAGAATTTACGATGATCGAATATTATCAAGCCTATGCGGATTACCACGATTTAATGGATAACACCGAAGAATTATTACGCAAACTCGCCCTAGACATTCTCGGCACCACAATTGTTCCTTATGGCGACTATGAATTTGATTTCGGTAAGCCATTCGAGCGTATCACTATGCACGAAGCAATTTTAAAATACGGTGCGGATAAAGGCATTGAGAAAGAAGATCTTTATGATTTCGATCGCGCTAAGGTATTGGCAACCAAACTTGGCATTGAAGTACAAAAATCTTGGGGCTTAGGTTCTATCGTAAACGCAATTTTTGAAGAAGTGGCAGAACATCACTTAATTCAACCGACTTTCTTAATGGCTCATCCAGCGGAAATTTCACCATTAGCACGCCGTAATGATGAAAACCCAGAGGTTACCGATCGTTTTGAATTATTTATTGGTGGACGTGAAATTGGTAACGGTTTCTCAGAATTAAATGATGCCGAAGATCAAGCTGAACGCTTTGATGCACAGGTTGCCGCAAAAGAAGCTGGTGATGACGAAGCGATGTTTAAAGATGACGATTTTGTTACCGCACTTGAACACGGCTTGCCACCAACGGCTGGAGAGGGTCTTGGCATTGACCGTTTAGCAATGCTCTTCGCCAATGCACCATCAATCCGTGATGTAATTCTCTTCCCCGCAATGAAACATAAAGGGTAAAGATAAATTAATAAAGGAAAGATAGCTTAAGGCTGTCTTTTCTTTTTCATAGTGAATAATAAATAATGAACAATTTAACATTAGAACAATTAATCAATCAAAAACTAGATTCTACTAGTATCACCGACTATGCACCGAATGGTTTACAAATACAAGGTAAAGATGAAGTTAAAAAGATCATCACTGGCGTAACAGCAAGCCAAGCGTTAATTGATTATGCGATTAAACAAAATGCCGATGCCATTTTGGTTCATCACGGCTATTTTTGGAAAAGCGAAAATCCTTGTATTCGAGGAATGAAAGGTAAGCGAATCAAGGCATTATTGCAAAATGATATTAATCTTTATGCCTATCATTTACCCCTTGATGTTCACCCTGAACTTGGCAATAACGCGCAACTTGCCGCCTTGCTTGGTATTGAGGATCTCCAACCATTGGAACAAGGAAGATTCAGTATTCCCGTTTACGGGACGTTAAAAACACCAATCAGTGGTGAAGAATTGGCACAACGCATTGAACAGCAATTACAACGCAAACCACTTTTTTGTTTGGAAAATGCACCGCACTTCATTCACACGGTGGGCATTTGTACGGGGGGCGGTCAAGGCTATATTGATCTTGCTGCTCAACAAGGCATTGATGCGTTTATTACGGGTGAAGTTTCGGAGCAAACAATCCATTCAGCGCGAGAACAAGGGATTAATTTCTTCGCAGCTGGGCATCATTGCACTGAGCGTTATGGTGTCAAAGCCTTAGGAGAATGGCTGGCGAAAAACTACGATGTTGATGTGGCGTTCAAAGATATTTACAATCCAGCGTAGTTAATATCAAGGGAACTGTATTCAGTAAGGCAACATTAACGCTAAATCAACGCCAGTAAAAAAGCAAAGTGCGGTGTAAATTTTGCTAAAATTCAGGTCAGCTTTGTATAAGCGCAACTTTTCCCTTATACTAAGCACAATTTTTCACAATACCTAATTCATTAGGTTCATAAAAAGGAATAAAAAATGGGTTTCTTAACAGGTAAACGTATTTTAATTACAGGTTTGGCGAGCAATCGTTCTATCGCTTATGGTATTGCTTCAGCAATGAAACGTGAAGGTGCAGAGCTTGCATTCACTTATTTGAATGACAAATTAAAACCTCGCGTGGAAGAATTTGCCAAAGAATTTGGTTCAGACATTATTCTTCCTCTTGATGTTGCCAGCGATGAAAATATCACCAACTGTTTTACTGAATTAAGTAAACACTGGGAAAAATTTGATGGTTTTGTCCACGCAATCGCATTTGCTCCAGGCGATCAATTAGATGGTGATTATGTTAATGCGGCGACACGTGAAGGCTTTCGCATTGCACACGATATCAGCGCATACAGTTTTGTCGCAATGGCACAAGCAGCACGCCCTATGCTTAACCCAAATTCAGGCTTAGTTACCCTCACCTACTTAGGCGCTGAACGCGCTATTCCAAACTACAATGTGATGTGCTTAGCAAAAGCCTCTCTTGAAGCAAGTACCCGCGTTATGGCAGCCGATCTAGGTAAAGACGGCATCCGTGTCAATGCGATTTCCGCCGGCCCAATTCGCACATTAGCGGCATCCGGCATTAAAAACTTCAAGAAAATGTTGGCAACCTTTGAAAACACTGCGCCATTACGTCGTACAGTAACCATCGAAGATGTAGGTAATTCCGCCGCTTTCTTATGCTCTGATTTAGCTTCTGGAGTAACTGGCGAAGTATTGCACGTTGATGCAGGCTTTAGCATTACTGCAATGAGCGAATTAGGTGCAGAATAAATTTAACCTCGAACAAAATAAGGCAGACCTATAACGTCTGCCTTTTGTCGTTTATTAAGAAGAAATGATATGTTTCAAAATAATCCCCTATTATCTCAATTAAAACAACAAATTCGTGATAGCAAACCTGTCGTTGAAGGTATGGTACGCGGTTCAGACAAAGCATTTGGCTTTTTAGAAACGGACAAAAAAAGCTACTTCATTCCTCCTGCGGCAATGAAAAAAGTGATGCACGGCGATAAAATCAAAGCACGCATTGAAACGGTCGGCGATAAAGAACAAGCCGAACCAGAAGAACTGATCGAGCCAATGCTCACTCGTTTTATCGCTAAAGTGCGGTTCAATAAAGACAAAAAATTGCAAGTCTTGGTGGATCATCCACAAATCAATCAACCTATTGGTGCCAATAAAGTTAAAACGGTTACCGAAGACTTACAAGAAGGCGATTGGGTGGTGGCTGAATTGAAAACCCACCCATTACGCGATGACCGTTTTTTATTTGCTCAAATCACCCAATTTATTTGCTCACAACGTGATGAATTTGCCCCTTGGTGGGTAACCTTAGCGCGCCATCAACAGTCTCGCTACCCTGTTCAGGGACAAGATCATTATGAAATGCTTGATAAACAACTACGTGAGGATTTGACCGCACTTCATTTTGTTACGATTGATAGCGAAAGCACCCAAGATATGGATGATGCGCTTTATATTGAACAGCTTGATGAAAACGGGCAACAAGTCGGCTGGAAATTAGTGGTTGCCATTGCCGATCCTACTGCTTATATTGATGAAAATTCAATCATTGAACAAGAAGCCAAGCAACGCTGTTTCACCAATTACCTTCCGGGTTTTAACATTCCAATGTTGCCGAGAGAGCTTTCAGATGAACTCTGTTCACTGATGGAAAATGAAGTGCGTCCTGCATTAGTTTGTCATATTGAAATTGATTTACAAGGCAATCTCCGTAGCAAACCTCTTTTCCAATCCGCTCAGATCCAGTCAAAAGCGAAATTAGCCTATAATAATGTGTCGGATTACTTAGAACAGCAAGACAATGCTTGGCAACCAAATGACGAAGCCACCAAAAATCAAATCGATCTGCTTCATCAATTTACCTTAGCACGAATCCAATGGCGTAAAACCAATGCTTTGCTATTTAAAGAAAAGCCTGATTACAGCTTTAAATTGGCTGAAAATGGAAAAGTTGAGGCAATCGTTGCCGAATATCGCCGTATTGCCAATCAAATTGTCGAAGAAGCAATGATCCTCGCTAATATCTGTGCGGCGCATTATCTTAATGAAACAGCACAATGTGGTATTTTTAATACCCATTCAGGCTTTGATAGCAAAAACCTAACTTCCGCACAACAGTTTCTCCTTTCTCAGTTAGCAAATGAAGAGAGTGAAGCCGAACTAAAAACACGTTATTCCACTGAAAACCTCGCAACACTTGAGGGCTATTGTCGTATGCGACACGATATTGAACCGATTGAGGGAGATTATCTAGAGCTACGCTTACGCCGCTACCTCACCTTTGCGGAATTTAAAGCAGAATTAGCACCGCACTTTGGTTTAGGGCTAGAAGGTTATGCGACTTGGACATCTCCAATTCGTAAATACTGTGATATGGTGAATCATCGCCTCATCAAAGCAAGCTTAACAACGCAGCAATATCAAAAACCGAGCGACGCAGTACTACAACGCTTACAAGAGGCACGCCGGCAAAATCGTTTGATCGAGCGTGATATTGCGGATTGGCTATACTGCCGTTATTTAGCCGACAAAGTAGAAAGCAAACCGCAATTTGACGCTGAAATTCAAGATGTAATGCGTAGCGGATTGCGTGTGTTATTGTTAGAAAATGGCGCGTCAATGTTTATCCCCGCTTCCACCATTCACAATAATAAGGAAGAAATACAAGTCAACCCTGACGAAATCGCCCTTTATATCAAAGGTGAAAAAGCTTATAAAATCGGCGACAAAATACAAGTGATACTCACCGAAGTGAAAGAAGAAACTCGGAGTATTATTGGGCAGGTCGTGAATTAAGCTTTTGCCGAAAACAAATAGGCCACCTAAATTTAGACAATACACTAATTTAAGGGTGGCCCATTATTTATCGTACGGATTTAAATCAAACTATTAATATTAGAATAAGAAACGCGCACCCAATGCTACACGATGGTTTGCTTTTCCTTTTGTGTTCAACACTTTACCATCTTGTGTAACTTTACCTTTACCACCCTCAAGATACACAACAAGGTTTTTATTAAAGCGATGATCTACACCTAACATCCAACCGCGCATTTTTAACGCTTTCGCTGCTGGGTCTGCTTTTTTACCTGTTGCAAAATAGTATTCTCCATAAACAGCATTTTGTGGCGTTGCCATTACTTTTAAGCCCACTAAGAAACGGTTATTTTTATGCAACGTTGCTTTATAACCTGCGACTTTTTGGAAACCAATATTACCACTTTCAACACCTGTTTTAGACACTTTACCAAATGCCCAGTCAAAGCCTAGTGTAACAAGTTTGTTATAGGTAAGATCAAAACCAACACCACCACGTTTAAGTTTGAATTCTTTGGCTTTGGTATTGTCCTCAGATTGAGTTACCGCAGAATAACCCGAACCAAAACGAACATCAAAATCACCAAAGCTATTATCATAGAATACACCTACACCATAGCCTTGACCTTCATCCCAGCCAGTTGTACCGCTTGAAGTTTGGTTCGCTTTATTCGCTTGTCCAAAGTAATAATCTGCGGCAAAACGGAAACCAGCAAATTTGTTAGACATAAATGTTGCAGCTTTTTTATGCCCATCGAAGAAAATATTACCGCCACCATCATAAGTATAATTTGCTTTAGGGATGTTATCACCTAAGTTTAATTGACGACCAAAGGTTAAAGTACCCACATCATTTTGTTTCACACCAACAAATAAACGATGTGTTCTTAAATTATTTCCAATGGCATCCGCTGCCCCACTACCGCTAGAAAAACGAAGCTCTGCGCCACCAAATACTTGAAAACCCGCCCCGACATCTTGATATGCTCTTACACGCACACGTGAACCAATATCACGTAAATCATTGCGTCGCTCTGAATCATTACGCAATTCAAAGTGCATACGACCATCTAAATCAATTTTTGTTCCTTCTTTTTCATAGATTACAGTGGCATTTGCGGTGGCTGAAACCATTGCTGTTACAGCTAATGCGATAAGTGTCTTTTTCATAATGAACTTCCTTTGTTTAAGGTCTTTTATACCCGACAGAATAAAACCCCAATTTCTATCAATCCGATATTAATTAACCAAAAATAATTTCGGTTGGAAATAATATAGGTAGGTTATTTTTTTCTGTCAAAAACAGGGAACTTTTAAACAAATGAAAAATATGAAATAAAAACATATAGTTAAAACAAATAAGAAAAATATACCAAATGAAAAAATGTGATCTCCGCCTCACTTTTATTAACCGAAATCCGTTTTCTTCTCTGCATATAGAAACCTAACATATTGATAAACAACCAATTAAAACTACTCCAATTATCTTTATAAAACAACATTTCATAAAAAATAAAATAAACAGGTATTTTATTTAATAATGTGCAACAGATCACAATTTATCATCTAATTCAGAAACACAATGCACTATGTTTTGCGACATTCTTCGCCACTCCCCCAAGTACTGAGTTGCTTTCTTTTTACTTTGAAAAACGTCAATAAAAATGACCGCACTTTGATCTTCAAACCAAAGTGTGGTCATTTTTTATGATTTTTCTTAATTAAGCATTTTCTATACTAAATGCAACCACTTCACTGATATTTTTTGCACCAAGTGCAATCATAATTAAACGATCTACACCTAGGGCTACGCCAGCACAATTTGGCACACCAGCTTGAAGTGCAGCGAGAAAACGCTCATCAAGTTGGCGGATTGGTAAACCTAATTGTTCACGTTGGCGGTTATCTTGTTCAAAGCGATGGCGTTGTTCGTTTGCATCAGTAAGTTCATTAAAGCCGTTAGCCAATTCAATGCCTTTATAGTAGAACTCAAAACGCTCTGCCACACGGTGATCTTCTGAGCTAATTTGTGCTAATGCTGCTTGTGTTGCGGGGAAATGATAAATGGCAACGGGGCGTTCTTGTCCAATATTTGGTTCAACCACAGCGCTGAATAAAAATTGTAGTAAGGTATCTCTCTCTTCATTTTCTGCTTGTTCCAGATGATATTCTTTCGCTTTGGCAATTAATTCTTCACGAGAGGCAGAAAGCGGATCTAGCCCGACATATTCTTGAAAGGCAAATTGATATGTCATACTTTCTGCGGGAGCGCAATCTAAAATTTGCTGTAATAAATCATCCACTTCATTGATAAGACGGTACATATCAAAATGCGGACGATACCATTCCAACATCGTGAACTCTGGGTTATGTTTTGTGCCAGCTTCTTCATTGCGGAACACTTTACAAAGCTGAAAAATCGCCCCACTTCCCGCAGCCAGTAGGCGTTTCATTGGGTATTCTGGGCTAGTTGAGAGCCATAAGGTTTTTGATTGATGTTTAAACGGTGAGGTGAATTCTGTGCTAAAGGTGGCAAGATGCACATCCGTTACGCCGAATTCACTTAAAATTGGTGTTTCGACTTCTAGCAATCCTCTGTCAGTAAAAAAGCGACGAATTTCAGCCATAATTTTGGCGCGAGCTAATAAATTTTGAATACTGGCTGTTGGTCGCCATTGTTCATTTTCAGTCATAAAGTGCCTCAGTCAATTCCTTTGTAAGAAAAGTGCGGTTATTTTACCTGAAATTTTTCAACAAGATGAGTTATTTTTACGCAATGTATTCATTCTAAAAGAGAAAAATTCTCATTAAGCTAGAGGATTCTCTCTAACTTTTTTGAGTTAGATCACACTTTGAAGCTTTGCTCGCATTTTTTGATAAAAAAGTCTGATTTATTTTATAAAAGCGTGGCAAAATAAACTTACCCTAATAAATTTCATCTACTTTATATTGGAGGAAATCGTGCAAACTGTTAATGTCGATATTGCAATTGTTGGCGCTGGTGGCGGTGGTTTACGAGCAGCAATTGCAGCAGCACAGGCAAATCCAAACCTTAAAATTGCCTTAGTTTCAAAAGTTTACCCTATGCGTAGCCATACTGTCGCTGCCGAAGGCGGCGCGGCTGCCGTGATCAAGGAAGAAGATTCTTATGAAAAACATTTCCACGATACCGTAGCAGGGGGCGATTGGTTATGTGAACAAGATGTGGTGGAATACTTTGTAGAACATTCCCCTGTTGAGATGACGCAGTTAGAACGCTGGGGCTGTCCTTGGAGTCGTAAACAAGATGGTGATGTGAATGTGCGCCGTTTCGGTGGAATGAAAATTGAACGTACTTGGTTTGCTGCCGACAAAACAGGCTTCCACTTGTTACATACCCTCTTCCAAACTTCAATGCAATTCCCACAAATTCAACGCTTTGACGAACATTTTGTGTTAGATATTCTGGTTGATGATGGTCACGCGCGTGGTATGGTGGCAATGAATATGATGGAAGGCACATTGGTACAAATCAATGCAAATGCTGTGATTATCGCCACTGGTGGTGGTTGCCGTGCGTTCCGCTTTAATACAAATGGCGGTATTGTAACGGGTGATGGATTATCAATGGCATATCGTCACGGTGTGCCATTGCGTGATATGGAGTTTGTGCAATATCACCCAACAGGTTTACCAAATACGGGAATTCTGATGACTGAGGGATGCCGTGGTGAAGGGGGCATTTTAGTCAATAAAGATGGCTATCGCTATTTGCAAGATTATGGTTTAGGCCCTGAAACGCCAATTGGTAAACCTGAAAATAAATATATGGAATTAGGTCCGCGTGATAAAGTGTCGCAAGCATTCTGGCAAGAATGGCGTAAAGGCAATACCTTAAAAACGGAAAAAGGGGTAGATGTGGTTCACCTTGATTTACGCCATTTAGGTGAAAAATATTTGCACGAACGTTTACCATTTATTTGTGAACTCGCTAATGCTTATGAAGGCGTTGATCCTGCTAAAGCACCTATTCCCGTGCGTCCTGTTGTGCATTATACAATGGGTGGGATTGAAGTGGATTTCAACAGTGAAACTCGCATTAAAGGGTTATTTGCTGTGGGTGAATGTGCTTCTTCAGGTTTGCATGGGGCGAACCGTTTAGGTTCAAATTCATTAGCGGAACTTGTTGTGCTAGGACGTGTTGCAGGGGAATATGCCGCTCAACGCGCAAGTGAAGCAAGCCCTGCAAACCAAAATGCAGTCAATGCACAAGCACAAGATGTGGTACAACGTTTAGAAGATCTTTATAACCAAGAAGGTACAGAATCTTGGTCACAAATTCGTGATGAGATGGGCGATTCAATGGAAGAAGGTTGCGGTATTTATCGTACTCAAGAAAGTATGCAACAAACAGTTGATAAAATTGCCGAGCTAAAAGAACGTTATAAACGGATTCGTATTGCCGATCGCTCAAGTGTCTTCAACACCAATGTGCTTTATACTGTTGAACTTGGCTATATTTTAGATGTTGCACAATCTATCGCTAATTCGGCGATTGAACGTAAAGAATCTCGTGGTGCTCACCAACGTTTAGACTATACAGAACGTGATGATGTGAATTATTTAAAACACACCTTAGCTTTCTATAATGCAGAAGGTGCGCCTCGCATTGAATATAGCCCAGTAAAAATCACAAAATCTCAACCTGCAAAACGTGTTTATGGTGCGGAAGCAGAAGCTCAAGAAGCAGCTGCAAAAGCTAAGGAGCAAGCAAATGGCTAATCAAGCGATTATGAATGTTGAAGTTCTGCGTTATAACCCAGAGCAAGATAAAGAACCTTATTTAAGAACCTATCAAGTGCCTTATGATAGCCAAACTTCATTGCTTGATGCGCTTGGCTATATTAAAGACAAACTTGAGCCTGAACTGTCTTATCGTTGGTCTTGCCGTATGGCAATTTGTGGTTCTTGCGGAATGATGGTCAATAATAAACCTAAACTTGCCTGTAAAACATTTTTGCGTGATTACAGTGGACATATGCGTATTGAACCGTTGGCTAATTTCCCAATTGAACGGGATCTTGTTGTTGATCTAAGCCACTTTATTGAAAGTCTAGAAAGTATTAAACCTTATATTATTGGTAATGAAGCGCCACCACTAGATGGTAATCCGCATCCATCTGCTGAATTGGCAAAAAGTCGAACCAAACAAACACCCGCACAATTAGAGAAATATCGCCAGTTCTCAATGTGTATTAATTGCGGGCTATGTTATGCAGCTTGCCCACAATTTGGCTTAAATCCTGAATTTGTAGGTCCAGCTGCGATTACACTTGCTCATCGTTATAACCTTGATAACCGTGATCACGGCAAAGCAGAACGGATGAAAATTCTGAATGGGGATAATGGGGTATGGAGCTGCACATTCGTGGGTTACTGCTCAGAAGTTTGTCCAAAACACGTTAATCCAGCCTCCGCTGTTAACCAAGGCAAAATCGAAAGTGCAAAAGATTATGTTTTGGCAATGTTAAAACCACAAAACTAAGGAGGAGTAAAATGACAGCAACCGCAAGCAAACGCAAAAAATATGTGCGTGAAATCACGCCAACTTGGTGGAAAAAGTTAGATTTTTACAAATTTTATGTATTACGCGAAAGCACTGCAGTTCCTACTCTTTGGTTTTGTTTAGAACTATTCTATGGGTTAATCTCTTTAGGAAATGGAACTTTTGCAACCAACTTTATTCATTTTTTACAAAATCCCGTCGTTGTGATATTGAACATCATCACGCTTGGTGCCGTGTTATTAAATAGCTTTACATTTTTTAATATGGCTCCTCAGATGGTAAATATCATTGTAAAAAATGAGCGTATCAATGCGACATTACTTTCTCGCATTTTCTGGGCGATCACTGCATTGGTGAGTATTATTGTCTTAATCTTAGTATAGGAATGAGCATATGAACAAACAAAATCCAAAACGTTCTAATGAACCTGCTGTATGGCTATTATTTGGTGCAGGTGGCGCAATCAGTGCGGTATTCTTTCCCGTTCTTGTACTGATTTTCGGCTTTTTACTCCCTTTTGGGTTAGTTTCGCCAGAAAATATTATTGCATTTGCTGGAACTTGGATCGGAAAATTAATTATTCTTGCCTTATTAATTTTCCCAGCGTGGTGTGGTATTCATCGTGTCCATCTAGGTTTACACGATTTTAAAGTACATATTCCTGCAGCTGGATTTATTTTTTATGGACTTGCCGGATTATTTTCATTACTGACGCTTTTCGCTGTATGGCATATTTAAATTCATTGTGATAGAGAAACAAAAGACCTTTTCGATTGAAAAGGTCTTTTATTATTGCTTGATTTTTTGCTATGTAAGTTTGAAATAAAGCAAGGCAAGTCCATACAGTACTACGCCAATATTTAATGGCTTTATTTTGTCAATGTGACTAACCAACAATTGTGAATGTGTTTATTGCGTTCAAAATCCAGTGGTAAAGTTTTGGCAGAAATTTCTACCGCACTTAATCCGAGTGCAGCCATACCGTCAAAATCCATCTTGAATTTTTGCTTATTGTTAGAAAATACAATTGTGCCATTGGAACGTAAAATCCGTTTTAAATGAGTGAATAATTGAAGATGATCGCGTTGCACGTCCCAGCTGTTTTCCATTCGTTTAGAATTGGAAAAAGTGGGTGGATCAACAAAGATCAGATCAAATTGACGATCGCATTTTTCTAACCATTGTAAACAATCACTTTGAATTAATTTATGCTGTTTACCTTCAATATCATTAAGCATTAAATTTTGTTCTGCCCAGTTCAGATAAGTGTTAGACATATCTACGGTAGTGGTCGATTTCGCCCCCCCTAAGGCAGCGTGAACCGTCGCGGAGCCTGTGTAAGCAAACAAATTTAGAAAGTCTTTGCACTTTGCCATTTCACCCACCATTTTGCGTGTTAAGCGGTGATCTAAAAACAGTCCCGTATCTAAATAATCCGTTAAATTGACCCACAATTTTGCGCCGTATTCTTCAACATAGAAGTAATCCCCTTTGTTCGCCAATTTCTCATATTGATTTGTCCCTTTTTGTTTTTGGCGAACTTTTAACACGAGTTTATTGGTTTCCACGCCTGTTACAGCAAGGGTGGCGGTTACGGCATCAAGCAAACGCTGACGCGCTTTATTCTCATCAATATTTTTCGGTGCTGCGTATTCTTGCACCACAATATGCTCGACATAACGATCCACGGCAATATTATATTCTGGCAGATCCGCATCATATAAGCGATAAGCGTTAATGCCTTGCTGTTTTGCCCATTTTTCGATTTTCTTGATATTTTTTTGTAAGCGATTGGCGAAGTCTTGTGCAACGCCTTGATGTTGAGGGAAAAATTCTTGCAGATTTTGTACCGCACTTTCTTGTTGGGCAGTTTCAGCAATTTGATAATTTTTCTGTACGCAATCTAGTGGGCCATTTTTTGCTTTAAACTGACGGTGAGAACGTAAGCGTAGGCAATCAAGTAATGCAGGTTCACCACTAAAAACGGAGGCATTCCAACCGCCAAATTGCTGTTTTAAACGTTGCCCAAACACGGAGTAAAGCGCAATTAATGCTGGTGTTGTCCCTAAACGCTCACCATAAGGTGGGTTGCAAATAAGCGTGCCTTTTTCTTCCGTTGGATTTTTTAGTGCGGCAATATCCCCTTGTTTCCATTGAATTAAATGAGCAACACCTGCATTTTGGGCATTTCGTTGTGCTTTTTGTAATACACGGTGATCTAAATCAAAACCATAGAAATGGGGCTGAGCTTGTTGTGAACCTTGTTGGGCAAGGGCAATGGCTTCCTCTTTCACTTTTTCCCAAGCTTGCGGATTATGCCCTTTCCAGAAATCAAAACCCCAATGTAAGCGGTGTAACTGCGGTGCAATTTTGGCTTCCATTTGGGCGGCTTCAATGAGCAATGTGCCTGAACCACACATTGGATCAATCAAAGGTGTGCCTTGTTGCCAACCTGAACGTAATACAATGGCTGCGGCTAAGGTTTCACGTAATGGTGCTGCCCCTGTATCTTCACGATAGCCACGCAAATGTAAGGCATTGCCACTGAGATCAAGAGAAAGAATAAAATCGTCACGATTTAAATAGGCGTGAATGCGAATATCAGGGTTGTCTTTATCCACACTTGGGCGCGCTCTGCCTTGTCGTTCAAAATAATCGACAATGCCATCTTTCACGCGCATTGCACCAAATTGCGTATGACGAATTTCACGGTTAGTGCCATTAAAATCCACAACAAATTGGCAACGCTCATCAAAAATATCTAACCAATTTTGCCCAATTACCGTAGAGTAAAGATCTAAATCGCTATAAATTTTACTTTGTACCAAAGGCAGTAAAATACGTGAGCTGAGCCTTGACCATAAGAGCGTGCGGTAAAGGGTTTCCTCGTCAGATAAATAATGCACGCCTCCCTGTGCGATTTGACATTCTTGTGCGCCAAGTTCGAGGAGTTCGGTTTTTAATAATTCTTCAAAGCCACGCGCGGTGGTGGCAAATAATTTTTTCATCATAAATTCATTGATACTTTCAAAGCGTAATGGGCAGATTATAGCAAAGCCAGTAAGTGCGGTCGATTTTAATTCTGTTTTTTATCTAAAAGAAAGAGCGAACAAGGCGTTCGCTCTGAGTAGGAAGGTAATTTATTTTAAACAGCGATAATAACTATCAGCGGTATATTGTAAGAAATTCGCATAAGAATCTTTACCTAATGATACCGCATCACCCATTGGATCTAAACGCCCCACATTAACGCCCGTCGATTTATGTAATGTTTCAATCACTTTTGGCGTAAATTGTGGCTCTGCAAATAAGCAACCGACTTTATGTTCTTCAATTTCTTCTTTGATATGAGCCAATTTTTTCGCACCCGGAGCAACTAATGGATTAATCGTAAATGCCCCCACCTGATTTAAGCCGTAAGCCTTATTAAAATAGGTGTAAGCATCATGGAAAACATAAAATCCTTTTTTCTGTACGGGGGCAAGTTGTTGTTTAATTTTTTCATTTTTCGCCGTTAAAGTGCGGTCGAATTGTGCAAGATTTTGCTCAATAAGTGCTTTTTTATCAGGATATTGTTGAATTAATTTTGCCGCAAAATCTTTTGCCACAACTTGGCTAATTTGTGGCGAATACCAAATATGCCAGTTTGTTTCTAAATGGGCATTTTCATCGTTATCATGATGATGTTCATGTTCATGTTCATGTTCATGTTCATGTTCATGCACATCGTTATGTTTGTGATGATCACTGTCGGCGGTATGTTCGTGATCGTGTTCATGCTCATGTTCGTGTTCTTCGCCATCATGATGGTGGTGATGGTGATGATGTTCACCTTTTTCTAGCATATCTGCTGTAATGTCAGGTAATGTTGCGATAGTAACCACTTTCTCTGGATCAATATATTTTTTCAAGGAAGAGGCTAGAAAGGCATCCGCATCTTCGCCAACCCATAAAACAAGATTAGCCGCTTTTAATTTCTGCACATCTGATGGCTTCAAATTATAGTCGTGGGGAGAGGCCCCAGCAGGAACTAATACTTGCGTATCTGTTACCCCATCGGCAATGGAAGAGGCAATAAATCCTAATGGTTTAATGGAAGTAACCACACTTGCAGAAGCTAGTGTAGAGAAAGAAAGCAATGCTGCTGCAATGGCAGTCTGTTTAAAAAACGGGTTTAACTTTGTCATATATACTCCTATTATCAAGAATGATTATCATAATTTGATGACTTAGCTTAGATCGTTTTATTAAAAATAGCTATCTTTTTTTTTATTAAAAAATAAGATAGCTATTTTATAGATGCCAATAATTTTTCAATCACACGGGATACCGCAAAAAAGCCAAAGGTGGCAGTAATCATTGTTGCCGCACCAAAGCCATTGGCGCAGTTCATTGTGGCAGAAACCGCACAATTTCCATCTTGTTGTGGGAAAATCAATGGTTGCGTGGAAAACACGCAATCTACGCCAAATTTCCGTTTAGGATTTTGACTAAAATGAAAATTTTTACGTAAAATTGACCGCACTTTTGCTGCGAGAGGATCTTGAATTGTTCGACTTAAATCGGCAATTTGAATCTGACTTGGATCGGTCTGTCCGCCCGCACCACCAACAGTGATAATTTTAATTTTCTGCCGTTTACAATAAGCAATAAGTGCTGCCTTGGTTTTGACACTATCAATGGCATCAATCACATAATCGTAATCCGCGGTGATATAATCCGCTAAATTCTCGCTAGAAAGAAAGTCATCAATAATATGTACTTGGCAATCTGGGTTAATTAAAGCAACACGTTCCGCCATCACTTCTGTTTTTAGCTTGCCGATATTGCCTGAAATAGCGTGAATTTGGCGATTAATATTGGTAACACAAATATCGTCCATATCAATCATTGTGATCTCGCCAATGCCCGAGCGAGCAAGTGCCTCAACAGCCCAAGAACCGACCCCGCCAATGCCGATCACGCAAATATGTGCTTGGCGTAAACGTTGTAAGGCAGCTGGGCGATAAAGTCGCCCAATGCCACCGAAACGCTGTTCATAATTATCTATGCGTTCACTCATTATTGTAATAACCACACACGTCCGTAATGTTTGGATAAGCCTGCGATATGCCCTGCGTCATCACCGATACCACGATATAAATCGAAATGTTGCCCTTTTACCGCTCCTCCGACATCTAACGCAATCATCAAATGCAGTTTATGCTCTCCCGTCCATCTACCTTGTTTATCTATTTGTGGGACTTCGACTAAAACAATGGAACCAGAAGGAATAACAGAACGATCAGAGGCAATCGACGCCATTGGCACAAGTGGCACGCCCGCCGAGCCTTTTACTTTGCCAGTTGGATCATTTTTAAAATACACATAAGAAGGATTACGTTCTAGCAAGGCTTGTAAGCGAGAAGGATTGGCTTTCGCCCAGTCCTTAATAGCTTGAATAGACATTTTTTCTTTAGCGATTTCACCGTCTTCCACCAACAAACGGCCAACTGCCACATAATCTAAGCCATTTTGCCCAGCATAAGCGAAATAATTTAACTCACCGTGGCCAAAATCCACATAACCACTACCTTGAACACCAAGTAGGAAGTTGTCGATCATCGAATCGCTATAAGCTAATTCTAAGCCTTTCCCCTTTAGTGCGCCTGCATAAATTTGCGCACGGCTTACACGTTTTTGTGAAGGGCTTGGCATTGCATAAATTGGTTGAGTATATTTGCCTTGCGGTGTGCGACGCGCGTGGATTACTGGGGAATAATATCCTGTCATTAAGACATTTTGATAACCATCTTGCCCCTTCATGATCATTGGGTGAATACCAAAATTTGCTAATTCATTCACATTAGCGCCAGATAACACCCAATTCGTTACTTTACCGTAACTCACCGCAAATTTATTGGTTAAGCGAGAAGAATATTGACGTACATTAGAAAGTTGAGTTAAAAAATCCCCTTGATTTATTACCGCACTTTGATTTTCTACTGCGGAAACAGGCATTAAGAATTGTTGCTGATAAGTGCGTCCATCATATTTCGCCCCAAAGATTTTCGGATCTGCCAAGTGATTACTTGAATTTGCCATTTTGTTGGAATGATTAGAACTTGAACAAGCCGAAAGCACCGCAATCGCTAAAAGTGCGGTGCATTTTTTGAAAATTTTTGCTGACATTCGCAATGGATTCCTTAATAAAATAATTCGCAATGAAACGGCGTAAAATAACAAAAAATCACTTAAAGTGATAGCGATTTTTATATTCTTTCTTCTTTTGATAAAAAACGTGCGGCAGAAATTTTGTACATTTTGCGTTGAAAGACAGCAAATTGCCGATTTTTATATCAGTTAACACATTTTTTTAGGATTAAGGCTTGCATTACAAATAAAATCGCGTATAGTACGCTCCCACAGACGCGGGGTGGAGCAGCTTGGTAGCTCGTCGGGCTCATAACCCGAAGGTCGTTGGTTCAAATCCAGCCCCCGCAACCAAATGCTTAACCGTCGATTTTATCGGCGGTTTTTTTATTTCGCTTTTCCTTAATTTTTTTCAACCAGATGATTTAGAAATAATTTTCATAAAAAAACACCGCACTTTTTGTTGCGGTGTTTCTGTTAAAAAGCATTACGCAATGATACTGACGTTTTCGGCTTTTTTTCCTCTTTTATCATCAACAATATCAAACGCGACGGCTTGACCTTCTTTTAAGGTGCGAAATCCATTTGATTGAATCGCTGAGAAATGCACGAACACTTCTTCGCCACCTTCTGATTGTAAAAAACCAAACCCTTTTGCTTCATTGAACCATTTTACGGTTCCGTTATTTCTAGACATTTTAAATCCTAAGTTAAATCTAATCTTAGATAACGTAATAATATTATGATGATAAAATAAAAAACTTTAAATATAGCCACAGATTATTAATTGTTATCTCTACTGCTTAAAAAAGCAGTTGCCATACTAACAGCATCGCGATGAAATAGCACCTTTTATTTGCAATAAATCCAATTTATTTTTTAATTGGCTAATTTATTGAGTAATTTTTGATGAATGCCTCCAAAGCTACCATTTGACATTACTAAAATATGATCGCTTGGTTTTGCCTCTGCCACAATCATATCAACCAATTTGTTTAAATTACCAGTCCAGCTAGCTGGTTGGACGCATTGGTTTGCGATTTCTACCACATCCCAGGGAATGTTATCTGGCTGCAATAAAAAAATATGATCGGCACGAACCAGTGCTGGAGCGAGTTCATCTTTATGTACGCCCATTTTCATTGTATTAGAGCGCGGTTCTAATACTGCCAAAATTCGCACCCCACCGCCAACTTTATCGCGAAGTGCGGTTAGCGTAGCAAGAATTTCTGCGGGGTGATGGGCGAAATCGTCATAAACACTAATGCCATTAACTTCCCCTTTGAGTTCTAAGCGGCGTTTTGCATTAATGAAACTCGCTAAAGCGTTACAAGCATTTTCAATGGATACGCCTGCGTGATAAGCAGCAGCAATCGCCATTAATGCATTATGCATATTATGCTGACCAACAATATTCCATTTCACTTCTGCGACTTTTTCACCAAAATGATACACCGAAAATTCGGTGCAATCATTGGTAATACGTTCCGCATACCATTCTTGGTTTTCTCCTAAAAATTGTTGTTCAGACCAACAGCCCATTTCCAGTGTTTCTTTTACGCTTTGTTCGTTGGCGAAAGAGAGAATACGACCGCTTGCCGGAATGGTGCGAATCATATGATGAAATTGGCGCTGGATCGCTTTTAGATCATCAAAAATATCAGCGTGGTCAAAGCCGATATTATTAATAATTAATGTTTTTGGTGCGTAATGAATAAATTTAGAACGTTTATCAAAAAATGCCGTATCATATTCATCGGCTTCAATCACAAAATAAGGGCTTTGTCCTAGACGCGCTGAAGTGCCAAAATTGCCCGCAATACCACCGATTAAAAAGCCCGGGTTTAACCCGTTTTTCTCTAAAATCCAAGTGAGCATACCGGTTGTTGTGGTTTTGCCGTGCGTACCTGAAACAGCAAGCACCCAGCGATCACGTAATAAATTATCATGTAACCATTGTGGGCCTGAGGTATAAGGCAAACCATTCTCAAGCACATATTCTACGCAAGGATTGCCCCGTTTCATTGCATTTCCAATTAAAACTAAATCTGGCGCTGGCTCAAGCTGAGCGGGATCGTAATTGGGAATAATGTCAATCTGATTTTCCTGCAAAAAGGTACTCATTGGTGGATACACATTAACATCTGACCCCGTTACTTTATATCCCATTTGTTTGGCAATAATTGCCACACCGCCCATAAAAGTACCGCAAATTCCAAGAATATGAATATGTTTTTGTGTCATTTTTTTATCTCTTATATACAAAAAACGAAAATAAAATGTGCCTGAGATCACAAACTCAATAAGAGATTATTTCTCTTGCTCAAAGGGTAGTTATAATAAATCAACTTTTTTAGACTGTACAACTTATTCATTAAAAAATAGGAATAAATTATGAAAACGTTAGGGCAATTTATTGTTGAGAAGCAAGCGGAATATCCTAATGCGAAAGGAGAGCTTTCAGGTATTCTTTCTTCAATTCGTTTGGTTGCGAAGGTTATTCATCGCGACATTAATAAAGCAGGATTAACCAATAATATTATTGGTAATTCAGGGGTTGAAAATGTGCAAGGTGAAGTGCAAATGAAATTAGATTTATTTGCCCATAACACAATGAAACAAGCTCTCATTGCACGAGAAGAAGTGGCAGGCTTTGCTTCTGAGGAAGAAGAAAATTTTGTTGCTTTTGATACGGAACGAGGGCGTAATGCCAAATATGTTATTTTAACCGATCCTTTAGATGGCTCATCGAATATTGATGTGAATGTTGCCGTTGGGACGATTTTTTCTATCTATAAGCGCGTCTCTCCCATTGGCTCACCGGTTACCTTAGCAGATTTTTTACAGCCTGGACATCGCCAAGTGGCGGCAGGCTATATTGTTTATGGTTCATCAACAATGCTAGTTTATACCACTGGTAATGGCGTTAATGGCTTTACTTACGATCCTTCATTAGGGGTATTTTGCCTTTCACATGAGAATATTCAAATGCCACCAACAGGAAAAATTTATTCAATCAATGAAGGGCAATACCTTAAATTTCCATTAGGTGTGAAAAAGTATATTAAATACTGCCAAGAAGAAGATAAAGCCACTCAACGTCCTTATACTTCACGCTATATTGGTTCTTTAGTTTCTGATTTCCACCGTAATTTATTAAAAGGCGGTATTTATATTTATCCAAGTGCCACAAATTATCCAAATGGTAAACTTCGTTTACTTTATGAAGGCAATCCAATGGCATTTTTAGCGGAACAAGCAGGCGGTTTGGCAACGAATGGAGAAAGTCGGATTTTAGATATTCAGCCAACTGAATTACACCAACGTTCACCACTTTTTATTGGCTCAAAAGAGATGGTAGAAAAAGCACAAGATTTTATGAGTGAATTTAATTAGCTCTTTCATATCTAATAAGGGCAAGACTTATCTAGAAAGTGATTGCCCTTTTATAAGCGAAAAACAGCAAAAAATAATACCGCACTTAAGATTTTTATCTTTTATATTTATAAATAAATGATCTTTTTTCTATAACTTCCGCTAAAATATGTTGGCTAATGAATCAACAATGGAGAATGACAATGAAATTAGCCTCATTATTTAAATGTTCTGCTTTAACCTCCCTATTTACACTATCTTCTTTTGCTTATGCTTATCAGCCTAATCAAACTTACCATTTTACTGTATTGCATACGAACGACTTACATGGTCATTATTGGCAAAATAAGAATGGTGAATATGGTCTCGCAGCACAGAAAACGTTGATTGATCGTATTCGTGCAGAAGTAGAGAAAAAAGGTGGCTCAGTAATTTTATTGAATGCTGGAGATTTTAATACAGGCGTACCTGAATCCGATTTGCAAAATGCAAAACCCGATATTGAAGCATTAAATTTAATGGGCTATGAGGCATTAACGTTAGGTAATCACGAATTTGATAACCCGTTGCAATTACTTGAGATGCAAGAAAAATGGGCAAAATTTCCATTTTTAGCTGCAAATGTCTTTTATCAAAAAACGGGAGAACCGCTTGTTCATCCTTACACGATGTTAGACAAACAAGGCTTAAAAGTAGCGGTTGTTGGTTTAACGACTGAAGATACTGCGAAATTAGGAAATCCAGAGTTTATTTCAGCCGTGAAATTTGAACGCCCTGCTGAAAGTGCTAAAAAAGTGTTAGCACAATTAGATAAAAATGAACAACCCGATCTTAAAATTGCACTGACTCATATGGGATTTTATCCTAATGCGAAATATGGTTCTAATGCACCGGGCGATGTTTCAATGGTGCGTGAATTACCTGCTGGCGCATTTGATATTGTTATTGGCGGACATACCCACGACACTCTTTGTATGAATGAAGATGGCTCATTTAATGATAAATTTAAACCGGGTGATAGCTGTAAACCTTTACTTGAGAAAAATACTTGGATTATGCAAGCAGGTGAGTGGGGTAAATATTTAGGGCGAGCGGATTTTACCTTTAAAGATGGCAAACTCACTTTAGAAAACTATCAATTAATACCAATTAACTTGAAAAAGAAAGTGAAAAAAGAAGACGGTACTAGTGAATATGTGTTGTATCAAGAAGAAATTCCAGCCGATCCTACCTTGCTGGCACATCTTAAAACTTATCAAGATCAAGGTGATAAATTGCTTGGTCAAGTGGTGGGAAAAGTAGATGATCGCCTAGTGGGAGATCGCGATATTGTACGCTTCCATCAAACAAATTTAGGGCAACTTATTGCTCGCTCGCAAGCGGAACGTGTAAAAGCGGATGTTGGTATTATGAATTCTGGTGGAATTCGTGCCTCTATTGATAGTGGTGATGTAACTTATAAAGATATTCTGACCGTACAGCCTTTTGGTAATATCATCAGTTATTTTGAAATGAAAGGCAAAGATTTGCTCAATTACCTTGATGTTGTGGCATTGAAAGAAGTCGATTCTGGTGCTTACCCTCAGTTTTACGGTATTACAATGACGGTAGATCGCCAAGCCAAAAAAGTCTCTGATGTAAAAATTCAAGGAAAACCAATCGATCTCAATAAAGTGTATCGTGTTTCTTTACCAAGTTATTGTGCTGCTGGAGGAGATGGCTATCCTGTCGTTACTGATAATCCAACCTATGTTAATACAGGATTTGTTGATGCAGATAGCTTAAAAGAATATTTCCAAGAACATTCACCAATTAAAGTCGCTGATTTTGAGGCAAATAAAGGAATTATTTATAAAGAATAGTTTTTATCGAGGAAAAAAATAGCCAACGCATTGTTGGCTATTTTATTAATTTGATAATGGAAAGAAGTCATCCTTACAGGATATTAGCTTCTTTTTTATTCTGAAATATCCTTTTCTGTAAAACGCTCAATTTTTGCGCCTAACCCACGTAATTTCTCTTCAATATGCTCGTAACCGCGATCGATATGATAAATACGATCTACAATGGTTTCACCACTGGCAATACAGCCAGCAAGCACTAAACTGATTGAAGCGCGTAAATCCGTTGCCATTACTTCAGCACCAGACAAGCTCTCTACACCGTGGCAAATAGCCGTATGGCCTTCAATCTCAGCCTTACCGCCCATACGGATAAGCTCTGGAATGTGCATAAAACGGTTTTCAAAAATAGTTTCCGTAATTTTACTTGTCCCTTCTGCCACCATATTTAAAAGGGTGAATTGCGCTTGCATATCCGTTGGGAAACCGGGATGTGGCATCGTGCGAATATTAACCGCTTTTGGGCGTTTACCTTTCATATCTAACGTGATGGTATCTTCAGTAATTTCAATTTCTGCACCTGCTTCACGTAATTTATCGATCACCGCATCTAAAGTATCTGCTTTCGTGTTATGGCATACAATACGCCCTCCCGAAATAGCACCAGCAACAAGGAAAGTACCTGTTTCAATGCGATCGGCAACCACGGCGTGTTCACATCCAGTAAGACGTTCAACCCCTTCAATGGTAATCGTATCCGTGCCTGCTCCACTAATTTTTGCCCCCATTTTATTTAAAAATACGGCAGTATCTACAATCTCAGGTTCACGAGCGGCATTTTCAATAATAGTTGTCCCAGTTGCCAATGTTGCCGCGGTCATAATAGAAAGGGTTGCTCCTACACTAACCTTTTCCATCACAATGCGTGTTCCACTCAAACGCCCATTAGTATGTGCTTTTACATAACCGTCTTCCAGTTTAATCTCTGCCCCTAAGCGTTCTAAACCGCTGATATGTAAATCCACCGGGCGAGCGCCAATGGCACAACCGCCGGGAAGTGAAACCTGTCCTTGATGGAAACGTGCAACAAGCGGTGCTAATGCCCAAATAGAGGCACGCATTGTTTTCACCAATTCATAAGGTGCAATAAAATGATTAATTTTCGAACCGTCTAAATGTACTACACCACCGTCTTTTTGTTCTACTTGCATACCAAGCTGACGCAAGATCTTTAGTGTGGTTTCAATATCTTTTAGTTCAGGTACATTGGTTAAGGTAACTGGCTCTTCCGCTAAAATAGCGGCAAATAAAATAGGTAATGCGGCATTTTTTGCCCCTGAGATTTTGACATCTCCACTTAAACGAGATTGCCCATAAACACGAAATTTTTGCATAACAACGTCCTAAAAATTAATTAATGGGATTAAGTAAACGCTCACGCTTCCACTTTTCTTGGGTAAAGGTTTTGATAGTTAATGCGTGAATTTCCCCTGAGGAAAAATATTGCATTAGCGGCGCATAAATGGTTTGTTGCTGCTTTAATCTTGATAATCCTGCAATTTCATCATCAATCACAATCACCCCAAAATGAGCATTCTCGCCTTGTACATAAATTTCTTCAAGCCCTAAAGCCTCTTTTAAAATTTGTTCAATTTCTTGCGTTTCCATTAATTTTTTCCATTCTGTTGTAAAAACGGGTCAATCCATTTTGATAACCCAAAAAGATCAGCCAACGTGAGAAATTGCTCAGGTGCATTTTGAATGATTTGCATCTCTGCTTGCGTTTGGCAATGATGAAGAAAATCACATAATAATGCAAAACCTGCGCTGTCAATTCGCGTTAAATCGGCAAGTTCCCAAATAACTTGCTGGCGTGCGATTTTATCTGCTGATAAAAAAGAATAACGTTGTTCCCATAACGGCAACAACGTTTTTCTGGATAACGCCCCAGTCAAGCGGAGCGTTATCTTATCATCATTTTGTTCAAATGCCCAAGTTAAACTTGAGGTTAAACCTGATGTGTTGTGCATTGATTATTTACCCAATGTAACAGGCACATTCGCCGCTTTTTGCACTTGTTGGGTTAGTGCTTCGATCCCATCTTTGCGTAAAGTCGCACTCCATTCTTGTTTTTTAGTATTAACCATACTCACGCCTTCAGCTGCCATATCATAGACTTGCCATTGACCTGTTTTGCTATTTTTACGCCAAAAGAAGTTTAAATTAATCGGCTGCGCATTACCATTTTGTACCACTTTCACCCGAATGCTCATTTGGTTATCAGAAACATTTTTCGGTTTTTCAATGTCAATTTTTTGGTTTTTATACAGCGTTAAAACTTGTGCATAAGATTGCTCAATAAATTGATCAAACGCAGCGAAAAATTTTGTACGCAGTTCTGGTGTGGTCGTTTTAAAATACTGACCTAACACCAATGAACCAGCATAATTCACGTGTACATAAGGCATTAAATCTTGACGCACAATAGTTCTTAAATAATTTGGATTTTGCTTAATCTGACTTTGACTGTTAGCAATATCGCTAAACAATTTGTCTGATGCTTTTTGCATTAAGTCGTATGGGGTATCATCCGCCATTGCGTGCAGTGCAAAAAGTGCGGTGAAAATAACTAATGTTTTTCTTAACCAGTTTGTCATTGTTTGTTTTAACATCGATTCCTCCGTAAAACGAAAAAAGAAATTATTGTTGCGTTTCAGGTTTGCTGTCATCAGATTTATTCTTATCGCCATATAGGAATTGACCCACTAAATCTTCTAACACCATTGCCGATTTGGTATCCACAATTTTGCTCCCTTCTTTGAGCATTTTAGTGGTTTCCCCATCGTCAAATCCAATACTTAACGCAATATACTGTTCGCCTAATAAACCTGAGGTTTTAATTGATAATGAACTATTATCAGGAATTTCATTATATTCTTGATTAATTGCTATCTTTACCACAGGCAAATAAGTTTGTGGATCAAGCTCAATATCGGTCACTCGCCCAATTACCACGCCGCCCACTTTTAATGGCGCACGCACTTTTAGTCCACCAATATTGTCAAAAGTTGCACTAACTTGATAAGATTTTGTTTGGCTAAATCCTTGCACATTCGCCACCTTTAAACCTAAAAAGACCAAGGCGCCAATGGCAAGCAATAAAAATAACCCTACCCCAAATTCATACTTTGCTGTTTGTCGCATAAAAACTACCTTAATTTTACACCGCACTTTAATATTGTACGGATTTTCTGAATGAAACGAAATCGTTCGGTGAGTCAAATAATTAACTTCCACCGAACATCATTGCAGTTAAAATAAAATCTAACCCTAGCACAACCAAAGACGCATTCACCACGGTTTTGGTAGTCGCTTTGCTAATACCCTCAGACGTTGGCAAACTGTCATAACCATTAAATAAAGCAATCCACACCACGGCAATAGCGAAACAAATACTCTTAATTAAACCATTGAGAATATCCGTTTTCCAAGTTACGGCGTTTTGCATTACCGACCAAAAACTCCCCGCATCAACGCCTTTCCAATCCACACCAACCAATGAACCGCCCCAAATACCAATAGCGATAAAAATTATTGATAAAATTGGCATTGCAATCACCCCCGCCCAAAAACGTGGTGAAATCACACGGCGAAGAGGATCAACTGCCATCATTTCGAGGCTTGAAAGTTGCTCCGTTGCTTTCATCAATCCTATTTCAGCCGTTAGCGCTGAGCCAGCTCGTCCCGCAAACAATAATGCAGTAACCACAGGCCCTAATTCACGCAATAAGGAAAGCGCGACCAATTGCCCAAGGCTCGTTTCAGCAGAAAAATCCACTAACACCACATAGCCTTGCAGTCCAAGCACCATACCAATAAACAAGCCCGAAAGCATAATAATAAGTAAAGACTGTACACCTAAAACATATAGTTGTTTAATAAGTAACGGAAAATGTTTTCTCAATTGCGGTGTACCAATCAGCGCGCCCCACAGCATAAACCCTGAACGCCCAGTCCCTTTACAGAAATTAATTGCACTACGACCCAGTGCGCGAATCATCTCACTTATCATTAAATAACTCCTGAATATAGTCTCCAGCAGGATAATGAAAACGTACTGGACCGTCCGCCTCTCCGCGGATAAATTGCTGTACCTGTGGATCTTGACTTGCTAATAAGGCTTCAGGTTTTCCTTCTGCAATCACCCTTTTATCCGCAATAATATAAGCATAATCAGCAATGCTTAATACTTCTTGCACATCGTGAGATACGACAATCGAGGTGAGTTGTAACGCTTCATTTAATCGTTTAATTAAGCTGACAATTACCCCCATACTTATAGGATCTTGCCCAGTAAAAGGTTCATCATACATAATTAATTCAGGATCAAGGGCAATGGTTCTCGCTAACGCGGCACGTCTTGCCATACCGCCAGATAACTCAGAGGGCATTAACTCTGCCGCCCCTCGCAATCCAACTGCTTCAAGTTTCATTAATACCATTTCTCGAATTAATTGCTCTGGCAGAGTTGTATGTTCACGAATCGGAAAAGCGACATTATCAAAAGTAGACATATCGGTAAATAATGCCCCAGATTGAAATAACATACCAATACGCTGACGTAATTTATACAGCTCTGCACGGGACATTCGACAAATATCTTTGCCATCAACGAGAATTTCACCGCTATCAGGCGAAAGCTGTCCACCAATAAGGCGCAATAATGTCGTCTTGCCAATCCCTGATGGCCCCATTATGGCGGTAATTTTCCCTTGTTCAACGCGTAAATTTAGGCGTTCATAAATGATACGCTCACCGCGTTTAAAAGTGAGATTTTTTACTTCTACAAAAGAACGAGCCATAGCACGTTTATTCACCTGTATTATTCAAAATGTGGCAATGATATGCGATGCAAGCAGAATGTCAAAGGCTGTTTTCCTATTTTCTTTATTCATTTTGCGGTGAATTAAGCTTAAAATACAATAAAAGTATGCAAACTTAGTCCTTTTTAGCTGAATTTCGCTGAAAATAAACTTTGTAAAAAATTGTAAAAATTTATACCGCACTTTGATTTACGCGGAATTATTCTTGCTTTTGGCAAAATTATGCTATCATTTCGCACTTACATTAATCTTGAAGAAATGAGCCATTCAAACTATGAATATTCGCTTGAATATTGTTTTGTCGGTGATTGCCCTTGCATTACTTGCTTGGTTTTATAACCTTCAACAGACGGATACAGAAAAACTTGCCGGCTTGATTAAATCGCAAGATAGTCCTGAGTATATCGGTGAGAAAATGCAAACTACGGTTTATTCTCCGACCGGAGAAAAGCAATATGTTGCACTCGCTGACAAAGTGGAACACTATACCTCTAATGGAAACACCGATTTTCAGAATCCTGTGGTTTATCTCTATAATGTACAAGATGAAACCTTAGGCTCACAAAGTTGGAAGATCAGTGCTAAAAATGCCAAATTAACCAAAGATAATCTTTTATATTTAGACGGTGATGTATTGGTACAAAGTCTATTGCGCGATTCCCGTTTACAGCGTGTTAGTACAGAACGCGCGACAATAAACCTAAAGACGCAAGATATTCACTCTGATACAATGGCAACCATTACTGGCTTAAATTTTACTTCCAGTGGTTCGCAACTCACTGGGAATTTACAGCAACAAATTGCAACCTTAAAGGAACAGGTGAAAACTCACTATGAAATTAACAAGTAAATCGCTTTTATTTTTTGCCACACTGATGACTTCAATGTCAGCTTTTGCTTTAAAAGATGATACAAATCAACCGATTAATATTGAATCAAACAACCAAGCACTTGATATGGAAAATAAAACCGTTACCTTTACAGATAACGTTGTGATCACCCAAGGGTCAATTTTAATTAAAGCCGATAAAGTTGTCATTACTCGTCCAGATGAAAATAGTAACAAAAAAGAAACCGTCGATGCTTATGGACGCCCAGTAACGTTCCATCAACAATTAGACGATGGTAAGCCAGTAGATGGCAAAGCCAATAAAGTCCATTACGATCTTGGTACTGAATTTTTAACCCTCACAGGAAATGCAGAATTAAAACAACTAGACAGTAAAATTACGGGACAACGCATTACTTACGATGTAAAAAAACAACAACTAAAAGCCACCGGTTCCAGTAAGTCTCGCGTGAAAACCGTATTAATTCCGGCACAATTAAATAATAAAAACAAATAGGACAAGCCTTATGCCAACGCTTTATGCAGAACATTTAGCCAAAAGCTACAAGAGCCGAAACGTGGTTTCTGATGTGAGTTTAAACGTGAAATCCAATGAAATTGTGGGATTACTTGGGCCTAATGGTGCAGGCAAAACCACGACATTCTATATGGTTGTCGGCTTGGTGCAACAAGATGAAGGCAACATTCGTATTGATGATGAAGACATTAGCTTATTACCAATGCACGATCGCGCAAGAAAAGGCGTAGGCTATTTACCCCAAGAGGCCTCAATTTTCCGTCGCCTAAGTGTATATGATAACTTAATGGCTGTGCTTGAAATTCGTAAAGACTTAAATAAACAGCAACGGCAACAACGTGCGGAAGAATTGATTGAAGAATTTAACATTGGTCATATCCGCGATAATCTAGGTCAATCGCTTTCGGGCGGGGAACGTCGCCGTGTGGAAATTGCTCGTGCTTTAGCCGCCAATCCCAAGTTCATTTTACTTGATGAACCCTTTGCAGGGGTTGATCCCATTTCCGTCATTGATATTAAAAAAATTATTATGGATTTACGAGATCGCGGATTAGGTGTATTAATAACCGATCATAACGTGCGTGAGACCCTTGATGTGTGCGAGCGTGCTTACATTGTAAGCGCAGGAAAAATGATCGCCACTGGTACACCTGAAGAAGTGATGAATAACGAACAGGTGAAACGGGTTTATCTGGGTGAAGAATTTAAACTATAACTTATGACTAAATTTACACAATTACTGAGTCTTGAAAATATTCGCCAAGGACTGGTTTGTTCTAGCAAGAAACGTGTGTTTGAAACAATCAGCCGTATTGTGGCAGATCAAATTCAAGGCGATGAAGATCCCGAGCATAGCAGTTTTGATTGCTTATTTAACCGAGAAAAATTAGGCAACTCTGGTTTGGGAAATGGTGTTGCAATGCCAAAAGGGCGTTTACATACAGGCGATAAACCTATCGCCGTATTTTTGCAACTCGCCACTCCTATTGATTATGAGGCGGCAGATCACCGTGATGTGGACTTAATTTTTGCCTTGCTTATTCCTTCCGAGGTGTGTGGCGAGTTTTCCCAATCTGTTCTACCTGAATTAGCCGAAAAATTGTTGGATAAATCGCTTTGTAAGCAATTAAGAGCGGCACAAAGTGCGGAAGAAATTTGGCAAATTTTTGAATATATCGATAACCATTCTGATGACGAACAAGAAAATCAGAATAATGAACAAGCGATAGAAACAGAAACTGAACAGTAATCATCATTCAGGGGAGAAATCAGATGGAAATCATCATTATTAGCGGACGCTCAGGTGCAGGTAAATCTGTTGCATTACGGGCTTTAGAAGATATTGGTTACTATTGCGTTGATAATCTCCCTGTTACACTTCTTCCTGAACTGGCTACTATTTTGGCAAAGCAACAATCTTCTGTTGCTATTAGTATTGATA
Organism: Avibacterium sp. 20-132; assembly: GCF_023611925.1. Taxonomy (NCBI): domain Bacteria; kingdom Pseudomonadati; phylum Pseudomonadota; class Gammaproteobacteria; order Pasteurellales; family Pasteurellaceae; genus Avibacterium; species Avibacterium sp. 20-132. Next base: position 179,550 of record NZ_CP091456.1, read on the forward strand.
TTCGCAATCTTCCTTCCTCACAAACAGAGCTAGAACAAAGCCTTGAGCAACTGCAACAGACCTATCAAGTAAAAATTATTTTCCTTGATAGTGAACGAAACGCCTTGATTAAGCGTTATAGTGATTCACGTCGTTTGCACCCACTTTCATCTGATTCACTTTCTCTTGAAGCCGCGATTGATGCAGAACAACACTATCTTACCCCACTCATTGATGCTGCCAATTTAATTATTGATACTACCCATCTTTCCACCCACGAACTGGCAGAACGCCTGCGTGAATTTTTACTCGGATATAAACAAAAAGAATTAAAAATCATTGTAGAATCTTTCGGCTTTAAATACGGCATACCACTTGATGCTGATTACGTTTTTGATGTGCGCTTTCTCCCTAATCCCCATTGGAATCCAGAGCTTCGACCAATGACAGGATTAGACCAGCTAGTAATAGATTTTCTCAATAAACACAATGAGGTAAATCACTTTATCTATCTTACCCGAAACTATATTGAAACCTGGCTTCCAATGCTTGAACAAAATAACCGTAGCTACCTCACCATTGCGATCGGCTGTACAGGTGGGAAACATCGTTCAGTCTATATAGCTCAACAACTTGGCGAATATTTTCAAGCAAAAGGGAAAAATGTTAGCATCCAACATAAATCTCTTGAGCAACAGAGTAAAAATTAAAAAGCCTTGATACCCAAGGCTTTATTCAATCTATTATTGATGATTAAAAAACACTTTTTTTAATGCCATTTCTAATCCTCTAAACTCTGCCAATCCTTTCAAACGCCCAATGGCTGAATAACCAGGGTTAGTTTTCTTTTTCAAATCATCAAGCATTTGATGCCCATGATCTGGTCTCATAGGAATAAGGCGAGTTTGTCCTTGCCCTAAACGACGATATTCCTCAGTCAATAAAGCCTTTACAACATTAAACATATCTACATCACCTTCTAAGTGAGCAGCTTCATGAAAACTTAATGGATTATCTTCACGGCAAGTAGAACGTAAATGAGCAAAATAAATCCGATCGGCAAAACGAGTAGTCATTTCAACCAAATCATTATCAGAGCGAACACCATAAGATCCCGTACACATTGTAAATCCATTAGCTGGGAGTGGTTGAGTATCCACAAACCATTGCATATCCTCAATCGTTGAAACAATGCGTGGCAACCCTAAAATTGGACGTGGTGGATCATCAGGATGAATAGCTAATTTTATCCCTGCCTCCTGCGCAACAGGTACAACTTCATTTAAAAAATAAGCTAAATGAGAACGGAATTTTTCTGGGCTAATATGTTGATAACGATCTAATTGCGCTTGAAATTCCTCTAAGGTATAACCTTCCTCTGCACCAGGCAATCCAGCTATAATATTCTGAGTTAACTGGAGAATTTGTTCCTCAGACATATTTTCATAATATTTCTTAGCTTCTCCTTGTTCTTGTTCTGTGTAAGTTTGGTCAGCATTAGGACGCTTCAAAATATATAGTTCAAAAGCTGCAAATGCAATCTGATCAAAACGAAGTGCTTTAGAGCCATCAGGTAATTGATAAGCTAAATCGGTTCTTGTCCAATCTAAAACTGGCATAAAATTATAGCAAACCGTATCAATACCGCAGTGTGATAAATTACGCAATGTTTGCTTATAATTCTCAATCCATTGCTGATAATTTCCTGTCTGGGTTTTAATCTCCTCATGAACAGGCACACTCTCCACCACAGACCAAGTTAATCCAGCTTGCTCAATTTGCTGTTTACGCTTTTCTAGTTCCTCAATAGACCAAATTTGCCCATTCGGAATATGATGTAATGCCGTAACAATACCAGTAGCTCCAGCCTGTCTAATATCTGCTAATGACACTGGATCATTCGGTCCATACCAACGCCAAGTTTGTTCCATTTTCTTACTCCTTAGTAAAAAGTTATTTCACATCAATCCCAACAACCACAGGACTGAGGTTAAACAAATATCCATCAAAATTAGGGTCATCGACATCTGATAATTCAAATAATTTTTGCTTCACATTTTCTAAATGCTGCCACATTGCCTTCTTTGCTAGCATAGGATCTTTTTTCTGCATAGCTAATACAATATTTTCGTGATCTTTTATCCATAAATAACGGTAGTTTTGGTGTGGTATATGAGAATGTAAACCTTTCCACATTTTACTATTTACTCTAAGTTCCCAAAGAGATTTCTGCATCTGTACAATAACTTCATTCTGAGTAATTTCAGCAATTGTTCGATGAAAATCTTCATCGGCAATATAATCTTCATCACCATGTTCTAAGGTTTCCCTCTCTCTTAATAAAATTTCTTTTAAACGTGTGATATCTGCCCGTGTAGCCTGTATTGCGGCAAACTCAGCAATACTACTTTCCAACAATTGCCGAGCTTGTAATAACTCAAAAGGCCCTACATCAATTTGTTCTAAAAATTCATCATTTTCAGCTATCCTCGGTAAGGCAATTAAATAAACGCCTGAGCCTTTTCTTACATCAACAAACCCTTCAATTTCCAACATAATTAAGGCTTCTCGAATTACAGTACGGCTTACATTAAAAAACTCAGCTAATTCTCGTTCTGGAGGCAATTTATCTCCTATTTGATAAGTGCCACTTTTTAACTGTTTTTTCAGCTCATTACCGATTTTTTTATAGGAACGTAAATCATCTGTTATCATATGTGGTTTCCTAGTCTATTTCTGACAAAAGAATATAAGAATTATTTGCTACCAAGCGCCCATTCACATATAACGACCGTTGTTCATGTTGAGGAATGCGAAAATGTAGCTTTTTATATTGTGGTTTAAAAGAACCAGTACGTCGAATTGTCATCGTAATCTGCCTTTCATCGCAAAATAAGTGAATATCAAGTAAGAGAAAATGCCCATTAAGATAATCGAAAGTCTTTCCATCGTCATCAAAGATCTGGATATCACATTCTCCTTTACGATTAAATGGCATAACTAATAATTCTCTATAATTATCCTGTTGCGTATTTAGTCTATTAGACGGATTACAAGGTATAACAGAACCTGCTTTAATAAAAATAGGAATATATTCTAATGGTGCAGGAGCACAAATATGTCTTGCCCCGTCATACCATTTATGTGTAATGAAATCATACCATCCTACTTTATTATCAGGTAAATAAACCTCTCTTTCTCTTTGATTTGGTTCAACAACAGAAGCGATGAGTAAATCTGTACCTAGCAAATAATCATCATTTTCTTCAAATGTATTCAAATCTTGTTCATGATCCAAAAAGGTAGGGCGTAATATCGGTTCATGATACTGATGTGCTTTCCATAATAAATGATATAAATAGGGGATTAATTTATAACGCAATTGAATAGCACTACGGATAATATGGGTTACCTCAGGATACATCCATGGCTCATTAACTGTATAATCATCATTCCAGGAGTGAATTGTAAATCTGGGATGCATTACCCCATTTTGTACCCAACGGATAAAAAGCTCGGGATCTGGTTTAGGGCCAGAAAAACCACCAACATCATGCCCTAAATTATATAATCCAGAAAGGCTCATACCTAATCCCATCTTGATATTGTATTTTAATGTATTCCAATTAGTACGATTATCACCACTCCAAGTTTGTACATAACGATTCATACCTGTAGAGCCAGAGCGAGAAATAAGATATGGGCGTAACTCTGGTTGATAAGTTATTTGAGCTTCATAGGACGCTTTCATCATTAATAATGGCATCAAAGGACGAAGTAATTTTATTGGTTTTTCACTACCGAAATAGCAACAACGAGCTTGATCATCCCAAATTTCAAATTCATTATTATCATTCCAAGTTGAATCAATTCCATATTCTAATAATTGTGCAGTAATCTTTTGTTTCCACCATAAAATAGTTTCAGGATTAGTAAAATCTAAATGAGATCCTTCACCATCCCAAAACATTGATTTTTCAGGTATATCTAACAATGAATCTCTAATAAATAACCTTTTTTGAGCCACTTCATCGTACATTGGATGATCTTGTAATAAACAAGGTTTAATATTTGCAGCTAACTTCATCCCTGACTGATGAAAGTAATCTACCATATTTCTAGGATTGGGAAATTTATTATGATTCCAATTGAAGACATAACGTTTTTCCCCAATTGATGTATAACCAGAAGATAACTGAAAAGAATCACAAGGAATATCATAAGTGCGGCATAAATTAACAAAGTTTTTTAGTTGTTCCTGCGCATTTGAAGCATCTGTATAATGCATTGTTGAGCCACTATACCCTAAGCTCCATTTAGGACTAAAAGCCATTCCTCCTGTTAATTCGGAATATTTTTTTATCACATCAAGAATTTGTGGACCGAGAATAAAATAATAATCTAAATCGCCATCATCAGCTCGATAAAGACGATAGGCAGAATGATAATTATCCAACTCATTTCCTAAATCAAACCAACAATGACAGAGATTATCATAATATAATCCATAACTCGCTTCTGAAGTGTAAGTAATATAGAATGGAATATGCTTATATAATGGATCTGTTTTTTCAGCATTGTAGCCCATTGCATCTAAATTACGCATTTCAAAACGACGCCCATAACGATTTAAATCGCCCGATTTCTCACCTAAGCCATAATAACGTTCTTGCTCTTTCCTTTGCATAAAATGAGTAATCGTAGGTTGAGAAATTCCCATTAAATAAGCACCGCTCTTTCTATCTTGTGCAATAGTCTGCCATCCTATATCTTCTGTAAGATATTGCCATTCTAACCAAAGAGGGTGATGAATTATCACTTTTAATTTACTTGTAAAAACTTCTACACCATTTGAAATTTCAATCAATGTATATTGAGGAAGAGAAAATCCCTCCGTACTCCATTTATCCCTTCCTTGCCAGTCAATATCAGATTGACTTGGTGTAATCGCCCAAGTATGAGGCAGACGAAACTGATTATGACGAGAAAACGCAACCCTAAATAAATCATTTTCTAGAATAAACAAATGTAGCGATAAACCATATTCACACGCTATATCAATTCTATTATTATCTTGTTTTTTGATCGTCCAATGTTTTAAATTTTTCATACTATCCCCTTAATTAATACCCCAATAACATTCTTGGTAAAAATAAGCTAATATCAGGAATATATGTAACAAGTAGCAGTGCTAAAATAAGAGCACAATAAAATGGTAACAGTGGTTTAATCACTTGATTTATTTTAATCCCACCTACAGAGCACCCTATAAATAATGCACTCCCAACAGGAGGTGTGCAAATTCCAATAGAAAGGTTAAATGCCATCACAATACCAAAATGAACAGGATCCATTCCTAATTCTGTAACGATTGGCAAAAATATTGGTGTAAAAATCAAAAGCGCTGGTGTCATATCCATGAAAATACCAACTACTAAAAGAATTAAATTAATAATCAAGAGAATTACAATTGGATTTTCTGAAATTGCAAGCAAGGCATCACTAATCGTATAAGGAATATCAGCATTGGCCATTGCCCAAGACATTCCCATTGATGTTCCAATTAATAATAAAACAATTGCCGTGGTAATAACTGAATCAAGAATAATTTTAGGAAGCTCTTTTAATTTAACTTCACGATAAACGATCATTGCTAGAACTAATGTATAAACTACAGCAAAAGCAGAAGCTTCTGTTGCTGTAAATATTCCACCAATAATACCGCCCATAATAACAATGATCAGCCCCAAACTTGGCAATGCATCCAATGTTTTTTTCACTGCTTCATTCATTGTTGGTCGTGGAGATACAGGATAATGGCGTTTTTTAGCAATAAAACCAATAATGAGCATAATAGATAATCCCATTAAAATTCCTGGAATATACCCTGCTAAAAATAATGCCCCTATAGATGTCCCCCCTGAAATTAAAGAATACACAATAAAAGTATTGCTAGGTGGAATTAATAATCCCGTTGGACAAGAAGCTATATTTACCGCTGCAGAGAATGCGGGATCATAACCTTCTTTCTTTTGTAAAGGCGACATAATTCCTCCCATTGCTGCTCCAGACGCAACTGCTGATCCAGAAATAGAGCCAAACATCATATTCGCTAATACATTCACATGCGCTAAAGAACCAGGTAATCTGCCACCTATAACTTTAGCAAATTCAATTAAACGTAATGCGATTCCTCCTCTATTCATAATATTCCCTGCGAGAATAAAAAACGGAATTGCTAATAATGAAAAACTATCTAATCCTGATGCCATTTTTTGAGAAATGACTGCAATCGCAGAATCAAACGGAAGTGATAGCATAATCGTAAAGAGTGAAGCAATACCAATAGAAAAAGAAATTGGAACACCAATAAAAAGAAGTGTAAAAAAGCTCACGCTAAGTACAATAACAGTTGACCATTCCATAATATATCCCCTACATTACTTTAAACTTATATGTTTAAGGTTATTAAATATATCTCTGATTAAATAGAGCAGCATAAATAAACCACTAATAGGAATAGCTAAATAAACTAACCCCATCTCAATGCCTAAAACAGGCGAAATCTGACCATGTGCCATAGTATCTTGCACTAAATTAATCCCGCCATAAAACATAATAGATGAAACAAAAAAGAGGCTGATCAAATTAATTATTAACGCTAATTGATTAGTATTTTTTATTGAATTTTCAAATTTAGTTGCTAACAGATCAATAGCAAGATGCTTCTTCTGCCCTAAGGCATAAGCGGCACCAATTAGCCCAACCCAAATGAATAAGAACCTAGCCATTTCATCTGTGTAGGTACTTGGCGTATTTAAAATATATCGAGAAAATACTTGCCAAACGACACAAGCAACAAGCACAGAACAAAGAACCACACACATTATTGATAGAATTCGATTAATTAGATTTATAAAATTTTCCATTTATTCACCTCACCATTCTTTTTTTGGTATTCCAATTTTTACTTTGATAGAAAAAAATCGCAATAAAAAATAGTTATTTTTGTGATCTGGTTCACCAATTTTAAAAAATTGGATTGAACTATTAATAAAGATGGCTATATTTAAACCATCCATAAGTACAGCAAAATAGCTTGTGGTACATATGAAAGTGAAATGTCTTATCACCACTTTCATTGATGAATTGATCTAACCAATTGGAGTATTTTATGAAAAAAACGATTCTTTCCACTGCGTTAATGACAATGTTATCAATGGGAATTGCATTATCTTCTCAAGCTAAAACAGTTTTAAAAGTTAGTCATAATAATGATAAAACTCACCCGGTTCATATATCCATGCAACATATGGCTGATGAGGTAAAACAACTCACACAGGGAGAAATTATTATCAGGATCTACCCAAATAGCCAACTAGGTTCACAAAGAGAGTCAATGGAATTGCTCCAGTCTGGCTCCCTTGATATGGCAAAATCAAATGCAAGTGAAATGGAGGCATTTGAAGCTTCTTATGGCGCATTTAACTTACCTTATTTATTTAAAGATCGAGAACATTACTATCGCACATTAGCTGATGAAAATGTCGGACAAAAAATTTTACAAAATTCAAAGGATAAAGGTTTTATCGGACTAACTTACTATGATGGTGGCGCGAGAAGCTTTTATGCAAATAAACCTATTAAATCTCCTGACGACCTAAAAGGAATGAAAATTCGGGTACAACCTAGTCCTACTGCAGTAGAAATGATCAAATTAATGGGAGCTTCACCAACACCTCTTGCTTATGGTGAACTATATACTGCATTACAGCAAAAAGTTGTTGATGGTGCCGAAAATAATGAAACAGCATTAACCCTTGCTCGCCATGGAGAAGTAGCGAAATACTTTAGTGAAGATGAGCACACAATGATTCCTGATGTATTATTAATCAGTACAAAATCTTGGAATAAATTAACGCCAGAGCAACAAAAAATATTAAAACAAGCTGCTGATAACTCAATGTTATTCCATAAAGATTTATGGACAAAAATGATTGCAGAGGAAAGAGCAAAAGCCCAAAAACAGCTCAATGTTGAATTTGTTAAAGTTGATAAAGCCCCTTTCGTACAAGCGGTAAAATCAATGCATGATACAGCAAAACAAAATACGTTATTAAAACCTTATATTGAACGTATTGAAGTATTAGGTGAATAATTCATAAATAAGTGCGGTTTTTTTTACCGCACTTTTACTAATTTACTAATAGAGGATCTTACTATGGCGTTAACCATTGCGAAAAACCATAATTTAAAAGATAAACTCATCGTTATTACAGGTGCAGGAGGGGTGCTATGTGCCTTTTTAGCCAAAGCCCTCGCAAAAACACAGGCAAAAATTGCATTATTAGATATCAATTTTGATGCGGCAAACCAAGTAGCTCAAGAAATTGAACAATCAGGAGGTATCGCAAAAGCCTATAAAACTAATGTATTGGAATTAGAAAGTATCCAACAAACACGCAATGCCATTGAAAGAGAGCTTGGTACTTGTGATATTTTGATTAATGGAGCTGGCGGGAATAATCCCAAAGCCACAACTGATAATGAATTTCATGAATTTGATTTACCAGAACATACTAAAAGTTTTTTTGAATTAGATAAATCAGGTATCGAATTTGTCTTCAACCTAAACTATTTAGGCACACTCTTACCAACGCAAGTATTTGCTAAAGATATGATGGGGAAAAAAGGGGCAAATATTGTAAATATTTCAAGTATGAATGCCTTTACACCTTTAACTAAAATTCCTGCTTACTCTGGAGCTAAAGCAGCAATCAGTAATTTTACCCAATGGCTTGCTGTTTATTTTTCCAAAGTTGGACTTCGCTGTAATGCTATTGCACCAGGCTTTTTAGTCAGTAATCAAAACCGTGCATTACTCTTTGATAATAACGGGCAACCAACACCAAGAGCGAATAAAATCCTAACTAATACACCAATGGCAAGATTTGGTGAACCAGAGGAATTACTAGGTGCATTACTCTTTTTAATTGACACTGAATATTCTAGTTTTGTTAATGGTGTGATTATCCCTGTTGATGGCGGCTTCTCAGCTTATAGTGGGGTATAAAATGAAAACATTTATGGACGAAGATTTTTTACTATCTAGCGATACAGCAAAGCAACTTTATCATCAGTATGCAGCTCCTGAACCTATTTTTGATTATCACTGCCACCTAAGTCCAAAAGATATTGCTGAAAACCGACAATTTAAAGATCTCACTGAAATTTGGTTAGAAGGCGATCATTATAAATGGCGAGCAATGCGAACAGCAGGTATAGATGAAACATTCATTACAGGAAAAGCAGATAATTATCAAAAATATTTAGCTTGGGCTAGGACTGTACCATTATGTATCGGCAATCCTATTTATCATTGGACACATTTAGAATTACGCCGACCTTTTGGTATCTCCCATACTCTATTTAATCCAGAATCTGCAGACAAAATTTGGTACCAATGTAATGAAATGCTCCAACAGCCTGATTTTTCTGCACGTGGAATTATGCAACAGATGAACGTCCATCTATCAGGTACAACAGATGATCCTATTGATAATCTCAATTATCATCAACAAATTGCCAATGATCCTAACTTTAATATTGAAGTTATCCCTAGTTGGCGACCTGATAAAGCTCTCAAAATTGAACTTGACGGATTTCCAGAATATATTGCCCAACTCTCGATAGTCAGTGATGTTGATATTCATACTTTTGATACATTAAAGCAAGCCTTATTAAAACGACTGAATCACTTTGATCTTTATGGATGTAAATCTGCTGATCATGGCATGGAGATTGTGCGTTTTGCTCCAATTCCTGAAGATGCAGTACTAGATCATATCCTACAACAACGTTTGCAAGGAAAAATATTAGAGGAAGAAAAAATCGCACAATTTAGTACCGCACTTCTAGTGTGGCTTGCGGAACAATACGCTAAGCGTCAGTGGGTAATGCAAATGCATATTGGTGCTTTACGCAATAACAATACTCGGATGTTTCGTTTACTGGGTGCTGATAGCGGTTTTGATTCTATCGGAGATCGTATCTATGCAGAACCTTTGGCTAAATTATTAGATTTAATGGATCAAACAGATCAACTTCCTAAAACTGTACTCTACTGCTTAAATCCACGTGATAATGAAATGATCGCAAGTATGATTGGTAATTTTCAAACTGGCGGAATAGCTGGGAAAATTCAATTTGGCTCTGGTTGGTGGTTTAACGATCAAAAAGATGGTATGGAACGCCAATTACAACAACTTTCTCAATTAGGTTTATTAAGCCAATTTATTGGTATGCTAACTGACTCCCGTAGTTTCCTTTCTTTTACTCGCCATGAATATTTTCGCCGTATTTTATGTGAAATGATTGGTACTTGGGTAGAAAAAGGTGAAGCGCCAAACGATCTCAATTTGCTAGGACAAATGGTAAAAAATATCTGTTTTAATAATGCAAAAAATTATTTTAAATAAGGAGAAAACTATGAAGAAATTTACTTTATGCCTACTTAGTATATTGCCTTTACAAACCTTTGCGACAGATAATTTAGTCTATGATAAACCACAACAACAATCCCTATCTCACGGCAAAATTGAATATTTTATTCAATCTAAGATAGGAGCTGGAGAAAAAAATAATGCGCAATGTGAAGATGGATTATTTTTCAATGATCACTATCTTGCTGTATTTGATGGCGCAACTGATAAATCAGGTAAAAAATATGATGGAAAGAAAGGGGGACGTGTCAGCCGTGATATTATCCAATCTGTATTTCAATCTTTGCCTCCAAATACACCAAAAGAAGACGTACTAAAACGGATCAATCAGGAATACCAAAAATTCTATGCACAAAATAAAGATATTGATTTTGAGAAAAATCCTCTCTTCCGTCCAACTGCGACATTAATTTGGTATAATTTTGATACAAATGAGCTTGTTGCAATTGGTGATTCAAAAGCAAGAATCAATGGTACCGCTTATAATGATGAAGAAAAATTAGTAGATACTCTCAATAGTGCATTGCGTGTAAAGGTAATCAAAGAACTTGGTTTAACAGACCAGCAAGTAGCAGATAATGATTTAGGTCGTTTCTATATTCTTCCATTACTAAAACGCCAAGCTGAATTCCAAAATAATCCAAATGCGCCAAAAGCATTTCAATTTTGGGCAATTGATGGGTTTGATATTCCTCCTTCTGAATTACGTGTCTGGAAATTTGATAATCGCCCTAAAATTATTGAACTGAGTTCTGATGGTTATGAAACCTACCCAAAAGAAGCAACGATTGAATCTTACGAAAAGGCATTACATCACGTATTGGAAACAGATAAGCTGAGGATCAAGCATCCTTCCACCAAAGGAGTAGCAAAAGGAAATTATAGCTTCGATGACAGAGCAGTACTCATTTATCAAGCGAAATAATGAATAAATTGCGCCACTATCGGCGCAATTTTTATCTATGCAAAAGCAATCTTCCCAAACTCCTCGAAAAAAGTGGGGAATGTTTTTGCTGTACATTTCGGATCAAGGATAGTGACTGGTGTATTTGAAAGAGCGATAAGTGCAAAGCACATTGCCATTCGGTGATCATTATAAGTTTCAATTTCTGCGTGTTTAAAATCCGTTAAAGAGAGCGGTTGTATACGGATATAATCCTCGCCTTCTTCAACTTCAGCGCCAACTTTACGCAGTTCGGTTGCCATTGCACTTAAGCGATCTGTTTCTTTGACGCGCCAATTATAAATATTGCGGATAACCGTTTCGCCTTCGGCAAATAATGCTGTCGTTGCAATGGTCATTGCGGCATCAGGGATATGATTCATATCCATATCAATGCCTTTTAATTGCCCTTTTTCGGCTTGAATAAAATCCTCTCCCCAAGTAATTTTTGCACCCATTTTTTCTAACACATCGGCAAATAAACGATCGCCTTGAATGGCGTGTTTACCAATGCCTGTTACTTTCACCTTGCCTTTAATTGCACCTGCCGCAAGAAAATAAGAAGCCGAAGAGGCATCGCCCTCCACCAAATAGCGTTTAGGTGAGATATAGCACTGGTTACCTTGCACAAAAAAGGTATGGTAATTATCGTTACGTACGGTTACCCCAAAATCTTTCATCATTGCTAGCGTGATGTCAATATAAGGTTTGGAAACCAGCTCTCCGATGATCTCTATCTCCATATCCCCTTCTGCCAATGGGGCAGCCATTAAAAGTGCGGTCAAAAATTGCGACGAAATTGAACCATCAATTCGCACTTTTCCGCCTTTTAACCCTGTATTTTGAATGGCAACAGGGGGATAGCCTTCATTTTCTAAATAGCGAATATTCGCCCCGACTTGGCGTAATGCGTCCACCAAATGTTTGATTGGACGCTCTTTCATTCTAGGTTCGCCAGTAAGAACCACTTCAGCAGGCTGTTCGCCTTTTAAACATAATGCTGCTGCCAAAGGGCGCATTGCTGTACCTGCATTGCCTAAATAGAGAGATAAGCCACTTTGCCATTGAAACGCACCGCCAATGCCTTCAATTTCGCACACGGATTTATCTTCAGAAAGCTGATATTTCACCCCAAGGGCTTGCAAGGCGTTGAGCATATGGCGAATGTCATCGCTATCAAGTAAATTGGTTACTTTTGTTGTGCCTTTCGCAAGCGCCGCAAGTAACAAAGCACGATTTGATAAACTTTTTGACCCCGGGAGGTTAATTTCTCCCTCTACCAAAGAAATAGGTTGTAGTGTTAATTTTTCCATCTTCTCTTTAGCCCTTATTTAATACATTTAAAAGTGCGGTGAAAAATTTACCATTTTCTTCCGGTAAACCAATACTCACACGCAAGTGATTAGGCATTCCGTAACCTGCGATAGGGCGAACAATCACCCCCTCACGCAATAATTCTTCATAAATAGGCTGAGCAGGACGTTTAAAATCAATGGTAATGAAATTGCCTTTGGACGGAATATATTCCAATTGATGTTGCTGGCAAAATTGCTCATAGCGTTGCATTTCAGTGCGATTATTTGCTGCCACTTTTTCTACGAAAGCATCGTCTTTCAACACAGCACTAGCGGCAGAAAGTGCCAGTACATTACAGTTAAACGGCTGGCGCACGCGGTTTAATAAATCGGCAATTTCAGGGTGAGACACCGCATAGCCAATACGTAATCCTGCTAATCCATAGGCTTTAGAAAGAGAGCGAGAAATAATTAAATTTGGATATTTTTTTGCTAATGCAAAAGAATCAATACGTTCTTCTGGACGGGTAAATTCGGTATAAGCCTCATCTAGCACAACAATAATATGGGCTGGTACTTGAGCCAAAAATTGCTCAAGTTCTTGCTGTGTAAGAAAATTTCCTGTTGGATTATTTGGGTTAGCAATAAAGATAAGTTTTGTTTTGTCATTAATGGCTTGCAAAAAGCCGTCTAAATCGTGTCCCCAATTTTTTGCCGGAATTTCTCTTGCCACTGCATTAATGGCTTTGGTAACCAAAGGATAAACAATAAAAGCATATTGCGAATAAATAATTTCATCTTTTTCACTGGCAAATGTGTGGGCGAATAATTCCAATAAATCGTTTGATCCATTACCAAGGGTAATTTGTTCTGCTTTAACGCCAAATTTTTCAGCAATGACGGTTTTTAATTCAAAACCGTTGGCATCGGGGTAACGAGTGAGATGTGGCAACTGTGCTTGAATGGCATCAATGGCACTTTGTGGAAAGCCAAAAGGATTTTCATTAGAGGCTAATTTCACAATATTTTGCACGCCAAGTTCACGTTCTAATTCTTCAATTGGTTTACCTGCTTGATAAGGGGAAAGGGATTTCACCCCTTCATTCGCAACATCAATAAATTGCATTTTTGTTCCTTGTGTTTAATGTTGATACAGCGAAGGCTTGCCCATATCAATTAGCAAGCCTTTGATAATTAATAAAATTAACGATTTTCAGTAGCAAATTTTTCCATAAACGCAATTAAGGCTTTTACCCCTTCAATCGGCATTGCGTTATAAATGGACGCCCGCATTCCACCAATCACTTTATGCCCTTTTAATGCTTGTAAGCCAACTTCTGTGGCTTCAGTAACAAACTTCATATTGAGTTCATCATTGCCTGTGCTGAAAGTAACATTCATTAAAGAGCGGTTGTTTTTTGCCACAGAATTGTGATAGAAATCGCTTTGATCTAAATAATCATAAAGCAACTGGGCTTTTTCTTGATTGCGTTTTTCGACCGCTTTCACGCCCCCTTTTGCTAATAAATACTTAAAGACTAAAGAACAGAGATACCAAGCAAACGTAGGTGGCGTGTTAATCATTGAATCACTGTTGGCTTGCACGGCATAATTCCAAATAGATGGTGTGGCTTCGCGTGCCTTACCAATTAAATCTTCACGCACAATGACAATAGTAATACCCGCAGGCCCTAGGTTTTTCTGCGCTCCTGCATAAATAATCCCAAATTGGTTAATATCCACTTCACGAGAAAGAATATTCGAAGACATATCCGCCACTAATACCGCCTTCCCCACTTTTGGCACATCAAAAATTTCTACCCCACTAATGGTTTCATTCGGGCAATAATGTACATAATCATACTGTTCCGCAATATCACTGAAATCAAGCTGTTCTACGCTTAATTCATTACCTTGCGATAAAATATTGACTTCATCCACTTCACAAAACAAACGTGCCTCTTTTGCGGCAGTCGAAGACCAATGCCCACTGGTTAAATATAAAGCTTTGCCTTTTTCACCAATTAAATTCATCGGTATGGCGGCAAATTGCCCACGGGCGCCTCCTTGCAAAAAGAGGATTTTATAATTATCAGGAATGTGATACAGCTCACGGAAATCTTTTTCAGCTTGAGTGATTAATTCCATAAATAATTTACCGCGATGGCTCACTTCCATAACAGAAGTATGCTGACCTTGCCAATTTAATAATTCTGCTTGTGCTTGCTCTAACACCTCACGAGGCATCATTGCTGGCCCCGCACTAAAATTAAATACCTGTGTCATTTTCCATTCCTAATGATGATTGTTGTGTAAAAATAATCTGCTAGTTTTATCACCTCAAAGAAAGCGAATCAATGACTTTTATTTAATTCAGAAAAATTTTTGATCTTATCCACAAAAAAGCACGGAAGTCTTTGACGAAAAAAGTAAAAAAGACTACATTAATTAACGCAATGCAATCGATAAATCTTATTGAATTTATTATTAATCTATTAGAGAGTTGAAACTTATGGAAACAGTCAATAAACAGTCTTTCCAAGATGTCTTGGAGTATGTGCGTATGTATCGTTTAAAAAACAAACTATTGCGTGATATTGATGACAATAACCGCAAAATCCGTGACAACCAAAAACGTGTTCTATTATTAGACAATCTTAATCAATATATCCGTGATGATATGAGTGTGGAAGATATTCGTGTGATTATCGAAAATATGCGTGAAGACTATGATGGCCGTGTTGATGACTACCGCATTCGTAATGCCGAACTTGCTACACAACGCCGTGAAATTAGCGCTAAAATGAAAGAGCAGAAAAAAGCACACGCTGAGCGTGTAAAAAAATAAATTATAGAAGATCAAATCTAATCTGCTAAATATAGGTTTCTAAACGAAATCATCGGGTTGGGTTTGGTCTGCTATATCACAGCATAACAATCTTCTCTCCCTCTATTTTTTTGACTTTTCCTCTAAACGTTTAAGTCCAGTATTGCTCAATTTTTCAATTGACATCAACTGTGTTCTTGCTAATTTTCTCAGTTCAACCATTCTTTCTTTTTGCTCAATTCCTTTGCCTATTAAGACGGCATTGTAGCTTTCCATATTTGCAAGCACTAACAGTTCATTTAGACTTGCATAGTCTCTCATATTCCCCTTTAAATCTGGATTTTCTTCACGCCATTGTTTCGCTCGTTTATTAAATAAAGCAACATTAAGCATATCTGCTTCACTTGCATACTTATAAGATAGCTGCTCACTTGTAAGATCCTTTAGAAGATATTCTTTGATTGCATCTGTATGAATTTTATAGTTAATTTTTGAAATTTCTCTATTCAAATTCCAATTTAATGATAATTTAGAATTTTCATCTGATTTAAGCCTCTTGTAATCTTGGATTACATACATTTTAAATTCAGCAGAAATCCAAGAAGCAAATTCAAAAGCAATATCTGTATGAGCAAATGCACCACCGTATCGCCCTCCTTTTGAAATAATGCCAATTGCTTGGGTGTTCTCTACCCATTTCTTAGGAGACAAGGTAAATGAATTATATCCAGCATCTGATTTAATTCGGTCGAATTCGACCGAATTGAAATTTACGTTATTCAAACTTTCCCATAAGCCAAGAAATTCAATAGTATCTTTCCTTCTCATCCAATTTTTAATAACATCACTTGGCTCATCACTTTTATATCTAGCAATATCAGTTAAACTTATATAATCATTTTTAAAATCTTCAGTATAAATTTGAATCGAAAAACCTTTTGCTTCAAGACTATCTTTCTTTAGTTTAAGCATAAGTTCCACCTTTATATTGATATCTATTCTGCTAATAATCGTTCTAAACGATACAGTAACAATTGTTTGTTTCGTATTAAACTTGATTGGTTGAGTTCTAAACCCTTTGTGCTTACTTCACTATTTTTATGTTATATAGCGATATAAAATCTATTTTAGAAATCACACGAAACATAAAACAAAGGGAATGCTCATTCATTCCCTTCTATTTTTTATTGCTCACTTAGTCGTTAGTGTAATACAACTTACCAATTTCGATCTTCTGCCTTCCGTTTGCTTCACGCCATTTATTAGTATCACGTAAGGAATACACGCATCCACAATATTCTTGTTGGTAGAAACGTTCACGTTTGCTGATTTCAATCATTCGTTGTGAGCCACCTCCTTTACGCCAGTTGTAGTCCCAATATTCCACATCATCATATTTCGCTGCGGCACGGTGTCCACAGCCGTTAATTTGGTTCATATCTTTCCAACGAGAAATACCTAAACAGCTGGTAAATACCGGAAAACCGTTTTCGTGCGCATATTGTGCTGCTTTTTCAAAACGCATATCAAAACACATTGTGCAACGAATACCTCGCTCCGGCTCGTTTTCCATACCTTTAGCTCGGTCGAACCAGTTTTGTCGATCATAATCAGCATCAATAAATGGAATTCCCCATTTTTCTGCAAAACGGATATTTTCTTCTTTGCGGATTAAATATTCTTTCAATGGGTGAATATTCGGGTTGTAGAAATAAATGGTAAATTCAATGCCTGAGGCGTGAATAGCTTCCATCACCTCGCCTGAACAAGGGGCGCAGCAAGAATGTAATAAAAGTTTGTTATGCCCATTTGGTAAACTCAATTTTTCACGCACAAAAGGGGCATTAGGATCTTTTTTGGCTTTGCGTGAAGTGCGGTTAGATTTTTGCGAAAATTGCACCGCACTTTGGTCTGTTTCGTAATTGGTTTGTTGTTCCATAATAAATAATAACAAAAAATAAAATTAGGTTGTTCTATCAACAGATAAATAAGCAAGGGAAATTAACGCTTGTTTATAATCACTTTGTGGCAAAATGGCAATCGCATCCACCGCTTTTTGTGCCTCTTGGCGGGCGCGTTCAATGGTGTATTCAATAGAACCATATTGTGCCATTATCACTAAGACGTCATTTAAAATTTCACGTTGTCCGCCTTGTTCAATGGCATTGCGAATTAATTGACGTTGCGTTTCATCACCGCTGTGCATCGCGTGTAATAATGGTAAGGTTGGCTTGCCTTCCGCCAGATCATCACCAATATTTTTGCCAAGCGTTTGCGCATCGGCTTGATAATCTAACACATCATCTATTAATTGAAATGCGGTGCCAAGATAACGCCCGTATTGTTGTAAGGCAAGCTCTTGCGCTTGATTAGCACCAGCAATAATCGCAGCACATTGGGTTGCGGCTTCAAATAAACGGGCTGTTTTGCTGTAAATCACCTGCATATAACTTTCTTCGCTGGTATCGGGATCGTTCATATTCATTAATTGTTGAACTTCCCCTTCGGCAATCACATTGGTGGCATCTGACATTATTTTAAGAATTTGTAGCGAATCGGTTTGTGTCATTAATTGGAAAGAACGTGTGTAAATATAATCCCCAACCAATACGCTCGCCGCATTGCCAAATTCACTATTTGCCGTTGGCTTACCGCGACGCATAGCAGATTCATCAACAACATCATCATGTAATAATGTTGCTGTGTGAGTAAACTCAATAAAGGTTGCACAGTTAATATGCCCCTCTCCTTGATACCCCAAAGCATTCGCGGCCAAGACAGCAAGCATTGGGCGAATGCGCTTGCCACCACTTTGAATTAAGTAATAACCAAGCTGATTAATCAATGAAACCTCAGAATTAAGCTGTGCCAAAATTTTGGCATTCACTTTCTGCATATCTTCATTAATTAACATTTGGATTGCGTTTATATCCATAAGATTGCGTTTATCTGTCATCGTGAATATCTACCATTGCCTAAAGTGCGGTTGATTTTACCTGATTTTCTTGGCTTTCTGAAATCAAACCAGCAAAAATCTAACTTTTTTTATTTTATTGTAAATAAGTTCTTGCTATCAGATTTGTTTTTCCGTAGAATTTGCGACCTATTTATATGAATTTTAATGTGCGCAATGAAATTAACATTAAAGCACAATATATAGCGGAGTATTTATGTACGCAGTTTTCCAAAGTGGCGGTAAACAACACCGAGTAAGCGAAGGTCAAGTTGTTCGTTTAGAAAAACTTGAAGTTTCAACTGGCGAAAGCGTTGAATTCGACTCAGTGTTAATGGTCGTTAATGGTGAAGATGTTAAAATCGGTGCACCAGTTGTTGCTGGCGCAAAAGTAGTGGCTGAAGTTGTAACTCACGGTCGTGGCGATAAAGTAAAAATCGTTAAATTCCGTCGTCGTAAACACAGTCGTAAACAACAAGGTCATCGTCAGTGGTTCACAGAAGTGAAAATCACTGGGATTCAAGCATAATTTCAGAGGAGATCAAGTAGATGGCAACTAAAAAAGCTGGTGGTTCAACTCGTAACGGTCGTGATTCTGAAGCTAAACGCCTTGGTGTGAAACGCTTCGGTGGCGAATCTGTATTAGCAGGTAGCATTATCGTTCGTCAACGTGGTACTAAATTCCACGCTGGTGCTAATGTAGGAATGGGTAGAGATCACACTTTATTCGCAACTGCTGATGGTAAAGTAAAATTTGAAGTTAAAGGCGAGAAAAACCGTAAATACGTGAGTATCGTAGCTGAATAATCTTACAAATAAACAGAATAAAATGCCTCACAGTTTTGTGGGGCTTTTTTATTATTTATAAATAAAACATTCCACCTCAAAACATTACCGAGTAAGATAGCTATGACAAACATAGCTTCACATAGCAATTTCAAGCGTTAAGGCTGATTTCGATTAAGGAGGCAGCATAATGAAACAACAACCCCTATTAGGCTTTATCTTCGCCCTAATTACAGCAATGGCTTGGGGATCATTACCCATTGCATTAAAGCAAGTATTAAATGTGATGAGCCCACAAACTATTGTTTGGTATCGTTTTATTACCGCCAGTGTTGTCCTCTTGTTATTGTTAGGTATCAGTAAAAAGCTACCCAAATTAGCAAACTTTAATCGCTATTACATTGGACTATTTATTTTTGGGGTGATTGGGCTTTCTGGCAATTTTTCTTTATTTAATACATCATTAAAGTTTGTTGAACCCTCAGTGGCACAGATTTTTATCCACCTTTCATCATTTGCAATGCTGATTTGCGGTGTCATTATTTTCAAAGAGCGGTTAGGTTTGCACCAAAAAATTGGACTAGCGGTATTAATTATCGGGCTAGGTTTATTCTTTAATAACAAATTGGGTGAGTTAGCACAATTAAATAGCTATTTTATTGGTGTATCATTAAGTATTTGTGCCGCATTAGTGTGGGTTGCTTATGGGCTTGCACAGAAATTACTCCTCCGTCAATTTACTGCCCAGCAAGTTTTATTAATGTTTTATTTTGGTTGTGCGATAGTATTTACCCCTTTTACACAGGTTTCACAAGTGCAAGGATTAAGTGGTTTAACCCTCGCTTGTTTCCTTTACTGCTGTTTAAATACCTTGATTGGCTATGGCGCTTATGCCGAAGCCTTAAATCGCTGGGAAGTGGCCAAAGTAAGCGTTGTGGTTACCCTTGTTCCTTTGTTTACTATTGTATTTTCCCATCTTTTACATCACCTTAGCCCCACTCACTTTGCTGAGCCAGAGTTAAATCAGCTTAGTTATATTGGTGCATTTGTAGTGGTGATTGGTGCAATGTTCTCAGCGATTGGACACAAATTTATAAAGAATAAGAAATAGGAGAAAAAATGAAATTTATTGATGAAGCCTTGATTCGTGTCGAGGCAGGTGATGGTGGAAATGGTTGCGTGAGCTTTCGCCGTGAAAAATTTATCCCGAAAGGTGGTCCTGATGGTGGTGATGGTGGTGATGGTGGCGATGTTTATTTAATTGCCGATGAAAACCTTAACACCCTGATTGACTACCGTTTTGAAAAACGTTTTGCGGCACAACGGGGCGAAAATGGTCGTAGCTCAGATTGTACAGGTCGTCGTGGTAAAGATATTACCTTAAGAGTGCCGGTAGGAACACGAGCCATAGACAATGATACCAAAGAGATTCTGGGCGATTTAACCCAACACGGGGCAAAAATGCTCATTGCCAAAGGGGGCTATCACGGCTTAGGTAACACCCGTTTTAAATCTTCAGTAAACCGTGCGCCACGCCAAAAAACGAATGGCACACCGGGGGAAAAACGGGATCTTTTATTAGAGCTAATGTTACTTGCCGATGTGGGAATGCTCGGCTTACCCAATGCGGGCAAATCCACCTTTATCCGAGCCGTTTCTGCGGCAAAACCGAAAGTGGCGGACTACCCTTTCACCACACTTGTACCAAGTTTAGGGGTAGCACGTATTGATGCGCATCGTAGCTTCGTGGTGGCTGATATTCCGGGCTTAATTGAAGGAGCTTCAGAGGGGGCGGGCTTAGGGATCCGTTTCTTAAAACATTTGGAGCGTTGTCGCGTGCTGATTCACCTCGTAGATATCAATCCAATTGACGGTAGCGATCCTGCGGATAACATTGCAATTATTGAAAGTGAGCTTTTCCAATATAGCGAAAAACTAGCAGAAAAAACACGCTGGTTAGTGTTTAACAAAATCGACACAATGTCTGATGAAGAAGCGCACGAGCGCGCTAAAGAGATTCTGCAACGCTTAGATTGGGACGGTGATTATTATCTAATTTCCGCCGCCACTGGCAAAAATGTTGAGCCACTTTGCCGTGATATTATGGATTATCTCGATGCCCATCCAAGGGAAGAAGAGAAAGAATCTGAAAATCCAGAAGAAGTAAAATTCAAATGGGACGATTATCACCAAGAACAACTTTCTGAACATCAATTTGATGATGAAGATGAGGATTGGGACGATTGGTCAGAAGAAGATGATGAAGGCGTAGAAATCATCTATAAACCATAAATAATTAGGGCAGAACATTCTGCCCTATTTTTCTATCCTGCAATCAAACTAAAATTCGCCCAAATAGGCAAACTCAAGGCGATAAAAAAGAGCAACAACAGCGTTTGATAACTGAACTTGGTTTTCGTCAAAATCGGCAATGCAATCATTGCTACTACAACCAAATGCAAGAAAAAATAAAGCGCTAAGGCAAATTTATTCGGAAAAATCACCGCACTTTGATGTGCAAAGTAGATCAATAACGTAGACAACACACCATTTAATAATAAGAAAATCATCATCGCAAGTGGCAATAAGGCAATAAAACTTTGCAAGCGATTTTTAGCAATCACTAAAAAAAGATTTGCCAGAATGATCCCAATAAAGCATTGCCCAAAGAAATTGTAAGGCAACAAAGCAAGCCAAGGTAGTTGCAAAAAGATCAAGCCATAAACCACCACACCAAGCACGCCAAACAAGCTAGCAAACACTAAAATGGCTTTGCGTAATTGCATATCCGCTGGTTGAAACCAGATTGCCAGCGAAAGACCAATACCGCATAAACTCACCATATCAGTCAGCACATAATGATGATTTGAGCATACACTCAGCAGTAGCCAATATCCCCAATAAACGAACAAATAGCCATTCACTGCAACTAATCGACTTCGTTGCCCATTACAAATTTGCCCTTTATAAAACACCAGTAAACAGACTAATTGTGCCGTAAGCACCGCTAAGCTCAAATGAGAAATGACTTTCGGCTGTCCTTGTAAATATAAGGCAAAGTTATCCAGTAAAAGTAACAAACAAAGTGGGATTGCACTCAGTATAAAGGTCAAAGATTGAGAGCGACTTTCTGACATAATTTTTCCTTTCTATCGTAATAAGTGGCACATTATGCAGAAATTTAAAAGTGCGGTCAAAAATCTCTGTATTTTTATCCTTGTTACACCGCCTATTCCCCTCTAAAATAACAGAAATTTTCACCGCACTTTAATGAAGGCGATTATGCTACTGAGCATTTTATATATTATCGGCATTACTGCTGAAGCAATCACAGGGGCTTTAGCCGCAGGACGCGAAAAAATGGATATTTTTGGCGTAATTATCATCGCTTCAATGACCGCCATTGGCGGCGGCTCGGTGCGAGATGTGTTGCTTGGGCATTATCCACTTGGCTGGGTGAAAAACCCTCATTATTTTTTAATTGTTGCCAGTGCGGCGGTATTAACTGTATTTATTGCCCCGTTTATTCGCCATTTTATGCGTTATTTTCGCACCATTTTCTTGGTATTAGATGCCTTAGGGCTTATCGTGTTTTCCATTATTGGCACGCAAATTGCATTAGATATGGGGCATAGCTTTACCATTGCCATTATCGCCGCCATTATTACGGGCGCATTTGGGGGCGTACTACGTGATCTTTTATGCAACCGTATCCCCCTTGTGTTCCAAAAAGAGCTCTACGCCAGCGTTGCATTATTTGCCGCAAGTATTTATATTGGTTTAAGCCAATTAACGCTTAATCATAGCCTTGTTGTAATTGTTACCCTAATCAGTGGCTTTACGATTCGGCTATTGGCAATTCGTTTTGAATGGCATTTACCCGTCTTTGATTATCAAGAACAAGAAATCGCAGAAAAGCATAGCAATGACAAATTACCGAAAAAAATAAAATAATGAAGGATAATACAATGAATTTAGAACAAATGGGAAAACAAGCCAAACAAGCGGCTTTTGTACTGGCACAATGTAGCGAAAAAGAAAAAAATCACGCCTTACAGTGCATTGCGGATCAGTTAGAACAACAAGCCGATCGCATTCTGGCTGAAAATGCTAAAGACATTCAAATTGCCAAACAAAATGGCTTATCTGACGCATTAATCGACCGCCTATTGCTCACCCCAGAACGCTTGCACGCTATTGCACAAGATGTTCGCCATATTATTTCTCTGCCCGATCCTGTTGGCAAAATTATTGATGGCGGTACGCTAGAAAGTGGGTTAAAAATTGAACGTGTTCGTGTCCCACTTGGTGTTGTTGCCACCATCTATGAAGCACGCCCGAATGTTACCATTGATGTGGCAAGCCTTTGCTTAAAAACAGGCAACGCCGTCATTCTACGCGGTGGAAAAGAAACCCAACATTCTAACAACATCTTAGTGGAAGTGATACAGCAAGCCCTATTACAAGCTAATTTACCGCAGTATGCTGTGCAAGCCATTCGCGATCCTAACCGTGAACTTGTAATGCAATTAATGAAATTAGATCGCTATGTGGATATGCTTATTCCAAGAGGTGGTGCAGCGCTACATCAACTCTGTAAAGAAAACGCCACCATTCCAGTGATTATTGGCGGTGTTGGCGTGTGCCATACGTTTGTGGAAGAAAGTGCTGATTTACAACGTGCCTTAGCCGTGATTAATAATGCAAAAACACAACGCCCAAGCACCTGCAACACACTGGAAACACTTTTAGTACAAGAAAGCATCGCCGAACAATTTTTACCGATGCTGGCTGAATTTAACCAAGCGAAAATAAAATTTCACGCAAATAGCACCGCACTTTCCTTATTAAGCAAAGCCGGGGCAGAGGTTGAGCCATTAAACACCGAAGCATTACAACAAGAATGGGGATCGCCGGATCTTAACGTAGTGATTGTAAAAGATATTGATGAAGCTATCGCCTTTATTAATCAATATGGTACGCAACATTCCGATGCGATCTTAACCAGCTCACAGCGTTTAGCACAACAATTTATCAATCAAGTCGATAGTGCGGCGGTTTATGTCAATGCAAGCACACGTTTTACCGATGGTGGACAATTTGGTCTTGGTGCAGAAGTCGCGGTGAGTACGCAAAAATTACATTCTCGTGGGCCAATGGGATTAGAAGCCCTTACTTCCTATAAATGGGTGGGCGTTGGCGATTACCTTTCTCGCCCTTAATTGAAAATTATTTGATTATCAGGGGTAAAATCTTAAAATATCGAAACGTCATTTTAGAAATGGCGTTTTTTATTGGATTTCATAAAATATTATTTGACAATGTTTGGTGAAATCGTTATTTCTAAGGCTTTAAATACAACATCTTTTATTTTTATCAGAAGGAATGAATTATGTCTCATCTATCGGTAGCAAAATTTGGTGGCACCAGTGTTGCAAATCATAGCGCAATGAGTGCCTGTGCGAACATTGTCATCGCCGATCCGAATACGCGCGTGGTTGTCCTTTCAGCCTCAGCAGGGATCACTAATTTACTGGTGGCGCTTGCTAATGGTAAAGAAGCCGAAGAGCGTAAAAAATTAATCGCAGAAGTGCGTCAAATTGAAGAAAATATCCTTGCTGAACTGCAAGACGACAGCCAAGTGCGGGCAAAAATCGAAGAGATTTTAAGCCATATCGAAACCTTAGCCGATGCCGCCAGTGTTGCAACTTCCCCAGCATTAACAGACGAACTAATCTGCCAAGGTGAAATGATGTCCACCCTACTCTTTGTTCAAGTATTAAAAGAGCTTGGCGCGAAAGCCACTTGGGTTGATGTGCGTACCATCGTTGCCACAAACAGCCACTTTGGTAAGGCAGCACCCGATGATGCGCAAACACAAAAAAATAGCGATACCTTATTAAAACCTTTATTAGCGCAAGATAATGACACAATGATCATTACACAAGGCTTCATCGGACGTGATCCACAAGGCAAAACCACCACCTTAGGACGTGGCGGTAGTGATTATTCAGCGGCTCTCTTAGCTGAAGTCTTAAATGCGAAAGATGTCTTAATTTGGACCGATGTCGCGGGGATCTACACCACCGATCCACGCATTGTAGCGAATGCAAAACGCATTGACACGATGAGCTTTGCTGAAGCCGCAGAAATGGCAACGTTCGGCGCGAAAGTGTTACACCCTGCTACCCTACTTCCAGCGGTGCGTAGTAACATTCCGGTGTTTGTTGGCTCAAGCAAAGCCCCACAAGATGGTGGTACTTGGGTAACCAAAGATCCACAACCACGCCCAACATTCCGTGCCATTGCATTACGCCGTGATCAAACATTGGTTACCCTCTCAAGCCTCAGTATGCTACACGCACAAGGCTTCCTCGCGAATATTTTTAATATCCTCGCTAAACACAAAATTTCCGTGGATACCATCACCACATCAGAAGTGAGTGTCGCCCTCACCTTAGACAAAACCGGCTCTGCCTCATCAGGTGCGGAAATGCTTTCCCCTGAATTACTGGCTGAACTCCGAGAAGTGTCAAGTGTGAAAGTGGATACAGGGCTTTCTTTAGTGGCATTAGTCGGTAATAACTTACATATTACCAGTGGTATCGCAAAACAAATTTTTGATACCTTAGAAGCCTATAATGTAAGAATGATAAGCTACGGTGCAAGCACAAATAATATCTGTATGCTAGTACAAAGCGAACAAGCAGATGATGTGGTAAGAGCATTACATCAAAATCTATTTGAATAACCCCTCATCACCGCCGCGATTCACCTCGCGGCGGTTTTTATTTCCCTCTATATTTACACAAAAAAGCACATTTATTGCACCGCACTTTTCGTGCAATAGCTCAATTAAAGCGAATGATTATCATCTTAATGCCAAAGCGAAAACAACACTCAAGTGAGCATTTATAGGCTAAAAAGGATTAAAGGAAATTCACCTTTTCATTCAAAAGTGGAATGATATAATGCTACAAAAATCACTATTAGTAGGAGAACTCACGTTTTATGAATAATAGCACAGCACAGCACAGCACAGCACAGCACAGCACAGCACAGCACAGCACAGCACAGCACAGCACAGCAAGATTGTAGTGCCAGCCTGGCACAACAGCAAGCCTTTTTAAATGATTTAGATGCCCGTCTATGGCAAGCAGCAGATAAACTGCGTAGCCAACTTTCCGCCTCTGATTATAAACATATCGTTCTAGGCTTAATTTTCTTAAAATACGTTTCTGATAGCTTCACCACATTTCGCAAAAAACTTCACATCAAGCTACAAGATCCACAAGACCTCCTTTATCTTAATCCAAATGGTTATTCTGCTGAAGAATATCAAAACCTCCTCAATAGTGAAATGGAGCTACAAGACAACTACACCGCAGAAAATATCTTCTGGGTACCACAACAAGCTCGTTGGGAAACCATTCGCAACATCGCAACGCTCAATCAAGGTAGCCAATTACCTTGGGGTGGCTCATTCCGTGGCGTGGCAAATCTTATTGATAACGCATTTTCTGCCATTGAAAATGAAAATCCAAAACTTAAGGGGATTATCCAACGTATTTCAGGTTACGACATCAATGATAAAACGCTGATCGGCTTGCTTAACACCTTTTCTGATACCGATTTCAGCCAACCTACTTATAACGGCGCACCGATTTCAATGGCGGCAAAAGATATTCTTGGCCACGTATATGAATATTTCCTTGGTGAATTTGCCGCGAAAGAAGGACAAAAAGGTGGGGAATATTTCACCCCTAAATCCATTGTCAGCCTGATTGTTGAAATGCTTGAACCTTACCACGGACGTATTTATGACCCAGCAATGGGATCGGGTGGTTTCTTTGTGCAAACAGAAAAATTTATCGCGGCGCACCAAGGCAATATCAACCAAGTCTCTATCTACGGACAAGAATACAACCCCACCACTTGGAAGCTAGCTGCAATGAATATGGCAATCCGCGGCATTGAATTTAACTTTGGTAGACGCGGCGACAGCTTCACTAATCCACAACATATTGATATGAAAATGGATTTTGTAATGGCTAATCCGCCATTTAACGTAAAAGACTGGTGGGACGAATCCCTACAAGGCGATCCACGCTGGGCATACGGCGTGCCACCAAAAGGCAACGCCAACTTTGCGTGGATTCAGCATATGCTCTACCACCTTGTGCCACAAGGGCGAATGGGCATTGTGCTGGCAAACGGCTCAATGAGCAGCCAAGCAGGGGGCGAGGGCGAAATCCGCCGACGCTTAATTGAAGCGGATTTAGTGGAAGCGATGGTTGCCCTGCCTAGCCAGCTTTTTACCAATGTTCAGATTCCCGCTTGTATTTGGTTTTTCAACAAAGCCAAAGCCCGTAAAGGCGAAGTACTGTTTATTGATGCACGGCAAGTGGGCTATATGAAAGACCGCACCTTGCGTGATTTTACCGCCGCCGACATCGCCCGCATTGCCGAAACCTACCACGCATGGCAAAAGGGCAGCGACTATGAGAACCAAGAAGGCTTCTGCTATACCGCAAGCCTTGAAGAAATCGCCAATAATGATTTCATTCTCACCCCCGGGCGTTATGTCGGCACACCTGAAGAGGAAGATGACGGCATCCCCTTTGAAGAAAAAATGGCAGAACTGACGACAAAACTGGCGGAACAGTTTGCCCAAGGACGAGAGCTAGAAGAAGCGATTAAGAAGAGTTTAGGTATTGTAGGGTACTAATAATGGAATGGATTGAAACAACTATTGGGGAATATTGCCCTTTTTCTTATGGTAAAGCACTACCACAAACTAAGCGAGTAAAAGGAAACTACCCTGTATATGGCTCAAATGGAATTGTTGGTTATCACAAAACACCTAGCGTGCAATCACACGGAGTTATCATTGGGCGGAAAGGAAGCCTTGGAGCTATTCATTTATCTTTAACTCCATTTTGGGCTATTGATACTTCTTTCTATGTGATTAAAGAAAGCATACTAGAATTAAAATTTACCTATTTTTTGCTACAAACACTGGGTTTACATGAAATGAATTCCGATAGTGCAGTACCAGGATTAAATAGAGATAATGCTCATTCAGTGAGAATTAGAATACCAAAATTACAAAGTGATCGCGAAAAAATTGGTGAATATTTATCTATCTTTGATAACAAAATCGCCCTGAACACCCAAACCAATCAAACCCTAGAAGCGATTGCTCAAGCGATTTTTAAACATTGGTTTATTGATTTTGCCCCCGTACACGCCAAGGCGGAAGTCTTGGCAGCAGGCGGCAGTGCCGAAGATGCCGAGCTTGCCGCCATGGCTTCCCTAAGCGGCAAAACCCCTGATGCCATCACCGCCTTAGCCCAAAGCGATCCCGATGCGTATCAAACCTTACGACAAACCGCCCAAGCCTTCCCCAGCGCCTTTACCGACAGCGAATTAGGTTTAGTGTCAGAGGGGTGGGAGGTGAAGCCATTAATTGATCAATTTGATTTTCAAGGCGGTTCACAGCCACCAAAATCCGAGCATATTTACGAAAAAAAAGAAGGGTATGTAAGATTTATTCAAAATAGGGATTATGCTAATGAAAATCATAAAACTTATATTCCCGTTTCTAAGAAAAATAAGCTTTGCTCTGAAACAGATATTTTAATGGATAAATATGGCGAAGCTGGCAAGGTAAGGTTTGGTATTTCAGGTGCTTATAATGTTGCTTTAGCGAAAATCAAACCTAAAAATATTTTATTTAAAGAATTTCTTCGTTGGTATTTTATGCAAAAAAAGACGCAAGAATTTTTATTTTCAGCCTCACTTGCTTCAACAAGAAGTTCTTTAAATTCCAAAACATTTATTGGTATGAATATTTATATTCCTACTAATAATGTACTCTCAGCGTTTAATACTATTGCTGAAAAATATATTCAGCATACATTAAACTTGAGAAAAGAGAACCGTACTTTATCTAAAGTTCGGGATTTATTATTACCCAAATTACTTAACGGAGAATTGACACCATGACAGAAGTAAAACTAATCCAAACAAAATGGAATATATTTTATACTCTTGCAAAACAGCTAAAACATAGAGATCGCTTTTATCCTCCTGCTAATTTTATTCCTTTACTAGAGAAAGGAAATGAAATTATTTATAACCATATATCTAGTGATAATATTAAAGATATAGAATCTTTAGTTTCTTTATTAGAGCGATGTGAGTTCCGCGGAGAAGTATGGACTTACAATGAAGCTTTCCCAGCGATTACTCAGCAAGACTTTGATAATTTAACATCTATTCTTTTAAAATTATCTGAGTTCAATAAATAATTTTACGCTCCATAAAACGGGCGAACACATAGGTTCGCCCCTACGCAGGAATAAATAGATTTTGGAAAAATCAATAAAAATAAAAAATACGGTAAAAAAATCACAGATTTTTTCACACATATTATCCCGTAGGGGCGGACCTATGTGTCCGCCCGAAACAACATTCCCCATATAATAAACGGGAAAATATAAAAACGGACGAACACATAGGTTCGTCCCTACAAGGATGCAGAACGATATTTTAAATAATAAATAGAAACAAAAATAAGGGAAAGCTTCCCCAAAAAGACTAACTATAAAAGTGCGGTAAAAAAATCACAGATTTTTTCACCATATATTACCTCGTAGGGGCGGACCGATGCGTCCGCCCGAAACTAAATTCCCCATACAATAAACGGGGAAAATATAAAAACGGACGAACACATAGGTTCATCCCTACAAGGATACAAAACGATATTTTTAAATATAAATAGAAACAAAAATAAGGGAAAGTTTCCCCCAAAAGACTAACTATAAAAGTGCGGTAAAAAAATCATAGATTTTTTCACACATATTACCCCGTAGGGGCTGACCTATGTGTCCGCCCGAAACAAAACTCCCCTTGCATAAACGGGAAAATATAAAAACGGACGAACACATCGGTTCGCCCCTACAAGGATACAAAACGATATTTTTAAATATAAATAGAAACAAAAATAAGGGAAAGTTTTCCCAAAAAACTCACTATAAAAGTGCGGTAAAAAAATCACAGATTTTTTCACACATATTACCCCGTAGGGGCGGATCGATGTGTCCGCCCGAAACTAAATTCCCCATACAATAAACGGGGAAAATATAAAAACGGACGAACACATCGGTTCGTCCCTTAAATAACAGTTATAAAACAAAGGATCCCCAATGCACATCAACGAATCCACCATTGAAAATCTTGCCATTGAACAATTGCAATCTCTTGGTTGGCAATATGCCTATGGCAAGGAGGTATTGGCTGAACAGGATTGCCCTTGGCGAGAAAGTCTAACGGAAGTGGTAATAATACCTCACTTATTACAAAGTTTACGCCAGATTAATCCTCACTTGCCTCAATCTGTCTTGCAAGGTGTTGTACAGCAAATTACACAGCCTGATATTCTCTCAGTAGAAGAACGCAACAAGCGATTTTACCATCAGTTAAAGCAAGGGATAAAAGTACATTATCAGGAAGATGGGCAAGAAAAGCACGATGTGGCACTGCTGGTGGATTTTAAACAGCCTGAAAATAATCTCTTTTATGTGGTTAATCAATTGGAAATTGAAGGGGATAAAGGCAAGCGTATCCCTGATATTCTCTGTTTTATTAATGGCTTACCATTGGTTATCTTTGAGCTTAAAAATCCCCTTGATGTGAGTGCGGATTTAGATAAAGCATTCAACCAACTGCAAACCTATAAACGAGAAATGCCGGATCTCTTTGTGTTTAATCAATTAATGGTGATTTCAGACGGTACAATCGCACGCCTAGGATCGCTCACGGCTGATTTTCAGCGTTTTATGCCTTGGCGTGTGGTGGATGAAAGCCAAGGCAGCCTGCGTATAAACTTTGAAAATGAGCTTTCAGGCTTATTACAAGGGCTGTTTTCGCCTCAGGTATTGCTTGATTATCTGCAATCTTTCGTTGTGTTTGAGGCGGATAATAAAGGAACAACGGTGAAAAAAATTGCCGCTTATCATCAATTTTATGGGGTGAATGCGGCTGTCGAAGCCACCATTGCTGCGCAGTTAAGTGATAGCCGTAAAATAGGTGTGGTGTGGCATACGCAAGGTTCTGGGAAATCGCTTTCAATGTTGTTTTATGCGGGTAAGCTGATTACTCAGCCTGAATTAAAAAACCCAACTATTGTGGTGGTAACAGATCGTAATGATTTAGATGGACAGCTTTTTGCTACCTTTAGCCAAGATCAGGAAATAACACGACAAACGCCCATTCAAGCAGATGATCGAGAAGCATTGCGGGCAGAATTGGCCAAACGAGAAAGCGGCGGCATTATTTTTACCACCATTCAAAAATTTGCTTTACGTGAAGGTGAGCTGCAACACCCTGTATTAAATGAACGCCATAATATTATTGTGATTAGCGATGAGGCCCACCGTTCGCAGTATGGATTTAGTCAGAAAATTAATCAACAGGGGACTTATCGTGAGGGCTATGCAAAATATTTGCGTACGGCATTACCCAATGCGAGTTTTATCGGCTTTACTGGTACGCCTGTGAGCTTAGAAGACCGTGATACGCAAGAAGTGTTCGGTAGATATATTTCTATTTATGATATTCAAGATGCTGTGCAAGATGGTGCCACAGTACCGATTATTTATGAAGCACGACAAATTCCATTACAAGAAAGTCAAGCCTTTCGACACGCTGTGCAAGAAGCACAACGTTTACTTGATGATGACGAAGAAAGTTATTCTTTCCGTTTGCGTGAACAGTTAATGGGAACAGATGAAAGAATCGCAAAATTAGCTGAAGATTTGGTGCGGCATTTTGAGAGGCGGACTGAACTCGAAGAGGGTAAAGCCATGGCAGTGGTAATGAGCCGTAAAATTTGCGTAAAACTGTATGATGAGATAATTAAATTACGCCCTCATTGGCATAGTGATGATATCAATCAAGGGGCGATTAAAATTATGATGACGGGTAATGCCAGCGATCCCGAAACAATGCAAAAGCATATTTATACTTCGCAAGATCGTAAAACCTTAGAAAAACGTTTTAAAGATCCTGATGATCCACTAAAAATAGTCATTGTGCGAGATATGTGGCTAACGGGGTTTGATGCCCCAGTATGTAATACGATGTATATTGATAAACCAATGCAAGGGCATAATTTAATGCAGGCGATTGCGAGGGTGAATCGTGTATTCCGCAATAAAAGCCGTGATAATGGCGGTTTAATTGTGGATTATGTGGGTTTAGCCGAAGAATTAAAACAAGCAACCAAGCAATATACAAATGCCGGGGGTAAAGATCAGGTTAAAACCGATATTGAACAAGTCTTTCAAAAAATGCTTGAATATATTGATATTATTCGTGGCCAATTTGCAACACCTGTTAATGGTAACCCTTTTGATTTAGCTAAGGTATTAACATTAGATGATCCGAGTGCATTACTCAATGCCATTCGCTTTGGTGCAAACCATATTTTAGCCTTAGATTATCAAAAAAATCATTCACAAAGTGCGGTGGAATTTTCCCAAGATTTTTCTCACCATACCGATACACCACGCAAAAAAGCCTTTCTGCAAGCGGTGCGTTTAGCCAAAAAAGGCTTTATGCTTTGTAGTTCAATGCCAAATATTCAGCCTTATCGCCAACAGCTCGCCTTTTTTGATGCCGTACGTGCCACCATTATGAAAGCAGAAAATCAAGGCAATCACACAAGTTCCACAAAGGAAAAGCAAATTAAATTAATCAGTTTACTTAATCAAGCTGTTCATTCTGATGGCGTGGTTGATTTATTTGAGCTGATGGGGGAAGAACGCCCTGATCTTTCAATTCTTTCTGAAGATTTTATTGGAATGGTAAAACATAGCAACACGCCTACCCTATGGGCTTGTGCAATGGAAGGCTATTTAAAAAGCGAAATTCGTAATAAAGCAAGTAACAATATTGCTATGCAAAAAACCTTTGAGGAAAAACTCAAAGAGATGATGAACCAATATAACAATCATAATTTGACTGTCATGGAAATCATCCGTGAATTAGTTGAGCTTGCTAAAGAAATTGAATATCAACTCGCTAAAGGGGAGAAATTAGGGCTAACTCATACTGAACTTGCTTTTTACGATGCGTTGATTCGTAACCAAAGTGCGGTGGAAAAAATGGAAGATTCCGCCTTGATTCTTCTTGCTAAAGAAATCACCGATCAACTACGCCGTTCCGTTACGATAGATTGGCAGCGAAAAGAGGCCGTTCGCGCTAAAATGCGAGTATTAATTAGACGCACATTATTAAAATATAAATATCCGCCCGATCTTGCCACTGAAGCCATTGAATTTGTACTTAAACAAGCAGAAGCGGTGGCGGAGGAATTGGTTATTCATTCAAAGGTTTCAGAGTGAGAAACTGAATGGATAAAATAAATGGAATGTTCCAGTTTGGTATAAGCTAATATAGCTCAATGTAGTGTGTACAGACAGATAGTATGAAAAGACGAGCCACTACGATCATTTTGCGCTCTTCTTCGATTGCTTTTTTACTCTTTTCAGCTTGTTATCTTCTTTTAAACTTAAATAATCACAAAAATCTCTCCCTAATTAACAGAGGCGAATATTAATTCGCCCCTGATGTTTGATTTCTCCTAGCTCTTGCAAGAATTGCCTTTTTTCATCACTTTACCAAAATCATTTTTGCTATCAGGTTTATTTTGTTGATGAGATGCGCCCTTTTGTATTGGGTATTGACTATCCATTTGCCACGCATTCCAGCCACCATCATAAATCATCGTATTTGGCCAGCCTGCTAATTGGGTGATAAACCAAGATACGCCTGCCCGCCAACCTGTTCCACAATAAAAGGCTAATTTATCTCCTTTGTGAATACCTTGTGTTTTCCATAATGTAAAGATTTCATTTGGGTTGCGTAAGGTATTATCGGGATCGTAATAATCTGATAGGTTAGAAGAATCTGTGCCAGCAAAGCCCCAAATTGCTCCCTCTGGTTCCCCTTTTCCGGGAATGTAATCATAACCGCTAATCTTGCCTATGTATTCGTCCCAAGCACGGTTACTAATTAGCTTTAATCCCTGTTTTTGTGCATTAATAACTTCCTGTGGCATAGCTATATCAATTTGTGGGTTAGCTGGGATTTTTGTGCCAAATTGGCGTTCTGGTTGAGGGATATTGACTTTGGTTTCTGTGGAAAAACCTGCATCCATCCACGTTTCGAGATTGCCGTTTAGCACACGTACATCTTCCACACCTGCCCATTTTAATGCCCAAAAAATGCGGTAAGCAGCGAGCTGGTTATCAGAATATAGAATCACTGTTTTATCTTTTGTTATGCCATTTTTCAGTAAATTCTTCTCGATTATATCAGGTGCGGATAAATTCCAGACAGGATCATTTTCCACCCAATCGGTATTAAAATGATAAGCACCTGAAATATGTTGGGTATAAGATTTAGCATTTTCTAAACTTCCCCAAGAGACTTCAAAAAGCATCACCTTTTCATTCTCTAAGGTTTCTGGCTTTTCTCCGTTAATTGCAGCATTCACCCATTGTGGGGAAACGCTATATTTAAAATTTTCAAAAGATTCAAGCGGATAATTTGCATTGGCGTAATTGATAAAATCATTAAAGCGATAGACATCATAACCTTTAGCTGCAAATTCTGCGGTAATACAATCTAAACTCTCTGGGTCACTATCATAAAATACTAGTTTTTTCTCTTTGGTTATGCCTTTTCCTGTGGCAAAAGAGACAAATTTTTCGGGTTGAATATTTTCAATCCATTCACAGCGAAATTGCACTGCCCCTTTAATATGCCCACCTCGTATGGCATTTTTATCTTTAAATCCGTTATATAAACTATCTTGCCTTGTATCGATAATCACAAAATTTGGATTATCAAGTTGATTGAGTAATGCTGATGTTTCGATCACTTTGATATCACGATCATCACAAGCAGATAATGCCAAGCTCACAGCGACCGCCAATAAGATTGATTTCATTTTCATAAGATTTCCTTTTTATTGTAGGTTAAATTAAATCCCACATTGTGTAGGTTTTGTGAATAATGAGGCAAGCCAGCTACCCAATAAAATCATTAAAGTTGCAAGCCACCCCTGCCACGAGAAATAAGCCGTAGAAACAAAGGCATTAGTGATCGTACAACCACCGGCAAGGGCGGCGCCTATTCCCATCGCTACACCACCTAAAACACGTTGCATAACACCTTTTGGTTCAGGCATTCGCCATTTAAAATCCCCAGCTAGCCAAGCACTCAGATAACTGCCAATAGGAATACCAAGTACAAATAACATTCCCCAATTAAGATAACGCTGTTGCCCAGTTACAATATACTGCACCACATTAGCAGAAGGCACAGCAATACCAAAACCAAAGTTACGCCCACTCTTAGAACTAAAATACCATGCAATAATACCTAATAAGCCTATTGCTCCCGCGGTAAAAAAGGGAGACCAATAATGTGCAAAAATGTTGGGCAAAATCTTTGCTGGTGTTGGAGGTTTCGGAAAATGATAGCGAGGATTTTTATACTGGTAGTAATACAAAAGTGCGGTGATAAAAATCAATAAACTGACCAAACTCCAAGGAGAAAGGTTCAATGTAAGATAGATGTTATCCCATGCGGTAGGATCGGCGGTAAAATGATTAATGATATGCTTTAAAAAACCAGACTGTGTTGCTGCCATTGTTAAAGTAAAACTAATTAAAGCAAGATAACTCCCGACTGCACCCTCTGCACTACGAAACCATGCCCCACTTGCACAGCAATTTGCCAGTGTCATTCCAACACCAAAACATAGCCCACCTAGTATCGTAGCTAAGACAGGAAGCTGGCTTGTTGGAATATGAATTAAATTAAATTCAGCGAGGGTAAAAATCCCGATCGATTGAATGGATATGGCGATTAAAAGTGCGGTACAAAAACGCAAATTTTTTTGTTGATAGAGAGAGCGGAAACCTGAGACAAAGCAAAATTGCCCACGTTGTAATAGAAAGCCTAATATTAGCCCAATAATGAAACCTGAATACATCGATTAAACCTTAATACGACTTATCAAAAGAGAGTTAAATTAAAG
The DNA here is from genome assembly GCF_023611925.1 of Avibacterium sp. 20-132. NCBI lineage: Bacteria > Pseudomonadati > Pseudomonadota > Gammaproteobacteria > Pasteurellales > Pasteurellaceae > Avibacterium > Avibacterium sp. 20-132. Next base: position 215,951 of record NZ_CP091456.1, read on the forward strand.
CATAAATAATCACCCATTTCAATTTTCATTGATAAGGCAGGATTTTTCTAATCGCCAAAATGAATAAATTTTAAACCGCACTTTGGATAAAAAATCTATCACAAATCGTTATTTTACGTTGAGATTATGGGCATAAAATAGTAAAGTAGCTCACTGTTTTTCATTCATTACAACTCAGCTAAGGCGGATTTTATGGGAAAAAGTGTCGTTATCTTAGGCGCTCAATGGGGCGATGAAGGTAAGGGAAAAATCGTTGATCTATTAACAGATCGCGTAAAATATGTTGTTCGTTATCAAGGCGGACATAATGCAGGGCATACCCTTATTATCAATGGCGAAAAAACAGTATTGCGTCTTATTCCATCAGGTATTTTACGTGATAATGTAACTTGTTTAATTGGTAATGGTGTGGTGCTTGCACCTGATGCATTAATGCAAGAAATGGGAGAACTTGAAGGACGTGGCATTAATGTTCGTGAACGTTTACTTATTTCTGAAGCTTGCCCATTAATCCTACCTTATCACGTAGCAATGGATAAAGCACGTGAAGCCGCATTAGGTAAAAAAGCGATCGGCACAACAGGACGTGGTATTGGTCCTGCCTATGAAGATAAAGTCGCTCGCCGTGGTTTACGTGTGGGTGATTTATTTGACCTAGAAAATTTTGCTGAAAAACTTAAAGCAATCTTAGATTATTATAATTTCCAATTAGTACATTATTACAAAGCAGAGCCTGTTGATTATCAAAAAACATTAGATGATGTGATTGCTGTTGCACCGATTATTACAGGTATGGTGGCTGATGTTACGGCCATTCTTGATGTAGCGCGCAAAAATGGTGACAACATTCTTTTTGAAGGTGCGCAAGGTACAATGCTTGATATTGACCAAGGTACCTATCCTTATGTAACCAGTTCAAATACCACCGCTGGCGGTGTTTCCACAGGTTCGGGCTTTGGACCTCGCCATATTGACTATGTTTTAGGCATTATTAAAGCCTACTGTACGCGTGTTGGAGGTGGACCATTTGCAACAGAATTATTTGATGAAGTTGGCGCTGACATTGCACGTAAAGGTAATGAATTTGGTGCGGTAACAGGTCGTCCACGTCGTTGTGGTTGGTTTGATGCAGTAGCAATGCGTCGAGCGATCCAAGTAAACTCTATTTCCGGTTTCTGTATGACAAAACTGGATGTATTAGATGGCTTTGATGAAATCAAAATCTGTGTCGGTTACAAAATGCCAAATGGGGAAATTGCTGAATTTGCGCCACTGGCGGCAAAAGATTGGGAAGGCGTTGAACCTATTTATGAAACATTACCCGGCTGGAAAGAAAGCACCTTTGGCGTGACAGATGTGAATAAACTGCCTGAAAATACACGTAACTACATCAAACGTATTGAAGAAGTAACTGGCGTGCCTGTAGATATTCTTTCAACTGGGCCAGATCGTGTCGAAACAATGATTCTTCGTGATCCATTTGCTGAATAAAATCAAATGCACAATAAAAACGCCGTTTTCCAACGGCGTTTTTTTATGAATATCTATTATTTTTTAGGTTCTAACACAAATTCACCAAAAGAAGAATTAATGTGGAAATTTGGTTTCTCTGTTTTTGGATCAACCCAAGTAATCCAATTTGCTTGTTCTTTACCTTTCCCTTTAATAATAGAAAATTCTGCACGATAAGCACCTGCGCGAATTTTATTACCTTGAATTAAATGATGTTCTTTTAATTCACTTAACGCAATTTTACCTTCTAGGGTATAACCTTTTTCAGTACGAACCCCAACGGTTTGTAAGGTTTTAGGATCCCATTCTGCATTAATGTTTTTTTCGACATCACGCAGCATAGATAAGCTACGACCTTTGTAGTCCATTTCTAATGCGACATATTTTGGATATTTACCGTCAGCTTGGGGTTTATCAATTTCACCGGGTGCCATAAATAATTCTACGCGATCTTCACGGGCAACCATCCATTCGTGATCAGTGCTGTCATAAACCACCACATTTGGATCTTCAACATCAAATGAAAAATAGAAATTTTCATCATCGTGAAACGCTTTGAACTCCGTTTTTGGCATTTCCGCTTGTTCCCAAGGATTCACAAAATCAGTAACACCTTTTACTTTACCCCATACCGCATCATCCAATTTCCCATCTAACACGGGAGTTTGCGATTCAAATGCGACATTATAGGTTTTGGCTGGGCCTTCTGCTGCAACATTCATTGAAAATGCCGCTGTACAAAGGGTCGCAAGTAATAATTTTTTCATAACAATTTCTCCTATAGTAAATAAAACATTTATCTCTGTTTTTGTCGCATTAAGCGAATAATGGTGATGGGATATATCACGATAGGCGTGTTTTCAAATAACCTGCCCACTAAAATTCTCACTGAAAGATGAAACAAAACCCAGCTGAGTAACATAAATAAACCTGAATTTAAATGAGAATAGCCATTCTGTCTATGAGTAAGTTTTGATTATGTGATCTTGATCTAAAATTTTCAAAACGATGTTTTAAATAAAAAGCGGTCTAAAATAGACCGCTTTTCTGTTCATTACACGATAAGATTAAATGTCTAACGGCTGAGCTGTTTCTTTTAATACGCTATTCAATGCTTCAATATTGGCTTTGCCTTCAGTAAGTAGCCATTGTTTTGCCGCTTCGGCACCTTGCGCTTTAAAAATTTCAGCAGCCCCTGCCCAAGTGGCACGTCCGCATAGTACGCCATTGAAATCACAGCCAGCCGCTTTAGCAAAACGTAAGGTATCTAGGAATAGCTGTGCGCTCACGCCTGCACTGAGGAAAATAAATGGAAGAGAAGTCGCCTCACTTTGTTCTTTGAAGTAGGCTTTTGCTTGCTCTTGGCTATATACAGCTTCTTGTTCTGCAAAACCTTCAACAAATTTCATATCGACTGGCACTTCCACTTTTAACACATCAACGCCAAAACGGGGTTCGGAAAAGCGTTTCATTGCCTCGATCACTTTGCGTGGTTTGATTTTCGCATATTCTTTTGGATCAGAAATAGTTGCGTCATAGCTTACAAGTTCAAGGAAAAATGGCATTTCTTCTGCTTTACATTCTGAGGCAACACGTTCAACAAAGGCTTCTTTGCGATCATTGACCTCTTTTCCTTCATCAATATCAATGTAAAGTAATAATTTAATGCCATCTGCGCCTTGTGCTTTTAAGCGTTGTACGGATACATCATCAATTAAATCAGGATAACGACCCGGTTGTGTTTTGTCATAACCTGTTTTTTCGTATGCCATTAATAATCCGGCATTTTCTGCACGTTTTTGTGCGGCATTCCAACCCACCTCAGGATCTAATAAAATAGATGACGCATAAGGGGTTAAATACTCTGAAACCAAGACTTTAAATTCTGCTAATTGAGCATTTGTAGCATCTTCACCAAGCATACGGCGTAATGCGCCACGTTGGTCAATTGCCAATGCGGCAATTAAATTGTCTTGGCTACATAATTTTTTTAAACGTTCAGTTCTTAAATTTGACATTATTTTCTCTCCATCTTTGTAACTATAAAAAATATTAAATTTTTTCACCGCACTGATATACTGGCTTACCTTGAATATAAGTGGCTTGCACTTGTAATGCTTTGTTTAATAAGGTGAAATTGGCTTCTTTACCTACTGCGATATCGCCAATGCGATCTGCTACGCCTAAATAAGTGGCGGGAATGGTGGTAACCATTTGAATGGCTTCCCATACTGGTACATTGGCTTTAAACACCATATTGCGCAACGCTTGATCTAAGCTGCAAGTGCTACCTGCAAGCGAGCCATCAAAGGTTCTTGCTTGCCCATTTTGTACACGTACCGTTTGTACGCCTAAGGTATATTCACCATCAGGTAAACCGCCTGCACGCATACAGTCTGTAATCAACACCATTCGGCGATAAGTTTTTAATTTATACGCTAAACTCAATACCGCTGGGTGAACGTGAATGCCGTCTGCAATAATTTCTGCCAGCATATCGTGATATAACACGGCGCCCGTACACCCCGGTTCACGGTGATGCAACGCACTCATTCCGTTGAATAAATGTACGCCACAATCCGCGCCTAAATAATAAGCTTTGGTGACCTGTTCAAAGGTGGCGTTAGTGTGTGCCACAGATACTTTTACGCCATTTTCCACTAGCCATTTAATCGCAGGTTCCGCATTTTCTATTTCAGGCGCGATGGCTACGCGTAATAAAGTGCGGTCGGAAATTTGCAATAATTCTTCAAGTTGAGGAATGGTTGGGGGCATTAAATATTCTGTTGGGTGTGAACCACGATGACGTTCCGTGAAATAAGGACCTTCCATAAAACTGCCCAACAATTCTGCACCAGATTGATGACCTTGTTGAATGTAATCTTTCATTCGTTGCATTGATGACAGAATAGTTTGCCAAGGGGCTGAAACTGTCGTTCCTACCCACGCGGTAACGCCTGTTTGTGGTAAAGCCTGTGCAATCGTTTGAAGTGCGGTGTTATTTTCATCCATCACATCTGCCCCTGCGCGTCCGTGAATATGCACATCAATAAATCCCGCTGAAAGATAGCTGTCTGGATAATAATGCACATCGCAATCTGTGGGCTTGTCTTCTTGGATACGTTCAATTTTACCTTGATTTATCACCACATAGTTATTCAGTAATTCGCCTGATGCGGTCATTACTTTTTCGGCTTTAATCGCATAACGCATTCGTTTTTCCTCTTAATCGACAATAATCACTTCAATATTGTTTTCTTGAAGTGCGGTTAAATATTCAGAAGAAATTCCAGAATCCGTAATTAACACATCAATATCCGCAAATTTTCGGATAATGTGGCAACTTTTTTTATCAAATTTACTGGAATCGGTAACGGCAATGACTTGGCTGGAAATATCACACATAATACGATTTAAATTCGCTTCTTGTTCATTATGTGTGGTGATGCCCGCTTGAATATCAAACCCATCCACACCAAGAAAGACCTTGCTAAAACAATAATTTGCTAGGCTTGCATCGGCTTGTGGCCCTGAAAAAGACATTGCATTTTTACGCAATTTTCCACCAGTCATTAAAATTTCAACATTTTCAGCATCTGCTAATTCAGAAGCAATATCTAGCCCGTTTGTCATCACAAGCACATTTTTGATCGCTGATTTTTTCAATGCGGTGGCAATTTCTCGGGTTGTGGTGCCTGAATCTAAAATGATGATGTCATTGTCATTAATAAACTTTAATGCCGCCTCTGCAATCTTATTTTTCGCGCCTAAATTTCGATGCCTTTTTTCCGAATTACTCAGCTCGGAGATCATTCCTTTATTCGGTATCGCGCCCCCATGAGAACGAACAATGTAACCATTTTTTTCTAAAAAATTGAGATCTTGGCGAATAGTAACGGTAGAAACAGAAAAGGTTTCAGCCAAATCTTCTACACGGGCAGAAGAATTTTTATTGACTATTGCAACGATCTCCATACGTCTTTCTATTGCACTTTTCATCTGTTTATCTTCGTTCATTGAAATATCTGGTGTAAAAATTATAGAGTAAAATAAAGAAAAATGAAACAAAACGAAATTAAAATTCAGGGTGAAAGATTAATTTTAATCCGTAAAATATTTATTTAAGCTTTCGATTTCTTCCTTTTATCTTCATTTTATTAATCAAGCATTTTTCCCCAACACTTCAATTTGAGTTAAGGCAGTAAATGGCGAAGGATCAACGCCTTTTACAAAATTTGTCAAAATGAGGTGATCACAATAACGTTTATCAAAATGAAATACCTGCGGTTGTCCTGTTCTGGCTAATGTCAATATTTCCTCTGAGCCATCAGAAAATCGAACACTTATATTCTGCCACCACGCATCATGGGGGAAATCCGCGCGGAGTATTAAAATCAGGCAATCCACTTCCACATTTCGACCAAATTCAATGTTTAATTCTGCATTAGGATCTTGTGCATTACTCCAAGAAGTAAAAGGATAAGAGCCGTGGGCATTGCTATCAAAAATGCCGTCAATCACGTTATAAGGGGCAAAACGAATATTGCTTGGTTTGATATTACTACTAATGCGTGGGTACATTCCGCTCTGGTGCGGTTGAAAATAAGGATTAAAGGCAAGGTTTGTATATTGTTGTATCTCATACTCTCTTGCAACGCGTATCCATAAAAAGTGAATGCCTCCTTGAAAGGCTTTGTCACTATTAAATAACCGTCTGTTATCACCAAAAGGAATGTGATACTCAATCCGTGGTTCAGTTAAATAGATAAGGCTACTTTCTAAACTGTCCTCCAAGCGACACTTTAAATAGCAAGGTGTGGTATCTGTTTCAATGCAGATACGATCGCCTTCTTGATATTCTCCCTTATAAGTAAACATTAAAAAATCAAAGGCACTTTTACAAAATTTAATGTTATTCTCTTTATCTATAATACTTAGTGTGAGTTTTACCATTATTCCTCCTAAAAAAATCAGCCACGCTCGCGGTGGCTGATAAACAACATTATTTTACTTCTGCTGATGCTTCAATCGCTTGAAACTCTTCAGGATTCCATACCATTGGTTTAGGTTGTTTGCTAATCCAATGATGAAATGCTGTTTGTAGCTCTTTTACTTTTTCTGGATACTGGCTCGCTACATCCTTGCTTTCAGCAGGATCCACCTTGTCGTGATACAAATGTAATTGATTGCTACCATCATTATAGAAATACAAGGCCCAATCTTTATCACGGATAGCCCACGAACTTTTTGATAATTTTTCTAAGTGTGGATTCTTCGGTGCTTCATTGGTATTGTAGGTAATATATTTCCAATAGTCTGCCCAGAATTGCTGATTCTCTTCACTATAATGTTTGGCTCCGGGGCCTGCCCAATAGAGATATTGATGAGGTGAGACCGTTTCTTTACCTGATAAGATCGGTAAAATATCTTTCCCATCTAATTTTAACGAATCAGGCAACGAAATTTTTGCCGCTTTAAGTGCGGTTGGTAAAATATCTATTGCCGAAATAAGCTGATCATTTTGGCTATTGGCTGGAATATGATTTGGCCACGATACGATGAATGGGACACGTAATCCGCCATTATAGAGCTGCCCTTTGAATCCTCTATCCATACCATTTAAAGGCATTGGCGCTTCGTGTACGGAACCGTTATCAGAAAGGAAGAAGATCAAGGTATTCTCTAATTTTCCTTCTGCTTTTAATTTATCTATAATTTTGCCAATCCCTTCATCTGCCGCATTAATGGCTGCAAAATATTTATCTGCTTCAACATTCCCTGTATTAAAACGATCCATATATTTTGCTGGTGAAGCTTCTTCTAAAGGAATATGTGGCACACTATAAGCTAAATTTAAAAAGAAAGGTTTATCCCCGACTTTATCAATAAATTGTAGCGCTTCGTTGGTTAAGTTGTGTGTTAAATATCCCGGCGAGGCAACAGGCTTGTCATTACGCCATAATGCAGGAGAATGCCACAACGCCGCCCCTGAAACGAAATAACTATAAGAGTAATCAAAGCCACGATCTGTTGGGAAATAGCCTTTTTCTGGGACTGAGGAAAAATTATCGTGATAATCCCGTGTTCTGAGATCTTCTGGCTGTGTGATTCTGCCAATTTTACGATCTCGGTTTATTTTTGCATTATGGTATTTACCAATATTCGCTGTGGCATAGCCATTTTCTTGGAATAATGCGGGTAATAATTTCACATCAAGTGGAATGCCATTAAAGGAATCATCATTGCTGTAAATACCAAAAGAGGCAGGGTAACGTCCAGTAAAAATACCTGCTCGAGAAGGTCCACACACAGGATGTGCCACAAACGCATTTGTCATTTTTACACCTGATGCGGCTAATTTAGACACATTTGGCATCGCTTTTTGTGCCGCCTCAATCATTTTATTAATATCGCCTTGATAGCGTGCTGCCACTGGACGCTGATTTAATGCCTCTGCGTCTAAACTATCTATCGCAAAATCTAACTGCCCTGAACCTAAGTCATCCATAACGATAACTAAAACATTTGGCCTGGTTGGTTCAGCCGCCTGTGCCTCAAAAGAAAATTGACTGACACCTGCCACCATAGCAGATAACAAACAAGTACTAAGCAATGAACGTTTCATTACGCCCTCCTCAAAAAATGCTAGTTGATCATTTTCATAATCTCTGCCGCTAACCCACCTTGTTGAATAATATCACGCATTCGGTGCATTAAAGGTGCCGTTTGACGGAAGAAAAGTTGATAAGATGGACACAAATAGTTGTGCTTAAATTTCTCACCTTTTAAATTGACAATACGATGTTTCGGGCAACCGCCATGACAAATCATTCGTACATCACATTTCTCGCATGCTTTGGTTAAGGTTTCTTTTTTCGCCTGCCCGAACTTTTGTTGCTTTGGCGAACGTGCAATCTCTGATAATGGCTGATGGTGGATATTACCAATCCTATAATCAGGATAGACATAGTGATCGCACGAATAAACATCGCCATTTGCTTCCAGAACTAATGCGGAACCGCAAGTTTCAGTTTGGATACAACTCGTTGAAGGATAACCTAGCCACTGCCCTAATAAATTATCAAATTCACGGACAAAAATTTGCCCAACATCTTCTCTTACCCACACAGAAAACACATCAAGCAAAAAGCGTCCATAACCATCAGGCGGAACGGAAAATCCTGTCATTCTATAATTTTTACCCGGATTATAATCGCTACGTTGTAAAGAATAATTGGCGACTTCGACGATAGGAATAAACTGCATAAAAGTTGAACCGAGCGCTTTTAATGCTTGGTATGTTTCACGTCCTTTATGCCAATTTTTATCGTTGATAACCGTTAAGGTATTAAATTCCACTTCATACTCTTTCAAGAGATCAATGGCTTTTTTTACTCGTTCAAAGGTCGGTTGTCCATTTACGGAAATACGATAGCGATCGTGAACATCACTTAATCCATCTACAGAGATACCAATCAAAAAATTGTTTTGTTTAAAAAATTCTGCCCATTGTCGATTTAATGCAATCCCATTTGTCTGAAAACTATTTGTAATGGTTTTCCCATTGGCAAATTCTTGCTGAAAATCCACCGCTCTTTTAAAAAAATCCAAACCTAATAAAGTGGGTTCGCCACCTTGCCAAGCAAAATCAACCTGATCGCCCGCGTGGGATTGAATATAATTTCGGGTGTAATCTCTCAATGTATCTTCTGACATCAAGCGGACATTATGCGTTAGAACCTGCTCTTTCTCTAAATAAAAGCAATATTCACATTTGATATTACAATGAAAGCTACTCGGCTTTGCCATCATATGAAAATAAGCGGGTGGGGACTGACGCATAAACACCTCCTAATGCGAAATTATCGTCATTTAATTTTAAAATAATCGCTGTTACACCTCTCTATATCAATCTATATTACTGATATGATCTTTGGTTCGTTACTTTGTATTATTTTAAATATTAATGGCTATAGTCAGAACAACGAAATTCGTTAAACAAAAAAATTAATAGAGGGGGAATTCCTTTCCCCCTTTTTATCGGATTAGCTATTTAAAACTTCCGTAACATAAGCACGAATTGCATCATCTTGGCAGTTATCAAAGAAACATTGTTGGAAACGTTCTCCGCTTACTGCTGTTTTGACTAATTCAGGATCAATGGCTCGTAAAGTATCTAAGTAATTCTCTTTTGCCACAGCTGCTTTGACTTGATTTAAAATCCCTGCATTACGCACTTGTGGTTCGCGGCGTTCCACTGGGTAACCTTGACCGCGTTCACCTTCAAATGCTTTTTCAAACATATAGCGAACATTGAGTTCAGCCCCCCAACCAAATCCTTTAGCAAAAGCTAATGAAAGTGCATTCCCATTATTAATTTGTGAGAATAAGAACGCATCTGCTGGTTCAAGGCAGTAACCACATACCACCCCCGGATGAAGGTTTAATGACATTAATGCGCCTTGACCCGTACCACAACCTGCAACAACAAAATCCACTGCTTTAGAATTTAATAAAATACTCGCCATAATACCCAAGTGGATATAAGTAAGATGATGATCTTTTTCACTATTCATCCCCACGTTATAAACACTGTGTCCTTTAGGTTCGACCACATTTTTAAGTTCATTTAAAATAATTGGGTTTTTTGCCGCTTGGCTATTTTCCATCATTAATGCAATTTTCATTTTTCTTTCCTTTATATTAAAAAAATTTATGCTTATTTCGCTTGTAATTGATACATTTCGGCACCGGCTAATAAAAATGCGCCTACACCATAATCAATATTATCTTCCGCTTTCACTTCACGAGGGTTAAAGGCCGGTAATTGAATCCACCCTAATTTCCCGTCATTATCGACCACGCTGACTAAACCAGCCCACGCTTTTTCTACCACTGGAAGATAAGTTGCACGATCTAATACGCCTGAATTAATTCCCCAAGCCAGTGCATAGCAGAAAAGTGCCGTTGCACTACTTTCTTTCGCTGGGAATGTTTGTGGATCAAGTAAACTTGCTCGCCAGAAACCATCTTCGTGTTGGAATGGCAATACAATTTCCGCTAATTGACGATAAAGATCAAGATAGCGTTCACGCTCAGGGAAATCTTCTGGCATATCACGGAATAATCGAGGAATAGCAGCTATCACCCAGCCTACACCTCTTCCCCAAAAGACTTTCTCACCATTTTCTTCACGTAATTCATCCCCTTTTCCATCTGGGATATAGCGATAATCACGATAGAACAACCCTGTTTCTTTATCTTGTAGATGATCAACCGAATCCCACCAAGCTTGGTTAGCATAATCACGATATTTGCTTTCCCCTGTTAAGGTAGAAAGGGTAAAAAACACTTGTGGAGCCATAAAGAGTGAATCACACCACCACCAATCTTCACGTCCCAGTTTTGGATTCGCCAACATATCTTCCACAAAGTTAATGGTCGGTTCTAAGGCTTCAGGTTGGTTAAATAGTGGATACACATCAAGGTAAGGTTGTGCGCATACTAAATCATCAGCAAAACGTGCATGTGGTCCAGTACGGAAACCGGTATGCAAAGTGTAATTTAGCACACCATCTAAGAAAACTTGTTCGCCCGTTACTTTCCACGCATTAGACACACTCGCCCAAAATACAGCTCTATCCCAATCTGTATCTTTAATAAAACGGATACGTCCTGTACGGCGTACCACGGTACGGGTTTGATTTGCCGCTTGCCATTGATACACTTTCTTCATTACCGCAAGGGTTTGTTGTTGAGCGGTCATATTATTTCCCCTTATATTTTCTTTTTTACGCTATTGTTTTCTAAATTGAATTTATTTAGCGCTAATTTATAGCCCATCTTCTTCGCTATCATTATCTTGCGAAAGATTATTGATATCTTCACGTAAATCTTTTATTTGGCTAAATTCGCCTCTTGCCAAACATTCGGTTAATTCTTTCAGTGAAAACTCTTCACGTTCTAATGCAGCATTCACAATCATTGATAAATTTGTTCCTGCAATCACTTCGACATTTTGATCATTTAATAAGATATTGATGGCACGATTACAAGGTGAGCCACCATAAAGATCAACAAGGAACAATACGCCATCACCAGAATCCACACGCGCTTTTGCAGATAAAAGTTGAGCCTCTAAATCATCTGTTGTCATTGACTCTAAAAAATCGACAAATTCTAATTGCGGTTGTTGCCCAACTATCGCCTCTACGGCAGAACGCATACCTGAGGCAAAATTGATATGACCTGATACTACGATACCTAACATAAACTGTCCTTACTTCTTGTCTTTTATCATCATCCGGTTTTGCAACATTTCAAAACCTAAACGACTATATTATTCTAGAAAGAAAATGAGGTTTCCCTCATTTTCCTTAATTTAGCATTAATGGATTAAATAATACCTATTAAATGTCCGATTACCCCGAAGGCAAGTGTACTGAAAATCAATACGGGTGGTTTTGCCCAAAAGCCTGTTCCTTTCACTAATTTAAACATTAGGAAGACCAGTGCAAGCGGTAATAGATTTGGCATAATTTTATCGAAAAGTGCGGTCTGTAATTCCACCACTTTTCCACCCATCTCAATACTTGCGGTGGTTTTAAATCGTATAAAGGTGGCACACAATGCCCCGATAACGAAAATCCCCATAATATTTGCCGCTTTAGCTAAACGTTCCGTAGAATCGCTCATACTCACCATTGCGGCTGTACCCGCTTTATATCCCATAAACATTAAGCTGAAATACACAAAGAAGTGCATAATTTGATATAGGATAAAGAAGACAAATGGACCTGCAATTGAACCTTCCATCGCAATAGATGAACCTAGTGCAAGGGTTAATGGCATAATCGTCATATGGTCAATACCATCACCAATCCCACCTGTTGGTCCCATACCTGCTACTTTCATTACGTTAATCGTAGAAGGTTTTTCTTTATTTTCTTCCATTGCAATCGCTGTACCGAGCAAGAAAGTGAATAACTTAGGACTTGCATTGAAAAATTGAAGATGGTTTTTCAATGATTTAGCTAAATCGTATTTATTATTGCCGTGGATTTTTTTCAATGCTGGAATGATTGAATACGCCCAACCACCTGCTTGCATACGTTCAAAGTTGAAGTTTCCTTCCATGAACAAACCACGAATTGCACATTTCCACAGATCACCTTTTGTGATCACTTTACGAACAGTCGTATCTTGATACGCATCAATATCATCAACAAGGCTTTCTGCTACTTGGTTGTTTACATTTTTAGATTCCATCTTCGAACTCCTGTGCTTGAGATTGGTTATTGTTATTGCCATTACCTGAGAAGTAGAAATAAAGTACTGCGATTGATCCACCGATAATTGCCACCGCCATAATTGGTAGTTTTAAGTAAGTTGTGGCAACGAAACCGATGAAAAATACGCCTGCCACTTGTTTTGACCACATAATTTTCAATAACATTGCAAAACCGATAGCGGGTACTAAACGCGCACCTAAACCTAATCCTTCCAAAATTTCTTTTGGTGAATTATTGTTGATCCAATCTGCTGCATGTTCACCGAAGTAAACGGTAATAAATGCAACAATTGCATAGAGTAAAGAACGTAATGAAATTGTTGAAATCAGTAAGAAATCAATCCCTTTTGTATTTGCTTGCTCTGCATATTCATCAGCTTTACCCATAGTAAATGAAGTTAAAGCAAAGAAACCAATTACTAACATTTGCATAAGTACAGCAATTGGCATACCCACACCCATTGCCACTTCTGCACTTTGTCCTGTCATTACCGCAAAGGCAACCGCCGCAATCGTCCCCATTGTTACATCAGGTGGCTGCGCACCTGCATTAGGCACTAAACCTAACCAAGCTAACTCTAATGTTGCCCCTGTAATAAGACCTAATTGCAAATCTCCCATAATCAAGCCAACAACAGGGCCTGTAATTAATGGACGGTGAATATTAAGTGCGACATCGTATTTATCAATACCGCAGAAGAACGCCCAAACGGCGACTAATAATGCTTCAGTTAACATAAATGCTCCTTACGAATATTAAAGATACTGTTTAATATCAATTTCTTGAGCATCTGGCGTATTTTGGATTGTGCAAGTTACTCCTGCATTCACCATACGACGGAAAGCATCAAGATCTTTTTCATCAACAGAAACGGTTTTAGTAATTTGGTTTTTACCTTCATGATAGTGCATATTCCCAATATTACAGTGTTTGATTGGCACACCACCTTCCACTAAACGTGCAACATCTGTTGGGTTGTTGCATAAAATGAAAATTTTCTGTTGTGGTGAGGCTTTATGAATCACATCAATGGTTTTTTGAATTGTGAAAAAACGTACTGCATATTCACCACCTGCTGAAGCTTTCATTCCTGCTTGCATAAAAGGGGCATTTGGACCTTCTGCGGCTTCATCATTCGCGACTAAAATTAAATTTGCTTCAGAATGCTTACCCCACGTAATCTTAATTTGACCGTGTAATAAACGTTCATCAATTCGCGTCCATACAATATTCGGTGTTGACATAAAACTCTCCTTAATAATTATGAATGAAATGGGTGAATGATAACGCCTTGAACCACACGGTTTACTTCACCTGTTGGGCAAGGATTATCTGTGGTAATACCACGGGTAAACGAACTATAAAATGAATTAATTTGTGCAAAGACAATGTACGGGAATAATAGTGCATAATCTGGTGCATCAGCAAAGCCTGCGATATTCACTACATCTCGTCCTTCTACGCCCGATTGTGCGGTTAAGCACACAATGCGTGTTGCAATACCATCTCTGCATAATTCATTATATAAATCAATATCATATAAACGTGTATAAGGTTGATTTGAAAGGAATTGAACCACTGTTGTTTTATTATTAACAATAGATTTTGGTCCGTGACGGAACCCAAGGGAAGAATCATAAGTGGCAACAATACGTCCCGCAGTTAATTCTAAAATTTTTAGTGCTGATTCTTGTGCTAATCCTTGTAATCCACCACTACCGAGGTAAATAATGCGATCAATATCCACTGTGGCTAACTGACGAGCAACTTCAACATACTGTGGAATTAATTTTGCTGTGGCATCTGTAATGAAACCTAATTGCTCCGTAACTGAGCCTTTTGGTAATAAAAACACGGATAAGGCAGAAAGCATCATTGAGCTAAAACTAGATGTCATTGCAAATCCACCATCATTGGTTTGAGGTGGCATTAATAATGCTAAAGTGCGGTCATTTTTTTGCGCATTTTGATATAACGCCCCTTGCTCGTTACAAGTAATAAATAAATGATAGCAATTCGTTAAACATTGATTTGCCAATTCCACTGCTGCCACACTTTCAGGACTATTTCCAGAACGAGCAAATGAAATAAGTAATGTTGGCACATCTTGAGCGAAATATTGGTAAGGGTTAGAAACAATATCCGTTGTCGCAATGGATTCAACACGTTTATCCGTCATTGTAAGCACAAAAGGTTGCAAAGAATGCCCGACAAAAGCCGATGTTCCTGCGCCGGTAAAAATAATGCGTCCATTTGTTGCATTTATTACGGGGGCAATAAAATCGAGAATTTCTTGACGGCGCTGATCCAACATTTGCAAACTTTCTTTCCACGCTTGCGGCTGCTGTTCGATCTCTTTTGCTGTCATAATGGCTTTCCCTGCCACTAAATCATTCTCCGAGATACCTAAATAAGTTGTCATATTTCTATCCTTTCCTTAATGATTAAAAAAACTGGCTTTGGCATATTGTCTAACCACAGCACGCACTTTATCTAGCACAAGATCTTTTGCTTTAGGCAATATTTTTCCTTCACGTACAGCCAAATATTGTTCTGGTAAGTACTGGCTAAGTAATGGAAGTGGAATATCCATTTGAGCAAAATTGGTAAATAATTTATCCACTGCCTTAGCAATATCAGGATTCGTCCAGTAATAACGAATACGATCACTAAAGCTAAAACTTCTTGCAAAACACTGTTCTAATTCGCTGCCGTGATAATATTTTTTCCAGTTTTCAGGGTGTGCAAGCATTTGTGCTTCTAATACAGTACGTAAATTTGAACATTGTGTGGCTGGGAATAAGTATTCTTCCATTGCACACAGCGCATATAAACCTTCACGTAAAGCAAAGGTGAGCGCTGGCCCTACTTTCAAAATAGCAAAATGATTTTTAACTAACGCCTTATAAGCTTCTTCTGTTTGATAATCGGTGGAGTGCGCTTCAAACACA
Organism: Avibacterium sp. 20-132; assembly: GCF_023611925.1. Lineage (NCBI taxonomy): Bacteria > Pseudomonadati > Pseudomonadota > Gammaproteobacteria > Pasteurellales > Pasteurellaceae > Avibacterium > Avibacterium sp. 20-132. The sequence goes on from NZ_CP091456.1 coordinate 231,705, forward strand.
AGATTTTCATAATCATTCACCACTTGGCTTAATGCTTGTGCTTTCTCAGGAACAAAATCAATCACTTTAGTATGGTCAAATTCCACTCCCGGTTGTACCACTAAGCCAACAACACGTGGCCAAATATGATCTAAGCCAACGCGAGAAAAGGCTTCTTGATGTGCATTAATGGTCGCTTTTGCAGCTTGTGGCGAAGTCACCTCTAATTCTGCAATTTCTTCTGCTTCCCCACCCGGTACAGGAACTTCTGTTCCAACAATATAAACGATACGATTTGCTAATCCTTGTTTCTCTGCGGTTTGTTCTGCTATTACAGCTAAACGTGCAGCACGTTCTGCGACAATGCTATCTGAAAGAGGAATAGGATCACCTTGACAAGACATACTGCAATCTAAGTGGATTTTTTCAAACCCTGCAGTAACATAAGCTTCAATTAATTTTTCTGCATTTACCATAGCCTCTTCTGCCGGCAATCCTTGCCAGCGGTTAGGCCCTAAATGATCGCCACCTAAAATTAATTGCGCTCTTGGAAAACCCACTTGATCTGCTAATTGTTCAACGAAATGACGAAAATCTGCTGGTGTCATTCCTGTATAACCACCAAATTGATCCACTTGGTTGGATGTTGCCTCTATCAACAAAGGGGTGTTATCTTCTTTGGCTTGTAATAAAGCGGCTTCTAAAACAAGCGGGTGAGCAGAGCAAACAGAATAAATTCCGACAACTTCACCTGCTTTATGTCTTTTAATAAGGTTGAGCAATATACTCATTTTTGTTTACTTCCTTTTAGGTGGGTCAAATTTCGTTTAATGAAGATGAAAGAAATCACGCTTTCGTATTACTTTAACTGAATTATAATGAAAGCAATCAAAACATAAAAACACCAAAATCGAAATCTGTGATCTAATTCACAAAATAAAATAATTTTTCTAAAACGACGTTTTAAAATATGGAGATTACCATTTTTTTATGAAAAAATAACCGCACTTTGTTTCATTAAGACGTAGCGCAAAGTGCAACTTAATCAAAGATAAGGAGTAATCAGATGAGTATTTCACGTCGTAATTTTATTAAAGGTGTTGCGACAACGGGTGCGGTAGCTGCGCTGTCAAGCACTGCGGTAAATGCAGTCGCCAATAATAATGCTAAAGAGTCGGCAAAAAAATCCAACAATCCCCCACTTAACCTATTAATCGTGTTTCCTGATGAAATGCGTGCAATGGCACAAGGATTCAAAAAGCAAGATCCTGCAATCACACCACATTTAGATGCCTTTGCTCAAACAGCAAAAGTGATGGATCAAATGGTTTCTAACTATCCATTATGCTCTCCATTCCGTGGTATGTTTATGACCGGTAAATACCCACAACATAGTGGCGTAACAGGGAATACGCACGACTATGGTGGTAAAGTCGGTATTGAGTTATCACCTTATGCAAAATGTTGGTCTGATGTATTAAAAGAGGAAGGCTATTCATTAGGTTACATCGGTAAATGGCATTTAGATGTGCCACAAGAGCCGTACATTAAAAGCTACAACAACCCAATGGAAGGGCGCTACTGGAACGACTGGACACCACCAGATCGCCGCCACGGTTTTGATTTCTGGTATTCTTATGGTACTTATGATCTCCATTTAAAACCAATGTACTGGGGAAATGACACACCACGTGAATATCCTCAATATGTAGATCAATGGGGGCCAGAACACGAAGCGGATATGGCGATTAAATACCTTCGTAATGAAGAAAATAAATATCGTGATCCAAACAAACCATTTGCATTAGTGGTTTCAATGAACCCGCCACATTCTCCTTATGATCAAGTCCCACAAAAATATTTGGATATGTACCCACAAAGCTCTAAAGAACTCAACAGCCGTCCAAATGTCGATTGGGATAAAAAATATCAAGAAGGCTATGGCCCTCAATATTTCAAAGAATATCTTGCAATGGTTTCAGGCGTCGATGAACAATTCGGCCGTATCCTTGCTGAATTAGACAAACAAGGTTTAGCGGATAATACATTAGTAGTCTTCTTCTCTGATCACGGTTGCTGTATGGGATCTCACGGTAAACCAACCAAAAATAATATCTATGAAGAATCTATGCGTGTGCCAATGATGTTCCGCTTACCGGGTAAAATCCCTGCGGGTGTCAATGAGAGCTTAATGTCTGCGCCAGATATTTATCCAACGATCTTAGATTTACTTGGTTTGAAAGGCAGTATCCCTGATAGTGTAGAAGGCGTTAGCCTTGCTGAACAGGTATTACACGATAAAGGTGAAAGCCCGACTTCTCAACTTTATCTCTTTGTCCCTTATGGTCAACCATCATTTGGTCGTCGTGGCGTGCGGACCAAAACTCACACTTTAGAAATTGATCGTCAAGATGGTGAACCGCTTAAATACACACTCTTTGATAATGTGGCTGATCCATACCAAATGAAGAATATTGCGGAAAGCAATCCTGAATTGGTACAAAAATTAATCAAAGAAGAATTAATCCCGTGGTTAGAAAAAACGGGCGATTCTTGGCGTCCCGTTGAGTTTATTACTGGCCCAACGAAAAAAATGAAAAAGCAACTTGAAAGCTGTGCTACACCAAAAGCTTAATCGTTGCTAATTGCTCTCACTGAAGCTATTTGAGTCTTCAGTGAGAGTATATAGGAGCAAATAAATGACAACAGATCCCAAAATTCGCTTTACTGAACGACCTTATTTAGCTCACGAACATCCCCAATTTCAGGATTATTGGCGAGCCTTTAAGGAAAGATTGCAGCGTTCAATAAAACGAAAAGCCTGCTTTAGCAAAACCGATCCTCTTATTGATAAACAGCTAAAACAGGCATTTACGCAAGATTCCACTTTTTCACAAGAAAAGTTTGAATTACTGGTTGAATATTTTATTCGCTCCTTTTTTCATTATGCCAATGATGACTATGCCCGTGCCGATTATCACGGTTATCCATCAGAACAAGGAATGGTTTCTGATTCTATTGAAGGGGCGGCACGCAATTATCCTCTGTTAGCCGCCTATTTACATTATCAGTCCGCTCCCTCTCATCCCCTTTTTCAGCAAGTTCAACAGGCTTTATCAACGGGTTTTCTCAATGCAACCAATCCCCATCATTCAGGTTACTGGGGAAAGTTAAAAAGTTTTCAGCAAACGATCTGCGAAAGTGCTGATTTCGCCCTTTCCCTTTGGCTGAGTAAAGCCCATATTTGGCAACACTACAACGCTTCACAACAGCAACAGATTATTGATTGGCTACGTCAAATCAATCACGTGCAAACGGTAGACAATAACTGGCATTTGTTTATCTTATTAGTGCAATTGGTCGTCAAAGATCTTGCTGGCATTGATGAAATCAATCAAGAACGTTATCAACGTATTAAAGAATTTTATGTTGGCAATGGCTGGTTTAGAGATGGCGAAAAAGGTAATTTCGATTACTACAATTCTTGGGGCTTTCACTATGGGTTATTTTGGCTCGATCAAATCGCTCCAGATTTTGACCGCACTTTTATTCAACAAAGTGCGGTGCAATTTTGTCAAGATTTTCATTATTTATTCGCGCCACAAGGTTTTGCTTTTTTTGGGCGTAGCCTGCCTTACCGTTTTGCTGCACCAACGGCGTTAATCAGCACAATGATTCAGCAAGAAAAAACGAATGGACAAGGAAAACGTATCCTATCCCAACTGACCCATTTTTTGATTCAACAGCACGCTATTCAACAAGGCAATGTTACCCAAGGACTCTTTGAAACAGATAGGCGACTGGTTGATCCTTACAGCGGTGCGGCAAGTGGGTTGTGGTCGTTACGTCCTTTTATTTTATTACTTTATGCTGGTCAAAAGATTCATTTCTGGCAAACTGCCGAACAGCCACTTGCCATTGAAAAACAGGATTATGATATTCAAATCCCAGCGATTAATTTACGCATTATTGGCACACAAGCAACCCAAGAAATTATCGCCCAATTTCAGCATCAACAATACCCCAATTTGCCGTTCCAGCAAGCCTGTTTACAACAGCAAAATGGACGAATGAAGATCATAGAATGGCTTTGTGGGCGTTCCACTCGAGGCAAAAATAATTTACTACGAAAAGGGGTAACAACATTTTCATCAAAACTCTCTCTTTATCTTTCCAATAAAGAGAAAAAATAACAAAAAAACCACCGCACTTTTCTATGCGACAGTTTTATGCGAAGGATAAATTAGCAAAAAATAAGGCGGAATAATCCGCCTTAACCAATTTTGCAATGCTATTCCGCGACAGGATAATGCTGATAACCTAACTGTTTAGACACATTTCTGCCTGCTTGATGAAGCATCTCCACCAGCTGGGCAAGGTTTTCTTTTTCAAAACGAACTAGCGGTAAAGAGAGAGAAATCGCGGCAACAATATGCCCTAGACGATCATAAATAGGTGCGGCAACACAATGTAAGCCAACTTCCTGCTCCTCTTTATCTTCTGCATAGTGCTGTTCGCGTACTAACGCCAGTTCTTGTTTAAGCGCTTCAACATTCGGTAACGTGTTTGCGGTATGTTGAACAAACTCAACATTTTCCAGCAAGGCTTCCACTTCCTCGTCCGTCAGTGCAGAAAGCAATACTTTTCCAATCGCCGTACTATAAGTGGGGTTTCTACGCCCCACACGAGAATACATTCTTAGGCTGTAAGTAGAATCAATTTTATGCAAATAAACAATTTCATTGCCATCTAATGCACCTAAATGCAAGGTTTCGCCTGTTTGCTTTGAAATCACTTCCATTTCTTTATTGGCAAGCTCAATAAGATCCACATATTCTAACGCCCTTGCACTAATTTCAAACAATTTCAGAGTGAGGCGATATTTATCTGTATCTCCTTCCTGTGCCACAATACCAAGGGATTTCATCGTTTGTAGAAAGCGGTAAATGGTGCTTTTGGACATCATCAAACGCTGAGCCAATTCTGTTACACCAATTTCTTTTTTCTCGCTGAGTGCATCCACAATGCCAAATACTTTTAGCACGGAGGAAACCACATCGGGTTGAGTATCTTTTTCCATATTTCTGTAACATCTCAAAATTTAGTCAATTGTCCTCAATATATTAACACAAGCTATAATTTTGAAAAGCCACAAAACAAAATGAAACTATATTTCAATTTTATTGAAAGAAAAAATAAATCCTCGTATAATTTATTTATTTTCACTTGCCTGATCACAAAAGGAGGAAAAACAGTGAAAAAAATTGCAATTATCGGCGAATGTATGATCGAACTCAACGGTGAACCATTCGGGAATATGTGGCAAACCTATGGAGGTGATACCTTAAACACCGCCACTTATCTCTCTCGCATTAGTTCCCCTCACGACATCGAAGTTCACTACATTTCCGCAATGGGTAATGACAAACTCAGCCAACAAATGATCCAACATTGGCAACAAGATCACATTCATACGGAAAATGTGCTGATTGATTCCTCACGCCAAGCGGGGCTTTATTTAATCCAGTTAGATAAATTTGGCGAACGCACTTTCCTTTACTGGCGTTCTGAATCTGCCGCACGTTATTTGCTCCAGCACCCTGAGTATCCTCAAGTACAAAACAGCCTTGCTGAAATGGATATGATTTATTTGAGCGGAATCTCTCTTGCGATTTTGCCTGATGCAGATCGTAATGCCCTCATTAGCCAGCTTCAACAACTGGCTAAACAAGGGGTAAAAATTGCTTTTGACAGTAACTACCGCCCAAAACTTTGGGAATCAGTACAAAAAACACAAGAAATTTACACCGCACTTTATCCGTGCATTCATCTTGCATTAGTTACCTTTGATGATGAACAAGCACTCTGGGGAGATGAACAACCTGCACAATCAATACAACGTTTAAAACAACTTGGAGTAAAAAATATTGTCCTGAAGCAAGGTAAAGAAGGTGCATTATTCTGCGATGAACAAGGTAACGAACAGAATGTAAGTACCACGCCTGTTACCAATGTGGTTGATACCACTTCGGCAGGTGATGCGTTCAATGCCGGTTTTTTAAATGGCTACCTGCGTAATAAACCTGCACAACAATGCTGTCAACAAGGTAATCAAGTGGCGGGTATCGTCATTCAGCATAAGGGGGCGATTATTGATAAAACCGCCACCGAACATCTCATTCATCAATTTAACTAAGGAAGATAAAATGAATACCACGCAAATCGTTGAAAAACTTCGTCAATTAAAAGTCATTCCTGTTATTGCCTTAGACAACGCACAGGATATTATCCCACTTGCGGAAACCCTCGCCAATAATGGGTTACCCGTAGTGGAAATCACTTTCCGCTCAGCGGCTGCCGAAGAAGCCATTCGTTTAATTCGCCAACATAACCCGAATATTCTGATTGCGGCAGGTACGGTACTGACCAGTGAACAAGTTGTTCAAGCCAAGAATGCAGGTGCCGATTGCATTGTTACACCGGGCTTCAATCCCAAAATTGTCAAACTTTGCCAAGAATTGAATATCCCCGTTATGCCGGGGGTGAACAACCCGATGTCGATTGAAGCGGCATTAGAACTAGGCATAACCGCAGTGAAATTCTTCCCAGCCGAAGCCTCTGGTGGAGTGAAAATGATCAAAGCCTTACTTGGCCCTTATGCGCAATTACAAATTATGCCAACCGGCGGAATTAGCGTAAACAATATTAAAGACTATCTCGCCATTCCAAATGTCGTGGCGTGCGGCGGCTCGTGGTTCGTAGAAAAATCCCTTATCAACAGCCATAACTGGGAAGAAATCGGCCGTTTAGTACGTGAAGCCGTAGCAATTACCAACGCTTAACTACAAAACAAAGTCCTAAAATAAAAGTGCGGTGGAAAATTTTGAAAAATTCCACCGCACTTTTAATTTGGAACAGATCAAACTCTATAATATGTGCATTGTTCTTTTTGTAAAAAACACTTGCTTGTCAAACGTTCAAAAGGTAGTAAAATAACTACAATTTTAATAAGGAGGACAATATGGCGATTACTGTTACCTCAAAAGAATTTAATCAACGTGCTAGCTATGTATTGAAACTCTCTGAAACCCAGCCTGTTTTTATTACCAAATGGGGAAAGATTGTCAGTGTGTTGTCGAACTATCAGGATTATCGCAAAGCACGATCAGAACCCAGTTTTGAAGAGCTATTTGGACAACCTGCAACAAGTGTTAGCGATAAAAACATTGAAGATTTCGATCAAATTCTTGCAGACATTCGTAAAGATACTCATATGTGTGATGTGGAATTTGATTAGAAAAATATCTAACTCACAGATTATTTAACTATTTCTTGATTTTAACAATTCAATAATTTCTTTTAGAGCAATAATTTCTGCATCTTTTTGAGATAATAATTCATCCTTTTGAGCCAATAAAGTATCTTTCATTTCCAGCAAACTGTTTAACTTTTCATTTTCAATAGTTAACGCTTCATTTGTGCCAAAATAGCTATTTGTTAAGTTATTAGAATTATCACCACCCACTGCAAAAAAAATTGATCTATCCTTACTCGTAATTAACTCCCCCATATCAATATTAAAAACATTCGCGATTTGCTGTAATTTATCTAAATTAATACTGCTTTGTCCACGTTCAATTTTGGCATAGCCATTCGGCGACATAGAAAGTTTCTCTGCCATTTCTTCCTGCGACCATTGATTGATTTCTCTCATAACGCGAATTTTTTCGTGGACTTCCATTTTACTTCCTTAAAGTGCAGTTTTAAACAGTATCAGATGAGTTTTTGATACTGGTGGTTTGTGGTAGAAATTTGAGGTGCAGTATAACATTTGCACCGAGTTTATCCAAAACTTTATGGGATTATTGGTGATTAATAATGAATTTTTAATCTATGCAGCTAGTATTTTAGCTGATACAAATGAAGGATTGAGTGGTTCAGAAATTTGCAAGTTTTGTGTTCAATATGCTGTTAGATACGAAAAATCAATTACATATACACAGCAACCTTTTAAAAAAGGCACATCAAGCATCAACAAAGCACAAGCACTGGAAACTAATCTAGCTTGTTTTGAACCGAAGGAACAATTTGTCATTATTCAGGATTTATGCGATTTAGAGAAATTTATCAATAATTCAAAAGTACAAGAGCTAAAGCTGGCTTTAGTGAAAAGTTATTCTCATTTAGCTCCACAGAAGATCGCAGAGCAAATTTTAGAAAATGTTAATCAAGTTAGACATTGGTTAGATGATTACCCTGAGACAAAGAAGCATTATGAAAGTGCATTTGAAAAAAAGAATAACAAAATCTATGAGAGAAACTTACTTGATGACTTGCGTTATTCTTTTGAATCTTTGATTAATAGCATTCTTAGAACAAAAAAATCATTAGAAAATTTGAAATCTGAATTAGGTGATTTCTTAGATAAATATAAGATTAATGTAGAAGTTAAAAATCTTTATATTTCAACTATCTTTGATTTTTTCACGAAATATCAAAATGAAAATGTCAAGCATAATGCTTGTTTTGAAAGCATTGAGATTGATTTTATCTTTAATCAAACTACCGTTTTAATGGAATTTTTGATCACTTTACATAAACAACAATATTAACTAGCAATAAGAGGCTTATTATGAAATTAACACTCTCAAAAGCATTATTAACAACAACTGTAATGGTAGGATTAACTGCTTGTGGTTCAGGTGGTGGCGGTGGTTCAAATGAATCAACAACTTCAAACCAGAATAGTACTACTTCAATTACTGTGCCAAATGTTGATACGAATAATTCTAACACAGAAAATAACTCAGCTAACCCAACTCAGCCTAATACAACAGTTACGGTTCCTTCAATCACTCCATCAACATTTAAAGTCGGGGCTGATGGCTATGCAACAGGTAAAGCGACTTATGCATCTGCCAATAGCACAATTAGATTAGATGCAGATTTTGATAAAAGAACTATTTCAGGTAGTGCCGTAGGGAAAATTGATGATAAGAATGTGAATGTTTCGTTAAATAATACAACACTGTATAAAGGAACTATTAGATATATCAACGGTCATTACTCTAGCTATAATGAAATGTATGAATTTAAAGGAAATGCTTCTGCCACACATAATCAAGAAAAATTCTCAGGTCAATATGCTGGTATCATTTATGGAAGCTCTAGTCCATTCTCTGAAATGAGTACAGGATATAAAGTAACATCAGAAAAAGATTCAAATCGTATAATAAAAGAAGGTGCTTTAGATTATAGTGACGGATTTGTTGGTGGATATAACTCCGCAGGAACTGATTTAAATAGACAGTAATTATATTCCCACAATTTTTTGATTGTGGGATTTCTTAAATATGAAATATAAATTTTTTTTCTTATCTTATTTATTTAGTAGCATTGTTATTGCAAGTGAAACAACCTACTCTATTTCACAATTAAAACACGATCAAGCTCTGACCGAAAAACTACTTTCAGATATGTTAAATATTGAGCGAATGGATTTGGTGGAACGCCTATTGCCTATCTATCAAAATTTTTCTGAGCATAGTCCAAGATTAGTGAATTACGCAAAAATTAAACAAGCAAGAGTGCTATTTTTAGATTATCAAAATGACAATGCAAGGAAAGCCTTTGAAACATTACAAGAGCAAAACAATTTAACTGATGAAGAACAGTTGCTTATTCAAGATTATTTACAAGCAATTAAAAATCGCGAAAGCTGGCAATTTTCTTTAGGTGCAAATTATCTACAAACCAAGAATGTCAATAATACGTCTAACGAACGACATATTGAAAATACAGGTTTTGTAAAAAATGATGATATGTTGCCACAGTCGGCTCACGGTTTTACTTATTATTTTGATGCACAAAAAAATTGGAATATCATAGGATCTCACTATCTCTATTTTACCAATAATCTTTATGGGAAAAATTATTGGGATAATCACGATTATGATGAAATCGCCAACCGCACTTATTTCGGCTATAAATATCAAAATGCTAAATATCAATTTGACCTAAAACCCTTTTATGAACGCCAATGGTTTGGTGGACATCGTTATAACTGGGCGAATGGGTTAAGAGTTGAGTATGGTTTGAACTTTTCAAAACATTGGCAAATTTCGACCGCATTAGAGTTTAGCCAACCACGTTATTTCACACAGACTGAACGAAGCGGTACGATTAAACTGGCCTCTGCCACACTCATTTGGCAACCTACTGGAAAAGGCTATTATTATTTAGGAACGGATTTTATTCGTGAAAATACGCAACTTAAACAATATAGCAATGATATGAAAGCGTTACGATTAGGTTGGCGACAAAATTGGGGGTATGCAATAGCAAGCCAAATAAATGGATCAATAGCATTGAGACAATATAAAGATTTTGCTTCGCTAGGTAATATTTTGCCGTTAGATAAAATCCGCCGTGATAAGATCTATTCACTAAATCTGACATTATGGAAACAAGATTGGCAGTATTTGGGTTTTGTGCCAAAAGTACAATTCCGCTGGAAAAAGCAGAATAGCAATATTCCCTCAATGTTTTCCTATTCAGAAAAATATGTGCAGATGTTAATAGAAAAAGACTTTTAAACTCAAATTAATCTGACAGGTGCCAGTTTTAAATGGAAGGCTGTCAGATTAAATTTGATGCAAATAATTCTCCACTCAATCATCAATAAGGCGTTTTGCCTGCTTTTTCAATTAATGATTTGAGATACGGAATATCATCGTGGCTTAGCATATCGATCAGGCCTTCACGTAACCATTGGATAATTTCACTTTCTGTATCGTAACCATATTTTTGGTTATACATTGCTAGCACAGGCATTTCTTTTGATTCGTGCAAATACATTCTCACCGATAATCCCGCTTTTTTGTAGGCAATTAAATCTTCTTTGCCGACATAGTGATATTCCACACAAACGCTGCTGGCATTTGATCCCAATACTGCACTAAGTTGATCGTTATAGCGCGCAAGGGTAACCACTTGCAACCGCAAGGCTGGCAATAAGGCTTTCACTTTATTAATTAAAACGTGATCAAAGCCTAATAATAAAATTTGATCCACTGTATTGGTACGTTGCAAAATCTCAGCTAAGACTTCCGCAAAACGCTGATGATTGCGACGTTGTTTAGCTTCTACAATTAACCCTACATTATTTTCTTGCGCCCATTTTAAAACTGTTTCTAACTCTACAATGTGCGTGCCTTTGAAAGCGGGGGAAAATTTCTCACCGAAATCATACTGCTGTAATTCAGCCAGTGTCATTTGTTCCACATATCCTTCACCATTAGAAACACGTTCAATCGAAAAATCGTGAATAACCACAATTTTTTCATCTTTTGTCATTGCAATATCAAGTTCAATGCTATGTGTTCCCGCTTCTAATGCGCCAATAAAGGCAGGCATTGTATTTTCTGGATACTTGGCACTATAACCACGGTGGCTATTTGCGAGAATGATTCCTTTCTCTGTTACATTAAATTCAAATGCCATTTTTAACCTCTCTCTTACATTCAATTTAAAAACTAAACTCATTTTAGAGACAATAGAAATATCACGCAAACACTATTGCAATCAAATGGAAAAAATATCTAATTTTCGTGATCAAACTCACAAAAACAAACTTAAATGAGTTTATTTTTTAAATTGTAATTGATCGCGCTTTATCTTCTAGTTTAGAGTATTCACGAAATTATCATCGAGGAGAAATCGATTATGGCAAAACTAGAATTACGCAATATCACCAAAAAATTTGGTGATTTCTATGCAGCAAATAACATCTCTTTTACTGCTGAAGAAGGGGAATTCGTTACGCTACTCGGTCCTAGTGGCTGTGGGAAAACCTCTTTGCTTAAATTAATTGCAGGCTTTCACCGTGCCGATGAGGGGGAAATTGTCATTGGCGATCGTCAAGTCAATGACATTCCACCAGAAAAACGGAATACCGCAATGTGTTTTCAATCCTATGCGCTTTTTCCTCACTTAAATGTTTCCCACAATATTTGTTATGGCTTGAAACAAAAGAAAATTCCTATTGATGAACAAATCGCACGCTTAAATGTGGCATTAAAACAAATGGATTTAGAAACCCAGAAACTAAAATTACCTTCTGAGCTTTCAGGTGGTCAGCAACAGCGTGTTGCCCTTGCCCGTGCAATGGTTACCCGTCCTGATGTGATTTTATTCGATGAACCACTCTCTAATCTTGATGCCAAACTGCGTGAAAGCGTACGCTTTGAAATTAAGCAACTTTCTCATCAATATAATCTGACCAGTATTTATGTTACCCACGATCAGGCGGAAGCCTTGTCAATGTCAGATAAAATCATCGTGCTAAATAAGGGATCAATTGAGCAAGTGGGAACACCACAAGAAATTTATTATCAACCGAACAACCGCTTTATTGCTGATTTCATTGGTGTCGCAAACATCACCAAAGCAAACGTAAAACACTGGCAAGAGGATCTCTATCAGGTGGATTCCTTATGGGGCAAATTCGTTGTGCAATCGGCACATAAACCTGTGGCTGAGAATATTTATATTTGTTTCCGTCCTGAAGATGCGATCCCTTGTGAAGCTGATAGCAATGTAGAAAATAAATTTAGTGTCAAGGTTCTACAAACCGCCTTTATGGGTAATATGACTGAAGTGCAAGGCTTGGTTACCTCTGGCTTGCCAAATGAGAAAGTGCGGTTGCAATTAACCAAGTTTTCACCGTTATTAAATCAGTCAGAACAATTACATTTCACCCTTGCTCGTGATGCCATTCGTTTCTTGGAGGCGGTATGAAATCCTTAAAACAAGATCTCAAAGCCTGGCTACTGCTTGGAACAGGGCTTGGCACCATTTTATTATTAATGGGTTCGACCTTTTATTTAGTGGTTGCCCAAAGCTTTGGCTTACAGAATATGTATGGCGAACCGTCTCACTTCACGTTTGATTATTGGCAAGAAGTGTTAAGTAACCCTATCTTTCATAAATCATTTTGGTATTCGGTGCGGGTTTCTTTTCTGGGTGCGGTATTTTCCATTTTAGTGGCTTACCCCATTGCATTATGGTTACGTAATCCGATTAAAGGCAAAGAATTTATCGTTACCTTTTTCCGTATGCCAATGCTTGTGCCGGGATTAGTGGCGGCATTCTTATTTATGAATATGATTTCCTACCACGGTATTCTTAATGAAACCTTAGTTTGGTTAGGCATTTGGGAACAACCAAAATCCTTGCAAAATGACAGCTTTGGTTGGGGAATTGTGATTTTACAAATGTGGAAAAATATTCCATTCGCCTTAATTCTTGTTGGCGGTGCAGTCAATTCGTTAAAAAGCGATCTCTTTGATGCCGCTTCAAACCTAGGTTCAAACAGTTGGCAACGTTTTATTTATGTGATTTTCCCACTCACTCTCAGTGCAGTACAAGTTTCGTTTATTTTGATTTTTATCGGTGCATTAGGTGATTTCGCCTTTTATAGCATTGCAGGCCCACGTGATACCTATTCTTTAGCTCGCTTTATGCAAATGAGTGCTTATGAATTTGAAGAATGGAATCAAAGTGCGGTACTCGCAATGGTGATAATGCTCACTTCTGCACTTGCTTCAATTTTAATTACGCTGATTATTCGTCCATTATCTGTTAAACGAGGAGCGGTAAAATGAACAAAATACAAAGCAAAAACACACGTTTAATTAACCGCATTGTGCTGATCTTTTTTGTGCTGGTGAATTTTGTTTGGCTTGTTTTGCCTTTCTTAATGGCGGGCTTATGGTCGCTTGTTGATCCACAACACCCTTGGAGCTACCCTGATATTTTTCCACCCGTGCTTTCTTTTGAACGCTGGAGTTATGTATGGGAAAACACCGCACTTAAAGAAGCGATGTTTAATAGCTACACCATCGCGCCGATTGTTTCTTTAATCGCCATCACTCTCGCCTTGCCAACCGCTTATGCTTTTGGTCGAATGGAATTCCGCGGTAAAAAAATTGCCGAACTGATTACCCTTATTCCCTTAGTAATTCCGGGAATGATCATTGCCTTATTCTTTAGTGCGGTGTTAATTCAGTTAAATATTAACAATCCAATGATCGGTATTATTATCGGACATACGGTAATGACGTTACCCTACGCTATTCGTATTTTGTCTTCAGGATTTTCAGCCGTTCCGCAAGATCTGATTGATGCAAGTCGCGATCTTGGGGCATCAAAATTTACGACCTTTAAAGATGTGTACTTGCCAATGCTAAAACCCGCATTTTTGGCGTCCATTATTTTCTGTTTAGTCAAAAGTATTGAAGAATTTAGTATTTCCTTTGTTATCGGTTCGCCAGATTTTATCACCGTGCCAACCATACTTTATTCTTTCTTGGGCTATTCTTTCATTCGCCCAAATGCCGCCGTGGTCTCAATCATCTTATTAATTCCAAACGTGATCTTATTGTTAATTATTGAACGTTTATTAAAAGGTAACTATTTATCTCAATCCACAGGTAAAGCCTAATTTTGTAAACCATAGCCTTGTAAATCATAGGAGAACACAATGATGAAAACTCGTCTTATCAAAACCGCATTAATCAGTTTAGGGCTAACCACTGCCTTATCCGTATCGGCCTCCCAAGACCTCAGCCAAAAAAGCTGGGAAGATATTATGGCACAAGCCAAACAAGAAGGCTCCGTCACCTTTAGCGTATGGTATTTACAACCACAATTCCGTCTTTTTGTGAAAGAATTTGAAAAAACCTATGGCATCAAAGTGAAAATCCCAGAAGGAACGCTAGATGGCAATATGAACAAGCTCATTGCTGAAAAATCACTAAGCAAAGGCAAAATGGATGTGATCGCCATTGCGGCGGATAACTACCCGATTGTGCAGAAAAATGAGGTATTAAGAAATCTCGATAAATTGCCAAATTTCGCCCAAGCTAACCACGCCTTACAAGGGGTAAAATTTGCCAATCAAGCAATGGGATTTTGGGGTAATCAAACAGGCTTTGCTTATGATCCATTACGGGTTTCAGAAGATCAATTACCACAAAGTTGGCAAGAAACCGTTACCTACATTCAAACTCACCCGAAAAAATTTGGTTATGCCGATCCAAATGGTGGGGCTTCAGGTAAAGCGTTTATTTTCCAAGCCTTACTTAATGTAAGCGGTCAATATGATTATCAAAACACGCCATTTGATGCTACCCAAACGAAAAACTGGCAAAGCACGTGGGATTGGTTTAACCAAAACAAACAAAATATGGTTCGTACCGCCTCTAACGCAGATAGCTTAACACGCTTAAATGATGGGGAATTAGATATTGTTTCTGCGTGGCAAGATCATTTATTTAGCTTACAAAAACAAGGTGCGGTAACACCAAGATTGAAATTTTATGTGCCAAAATTTGGTATGCCGGGCGGTGGGAATGTCGTCGTTGTCGCACAAAATGCGCCACACCCAGCAGCAAGTTTGGTGTTCGCCAACTGGCTAGTCTCACCAGAAACCCAACAAAAATTAGCCGCTCATTTTGGTATTCGCCCATTAAATGCGGAAGTCGGCGAAGCGGATATTCCATTCTTCCCATTAGATTGGAGCAAAGCCGCGATTGCAGATTTCACCAAAGAAGTGATCGCCAAATAACATTGTTAATGAGTTAAGGTTCTGCCTTAACTCATTTTTTTCTCTCTTTTTTTGATTATTGTTCCAACAAAATCAAGTTAGATTTAATATCGTTAGTGCAAAAGTGCGGTTAAAAATTTTGCAATTTTTAGGGCATTTCGTGCCAATAATGCCCTTTCCTTTCTATCCTAATCTTGGAGGACATTCTATGAAAAAGCTCACCTTAAGCCTTAGTTTACTTAGCAGCACATTCTTTTATGCCACAAATCTTAATGCGGCGCCTAATGTGCCAGACAATCACCAAGCAGAAGCGCTACAATTAGAAAAAATCGTGATTTTCAGCCGACACGGTATTCGCACGCCCTTAGTGGGAAAAGACAGCATTTTATCTCAAGCCACGCCCTATCAATGGGTGAAATGGCAAGATAAAACAGGCTATCTCACTGCTAAAGGGGCAAGATTAGAAAAATTATTCGCGGCTTACTGGTCTGAATGGTTGCAACAAACTGGCATTCTGTCATCACAATGCCCGAAAGATGATCTTTTTATTTACACCAACGCTCGCCCACGCACCATTGATACAGGGGTAAGTTTTGCTAAAGGAGCATATTCCCATTGCGCCATTAGAGTGAATTATCTTGGCAAATATAACACGATGGATAACACCTTTAATCCCGTAATTCGCAGCAAAGTAGATAAAGCCTTTGAACAAAAAGCCCGCAACGCAGTCGATGAATTAGTCGGTAAAGGAGGATTTGCTCAGCTAAACGCACATCTACAAAGTAATTTCAACGCCCTTGCACAAGCGTTAAATCAAGCACAATCACCCTTATGCCAAGAAAAACACTTATGTAATTTAGACCAAGAACCTAATACCCTCACCTTCACTCAAGGAAAACAACCGAAAACCACAGGTGCATTACGCGATGGAACAGGGGCAGCAGATAGCTTCCTACTGCAATATTACGAAGGCTTTCCTGCTAAAGATGTGGCTTGGGGTCGCATTAATAATCAGCAAGATTGGAAAAAAATTGTTGATATCAAAGAACGCTACAACCAATTATTATTCGGCACGCAAGTAATGGCAAAAGAAGCTGCCACGCCGCTGCTCACCTTTATTCAAAACAGTTTTAAAGACTACGGTTACCAACACCCTTACATTGAAAACGCACGCAATGCCAAGGTCGTATTGTTGGTCGGACACGATTCTAATGTTGGTTCGCTCTTACCATTATTAAAAGTAAAACCTTACCACCTGCCCGATCAACTGGAAACGACACCAATTAGTGGCAAAGTTGCCTTTGAAAAATGGGTCGCGCCAAGTGGCGAAGCCTTTATGAAAGTAGAATACGTTTATCAAACCATTGACCAATTACGTAATGGCACGAAACTCACTTTGACTAATCCACCAAATCGTATTACCTTACAGCTAGAAGATTGCCCAACCAATGCGCAAGGTTTATGTAAAATGGCTGATTTTTATCAAGCCGTTGAAAATGCGTTAAAATAATACCACACTTTTATCTGTGTAAATTAAGGTAAAATTGACTGAGAAGCCTCTCTGATCGCCAAAGTGAGGCTTTTATTTCATAAAGACAGAAAAATGAAAAAAGATAATTCCGTATTCAATTTAAAATCTAGCGAAAAATTGTTATTACGCCTTATTCGCCAATATGCCCCTTCACGCAAGGAACTCAGTACATTATCAGGCTTAACCGCCGGGGCAGTAACACAATATTGTCGCAAACTCTTGTTTCTTGGCTTAATCAAAGAAACGGAAAAAATGGTAAAAAAACGGGGAACGCCTTCTTTTCATTTAACCTTAAATCCCAACGCCTGCTGCTCTATTGGGGTTACTTTTTCTGATCACGCATTTCAGCTGGCGATTGTGGATTTTGTTGGTAATAAAATTGCGAATGAACGCTATGTATATAACAACATCGTACAATTTGATGAATTATGCCAAAAAATTCATAGCGCTGTTACGCAATTGCTTGAAAAGAAATTTTTGTCTGAAGCCAAAATCCTTGGTATTGGTTTCTCGCTTTCTGGCTATCTCTTGGAAGACAAATCGATTTCCTCCCCTTGGTTTCCTTTATTACAAAATATTCCTAATTTAGCCACAGTATTGAGCGAAAAATTGGGCTACCCTTGTTATATTGAAAACAACATCAACACCGTAGCCTTAGGTGAATATTATTCAGGTTTATGGAATGATATTGACGATATGGTAGTTATCAGCCTTGATTTTGGTATTGGCGCAGGCATTATTTCACAAGGTAAACTGATCCGTGGTGGGTTTGGTAACGCGGGAGAAATCGGCTTATTATTCCCCTATAACTCGCCTAGACCAAGTTGGAAAGATCTCACCGAAAAACTTGGCGAAGATAATCATAAAACAAACTTATTAGACAACACCGCGGTAAAAACTTGGCTAGCACATAGCCAGCCCCAAGTGCTATCTCTCATTCTCTCCGCCATTGCGTGGCTTGATCCCAAAGTCATCGCCCTAACCGGAATGTTGCCTCAAACCTTAATCAATCAACTAATTGATTACGTTAAAAATTCAGAACAACTACAAAACATCAACCGCACCTCAGCGCAACTGAGCGCATCAAAGATAAAATTTGAAGATATTTCCATTGGTGCCGCTATTGTACCAATTTATCATTTCTTGCAAGATGATGAATAAATACGAAAGTGCGGTGCAAAAATCAGAAAAATTTGCACCGCACTTTCGTTAATAAGTTATATATAAACAAAAAGCCGTCAATCATAACGGCTTTCAATCATTCAATTTTGTGATTACTTCACACGCGAAACATATTCACCTGAACGGGTATCTACTTTGATGACTTCGCCTGTTTGTACGAATAATGGAACACGCACTACTGCACCGGTGCTTAATGTGGCTGGTTTACCGCCTGTACCTGCTGTATCGCCTTTTAAGCCTGGATCTGTTTCTACAATTTCTAATTCAACGAAGTTTGGTGGGGTAACAGAAATTGGCGCACCGTTCCATAAAGTAACGATACAATCTGCTTGATCTAATAACCATTTTTCTGCATCACCGACTGCTTTTGCATCGGCAGAATATTGTTCAAATGTTTCTGGGTGCATAAAATACCAGAACGCATCATCTTTGTAAGAATAGGTTAAGTTAAGATCCATCACATCTGCAGCTTCTACAGAAGTACCCGATTTAAAGTTGACATCTAACACTTTACCTGAAATTAATTTACGAATACGAGTGCGAGTAAATGCCTGACCTTTACCCGGTTTTACAAATTCATTTTCAACAATAACGCAAGGTTCACCATCTTGCATAAATTTTAGACCTGGTTTGAAGTCAGTGGTAGTATATGTAGCCATATTATCCTCAAATAAAAAGAGATTGTTTTTAAAAGTGTGTATTTTAACCCGAAATATCCCCATTAGAGAAGTAGAAAATTGGGCTGATCATCTCGCCAATGCCATTTCAGATCCAAAAATCTTGTTGGAACAATTAAACCTTCCTCTTTCTCTTTTTGAAAAAGATTTTGCCGCACGCAAGCTGTTTCCTTTGCGTGTTCCGTTGCCTTTTGTAGCGCGAATGGAAAAAGGTAACCCAAACGATCCGCTCTTTTTACAGGCGATGACTTCCCATTTAGAATTTGTGCAGGCAGAAGGGTTTAGCAAAGATCCATTAGATGAACAGCATACACCCGCGTCCAATATTTTGCATAAATACCATAATCGTTTGTTATTTATGGTAAAAAATAGCTGTGCAATTAATTGTCGCTATTGTTTTCGCCGCCACTTTCCTTATGCTGAAAACAAGGGAGATAAAAAAAATTGGCAAAAAGCCCTAGATTATATTGCGCAACATTCAGAAATTGATGAGGTGATTTTTTCAGGTGGCGATCCACTTATGGCGAAAGATCACGAGCTAGAATGGCTCATAAAACAATTAGAAAAAATTCCGCACTTACAACGTTTACGTATTCATAGTCGCTTGCCGGTGGTTATTCCACAGCGGATCACCACCACACTTTGTGCGTTGCTGGCACAATCTCGCTTACAAACGGTGCTGGTTACCCACATCAATCACCCCAATGAAATTGATGAAAATTTAGCACAAGCAATGGCGAAGCTGAAAAAATCCGGTATTACTTTGCTTAACCAAGCGGTCATACTGAAAAAGATTAATGACAACGCCCACACTCTTAAAACCTTAGGTGAGCAACTTTTTCGCATTGGTATTTTGCCTTATTACTTACATTTGTTTGATAAAGTGGAAGGGGCAAGCCATTTTTATCTTGATGATGAAAGTGCGGTAAAAATTTACAAAGAATTACAAACACTCACGTCAGGCTATTTAGTGCCTAAATTAGCACGCGAAATTGCCAATGAACCAAATAAAACATTATATTCCGCGTAATTCGGCATAGAACAATGACAAAATATCCTTTAAAATAAGCGAAATTTACACCGCACTTACGCTAAGTGCTTTTAATTAATATTAAGGAATCACTGTGACTGAACAACATAAACCTCAAAATAACACAGATAGCACGGCTCAAAATGAATTAAATTTAGAATTTAATCAAATGGAGCCTATCACGCCAAAAAAACACATTACTCACGAACCCTCTTTACTTGATAAAGCCAAAGCACTAATGGAAGGGTTAGGAAAAAAAGAACAAGCAACAGAACAGGCTGAACCCGTGATTGCGGAAACAACCACAGGCAACGAGCAGAATAATGTTGAAGAAAGTCTTGCAGAAGAAAACACCCAAACACAAAATGAACCAGCTCCTATTAGCAAAATAAACAAACCTGAACGTTGGGCAATTTTAGGCTTTATTCCAGCAAAATACCGCCGTATTTTTATTGTTTTATTGCTTGCGGTGATCATTTTATTGATTATCTCTTGGCTAAAACCAAGTGCGGATACCGTAAATGCTTTTGAACAGCCATCAAACAGCATTCCAACCCAGTTCCAATCACTTAATCAAGAACAACCTTTAGAAAATAATGTGTTGGATAACTTAAACCAAGGGCAACAACCGGCACAGCAAGCAGATGCACAAAACACACAAAGCAACAATGAGAATGCCCAAACGGCAACAACGGCAAGTGCAGAAAATAATGCAGACAATGCTCAAAGCAATCCATCTACAAGCCCTGAACCAGTTGCGCAACCAAGCGCTCAAACAGAGCAACCTGTGCCAGCGGTGAAACCACAACCAACCTCCGTTGAGCCAAAACCAGTGGTAGATACAGCAAAAACCGCAAGCAAACCAGCTACACAAACCACACCAAAAGCACAGCCTAAACCGGTGGTAAAAGCAACAACACAAACAACCAATACCGCTAAGCCAAAAGCGGAAAACAAAGCACAAACCGTGAAAAAAGTGGAAGCGAAAGTGGAGAAAAAAGTGCCTGTGGTTGAAGCAAAACCAGCGACAAGCAAAACAGTTGGCACGAGCAAAACCCTGACCATTCCACAAGGCGTATCGCTTATGCAGGTATTCCGTGATAACAACCTGAATATTTCAGATGTGAATGCGATGACAAAAGCAAATGGCGCTGGCAATGCCTTAAGTAGCTTTAAACCTGGTGATAAAGTACAGATTTCAGTCAATTCACAAGGGCGTGTGGAACAACTTCGCTTAGCAAATGGCAGCACCTTTATTCGTCAGGCTAATGGGACTTATCAATATAAGAAATAAGCTGTAAGCTGTTAAAAGAAAAAAATGGCGGAATCTGATGTTCCGCCATTTTGCTTTTATCCATTACAAAAAAGAATAAAATTACAACCGCTCTTTTTCACCACCAAACTCATCAAGTAGATTTTCTGTCAGCTTGGCTAAAATACCGGTCATTAATACAAAATCAGCGTCAAAACGTTGTGCGACATCTTCTTTCAAAATATCGTCATTTTTTTCCCGCACTTCATCGGCAAACTTCAAACGTTTTAAGGTGCCATCTTCATTGAGTACAAACATAAGATGAGCCTCCCATTCTAAAGCCAGCTTTGTAATCACTTTACCTGATTGTAAAAGCGACAAAATTTCCTGTGCATCTAATGCTTGTTGTTTGCAACGAATGACGGCATTATCTTGATCGCCCCGTAATTCTGCATCTTCTAAAGGAATTAACCATTCTGGCGTATTTTCCTCGCTCACCCATTTACTCATTACTGCACTTGGCTCATAAGCAAAAGCAAGTGGCACAACAGGCAAAGAACCGAGAGATTTTCGCAATAAAGCTAAGGCATCTTCTGCTCTTTTGCTGGAGGCTGCATCGACATAAATTAGCTGATTTTCACTATCCACCCAAATCGCCGTTTCCTGATACTTGCTAAAAGCACGCGGCAACAACATTGCTACCACATCATCTTTTAGCGCTTGCTTTTCTACTTTCTTTAATTTGCGATTTTCTTTTTGCTCAAGTTCATTTATACGTTGCGCTAATTCGCGTTTTATCACTTGCGCAGGGAGCATTTTTTCTTCTTTACGTGCAACGAATAAAATCTGTTTTCCCACAGAGAAATGCAACAATTCACTGGTTTTTAATGGAGAAATCCAACCAAACTTTTGCATATCTCCCTGTCCACAAGGATGAAACTCACATTGCGCAAGCTGGGCTTGTAAATATTCAGCTGACCAATCTAATTCTTTTGTTAAACGATAGGTCATAACGTTCTTAAACCACATAGGCATTCCTTACTTATTCAGGTAAAATGAGCAGATAAAAACTTATTGTAACTGATCTAAGGCAAAAATATGCAACAGAAATTGATTACATTTATCGGTGGCGGAAATATGGCACAAGCAATTGTGTTTGGTTTACTGAAAAATGGCTATCCTGCGGATAAAATTACCGTGAGCGATCCTAACGCAGATAAACTGGCATTGTTTGCTGAGCGCCAAGTCAATATTTCGCAAAATAATCTACAAGCCATACAAAATGCGGAAGTCGTGGTGCTAGCCGTGAAACCACAAGCCCTTGCGGAAGTGTGCCAACCCTTAAGTGCGGTGGATTTTGGCGAAAAATTAGTGATTTCTATTGCGGCAGCGATTTCCGTGCAAAAACTGACCGCACTTTTACCTTCTGCACAGCATATTATTCGTGTAATGCCGAATACGCCGGCGCTCGTTTCTGAAGGAATGGCAGGCTTATTTGCAGACAAGAACGTTCCTACCCCTTTCAAAACCTTTGCTCAGGATCTGATGAATGCGGTGGGGAAATCTTGCTGGGTAGAAGATGAAGCACAAATGCATCTTGTTACCGCAGGTTCTGGGAGTAGCCCCGCTTATTTTTTTCTGTTTATGGAAGCAATGGAACACGCCTTAAAAAACTTAGGGTTAGAAGCGCAAACCGCTCGCCTATTGATACAACAATCGGCATTGGGCGCGGCAAAAATGGTGCAACAACAGCCTGATATGGCAATTTCGACCTTACGGGAAAATGTTACCTCAAAAGGTGGCACAACGGCAGCGGCACTAAATGTCTTCCAGCAACAGCAATTATCGCACACGGTGCAACAAGCCATTGAAGCGTGCGTGCAACGCTCACAAGAAATGGAAAAATTATTTTAATGAAAATTAGCCCTTTTAATTGGTTAGCCTTGAGCTTTTTTGGCTATTACTGTGCCTATGGCGTGTTTGTGCCATTTTTTCCTGCGTGGTTAAAATCTCAATCTTACAACGAGGAAATTATTGGCTTTATTATTGCCAGCTCTTATGTCTTCCGCTTTTTAGGCGGGATCGGCTTTTCCGCAATGATTAAAAAAGCAGGACATTTGCTCAATGCCTTACGTTATCTCGCTTGGGCAAGTTGTGGCGTAATGCTTTATATAAGCTTTGTGGCGGAAAGTTTCCCTTTGCTCTGCCTTGGCATTGCCTTATTTGCAATGATTAATGCGGCGGGAATGCCATTAAGTGATACCCTTGCAACCACTTGGCAACAGCAAATCAATCTAGATTACGGCAAAGCACGATTGATCGGCTCAGCCGCCTTTGTCGTAGGCGTAACATTGTTTGGTAATCTCATTGGCTTTATTGGTGAACATTCTACGGTATGGATTTTAACCGCACTTTTAGCCCTTTATGCCATAATGCAAATACCAACGCCTAAGATTTTGCCACAAGATACCCAAGCAAGTACGGTGGAAAATTCCGTTGGATTTTTACAATTATTAAAGAATAAATGCACGCTACGTCTAATTATTGCCATTTCGCTCATTCAAGGATCACACGCGGCTTATTATGCATATAGCGTGCTGTATTGGCAAAGCATCGGCATTTCTGTGCAAACAACCAGTTTGCTATGGGGCTTAAGTGTCGTCGCAGAAATTTTGCTCTTTTTCTTTTCGACCAAATTATTCCGTTTCTGGAAAGTCAGTACACTGTTTTACTGCGCAGCCATCGCCTGCGTGGTGCGTTGGGGCGTGTTAGGAAATGCGACAAGCCTTTGGTTAATTGCCTTAGTGCAATTATTGCACAGCTTAACCTATGCGCTCGGACATTATGCTATGGTGCGTTACATCACCACACAGCCACAAAATACGATGGCTAAATTACAAGGGCTTTATAATGGTATTTCAGGTTCGGCGGTGATCGCCTTGCTCACCGCGCTAGCTGGCGTGTTATACCCGATTTCGCCACAAATAGCCTTTACTTCAATGATGATTTTTGCCTTGCTCGCGTTGCCGATTATTCCGCGTAAAGTAGAAGCCTTTTTAGTGCGAAGAGTAGAATAGGATTCGTAATGAAAGACAGTGCATTAATCGATCTTTTTCTTAACGAACAATGGCTAGAGAAAGGGCTTTCGGAGAATACCATTCAATCCTACCGCTTAGATCTTAGTGCGGTAGCAAATTGGCTGGAAAAACAAAATCTCACCTTTGAAAGCTTAGACGCCATTGATTTACAAGGTTTTCTTGGAGAGCGATTGGAAGCGGGTTACAAAGCCACAAGCACCGCACGATTATTGAGTGCATTGCGGAAATTCTTTCAATATTTATATCGAGAAAAATACCGTGCGGACGATCCAAGTGTCCTCTTAACTTCACCAAAATTACCGAGCCGATTACCCAAATACTTAACGGAACAACAGGTTACGGATTTACTTAACACCCCTTGTGTGGAAGTCCCCTTAGAATTACGTGATAAAGCGATGTTAGAATTGCTTTATGCCACAGGTTTACGGGTTACCGAGCTGGTTTCACTGACCCTTGATAACATCAGCGTACAACAAGGCGTTGTGCGTGTTATTGGTAAAGGTAACAAGGAACGCATTGTCCCCATCGGCGAAGAAGCAACCTATTGGGTAAAACAATTTATCCTTTATGGCAGAATGGCATTACTTGATGGATTACGCTCAGATGTGTTATTCCCTAGCCGACGAGGTACACAAATGACAAGGCAAACATTCTGGCATCGCATTAAACATTATGCAATTTTAGCGAATATCGACAGCGAAGCCCTCTCCCCACACGTCTTACGCCACGCTTTCGCCACACACTTAGTGAATCACGGTGCCGATCTGCGTGTCGTACAAATGCTATTAGGTCACAGCGATCTCTCCACAACACAAATCTACACCCACGTTGCCAAAGAACGTTTAAAACACTTACACGAAAGATATCACCCAAGAGGATAAAATTTGTAAAAACCCACCGCACTTTAGAAAGAGCGGTGGTTTTTTATAAGATTTTTATTCAATTAAAAACTTAATTCAGCGACTAATTCAGGTCGTTTTTCTAGTAATCGAAGCAATGTTTCTGCAGCACCACTAGGTTTGCGTACACCTTGCTCCCAAGATCGCAATGTATTTACTGAAATACCTAATGTATTAGCAAATTTATCTTGTGTAAGTCCTGATTTTATTCGGGTTTCAACAATGGAAGATAAGTTTATTTTTCTCTCTCTCGCTATATAGCCTTTCTTAGTCTGCTCCAATGCGTCCGTTAAACTATCCTTAATTACCACAGCTTCTGGGTCATCAGCAATGACCGCATTTACAATTTCATCAACATTCCAACCTTTTGTTGCAAACGCAATTTTTTCTTGAATATCACTCATTTTCTTCCTCGCTTTAATTTGCCTAATTCAGCTTGAGAAACATTTTCCTTTGTATTCTTAGCATACATATCAAGCATAACAATGATACCATCATTTAAGAGGTTAAAATAAATTACTCTTAATCCTCCTCGCTTACCTCTTCCTAAAATACGCCAACGAATTTTGCGTAAACCGTTAGTATTAGGAATAACATCACCAGCTAATGGATTGTTAGCGATAAAAGTAAAAAATATCGATCTTTCTTCTTCACTCCATAGCTATTCTGCTTTTTTCTTAAAGCTTTCTTGCTCAATAATTGTATATATATCAAATTTTACTTAGGGCCTATAACAATAAAATCATATATCATACAATGTACGATTAAAAGAGAAAGAATATTTAACTTCCTTCCCGTCAACTTTGATAGCCTCATATCGCTATCCACCAATTTTTTCTTCAGGCAAAATAACTTTATTGTAAAAGCTGCCGTTAAGTTGGGTTTTATGTAAATGGTAAAGATGATAAGCTTGGAATGCCTCTGCATCAGGTTTTTGCGGATTATGCCAAAATTCTTCCAATGAGCCTTGATGAGTGATATCAGGAATGTCGTAATGAGCACGTCCGAGTGTAAGCACGGGCATATTATGGATTAACGCTGATAAACCACTTGTGCTGTTGAGTGTTACCATACCTTTCCCGTGGCGAAGTAACACGGGCATTGGAATATCATAGACATAAAACAACCGCTCTTTTAATTCGGGGTATTTAGAGAGATAACGTGTAATAATATGCTTATAACTGATAAATCCCCTATCCATCGGATGATGTTTTACAATCAACGTGAGTGAATGAGGGGCGTACTTTACAAAAGAATCTAATACGTAAATTAAAAACTGCTCCACACTTTCAAAATCACAATGTACTTTTACTTGGCTATCATCATACACTTGCAGCGGTAAAATATAAAAATCACCTAATTTATTTTGGTCAATTTTACGGATAAAAAATTTTTCTTTTGTAGCATAATAAATATGCTTTATTCCTGAAATAAGCCATAACTTTATATAATAATTAAGATTATAAATACGATGGTGTTTATAGTGAGGGAAGTAGTTTGCTTTATTTCTTGCGACAACATAATATTTTGTAGCAAGTTTCGCCATTGGGAAAAACCCGTTTGCAACAGGAATAGGTTGAGGATTTTGGGATAAATCTTTAACTTGTTGTAAAAAGAATTGTTTATCTCGTGGCAATGATGAATAGGCATTTACGCCTTCTTTTTCTAAGGTAACATAATGTGGACGAAAATACCCTTCTTCAAACACCCAAAAGGCACATCCTAATTTTTTAGTTACTGCCTTTGCGATACGATGGTAACGGCGATTATCTCCAAAACACACTATTGTATCAATGTTATGCTCTTTGCAAAACTGCAATAAAAATGCATCAAAGTGCTCTAATGTGTTGTTATAGTCAAAAATAAATTGATTTTTAAGTGCGGTGGAAAAAAAGAATTTATCCCCTGCATTAAAATTTAATTTATATACTGTTTTTTGCTGTATTTCCGATAACCAATCAGCAAACTCTTTAAAAAAATGTCCAACAGGTCCTTGTAATAATAAAATCCGTTTTGAGCTTACCACTAATTCGTTTAAATTATTTACAACCATTGTGTTCCCTTAGGTATAAAATAGCTATTTCAGCCAAAATGTGCGTAAAAAGTAACAATATTTCCCTATTTTTTTGCTTAACCAACTCTTATATAAGCCCGTATCTTTCAATTGATTTTTTTGTTCAAACAATATCTTAACTGCGGTGCTTGCATTGGTTAATTGCATTGTATTAGGGTTAAGGTAAAGTGGATAGTATAACAGAGTTCCAGCGATTAACTGCGTTAATGTTAATTTTCTTTTTCTGCGCGGTAACGTATAAGCATCAATGGTTAATCCCCAATGGGCATAAAAAGGTGAACCGTAACAATATACCGTTTTACCCCGCAATAGCGCTTCAAAACCGGCTAAGGACGTCATTGTATGTACTTCATCGACCGCTTGAATACAATCTAAAATATTCGCATCAGTAACAATTTGATCAGCATAGGTTAATGCTTGTTCTTGTGTGACATTACCTTTTCGGTTTCCACTTAATACATCTGGATGTGGTTTATAAATAATATAAGCATCAGAATGAGCTTTTCTAACCTGTTGTAATAAGGTGAGATTTGATTGACATTTTGGTGAACCAAAACGAATAGAGGCATCATCTTCTACTTGCCCTGGCACTAAAAGGATTTTTTTCTCCGTATTTGGACGTGCAAAGCCAGTAGAACCTACATTATATTTACCGATATTCGCTTGGATTAATTGTTGCTGTATTTCTCGTGCTACATATTCATCTTTTTCTGAAAAATCTGCATTTTGCAAAATAGATTCTAATTGCGAAGGTTGTTGCGGATTAAAATAAATCCCCAAAGGATCCACCACTAAAGAAAGTGGTGCAACAAGGTTAGAACCCAGTCCAACGGAACGAATAAAGCCATCTTCCATTCGCCAAATTGGAATATTATTTTGTTCAGCGTAGGTAATAAATTCATCTTTACCTTGTCCCCATAACAATAATTTTGCATTTTCACCCAGCGAGATTTTCTTAAATTTAGAAAACGAACGGACGAAATGCAATTGACAATTTGGCAAGTGAAAAAAAGGTTTTAATACCGTTTTTTTCCACAAAGAAAGTCCAATACAATAAAAATCGCCTACTAATACAGATTGCCAATGCTTAACCCAACTTAGATAATGAATGACATCAAAAATATCGCCAGTTTCACCCGTAAACGGATTAATATAGCGGCTATACTGAAAATAAGCGGCATAAAACACTTCATTTAACGCACGCGAGTTGCGGCGTTGTTGTGTGATCAGTTCAGCAACAAAAGGGTGTCGATCATCGGTTAATCCCCAGCCGGCAAACCAAGGCACACCAAAGGTTACGACTTCTTTGCCTTGTAGTAATGCTTCAAATCCCATTTGGGATGTAACGCAATACACTTTATCTACCTGCGATAACAAGGTTGGTGGATTGATGTCTTGGCTAATAATTCTCACACGCGGTTGATCTAATAAATCAGTTAGATATCCACGTTTCTTTCCTGCAATCACATCAGGATGGGTTTTCACCCAAATCTCAGCACTGGGGTTTTCTTGTAAAGCTGATTGCAACATCTGACGGAAACTATTCCCATCAGCCAAACCATATTGCACCGCCATATCACCAAATGTTTGATCAATAACTAATACAATGTGATTTTTAGGCTCTGTAGCTATTGGCTCACAAGGTGCGTGATTATATTTGGATAATTGCCATTCACGAATCAATGCCATTGCTTGATGAGACTGCTCGACTTGCTCATCATTTAAGTTGCAATCAGCAATTAACTTTTCCAGCCGTGAAGGCTTTTCTGCCGCATAGTAAATACCCACATCATCCACAACCAAAGAAAATGGTGGGTATCCTTCAACCCCTAATCCGGTAGAACGCAGAAAGCCGTCTTCAATTAATATACATGTATAATTAAAGAAATTCCCTAGCCACTTAGCTCTTTTTCCAGAAAATTTTAATCCCCAACCAATAATATATTTCTTTTCAGTTAAATACTTTTCCTTTTCTAAAAAAGTAAATAGCTTCGGAATTTTCTTTATGGCAAAAGAAGGGATTAATAGGCTCATATTATGACAATCCAATTACATTTAAAATTTGTTGGATTCTATGCTCCCAAGTATGGTTTGCTAAAACGTAATCAGAGCCAGCTTTTGCTCTTTCTAGATCCTCTTTATTTGGCCCATATTTTAAGCGAGCAAATAGTTCTTTCATTTCATCAGGATTATTTACTATGTAGCAATAATCGGAAAAGAGACGTTGCACAGATAGAGCAGGTGTGGTTATGGCAATACCTCCACAAGCTAAAATTTCCACTAATCTGCGAGAAAACATAGTAGCTGAGTCAGTAATTGTATTTACGTTCAACGATACTAGATAATCTTTATAAACTTGAGCTGTTTGTTGATATTCCAGTGCAGGGAAAATATCCATATTAGGTAATATAGGGTAACGATAGTTAGGTGATTTTCGATCGGAATTACGATCAAATATAGTTAAGCCAAGACCAGTTTCAGATGCTGAATGAAATAATTGATTTTGCCATTCTCTACGTAAGGAGTGGATGTGATGGCTATAGCTTCCCACAAAATTAGCTCGGTTATATTTAAAATTAAAACCGGTAAATGAGTGAAATTTAGGTTGTACAGCAAACATTAATGTATGTACTGAGGCATTTTCACCCATAATAGCCTTATATCTGGGAATACAATTTTCATCTACAGTAAACACATGATCAAAATGTTTAGCAGAATCAATAAAACGATCAAAATGAACACTGTCTTCTTTATTCCAGAAGACAGTAGGAATTCCTTTATCCTTTGCTCTTTCAACTAAACGTCGTAATGCATCATTATTGCGTTTAGGATGATCTGGATAAGAAGCTATCTTATATTTCCAACGATTTTTATAGCCTTGCCAGGCGGACTCAACTAGTAAAAAATCAATATTTTTCATACTCTGGTAAGCGCTCAAAATATTACTATTAATATACTGAGTTATCACTGAGTTAGAAATTAACAAAGATGAGCTAGTCAACTTATCCGAAATCAATAAAATATTAATCATTAATATAGAGGACCTCTGTGGACATATTATTTTTGAGATTCTCTATATTAGAGAATAGCATGAAATTGGTAAAAATGACTCTAGCTGCTTTGCCCCAATTCCATTTTTCAACATTCTTCAATGCGGTGAGACTATAATCAATTCTTATTTCATCTTGAATATTTTCATTTTTTAAATTATACACAACATTAACATTTTTATATTTGTTTAATGGGATATGTACTTGCTGCCCATTAATAGATAATTTTAATGAAAAACGTTTTTCTAGCTCTTCGCTAAAATGCGGAACCTTTATTATAAATGAAAGTGCTTTTTGAGATGCTTTTCTAGGAATAGTAAAGTGTAAATCATAACCATCATTAACATACATAGGATTTTTAGAAATATAAATATCTATGGCTTTTGTAGTAATATTCTTTATTATTTCAATATTTTTTAAACTTCCTAAAGTAATGATTTCAGCCATTTCAATAAAAGTATAAAGACCATTAGAAACTTTCTTTCTCTCGCTGAATTGGTTATTAGTCAATAGTGAGAAAAATTTATTCTGAGATAGATCTGGAGTGTAATAATTAATATTGGGTTCATTGTTGATATCAAACGTCATAATTTGATTACCCGCATGTTTCTTCCTTGGATAATCACTAACAGTAATTTTCTGATTAATAAGTATTGATAAAGTTGAGTCTTGCAATTCAACAGGATAAATATTTTTTAATACACTAGGATAAAAACAGTCTTCTGACTGAACACTATGATCAGAAAAATAATCTATTAGTCTTTGAAAATTTTGCTTTGCAGTAACAGAATTAAATTGAATATTTCTTTTAGATAATTGAGTTATCACAAATTTAAATGAATCAAAATGAAGCATAAAAGTTATACCAGGAAAAAATGCTCCTTTTTTAGGCGAATTCTCAATTTTATCAAGTATTTTTTTTACCCAGCCAGAATAACTAAAAAACTCATCAATATTAATTTCATTTTGATCTAATTCATAAAACATTGAAAACAATACAAATTCAGCACATTTAGTACAGGAACAGCACCATTTTGTGTTTATATCAGTTGTTGATTCACACATAACGAGCATTTTATAAAAATTAGGATTGCTCTTTGCTAAATATCCAAATCCAGATAATTCTGTCATATGTTGATTAGCATTAAAGATAGTTAATCTTCTATTAGAAATATATGTTGAATAAAATGAAGATATTGCCTTGATGTAATTACTTTGAGAACGTTTAAACCCAAAAGTTTCTTTGTTATCTAAACTATTATAATAGTGACAAAACTCATAACTAAAGGTCAAATAATCAAAACAATTCAGCCATGCTAAAACGCCCAGGGGGGCAAAATATAATTCTAAATGATAGTCAGGAATAGCAGAACGAGCATTTGTCTTTATTTTAATAACATCAACATTAAATTTATTTAAAATAGGATTAAGAATTAATTTATCTCTTCTTTTTTCTAGTTCTTCTACATTATTGTGTTCCGCAGGTATCACAAAAGAAATTAACTTTATGTTTTTTATTTCAGGATTTTTTGAAAATATATCTAATGCAGAATAGGAATCTTTTCCTCCACCATATAAGATGCCAATTGTACTTTCATCTTTAAGGAAGTGAGATTTTATTATTGTATTATTATGTAAATTTGCAAAATAAGTATTTTTGAGGTCATGATAGCTCAGCCAAAATGATGCAATCTCAGTTGAGATAGGAGCTTCTGTAATTATAATATTTGTAGTTTTTAGATTTTTCAGTTTATTTAATAATAATCCAATTACAGTGTTATAATGAATGTCAATTGGAACTTGTGAAATATCTATATCATAGTAATCAACAAAAAAGTTATCAGCCATATAATTGGCTTCATAAGTAATAGTCCAAGAGAAAAAAACTTGGTTACCAATTACTTCTGGTGTTTTTATGTAGATAAAATTTGAGAATTCTGTAGAAATTGTAGTAGCTGGATTCATCTCTTTTTCCTTAATGCTATATAAACTTTTTAAAGTTGATATTGTATTTAAATATAATTCATCTGTATAGTGAAAAGGACTTAATCCCCAAGTATGTTGTCTTTTGGCAATAAATTTATCATGTATAATTATACTACCATATTGTTGAATAGCCTTTTCTATTACTATATACTGTTTGTTAAGGAAAATATTTGCTTTTTCTATTCTATTTTTAATTTCAATGTCTTTTCCTTCATCAACTTTTGATGTCCAAAATACCTTATTTAGAATAATTTTTGATAAAAAATTATATTTTTTCGCAACCTGAATAAATTCATCAAAACCTTTTTTCCATTCTTCAAACCAAGTATCAGTCCACGCTTCAATAGTGTTACCTTTATCTTTATTAACTTTTAAAAAATTAGTGTTTTTAAGTTCATCAGATAAAAGAACTTTCTCACCTGAGAAAAATTTAAAGATATCAAATCTATCATCAATTAAATCTAATATAAGATAGTCAAATGTTTGTGTTGAGATAACTTTTTTAAATTCTTTCGAAAAATCAGCTCCAACAATTTTTTTCTGAAAAGGAGAAGTAAGAGCCGATGTATAATTATCTTCTATTTCGTTTGAATCAAAAGCTGTTGCAAGGCTACTTCTTGCAAAATATCTTATTAAGTTAAAAGAATCACTTTCATTAGCAAATGTGAATGCATCTCTAGTTACACAACTACCAAAAATAATAATATTCATTTAAACTACCGTAATCTCTCTTGCTAATTCATTTCCAATAAACTCACCTTTTTCTGTAAAAAAGTTATCGCTTACTTGCCAAGTATGATTATTGATATCTTTTGCTCGATATACAATAAAATTAAACGGATCAGCTACATACATTTTTATCCCTAATTTATTTGCTTGTTCTAATATATTGGAGTCCTCTCCTCTATTTAGATTACCAAATTTTAGTTTATCTAATGCTTTTCTAGAAAAAACTAATGTTGCTCCTGTTAAGAAATTAGTCTCTAGGTGATGCTGGCCTTTAAATCGTACATAAGTTTTATCAAGCGATTCTAAATAGATAAATATTTCTTTCTTACCTACTATACCATAGTCTCCAAACTTGAATGGTATTAGCATATCCTGAAGATAATGAGGAAAATAAAAATCATCATCATCAAATTTTGCAACATATTCACCTGTTGTAAGATGAATTGCTTGATTTAATCGATTTCCAAGAGTATCATCGCTGTCATTTTTAATGATATGAACATTGATAAATTTCTTATCTGATTTATTAATTTTAGATTTTAATTCACCGATTTGTTCATCTGAATAATTCTGTGCGATGATAATAAGTTCGATATTAGGATAAACTTGCTGTGTGACATTCTCGACAATTCTATCAATAAATTTGGGGCGATTAGATGCCATTACAATACTAGCTAAAGGTTGATATTGCTCTATCTTTTGCCCAAGAGCATTAACAATTTGTATTGCTCTTTGCTCATAAGTATGATAGAGCATCACTTCTCTATATCCTCTATGTGATAATCTTAGCCATTCCCATTCATTATTGAGCAAACGATCAGCAATTTTTTTCGCCTCCTTTCCTGTTCTAGCTATTTGAACAATCCCTTTAAATTGTTTTTCTATTGCTAATGAAGGAGTTGAAATCACGGGTGTTCCACAAGCTAATAACTCATATACTCGACGCGACATCATCGTAGGAGAGTCTGTTATTGTATTAACATTCAAAAAAATCTTAAATTTACGATATACATTTACTATTTCTTTAAATGGAACTGCTGGACGAATATATTTTCTATATTTTCTAGGATAGGCATAGCGTTTATTATCAAGTTGAGACATTCTATCATAAATAACCCCCTTGCAGCTTTTAATAGCTGGTAGTAATGCATCCATTTGTTTCTTACGATCATCATGACCAACGCTATAGTATGAACCGGCAAAACAAATATTTTCTTGTTCAGTTCTAAATCTATTAGCAGGATTACAAATATTAATATTAGCTGCAAATAGCAATGCCTCTACTTTAGCATTAGGGACATCTCGTTGATAATCCGCTACTTTGTTACTATCTGTAGTGAATATAAAATCACATTTTTTGGCTATAGGAAGAAATTTATCATAATGCATAGGATCTTCTTTATTCCAAAATATAACTGGGAAATTCCTATTTTTTGAAATTTCAAGTGCTTTAAGAAGTGCTTGTGCATTATTATGTTGTAAGTTAGGTGATGTAAATGCATACTCCCACGCTCCAAAGTTACCTTTCCAGCAACTTTCAATAAAGAAACCTAATGAGCTTGAACCTTTTATTTGCTGTTCATAAGATGCTTTATTAAGTGGAAAAAGTCTAAACTCGCTCCCGAATGACACATGTGAAATTTCATCTAAAATTGAAATAAATCTGAATCCATATTGTTTTTTAAATTTCCCTTCTATAACACTAAAATCTGGGAGAGTTTTAGATGAGGATATAGTTTTAGGCGAATCCTTTCGTTTCTTAGCTAACTTTCTTATATTCCAAAGTGTTGTAGGTAAATTATAAAAATTACTCCATGATTTTGTACTATGGATAAGAGCATAACCTAACTTAAAAGAGAGTGTATTTTCAACATTCTTTTTAGCTTGAGCTATTTTTTCTGCTGTATTAGCTAAATCTTTTTTTAATTTAATGATAGTATGTTCTTGTTCAGAATTAGCTTTTTGTAAGGTTTCTAATTTTAACTGAAGTGATTTTATTGTAGAAAGTTCATCAAAATGTTGATTCTGTTTTTTAATTATAAAATTAAAAGATTGAATAGACTCTTGATGTAAATCAGATACAGCCTTCTTAATTAGGTTTAAGTCTTCAGCAAGATTTAAATTATCGGAAGATTGTTTTTCTTGTATAAATTTATTTCTTTTTTTAGTCTTTTTCATAAAGCTTTACCTAGATATAAATTATTTAAGCCCAAATTCCTTTTGTATCTATAATAGCCACATCATTAGAGAAATCAGGCTTATTCTCCATAAATTCTTTATGATTAACCAATAGTACTGCTACATCTGCAATTTCTTGACTCTCTATATAATCGACTAGATTGATTTCTTTTTTACCATGATGTTCTATGTCTTTGTAGTAGTTAGGTTCTACTGCATAGACTTGGTTCGGGTAAAGATCCATGAGCTTTTCAGTAATCATTAAGGCTGGGCTTTCGCGTAAATCATCAATATCTGGTTTGAATGCCAAGCCATAGCATACGATTTTTAAATCATGAATGGATTTACTCGTTTGCTTTGCCACTTTTGTAGCCGCATTTTTTACTTGTTCAATCACCCATTCAGGTTTACTATCGTTTACTTCACGAGCAGATCTTACAATTTTTGCTAGATCTGGTGTTTTATCAACAATAAACCAAGGATCTACAGCAATGCAATGTCCGCCCACTCCACAACCAGGCTGTAAAATATTAACTCTAGGGTGGCGATTTGCTAAAGAAATTAGTTCCCATACATTGATATTTAAGCGGTCTGAAATTAAAGAAAGTTCATTTGCAAAGGCAATATTTACATCGCGAAAAGCATTTTCTGTTAATTTACTCATTTCTGCGGTTCTGGCGTTAGTTTTTACTAATTCGCCTTGGACAAAGATTTTGTAAATTTCAATCGCTTTTTCTGAACAAATGTCTGTAATACCACCAATGATTCGATCATTTTCTACAAGCTCTTTAATCACTTGTCCTGGTAATACACGTTCAGGACAATAAGCCACATAGATATCAGGCTCACCATTATCTGATTCATGGGGGAATTTTAATTCAGGTCGAGCTTCCGATAGCCAATTAACTAGCTGTTCAGTTGTGCCTACTGGAGAAGTTGATTCTAAAATAATAGTATCTCCTTTCTTTAAGACGGGAGCTAATGCTTTAGAAACTGCTTCAATATAGCTTAGATCGGGTTCATGATCGCCTTTAAAGGGGGTAGGCACTGCAATAACAAATGCATCAGCAGGTTCCGGTTTAATAGTTGCATATAATTGCCCACTAGCCACTGCTTCGGAGACAATCTCTTGTAATCCTGGTTCTACGATATGAATTTGTCCCTGGTTAATTGTATCAACCGCATATTGATTAACATCGACTCCAATTACTTTCGCACCATTAGTTGCAAACATAGCAGCGGCAGGTAATCCAATATAACCTAAACCAATAACAGAAATAATTTTTTGACTCATATTTTTCCCTTAATATTGTAACAATGTATTAACAATTTGCTTTGCCGATGTACCATCACCATATGGATTTTTTGCTTCTGACATACTTTGGTATTCTTTAGGATTATCCATTAGCTTAGAGAACTCTTCAACAATGGAATCAATATTTGTTCCTACAAGCCTTACCGTGCCAGCTTCCACTGCGGCAGGACGTTCAGTAGTATCACGTAATACTAAAACTGGTTTTCCTAATGTAGGCGCTTCTTCTTGGATTCCACCTGAATCACTCAAGATAATATGAGCATTTGACATTAGATAAGTGAAAGGTAAATACTCTTGAGGTTCAATAAGATGAATGTTTGGATGATTCGATAAAAATTCCTCAAAGGTATTACGTACAGCAGGATTTAAGTGTAGTGGTAGTACGAATTGTAGTTGTGGATATTTATCAGCTAATAGGTGAATCGCTTTAGCTATGTTTTTAATTCCATTACCATGATTTTCACGACGATGAGCTGTGATTAAAATCAACTTAGATTGTTCATCATTCTTATTAACAAACGGAAACAAAGACTCCATTTGTGCTTTGATGTTTACATCATTCAATTTTTCTCTAACTTCTAGTAATGCATCTATAACAGTATTACCTGTAACAAAGATTTTATTTTCATCAATGTTTTCCTTAAGGAGATTATTTTTGGAACCAACAGTTGGTGAAAAATGGAGAGTTGACAATACCGAAGTCAAACAGCGATTAGCTTCTTCTGGCCAAGGAGAGTATAAATTGCCAGTTCTTAGCCCTGCTTCAACATGACCAATTTTTATTCTTTTATAGAATGCCGCGAGGCTTGTTGCAAAAGTTGTTGTTGTATCTCCATGAACAAGAACAAAATCAGGTCTAAAGTCCTCCAATATCGGAGATAATCCTTCAATGATAGATGTAGTGATTTGTTCTAATGTTTGCTTTTTCTGCATGACATCCAAATCATAATCGGGCTGGATATCAAATAAGTTCAGCACCTGATCTAACATTTCTCTATGCTGTGCGGTTACACAAACTTTAGAAATGATATTTGCATGGCGCTTTAATTCATGCACCAATGGAGCCATTTTTATCGCTTCAGGCCTAGTTCCAAAGACTGTTAATACTTTCATATACTATTACCATCCAATAATTTAAATTTTTTATCGTATCGTAGTATAATTATTTTGTCAATTTATGATTAATATTTTTACTCAAGACTAAGTAGCCTATCTAATATTAAGTACCAAGTGACTATTCCAATTCCAATCTTTTTTTTGTTTTGCGCTAAACTAATGCAATTTTATTATTGATAAGTAAGAAAAATGAGCCATAAATCATATTTATGTATTATACTATTGCCGATCCTTTTTATTTCTCCTATCATCTATTGGATAATTTATGATGGAAAATACATTATATAAAAATTCTAAGGAAAACCTATGCACAAATCTCTCATTACAATCACTTGCTGTTTACTTGTATCCTGCGCAAATTTGCCCGCATCAGGACCAAATAAAGGCAGCATTGAAAAAGTAGAACAGCAAAATGCCAATATTCCTGCTGTCCAGTTAATTGAGTTAGATGATAAAGTTGTAAAAACTAATTCTTTCCAAACTCAATCTTTTAAACAGCTATCTCCTTCTAAGCAAAGTTATCAGGGCGTGGTAAGCTCAGGTGATTTACTTGATATTACCCTGTGGGAAGCACCTCCTGCCATTTTATTTGGTAGCGTGTTAAATGAAAGTGGTATATCATCTAGCCAAAGTACGCATTTGCCCGAGCAAATGGTCAGCAATAATGGACGCATTACCATTCCATTTGTTGGTTCTTTGCGTGTGGCAGGAAAAACGCCAGAGCAAATTCAAACTGACATTGTTAATCGTTTACAGTCTATCGCAAATCAGCCGCAAGCGATTGTGCGCGTTGTAAAAAATAATTCTGCGAATGTAACTGTATTAACTAAATCATCAGCTGTGCGTATGCCATTAACAACTTATGGTGAACGTGTGCTAGATGCGGTAACCGCAGCAGGTGGAACAAGCGGAGAATTACAAGATATTGCAGTGCAACTTACTCGCAGTCATCAAGTAAGAACCATTTCTTTAGCAAAATTAGCACGGGATCCACAAGAAAATATCCTTTTACGTTCCGGTGATGTCCTAAGTTTAATAAATAATCCACTTTCATTCACGGCAATGGGTGCGGTAGGAAATAGTAAAGAAATTCGTTTTTCAGCAGAAGGTTTAAGCTTAGCAGAGGCAATAGGTCGTCTTGGCGGTTTGAATGATAATCGTGCCGATCCAAGAGGTGTATTTATCTTCCGTTATGTTCCATTTGAAGAGATGTCATTAAATAAACAAAATGAATGGGAAGCCAAGGGATATCACAACGGAATGAAAATTCCAACAGTATATCAAGCAAATTTACTTGAACCTCAATCAATGTTTTGGATTCAACAATTTCCAATTAAAGATAAAGATATTGTTTATGTATCTAATGCACCATTAGCTGAATACCAAAAATTTATTCGTATGATCTTTGGAACAGTAAACCCAGCATTATCAACGATCAATAGCATTAATAGAATGTAGGTATATAAAGAATGGAACAAAATATTGATCAACCCATTACAAAACGTAAGAAAAAATTGAATTTAAAGAAAATTAATCCACTATTGTGGATAACAGTGATCATTCCTACTTTCTGCTCAATTTTTTATTTTTCTATCTGGGCTTCAGATGTCTATATTTCTGAATCTAGCTTTATTGTGCGTTCATCGCGTAGTCAAGCGAGTTTAGGCGGAATGGGGGCATTATTACAAAGCATCGGCTTTGCACGCTCTCAAGATGATACTTTTACAGTGCAGGAATTTATGCGTTCTCGCAATGCCTTAAGCACCTTAGAAAATGATTTGCCACTTAGAAAATATTATAACGAAGGGGATTTCTTTAGTCGTTTTGATCCGCTAGGGTTATTCAATTCCAAAGAGGCTTTTTATCAATATTTCCGTAATCACTTATCCATCAGTATTGATTCATTATCTGGCATTGCAACCTTGAGGGTGCGTACTTTTGATGCAACCTCAGCGCAACAAATAAACAATGCTTTACTTAATTTAGCAGAAAAATTAGTAAATCAACTGAATGATCGTGCACGTAGAGATACCATTAAATTTGCAGAGCAATCGGTTAATGAGGCAGAAAATCACTTAACTCAAACCTCTGTCGCATTAAGTCAATATCGTGTTAAAAATGCAATCTTTGATGTAGCGAGCCAATCAGAATCTGTTTTAACGTTGGTACAGAAATTACAAAATGAATTAATTTCAATTCAAACTCAACTTGATCAAGTAAGAGCATTATCGCCGAATAACCCGCAAGTCAAAGTGTTACAAGCGAGACAAAAAAGTATTCGTGAAGAATTATCACAGCAGTTAGATGTGGTATTTGAAGGGAAAAAATCTTTAACCACACAATCTGCCGAGTATCAGCGTTTGATTTTAGATGATACTTTAGCGAAGCAACAATTAACTGCAGCGATATCAGCATTGCAAAGTGCAAAAGAAGAAGCAGGCAGACAGCAATTATATTTGGAAATTATTGCTAAACCTAATCATCCTGATTTGGCTTTAGAGCCACATCGTTTATACAATATTTTAGCAACATTGATTCTTGGCTTAGTGCTTTATGGTGTATTAACACTATTATTAGCAGGTGTGAGAGAGCATAAAAACTAATGCAGTATGGTGAACAAACTTCATTACGAGAATCATTTCAGATTCAATGGCGAGTGTTAAAAGCATTATTGCTACGTGAAATTATTACTCGTTATGGGCGTAAAAATTTAGGGTTCTTATGGCTATTTGTCGAACCCTTTATGATGACCCTTGTGATTGTATTAATGTGGCACTTTTTTAGGGCTGATAGATTTTCTACGCTAAATATTGTTGCTTTTGCTATCACAGGCTATCCATTATTAATGATGTGGCGTAATGCGTCTAATAGAGCTATTGGTGCAATTGATGCGAATATGGCCTTATTATATCACCGTAATGTTCGTCCTTTAGATACGCTTTTTTCCAGAATGACGTTGGAAATTATGGGGGCCACCGTTGCACAGATTTTGATGCTTGCTTTTCTTGTAATGATTGGTTGGATTGAAATGCCAAACGATGTGCTATATATGCTTTTCGCTTGGTTTTTAATGGCGCTGTTTGCGATTGGTCTAGGTTTAATCATTTGTTCGCTAGCTTATTATTTAGAAGTTTTTGGTAAGATCTGGGGAACATTGACCTTTTTGATGTTTCCTATTTCAGGCGCATTCTTTTTAGTAAGCAGTTTACCTAGCAATGCTCAATCTATGTTGCTATGGTTT
This sequence comes from Avibacterium sp. 20-132, assembly GCF_023611925.1. NCBI lineage: Bacteria > Pseudomonadati > Pseudomonadota > Gammaproteobacteria > Pasteurellales > Pasteurellaceae > Avibacterium > Avibacterium sp. 20-132. The sequence goes on from NZ_CP091456.1 coordinate 272,649, forward strand.
CCAATGATTCACGGTACAGAAATGTTTAGGCACGGCTATTTTGGCTCAAGCATTGTGACAATGGAATCACCTAGTTACCTTCTTGCCTGTGATTTAGTCATGCTTTTAATTGGATTATTAATGGTACGCAGTTTTAGTAATAGGATTAATGCAAGATGATCAGTGTAGAAAATGTTTACAAGAAATATCACACAAGAACAGGCTCTGTCACAGTTTTAAACAATATTAATTTTAAACTGGAGAAAGGCGAAAAAGTAGGGATTTTAGGACGGAATGGTGCAGGTAAATCAACTCTAATTCGTTTAATGAGCGGGGTTGAAGCGCCAACAGCAGGTATTATTCGCCGTGAAATGAGCATATCTTGGCCACTCGCTTTTAGTGGGGCATTCCAAGGGAGCTTAACGGGAATGGATAATTTGCGTTTTATTTGCCGAATTTATAATGCTGATATTGACTATGTAACAGCATTTACCGAAGCGTTCTCAGAATTAGGTAACTATCTTTATGAACCTGTAAGAAGTTATTCATCGGGAATGAAAGCGCGTTTAGCCTTTGCATTATCTTTATCCGTAGAGTTTGACTGCTATCTTATTGATGAAGTAATTGCCGTTGGGGATTCTCGCTTTAGTGCAAAATGTCGTTATGAGCTTTTTGAAAAACGCAAAGATCGTTCTATTATTCTGGTTTCTCACAGTCCTTCTGCAATTCGTGAATATTGTGATAATGCTAAGGTATTAGAAAAAGGAAAATTATTAGATTTTCCTTCCATTGATGAAGCATATCAATATTACAACCAACAATAATTAAAACTCGTTAAAAAACCACCGCACTTTCTAAAGTGCGGTGGCTTTTTCTTAGATTTTATTCAATCCCAATCAGCTTATGTGTTTGAAGACTTAATTGCCATTTTGGTTTATTCGGGCGTTGGTTTAGTAAGCCTAATTGGGTAATTGTGTGGAGCAAATTCATTTCGCCATTGGTTTCGCAAGGTGAAAGGTAATAATGCTCTGCCTCAATTTGCTTTTCAATGAATGCACAAAATGCTTGTACATCTGCATCTGCCACAATGCGAACTTCATTGGCTTGAGCAATACAGCGTTGGCGGTATTTCTCAACATAAGCACGCTTAGGGCTGGTGGCGATATAATCAATTTGTGCGGGAATCGGTTTTAATCCATTGGTTTCAATGGCAAGAAAATAACCGTCCGCCTTAAGTTGCTCAAGCAATAAGCTAAGTTGCGGTTGAATCGTCGGCTCTCCTCCTGTGATAATAATATTTTTCGCAGAAAACAACCGCACTTTCGCTAAGATTTGCTGTAACGACCACGGCTCAAAATCATTGTAGGGCGTATCGCACCAAGGACAAGTTAAATTACACTTTCCAAAGCGGATAAAAATACAAGGCATTCCCGTATTCGCCCCTTCGCCTTGCAAACTCTGGAAAATTTCTACAATGGGATAGCTTGGATTAGAGATCAATTCCACCATTACTCTTCCCGATATTCACAAAATGAAGTGGGCGTTTCCCACAAGCGAATGGCACTAATCGGCAAGTGTATACTTAATCGTTGGAAAATAAAGCGTGCCATTTCTTCTGCGGTGGTACGGGTTGGCATAGCAAAGGTTTTGGAATTAAGATCTTGTAACAATCGTGCAATTTTGCTTTCTCGTTCGCTCGTTTCATCATAAATAAAGGCGTGATCCATTGGGCTAAGAATCTGTTCTTTTACGATCTGTTTTAGATCAGAAAAATCCATCACCATTCCTTTTTTTGCCCCGCTGGCGTGTAGCTCCCCCTGCACTTCCACTTGCAATTTATAAGTATGTCCGTGCAGATTTTGACATTTGCCATCGTGTCCATCTAACAAATGTGCCATATCAAAACTGAATTCTTTAGAAACTTTAAACATTTTGCCCCGCACTTTTTTGTTGTAAATATTCGCTTAAGCCTTTATTACGCAATACACAGCTCGGGCATTCACCACAACCACCTTCTACGCCCATATAACAGGTGTGAGTATGATTGCGAACATAATCCAACGCACCTAGGCTATCTGCCAATGCCCAAGTTTGGGCTTTGGTAAGATACATCAACGGTGTGCGAAGATTAAAATGGTAATCCATCGCTAAGTTAAGCGTTACATTCATCGACTTAATAAATACATCACGGCAATCAGGATAACCACTGAAATCGGTTTCACACACGCCCGTGATAATGTCAGAAATGCCTTGTCCTTTTGCATAAATGGCGGTGTAAAGCAGAAATAATGCGTTGCGTCCATCTACAAAGGTGTTGGGCAGTTGATCTTTTTCTTGCTTGATTTCTGCGTCTTTGTTCATTAATGCATTTGTTGTGATCGCTTTAATCACGGAGGTATCAATGAAGGTTTGTTTTACACCAAGATCTTGTGCGATCCATTTCGCCTTTTCTAACTCTATGGCGTGGCGTTGTCCGTAGTGGAAAGTAACTGTTTCCACATTTTCAACACCATAATCTGCAATAGCTTGAATTAAACAGGTGGTGGAATCTTGCCCACCAGAAAAGATAACAACCGCTTTACGGTTGTGATTTTTGAATGTTGTCATAAAATTTCCTAGTTTTTTTGCGTGGGAGGGTTGCGAACCACGGGTACAGCTAGATTTTATCCAGCCACGAAATAAGGGCGATATTGTACAACAAAGGGGAAATGAGGCAAAGAAAAAGCCCGCAAAAGTGCGGGCTAAAATAGAAAAGTTTTTAATTAAACGAATCTTTTAAACGTTCCTCTGCACGGCGAGATTCATTTTTATGTTGTAATTTATTCAGCTGACGTTCAAGTTTCTCTTCCACTTCATTAATCGCCTTATACATATCATCAGCTTCACTACTTGCAAATAAATCACCAAATGGTGTGCCGATAGAGGCTTCCACCGCAAAGCCTTTTGGTACTTTATTCAAAATAAAATGAGGATTAATCAGTTGAGTTTGCCATTTTCCTAATTTAGCAAGTCTTTCTTCAATATGAGCGCGGATTGCTGGGGTGATGTCCATTTGTTTACTTGTGATATTTAGAGTCATAGCATTTACCTCTCTTTTGATTGTAAGTATTTCTACTTGTGTGAAATCTCATACCTACAACATAGTCCTGTTAGCAGAACTTTTCAAGGGCTTTATTTAAGAATAAAAAAGAAAAATGTAAATTTATGATCTAAGTAGAAGATTTCAAAAAAGAGACTTTCATTTTATGGAAAAGTTGTTATTATTCCTAGGTTCATATTCATAAATAGCTTCTCTTTTAAGTGTCAATTCGCTAAATAAACGTTGAACAATGTGTTCAATCAATTTCCGGTTCTCTCTTTCAAAATAGCAAAAAGCACAGTAAAAGGCGATTTTCTACTGTGCTTCAATGAATGACCAATGTTTATTTAACGTTTTCTAATCGTCTGCATCTTGATGTGCAATGCTTAAACGTTCAAAATAGCTTCTTGTTTCGTCAAGTACGACTTTGCGTAAACCAATTAACGCAATAAGATTTGGGAATGCCATTAGTCCGTTTACAATATCTGCCAAAATCCAAATGGTTTCAAGATGAATAAACGCCCCACAAGCCACCATAATAATAAAGATAAAACGGTACGCTTTTACCCCTTTAACACCAGCAAGATACACAAAACAACGCTCACCATAATAACACCAGCCTAAAATCGTGGTGAATGCAAAGAATAATAATCCAAGGGTTACAATCGTGCCACCTGCTGCTGTTCCCAGACCTTCCGAAAAGGCAAGATTGGTTACTGCCGCACCGGCTTCTGGTGATTGCCAAGCACCTGTTAGCACAATGACAATGCCCGTCATCGTACAAACGATAAGGGTATCTAAGAATGTTCCCGTCATTGAAATCAAACCTTGACGCGCAGGTTCTTTGGTTTGTGCCGCAGCGGCTGCAATTGGCGCACTTCCTAAGCCTGATTCATTTGAGAAAATGCCTCGTGCCACACCCGATTGAATCGCTTTCATTACGGTATAGCCTAATGCTCCCCCTAAGGCGGATTGTGGATTGAACGCACTTTCAATAATTAATCCTACTGCGGTAGGGACTTGCTGCCAGTTCAAGGTGATAATGACGATAGAAATCGCGACATAAAGCACGGCCATAAAAGGCACAATGATGGCCGCCACAGAAGAAATGCGTTTAATGCCGCCTAAAATGATCGCGGCAACCAATAACGTGATAATTGGCGCCATTATTTCCACAGGAATATGAAAGCTATTCTGCATTGCGTGCGTAATGGCTTGCACCTGCGGAAACGTCCCAATACCGAAAAAGGCCACCAAAATACCACAAATTGCAAACATTTTTGCAAGCCATTTTATACCTAGACCACGTTCAATGTAGTACATCGGGCCACCGGCAACAAAACCACGTTTATCAATAATGCGATATTTCACCGCCAGTAAACATTCGGCGTATTTCGTTGCCATACCAAACAATGCCACTAACCACATCCAAAAAATTGCGCCGGGACCACCAGCCTGCACGGCAGTTGCTACCCCAACAATATTTCCCGTTCCAATGGTAGCCGCTAATGCCGTACTTAAAGCTGCGAAGGCGGAAACATCACCTTTTCCTTTTTGCGCCCCTTTTTCACGTTTAAATAAATAACTTAACGCTCTCGGCAATTGAAAGACTTGAATAAACCCTAAGCGAAAGGTGAAATAAAGCCCTACGCCAGACAATAAAATTAATAAGGGCGGTCCCCAAATAAAGGCGTTAATTGATGATAATAATTGTGTCATTGACATTGAATGTTCCTCGTAAAAAAATTGCGGTTTACAAGGAGGCGAAAAGAGTTTGGCGAATAGAAAAAAGACAACACAAAGCCTTGCGTTATATCACCTGAAATAATCTCTTGCCCCTGTCCTTTTGCCTGAGCGTTTGAAAAACGATGAAAATTTACACCGCTCTTTTGCGCCTTCGGCGTCCATTTGCCTATGCAATGGATCTCTCCAAGGGTTCGTCCAGTAACAGTCCTCGCTAACTTAATAGCACCTGAAAGATTTTTCCTCGTCGGTGCAGGGTTAATTCCCTACTCTCCAGCTACCTTCGTCCGAACATACTTTTATAAAAAAGTGCGGTGGATTTTAACAAGATAATTTTCATTTCTCAATCCCTTTACGAGAATTGACGGCAATGTATAGAAAATGGTAGTAATGCTGTTTTAATAAAACACTATTACTACGCAAAATAGATGAATTTCCAGTGAAAATTTGGAGAGGGTAAGGAATTAACGGGTTTCACGCAGCCATTTTCTTTCGATATAGCTACAACTTGGTACTAAATTTAATTGATGTTCTCGCACAAATTGCACTAACGCTTGATAAAGTTTATCTGCCACCCCTTGCCCACGTAAACGCTCCGATACATACGTGTGATTGGCATTAATGCTATGGGCATCAATAAAGTAATAAGTGAGTTTTGCCACTTTCTGCCCTTGATCATCAAGCACAAAAAACTCGCCATCTTGTTCATTTTGTTGATGTTGAATATTCATTTTTTTCCTTATTTGCTATATTTTTTAACTAGCCACGCCAATCTTCATCGAAATTCGCATTGGTGGCAAAATCCGCTGTTTCACAAGGAATGGCTTTTTCTTCATTTGCCCATTCACCTAAATCAATAAGCTGGCAACGCTTGCTACAAAAAGGACGATACTGACTTTCTGGCGTCCAAGGTACGGCTTTTTGACACACTGGACAAGGTACTTCAAAAATTTCTTCACGCATTATTTCTTGTTTTTTCCTTCGCAAATTGTAAATATTGATGGTGCAATTCTAACACTTTTTGCCTTAAATAAGGCAGATTTTGGCTTAATTCTGGCTCGTTATTCACCACATCATCTGCAACAGATAAGCGTTTTTCTCGGCTTACTTGTGATGCCATAATCTTTTTAATCAAGACTATTTTATTTTGATCACGCTTCGCAGTACGCAACAACTGGGTTTCTGGCAACACATCAATAACTAGCACACGATCACAAAATGCGGTGAGATCATTTTCGATTAACAACGGCACAACCCACAACACATAAAGAGATTGACTTTGAGCGAGCTGATGCAACATTTCACGACGAATTGCTGGGTGAAGTAAATTGTTCAGCCAAACTTTTTCCTGTGGACACTCAAAGACAATTTGGCGTAAGGCTTGGCGGTTTAATTCCCCCGAATCCAATAAAATTTCCGCACCAAAATGCTCAGTAATTTTCCCCAGTAACGGAGAGCCTTTCGCCACAACCTCTCGTGCCACAATATCTGCATCAATAATTTCTACCCCTAACTCGGCAAATAAATCCACAATGGTACTTTTACCACTGCCAATGCCCCCCGTTACGCCAACAATATAGCTCATTCTTTTCTACCTTTGTCTTATTTTGCTTAAATCATACGCGCTCTTGTTTACTGAAGCAATAAGAGGCTGAATGCCGAAAGACTTAAAAAAGGCGCAAAAGGAATTTGTTGATAATCACGCTTACGTAATTTTTGTATGCTACAAAAAAGAAGCCCATAAAAAGAAGCAAGAAAAACAAAGTGGGGCAATTGTGGTAAGGCTATTCCCGCTCCAAGCGCAAAAGCAAGCCAAGCATCGCCTTCGCCTAACATTGTTTTATGCAACATTATTTGGCTTATGCCACAAATTCCATAAAAAATAAGCAAAATTATCACCGCACTTGTTAAACCTTGCGCTAACGATACAGATACAATTTGCCAATGTACGCCTAGCAAGCTCCATAAGAACAGCCAAATACATAACAACGGAGAAATTAATCGGTAAAGCCAATCAATAATACTGATTAAAATAACAAAACTGAGCCAAATTGCCCACCATAATGCGATATAAGGATCAGTATTTAGCTTGCAACACAATACAAATAGTCCCGCAAAGGCAAAAATATAATACAAAAAACCACCGCACTTTTTATTTTGCCACAAGGAATGTGGCATAGGCATTTCTTTTTGCTGTGGTTGGAAAAGTGTACAATAATCGTGCCACACGCTTTGCTTTAATCGTTGAGCAAATGTAGCAACAAATATAAAAATCAGTAGCCCCACTAATCCACCAAACAAAAATGTCGCAACATCTATCATTGAATCATTGATCCCATATTGAAAATTGGTAAATACATTCCGAGTAAAACAGCCCCGATCAGGCCACCAATAATCAGCATCAAAAGTGGTTCAAGCAATTGAGAGAGGAGATCCACTTGGTGATTGAGATCTTGCTGATATTTATCAGCAATATGTTGTAGCATTTGGGCGACCTGTCCGCTTTCTTCACCAATTTTTAGCATTTGTTGCGCAGTCATTGGAAAAAAATCACTGGCTACGCTGTCAGAAAGTTTATAGCCCTGATTAAGCCAATATAACGCCGTTTCTACGGCTTGATTTAACACCTGATCTGCCACATCATTTTTTTCTACTTGCCAACTTTGCCGTTTTGGCAAAAAAGATTGTAGTGCCACATTTAACGGCACACCGGAACGCAACATTAACGCAAGCGCTTGACTAAAGCGAATCAGGCGCGCTAATTGCGTGATCTTGCCTAAAATTGGCATTTTACTGAGACATTGATTTTTCCATTTGATCAACATTGACGAGTGTTTTAAACGAAAACGAATAAAGACCAAAGTAAGTATAAACAAACAACCTAGCTGCCAAAAGTGTTGTTGTAGCCCTTCTGAAAGATGCAATAAAAACGCGGTAAATACAGGCAAACTGGCACTATTATTCGCGTACATCTCGGCAAATTGTGGCACGATAAAAATTAGCAGTAACAACGTTAAAAGCAGGGAAATACCTAGCACCAGCATTGGGTAAAGTAAAATTTTTTGGATTTTTCGTTGCAAAATTAAAGAGCGCTGACGATGTTGGGCGATTTGCTCGCACACCTGTGCGAGCTTGCCTGTCATTTCGCCAACTTGAATGAGTTGCTGTTCTTGCTGTGAAAAATATTTTCCTTGTTTTTCAATCCCTTGTGAAAAACTTAATCCACTTTCAAGATCATTAATCAATTGCCCAAGCCAAAGATTTAAGGAAATGACCGTACAATTCTGTGCTAATAACTGCAAACTTTGCTTCATCGGCACAGCAGATTTTAGCAATAATGCGAGCTGGTTAATCAATTCATATAACTCATTTGCTTTTGGCTTGCGCGGCAATTGCCAGTTGCGCTGCAATTTGATATTTTGCAACTGGCGTTGAAACAAAGCTTGTCGTGCCATTTCAACATTCTCAGCCACGATCATTCCTTGTTGTTTTTGTTGTAAAAAATTATAGGCTTGCCAATTAAACAGTTTCATTATTCCTTCGTTCATTTATCCGCAGTCGCTATGTTTAGCCTATCCCAAAAAATCCACAAAAAAACCACCGCACTTTATTTTTACGATCAAGATCGCAAAAATAAATAGTCATCTTGCATATTAAAAATATTCTGCTACTTTATTGAGCATTTTTTGTTGAAAAAATTCAATAAGATAAGAATTTATAAAATTTCACTCCAAAAAGTATTGAAATAATTCATCAAAAAAAGTGTGTTTTTTAACCACATAATAAAAAAGATGAGATGAATCACAATTTTTATTTAATACAGTGCAAAATCCGTGATCTTCATCACATTATTTTGGAGCATTTTAGTTTAGAATGCGCGCCTAATTTTATAGTACTTAAACCATAACCACTTGTATAAGGAGTCCTTATGGCTATTGCGATCATCATCGCAACACACGGCGTAGCGGCAGAACAACTGCTCAAAACGACCGAAATGTTGATTGGTGAACAAGAAAATGTTGCCACAATTGATTTTGTTCCCGGCGAAAATGCAGAAACGATTATGGCAAAATATCAGGAAAAACTCAGCACAACGCTTGCGCATTGTGATGAAGTGTTATTCCTTGTCGATACTTGGGGTGGTAGTCCGTTTAATGCGGCAAACCGAGTATCAGAAGGAAAAGACAATATGGATATTGTTACTGGGGTAAACGTGCCAATGTTGGTAGAAACCTTTATGGCTCGCGATGATGGCCCTAGTTTGCAAGAATTGGTGGCAATCGCCTTAGAAACAGGACGAACCGGTGTCCGTGCCTTAAGATATGTGGAAGAAGAGCCAGAGCAAGCGCCACAAGCCGTTGCTCAAGCCGCACCTGCATCAAGCCAACCAGAAGTCGTAACGCCAAATAAAGAGGGACATCTCGTTATTGGGCTTGCGCGTATTGATGACCGATTAATTCACGGTCAAGTTGCCACTCGCTGGACAAAAGAAAGCAAGGTTTCTCGCATTGTTGTCGTCAATGACGATGTAGCAAAAGATAGCGTTCGTGCCACAATGCTGAAAAGCGTTGCCCCTCCCGGGGTAACAGCACACGTTGTAGGCGTAGAAAAAATGATCCGCGTTTATAATAACCCAGAATATGCTGGCGAGCGTATGATGCTGTTATTTACTAATCCAACCGATGTGCTAAAACTGCTTGAAGCAGGATTTGATATGAAATCGATCAATATTGGCGGTATGGCATACAAAGATGGTAAAAAAATGATTACCAGTGCCGTATCCGTTGATGATAAAGATATTGACGCATTCAAAGCCATTGACGCAATGGGTGTGGAACTTGATGTGCGTAAAGTATCAAATGATAGCCGTCAATATATGATGGATTTATTAAAGAAAAACAATCTTGTATAAGGGATGACTATAATGGAAATTTCAACACTACAAATTATTCTTGTCTTTATTGTTGCCTGTATTTCAGGTATGGGATCAATCCTTGATGAATTCCAAACTCACCGCCCATTAATTGCTTGTACGCTTGTTGGTTTAGTCCTCGGTGATATTAAAACAGGGATTATCGTTGGTGGTTCGTTAGAATTACTCGCTCTGGGTTGGATGAATATTGGTGCAGCACTTGCGCCAGATGCCGCCCTTGCTTCCGTCGTTTCTACGATCCTTGTGATTGTTGGCGGTCAAGAAATTACCACCGCAATTGCCTTGGCTATCCCACTTGCAGCCGCAGGTCAAGTGCTAACTTATGTTGTGCGTGCAATCACCGTTGGTTTCCAACACGCTGCCGATAAATCCATTGAAGATGGTAATTTAAACCGCTTAGACTGGATTCATTGCAGTGCCTTAATTTTACAAGCAATGCGTATCGCTATTCCAGCCTTGATTGTTGCCTTAACCGCAGGAACAGACGCTGTACAATCAATGCTAAATGCGATTCCAGCAGTAGTTACAACAGGTCTAAAAATTGCCGGTGGAATTATCGCCGTGGTAGGTTATGCAATGGTGATTAATATGATGCGTGCAGGGCATTTAATGCCATTTTTCTACGCAGGTTTTGTGGTTGCCGCCTTTACGAATTTTAACCTTGTTGCCTTAGGTGTGCTAGGTGCAATTATGGCAGCACTTTATATCCAACTTCACCCAAAATACAACCAAAGTAAACAAGTGGTGCAAGTGGTTTCTAATGGTAACAATGATCTTGATAACAGATTAGATTAATGGGGTAAGAAAAATGACAATAGAAATGAAAAAAGTAACCCAAAGTGATTTAAATAAAGTCGTAATGCGTTCTAACCTTTTCCAAGGCTCTTGGAACTTTGAACGTATGCAAGCGCTCGGTTTTGCTTATTCAATGGTTCCCGTGATTAAACGCTTATACCCTGATGCGAATTCACAAGAACGTAAAGATGCAATCAAACGCCATTTAGAATTTTTCAATACTCAACCCTTTGTTGCTGCACCTGTTCTTGGTGTAACCATTGCGATGGAAGAAGAGCGAGCCAATGGGAAAGAAATTGATGATGCGGCAATCAACGGGATTAAAGTAGGGCTAATGGGGCCTCTAGCTGGTGTGGGTGATCCGATTTTCTGGGGAACAGCACGCCCTGTATTTGCTGCACTCGGCGCAGGTTTAGCACTAAGTGGAAGCATTCTTGGCCCATTATTATTCTTCTTTTTATTTAACCTTGTACGTTTAGCAACCCGCTATTACGGTGTGGTTTATGGCTATAAGAAAGGGCTTGATGTTGTACAAGATATGAGTGGCGGATTATTGCAAAAACTGACCGAAGGTGCATCTATTCTCGGTCTCTTTATAATGGGGGCGTTGGTACAAAAATGGACAAGCATTAATGTACCTCTGGTGGTTTCTACCATTGAAAAACAAGATGGTACGATTGAGGTTACCACCGTGCAATCTATCCTCGATAGCTTGATGCCGGGTTTACTGCCATTGCTATTTACCTTTGCTTGTATGTGGCTATTACGCAATCGTGTCAATGCGTTATGGATTATCGTGGGTATTTTTGTCATCGGTATCATCGGTGCAGCAACAGGTATTCTCGCTTAATCGTTACTTAAAGACAGAATAATGATAAAATTAAACTCTCCTCGAACTTTCGTGGAGAGTTTATTTTTTACATAATCAGAATACGGACGTTGTTATGATCAATACCGCTTTATTAGTCTTTATCATTCTTTATTTTTTATATGCTTTCTACGATCAATTCCTTATGGAAAAACGCTTTGGTGAAACGGTCTTAAATGTGCGTTTACGTCGTAAATCAAAAATTGAAGGCATTATTATGCTTGCGCTAGTTGGTATCGCGATTTATCAAGCCTTACCACAAGGCATTGAACCTTACACAATGTTTTTATTGGTAATGTTTGGCATTTTAATGATTTATCATTTCTTTATCCGCTACCCTGTCTTTATTTTGAAAAAAGAAGGCTTTTTCTTAAATAATCTTTATTTGCAATATGCTTACATTAATACCATTAATATTGGTGAAAATGGTTTCTTGCAGTTAGTGCTAAAAAATGGAAAAGCGGTATCTTTAGCCGCACAAAATCCTAAAGATGTGGAAAAAATTTTGCAATATCTCACTGATAGCGGACGCATTTCACAAGCTCAAAATGCTGTAGAGCAAGCAAAACAAAAATCTACCGCACACCACAGCGAAAAACAAAATAAAAAAGGAAAATAACTATGCTTTACCCATTAAACGGCAAGCTTCAACATTATGTTTGGGGCGGACAGCAATTTTTACCAGAATTTCTGGGCATTCCTGCGCAAAAAAATCAATATTACGCCGAATGGTGGTTAGGCGATCACAATTCTGCGCCATCGCTCATTGAAGAAAATGGTACATCACAACCATTAAACGCATTTTTAGCCAAAAATCCCACCGCACTTGGGGAAGCAAGCCAAGCTCAATTTGGTCGCAGCTTACCTTATTTACTCAAAATTTTAGATGTAAAACAGCCCCTCTCAATTCAGCTTCACCCAACAAAAGCACAAGCAGAAGCGGGTTTTGCTAAAGAAAATGCCCTCGGTATTGCACTTAATGATCCAACGCGAACTTATAAAGATAATAATCATAAGCCGGAAATGATGATCGCGCTGTCCAATTTTTGGCTCTTACACGGCTTCAAAACCAAGCAAGCAATTATCAAAACACTACAAGCTCGCCCGTCTCTTGTACCGCTTGCTGAAAAACTTGCACAACAATCTTTAGCGGATTTTTATGCTGATCTGATGCAAGCAGAGCAACAAGCACTCGCTATGTGGCTTAATCCGATTATTCAAGCTAATCAAACGGCTTATTCACAACAGCAACTTAGCCTTGATAATCCTGATTATTGGGTACTTTACACGATGGAAGCGATGCAAATTCCACCTGAAAAACTTGATGTAGGACTGATTTGCTTCTACTTATTTAATATTGTCGAAGTAAAAAAAGGTGAAGGTATTTTCCAAGATGCGGGGATTCCACACGCCTATTTACGCGGTCAAAATATTGAATTAATGGCTTGCTCCGACAATGTTATTCGTGGTGGTTTAACCCCAAAACACGTTGATATTGCTGAATTGTTGAAAGTTATTGACTACCGAGAAGTCATACCGCAAATTATCCCTATTGCACCAAAAAATGAGCCAGTTTTTACTTACCAAACACCCGCAAAAGACTTTGCCCTCACTCAAGTGAGCTATCAACAAGGTGAACAACATCGTTTACATTCACAAAGTGCAGAAATTTTATTAGTAATGCGTGGCGAATTAAAAATTAGCGAAAATTCCACCGCACTTCACTTAAAACAAGGTCAATCCACCTTTATCAGCGCAAACTCAGAATATTCAATAACAGGAATTGAAGAGGGCTACGCTGTGATTGCGAGGTTACCAACACAATTATAACGCTCCTTACATAGCTATCACATCAAGAAAAAGCGGTGAACTTTCCTTCACCGCTTTATACTTTTAAGATTCATAGCCCACATCTTCCAACGTTGGATTTTCTGCACCTTGTTTTGCAAGTTGATCACAAATTTCATTTTCTCGATGTCCACTATGTCCTTTCACCCACTGCCAATGAATTTGGTGTCGTTGTGTTTCATTATCGAGCAATAGCCATAAATCTTGATTTTTCACAGGTTTACCCGTGCTAGATTTCCAATTATTTTTTTTCCAATTAAAAATCCACTTAGTCATACCATTTTTCATATATTGACTATCACTATGTAGCGTTACCTGACAAGGCTCTTTTAAGCTCGCTAAAGCCGCTATGACGGCTCGCAGTTCCATTCGGTTATTTGTTGTTTTGAAATAACCTTGTGAAATTTGTTTTTCGTGCTGTTTGTAGCGCAATAGAATACCAATGCCCCCCCTGCCGGGATTGCCTAAACACGAACCATCAGTGAAAACGTCAATATGCTTTAACATAAATTCAAATAAATTTAGCTATAATTTTTTTTCAAATGGGGCGATAATACCGCAAAATTGAGTAAAGAGATAGGAAAACTATGACAACGCCACTTCTTCCTGAACGTCAAATTGTACTGGATACCGAAACTACGGGGATGAACCAATTTGGTGCGCACTATGAAGGACATTGCATTATTGAGATTGGTGCGGTTGAATTAATCAATCGCAAATACACAGGGCGAAAACTGCATTTATACATCAAACCAGATCGCCCCGTTGATCCCGAGGCAATTAAAGTTCACGGGATTACCGATGAAATGTTGGCTGATAAACCAAATTTTTCTGAAATTGCGCAGGAATTTATTGATTTTATCCAAGGGGCTGAATTGCTTATTCATAACGCGCCCTTCGATGTCGGGTTTATGGATTATGAATTTCAAAAGCATAAATGCAATGTGAAAACCAGCGATATTTGTACCGTTACCGATACCTTACAAATGGCTCGCCAACAATATCCCGGCAAACGCAATAGCTTAGATGCCCTTTGTGATCGCCTTCACATTGATAATAGCAAACGTACCTTACACGGGGCGTTGCTTGATGCGGAGATCCTGGGTGATGTCTATTTAGCCATGACCGGTGGGCAAACGAGTTTATTTGACGAAGCAGAAACCGAAGAGCCAATACAACAAATTGAGGAAGAGGTACAAATTGAAAGTGCGGTGCTTTTTTCGCAAGATTTCACGGTGATTACCCCTGACGATGCAGAAGAGCAAGCACATTTAGATTATTTAAAATTGATTAACAAAAAAAGCAAAGATAATTGCCTATGGATGAAGCGAACTGAGGACGAAACCTTACATTAACGCTCATTCATTAATCAGTTAAACAGTGAGGCATAAAAATTGCTTGACGAACTTTTCGTTCACTATTATTATGCCTCTCGCTAATGCGGAGTGGTAGTTCAGCTGGTTAGAATACCTGCCTGTCACGCAGGGGGTCGCGGGTTCGAGTCCCGTCCATTCCGCCAATTTAGCATCCTAGATTCGGAGCGGTAGTTCAGCTGGTTAGAATACCTGCCTGTCACGCAGGGGGTCGCGGGTTCGAGTCCCGTCCGTTCCGCCAATCTTTTTACCATTTCAATAAATATTTCTCAATTTTCAAGTTATATTCCCTTATATCAAGACCTAGTAAGTAGGTTAAATATAGCTATAAATAATAGCTACGAGGTTTTATCTATACATAAATAAAATGAATAAAAAATAACTGACCAAAAATCAATCATAAAAAAATTGCTAAGAAAATAAAAATAAACTAAATTTAACAAAACTCTCCGCCAGCTCACATATTGCCTTATTTACATTTTTATCGCTTATTTTTAGCCAGCCTAAGTAATAAAAAGCACTACTACACTGATCTGACCCAAAGCACTTGTTGTTTGAAACTTTAAGTATATTTCGTCATAAAAAATCTGCACCTTAATCAGTTAGTTGTTTAGTCCAACTTTTGGGGTGCAGATCACACATCATTGCAATAGCGCTTTTTCAGACTATCTTAATTTATGCCTGCAGCAACTCTCAATTCTTCAGCACGATCCGTTTTTTCCCAAGGGAATTGCTCACGTCCAAAATGCCCATAAGCTGCGGTTTGGCGGTAGATTGGTTGAATGAGATCAAGCATTTTAATTAATCCATAAGGGCGTAAATCAAAAAACTCACGCACTAAATTTACCAATAATGCATTGCTCACTTTGCCCGTGCCAAAGGTTTCCACCATAATGGAAGTCGGCTCAGCCACACCGATGGCATAAGAAAGCTGAATTTCACAACGATCAGCTAAACCGGCGGCAACAATATTTTTTGCTACATAACGTGCGGCATAAGCGGCAGAGCGATCCACTTTTGAAGGATCTTTGCCCGAAAATGCCCCACCACCGTGACGAGCAGCGCCACCATAGGTATCAACAATGATCTTACGTCCAGTTAGCCCACAATCTCCCATTGGACCACCAATTACAAAACGCCCTGTTGGGTTAATGAAATACTTGGTATCTTTGCCAAACCATTCAGTTGGTAAGACTGGTTTAATAATTTCTTCCATTACACCGTCATAGATGTCTTGTTGGCTCACGCTATCTGCGTGTTGAGTAGAAAGCACCACTGCATCAATGCCAACAATTTTATCATTTTCATATTTTAGGGTAACTTGGCTTTTCGCATCTGGACGTAACCAAGGCAAGGTGCCGTCTTTACGTACTTGTGCTTGGCGTTCCATTAAGCGATGTGCATAAGTAATCGCTGCCGGCATTAATACATCAGTTTCATTGGTGGCATAGCCAAACATAATACCTTGGTCGCCTGCACCTTGATCTAATGGGCTTTCACGATCCACCCCTTGATTAATGTCGGAAGATTGTTTTCCAATAGCATTTAACACCGCACAAGAATGGCCATCAAACCCCATATCAGAATGTTTGTAACCAATATCACAAATTACTTGGCGTGTTAGATTTTCAATATCCACCCAAGCAGAGGTGGTGATTTCCCCCCCTACAAGTGCCATACCTGTTTTCACATAGGTCTCACACGCCACACGAGCTTTGGGATCTTGTTTGAGAATTTCGTCTAATACCGCATCAGAAATTTGGTCAGCAATTTTATCTGGATGCCCTTCTGACACTGATTCGGAAGTAAATAAATAAGATGACATAGCTTTCCTTAAAAGATTAAAATTAAATTTTAGATGTTTTTGCGTCTAGACGGCTATAATACGCTTTTTCGTTTAGAAAGCAAGCATTAATTCACTTGCTCACTTTCTTTTACCAAAGGAAAAAATCCGTTAAATTTACACCGCTGTTCGTTTTAGTATTCGCCATAATAATAGGTTCACGCCACGCAATAGCATTAGTAAAAAGCATAAGAAATACAAAGGCATATCACCTAATTGAGCATAAGGCGTTTTACCTACTGTTGGTGCAATACGTTGTGTTAAAGTGGTTTCCACAAACTGTGGAGCTTGAGCGATCACCTCACCTTTCGCATTAATAAAGGCGGTGATTCCAGTATTGGTGGCGCGAATTTCAGGTTTCCCCAATTCTAAAGCACGCATTCTTGCCATTTGTAAATGTTGCCAAGGACCGATGCTGTTGCCAAACCACGCGTCATTGGAAATGGTCAGCAAGAAATCGGTTTCCACGTTCAGATTTTTCTGCACTTGTGAACCAAAAATAATTTCATAGCAAATTGCTGGGGTAAATTTCCGTTGTTTAGCTAAAAATGGCTTTTGTACTTCTTCCCCTGATTGGAATGCCGACATCGGTAAATTAAACACCGAACCCAGCGGACGCAAGAGGTTTTCCAATGGCACATATTCACCAAATGGGACAAGATGATGTTTATTATAGCGGTTGTGGGTTTGCTCGCTATAAGGTAAATCAGGATCACCTAAGTTTATGATAGAATTAAATAATTTTCCTTTTTGCCAATCTTGATAAATGGTTCCAATCATCACTTGCGTCCCTGTATCTTTGGTTGCTTGCTGTAAGGAAAGTAAAAATCGCTGAATATCATTTTCTAAAGTTGGTAATGCGGCCTCAGGCAAAATGATAAGATCTGTTTTACCTAAATACTGAGCAATAAGACGCCCATAAATTCCTAAGGTTTGGCTAAGATAATGTGGTTCCCACTTCAAGTTTTGTTCAATATTCCCTTGCACAAGGGTGATGGTTAAAGCTTTTTCTGGCTTTTCCTGCACATAATTCGCGGAAGATGACCACATTGCTAAACCGCCAATAATCAGACATAACACCGATTGTGAAGCAATCATTAACCATTTTTTATCTTTCTGTAATAAGTGAGAAATCAGTGAAAAAAGCACCGCACTTACCCACATAACAAAGAAAGTTAACCCCTGCACACCAAAAATTGGCGCAAGTCCTGAAAATGGACTGTCAATTTGTGTGTAACCCAATTGTAGCCACGGAAAACCGGTAAATAACCAACCGCGTAAAAACTCTGTGAATGTCCAAAGCACAGGATACAGTGCGAGATTATTCACCTTAAAGCGTTGAATAAAATAGGCAAACAGTGTTGGAAATAAGGCAAGATACGCCGCCAGCAATACCACTAACACATAGCTGAGCCACAACGGTGAGCCTCCAAATTGGTGAATGCTCACGTGTAGCCAATTCACGCCAAAGCTAAAAAAGCTCAGGCCCCATAAAAATGCACCACAAAGTGCGGTGCTTTTTTTCGCTGTTTTTGCCACCCATAATAACCCTAATAGGGAAAGATAGGCGACGCCCCAAAAATCAAAAGGAGAAAAAGCAAAAACACCTAATCCCCCAGATAATAAAGCAATAAGATAAATTAATTGTGATTTCATTGCGCGCTATTGTAATTTTCTTCGTGAGTTGCTATTTCTTCCAAACATTCATCAGGCACGGTAACACGCAACTGAATAATGCGACGACTGTCTGCGGAAGTCACTTTAAAGTGTAAGTTTTCAAGGGTAATCTCTTCCCCCCGTTTTGGTAAATGACCGAAGGCTTGCATTACCACACCACCCACCGTATCCACTTCTTCATCCGTAAAATGCGTGTGGAATTGCTGGTTGAAATCTTCAATATCCGTTAATGCACGCACAGCGTAAGTATGACGAGAAAGCTGACGAATATCTGCCACATCTTCTTCATCAAATTCATCTTCAATATCACCAACAATTTGCTCTAAAATATCTTCAATAGTTACTAATCCTGACACCGCGCCAAATTCATCAACCACAATCGCCATATGAAAGCGCTCAGAACGGAAATCTTTTAACATTCTATCTACACGCTTACTTTCCGGCACGATGACCACTGGGCGAAGCAGAGAAAGTAAATCAAATTCTTCCGCATTAGAACGCAAAAATTTTAGTAAGTCTTTCGCGTGTAAAATCCCAGCGATATTGTCTTTTTCATCGGTAATCACAGGAAAACGTGAATGCGCACTTTCAATAATGGTTTCCAAGCAAGCATCCAGATCCTGATCGGCTTCAATAAACACAATTTGCGAACGCGGGATCATAATATCACGCACGCGTAATTCAGCGATTTCCATTACCCCTTCAATCATTTCACGGGTATCTTGATCGATTAATTCATTTTGTTCGGAATCACGGATCACTTCCACTAATTCCTCACGGTTTTTCAGCTCGCCTTGGAAAAATCGCCCAAATAGGGATTGCAAAAAATTCTTTTTATTTGTGGTTTCTAAGCCAGTATTTTGGCTATCATCGGTCATTTTGTTCTCTCTTATCGTTAATTGAGGGAGGTTTAATCAAAATATGTTCGCGCTATCATATCAAAACTTAACTACGGGGCAAGCGATTATGAAGATTTTCCTTACCCTCAAAAAATGAAATACGACAAAAAAGTACCGCACTTTGTTTATTGCTCTTTTACAGGAGATTCTGGGCGATACAGCTTTTGTTTATAGGCATAACTACCCCATAATGCATAAGCTAAGGCTTCTTTTTTGATTAATTCAGGAATCTCTGTAGGGGTTAATTTACCAGCTTGCGTATCATAATGAAAACCTTGAATGGGTTGATTTTGCTGTAAAATTGCAACATCGTTACCTTTGCGATACGCCATTGTACGGTCAAATTGCATTAACGCACGATTAGGATCTTGCGGTTGGGTTAAATCATAACCTAACATTGGATAATTACCACTTGCACCAATTAAAGAAAGCAAGGTAGTAGGCATATCAATTTGGCTCACTAAACGGTTATCACGGCGCGGTGTAATCCCCTCTCCTAAAATTAGAGCTGGAATATGGAAATGCTTGATTGGCACTAAGGCACTCCCATTTACCCTCGAATCGTGATCTGCAATCACTAAAAACACGGTATCTTGCCAATAATTAGATTTTTTCGCTAATTGGAAAAAATAACCCAACGCATAATCAGCATATTTCGCCGCATTGTTACGGGTTTGTTTTGGTTGCTCATAAAGTTCAATTTTGCCATCTGGAAATTCAAAAGGATCGTGATTGCTGGAACTAAACACAAGGCTGAAAAATGGCTTTCCGCTTTCTTGCCATCGGGTAAATTGTTCATTGGCTTTGGCAAAAAGATCTTCATCGCTTACCCCCCAAGTCGCAGTAAAGTGGGGGTGTTTATAATCTTTTTCATCAATAATGGTTTCAAAACCATTACCATAGAAAAAGCTCGCCATATTGTCGAAATGTTTTTCTCCACCATAGATGAAAGAGGTGTGATAGCCTTGTTTCTTAAGAAAATCTGCAATGGTAAAGAAATTATTTTGTGAACCTGATAATTTCACCACCGAGCGCGCGGGTGTTGGCGTAAAACCTGCCGTTATTGCTTCAATACCACGCACAGAACGTGTCCCTGTGGCATAAAGATTCTCAAATAGCCAGCCTTCTTTCGCCAATTCATCAAAATAAGGGGAAAGTGGTTTACCCCCTAAGGTTTGGACAAATTGCGCCCCAAAACTTTCTTCCAAAATAATGACTAAATTTTTTGCTTTACCTTGATAACTCGCCACATTGTGTGTCATTGTTGGCAAAATATCAGAAATATAGTCACTTGCTGGTCGTCCTCTCGCCTGTTTAAGGATTGCCACAACTTCATCTAACGGCATTTTGCCGTAAATTTCTGAAGAATGATCTTCATCTTTCATTTGTTGAACGGCAAATAGCACGGAATAACTGGAATTCAATACCAAAGAATTCACCAAAGGATCGGAAGAAAATGCTACCATTGCTGGGTTAATACCGCGGTGCTGAAAGCTCGATCTTGCTCCGATAAAGGTCATTGCCTCAATAAGCAAGAAAACGACAGGACGCCAATACCATTTAGGATAAGATAAATTTTTCCATAAATTCACAGACAAACGCCAAAAGCTATAAGCAAAAAGTGCGGTCAAAATTAGCGTTAAAATTAACACCACAAAATGCCCGTTTGCCAGCATTGTAAACACTTCTTTCGGATGAACTAAATATTCCACAAACAAACGATTTGGACGAAAATCATAGGTTTCAATAAAAGCTGGCGTAACAATTTCCATAAAAATAATAAACACACTACTTAGCACAAGCCATAAACGCACAAATCCGTTTACTACTCGCCCAATCAAACAGTTGCCAGCAAAAAAACAAGTAAGCAAAATAGGAAAAGAAAATAACCAGCATAGACTTGCAACATCAATCCTAACGCCTTGTAAGAATAACGAAAACCAGCCATTAACGGCAGAAATTCGATCGGCTTGCCATATCCCAAGAGCGACTCGGCTAATAGATAAGATAATGAGATTAATACAGAAAAAAATAAAAATGGGAAAAAATGCACTAAGCTGTTTTTTAAGACTGTTCATAATAGCCCTTAAAAAGAAAAAGTATGTGCTTGTTAGAATAGCAATAACCCAGAAAGTTCTTGTAATTTCTTGATTTTTTTTTATTTAAAACAAAAAAATAAATTTCATTAAACAATAACATTGGTGCTTTCTTTAACAACTCTTCTAAACGCACAAATACTTTCCCTTTTATATAGCGTAAAAACCGATATTCAGGTACAATCGACCAGTTAAATTTTGTCAAATTTTAGAGTTTAGTTTATTTAGAATAATATGAAGAACATTCGTAACTTTTCAATCATTGCGCATATTGACCACGGGAAATCAACCCTTTCAGATCGTTTAATTCAGACCTGTGGGGGGCTGTCTGACCGTGAAATGGCAGAGCAAGTGTTAGATTCAATGGATTTAGAGCGTGAACGTGGGATCACCATTAAAGCGCAAAGCGTCACGCTCAATTATAAAGCGAAAGATGGCGAAACCTATCAGCTGAATTTTATCGATACGCCGGGACACGTGGATTTTTCTTACGAGGTATCGCGTTCTCTTGCGGCTTGTGAAGGGGCATTGTTAGTGGTCGATGCGGGACAAGGCGTGGAAGCCCAAACCTTGGCAAACTGTTATACCGCCATTGAAATGGATTTGGAAGTCGTGCCAATCCTCAATAAGATTGACTTGCCTGCGGCTGAGCCAGAGCGTGTTGCGGAAGAGATTGAAGATATTGTTGGTATTGATGCGCTGGATGCGGTACGTTGTTCTGCCAAAACCGGGCAAGGCATTGAAGATGTACTAGAAGAAATCGTAAAAAAAATCCCCGCACCTGAAGGCGATCCTAATGCCCCACTACAAGCCTTAATTATTGATTCTTGGTTCGATAATTACCTTGGCGTGGTTTCTCTTGTACGTATAAAAAATGGTACCTTACGCAAAGGTGATAAGATTAAAGTGATGTCCACAGGACAATCTTACAATGTAGATCGCTTAGGCATTTTCACCCCGAAACAAGTGGATACTCAAGTATTAAATTGTGGTGAAGTTGGTTGGGTTGTGTGTGCGATTAAAGATATTTTAGGCGCGCCAGTAGGGGATACCTTAACCCTACATAATAATCCAGCAAGCACCGCGTTACCGGGCTTTAAAAAAGTCAAACCGCAAGTTTATGCGGGCTTATTCCCAATTAGTTCAGATGATTATGAAGCATTCCGTGATGCCTTAGGCAAATTGAGCCTAAATGATGCCTCTCTATTCTATGAGCCAGAAAATTCTACCGCTCTGGGCTTTGGTTTCCGTTGTGGATTCTTAGGCTTATTGCATATGGAAATTATTCAAGAGCGTTTAGAACGTGAATATAATCTTGATTTAATTACCACTGCCCCAACAGTAGTGTATGAAGTGTTGCAAACCAACGGTGAAGTAATTTATGTGGATAGTCCATCAAAATTGCCACCACTTAATAATATTAGTGAAATTCGTGAGCCGATTGCAGAATGTAATATGCTCTTGCCACAAACTTAT
The DNA here is from genome assembly GCF_023611925.1 of Avibacterium sp. 20-132. Lineage (NCBI taxonomy): Bacteria > Pseudomonadati > Pseudomonadota > Gammaproteobacteria > Pasteurellales > Pasteurellaceae > Avibacterium > Avibacterium sp. 20-132. The sequence goes on from NZ_CP091456.1 coordinate 295,258, forward strand.
TTAGGTAATGTCATCACGCTCTGTGTTGAAAAACGAGGTGTGCAGACCAATATGGTCTATCACGGCAACCAAGTGGCGCTGACTTATGAAATCCCAATGGGAGAAGTGGTACTTGATTTCTTTGATCGTCTTAAATCCACTTCTCGTGGCTATGCATCATTAGATTATGGTTTCAAACGTTTCCAAGCCTCAGAAATGGTACGTGTGGATATTATGATCAATGGTGAGCGTGTTGATGCCCTTGCGTTAATTGTACACAAAGATAACGCCCCTTATCGTGGTCGTGAATTGGTTGAAAAAATGCGCGAACTCATTCCACGTCAGCAATTTGATATTGCCATTCAAGCGGCTATTGGTAACCACATTATTGCGCGTTCAACGGTGAAACAATTACGTAAAAACGTCCTAGCTAAATGTTACGGTGGCGATGTCAGTCGTAAGAAAAAATTGTTGCAGAAACAAAAAGAAGGTAAAAAACGAATGAAGTCTTTAGGTAACGTTGAAGTGCCACAAGAAGCATTTTTAGCTATCTTACATGTTGGTAAAGACTAATAAGGAAGCATTATGTCAAAATCAAATTTATTTTTTGTGCTACTTGTCGCAGTCGGTTATGGTATTTGGCGATATTTAGAACATTTAGCCTTACCGAATACGTTCACTATTGTACTTATTTTATTCACCGCTGTTTGCGGGATCTTATGGTGCTATTACCGTTTTGCTGTTTTACCAAAACGTCACCGCCAAATTACCCGTGCAGAGCAACGTAGTGGAAAACCTTTAACTGAGGAAGAAAAAGCCAGCATTGAACCGATTTCAGAAGGCGGTGAATTTTTAGCTTCACTTTTTCCAGTACTCGCATTTGTCTTAATTTTACGCTCTTTCTTATTTGAGCCATTCCAAATTCCATCGGGTTCTATGGAGCCGACTTTACGAGTTGGCGATTTTCTACTGGTAGAAAAATATGCTTACGGCATTAAAGATCCTGTTTTTCAAAACACCTTGATTGAAACAGGCAAGCCACAACGTGGTGATATTATCGTGTTTAAAGCCCCGCCAGAGCCGAGCGTAGATTACATTAAACGCATTGTTGGCATTCCCGGGGATCGCATTAAATATAATGAAGTCGATCGCCATATCACAATTACTTATGGCAAAGATGGCAAAGAATGTACAGAAAATTGTGTAACAAAAGAATTTACCTATAACGAACCGCAGCCCGATACAGATTTCAACATTATTATTGGGCAAGACCGTCAAGGTAAACCGATATATAGCGATATGCATCCATTGAAAGTAACCGAAACAGGCGATGTTACACATCAAATTCATTGGGATCCACAGCCACCGAATGCGACTTATTTATATCAAGGCTATGACAAGCAACAAAATTACATTACCGAATGGGTTGTGCCACAAGGCGAATATTTTGTAATGGGAGATAACCGTAATCACAGTGCAGACAGCCGTTTTTGGGGTTTTGTGCCAGAAAAAAATATTGTAGGCAAGGCGAAATATATTTGGTTAAGCCTTGATAAAAAACAAGGCGAATGGCCAACAGGTCTGCGTTTTGACAGAATGTTTAGCACAATTAAATAAAAAATTGAATAATCAACACAATGACAAAAAACTTAGATCGCTTACAGCGTAACATCGGCTATCAATTCCAAGATATCAATTGGCTCAAACAAGCACTAACTCACCGAAGTGCCGCAAAAAACCATAATGAACGCTTGGAATTTTTAGGTGATGCAATTTTGAACTACACTATCGCCAATGCTTTATATCAACAGTTTCCTCAATGCAATGAAGGCGAACTCACACGTATGCGTGCAACTCTTGTGCGTGAACCAACGTTGGCTCAACTCGCCAAAGAATTTGAATTAGGCGAGTATATGCTATTAGGCTCTGGCGAGTTAAAAAGCGGCGGTTTTCGTCGAGCCTCTATCCTTGCTGATTGTATGGAAGCGATTATTGGGGCAATTTCACTCGATCGCGATCTTGCCACAAGCACCGAAGTAACACATTTATGGTATCAACGATTATTACGCGAGATTAAGCCGGGTGAAAATCAGAAAGATCCAAAAACTCGCTTACAAGAATATTTGCAAGCAGATCATCTGCCACTTCCTAGCTACAATGTCGTCAATATCAGAGGTGAAGCACATAATCAAACTTTCACCGTTGAATGCCGTGTGGAAAACGTAAAAAAAATTGACCGCACTTTTATTGGCGTTGGTTCTAGCCGTCGCAAAGCCGAACAAGCTGCCGCACAACAAATCTTAAAAATATTGGATATAAAATGACACAAACAACAGAACATCAGCACGAACATCCCACTTATTGTGGATTTATTGCTATCGTAGGGCGTCCAAATGTTGGAAAATCAACCTTATTAAATAAAATCTTAGGGCAAAAGATTTCCATTACTTCAAGAAAAGCACAAACAACACGTCATCGTATTGTGGGAATTCACACTGAAGGCGCTTATCAAGCTATCTATGTTGATACCCCCGGATTACATATTGAAGAAAAACGTGCAATTAACCGCTTAATGAACCGAGCAGCAAGCAGTGCAATTGGCGATGTGGATTTAATTATCTTTGTGGTAGATGGCACGCACTGGAACGACGATGATGAAATGGTATTGAATAAACTTCGCCGAGCTAAAGCGCCAGTGGTGTTAGCGATAAACAAAATTGACAACATCAAAGATAAAGAAGCCTTGTTGCCTTTCATTACAGAAATCAGCCAAAAATTTGACTTTAAAGCCATTATTCCTATTTCTGCACAACGTGGCAATAACGTACAAGAACTAGAGAAAATTGTACGCCAATCATTACGTCAAGGAGTTCATCACTTCCCTGAAGATTACGTTACCGACCGCTCGCAACGCTTTATGGCATCAGAAATCATTCGTGAAAAATTAATGCGCTTTATGGGCGAAGAACTTCCTTATTCGGTTACAGTAGAAATTGAACAATTCAAAACAAATGAACGTGGCACTTATGAAATCAATGGACTCATCCTCGTTGAGCGAGAAGGTCAGAAAAAAATGGTGATTGGAAATAAGGGACAAAAAATCAAAGTCATTGGCACAGAAGCGCGTGCTGATATGGAACGTTTATTTGACAACAAAGTGCATCTAGAACTTTGGGTGAAAGTAAAATCCGGCTGGGCTGATGATGAAAGAGCATTGCGTAGTCTAGGATATATGGAAGAGTAAGTTAAAATATAAAATTTTCCCTTATATATGACTTTTCTTTTTCCTCTGCACCAAGATCATAATCCACATCTAACTGATGTGGATTTTCAGCTTTCCCACAATCCTATAAACATTAAACGCTAAATACTGCTCATCCACTAATAATGGCTTATTTATCACTTTAGCCATCAGACTACTCATTCATTATAGTCGTTTAAAATGAAAATAACACAAGGCAACAATAACAACGGTGTACAAGTAATACATAAGGGATCTGATAAGACCGTATTATTTTTTATTTGAAATGGCTATATATAGCGGGAAATATAGGGAATATTTTTCTTTGTATCGTTCTATTGTGTTGATTCCATACACATTACATACACTTTTAATATTTGGCAAAAGTTAGCTATAAGAAAAAGGCTTGCACTTGGCAAGCCTTGAAAAGATTATAGATTATTTAACCGCACTTGGATTAAATCTGTTTCCACTGGGCTGGCATTTTTTAGCCCTTGTTCAAAACTGGCTTTGGCGTTTTGTTTATCGCCTTTAGCGAGTTGAATATCCCCTTTTAATAAGAAAGCTGCGCTGTTCCACGCCTCTCCTTTAATGAGATCAAGCGAGGCTAACGCATTATCGAATTGCTGTTGTTGGAATTGTACTGCCGCCAAACGTAATGCACTCACAGAACGCAAAATGTCATCATTGGCATTAGTTACCGCTTGTTTTAATAAATTTTCTGCTTGAGCATAATCCTGTTTTTGCACAGAAACATTTGCTGCATCCAATAAAGCAAACACGGCATAAGCGGTTTTATCATTACTTTGTGCAAATTGTTCTACACTATCCACGTTCACTTTATCTGCTTGGAATTGGCTGGCAAGTTGCTCATATTGCACTGAACGTTGTTGATTTTGCGCAATTTGATGAGATTGCCAATAACGCCAGCCAAAAACTCCAGCGAGCGTTAGTACAAAAATAGCCACAGCCAATTTGCCATTTTCTTTCCACCAATTTTTTATTTCATTCAGTTCTTGTTCTTCTTCAATGGTATAAGCCATAATGTTTCCTTATTAAAATGCTTTGTGTAAATAATCTACGACATTATCTAATGATAAGACTTGTTGAGTTCCCGCAAGCAGATCTTTCACCACAACTTGCTGAGCTGCTGCCTCAGTTTCACCAATCACAAGGGCAAAGTTTGCACCGACTTTATCAGCACGCTTAAATTGCTTTTTAAAATTCCCCCCACTGCAATGGGTCATAATACGTAAGTGCGGTAAATTTTTACGCAGTTTTTCAGCTAATTGAAACGCGGGTAAGGTTGTACCTTCTCCTGAGTAAACCATATAAATATCCACCGCTCTTGGTAATGCAATTTGATGATTCACCTCCTGCACTAATAGCACTAAGCGTTCTAAGCCCATTGCAAAACCAACACCCGTTGTTGCGTGTCCGCCAAGCTGTTCAACTAAACCATCATAACGACCACCACCACATACTGTGCCTTGCGCTCCCAGTGCGTTCGTTACCCATTCAAATACGGTTTTGTTGTAATAATCCAAACCACGTACTAATTTTGGATTAACCTCATAAGCAATGCCCATTTGATCTAGCAAAGTACAAAGCTGAGCAAAATGTACACGGCTTTCTTCATCTAAATAATCGAGTAATTTTGGTGCGCCATTAAGCACCTCTTGCAACGCTTGATTTTTGCTGTCCAAAATCCGTAATGGATTTTTTTCTAACCGCTCTTTTTCTTCATCACTTAATAAATCAATATGTTGTTGCAAAAATTCAACCAAAGCAGAACGATAATTTTTGCGCGCTTCTAACGAGCCAATGGAATTAAGCTGTAAGCTGACGTGCTGTTCGATACCTAATTCTTTCCATAAACGTGCAGTGAGCAAAATTAATTCGGCATCAATTTCAGGGTTAGCAATACCAAATATTTCTACCCCGGCTTGATGAAACTGACGATAACGCCCTTTTTGTGGGCGTTCGTGGCGGAACATTGGCCCCATATACCACAAACGTTGTTCGTTATTATAAATCCAGCCGTGTTCAATGGCTGCACGTACACAACCAGCCGTTCCTTCAGGACGAAGCGTAAGCTGTTCATCATTATCCCAAAAAGTGTACATTTCTTTTGAAACAACATCGGTTACTTCGCCAATTGCTCGTGCGAAAAGTGGCGTACTTTCCACGATCGGCATACGTACTTCAGAATATCCATAACTTTGTAGAACGTTGCGTACTTTGCTTTCCACCCATTGCCACAAAGGGCTTTCCGTTGGGGAGCAATCATTCATTCCGCGAATTGCTTGAATTGTTTTTGCCACAATATTTTCCTTAAATAATTCGATTTTTGGGATCTTGCTGTGCAACTTTGGCACGGATCTTTGCTTCTAATTGGTTAATTAAATCTTCGTTATCAAAACGTTCTTTTTGGCGTTCACCATCAACATAATAACCGCTTTTCTTATTACCGCCAGTTACGCCCAAATCAGACACAAGCGCCTCCCCCGGTCCATTAACCACACAGCCAATAATAGACACGTCCATTGGCGTAATAATATCTTCAAGGCGTTGTTCAAGGGCATTTACTGTGCCAATAACGTCAAATTCTTGACGGGAACAGGTTGGGCAAGCAATAAAATTAATACCACGTGAACGAATACGTAAGGACTTCAAAATATCAAATCCGACTTTAATTTCTTCTACTGGATCAGCGGCTAAAGAAACGCGCAACGTATCACCAATGCCTTCCGCCAAGAGCATTCCCAATCCTACTGCTGATTTTACTGCGCCAGCTCTCGCGCCACCCGCTTCAGTGATCCCTAAATGTAATGGTTGCTTGATGGCTTTCGCTAGTAAGCGATAGCTTTCCACGGCAAGGAATACATCGGATGCTTTAACGCTCACCTTGAACTGATCAAAATTCAGACGATCTAGAATTTCAACGTGACGTAACGCACTTTCAAGCAACGCTTCAGGCGTAGGCTCGCCAAATTTCTCTTGAATATCACGTTCTAATGAGCCTGCGTTCACCCCGATACGAATTGGAATATTTTTATCTTTTGCACAGTCCACTACCGCACGAATGCGATCTTCGCGTCCAATATTACCCGGGTTAATACGCAAACAATCCACGCCATATTCTGCTACTTTTAAGGCAATACGATAATCAAAATGAATATCCGCCACTAATGGCACATTCACTTGTTGCTTAATCAATTTGAAGGCTTCGGCTGCATCCATTGTTGGCACAGAAACACGCACGATATCTGCGCCTACACGTTCAAGCGCTTTGATTTGTGCTACCGTAGCCTCTACATCGGTGGTGCGCGTATTAGTCATAGACTGCACAGCAATCGGCGCATCGCCCCCTACTGGCACATTACCCACATAAATTTTTGTCGATTGACGACGTTTAATATTCGGTTTAAATGACGACATTGTAATCTCTTTGCTTATTGCAATTTGAATTTAGCGACACGACCATCCACTTTAAGCGGATAAACCGCGCCTTTATAAGTAATTTTTACGTTGCTTGGTGCGCCAATTGTCAGATCATAAGCGGTATTTTGATCAAAATTCAACACTTCACCTTGTTTGTAAAGTTTTTCAGCTAGCACCTTGCGATTGGCATCACGTACCCGAACCCAACAGCTCGCACCCGTAATTTCAATACGCAGTACAGCATCACTAGTTGGTATAGAAACAGCGGGATTTTCCACCGCACTTTCCATTGTACTGCGATTTTCACCCGCATTAATTTTATTCATTTCTGATTGTAATAGCTGCGCTGAAGTTTCAGATTGCACTTGGCGATAAGTATTTTCTGCACTCACAGATTGAACTGCTGCCACCTGTGGCTGCGCATTTTCTACGCTCGCTTTTGCATTTGTGTTATTTTCTTCCACTGGCGCAATTTGCTCTACCGTAACAGGTTGAGAAAGTGCGGTAGAATTTTGCGCTGTTTTTTCAGCATCAATCGCTTTAGGTGTAAGCGCAATCACGTTTTCTTGTGAAGTTGCACTATTTTGCGTACTGTTTTCTTGCTGTGTTTCCACATAGTTTTGCACTAAATCATCACGCTCTGCATTCGATTTTTGATAGTTTTCCCACCACCAAAGTGCCGTTACAGCTAATAAAGCGATAACCACAACCGCTGATACCCAGCCGATCCAACGATTATGTGAAGAATATTCATTCACTGCTTGAGTTGCACGCACCCCACGAGTTAAATCATTTTTTGTTGTTTCCTCAAGGGAATTTACCACGGACGACCAAAGACTTTCAGGTAAACGTAAATATTTTGCATAATTGCGGATATAGCCTTTGATGTAAGTTGCTGAAATAGAACTATGTGTAAACTCATTATTTTCCAAACGTTGTAAAATTGAAGGACGTAAATTGAGTTGTTTAGAGACATCATCTAACGATAAATTTAATGCTTCTCGCGCTTGGCGAAAATGTTCACCTAAACTTTGTTGAATGGTTTCTTGGTTCTCATTTGAGGTTGCCATAAGGAATTCTCTTAAAATTTAATTGTAGGATTTCACTCAGCGCGACACTTTAGCAAAATGCGAAAATCAAGGCACTCAGCGTTAAAATTCAAAAGCTAAAGTTTAAAGTTGTCATCTCGGTTTTGCAACCATTAATCAATGAATTTCTGACGAATTAACAAAGAAAATCAGCCTATTCAACTCATCAAGGAAAAATGCCTTCAATTTTCACAATTTGAAAAGAAAACGTTAGTGTTGCATTACGTTTGCGGGCAGTGAATTGGCACGTGTTGGTGCAACTTTTTCTAATAAGTCCCGATACTGCTGATAAAGTGCGCTGTTTTTTTCAGCCAAAGCACAAAGGGCAAGATTTTCGTAGGTATCCGCTTGTTGATAATAATTAGGTGAATTTAAGGCTTGTTGGAATTGTTGATAGGCTTGCGCAAAACGCCCTTGCTCACATAGAAAGACCGCGTAATTATTCAACAGGTCGCCTTGTTTAGCCTCTAATTTTAAGGCGTTTAAATAGGCATTTTCCGCACGCTCAGTATCGCCTTGTAATTGATAAAAATAGGCTAATGCAGAATGGACTAAATAATCGTTGGGTGCATAAGCCAAAGCCTTATCTAGATTTTGTTTGGCTAAACGGAGTTCTCGCTGTTCTAAATAGCCAATCGCAAGCTCTACCCTCGCTTTCGCGGCTTGTTGCTTATCGAAATCCTCTTGGTTTGTCTGCGAGGAAACGCAAGCACACAGCAAGAGAGAAAAAAGCGTAACCAGACAATAACGTATTTTCATTTTTTCTCTCCTTTTTTGCTGATACGATTGATTATTTTTGTTTATTGTACTTGCACCGCGTTGATTTGTTCACCAAAACGCTTTTTCTGTGCCGTACGTTTAGTACGGTCAATCACGTCCCCCGCTAACTGTCCACAGGCGGCATCAATATCATCACCACGGGTCTTGCGAACTATCACCGTAAAACCATATTCCATCAAGGTTTTTTGGAAGCGATCAATACGTGTGTTAGAACTTTTCGCATAAGGCGCTTCAGGGAACGGATTCCAAGGGATCAAATTGATCTTACAAGGCGTATTTTTTAACACATCTGCTAACTGATGAGCGTGTTCTACACTGTCATTAACGTGATCCAGCATCACATACTCAATGGTAACCTTACCGTGATTGGCATTAGAAACCGATAAGTAACGATTCACTGAATCAATTAGCGTTTTGATATTATATTTTTTGTTTAATGGCACAATTTCATCACGTAATTCATCATTTGGCGCGTGCAAAGAAATCGCTAATGCCACATCAATCATTTCACTTAATTTATCCAATGCTGGCACAACCCCAGAAGTAGATAGAGTTACACGGCGTTTTGATAAGCCATAAGCAAAATCATCGAGCATAATTTCCATTGCTGGTACTACATTTGCCACATTGAGCAAAGGCTCGCCCATTCCCATCATCACCACATTCGTGATAGGGCGTACACCCGTTACCCCAAAATTCCCAATAATTTTTGAGGCACGCCACACTTGTCCGATAATTTCAGACACGATTAAATTGCGGTTAAACCCTTGTTGTGCGGTGGAACAAAAAGTACAAGCCAACGCACAGCCCACTTGGGAAGACACACAAAGGGTCGCACGATCAGCTTCGGGAATATACACGGTTTCAACCTGCTGATCACCCACTTGCATCGCCCATTTGATCGTGCCGTCTGCGGAACGTTGCTCTACCGCTACTTCTGGTGCTTTAATTTCTGCTACCGCTTTTAGTTTTTCGCGTAACTTCTTGTTAATATTCGTCATATTGTCAAAATTATCTTCACCAAAATGGTAAATCCATTTGACTAATTGATCCGCACGAAACGGTTTTTCCCCTAATTCTTGAAAAAATTCACGCATTTGTTGGCGTGTTAAATTCATTAAATTAATTTTCTTCTTAGGTTCTACTGAAAGCTGGTTGCCTTCTTGTTGAATTGTATTCTGTTCTAACATAAAGCCTCGTTGTTACACATTACGGCATTGATATAGCTAAACTTTTTTCTTTTTCAGTATAAGTTTGTAAGCTATAAATTAAGAAAATTTCTACCGCTTAAAAAATGAGTTGCGATTGTACAGAGTTATGTTTGATTAATCTAGCAATTTCAGCCTAACCTGAACGCTATTTTAGCTAACAGAAAAATAAAAGAAAAAACCACCGCACTTTTTTGCGATCAAGATCGCAAAAATTTTAGAGAATACAGAAAATCCAAAAAGCAAAGTGCGGTGGGATTTTTGGGAATTTTTCACTGTTTACTTTTGTCTGAATGGGTTTTCTGAAAGGACAACTTTTCTATGATCGCCTAATTTTCTAATGAAAAAATGTTCTTTATCTCTAGCACCAATAGAAAGATAAACTTTTTCCACGGCATCTCTAACGCTAATAGGATATTCTATATACATAGAATTAAACTGTTCATCAACGTTTATTCTCTGATCTTTTGTTAAAGAACGTATGCTTACCATTCTACATTCTTGTTCTTCTTCAAAAGCATAATGCTTAACTAAATACTGTAGAGGCATTAATATATCATGTAATAAGCCTTTAACTATATCATCACTAGCATCAATCTCTTTCACAGTTTCCTTAATTGATTCAAATTCTTCCCTTACCTTATCTTCTATATTTTTTAAAGCAATTTTATATTTTTTCCATTCATTTCGCCCATCCTTATACTGCCTAAAGAAAGTAATCTTACTTCTTTTAGCAATAGATAGATAATTACTTTTAGGATCAATATAAATACAACGATAAAGAAGTAACTTATTTTCTTCAGGAATATCATTTCTAGCTTCTAAATTCTTATTCAGTGTTAAAAAAGATGAAAATCTATCTAAATATTCAGAGCTAAAAAATTTATTCACATAAAAAACCAAACTAACGCCTGATGCTTCTCTATTATTTTCTTTACCATAAAGCCTAAACTGATTAAGGCTATCATGATTAAAAGTAAAACAGCTAATAAAAGAAATAAACTCTCGCTGCTCACTGAGATTATCTAAATTTAAATATTCAGATAGTAGCACTCCTTCTTTTGGATCATTTACCCCTCTAATTGAATTTAATCGAAAATGACTAACTTTTTCCTTATCTCTTTCCAATAAAAGAAGTGCTGTCGAAGCACGAGTATAATGAGCAACTTCTGAACAATCTGCTAACCCCCTATTTGGATATACAAACAAATTTTGAAGTATCGAATCTATTTTTTCAAATAAGTCTTTCAGGTTCTTTTTATTATTACTAGAACTTATTTCTAGAACTCTTAAAAGTATATTAGCTTGATAAATAAACGCACTATTCCCAAGTTTAATTACATTTTTATAACATTTTTTTGCTTTTTTATATTTCTTATTTTCTTGATATAGTTTCCCAAGATAGAATTGAGCTCTAATATAAGCCTCTTGGTAGTCATCACAATTTATGTTTTTCCAAGCCCTTATTGCTTCATCTTTTTCATTAGTTTCTTTATATAAATTACCTAAATAAAAACGACTCACTGCATAAGCTTTCTTATCATCTTTACGAGTGATACTTGACCAAGTCTCTATTGCTTTTTTATTCTCATTATTATTTTTATATAAATCCCCTAAATAAAAAAGACTCATTGCATAAGCTTCCTTATCATCTTTACGAGTGATACTTGACCAAGTCTCTATTGCTTTTTTATTCTCATTATTATTTTTATATAAATCCCCTAAATAAAAACGACTCACTGCATAAGCTTCCTTATCATCTTTACGAGTGATACTTGACCAAGCCTTTATTGCTTCATCTTTTTTATTAGTTTCTTTATTTAATTTACCTAAATAAAAACGACTCCTCGCGAATATTTTCTTATCATCTTCACGAGTGATACTTGACCAAGCCTTTATTGCTTCATCTTTTTTATTAGTTTCTTTATATAATTTACCTAAATAAAAACGACTCCTCGCGAATATTTGCTTATCATCTTCACGAGTGATACTTGACCAAGCCTTTATTGCTTCATCTTTTTCATTAGTTTCTTTATATAAATTACCTAAATTAAAACGACTCCTTGCATAAGCTTCCTTATCATCTTCACGAGTGATACTTGACCAAGTCTCTATTGCTTTTTTATTCTCATTATTATTTTTATATAAAGCCCCTAAATTAAAACGACTCATTGCATAAGCTTCCTTATCATCTTCACGAGTGATACTTGACCAAGCCTTTATTGCTTCATCTTTGTCATTAGTTTCTTTATATAAATTACCTAAATTAAAACGACTCCATGCATAAGCTTCCTTATCATCTTCACGAGTGATACTTGACCAAGCCTTTATTGCTTCATCTTTTTCATTAGTTTCTTGATATAAATTACCTAAATTAAAACGACTCAGTGCATAAGCTTCCTTATCATCTCCACGAGTGATACTTGACCAAGTATCTATTGCAGCTTCTAAATTTTTATTTTTATAAAAATTTAATCCTTTATTAAAAATTTTCTTAGCATCATTCATATTGATAACCTATAAAATATTTAGTCAAATTACTTCGTTTCCCCAAGTAATGCAGCATATTTGACTGTATCTGGGCTGGCTTCGAGGGCGATTTTTAGTACCATTGTGAGGGGAACAGAAAGAAACATTCCCACTGAGCCGAGCAACCAGCCCCAGAATAAAAGGGAGAGAAACACGACAAGAGTAGAAAGTCCGAGAGTTTTTCCCATCATTCTTGGTTCAAGCACATTGCCGATGATCATATTTAGGCTGATAACCCCAATGGTAACGCCAATTCCCGTGAAAAAGCCATTGAGTAATAACGCTTGTATAATAATGGGAATGGCTGCAATAATTGAGCCAATATTTGGCACATAATTAAGTAGAAAGCTGAGTGTTGCCCACAAAATGACATATTGCACGCCAAAAATTTTCAGCAAAATAAATACGCTTAAGCCCGTTAAAAAGCTGGTAAAGGTTTTCACACCAAGATAATCCATTACGCCTTGCAAAATGCGATCAATATAACCTTCGTATTGTGCCACTTGGTTAGGTTTGCTAAATGCCACCGCAAATTTATGTTTAGCCGTGGGGGCTTCTAACAACATAAACAGTACCACTAAAAATAGCACAAATACGTTGGTTACTACACCTGAGAAACTCAGCAAAAATCCGCTGGCAAAGTTCATTATCATTGCGGGATCAAAATGATCCATAATTTGTTGCTGTAAATCTCTCACGGGTAAATGTAAACCTTGCGTGATTGTCGCAAGATCGTTGAGTCGTTGTGAAAGTAATAAGCGGTATTGAGGGATCGATTGGGTAAATTCTCTCGCTGTACTATTAATTAAGCTAACAAGAAAGAAAAATACCGTCAAAATCATTAAAAACAGTAAACTTAGCGCCAACCAATGTGGTAGTTTACGTTTGGTCATAAACTTCACCACAGGTGAGCAAATAATGGCGATAAATAAGGAAAGTAAAAATGGGACAACAATTTCCCCTGCCAATTTCACCCCAGCCAGAATGACTACCAAGGCAGACAATGCCATTAATAATTGGCTGATCGGCAAACGCTTATCCATTATACGGCTTCCTCGTTTTCCTCACCCGTGCGAATTCGGATTACGCGCTCTACGTCATAGACAAAAATTTTACCATCACCAATTTTGCCTGTTTGTGCGGTTTCCATAATCGCCTGAATACACTGCTCCACCACGTCATCAGAAATAACCATTTCCATTTTTACTTTTGGCAGAAAATCCACCATATATTCCGCACCTCGATAAAGCTCGGTATGCCCTTTTTGTCGTCCAAAACCACGTACTTCTGTTACTGTCATTCCTGTAATGCCAATATCTGATAAGGCTTCACGGACATCATCGAGTTTAAATGGTTTGATAATTGCTTCAATTTTTTTCATAAGTTACCTCACTTAATATTATTTTTCGCGTCGTGCGGATTTAGGTCTAAAACTGGTAATAATTTCAGGTTTTGTCTCAATATAAATACCATCAATTAATTGTAAACAATATGGCACTGCGGAAAAAATGCCTTTCACTAATACATTACCTTGCTCATCTTTCACTCCCTCAAGGGTTTCTTTGATGGCTTTCGGTTGCCCTGGCAAGTTTAAAATTAAACTATTTTTACGAATTACGCCAACTTGTCGCGATAAAATTGCGGTCGGGACAAAATGCAAGCTCACTTGGCGCATTTGTTCACCAAATCCCGGCATTTCACGATCGGCTATTGCCAATGTAGCATCAGGGGTAACATCACGTTTAGCAGGGCCGGTTCCCCCTGTGGTTAATACAAGATGACAATGATGCTTATCCACTAATTCACATAATGTCTGTTCAATAATAGGCTGTTCATCAGGAATTAAACGGGTTTCCACCTCAAAAGGCTCAACCAATGCTTGCTCTAGCCATTTCTTTAATTCAGGAATACCTTGATCCGTATAAACCCCTTGCGATGCTCGGTCAGAGACGGAGACTAAACCAATTTTTAAAAGTGCGGTCATTTTTTCCTCTTTTTTCTTTTATTAAATCCAATAATATCTCACAATATGGAAAAAGACAGGGGCTGCAAAACAAAGGCTATCCATACGATCCAACATTCCGCCGTGTCCACTAATCATATTTCCCCAGTCCTTCACGCCCATACTGCGTTTCATTGCCGACATCACTAATCCACCTAAAAATCCCATTAGACAAATAATGAAACTAATCAATACCGCTTGTACTACGGTAAATGGGGTGAGCCAAGCCAGTAAGCCACCTAAAATTGAGGCACTAAATACGCCACCCACAAAGCCTTCAACTGTTTTAGAAGGTGATAACGTGGGGGCGATTTTATGTTTACCACATAATTTTCCCCATATATATTGTAATACATCGCTGGCTTGCACAATAAGAATTAAGAAAATCATTAACAATAAACTTTTTCCTTCAAAGCCTTCAATATTCAAGGTTAATATGGCGGGTATGTGAGAAATACAGAATATAGCAATCATAACGGCCCATTGCACTTTACTTGAGCGGTCTAGAAATTTTGATGGTTCACCTAATAAAGCAGATAAAATCGGTAAAAATAGAAATCCATACACGGGAATAAAAATAGTAAACATACTAAACCAGTCTATGGCAATGAAATAATATTGCAATGGTAAAATCAGATAAAAACAAGCAACTAACGCAAAATGATCACCACGCCGAATATCAATAAGGGATAAAAATTCACGTAATGCGGTAAATGAGATAAGGAAGAAGAGCAGTAAAACGGCGTAAAATCCTAAATAAGCGGCAGCAAAAATAATTAAAATCATTACCCACCAGGCATTAATACGATGATTAAGGTTATCAATGACTGTATGGGGAGTAGAAAAACCCACTTTCCACTTCAAACTATAACCAATTGCAGAAGCAAGAAGCAAGGTGCCTATAAGTCCCCAGAATAAATGCCACATTTCCATTTTATTCTCCTTGATATTTTGGGTTTAAATTAATTAATGCTTGCTCAGCACGGGCTAAAAAGTGTGTTTTATCTTCTTCTGGCTGAATATGGATAGGATCACCTAAATAAAGATCGCACAATAATGGTACTGGAACAACAAACCCTTTAGGTAATAAATTATGTGTATTACTTATCCAAACAGGGATGAAATCTACATCAGGGTTATCTTTAGCCAAATAATATAGCCCGCTTTTAAAAGGCTGAATAAGCATATCATCATCTGTTTTTCTCGTTCCCTCAGGAAAGATAATCAGCGAATCCTTTTTTAATGCTTGGCTTATTTGCTCTGTTACTGCTTTAGGATCATTGCCATTACGTTCGATCAAGAGCATATTGAATACTTTTTTCGCCAGAAAAGAACGAATGCTCCCTTTTTGCCAATAATCAGCTCCCGCAACTGGACGGGTGTTTTTTCTGACTTCATAAGGCAAAGAAACCCAAAATAAAATAAAATCGCCGTGGCTGTTATGGTTTGCATAATACAATCGCGGTTTACCCACAGATTGCAGGGGAATATTCTTTGCCGGACGTACTCCGGTAAGAAATGAGGTTAAACGGCATAACAGAAAATCAATCAATTTAGCTAACATTATTGTTCTCCTGTGTTTCTACTTCGTTATTTTCTGTCGGAAATTGCACCGCACTTTCCTTTTCATCATCTTGTGTTGATTTTGCACCCTCATTAAGCCCCGCTTTTACACGTTTCACACAGGTTAAAATTAATCCGATAACGACAAGCCAAGCAATACCATAAAACCAACTTGGTAATGTTGGCATAAAAGTATAAATCAAACCTAATCCACCAAATAAGAATGCACGATCACTTTTGCCTAGAGGTCCATCATAACGGCGTGTTTTACCATGTATCTGCCCCAATACCCCACAAAATTCCGTGAGTGCAGCAAGCCAAATAATGATTCCAATCACAAAAGGATCAAAAGGAGAAATAAAAGCAAAGGGTAAATATAATGCGGCATCGGAAATCACATCCGTAATTTCATTCAAATACCCACCCAAACGAGATTTTTGCTGAAATTCTCTGGCTAACATTCCATCAATTGCATTAAATGCCATACGAATAAAAAGCCAAATCGGAAGCAAAATGAATAACCAATTTACGGTTGAAAGTGCGGTCAAAAATAGACCTAAAATTATTGAAATAGCACAAGCCAATAGGGTAACTTGATTTGCTGTGACGCCTTTTTGTTCCAATTTAATCACACTTGGTCGCAGTAAATTTTGAAATCGAGGCTTTAAATCATAAATACTCATCATTTCTCCTTCTTAAAATGGAAATAACAACGGAATTAAAAACACACTTGTCAGCATAATCAACAACGTAAAGGGTACACCAATTTTTACGAAATCACCAAACTTATACTTCGCTGCCCCTAATACCATCGTATTGACGGGGGAAGAAATAGGGGTCATAAACGCGGCAGAAGAAGCAATCGCCACCGTCATTGCAAAAGGTAATGGTGAAAGCTGTAAATGCTGTGCCATAGTAATCGCAATAGGCGCCATAAGAATGGCTGTCGCCGTATTGGAAATAAATAGGCCAATCACGGCGGTAAGCGTAAACAAGCTGATTAAAATCCAATGTTTCCCCATTCCGCCTACGGTATTAATCATAAACTCCACGATTAAATTTATCCCACCTGTTTTTTGCAGTGCGGTAGAAAATGGCATCATTCCAACAATTAAAATTAAGCTCGACCAATGAATAGAAGCATAAGCACTTTTCGCATCAACGCAACGGAACTTCGCTAACATTAAACAAGCAATTAATGCCGCGACCACATTCGGTACAAGCCCTGTTACCATTAATGCTACCATCGTTACAATAGATAAAATGGCATAGGGTGCTTGGCTTTGTGCGGGCGCTGCACGCTCAATTTCTGCGGGGTAATCCAAGACAAAAAAACTTTTCGTTTTATTACGCATCGCGTGGATCAATTTCCACGATCCTACCACCAACAGCAAATCTCCGATCTTTAATGGCTGTTCGATCAAACTTCCCGTCAAAATCTCATTATTCCGTTTAATGCCAACCACATTTAAACCAAAACGGGAACGAAAACCGACATCGGCGACTGTTTTGCCTAGATAATCACCATCTGGAATAGGGGTAATTTCCACCATTCCCATAAATTTTGCTTGTTGTTCAAAATAGTAAGGGCGAAGTTCTGTAGGCTCTAACTGATGTTGTTGGCAGAATTCATTGATATCTAACTCAGGATCGGCACAATCAATCAGTAAAATATCTTTTTCACGAATTTCAATTTTACCTAATGAATCTGCAAGAAATCTTGGGCGAAAACGTTTCCAACGCTCGATGGCTAGCACATTTAATGCATAATTAGAACGTAAGTGTAAAGATTCCAACGGTTGCCCAATAAAATCCGAGCCTGTTTTCACGACAAAACGTTTTGTGCGGTTATGCAGTTGGTAATCATTAATTAAATCTTGAATAGAATGGCGACTTCCTCCTTCCTCTTCATCCTGTTCAGAGGTCCCTAACCAATGACGTGCAACAAGCATATAGGCAATGCCTAATAATAAAATCACAATACCAATCGGTGTAAAAGAGAAAAAATTAAAGCGTTGGTGGGTCAAGTTTATTAATTCGGCATTAATCACCAAGTTAGGGGCAGTGGCGATTAAGGTCATCATTCCACTAATTAGCCCTGCCATACTGAGAGGCATCATAAGACGTTTTGGGGAAATATTCATTTGCTGACAAATCACTAACACCACAGGAATAAAAATCGCCACAATACCAACGGAACTCATAAAAGATCCTAACCCAGTTACCGCTAACATTACTAAGATCAACACACGAGTTTCGCTATTTTTGGCCGCTTTCATCAACCACTCGCTGACTTGATACGCCACGCCCGTTCTGACTAATGCTTCACCAACAATAAAAAGTAATGCAATCAAAATAATATTTGGATCGCTAAACCCTGCAAATACTTCTTGCACCGTTAAAATACCACTTAAGCAAAAAGCGAGCATCACTAATAGGGCAATGACGTCCATACGGATTTTATTGTGGATAAACAAGAGTACAGCAATTGCGAGAAAGATCACAACGCTAGCAAGTGGCATATTAGTGATTGTGGGCATCAAGATCTCCGTGGTTAAGGTTTTTTATAAATGTTTTTTTGATTATATTTAGTTATTTGGCTGACTGTGTTTTTCTTTGTTGATATAACGTGTTTCGCGCGTTGAGCGATTTACTTTCTCTTGTTTCCGCAGAAGAAAATAAGCAAAGAAAAGCGTCCCCTGCTAAATTGCTTTTCCTCATTCCAATAAGATTTTTTAACGAAAAGTAAACCCATACTTGCTATGCCGTGTTCAGGCGTTACTTTTCTAAAAGTGTTATTTTCATTCGGCTAATTCACAAAGGGATTAGCTCCGATATTTCACATATTATTTTGTATTAAATGGAATTTAAAGTGCGGTAGTATTTTTTCTATTTTTTGAAAGCTACCGAACTTTTTATTCTAAAATAAGTTTTCTTACTGGTGCAAAACTTCGGCGGTGTTCGGGTAAAACGCCGTGTTCTGCGAGTTTTTCTAAGTGCAATTTTGTTGGATAGCCTTTATGTTGTGCAAAGGCATATTGAGGATAACGTTTATCCAGTTCCTCCATTTCTAAATCACGAGCGACTTTGGCAAGAATGGAGGCAGCGCTGATTTCTGCCACAAGGCTATCCCCTTTCACCACCGCTTGGGCGGGCATTGGTAATGAGGGAATACGGTTGCCGTCCACTAATACAAAGTGCGGTGTAATATTAAGCTGATTTACCGCACGTTGCATTGCCAACATCGTGGCGTGCAAAATATTAAGTTCATCAATTTCTTCTGGTTCTGCCCGCCCTAGCGCCCACGCTTTGGCTTTTTGTTTAATTTCTTCCGCTAAGGCAAGACGTTTTTTATGAGAGAGTTTCTTGCTGTCGGTTAAGCCTTCAATGGGATTATTAGGATCTAAAATCACCGCGGCCGTTACCACTGCGCCAACTAAAGGTCCACGCCCCACTTCATCGACACCAGCGATAAGTTCGTAATCAGGATAGACAAATTCGCTCATTATTTATTCTCCTGCAATAATTCAATCACCGCGTCAGCAGCTTGTTTGTCCGCATCGCATTGGATTATTTTATGTAGATCAATAAAATGTTGCACTAAACTGTGGCGATTTTGTACCGCACTTTCTTCTGTAGAAAAATAAGGGATTAGCTTTTCCACCAGCTTTTCCGCCGTGCAATCTTGCTGGATCATTTCTGGTACAAACATTTCATTGGCTAACAAGTTAGGTAAAGAAATATAAGGGGTTTTCACTAAACGTTTTGCTAGCATATACGTCATCGGCTTCATTTTGTAGCCCACGACCATAGGTGATTTACATAGCATACACTCCAATGCTGCCGTTCCTGACGCTAATAAGGTAGCTTGTGCCGCGATCATTGCTTGACGGGCTTGTCCATCAAGTAATCTCATTTCTAAATCAGGGGCGACTTTCGCCTTAATTTGTTCAAATTGTTGGCGACGTTTTTCATTCACTAAAGGAACAAGAAATTGTACATCTGGATACTGTTCTTTCAGCAATAATGCCGTTTGTAAGAACGGTTCGGCAAGAAATTCCACTTCCGCGCCACGACTGCCAACAAGGATCGCCAGATAACGTTGCTGTGGATCAATATTAAGCATTTGACAAGCCACAAGACGATCAGGTTTTAAGGCGATGGCATCTGCCATTGTGTGTCCAATAAAACGGCAAGGTACATTGAAGCGGTCATAAAAGGCTTTTTCAAAAGGCAAGAAGGCGAGAACAAGGTTGGTCGCTTGTGCAATTTTGTGAATGCGGTTTTGTCGCCACGCCCATACTGATGGGCTAACATAATGAATGGTTTTGATACCTTGTTCTTTGAGTTTGAGTTCAATGTCAAGATTGAAGTCAGGGGCATCAATGCCGATAAATACATCGGGTTTTTCTTGCAACATTTTGTTGATAACCTGACGGCGAATTTTCAGCAAGCGTGGTAAATGTTTCACTACTTCGGCTAAGCCCATTACAGCAATGTCTTCCATATCCACCAAGGTTTCACAACCTTCTGCCAACATTTGTTTGCCAGCAATGCCGATAAAACGTGCGTTAGGATAGCGGATTTTCAGGCTGCGTATTAACCCTGCCCCTAAAATATCACCAGAGACTTCGCCTGCTACAATGCCAATGGTCGGGAATGCTTTTGCTTGTTCCATTAATACTTTTCTCATAAAAAACAACCGCACTTTATATTGCAAACCTTAGGCAATAAGTAAAGTGCGGTAAAAAATTTTAACCTTTTTATAGGTGGTATCGTTCGTTTAATTAGCGAATAATGCCACGTGTTGAACGCTTGAAGAAATCAAGGAAAAAGCTAATCGCACTTTCCGTTTTGGCGTAATGCTCAATTTCTGGCATCACTTCTTCTAAGGTTTTTCCACTGCGATAAATCAATTTATACACATTACGAATGGCGTGTAATGTCGGCTTATCAAAGCCACGGCGTTTCAAACCTTCAATATTCACACCAAAGGGCTGTGCGTGGTTGCCTTGTGCCATCACATAAGGGGGAACATCTTGGCTCACCATTGAACCACCGCCAAGCATAACGTGTGCGCCAATGATGACAAATTGGTGAATGGCTGACATTCCACCGACAATCACGAAATCATCTAGTTCCACGTGTCCTGCAAGGGTGGCATTATTAGCAAGAATACAACGATTTTTGATTTTACAATCGTGTGCAATATGGGCGTTGATCATAAATAAGTTATCATCACCAATACGGGTTACGCCCCCACCTTGTACTGTGCCACGATGAATAGTAACACTTTCACGGATGCGGTTACGGTGACCAATAATGGTTTTGGTTGGCTCATTTTGATATTTTAGATCTTGGTTTTTCTCACCAATACTCGCAAACTGGAAAATTTCATTCTCTTCACCAATCTGGGTGACGCCATTCACAACAATATGTGAATGTAGTACTGTGCCTCTGCCAATTTCAACGTCAGAACCAATAATACAAAATGGGCCAATGACGACGTTTTCGCCAATTTTAGCACCTTCCTCAATAATGGCTGAAGGGTGAATTTTTGCACTTGGATGGATCATATTGACCTCTTAATTTCTTGATTTTGTTATCTGCGAGCGCACATTAATTTTGCTTCACAAGCCACTTCACCATTTACTGTTGCGATACCAGTAAATGCCGTAATACCACGGCGTTCTTTGATCACTTCAACATAAAGTTCCATTTGATCGCCCGGTAAAACTGGACGTTTAAAACGTGCATCATCAATACCTGCGAAATAGAACAATTCTCCACCTTGTAATTCGTGAGTTTTAAACGCCAAAATGCCCATTGACTGTGCCAATGCTTCTAAAATTAACACGCCGGGTAAAATGGGTTCTCCCGGGAAATGCCCTGTAAAACAAGGTTCATTAACGCTGATGTTTTTAATCGCTTTTAACCATTTCCCTTCTTCAAAATCAGTCACACGATCCACTAATAAAAAGGGATAGCGGTGTGGAAGTAAGGCCATAATTTCTTTTGCTTCAATGACTTTTGCGGTTTGTTCTGTTGTCACAATCGTACCTTTTTAATTTAAAAATAATAGAAAATAAAATTGGCGCAGATTATACGATATTTCACCGTTTAATACAAAACGCACCACATAAAGTGGCACGTTTGAAAGATGAGTTAAGCATTATTCAGCTTTTTTTCTAGCGCTTTTAGACGCTTATTCATTTTATCAATGTCTAAGGTTAATGCAGCGGTTTTTCGCCATTCTTTATTTGGCTGTAACGGGATGCCGGAAGAATAAACACCGGGTTCGGTAATTGGCCGCATTACCATTCCCATTCCTGTAACGGTCACTTTGTCTGCAATTTCCATATGACCATTGATTACACTTGCGCCACCAATGAGACAATAGCGTCCCACTTTCAGGCTGCCCGCCATAATCACACCGCCTGCTACCGCTGTGCCAGTGCCGATATGTACGTTATGGGCAATTTGACAAAGGTTATCAATAATCACATTATCTTCAATTACCGTGGCATCTAATGCGCCGCGGTCAATACAGGTACAAGCACCAATTTCAACGTGGTTACCAATAATCACTGTGCCAGTTTGTGGGATCTTGATCCAGCGGCCTTTATCATTTGCATAGCCAAAACCATCACTGCCAATAACTGCACCAGATTGAATTAAGCAATGTTCGCCAATTTGTACTTGGTGATAGATGTTTACATTTGCCCAAAGTTGGGTGTTTGCACCAATTTTTGCGCCCTTGCCAATAAAGCAACCTGCACCGATAACCACGTTATCACCTAATTCAACTTCATCTTCAATCACCGCATTAGCGCCAATGGAAACATTTTCACCTAATTTTGCCGAGGATGAAATCACCGCACTTTCAGCAATACCTGTGGCGGCTTTAGGGGTAGAATCCATATATTGCGCTAACACAGCATAAGCAACATAAGGATCATTGACAATAAGCAGATTGCTTTCAGGCGAACAAAACTCCACATCATTTTCACTCACGACTAAAACCCCTGCGTGGGATTGGGCAAGCAAATCACGGAATTTAATATTTGAAATAAAGGTGAGTTGGTTTGACTGTGCTTTGTCAAGAGGAGCAATACTATCAATAAGCACATTGGCGTTACCACGAATGGTAGCGCCAATTTGTTGTGCTAATTCTTTAAGAGAATAAGACTTTTGCATTATTTAGCCTGTGCTGGAGCTGGAATTGCTTTTAATACTTCTTCGGTGATATTTTTACCATCAGCTGCATACACTGCCACTTTTTCATCAAGCACGGCGCTGTAGTTTTTTGCTTTTGCCACCGTTGTCGTCGCAGTTTGAATGTCAGTTAATAATTTACGTTCAACTTCCATTTCTGCTTTTTGTGTTTCCTGACGGAATTTAGCAATATTTTCTTGGTGCTGTTGTAGTAATTTTTTAAACTCTTCATCACGTTTTTGCGCTAATTTTGCAATTTCATCCTGACGCTTTTTAATATCAGCTTGACGTAATTTTGGTGCATCTTTATCTAATGCTTTCACTTTACCATCAATTTCTTTTTCAAATGCTGCTTTTTTATCTTGCAGTGCTTTATCTTCAACTTGTAATTTTTCAGATGGTGCTTTGAATTGCTCATCTAATTTTTTAAATTCAACTTGACGTGCTGGATGATGTGCAAATAAATAATCGACATTTACAAAGGCAATATTATCTTCCGCCATTGCAATGGATGAACCTAATGCTAACGCTAAAGAAAGTGCGGTTAATTTTACAGCTTTTTTCATTTTTGAGTTTCCTTAAAATAAATTAATTTTTAAATTCAATACCAATGGGAGCAAGCTCCCATTAGCTTTCCAAGCTTTCACTTAGACTAATAAGAATGAAAGAAGTTCCAATTAGAATGTACCACCGATACTAAATTGGAATTGTTCAATTTCATCGCCTTTATATTTTTTGATTGGTTTGGCATAAGAGAACACCAAAGGTCCAATCGGTGATTGCCATTGGAAAGCGACACCCGCTGAGGAGCGAACACGGCTCGGATCGCCGTAATCCGGTAAATTGGTGAAACGTGCTTTTCCGTCTGTTTTCCATTTTGTATTCCATACACTTGCCGCATCAACAAAAACTGAGGTTCTTACTGAACGTTGATTTTTGTCCGCCACAAATGGAGTTGGCACAATTAATTCCGCACTTGCGGTGACCATTGCATTACCACCGACAATGTCGCCATTTACCCCTTTCTTACAATATTTATCTGCTGTTGCACAATCTTTGTGTTGGTAAATAGCTTGTGGGCCTACTGCACCATAAGCAAAACCACGCAAACTTCCCATACCACCTGCACTGTAAGTTTGATAGAACGGTAAACGTTTACCACCAAAACCATTCGCGTAAGCTGCGGAAGCTTTTGCTGAAATGACCCAGCTATGATCACGATCTAACGGATAGAAACCTTGAACATCTGCGGACAATTTGTAATATTTATTATCTGAACCTGGAATAGTCACTTTTCCGCCGATCGAGGCGCGCATTCCTGACGTTGGGAAATAGCCCCGGTTCAGATTGTTATAGTTCCAGCCCATAGAAAGCTCGAAATCGTGAGATTTAAATGTCCAATCACTCACATTCATTGATTCACGATAGAGGTTACGGTTATATTCAGGGCGTACATCTTTTAATTTGTTGTAAACATAGCCTAACCCAACATAGTATGAGTTATTCTCGTTGACTGGGAAACCAAGCGTACCGTTCACCCCGTAAGTTGTACGGCTATAAGAGGCTGAAGTGTCGTTTTTTGAGTTATCGTATTTTTCAAAGAATACATTCCCACCAAGACTTACGCCGTCTTTTGTGAAATAAGGTTCTGTATAGCCTAAATTCACACTGGTACTGTAATCATTACGCGAACCACCTAAACTGATTGAAGATCCCATTCCCAAAAAGTTATCTTGCTTAATACTTGCCTGATAGCTTAAGCCACTTTCTGTACCATAACCAATACCAAAGTTAATGCTACCCGTATTACGTTCCTTCACTTTATAGATTACATCAAGTTCATCGTCCGTATTTGGCACATTCTCAGTACGCGATTCTACAGTCTCAAAAAATCCTGTACGTTCTAACCGCACTTTACCTAGTTCAACTAATTGAGAAGATAACCAAGTTCCTTCTTGCTGACGCATTTCTTGGCGTAATGTGCTATCTGCACTGACGTTATTGCCTTCAAAACGAATTTGACGAACAGAATAACGACGACCCGCATCAACCACATAAGTCAATGCAATAGTGTGATGTTGATCGTCAAACGCTGGGCTAACATTCACTTGAGGGTTTGCGTATCCCTGTTCACCTAAGGTCGTTTTAATGGCATTTTCTACCGCAACCACATCACTACGACGGAAGGTTTCCCCCACCCGAATTTGTTTTAATAATCCGGAAAGCTCCTCGCCCATTCCCGCAACATTACCCACAATACGCGCGCTCTTAACGGTATATTTCTCACCTTCATTAATATCAATAGAAACTTTTGCCTCAGTCTGTGCATCATTTAACTGCACATCTGTTTTAGTGATTTGCATTTTGGCATAGCCGTGATCAAGGTAAAACTCGCGTAATGTATCTAGATCTTTACCAAACTGTACGGAATCGAATTTATTGCCGAAAAGCTTCCACCACGCATCAGGTTGTAATTCCATTTGTTCTTGCAACTTGCTTGAACTAAAGGCGTGATTTCCTTCAAAAGTAACCCCTTTCAACAGTGCGATATCATTTTCTTTAATCTGGATTTTGACTTCCGCACGATTATTTGGCAATGACGTAACGATGGTTTCCACTTTTGCGTTATAACGCCCTACGCTACGGTAATGATCTAATAAACTTTGGCGAAAAGCCTCTAATTTATCAAGGTTCAACACATCGCCAACCGCAAAGCCATTAGCGTCTAGGTTATCTTTCAAGGCTTCACTTGGAATTGAGCTATTCCCGTCAAGAATAACATCGGCAATAATTGGACGTTGCTGTACAGAAATCACTAGGGTATTGCCTTCTCGAGCCGCTTTAACCCCCTCATATCCCTGTAAGAACAAGGTTCTTACTACATTAGCAATATCTTTATCTGTCGCCCGTTGCCCAACTCTAACGGGTAAATTCGCAAGAATTTTGCCTTCCGTGCCAGCCTGAACGCCATCAACACGAATATCTTGCACAATAAAAGGTGCAGCCATCACCGTGGTTGAACCCAATAATAAACTTGCGATTAAAAGTTTTTTCATTGTTACTTTTATCCTTGTAAAAGAAAGAGTTATAAACGTAAGAAATCGTTAAACAAAGCAAATGCTGTTAAAGCTAATAAGCATATTGCTCCAATTTTATAAGCCGCATCTTGCACTTTTTGTGAAAGTGGTTTGCCTTTTATCGCCTCTGCGGCAAGAAAAACTAAATGTCCCCCATCTAATACTGGTAATGGGAACAAATTCATAATACCTAAATTCACACTAATTAATGCCATAAAACTTAAATAATAAACGAAGCCAATTTCAGAAGAGACACCCGCTCCCTTTGCAATAGAAATAGGTCCGCTTAAATTATTTAAAGAAAGATCGCCAGTAATTAATTTACCGATCACTTTTACAGTCAGTAGCATTAAATCTTTCGTTTTTTCTATGCCTTTTTGTAACGCATCAAAAAGACCATATTTTAATTCCGTGCGATATTTTTCATCTAATGGTTTAATGGTTGGCGAGACGCCAACAAACCATTTCCCTTTTTCGTTTAGTATCGGCGTTAAGGTTTTATATAGCGTTTCCCTCGCCCGCTCAATGCGCAACGTGAAAGGCAGCCCCTTTTGCACATCTTGAATAAAATCTTGCCAATTCATTGGTTCACCGGTATTGGTATAAAGTTTATCACCAACAAGCAAACCTGCTTTTTGTGCAGGAGAATCTGCTGCCACTTTAGACAAGGTCATTTCCACTTTAGTTCGCACAGGAATCATACCTAATGCGCCAAAAGCACTTTCTTTTTCGGGATCAAAACGCCAATTTGTTAAGTCTAAGGTACGTTGTTGCTTCACATTAGATGCAAAAGGAGAAAGCGTGATTTCTACATTTGGATTGCCCATTTTGGTTGCAAGTACCATATTAATGGTTTCCCAATCTGGCGTTGCTGTGCCATCAATGGCAATAATTTGTGAATCTGGTTGGATCTGTGCTTGTGCCGCAATAGATTGAGGTCGAACCTCTGCGATAACAGGTTTCACACTAGGAATACCAATGGAATACACCAACCAATACGCCAATATAGCAAAAATAAAATTCGCAATAGGGCCTGCTGCAATGACAAAGGCACGTTGTGCAACAGATTTATTATTAAAGGCTTGTGATTTTAATTCTTCTGGTACCGCTTCGTTACGCTCATCAAGCATTTTCACATAGCCACCTAAAGGAATCAGTGAAATAGAAAAGGCTGTCCCTTTTTTATCAAGAAATGACCACAATACTTTACCGAAACCGATAGAAAAACGCTCAACTTTTATACCGCACTTTCTCGCAGCCCAAAAGTGTCCGTATTCGTGTACAAAAACCAGTACACAAATGGCAACCAAAAATGAACCTAACGACCACAAAAAAGACATATCTGTTTCCTATAAGACATAAAAATAGAAATAGGCAAAGAATGGAACAGCAGCAGTTAAGCTATCAATACGATCTAAAATCCCACCGTGTCCGGGAATTAACTGACTGCTATCTTTAATACCGCTTTCACGCTTAAACATACTTTCCGTCAAATCACCCAATACAGAAATCGCCACTGTGGCAACGGATAACAGGATGAAAGGCACTGTTGGCACATTGAATAGATCTTGCGGAGCAACTTGCATAAAAATTGCTGCTAACACGCCAGCCGTGAGTAAACCACCAAATACCCCTTGCCAAGTTTTACCCGGGGAAACTTTGGCTGCAAGTTTATGCTTTCCAAATTGGCGGCCGGCAAAATACGCCCCTGAATCAGCTGCCCATACAAGAATAAAGACATAAAAGAGCAACATTAAGCCGTGATAGGGATTAGCAACGTAACCATCTAAACGCAGTTTCAACACACCAACAATAAAAGGCACTAAAGTTACAATGGCGAAAACTCCTTGTAATACCACGGATTTTGCCCAAAATTTCGCTGAATTGGGGTAACTCACTACCAGACCAAGCGCAATAATCCACCAAATCACGGCACTTAATAAAATCGGTTCGGCATAATGTTCAAACACACGCCCAGCATTGAGATAATTGGCTTCGCTTAAAATCCATAAAAAAAGCACCGCACTTGCTAATCCAGCCACGACAACACGCCAAAATTTATTTTTAACCTGGGCAAATTGTGTCCATTCCCAAATGCCTAAGCCCACCACGACACCTAACGCTAAGGCAAAATAAAAAGGAGAAAATAAAAATAACGCAGCACAGACAATAGCAATTAAAATTATTGCGGAAATGACACGTTGTTTAAGCACAGTTTAGTCCTCTTGTTCTGCTCCACCAAAACGGCGATTTCGTTGTTGATAAGCTAAAATAGCTTGATTAAATTCTTGTTCGTTAAAATCTGGCCATAACACATCGGAAAAATAAAATTCTGCATAAGCAATTTGCCATAGCAAAAAATTACTCACACGTTGCTCCCCGCTTGTCCGAATGAGCAAATCAACCATTGGCTGATTTTGGGTGACCAAATATTGCTGAAAACGTTCTGCGGTGATCTCATCAACGGTCATCTGCTGATTTTTCACTAAGCTGGCAAGCTGTTTTGTAGCCTGCACAATATCCCAATATCCACCGTAATTTGCCGCAATATTTAAAGTAAGTGCGGTGTTATTTTCGGTTAATTTTTCTGCGTTTTCGATTTTTTGCTGTAATTTTGCATTAAAACGCGATTTATCGCCGATAATTTTTAACCGAATATTATTTTTATGCAATTTTTTCACTTCTAAATCAAGTGCTTGCATAAATAATGTCATTAATGCACTCACTTCACTTTCGGGACGAGACCAATTTTCACTGCTAAAGGCATAAAGTGTGAGAACATTCACACCAATTTTTAGTGCATAGGAAACCGCTTGGCGCACTGCCGCAACACCATTTTTATGCCCGAAAATACGCATTTTTCCTTGCTGTTTTGCCCAACGACCATTGCCATCCATAATAATCGCAACGTGTTGAGGAATATTATTTGAATCAATCTCTGTCATTCATCAAGGATTTTCTAGTTACAAAATTAATGGCTGAATATATCATAATATGATCTTACTTACTATGAAAACGCACAGAATTATATGTAAAAAATCAAAGCGAACTTTCGCCCGCTCTGAGTTATTTATAATAAAAACAAAATGTTATTTTGATTGAATGATTTTCCACGCCACCCCACGTGCTTTTTTATCCACCTCTAACACATCATCAATGGATTGAATCTGTTGCGGTGTGATGTTTTCTACAACCTGCTGATTCACAAAGGCAATATCGGTAAATTTAATTTGACGATTTAGAAACGCCTCGACAGAAATTTCGTTCGCCGCGTTCATCGCTGTTGTTGCATACTGCCCTGCTGCGAAAGCATCTATGGCGAGTTTTAAGCAAGGGTAACGCTGATAATCTGGTTGTAAGAAAGTCAGCCCATTAAGCTGATAAAAATCCAATGGCGCAACTCCCGCAAAGGTACGTTGTGGATAAGCCATTGTTTCAGCAATTGGCGTACGCAT
Source organism: Avibacterium sp. 20-132 (assembly GCF_023611925.1). Taxonomy (NCBI): domain Bacteria; kingdom Pseudomonadati; phylum Pseudomonadota; class Gammaproteobacteria; order Pasteurellales; family Pasteurellaceae; genus Avibacterium; species Avibacterium sp. 20-132. Next base: position 324,839 of record NZ_CP091456.1, read on the forward strand.
ATCAGGATTGCCCATTTGCGCAATGACCGAGCCATCAATATAACGCACCATAGAATGAATAATGGATTGAGGATGAATAATCACTTCCATTTCATCAGCTGTCGCATTAAATAACCAACGAGCCTCAATATATTCTAAGCCTTTGTTCATCATTGTAGCTGAATCGACCGAAATCTTTTTGCCCATTGACCAATTGGGGTGTGCCACAGCTTGTTCTGGTGTGATGTGTTCAAATTCTGTAAGATCCGTATAGCGGAAAGGCCCGCCCGATCCCGTTAAGACAATTTTACTAATGCCTAATTCTTGTAGCGGACAAAAACCGATTTTTTCTTGTGCTTGAGGCGGTAAAGATTGGAAAATCGCATTGTGTTCACTGTCCACTGGCAGAAGCTGTGCGTGGCTTTTCTTCACTTCATCAATAAAGAGTTGCCCACAAGTCACCAAGCTTTCCTTGTTGGCTAGCAACACCCGTTTACCCGCTTGCACCGCGGCAAGGGTTGGTAGCAAGCCAGCTGCACCAACAATGGCAGCCATCACTTGATCAGCCTCAGGGTGTGATGCTAATTCACAAATAGCTTGTTGTCCGCTTAACACTTGCGTTTTCATACCAAGTGCGGTCAATTTTTCTTTCAAATTTTTCGCCGCACTTTCATCATCTAATGCGGCAAAAGTCGGCTGAAATTTAACGCATTGCTCAAGCATTAACTGCACATTACGCCCCCCTACTAAAGCGAACACTTGATATTTTTCTGGATTATGCGCTATTACAGAAAGGGTGCTAGTACCGATTGAACCGGTTGAACCAAGAATAACGAGTTTTTGTTGTTTTTGCATAAATTTTTGACCGCACTATAAAAAGAAGTAAGTTTGCTAAAATTGTGGTGAATATACTCAAAAGCCCGCCGTTCAGCAAGAAAAAAGAGGGCGAACCTTTGGCTCGCCCTTTATTGCTTCATTTATTTCAAATGATTAGAAATCTAATAATTCTTTCTCTTTGTCTGCTAACACTTCATCCACTTTTTTCACATAAAGATCGGTGATTTTTTGGATTTCATCTTGTGCTTTGCGTTCTTCATCTTCGCTGATTTCTTTTTCCTTCAACAACGCTTTGATTTGATCGTTAGCATCACGGCGTACATTACGTACAGCAACTTTGCCTTGTTCGGCTTCCGCTTTTACAATTTTGATTAAATCACGACGGCGTTCTTCCGTTAATGGTGGAAGTGGAACGCGAATGGTTGTGCCTGCTGATGATGGGTTTAAACCTAAATCAGAGGTTAAGATGGCTTTTTCTACTGCCCCGATTAAACTACGATCAAACACAGTTACTGCAAGAGTGCGTGCATCTTCAGCGACAACATTAGCTAACTGACGTAATGGCGTTAATGCGCCATAGTATTCCACTTGAATACCATCAAGTAAGCTAGGCTGTGCGCGTCCTGTTCTAACTTTCGCAATATGATGTTTGAATGTTTCAAGGCTTTTTTCCATACGCGTTTGCGTATCTTGTTTAATTTCGTTAATCACAAATATTCCTTTTATTTAAGTTTAATCAATTAGTTACAAATAAGCGTCCCTTCACGCTCACCTAAAATAACATTGCGTAATGCACCCGGTTTGCTCATATTAAACACGCGAATTGGCATTCCGTGATCTCGTGCTAACGTAAAGGCGGCTAAGTCCATCACTTGCAATTCTTTGTCAATCACATCAGCATAAGTGAGTTTTTCATACATCACTGCTTCTGGATTTTTGGCAGGATCGCAATCATACACGCCGTCCACTTTTGTCGCTTTGAGTACAACATCGGCTTCAATTTCAATACCGCGCAAGCAAGCGGCAGAATCGGTAGTAAAAAATGGGCTACCTGTTCCTGCCGAGAAAATGACCACGCGTCCTTCCCGTAGCATTTTAATTGCTTCAGACCAGTTATAAGTATCACAAATACCATTGAGTTGGAAGGCTGACATCAATTTTGCATTGACATCAGCACGGTGTAAGGCATCACGCATTGCTAAGCCGTTCATTACGGTGGCAAGCATTCCCATATGATCGCCGACCACACGGTTCATTCCTGCTTTCGCCAGTTTCGCACCACGGAATAAATTTCCGCCCCCTAACACAACCCCGACTTCTACGCCCATTTCTAGTAATTCTTTAATTTCGAGCGCCATTCTGTCTAAAATTGAAGGATCAATTCCAAAACCTTCCTCACCTTGTAAAGCTTCACCGCTTAATTTAAGCAGGATTCTTTTATATACGGGTTTGCTCATTTTTTCCTCACAAAAGTTGGCTACAAAATTCTGCATATTATAGAGCAACATCTTTACCCTGAAAATAGCTTAGAAAAAAAATCGCATAGAACCCTCGAAAAAAATTAAGTAAAATGAGAGGAAGTCAAAAATAAGGAATAATGTTGTGACAAAAAAGAACAAAAAAGGAACATTTCATCTTTCATCCCTACTCGCAAGTGCGGTATGTTTTGCGCTACTTTATGTAATCAGCCTGTTGGCATTACAAGGCTCGGGTTATTTTCCACAACCAAACTGGCAACAAATTGCCCTTTTTATGTCTTTCATTATTATTTTTTCTAGCTCCCCAAAATGCTTTTATTTTATTGCGCTCCCTATTTTATTCATTTATGCCTGCTATGCGCCTATTGGGGTGAATTTTGGTGCGCCTTCTTATCAGTATATTGCCTCTGTTTTTGCCACCGACTTACAAGAAGGCAAAGAATTTTTTGCTCAAATTCCGCTACTTCATTATGGTTATCCCTTTGTTATTCTTAGCGGAGCCTTGCTTTATCGCAAGTTAAGTCAAAAATTTCACGTGGCTTTTTATAAAAATAAAGGGCTATTGGCACTCATTTTTATCAATGCATTTTGGGGACAAATTCCTTTCCAACCTCTGCAAGAAAGCTATTTAGCCGGGAAAAAAGTGATCGAAGAACTGCGTTTGCTTAATCGCTTTAATGTACCAAGTGAATGGGGGGAAAGCCAACTGGATAGCCGTTCTCATTATGATGACTACATTTTAGTTATCGGCGAAAGTGCAAGAAAAGATTATCACCACGCTTATGGTTATCCTATTGCTAATACGCCTTTTCTTTCCACCGCCAAAGGCACATTAATTAATGGCTTAACCGCAGGTGGAACCAATACTATCGCTTCGTTAAAACTAATGTTTACAAAACCTAACAAAAAAACGTGGGAAGGTAATTATCGCTTAAATTTCATTGACTTAATTAAGTCAGCAGGTCTCAAAACCTACTGGCTTTCTAATCAAGGCTATTTGGGGCAATACGACACGCCCATTTCTGCGATTGCCAATAAAAGTGATGAAAAACTCTTTTTAAAATCAGGTGATTCTCTTAGCAGTGATGTGAGTGATTTTAAATTAATCGCAAAATTTGACCAGCTACTGCAAAAACCTAGCGAGAACAAACGTTTTATCGTTGTCCATCTATATGGTTCACATCCTTTAGCTTGCGAACGCGTGGCTGATTATAAAAAGATTTTTGACGACACAAAAATTGATAAAAAATATCAAGAAGTAAACTGCTATATTAGTTCGATCAAAAAAACCGATGAAATACTCAGCAAAATTTATCAGCTTCTGATAGAAAATCAGCAAAAAAACCATCGCACTTTTTCGATGATTTACTTTGCTGATCACGGTTTAGCTCATCAAATCAGCGACAACTATATTGCCATTCATAATAGCAATGGTAAAAGCAAACGCCATTACGATATTCCATTGTTTAAAATTTCCAGTGATGATCAGCAACGTCACGAGAAAAACGTGGCAAAGTCTGGCTTGAACTTTACGGAGGGATTAGCCAATTGGATCGGCATTCGCAATGCGAATATTGACGCCAATATGGATCTTTTTGATGAGACACCGCAGCCAGATTATGGCTTAAAAGAAAAAATTGAAAATATCACTGCACCAGATGATCCAGCGGTGATCATTCCTGCTCATCGCTAACCTGTTGATTTAACGAATGGTTAATAAATGTCATTGTTTTCGCTGACACCGCTAACACCGACGACGTTGCCCCCCAATCACCGAGAACAATGCGTTCAAAGTGCGGTGGAATTTTGTGCCAATTTTGCCGATGGGTATGCCCGTGAATAAGCTGTGGCACATTAAATTGTTGCATTGTTTGCAACACAAAATCGGCATTTACGTCCATAATTTGAGAGGATTTATGCTGCTTATCCTGTTTGCTTTTGGCACGAATTTTCTCAGCAATTTTTAACCGCACTTTTAAAGGAAGATGTAAAAAAACCCATTGACGCCATTTTTGATGCACTTTTTTACGATAGCGTTGGTAAGCCATATCATCAATACAGAGTGTATCGCCGTGGCAAAGCAATGTGGGAGTGCCATACAAATCAATCACCTGATAGGTGGGTAACAGGGTTAAGCCGCAAGATTGGGCAAATTTTTCGCCGATGAGGAAATCGCGATTGCCGTGCATAAAATAGCATTTCACGCCTTTTTCCGTTAAGGTGCGAATTTGCAGTGTCACTAAATCGATCAACGGAGAATGTTCATCATCACCAATCCAAAAATCAAAAAGATCGCCTAAAATATACAAACTTTCGGCATCTTGGGCTTGATTTTGCATAAAATCCACAAAAAGGGCGGTTAAATCTGGACGATTTTCGCTTAAATGTAAATCAGCAATAAAATAGGTCGTTGCCATTTTGAATGTCTTTTTAAAGAATGAAATTGTTTGATAGCCTAGCATTTTTTTAGCGGATTGATACAAATATTTACGGATTTTCGCTATACTTGTGCAAATTTTTTTCAGGGTATGTCGTTATGCTAAAACTTCTTCGCATTATTGTGATTGTGTTCTGCTGTATTTTGATTTGTTTACTTGGCACAATCTATTCTCTTATTCGTTTCAGAAATCCAAGCAATGTGGGAGATATCGCTCGCTGGTTTGGGCGTTTATATCCGCTTTTCGGTTTGCAAGTGGAACATCGTTTCCCAGCAAAGGCAGAAAATATTGGGCCTTGCATTTATATTGGCAATCACCAAAATAACTACGATATGGTCACCATTTCTTATATGGTGATGCCACGCACCGTGAGCGTAGGGAAAAAAAGCCTGATTTGGATCCCTTTTTTCGGCATTTTATATTGGGCATCGGGCAACATTTTTTTAGATCGCGATAATCGTTCCAAAGCGCACAATACAATGACTCAACTGGCTGAACGCATTAACCGCGATAACCTTTCTATTTGGATGTTCCCTGAAGGCACACGCAGCCGTGGGCGTGGTTTACTGCCGTTTAAAACAGGGGCATTTCACGCTGCGATTGCCGCTGGCGTGCCGATTGTCCCTGTGGTTTGTTCTACCACACAAAATAAAATCAATCTTAATCGCTGGCATAATGGCAAGGTGATCTGCGAAATGCTGCCCCCTGTGGATACCTCCGCTTATAGCAAAGATAATGTGCGTGAATTGGCGAGCTATTGCCATTCACTAATGCAACAACGAATCAATGAACTTGATGCTGAAATTGCTGCTCAACCAAGCCCAACAAAATAAGATGAATCATTTTTCGCGCCGTCAATTTTTCAAAACTGCCCTCACAGCGGGGGCATTTTCTGCTATTCCTGCGCCATTATGGGCTGCCGAACGCCAACCTTTGCGCGTTCCACCACTAATGGAAACACGTCGTGGTAAACCTGTTTTTTTAGAAATGAACAGCGCACAAGCGCAATTAGAACGGGGGAAAACCAGCGAAGTTTGGGGATTTAACGGTAATTATTTAGGCCCAACACTCAAAATGCGCCAAGGGGATTTCGCCAAGCTGAATTATCGTAATAACTTAACACAAATGGTTGCCTTAGCCATTCAAGGGCTACAAGTAAGCGCTGAATCACTCGGTGGTGTTGCGCATCCTTTTATGCAAGGACAAAGCTGGTCGCCAATTCTTCCCATCACCCAAGCTGCCTGTACCTGCTGGTATAGTGCTTGTACTCTCGGGCATTCGGCTTATCAAACTTATCGTGGACTGCTCGGACTGTGCATTATTGAAGATAACGAAAGTCGTAAATCCAGCTTGCCACAAAAATATGGCGTAAACGATATTCCTTTAATTTTGCAAGATATGCAATTAAATGATGAAGGTGTGCAATTATTCCAACAAAATCGACCGCACTTTTTCGGTAATCGTTTATTGGTAAATGGGCAAGAAGCCCCCTATTTAGCCGTACCGCGTGGTGTTGTGCGGTTACGTTTACTTAACGCCTCCCTTTCGCGTCGCTATGAATTACGCTTTGATGATGAACGCGATTTCCAACTTATCGCCCTCGATCAAGGCTTTTTACCACAAGCGAAAACAACTAAGGTGCTGTTTCTTGCACCGAGTGAACGCGCAGAAATACTTGTCAATCTAAACGAAGGGGAAAATGCCACCTTAATCGCAGGAAAAAAACGGAATTTTTTCAGTAAACTAACGGGCTTTTTCGGCACTAATGAAGAATTGCTTGATAACACCGTTGTTGAGCTACGCCCACAAGGTTTAAGTAGTGCGTTTGCACAAAATCATACAATGCAGTTTAATACTGATGCACTACAAGCATTAAAGGCGAAAATTCGTCGTGAGCGCCATTTCCAGCTTGATGCCAATAATGGAATGATCAATCAACAACGTTTTGATCCAAGACGGATTGATGTAAATGCTGAATTAAACAGCACTGAGCGCTGGATTCTCACCGCCAACGAACCTACTGGGTTTAAAATTCAAGGGGCAAAATTTATCCTTGAACGTATCAATGATAAGCCCGTTGCTGAAAGCGATCTCGCTTGGAAAGATAGCCTGTGGATTGAAGGTCAAATGCAGATTTTAGTTCGCTTTCAACACCCTTCTTCTAACAGTCATCCTTTCACCTTTGGTGCAACGGATTTGCTCGCAGCGGATAAAGGTTGCTTAGGCTTAATGGTGGTGCAATAAAGAAATAACGCTAAGTTATGTGATATGCGCCTTTGATCTAAAAGTGCGGTTGAATTTTTGTTCGTTTTTTTGTTAAATCAAATAAGATTTATAAGATAAAAAGTCGTTTAAGGTTTAGTTATGTGTCAGCTATTAGGAATGAATTGCAATACCCCAACGGATATTGTGTTTTCTTTTGAAGGGTTTCGCCGTCGCGCAGGGCTTACCGATAGCCATTCAGATGGTTTTGGTATTGCCTTTTTTGAAGGCAAGGGCGTTCGCATTTTCCGCGATAACCAAGCAGGGCATAGTTCCCCCATTGCAGATTGTGTAAAACAATACCACATCAAATCGTTCAACGTCATTGCACACATCCGTAAAGCCACGCAAGGTGCGGTAACGATTGAAAATACACACCCATTTATTCGTGAAATTTGGGGCGAAAACTGGGTATTTGCACACAACGGTAATCTGACCCAATTACCTGATATGTCAGAAAATTTCTGCCAACCTATTGGCTCAACAGATTCAGAAGCCGCTTTCTGTTATATGGCTGAACAGTTAAAAAATCGCTTTCGCAAAAAGCCCACCGAAGAACAGATTTTCCAAGTAATTCAAGAAATTAGCAAAGAATTGGCACAAGGCGGCACATTTAATTTCATTCTTTCAAACGGCGAATGGATGATTGCTCACTGCTCTACCAATTTGCATTACCTCACCCGTAAAGCGCCTTTTGGTACAGCACAACGTATTGATGATGACGGGGTGATCGACTTTCGCCAACATACCACAGAAAAAGATAAAGTTACCATTATTACTACCTTTCCGCTGACTAAAAATGAGACTTGGACAAAAATGGAACACGGCGGTTTTGTGTTTTTCAAAGATGGCGATAAAGTTTACGAAGTCCTTGGCACCCCAAGGGAAGCCATTGATGATGGCACATTAGGCAATGCGAAAGCCGCCTGATCACACTCTCGTTAGAAGCACTTTTATTGCCATTAAAAGTGCTTTTTGATTTAGCTGTGTCCAACCTTTTTCTGTTATTGTTCGGATTTTTCCATAAAACGAAACCGCTTTAATTTTTGGTAACCCATTATCAATAAAGATAAAATACTCAATTTTGTTTTTTGTCGAAATAAAACAGCGCGAAATCGAAAGGATAAAAAGGTAAAATGTTAAAAAGACGTAAACATTTCTCTATTTTCTAACCAATTATTCAAGAAAAAATCGATCATTATCACAAATCACACCTTTTATCCTGTTTCGTATCCGCAATCGCTATATCATCTGCGCTGGTTAGATTAGGTATTCATCATACGCTAATCCAAGTTTATATAACGGAGTTCGGCAATGCTAAAAACAACCATAACAAATAAATTCGATTTACTTTGGACATTAAATTTATTCGGTACGGCAGTGGGAGCTGGCGTACTGTTTTTGCCCATAAATGCAGGAATGGGCGGATTTTGGCCGTTAATTGCGATTATGCTATTAGTTGGGCCGATGACTTATTTTTCACACCGCGCGTTATCTCGTTTTGTGTTGTCATCTTCCAAACCGGGGAGCGATATTACCGAAGTAGTGGAAGAGCATTTTGGGCAGGGCGCAGGGAAAATCATCACATTACTTTACTTTTTCGCGATTTTCCCTATTTTATTGATTTATGGCAATGGCATTACCAATACAGTGGAATCCTTTATAATCAATCAGTTAGGATTAAGCGCGCCAAACCGAATCCTACTTTCTTTCGTGTTGATTGCCAGCCTGATTTCAGTGATGCTGATGAGCGAAAAAATAATGTTAAAAATGACCGAGTTGTTGGTGTATCCCCTTGTATTTATTTTATTTTCTCTTTCCATTTATTTAATTCCTCAATGGAATACCGCAATGCTGCACCAAATGCCCGATGTAGCCAGCTTCATTGGCACGCTTTGGATCACCATTCCTGTATTAGTGTTTTCTTTTAATCATTCCCCAGCCATTTCTTGCTTTTCACAATCGCAACAACGGGAATACCAATCACCAGAGCTGACCGAGCGCCACGCAAGCCGAGCATTAAAAAACACCTCAACCTTACTGTTATTTTTTGTTATGTTTTTCGTCTTTAGCTGTGTGCTAACCCTGACTCCTGAAGATTTAGTCCAAGCGAAAGCACAAAATATCAGTATTCTTTCCTTTTTAGCCAATAAGTTTGATAACCCTTATATTTCTTACTTTGGACCTTTAGTGGCATTCCTTGCTATTACTAGCTCTTTCTTTGGTCATTATTTAGGGGCGAGAGAAGGCATTCAGGGGCTGTATCTGAAATTCTCAGGCAAACAAGGCATTACAAATCGAAAAAAATTGAATTTTTTCACCGCACTTTTCTTTTTATTGACGCTATGGGCGGTGGCAATTATCAATCCAAGCATTCTTGGCTTAATTGAATCTATTGGCGGACCAATTATCGCCGCTATTCTCTTTTTAATGCCAATGTATGCGATTCGTAAAGTGCCGGCGATGGCACGTTATCGGGGCTATGCTAGTAATGTTTTCGTGACGATTATGGGAATCATCGCAATCTCAGCCGTCGTGTATGGATTATTTTATTAATTAAGATAGAATAGCCCACCTTTTGATAATAATTACCCTAAGCAGGGCGAAATGCCCTGCCAGAAAAGTTCGAGAAAACAATGATTAGTGTTTTTGATATGTTTAAAATCGGTATTGGACCTTCTAGTTCCCATACCGTTGGCCCAATGAAAGCTGGTAAGCAATTTGTCGATGATTTAGTGACAAAACAGTTACTTGCCCGTACCACTCAGGTTAAAGTCGATGTCTATGGCTCTCTTTCAATGACAGGGCGTGGGCATAATACTGATATTGCCATTATTATGGGATTAGCAGGCTATTTACCGCACGACGTGGATATTGATTTAATCCCTAAATTTATTTCTGATGTAAAAAGCACCGCACTTTTACCATTAGCGCAAGGGCAGAAAGTCGCGAAGTTTGATTATGAAAGCGATATGGTCTTTCATCAAACCTTTCTGCCATTGCACGAAAATGGAATGACGCTATCAGCCTATGAAAATGATAACTTGCTTTATCAGCAAACCTATTATTCTATTGGCGGTGGTTTTATTGTTGATGAAGCCCATTTCAATCAGCAAGAAGAAAGCGACATCAATGTCCCTTTTCCTTATCAAAGTGCAGCAGATATTTTGCATCATTGCAAAGAAAATGGCTTGGCCTTATCGAGCGTGATGCTACAAAATGAAATTGCCTTACACGGAAAAGAAGCCACGCAAACGCACCTAAAACGCATTTGGCAAACGATGAAAGAATGTATCGAACACGGCTTGGTTACCGAAGGGTTATTACCCGGCCCTCTCAAAGTGGTTCGCCGTGCGGCGACTTTACATCGTTTACTGCAAGCCAACAATGGGCTTTCCAACGATCCAATGAAAGTGATCGATTGGGTCAATATGTATGCGCTTGCGGTTAATGAAGAAAATGCCGCAGGTGGGCGTGTGGTTACCGCACCAACCAACGGTGCTTGCGGTATTGTGCCTGCGGTGCTGTCTTATTATGAAAAATTCATTTCGCCAATTACCGATGAAATTGTAGAACGCTATTTGCTTGCTTGCGGAATGATCGGCTCACTTTACAAAATGAATGCGTCCATTTCAGGGGCAGAAGTGGGCTGCCAAGGCGAAGTGGGGGTTGCTTGCTCAATGGCAGCGGCTGGCTTAACAGAAATTTTGGGCGGTAGCCCCGAGCAAGTTTGTATGGCCGCTGAAATTGCGATGGAACATAATTTGGGGCTGACTTGCGATCCTGTGGGCGGCCAAGTGCAAGTGCCTTGCATTGAACGCAACGCCATTGCTTCCGTCAAAGCGATTAACGCGAGCCGAATGGCATTGCAACGCACCTCTAACCCACGCGTGAGCTTAGATAAAGTGATCGAAACAATGTACGAAACAGGCAAAGATATGAACGCCAAATACCGCGAAACCTCGCAAGGCGGTTTGGCAATCAAAGTGGTTTGTACCTAAAATTTGCAGCAAAAAAATAAGGCGGTTTGTTCCGCCTTATTTTATTTTTACATTTCAATTATTTAAACTCAATTTCCACCGCACTTTCGCCGAGCATTTCCACTAGCGTATTAATCAATTCATCACTTGGATTCACTGACCACTGCACGCCGAGTTTTACTAACGCGCGTCCTTGTGGGCTTTGGTAATAAATATTAATGGGTAACGCACCACCGCTATATGGGCTAAGAGTATCTTTAAATTGCTTAATAAAATGTGGCGAAAGCTGTTCTTGCGTTAAGCAAATCGCCAGACTTTTGGCGTAGCGACTGCGTGCTTCGTCAAGGGTCATTAATTCTCGCACAGACATTTTTAAGCCTTGTGAAAAATCATCAAAACTCACCTGCCCTGAAGCAATCACAATAGTGTCTTTCTGCAATTTTTCACCAAAACGATCGAGGCTTTCACCGAATAACGTGAGATCTAAACGCCCCGAGCGGTCATCTAAGGTGGCAATGCCTAAGCGGTTGCCTTTTTTCGTGATCGCCACACGCGAACTCACCACTAAACCGCAGGTTGTGCTAATTTGTCCACGATAATTTGGCACAAGATCTTTTAGCCTTGTTGAGCTGTAATGGGCGATCTCTTTTAAATAAGGGCTAATCGGGTGGCTACTCAAGTAAAGCCCAAGGGTTTCCCGTTCGCCGTCTAAAATTTGTTTTTCGCTCCAACGTGGTGTTTTCGCATAAGCCTGCTCCACTTCTTCTGGCGTTTCAGTTAGCACGCCAAACATATCCGCCTGCCCGATAGCTTCATTTTTAGCATATTGATCGGAGGCTTTGAGGGCGTCTTCTAAATTTTTTGCCAGCGCGGCGCGGTGTGGGCCTAATTTATCGAATGCACCTGACATTATCAGGCTTTCAAAAGTACGGCGGTTAATTTTCTTTAAATCTACTCTGGCGCAAAGATCGAATAAATCTTTAAAAATGCCTCCTTGCTCACGCGCAAAAATCAAGGCTTCAATCGGGCCTTCCCCCACCCCTTTAATCGCGCCGATGCCATACACGATCTCGCCATTATCATTCACGCTGAAATGGTGTTTCCCGGTATTAATATCTGGCGGCGTAACCGTTAAGCCCATACGCAAACATTCATCGTATAGCCCAACGATTTTTTCCGTGTTATCCATTTCAGAAGTCATTACTGCCGCCATAAATTCTGCGGGATAATGCGCTTTTAGCCATAATGTTTGGTAAGAAACCAAGGCATACGCCGCGGAGTGCGATTTATTAAATCCGTAACCTGCAAATTTTTCTACTAAATCGAAAATTTTCATTGCAAGGTTACCGTCAATGCCGTTTTTAATTGCCCCTTCTTCAAATACAGAGCGTTGTTTTGCCATTTCTTCGGGTTTCTTTTTCCCCATTGCCCGACGTAATAAATCAGCTCCCCCAAGGGTGTAACCTGCTAGCACCTGCGCAATTTGCATCACTTGTTCTTGATATAAAATGATACCGTAGGTTGGCTCTAAAATCGGTTTGAGTGAAATGTGCTGATATTCTGCGTCAGGGTAAGAAATTTCTTCTTCGCCGTGTTTACGGCGAATAAAATTATCCACCATTCCTGATTGCAACGGCCCCGGACGGAACAACGCAACCAACGCAATAATATCTTCAAAACAGTCTGGTTTCAGGCGCTTAATCAAATCCTTCATTCCGCGCGATTCTAGCTGGAATACCGCGGTAGTTTCTGCATTGAGTAACACTTGGAAAGATTGCGCATCATCAAGTGGGATACGATTAATATCCACTAACGGCTTGCCTTCTTTAGCCAGACGCGTATTAATCATATCTAATGCCCATTTAATAATGGTTAGCGTACGCAATCCTAAGAAGTCAAACTTCACCAGCCCAGCATATTCCACATCATTTTTATCAAAATGGGTAACTGGGTGTTTGCCTTCGCTATCACAATATAAGGGCGAAAAATCAGTGATCAGCCCCGGCGAAATCACCACGCCCCCAGCGTGTTTCCCTGCGTTACGCGTTACCCCCTCGAGCTTGCGCGCCATATCAATTAATGCTTTAACTTCTTCATCGCTTTCATAAATTTCAGGCAAACGAGGTTCTGCTTCAAAGGCTTTGGCTAAGGTCATTCCCGGATCAGGCGGAACTAATTTAGAAATGCGATCCACAAAGCTATAAGGATGCCCCAGCACCCGTCCTACATCACGGATGACCGCTTTGGCAGCCATTGTACCAAAGGTGATAATCTGCGACACCGCACCGCGTCCATAGGTTTCCGCCACGTGTTCAATCACGCGATCTCGCCCGTCCATACAGAAATCCACGTCAAAATCGGGCATTGATACCCGTTCTGGATTTAAAAAACGCTCAAACAGCAAATCAAATTCAAGGGGATCAAGATCAGTAATTTTCAACGCATAAGCCACCAATGATCCTGCCCCAGAGCCACGCCCGGGTCCAACAGGAATATCGTTATCTTTAGACCACTGGATAAACTCCATCACGATTAAGAAGTAACCCGGGAAACCCATTTGGTTAATCACGTCTAGTTCAACTTGCAAGCGTTCGTCATATTCTTTACGTTTTTCTGCCCGTTCGTTTTCATCGGGGAATAAAAAGGTGAGACGCTCCTCCAAGCCTTCACGGGATTTTTGTACCAAATAATCTTCTGTACTAAGATCCCCGGTGGGAAATTTAGGTAAAAAATATTCCCCCAAACGAATGGTTACATTACAACGCTTAGCAATTTGTACGGTATTTGCTAGAGCGCTGGGAATATCTGCAAATAATTCACACATTTCCTGCTCAGTGCGGAAATATTGCTGATCGCTATATAATTTCGGACGTTTAGGATCATCTAAGGTGTAGCTATCGTGAATTGCCACGCGGATCTCGTGTGCCTCAAAATCTTGCGAAGACAAAAAACATACATCATTGGTTGCCACAAGAGGGATATGATGTTTTTCAGCCAATTTTAAGGCGGCTTGGATATAACGCTCTTCTTCAAGGCGACCTGTACGGCAAAGGCTTAAATAAAAATGATTGGGAAAAAATTCTTGATAAAAACGCACCGCACTTTCTATATCAGCAGGGTTATTCTTCAACAATTTTTTTCCGATATCGCCATTGCGTCCGCCAGAGAGAATAATTAGGCCTTCGCGGTGTTCCACTAGCCATTGTTGATCGATATAAGGTAAATCCGTGTAACCTCGTTCATAAGCTTTGGATAATAATAAGGTAATATTATGATAGCCCGTATTATTTTTGGCGAGTAACGTCAGCTCAAAATGTTCATCTCCAAGCAAATCACTTTTCACTAATACATCAGCACCCACAATAGGTTTTATACCTGAAGATAATGCTTCTCCATAAAAACGGACTAAACCACAAAAATTGGTGAAATCTGTCAATGCCATTGCCACCATTTCGTTTTCCACGCAGGCTTTGACTAACGGTTTGACTTTAGCAATACCGTTAATCATTGAAAAATCGCTATGCACACGCAAATGCACGAAACGCGGTTCTGACATAAAAAATCCTTGTTATTGTTGCCGTTGATTAGATGAAAAGGGAAATTAGCCTGCCATTTTAACGAGATTTTGGCACGGATCAAATCTCTTTTTGCAGGCAATCAAAATGGGAAATGGGCTTATAAACAGGCAATATGGCTGGCACAAGCGTAAGCTGAACTCCACGCCCATTGAAAGTTATAGCCACCAAGCCAGCCTGTTACATCTAGCACTTCGCCGATAAAATACAATCCTTTGACTTTCGTACTTTCCATTGTTTTTGATGAAATTTCGTGCGTATCTACCCCGCCCATTGTAACCTCTGCCGTGCGATAACCTTCTGTACCATTAGGGAAAATTTGCCAGTGATGAATAACATTATCTAACTGTTCCAACTGCCCTTTGGTTAAATTCGCCAATATTTCTATTGGAATGCTCTCTCTGGTTTGCCAAAGCTCTACTAATTTATTTGGCAAAATACGTGATAATGCGGTTTTTAACTGCAACTTCGGCGAAGTTTGGCGTAATTCAAGTAAATAATCACAAATAGATTGGTTGGGTAATAGATCAACTTCCACCCATTCATTGGGCTGCCAATAGTTAGAAATTTGTAAAATCGCCGGCCCCGAAATACCACGATGAGTAAATAACAATTGGTTGATAAAAGATTGCCCATTTTCTGCACTGACGCGAACAGGCAAAGAAACGCCAGCAAGTGCGGTGTAAAATTGTTCTGTTTCTCGCCAACGAAACGGTACAAGGGAAGCACGCGGTGAGATCACTGCCAATCCAAACTGTTCAGCAATTTGATAACCTAATGGCGATGCACCTAAGGCTGGCATTGAAAGCCCTCCCGTTGCCACGACTAGTTGATTACAATACCAAGTTTGCCCATTGGCTTGCACAGTAAAACCGCCTTTTTCTGACTTAGAAACTTGCTCAATGTGCTGGCGTAGCTGAATATTAACCTGATATTTCTTACATTCTGCGAGTAACAAATCCACAATCTGTTGTGAACTTTCATCACAAAACAATTGCCCGAGTTCTTTTTCGTGATAAGCAATGCCATATTCTGCGACTAAAGCGATAAAATCCCATTGAGTAAAACGAGCCAATGCAGATTTAACAAAATGTGGATTGTGCGAAAGATAATGCTGTGGCGTAACCTCTAAATTAGTGAAATTACAAAACCCACCGCCTGACATTAAAATTTTTCGCCCCGCTTTTTTACCGCTATCAAGAACTGTTACCTGTTTACCTTGTTTACCAAGTTGTCCAGCACAAAATAGCCCAGCTGCACCTGCGCCAATAATTAGCGTATCAGAAACCCATTGTGTCATTCTTTACTTTGCTCCATTTTTGGCGTTTTGTAGTATTTCTGCCATTTGCATACGTTGAATGATCGTGCGACGATCGATTCCCGATTTATCCGAATCCAACAGACGTTGCCAAAGTGCAATCGCATTGGCATAATCCGTTTTCATAAAGGCATCTCCCGCTAATAACGATAAACTTGATGCCTCTTTCGGATCTTGCTGTAAGGCTTGATCAAGCATAGCCTGCACTTGTGGGGTGATTTTTTGCCCTGCCTGTTGATACAACACATTCGCGGCTAAACCTAAAATAGCCGGTTTACCGCCCGTTAAACGATCGGCATAAGAATAAGCCAGCAGTGCATTATCAAATTCATTATTTTGCATATAAGCCTGCCCTAATTCGATCCAATCCTCACTGTTGTTAGGGTTTTGCCGTAAGCGCTGCTGAATTTTTTCCACATAGGATTCATTTTTTTGTCCCGTAGGTTGTTCCGTAAAAGGGGCGGTTAAGGGATCTACAAACGGTTGTTTAGCATGCACTTGCTGTTGATATTGCAGTTCAGTAGAAAAGCGATCAAGGGAAAAATAATAGCCTATCGGCAAGCCAATCAATAATAAATTTAATCCAACAAAATAAGGGCGTGCTTTTGTCTTGGAAGAAATAACAAAGTGCGGTTGTTTTTCTCGCTGTTTTTCATCATCAAGTAGCCGTTGGGCAAATTCTTGTAACAATTCTGGATCAAGCTTACCTTTTGTTTGTTGCTGATAAAGGGCAATATTTTGCTGTTGGCGATAATTTTTCTGCCAATTTATCCTTCGTCCTAAAGGTAACCAAAGCCCAAGACTAATCAATAATAAAAGGGTAATACCGATAAAAAAAGTCATTCTGATTTATCCGTTTTTGCTAATAAATGCTTTAGTGCGTCTTGCTGCTCTGCACTGAATGCGACACTTTGCTGTGATTGTTTGACGCGCAACATTCGCCACATAGCCACTGCGCCAAACAGTAACAATAAGAACGGTAATCCCCACAACAAAGTGGTAGTGGATTTCACGGGGGGATTATAACGAACAAAATCACCAAAGCGATTTGTCATCGTTTCAATAATTTGCTCATTACTCTTACCTGCTTCCACCATTTTATAAACTTCAATACGCAAATCATAAGCAATAGGGGAATTGGATTCCACCAAGTTTTGATTTTGACATTGTGGGCAACGTAAGGATTTCGCCAGTGCGACAGCTCTTGTGCGTTCCTCAGGGTGAGAGAATTCAAAGGTATCTACCATTTCTGCCTGAGCCAGCGGAAGGATTGTAACCAGTGTAATAATTGCAAACCACCATTTCTTCATTCTTTACTTTCCTTTTGACTCATCGCTTGTAAAGATAAGTGCGGTGCATTTTGTGCAAATTTTTGCCATAAAGGCTGAAATTCTTGTTGCCAAATTTGCTTATTCAATGGCCCTGAATAGCGATAACGAATAATACCATTCGCATCGACGAAATACGTTTCTGGCGCACCATCTACGCCTAATTTCATTGCTAGTAAGCCTTTGCTATCATCAATAATAAGATGAAAAGGATTGCCCATTTCTCGTAACATTAATAACGCATTTTGCCGTTTATCACGATAATTTAATCCCACAATCGGTACACCTTGCTTTTGCAAATCCATCAAAAAAGCGTGTTCTTGCTTACAATAAGTACACCAACTCCCCCACACATTAATCAAATAAACCTCACTCGGCAAGGAATGATTATTCACGTTGGTTGCAGGATCGAATAAGTCAGGCTGATAAAATTCAGGCACAGGTTTGCCAATTAAAGCAGAAGCAATTTTTTTCGGATCATTTTGCAGTCCTAATAATAGCAAGCCACATAGTACAATAATCAATAATAAGGGCAGAAAAACAAGTGCTTTTCTATTCATCTTTTGCTCTCCTTGTTCTCAAACCAAAGGCGGCTAATAATGCACCAAAAGCCATTAATGTAGCCCCAATCCATAACCAGCGAACAAAAGGCTTATAATGCAAACGGAAAGAAAATTCACCTGCCCCCAGTTTATCACCCATCACGATATAAATATCGCCGAACAAACTCCAATATAATCCCACTTCGGACATATTCATTGTCCGCACATCATAATAACGACGTTCGGGATAAAGTGCGGTGATTTTTTTGCCTGCTTTTTTAATCTCAAATTGTGCCACTTCACTGGTATAATTCGCCCCTAATTCATTGCGGAAACCAAGGTAAGTAAATTCATAGCCATTGAGCATTTGGCTTTGTTGCGGTGCTAGGCGAACCCCAATTTCGCTGGCAAAATAGCTCGACATTGTTGCACCAATCACGCTGAGTGCTAGCCCACAATGCGCAATCACCATTGCCCAACGGGTTAAAGACAAAGCTCGCCACCAGCCCCAAAGGGTAACACTTAGCAACCAAAGCGCTAAACTGATTAATGCAAAAGGTAAAAGTTGAAAATGTAACGTTTCATCATTTTGAATGGTGAATGCGATCATAATATAAGCAAGACCACAAGCGGGGATCAGCAGTAAAACATTACGAGACAACAGCCTACGGTGAATTTTTTTCCAAAATGCGCTCACCACAATAATCATTGCCAGCAAAGCCAGCACAATCAGGGGCAAGAAAATCGTATTAAAATAAGGTGCGCCAACAGAGATCGATCCCCACCCCATTGTGCTAAACAGCATAGGGTAAAACGTGCCTAAAAATACGCTTGCCGTTGCCACTGCCAGTAAAATATTCGCAATAAGCATTAGGCTTTCTTTAGAAAAAAGAGAAAAACGCACCGCACTATTTTCACTTGGACGCACATTGACTTTAAGTGCAAATAAGGTCAGTGAACAGGTTGTCAGTAAGAAAAACAGCATTAACAGTGCCATTCCCCGTTCACTATCCATCGCAAAGGCGTGTACAGAGGTGAGTACACCAGAACGCACAATAAAGGTGCCTAATAAGCTAAATGCAAAAGCAAAAAGTGAAAATAAAATCGTCCAGTAATGGAAAATGCCACGCTGTTCGCTCACCGATAAACTATGCAATAGCCCTAGCCCGAGTAACCACGGCATTAATGAGGCATTTTCTACGGGATCCCAGAACCACCAACCGCCCCAGCCAAGTTCATAATATGCCCACCACGCCCCTAACATCATCCCTAAAGTCAAAAAGAACCAAGAAAGTAACACCCAAGGGCGTGTCCAGCGAGCAAGTGCGGCATCAAAATGCCCACTTAATAAGGTGGCAAGGGTAAGAGCAAAATTCACCGCAAAACCTACATAGCCAAAATAAAGCAATGGAGGATGAAAAATCAGCCCCACATCTTGCAACATTGGATTAAGATCACGCCCTTCCAATGGGCTAGGCAACAGGCGCTCAAAGGGATTTGAGAAAAAAACAATAAAGAGTGCGAAGCCAAAACAAAGTAAGCCAAGAATAGACAGGGTTCGGCTCGCAATAATGGGATCAATGTTGCGACTAAAAAAGGCAAACGCCATTGTCCATAAGCCTAAAGAAAAAAGCCAAAACAGCATTGAGCCTTCGTGTCCGCCCCAAGTAGCAGCAATTTTGAAAAATAACGGCAATGCCGAATTAGAATGGGCTGCAACATATTGTAGTGAGAAATCATCAACCGCAAAACAATAAGCAAGTCCAAGCAAAGAAAGGATAGTAGAAATCCCAAAGAGATAACTCAGATTCCACGCAGAGGTGATAAGGCGCGGATTACCCTGTTTAATCCCAATATGCGGCACGATCGCCAACAGTAATGCGGAAACAAGAGCAAAAAGTAAAGCAAGAAAAGCAAGTTCAGGGATCATCGTCATATTAGCTGATTAATTTATCCTGTATTTTAGAGAAAATATGCCGTAATGTCATTGCGTGATGTGGTGAAATCATCTAAATACTTTCTATATCCTATCCGTGGTAAAAATGTGTAAAAAATGCACCGCACTTTAATTTTTCCCTCATTTTCCTTTTCATTTTTCGGATAAGGGATTACCGTAAAATCCACATCACATTAAAACAAAGGCGAACACCTTGGTTCGCCTGATAATGATTAATTGGCTTTTTATGCTAAAGTCATTTGTCCTGCGTATAAAATAAAGTAACGCAAGCAAAGCACTCCGATTAAGCTAAGCCCCGCGACAATCAACATAAAGCCCTTTTGGTGCTTAAGTTTTTCACCTGCAACGGCGTTTAATAGAAGCGGTAATACAATCCCGATGCCGACCACGCCGATCCAGAAGACGTTCGCCCAGAAGCCCCCTGAAAGTGCGGTGTGAAATGCCACCGTTTTTTGCCCACCACCTAAATATAATCCAAAGAAGAAAGCGAAAAGTAAAAAGGCTTCAATGAGTACCACGGGCTGCTCAAATTTGTGTAAGAATGCCAAGCCTTTAGAATGAGGGTTTTCTTTGGTGCATAAAATGGTAAAGAAAATCAATGCAGCAATCCCTGATGAAGTCCCTGATGCAAGGAATAGCACTGGTAATACAGGATTATTTAGCATTGGATAACTCACTAATGCAGAAAGTAAGAACCCTGTATATGCCCCTAATGCTACGCTAAGCAACAAGGTAATAATCTCGATCCCATTGGTAAATTTTGTTGCAAGATCGATGATTTTCTCTGCAAGATTAGTGAGTTTCGGCACAAAGCGTTTCACTAAGCTAAGCACTAAGGACTTAAAGATAATCGCTAACCATAATACCAAGAACAACATATAGACTTGGAACAACATCACCCCAGCAGACATAATTGATGTGTGGTGATAATTGAACATTAAGTACCAAAATGTCCAAGGTTTGGTTAAGTGGAAAATCAATAATAATAAGCCAATGGTAATGCTTATTGGTGCAAGTAAGGCATTTACCTTCAAGATATGACTTTCTTCAGGATGTTCCCCAGCCAATCCTGCACGTTTTAGCAATACGGCAAGCATTGTCGCCCCTGCGGAAATCCCTAATAAAAAGAGATAAATCGCAATCGGCCCGTCCCATACTAAAGATGGGAAATGAAATGGACTGTTCATCGTCTGATCTCCCCTGCTCTAGCTGGAACGTGGTAAAGATTTGGATCTGTACCTAATTCAACCTTTGTACGATAGGTTTGTTTTTCTTTCAGTTTTAAAGAAATGTCGCTTTGCGGATCGTTTGTATTACCAAAGGTTAAGGCTTTGGTTGGACAGGCCTCCACACAAGCGGGCTGTTTACCTTTGGCTAAATTCGTATCACGGCAGAAATTACATTTATCTGCTGATTTATACACAGGGTGAATAAAACGAACACGATACGGACATACCGCGATACAGTATTGACAGCCAACGCAGAGATCTTTATTAACATCAACAATACCTGTGGACGCATCAATATAAGACGCCCCTGTTGGGCATACTGCAACACAAGGTGCATTGCTACAATGCTGGCAAGAATGACGGAAAAATTCATATTTCACGTCAGGGAATTCACCATAAGGTTCGCTACGAATAATTTCTAAACGTGAAACGCCTTCTGGCACTTGGTTGGTTTCACGACACGCATCCATACAAGCGGTACAACCAATGCAAGCCGTTTCATCGTGCAACATTGCATAACGAATTGGCTTTTCTTCTGCCTTATCTTGTGCGACTGACTTAATTGTTGTTCCTGTCATTAGGATCAAAGCTCCCATACCAGAAACAAAATTACGGCGTGAGCAAGTTGTCATTTGTTATCCTTTTGTTTGCTAGTCGGGTCAAGATCTTTTAGGGCTTTACGTTTTTGTTGTTCTCCGTGACAATCCACGCAAAGTTTAACACGTTGTTTTTTCTCAATACCTTTCATTGCATCTTTTTCTGGGTGCAAGGTATGACAGGCGGCACAAGGCAATTTCATTGCGTGAACATCGTGCGCCCAAAGTTTTTCGCGTAATTTTTCAGGGCGATGACAAGAGAAACACACTTGATTTTGTTCTTGCACTGAGTACATCGGTTGTTTGTCAGAAAAAATATCGCTTTCAAAACGCATCACGTCTTTCACACCACGGCGGTGATTTTCAGAAATATTACCGTGGCAGCTCACACAAGTAATCGGTTTCCCTGTGCTTGGATTGGTTTTAGATAAGTGTGTGCCGTGAAATTTACCAAAATGTAAATCACCACCAGATTGTTCATCATTAGCATCTAGTTTATGACATTTTGCACAATACTCATTGGGATTACGCTGATTCTCTAACGTAGGTTGATAACTTAATTCAGCGTTTTTAGTATTAGCTTGAGTGGGTAAAGCAAAGATCGTTATCGCAAGCAAGGCACTGAGCTTAACCACTTTCTTTAATACAGCATTCATTTCCTATTACCTCAAATTTTGGTTCAAAATAGACCGCACTTTGATCTCGCGTAAAGTGCGGTTGCTTTTTCGCTTATTTTGCTGGAGGTGCTTTTTCCATTAAGCCTTTATCCAGTGCTTCTTTATTCCATTGAGGAATCACTTCTTTGAGGAATTTATCTTTTGCCGCACGCTCTTTTTCAATATCAATACCCATTGCTTTCCACGCATTCTCCGCATTTGAAATATCAGGATAATTGATCGGTTGTTTCACTCCGTGCTTGGTTAAAATGACGGCAAGTTTAGTTCTTGCATCAGCAATTTGATCTAACCCTGTTGCGATGGTTTTTAAAATAACATCTGGTGCGTGAATATGCCCACCGTGTCCTGCTGCTGAGTAATCCCAACGCCATTGTGCGTGACGAATATCTTGCAATGCAGGTTTCATTTCTTCTTCTGTCGCACCAGCTTCCCAAGCGGCTTTTGCTTCAAAGTGCGCTTTCACAATTTGATCTTCAAGTTTAATCATTACATCTTTGATATCTTTTTTATGACCTGCCACCACTTTTGTTAAGGTTTCTTTACTTTGATCGTGGCAGTTTGCACAGGTGTTTTCAAAAGAATCAAGCGGATTGCCAATTTTGTGGTCAGTGTAAACTTTACCATCAGCGCCTTGGACTTTTGGCATATGGCAATCCACACAGGTTACGCCATTTTTACCGTGTGTACCTTGTAACCAAGTTTCATAATCTGGGTGCTGTGCTTTTAGCATAGGTGCTTTAGAAATGGAATGGATCCAATCATAGAATTCAATGCTGTCATAGTATTTTTCCATACTATCTACATCCACCCCTTTCATCCAAGGGAACACCACATTATTCACCACTTTTTTATCAAAATAATATTCAACGTGGCAATTTGCACAAATTGCCCCACGTTTATCCGTTTTATCTAAATGAGCGAAATCTTTACCTATGGTATCTAAAGCACGTAAAACGTGTGGGCGAGCAATACGCAATGCTGGTTTCCCTTCCGCAAACTCTTTTGAAGTCGTATCATGGCAATCCGCACACCCAATTGGGTTCACGATCTCATTCCCTGCTTTAGCCCATTTTCCATTGAAATAACCTTCTTCTCCCCATTCAGCAATTAAACGTGGCACATCTGGCCCTTTACAAGTCCAGCACGCCATTGGCTGTGGCCCACTATTCGCATCAAAAGGTGCGCCTGTACGTAAAATATTACGCACATCTGTAACGGTATAAAAATGCCCACGAGGTTTGTTATATTCTTTAGAAAAAGCATAACCGCCCCACATAACAATCATTCTAGGGTCAACCTCAATGGCAGGAACAATTTCCGTAGATTCAGCCGTATTAGCCCAACCTTGGTATTGTTTCGGATATTTTTCTGCAAATTTTTCACTGATTGTCTCAATCTTCAAATCAGGGTTTGGTTTTGCTAATTCCTCACGTGTTGCGGCACGCTTTTCTGCAGCACTGTTATCTGTTGCGATTGCAGACTGCGCAACCACTAAAGTCAATCCAGCCATTGCCAGAGAAGCTAACGTTTTTCTGAAAATGTTCACGATAATTACTCCATTACATTGATCAATGCGGTGTTATGAAAATTGACATAACAAAATGATAATTTTTCTCATTAAAACAATATGATAATGAATTAAGAGAAAGCTTTTCACGCTTAAAAATAACAAATTCATTCTCATTTTTCAGCGCTATTTTGCCATTCTTTGCGTTTGATCAATGTTTTTCCCAAGAATAACTATTTGGAGTTATTTTTGCTACATAAAAATAACTCCAAATAGTTATCAAGCTCTATATAATTCGCTTTCTATAAGCATAAAGAGGTAATTTAATCTTGCTACAAAATCAGATAAAAAATGCTAAAAAACAGCCAGCAAATGCTACATTTTTAATCACGATAAGATTTGTTTTTCTTTTATTTAAACCGCCGCGCCAAACAAGCATCTTGGGAATTTTTCCCCTTCGTGCTATGCTTACAACAATTTTTTATCACTTAAGATAACTTATGCAAAATAATCATTTAACTCAGCAACGTTTTGCTGCTCTTCCCTTAAACCCAACGGTACGTCATTGTTTAGAAAAAAATGGGTTTGAATACTGTACACCAATCCAAGCGCTTTCTTTACCCATCACCCTTGCAGGGCGTGATGTTGCGGGACAAGCACAAACAGGGACGGGTAAAACAATGGCGTTTCTAACCGCCACTTTTCATCATTTATTAAGCGTGAATTCCCAGCATAACGCCACACAACCGCGCGCATTAATTTTAGCCCCTACCCGTGAGCTTGCTGTGCAAATTAGCAATGATGGTGCGGCACTTTCACAAGCCACAGGGTTGACAATGGGGCTGGCTTATGGTGGCGATGGCTATGACAAGCAACTAAAAGCCATTGAGCAAGGGATTGATATTTTAATCGGGACAACAGGGCGTGTGATTGATTATGTCAAACAAGGAATCATTCGTTTAAATGACATTGAAGTAGTAGTACTTGATGAAGCGGATCGAATGTTTGACCTTGGTTTTATCAAGGATATTCGCTATTTACTGCGTAAATGCCCACCGCCAGCTGAACGTTTAACGATGCTCTTTTCTGCCACGCTTTCTTATAAAGTGCGTGAGTTGGCATTTGAAGATATGAATGATCCTGAATATGTTGAAGTTGAACCTTTACAAAAAACGGGACACCGTATTAAAGAAGAACTCTTTTACCCTTCTAATCAAGACAAAATGGCTCTATTGATGACCTTGTTGGAGGAAGAGTGGCCTGAGCGTTGCATTATTTTTGCCAATACAAAACATCGTTGTGAAGAAATTTGGGGCTATTTAGCCGCAGATGGACATCGTGTTGGTTTGCTTACGGGCGATGTTGCCCAGAAAAAACGTCTTGCCTTATTGCAACAATTTACCGAAGGGAAATTAGACATTTTAGTGGCGACTGATGTTGCTGCTCGTGGATTACATATTCCTGATGTGACGCACGTGTTCAACTATGATTTACCAGATGATCGCGAAGATTACGTGCATCGTATTGGACGTACGGGACGGGCTGGTGAAAGCGGGGTTTCCATCAGTTTTGCTTGTGAGGAATATGCGATGAATTTACCTGCCATCGAAGAATATATTGGCCATTCTATTCCTGTGAGCCAATATGATCCACAAGCACTACTCAGCGATTTACCCAAACCTTATCGTAAACGAACTGGGCAAAGCCATTATCAAAATAATAAACGCAGTTTTAAAAAGCGTTATTAATCTCAGAAAAATCGTCAAAATACCACCGCACTTTGATAAACAGTATATAAACAAAATAAAGTGCGGTGATTTTTTCTATTATTTCTGCCTTATCTCGTGATAGAATTTGCCGATTTTTAACAAACAAATTGAGTCAATATAAATTGCGTATGACAACATTAGTAGATTTTTTAATTAACAAATTAGATGATTTAAAAGCCGTGGATATTTTGCATTTAGATGTACAAGGCAAATCAAGTGTAACGGATAATATGATTATTTGCACGGGAACCTCAAGTCGCCATATTAGTGCTTTGGCGCAAAAACTCATTGATGAGAGTAAACAAGCAGGGTTTGAATCTTTTGGTGAAGAGGGCAAAGCTACTGCCGATTGGGTGGTGGTCGATTTTGGACAAGCGATGGTTCATATTATGCAAGCAGACAGCCGTGAGCTGTATCAATTAGAGAAACTTTGGGGTTAAATGAAAATCCAATTAATTGCGGTAGGCACAAAAATGCCTGCTTGGGTAACCACAGGGTTTGAGGAATATCAACGCCGTTTTCCGAAAGATATGCCTTTTGAGCTAATTGAGATCCCAGCAGGGAAACGGGGTAAAAATGCGGATATTAAACGCATTTTAGAGCAAGAAGGTAAAGCGATGCTCGCCGCTTGTGGACGCAATAAAATTGTCACTTTAGACATTCCCGGCAAGCCTTGGACAACCGAACAACTGGCGCAACAGCTAGAAGGCTGGAAAAACGATGGTCGAGATTTATGCCTATTGATCGGCGGGCCTGAAGGGTTATCGCCAGAATGTAAAGCTGCCGCAGAGCAAAGCTGGTCGCTTTCCCCTTTAACTTTACCTCACCCTTTAGTGCGTGTGGTGGTCGCTGAAAGTTTGTATCGCGCTTGGTCGATTACGACTAATCACCCTTATCATCGAGAGTAATCAATGGATTTAAAGAAATTGCTTTCTCAGCCCACAATGGAGCCGATCCGCGATAAAAAAGCGGAACGTAATCTCTTTATCCGCCGCGCTTTGGTCTCTTTTTTAGGCGTGCTTGGGCTGTCTGCAATTTTGCTCACCAATTTATATCATCTGCAAGTTATCAATTATGATACTTATCAGACCCGTTCTAATGGCAACCGTATCAAATTATTACCGTTGCCGCCAACACGGGGGTTAATTTACGATCGTTATGGCAAATTGTTAGCCGAAAACCTGACTTTTTTTGGCTTATATATCGTGCCAGAAAAAGTAGAAAATTTAGACCGCACTTTTGAACAGCTTAAGCCAATAGTGGGCTTAAATGAAGATGATATTGCTGATTTTAAAAAAGAGCGTCGTCGTTCTTCTCGCTATACATCCATTCTGCTCAAACCTGATCTCACTGAAGAACAGATCGCACGTTTTGCAGTAAACCAGCATCAATTCCCAAGTTTATCTGTAAAACCTTACTTTAAGCGTCATTATTTATATGGCGAACCCCTCACGCATATTTTGGGTTATGTGGCAAAAATTAATGATAAAGATGTAGAACGCCTAAAAAAAGAAGAGAAATACGCCAATTATGCTGGCTCGCACAATATCGGCAAACTCGGTATCGAACGCTATTATGAAGAACAATTACACGGCGAAGTAGGCTTTGAAGAAGTGGAAATCAATAACCGTGGTAAAGTGATTCGTAAATTGCGTGAGCAACCTGCGGTGGCGGGGAAAAGCATTCATCTCACCATTGATTTAGAATTGCAACGTTATATCACGGATCTGCTGTCTGGATATAAGGGCGCTGTTGTTGTGTTAGATCCAAAAGATAGCAGCATTTTAGCGATGGTTTCTACGCCAAGCTATGATAATAATTTATTTGTCGATGGCATTTCGGGTAAGGATTATAAACGTCTGCTTGAAGATCCAACACGCCCACTTTATAGTCGTGTTACACAAGGGGCTTATCCGCCGGCTTCCACCGTAAAACCTTTTATTGCTGTCGCGGGTTTGCAAGAAAATGTCATTACACCAAGTACCACGGTATTTGATCCGGGCTATTGGATGTTGCCTAATAGCACCAAACGCTTCCGCGATTGGAAAAAATCTGGTCACGGCTACACCGATCTCAACAAGGCAATTACTGAATCTTCTGATACCTATTTTTATCAGCTCGCTTACAATATGGGCATTGATAAACTTTCCGGTTGGATGAAAGCCTTTGGCTTTGGGATGCCAACAGGGATTGATATTCGTGAAGAAACCTCGGCGATTATGCCCTCTCGCGAATGGAAACAAAAACGTTATAAAAAGCCTTGGTTACAAGGCGATACCATTTCCGTCGGCATTGGGCAAGGTTATTGGACTGCAACACCATTGCAAGTAGCAAAAGCGCTAGCCGTACTGATTAATAATGGCAAGGTAAATACACCGCACTTAATGAAAGGGGTAGAAGGCTCTTTTTTTGAGCCTTATAAAGATCCCTTGCTGTATCCTGATATTGACGCAAATGAGAGTTATTGGGCGCAAGCAAAACGCGGTATGTATAACGTGATTAATGCAAGCAATGGGACGGGGCGTAAGGCATTTGTAGGGACGAACTATCACGTTGCTGGGAAATCAGGCACCGCACAGGTTTTTAGCTTAAAAGAAAATCAAACCTATAATGCGAAATCCCTTAGTAAAGAATTACACGATCACGCGTGGTTCATCGGTTATGCGCCTTATGAAAAACCTCAAATGGTTGTGGCTGTTATTTTAGAAAATGCTGGGGGGGGCGGTAGCAACGCCGGTCCTGTGGTAAGAAAGATTATGGATTATTATCTTAATCAACGTCTTCCGCAAGTCAGTCAAATGGAAAATAAACAGAACGCCCCTCAACCCCAGCAAGAGGAAACAGAATAATGAGTGAAAAGAAAATCTGGCTCAACTTGTGGCAGCGTTTGCACATTGATTTCTGGCTATTTATCGGTCTGGTTATTATTTCAGCCTATGGGCTATTAGTGCTATACAGTGCTTCTGGCGGCAATGAAATAATGTTCCGTAACCGCATCATTCAAGTTGTCTTGGGCTTTGTGGTGATGTTTGTGATGGCACAATTTTCTCCACGCTTTTATCAAGGGATTGCCCCTTATTTATTTGGCATTGGTATTGTGTTACTGATTTTGGTAGATTTGGTAGGAACAACCAGTAAGGGCGCACAACGTTGGTTAGATCTCGGCTTGTTCCGTTTTCAACCCTCCGAAATTGTTAAACTCGCTGTACCATTAATGGTGGCGGTCTATTTGGGGCAACGCCCACTTCCACCAACATTAAAACACACATTTATCGCCTTATTTATTATTATTGTGCCTACTCTATTAGTGGCTATTCAGCCCGATTTAGGCACCTCTATTTTGGTCAGTGCCTCTGGTATTTTTGTTGTATTTCTTGCTGGAATGAGTTGGTGGCTGATTTTAATTGCGGTCATTGGGCTGGCTGGTTTTATTCCCATTATGTGGTTTTATCTTATGCACGATTATCAACGGACAAGGGTACTAACCTTGCTTGATCCTGAAAAAGATCCCCTTGGCGCGGGTTATCATATTTTGCAGTCGAAAATAGCCATTGGATCAGGTGGAATTTGGGGAAAAGGTTGGATGCAAGGGACACAATCGCAGTTAGAATTTCTTCCTGAACCTCATACGGATTTTATCTTTGCAGTATTGAGTGAAGAACACGGAATGATTGGTTTTGCCATTTTGATGTGTCTTTATTTATTTATTGTAGCAAGAGGCTTAGTGATTGGTGTGGAAGCACAAAATGCTTTCGGGCGTACTCTTGTTGGGGCATTAACGCTGATCTTTTTTGTTTATGTTTTTGTCAATATCGGTATGGTCAGTGGCATTTTACCTGTCGTAGGCGTGCCATTACCTTTAGTAAGCTATGGTGGAACGTCTTTTGTCACCTTAATGGCAGGGTTCGGTTTAATTATGTCCATTCATAGCCATAAAGAACATTTTTTTAGGGGAACTAAATAAGAATTTGTTGTTCTTAACCTGTATTCCATCAAAATTTCGATTAAAGTGAATAACCAAAATGAAATTAACACCAGTAATTAGACTCAGTATGGCGTTTTTACTCCTATTAGCGAGTGTAAATGGCTATGCTGAAACGCAAAAATTGTATGGGGTAAAAGGCCCTAACCTGATCCACCAAAAAATGGCGGATAAAACCTATACCTATGTGGTAAATGGCGTCAGTTATACCACCAAACATCCTAGTACAGCAAAACATTATTCCAAAACAGGGGGCGCAAGTTACTACCATCAAAAATTTTCAGGGCGTAAAACCTCTAATGGGGAATATTATGATCCTAATCGTTATACCGCAGCACATAAGACCTTACCGCTAAACTCTTACGCGTTAGTAACCAATTTACGTAATGGCAGAAAAGTGATCGTAAAAATTAACGATCGAGGCCCTTTTGTAAAAGGAAGAATTATCGATCTTTCCCGTGTTGCGGCAAAAGAACTCGGGATTATTCATCGCGGTGTCGGACAGGTTCGTGTTGAAGCGTTACACGTTAGCGCGAAAGGAAAAATTCTTGGCGCGGGAACCCATACCCTTGCTAAAATGGCGAAAACCCCCGAGGCTACAAAACGTTTAGACTTATCGCCGGAACAAAGTGCGGTGCTTTCTGAGACACATTTTTCAGGTTATCACGTAAAAATGCTAAACTTAACCTATAAACAAGCGATACAAATGGTGAAACAAGCAAAACGCTTAAAAGTCAAAACCAAAATTAGTTCAAATAAACAATCGCACAGTATTTTATTTGGACCATTCAAAACCAAAAGCGAAGCGCAACAATTAAAAGCTAAACTACATAAATTGAATGGAACAAAACCACTGATTATTTATCACCAAAAATAAATTTAACTCTATTTAGGACGTAATGAATGATGTTTAAATCTATGCTAAAAAAAACAAAAGTAGCACTTATCACCGCCACATTATGCGCGAGCCAAAATCTCTTCGCCGAAGAGATTCAATATGGCATTGCAGCGCCACAGCTCAATGCGCAAACCTATATTTTGATGGATTATAATTCTGGTGCGGTGTTAGCAGCATTGAATCCAGATCAACGTCAATATCCTGCTTCCCTCACAAAAATGATGACAAGCTATGTGGTGGGCGATGCCTTAAAACAAGGAAAAATTCATAATAACGATATTGTGACTATCGGTGAAAGTGCGTGGGGGAAAAATTTCCCCGGCTCATCAAAAATGTTTTTAAATTTAAATCAACAGGTTTCTGTGGCTGACTTAAATAAAGGCATTATTGTGGTCTCAGGTAATGATGCTTGTGTGGCGATGGCGGAACACGTTTCAGGATCTACGCAGAATTTTATTAATGCGATGAATAACTATGTGGAACAGTTTGGCTTGAAAAACACCCATTTCACCACTGTACACGGTTTAGATGATGAAAATCAATATTCTTCAGCGCGTGATATGGCATTAATTGGCGCGCATATCATTCGTGATTTACCTGAAGAATATAAAATCTATGCGGAAAAAGAATTTACCTTCAATAAAATTCGCCAGCCAAATCGCAATGGCTTATTGTGGGATAAAACATTACACGTGGATGGTATGAAAACAGGACATACCGACAAAGCAGGCTATAACCTTGTGGCTTCGGCATTAGGCAACGGCAATATGCGTTTAATTTCTGTTGTAATGGGCGTACCAACTTACAAAGGCCGTGAAATTGAAAGCAAAAAATTATTACAATGGGGATTTGCTAACTTTGAAACCTTTAAAACATTAGAGGCCAACCAAGCCGTTTCCGAGCAAAGCGTTTATTATGGCGATAATAGCAAAGTGCAACTTGGCGTCTTGCAAGATCAATTTATCACCTTGCCAAAAGGTCGCCAAGCGGAAGTGAAAGCCCGTTATGATTTAGATAAAAAATACCTTGAAGCCCCGTTAGCAAAAGGGCAAGTCGTGGGAAAAATCACCTATCAGCTTGATGGTAAAGATATTGCTAAAGTGGATTTACAAGTAATGAATAACGTAGAAGAAGGCGGTTTCTTCGGCAAAATCTGGGATTGGTTAGTACTAACCGTAAAAAGTTTATTTAGCTAAACTTGAAATTCACAAAATCTTCCCAATCTAAAAGCTCAAATGACCGCACTAAACAAAGTGCGGTCTAAATTTTTAACAAATTTGAGGATAAAAAATGGCAGAACAAGAAAAAATCGTAAAACTTGAAGATATTCCACAAAAGCAACTTAAAGATCTTCTTGAGTTCCCTTGTCATTTCACCTTTAAAGTCGTGGGTGCAAATCGCTCCGATTTAGCAGATGATGTGATTGCGGTAGTACAAAAATACGCTAAAGGGGATTATAATCCCCGTGAAAACCTCAGTGGAAAAGGCACATACAAATCCATTTCTGTGGATATTGTGGCTGAAAATATTGAGCAAGTGGAAACGCTTTATAGCGAGCTTGCAAAAATTGACGGCGTAAGAATGGTGCTTTAATATCCATAAACAATAAGGCAAAGGCGATGACCCAATCCATTATTATCCGTCAACTTGGCGTACAAGATTATCAAGAAATTTGGCATAAAATGCAGAAATTCACTGATGAGCGTGATGAAAATACCCAAGATGAAATCTGGCTAGTCCAGCACCCAGCAGTGTTTACCCAAGGTTCCGCAGGAAAACCAGAACATTTATTACAGCAAAGTACGATCCCAGTGGTGCAATCAGATCGTGGTGGGCAAATTACTTACCACGGATTGGGTCAGCAAATTATGTATGTCTTGATCGATATTAAACGCCTGAAAGCACAGGGTAAAGATCTCAATGTACGCCAATTAGTTACCGCACTTGAGCAATCCGTCGTGCAAACGCTAGCAGATTATGGCATTGAAGGCTATCCTAAAGCCGATGCGCCCGGGGTGTATGTCGCAGAGAAAAAAATCTGCTCTTTGGGATTACGTATTCGCAAAGGTTGCTCCTTCCATGGTCTCGCGCTAAATATTAATATGGATCTCACGCCTTTCTTATACATCAATCCTTGTGGTTATGCGGGGCTTGAAATGTGTCAAATGGCAGATTTTATCCCTCACAGTGAGGCTAAGCCAGACAAGGTTTCGCCCAAATTAGTTACACACTTCACCCAATTATTAGGGTATAATTCCGTAACAAATTCTTAACAAAAATAGGATCATTAATGGCAACTCCTTTTAAAATGGAACGTGGCGTAAAATATCGTGATGCTGCAAAAACGTCCATTATCCCAGTAAAAAATATTGATCCCAACCAGCCTTTATTAAAAAAGCCTGAGTGGATGAAAATTAAACTTCCAGCCAATTCAGCGAAAATTGACAGTATCAAAAATGGAATGCGTCGCCACGGTTTGCATTCTGTGTGTGAAGAGGCATCTTGCCCTAACTTGCACGAATGTTTTAACCACGGCACGGCGACCTTTATGATCTTAGGCGCAATTTGTACCCGCCGCTGCCCATTTTGTGATGTGGCACACGGTAAACCTTTGCCACCCGATCCAGAAGAACCGCGTAAACTCGCAGAGACAATTCAGGATATGAAATTGCGCTATGTGGTGATTACCTCAGTGGATCGTGATGATCTACCAGATCGCGGTGCAGGTCATTTTGCAGAATGCGTGAAAGAAATCCGCCAGCTCAATCCCGGAATCAAAATTGAAATCCTTGTACCTGATTTCCGCGGACGTATTGAACAGGCGCTTGAAAAATTAAAAGATAATCCGCCTGATGTGTTCAACCACAACTTGGAAAATGTACCACGCTTATATCGTGATATCCGCCCAGGGGCAGATTATGAATGGTCGCTTAAATTATTGCGTGAATTTAAAGCAATGTTCCCTGATATTCCAACCAAATCAGGCTTAATGGTCGGCTTAGGCGAAACCAACGAAGAAATTTTGCAAGTGATGCAAGATTTACGCACTAACGGTGTAACAATGCTAACCTTGGGACAATATTTGCAACCAAGTCGACATCATTTACCTGTGGCACGCTATGTTCCTCCTGAGGAATTTGATGCGTTTCGTGATAAAGCCAATGCAATGGGCTTTGAACACGCTGCCTGTGGGCCTTTCGTGCGTTCTTCTTACCACGCAGACTTACAAGCAAAAGGGGAATTAGTAAAATAATTTCACAGACACTTTCGCATTTTCTGCATATATTAAGTGCGGTAGAAAATTTCAATATTTTTCACCGCACTTAACTAGAATTAATATCACTAAATGATTTTCCCACAATTTTTTATTATTTATCCCTTTATTATCTAGACATCACCGTCATTTAATGGTAATTTTACACCCATTCAATATTCAAACATCTTCATAAAAATTCATTTTCCAATCTAACCAACATTTCAAATTATTATGCATTTAACAGAACTAAAAAATACGCCCGTTTCTGATCTTGTGAAACTCGGTGAAGAACAAATGGGTTTAGAAAATCTAGCTCGTTTACGTAAACAAGATATTGTTTTCGCTATCCTAAAACAACACGCTAAAAGCGGTGAAGATATTTTCGGTGGCGGTGTGTTAGAAATCCTTCCAGATGGTTTTGGTTTCTTACGTTCCGCCGATAGCTCCTACCTCGCAGGTCCTGACGACATCTATGTTTCTCCAAGCCAAATTCGCCGTTTCAACTTACAAACTGGGGATAAAATTGAGGGAAAAATTCGTCCACCAAAAGAAGGCGAACGTTATTTTGCCTTGCTAAAAGTCGATCAAGTAAATGATGACAAACCTGAAGTTTCACGTAGCAAAATTTTATTTGAAAATTTAACCCCACTTCACGCCAATTCTCGTTTAAGAATGGAACGTGGTAATGGTTCAACCGAAGATCTCACCGCACGTATTTTAGATTTAGCCTCCCCGATTGGAAAAGGACAACGTGGCTTAATCGTTGCTCCACCAAAAGCGGGTAAAACAATGTTGCTACAAAACATTGCACAAAGCATCACTCACAACTATCCAGAGTGTGAGCTTATCGTTTTATTAATTGACGAACGTCCAGAAGAAGTAACTGAAATGCAACGTTCAGTAAAAGGTGAAGTGATTGCGTCAACCTTCGATGAACCCGCTTCTCGCCACGTTCAGGTAGCTGAAATGGTTATCGAAAAAGCAAAACGCTTGGTCGAACACAAAAAAGATGTGGTGATTTTATTAGATAGTATCACTCGCCTTGCCCGAGCTTATAACACCGTAACACCAGCTTCAGGTAAGATTCTTTCTGGTGGTGTAGATGCCAACGCATTACATCGCCCAAAACGTTTCTTCGGTGCGGCCCGTAATGTAGAAGAAGGGGGAAGTTTAACCATTATCGCGACCGCACTTGTGGATACAGGGTCAAAAATGGACGAAGTGATCTTTGAAGAATTTAAAGGAACGGGGAATATGGAGTTACATCTTTCACGTAAAATTGCTGAAAAACGCGTCTTCCCAGCCATTGACTTTAACCGTTCAGGTACACGTAAAGAAGACTTACTCACTACCCCTGATGAACTACAAAAAATGTGGATTCTACGCAAAATCCTTAACCCAATGGGTGAAGTGGAAGCAATGGAATTCCTTATTGATAAGCTCGCCGTTGCCAAAACTAACGAAGAGTTTTTTGAAATTATGAAACGTTCGTAAATCGATTAAAAAAACCTCGTTTAATACGAGGTTTTTCTTTGCTATTTAATCTATTATAAAAATTTGCCTAAGGTTTTTTCTAAGCGTACAAACCCTTCTTGTAATGCTTCTTCATCAATATTCAAGGCTGGTGCAAAACGCAAAACATCGGGACCGGCGACTAAAATCATTAGTCCATTTTCAGCCGCACTTTTCACAAATTCACTGGCTTTACCACGATATTTCGCATTCAGCTCTGCCCCAATCAATAAACCTGCACCGCGAATCTCACTAAATAGATTGAGATCTTGATTTATCTCATTTAACTTCTGCATAAAGCGCTCAGAAGTGCGGTGAATTTTTGCTAAGAATTTCTCATCAGAAAGCACATCCACCACCTTTGATGCTACGGCACAAGCAAGAGGATTACCGCCAAAAGTGGTGCCGTGTACGCCAACAGAAAAGCTTTTCGCAATCTTATCCGTCGTCAGCATCGCACCAATCGGAAAGCCATTACCCAACGCTTTAGCAGAGGTCAGAATATCAGGCACCACACCATATTTCATATAGGCATAAAAATAACCTGTACGCGATAAGCCTGTTTGCACCTCATCAAAAATCAGCAAGGCATTATTCTCATCACAAAGCTGACGTAAACCTTGTAAGAATGCAGGATCAGCAGGTTTCACCCCGCCTTCGCCTTGAATCGGCTCAACTATCACTGCGCAAGTATGATCATCAATGATGGCTTTCACTGCTGCAAGATCATTAAAGGGGACGTGAATGATATCAGCCGGTTTCGGCCCAAAGCCGTCAGAATATTTTGCTTGCCCACCAACACTCACCGTGAATAATGTACGACCGTGAAAGCTTTGTTTAAACGCAATAATTTTACTTTTCTGCGCCCCAAAATGATCTACCGCATAACGGCGAGCCAATTTCAGTGCAGCCTCATTAGCTTCCGCCCCAGAATTAACAAACATTACGCGCTCAGCAAAGGTTTTCTGTACCAATTTTGTTGCTAATGCCAACGTTGGCTCACTGGTGAACCAGTTGCTAGAATGCCACAGTGTTTCACCTTGCTCTTTTAATACTGCCACAATCTCATCAGGGCAATGCCCCAACGCATTCACCGCAATACCACTTGTAAAATCAATATATTCTCGCCCTTGTTGATCCCAAACTCTGCTTCCCTTTCCCTTCACTGGAATAAACTCTGCGGGAACATAATTCTGTATCATCACCTCATCAAAAATTTGTCTATTATAAGTGTTCATTTGCGATCCTTAAATTCAATGCTAGAAATGTGGGTTAGCATAAGCCAAAGTAAATATTTAATCAAATAATTTGAATAAAAAATCACATAAAATAAAAATCTTATCTTGTTAAGATCACCACTAAAACATCAAACAAGGAGCGTAAAATAAAGAAGATAGGGAGGATAAAGCAAAGTGATGGGTGGTATTATTTTAAGCTGAAAATGGGATATTTGATTTTTTTATTCAAAGATAAAATGATTGATATATAAACATCAAGTAGAATTTTTATCACATAGATCTAATGAATGACAATAAAAAAGCAGATCCAACAAAGATCTGCTTTTTCTGTTCTCAGCAATAATTATTTAGTCATTGCTGCAACTTCTGCGGCGAAGTCAGTTTCTACTTTTTCGATACCTTCACCTACTTCAAAGCGTAAGAATGAAACAACTTCTGCGCCTTTTTCTTTTAATAGATCGCCAACGGATTTAGATGGATCCATTACGAATGGTTGACCTGTTAAAGAAACTTCACCTGTGAATTTCTTCATACGGCCTTCAACCATTTTCTCAGCGATTTCACGTGGTTTACCTGATTGCATTGCGATATCCACTTGGATTTGACGCTCGTGCTCTACTACGTCTGCAGGTACATCACTTGGGTTAACATATTCTGGACGACTTGCTGCAACGTGCATTGCAACGTGTTTTACTAATTCTTCATCAGCGTTTGCAGCACCCACTAATACGCCAATTTTCGCACCATGTAAGTATGAACCTATTACAGGCGCTTGCACTGAACCAACACGGCGGATTGTCATATTCTCACCGATTTTTGCAACTAATGCTGCACGTTTTTCTTCAAATTCAGCTTGTAACGCTTCGATTGTAACGCCTTTGTTGTTTAATGCGTAATCTGCAACTTCATTCGCTAAACCTAAGAAACCTGCATCTTTAGCTACGAAGTCAGTTTCACAGTTCATTTCAATCATTACACCATAGTCACCAGCAACACGGGCGATAATAACCCCTTCAGCTGCAACACGGCCTGCTTTTTTCGCCGCTTTTGCTTGACCTGATTTACGCATATTATCAATTGCTAATTCGATATCGCCATTTGCTTCTACTAACGCTTTTTTACATTCCATCATACCAGCGCCAGTACGATCACGAAGTTCTTTTACTAAAGATGCTGTAATTTCAGCCATTTTAAAATCCTCTATCCACAAAATTTGGTGCGATTTTTGACCGCACTTATGTAAAAAAGCAGGGAACATAAGCCCCTGCTAACCAATTAATCGTTGTGATTAATAAGGGCTTTCGCCGCATTCACCTGAATTATTCAGCCGCTTCTGCTTCAGCAAATTTTTCTTCGGTTACCACTTCTTGTTGGCGACCTTCTTTTACTGCTGCCGCTGCTGCTGCAAGATATAGTTGAATTGCACGCGCTGCATCATCGTTACCTGGGATAACAAAATCAACACCATCAGGTGTAGAATTTGTATCAACTACAGCAAATACAGGAATTCCTAAATTATTTGCTTCTTTGATTGCGATGTGTTCGTGATCTGCACCGATAACAAATAATGCATCAGGAAGACCCGCCATATCTTTGATACCACCAAGGCTTAATTCAAGTTTTTCCATCTCACGGCTACGCATTAATGCTTCTTTCTTAGTTAATTTATCGAAAGTACCATCTTGAGATTGGGTTTCTAAATCTTTTAAGCGTTTGATTGATTGACGCACTGTTTTCCAGTTAGTCAACATACCACCTAACCAACGGTGGTTTACATAATATTGCTGACAGTCTAATGCTGCTGCTTTCACTGCTTCACTTGCTGCACGTTTTGTACCAACAAATAAGATTTTACCGTTGTTGCCCGCAATACGAGTTAATTCTGCTAGTGCAGCATTAAACATTGGAACGGTTTTTTCAAGGTTGATGATATGAACACCGTTGCGTGGTCCGAAAATGAATGGTTTCATTTTTGGGTTCCAGTAACGAGTTTGGTGACCGAAGTGAACGCCAGCTTGTAGCATTTCGCGCATTGAAACTTGTGCCATAATAATTTTCCTTTTGTTTTGGGGTTTAGCCTCCACATACCAAATAAATCGACCGTTTGGCACCCCGATTTATCCCTGTGGTATGTGTGTGATTTATTATTAAAAATTAAGTTTGAACTTATTTTGCCTAAAATAAAAATGACTTTCTAGTCTAGTCAAAATAACGCCGCACTTTATACCACAAAGTGCGGTGAAAAACTAGCAAATTTTTAGAAACCAACACAAAAGCGGCAATTTGTCATCACAAATTGCCGCAGTCAATTTTCTATTCAGCATTATTCTTGCTGAGTTAAAAATTCTTGATTAATTTCAATTTTTGCTTTTGTGCGCAACGCCTGTAATAATGCTTGCTGTAATTCTGTTTGTTGTACTTGGTTTAGCTGTGCATCAAACTGTTTAAGCTGTTCAGGGGTTAATTCCCCGTCTTTAATATTCGTTAGTTCAATCACTATAACGCTGTTATCGCCGTTTTTCGCAGCAGCATAAACAGGTTTATCCGTTGCTTTTTTCATTGCAAAAATCACATCACGCAGCTGTGGATTTTTATTTTCAGCATAAACCCATTGCGTTTTCTCACCAAATTGAATGCCATTTGGCAGAGCCGCATTGTTATTTGCATTAAGTGCCTGTGCCACTTTTTCAGCTTGAGCTAGCACAATTTTTTCCGCTTTTTGCTGTTTTAGGTATTGTGCAATGTCATTTTTTGCCTCATCAAGCGTTTTCACTCCTTCTGGTTTATGTTCTACCACACGAACAATCAAAGAATGTTGTTCCCCCACATTAATTGCTTCTGAGTTTGTTCCGCCTTGGGTTAATTCAGAATCAAATAACGCTGAGACCACATTGCCATAATTAAGTGCTGCTGGAATATCATTGCGTGAGAAATAACCTGTTTCTTGCACATTTACGCCTGCTGCTTGCGCGGCTGCTTGTAAGGAATCGGGTTGTTCAAAGGCTTTCTCATTGGCTTGTTTTTCCATTGCGTAAAACGCTTTCGTGCTTAATTCATTGCGAAGTTTCGCCGCAATATCGTTTTTCACTTGCGCTAATGGCAGGAATTTTTCTTCTTCTACTTTGATAATATGGTAAGCATTATCCACTTTGACCGGTTGGCTATATTCCCCCACTTTCAACTCACGGGCTGCGGCTTCAAATTGTGGTGGCATCATACCTGCGACAACCCAATCCAAATCACCGCCATTTGCGCCAGAAATTTTATCGCTAGAATAAAGTTTTGCTAAAGTAGCAAAGCTTTCGCCTTTTTGTAAATCCGCATAAACTGCCTGTGCTTCTTTTTCTGTTGGAAGCTGAATATGGGCTAAATGCTGAGTCATATATTGTGCTTTGTTATCTTGATAATATTGTGCAATTTCTACATCCGTCACCTTCACATTTTTTTCCGCTGCTTGGTGAGTTAAATCCAAATATTGCACTTTCACTAATTCAGGTACGGCAAATGCCCCTTTATTGGCATTGTAGTAAGCACTAATTTCATCTTCGCTAACTTGTTGTTGTGCGATTGTCGCGGCAAGTGGAAACTCCGCTAAACGCACATCCCGTTGTTGGAAAAAGAGTTGTGCTAAACGTGCATTTTGGCTAGGTACGGTAAACGCGGAACGTGCAATTCCGTCATTAAGTTGCTGCAAGGTTAAACCTTGACGTAAATACTGAGCATATTGATTACCGCTTAACCCGTTGGCTGATAGCATTTGTTGATAAAGTGCATTATCAAATTTGCCATCCTTTTGAAAAATTGGGCTGGTCACAATGGCTTGTTGAATTTGGCTATCACTCACATCAAGTTTTAATTCTGCTGCATATTGACGCAATAATTCTTGATCGATTAAACGATCTAAAACCGATCTACGTAAGCCATTAACAAATTCAGGGGAATCCGCGACTGCGGTAAATTGCGCCCCCAGTTGTTCACTAAAGCGTTGATATTCTTGATTATATTGTTCTAAGAAAGTTTGTTGTGAAATTTCTTCCCCATTCACTTTCGCCGCCGAGGTATCAACGCGTGTAAACATATAGCCTGCTACACCACTTAAGACAAATGACACCACAATTAGGGCGAAAATGATCTTCCACAAGATGCTGTTTGACGCATCACTGAGTTTTTCCATTAACATTGACGTTATCCTTAAAGGTAAGATTAAGACAAATTTTAAGAATTATAATCGAAAGCGCTTTGATTACCAGTATAAAAATAAAAAAGTCGGCAAAGATTGCACTTTACCGACTTTATCATTAAAAAATAGGCAATTAATTCACCGCACTTTCTGCACGTTTACTTTTACGGCGTGGCGTTGTTTTTTCTTCTTTTGCAATTAAGTGAGCAAAATCAACCCCTTCAGGTGGATTTTCTAAAGCAATGCTTAATACTTCATCAATGGTTTCCACGGCTCGAATATCCAAGCTATTTTTCGCATTATCTGGAATTTCTTCCAAATCTTTCACATTGTCTTTTGGAATAATCACGGTTTTAATCCCGCCACGATGTGCAGCAAGTAATTTTTCCTTCAAACCACCAATAGGTAACACTTTACCACGCAAGCTGATTTCTCCCGTCATTGCCACTTCAGACTTCACAGGATTCCCCGTTAAGCAAGAAACTAATGCGGTACACATTGCGATCCCGGCACTTGGTCCATCTTTTGGCGTTGCACCATCTGGAACGTGAATATGAATATCACGTTTTTCGTGGAAATCAGAGGCAATCCCTAATTTTTCGGCACGAGAACGCACAACAGTCATCGCCGCTTGGATTGATTCTTTCATCACATCGCCAAGTGATCCCGTGTAAGTTAATTTGCCTTTCCCAATAACCGAAGTGGCTTCAATGGTAAGCAAATCACCGCCCACTTGTGTCCACGCCAAGCCGGTAACTTCCCCCACGCGGTTTTGTGTATCAGCACGACCAAACTCAAAGCGTTTTACACCTAAATATTCATCAAGATTATCGCTGTTTACGGTGATCGATTTTAATTTTGGATTCAGCAATAAATTTTTCACCGCTTTACGGCAGATTTTAGAAATCTCACGTTCAAGTCCACGCACGCCCGCTTCACGAGTGTAATAGCGGATAATATCTAAAATGGCACTTTCTTCGATCTTTAATTCACTTTTCTTCAAGCCATTACGCTCAATTTGTTTGTTAAGCAAATGGCGTGTCGCAATATTGAGTTTTTCGTCTTCTGTATAACCCGACAAACGAATCACTTCCATACGATCAAGCAATGGTCCCGGAATATTCATTGAATTTGATGTTGCCACAAACATAACATCAGACAGATCATAATCAACTTCTAAATAATGATCGTTAAAGTTCGCGTTCTGCTCCGGATCAAGCACTTCTAGCAGTGCGGAAGCCGGATCGCCGCGCATATCTGATGCCATTTTATCAATCTCATCAAGTAAAAAGAGCGGATTTTTCACCCCTACTTTTGCCATTTTTTGGATCAATTTACCCGGCAATGAACCGATGTAGGTTTTACGATGCCCACGAATTTCGGCTTCGTCGCGCACGCCACCGAGTGCCATACGAACATACTTCCGCCCAGTCGCATTTGCAATAGATTGCCCTAGAGAAGTTTTCCCTACTCCCGGTGGCCCAACTAAACAAAGAATAGGGCCTTTAAGTTGATTTAAACGACTTTGAACCGCTAAATATTCCAAAATGCGATCTTTCACACGTTCTAAGCCGTAGTGATCCGCATCAAGGATTTCTTGTGCTTTGACAATATCTTTTTTTACTTTGCTACGTTTATGCCACGGTACTTGTAGCATCCAGTCAATGTAGCTACGCACCACCGTCGCTTCGGCTGACATTGGCGACATCATTTTCAGCTTCTGCAACTCGGCTTCCACTTTTTCTTTTGCCTCTTTCGGCATTTTGGCATCTTCTACTTTTTGGCGCAGTTGTTCGACTTCATCCAGCGTGCTATCTGTTTCGCCGAGTTCTTTTTGAATGGCTTTGATCTGTTCGTTAAGATAGTAATCGCGCTGGCTTTTTTCCATTTGTTTTTTCACGCGCCCACGAATACGCTTCTCGACTTCTAAAATGCCCGCTTCGTTAATCATTAAACCGAGCAAATATTCAAAACGCTCTGTGACATTTGCAATGCTCAATACGTCCTGCTTACGCGCTACAGGAACAGGCATATGGGCTGCCATTGTGTCGCTTAAACGTTCTGGATCAGCAATACTTTTTAAGGCTGAAAGCACATCTGGCTGGACTTTTTTGTTGAGTTCAATGTATTTTTCAAACTCTTCTAACGTGATATTCTGTATCACTTCCAATTCTGTTTCATCGCCAAATTGGGTATCCATTAAGGCAATTTTTGCCTCGAAAAAACGCCCATTATCTTCTAAATGGGAAATCTTAGCCCGTTGCTGACCTTCCACCAGCACTTTTACCGTGCCGTCTGGCAAATTCAATAATTGAATAATATTTGCCACCGTTCCTACATCATACACATCATCCACAGTAGGCTGTTCTAACTCGGCTGCTTTTTGTGAAACTAATAATAATTGTTTGCCGTTTTCCATTGCCTCTTCAAGACTTGCGATGGATTTTTCGCGTCCCACAAACAATGGCATCACCATATAAGGAAAAACCACCACATCTCGTAATGGTAAAACAGGTATGGTTTTTTGTTTTGTTCGTCTGGCGTTCATATTTTCTCTCTTTCCTATAAAACTCGAAATTACTCTTCCATATTGGGGCAATTTAGCAAAGTTCAAGTTCGTCACATCAACTATGCTAATCAGATTTCTTTCAGTGTACTCCATTCAAATTAAAAGTGCGGTCATTTTTTCACACAAATTTTATTTTTTCGCTTTTCTGACAAGAAAAAGAATAAAAAACATTCAATTTATGCTTGAAGAAATAAAAAATCCAACCGCGAAAGGTTGGATTAACTAAAAATGATGAAAATTTATACCGCACTGAAGATTAACGCATCGTTACAAATTCTTCTGAACCCGTTGGGTGAATAGCAACAGTATTATCAAAATCCGCTTTGGTTGCTCCCATTTTAATTGCAACGGCAAAGCCTTGGATCATTTCATCTACCCCAAAACCAATGCCGTGTAAGCCGACAATTTTTTCATCTTTGCCGACGCAAACTAATTTCATTCGGCAAGGCTGGCGATGCTGAGTTACCGCGCTGTACATTGGTGTAAATGAGGATTTATACACTTTCACATTTTCTGCGCCATATTGCTCAATGGCTTGTGGTTCAGTTAATCCCACAGTACCGATTGGTGGGTGGCTGAATACCACGGTTGGCACGAGATTATAATCTAAATGTTCGTTTGGTTTATTGTTAAATAAACGCTCAGACAAACGACGACCTGCAGCAACCGCAACAGGCGTAAGTTCAATACCACCTTCGATAATATCGCCTACGGCATAAATTCCTTTCACATTGGTATTTTGATATTTATCGACTTTGATAAAACCTTTGTCATTGGTTTCCACGCCTGCCACAGCAAGGTTGATATTCGCCGTATT
This sequence comes from Avibacterium sp. 20-132, assembly GCF_023611925.1. Lineage (NCBI taxonomy): Bacteria > Pseudomonadati > Pseudomonadota > Gammaproteobacteria > Pasteurellales > Pasteurellaceae > Avibacterium > Avibacterium sp. 20-132. The sequence goes on from NZ_CP091456.1 coordinate 368,763, forward strand.
TGGCTTGCGACCAATCGCCCAAATCACTTTTTCAACCGTTTGCTCACGTCCATCTTCTAATTTTAAGGTGAAAGAACCGTCAGCATTTTTCACCACTTCTTTTGGAATGGCGTGAGTGTGTAAGTGAATGCCATCTTGCGCCATCACTTCCACAAGGGTTTCGACGATTAGCGGGTCAAAACTACGCAATGGGCTTTGTTTACGCACGAATAAGTGGGTGTCCACGCCAAGGCTATTTAACACGCCCGCTAATTCCACCGCGATATAGCCCGCGCCTACCACGGCGACGGATTTTGGTAAGGCGTCTAATTCAAATACCCCGTCAGAATCAATCCCGTATTCTGCGCCGTTAATGTCAGGACGCGCAGGGTAAGCTCCTGTTGCGATTAAAATATGATCAGCACTGATTTTCTCGCCATTCACTTCGACAGTATGCGCATCAACAAATTTGGCGAAGCCTTTGATCACATCCACATTATTTTTAGCTAAGACATTATTGTAAGAGTTGTGAATGCGTCCAATATAAGCCTGACGATTTTCCACTAACTTACTGAAATCAAAATGATTTACCGCAACATCAAAGCCATAATCAGGGGCATATAGATTGATGGCTTCTGCCACTTGCGCCCCATACCACATCACTTTTTTTGGCACACAGCCCACGTTTACACAGGTTCCGCCAAGTTCTTTTGCTTCAATAATGGCACATTTTTTTCCATAGCTTGCTGCACGGTTAATGGAGGCGATACCGCCACTTCCGCCACCAATGGCGATATAATCATAATGTTTTGTCATTTTATTAACTCCCTAAATTGCTAAATTGGGCTGTGAAAGATAAAAAAGCCCATCATAAATCTGCGCGTATTTTGCCGAAAAATCGGACGCAAAGCGACTAATTAATCCAATCGGTAAATTCTTACTCTGGTGTGATCCATTTCACCGACCAACTTCCCGTGCCTTCTGGAACAAGTGTTTTAGTAAGGTAAGGCAGAATTTTTTTCATTTGGGCTTCTAATTGCCAAGGGGGATTTATCACAATCATTCCGCTTGCGGTCATTCCACGTTGGTCTGAATCAGGGCGCACAGCCATTTCAATTTGCAGAATTTTACGAATGCCCGTGTTTTCTAAGCCTTTGATCATACGTTTTGTTTGCTGGCGTAACACCACGGGATACCAAATCGCATAGATGCCTGTGGCAAAACGTTTTACCCCTTCTTCAATGGCATTGACCACCAAATCATAATCCTCTTTTAATTCATAAGGGGGATCAATCAAAATAAACCCACGTCTTTCTTTTGGTGGCAGTGTGGCTTTAATTTGCTGAAAACCGTTATCACGCTTAGTGGTCACATTGTCGAATTGTTTGAAATTATTGCGTAATAATGGGAAATCCGCGGGATGAAGCTCGGTTAATAACGCACGATCTTGTGGACGCAATAAATGTGCGGCGATAAGCGATGATCCCGCGTAATAACGTAGCGATTTGCCGCCATAATTCAGCTTTTTGATAAGGGCAACATAACGTGCCACTTCTTCTGGCATTTCTGCTTGCTCCCACAAACGTGCGATCCCCTCTTTATATTCCCCTGTTTTTTCAGCTTCATTACCGAATAAACGATAATGCCCGACACCTGCGTGGGTGTCTAAATAATAAAAGCCTTTGTCTTTTTGTTGCAGACTTTCAATAATCAGTATTTGCACGATATGTTTTAGCACATCGGCAAAGTTGCCTGCGTGGAAGCTATGACGATAACTCAGCATCAGTTTGCCCTTAAAAATTTGATAAAAAAAGACCGCACTTTATTTTTGCGGATTAAGAGATTAAAACGAAGGGCGAACATACTGGCTCGCCCTGCTCATCAAATATATTTTTGACGAGACTTTATTTCGCGAAAATAGCTTGTAAAGCTTGGTAAATAGACTGTGCTTGATTACCTGAAAGGGCATTGCCATCTTCATCTGTAATCACCACCGCACTTTGTCTGCCTAAATCAGCAAGTTGCATAGCATACTTGCCTTTTTCTAATTCAGGTGCAGCCACACCAAATCTTGCCCATTCTGTTTTTTCTAACGGACGATATTTTAATTCACGATAGCCACGCCCCGGATTTTCTGACGAAGTTTCAAATCCTACTTGATTTAACGCGCCACGCAAACGTTGCCACGCTTGCTTAAAAGGGGCATTTAATGCTAATGCGGTACGCCCATTTATATCGGTGGTTAATTGCGTTTGGATTGGCGTGATCGCCGTGCTATTTAATTCATTTTGCTGTTTACGATAAGCGCGGTTTAACTCACCAATCAATTGGTTTAAACGATCAGAGGTGTAACGTTGCTTTTGTGCCATTGTTGGGGTGAAAATAATATTATCTCGCTTCATTTGCAAAATAGACACAACTAAAGCACTTGTGCCTTGATATTGCACTTGTTCGATCAAATAACGAATTTGTGTATCACCAATGTCATCAGCACGCCCCGTTGCCGCCCAATTAGTTTCAATACGATTGTCTTGATATTGGTAATGAATGCCTTGTTCTTTTAATAAACGCGCTACTTGGTTTAAGCTATAAACCGCCTCTTTTGAAGAAGGATACGCAATCAAAGCACGCTCACCATCAAACTGCGCAATAGAATTATTAATCATTGCAATCGGCGTGCTTGGTGGACGAATATCTACTTTTTGATGTGCTTGTTGATTAAGCTGTGGCAACGCATAAGTGTTATCCTGTGCTGGTAAATTTACGCCACCGCTTGCTAAGGGCGCAAAACTCACTTGTTGCTGCGCATATTTTTCAAAGTTATCATTCGCTTGCTGTTTACTTTCATTGCTTGCAGAACAAGCCACGAGTGTCATTAGAATTGGTGTGCTTAATAACCACTTTTTCATCAATGTATCCTCAAGATTAAACAAATTTCATTGCCTGTTTTGACAACCAGAATGCCGAAAAGTTTAAGGGGCATTGACTGCTCAACGCCCCTCTGTTATTCAATAAAAGAATTAAACTAAGCCTGCGATTTTCAAGGCTTCAAGCACTTTTGGTTGTGCCGTTTCACTTAATGTCGTCAGTGGTAAACGTAGCACTAACTCAGGAATTAAGCCTAATTTATACGCTGCCCATTTCACGGGAATAGGATTAGATTCAATGAAAAGATCTTTATGTAACGCCATTAAACGTTGATTGATCACTTCCGCCTCATCAAATTTTCCTGCCAAAGCAAGCTCACACATTTTCGCCATCTCTTCAGCTGCAACGTTGTTGGTTACCGAGATCACCCCTTCACCACCCGCTTTCATACTTTCCAAGCCCGTAGCATCATCCCCACTTAACACGATGAAATCCTCACCAGCAAGTTGTTTAATTTTCGCCACACGGCTCACATCACCCGTTGCTTCTTTAATCGCCACAATATTGTCAATTTGTGCTAAACGTCCCACGGTTTCAGGTTGCAAATCACTGCCTGTGCGTCCCGGTACGTTATATAAAATTTGCGGTAAATCGGTGCATTCTGCAATGGCTTTAAAATGTTGATACATTCCTTCTTGCGTTGGTTTGTTGTAATAAGGCACAACAGACAAACACCCTGCAACGCCGCTGCCGTTTAATAATTTTGTCATTGTGATTGCTTCACTCGTGGCATTTGCCCCAGTCCCTGCAATTACTGGAATACGTCCCTTGGCAAATTCAACGGTCTTTAAAATGGTTTTAACGTTTTCCTCTATGCTTAATGTCGCTGATTCCCCTGTTGTTCCCACTGACACAATCCCGTGTGTTCCCGCTGCAATATGGTATTCAACCAATTTTTCTAATGCCTCAAAATCCACTTCACCGTGTAAGTCCATTGGGGTAATTAACGCGGTAATACTCCCGTAAAATAAAGGATTCGTTGCTGACATAAAGACCTCCGAATTATTTTTGTTATCTCTATTGAGTTTGCTTGAAAAAGTTTGTTTAAGATCGCTAAAATAGCCCAACTTTGCAAGTGATTTTTTGCATTTTTTCTCAATCACATCACATTTTTAAGGATATTTACGATGCAAACATTAAAAGCGGGCGATTTTGCACCACACTTTTCTTTACTTGATCAAAATGAACAACCTGTTTCACTTAGCGATTTTAAAGGCAAAAAAGTGCTGGTTTATTTTTATCCGAAAGCCCTTACCCCCGGTTGTACGACCCAAGCTTGTGGCTTACGCGATAGTAAAACAGCACTTGAAAAACAAAATGTTGTCATTCTTGGCATCAGCCCTGATAGCCCGAAAAAGCTTGCCAATTTCGTGGAGAAAAAAGCCTTGAATTTCACTCTACTCTCTGATGAAGATCACAAAGTAGCTGAGCAATTTGGCGTATGGGGGGAGAAAAAATTTATGGGCAGAACCTATGATGGCATTCATCGCATTAGCTTCTTAATTGATGAACAAGGCAAAATCGAAAAGGTCTTTGAGAAGTTTAAAACAGGGGAACATCATCAAGTCGTGTTGGATTATTTGAGCCAAAAATAATTGCTGATTAGCACAAATTAAAGTGCGGTGTAAATTTTCTCAATTTTTCCACCGCACTTTATTTTTGAATGTTTTTATTCGTGTGCTTTTTTACAACTTGATAAAATGTCTAATTCCTTTTGATACACGTTTGTTTTCAAATCCATATCCATCATTCCAATTACGGTGCTAAATAGATTATCGTGAGAATAGGATTTTGTCTTTGCATTGTTACGTAGACAGTCTAAATCGACGCCTTCATTTTTCTTCCATTTATCTGAAAACCAGAAAATCATTGGGACGCGCGTTTGGTAGATTGGCGCAATGGCATAAGGTGTGCCGTGTAGATAAATACCGTCTTCGCCAAGTGATTCGCCGTGATCGGACACATAATATACCGCACTTTCTAAATCATCACGTTTGGATACCTTGTCTATTAACGTATCAAGAAAATGATCAATAAATAAAATACTATTATCATAAGTATTCACTAATTCTTGATTGCTACAATTTTGAATTTGGTTTGTATCACAGGTTGGGGTAAAACGTCGATATTCTGGGGTATAACGTTCATAATAGGTAGGACCGTGATTACCAATAGTATGTAAAATTAATACGGTGTCTTTACCGTCTTTACCTGCTTGGTCAAGAATCTTATCTATATCAGAAAACATAACGGTATCTAAGCATTCGCCCTCCGTACAGTAATTTTTTAATGTCGGCTGATTAGCTTGAATGGTTTCATTAGGTACGCGTAAACAGACGCCTTTACAATCACTATTATTTTCTAACCAGAAAATATTCACACCGGCACGTTGTAATACATCAAGCAAATTATCCATTTTTTGTGCTTTTGCTCCATCGTAGTCGGCTTTGGTTAAATAAGAGAACATACAAGGCACAGAAACCGCGGTTGATGTACCACAACTAGACACAGAATTAAAATTGATAATCTCTTGTCCGCGTGCGGCGAGTTTTGGTGTGGTTTGCCGTGCGTAACCATTTAATCCCCAATTTTGCGCCCGCGTTGTTTCCCCCACAACAATGACAGTAAGATGCTGAAATTCGTCAGGTTTATCTTGTTTTGCATCTAACCCAATTTTAACATAAGGACGATTAGCTTCACGCACACGCTTAATTTCATTGACACCTGCACTAATAAAGTTTGAAGGCACAAGTAAACTTACTACTGGTTTATTATTACGCACAAAGGACGCGTAATCTTGATAAAAGCCTTTTGCGATCGCCAAAATGACTATCCCTGAAAAAGCAATTAATCCTAATCTTACCGCAAGTTCTTTCCACCAAGTGCGGTAGTCAATTTTTGTCATTATATATAATATGGCAGGTAACACACCAAAAACGACAATCCAAGTGAGATATTGCCAAGTGAGCATACGAACACTTTCTGCAGGCGTAGTTTGTAGGACGTTTTCAAGCATATCGGTAGAAAAATGCACATCATAAAATAACGCTTGATAGCCAATGGCAGCACTAATAATTAATAAAAGTGGAATAATCACTTTATGTAAAATAGGTAAGGCAATGAGTTGAAATACCGCATTGAGGGTGAAAAAAATAAAAAAAGGCACAGTGAGAAGAAAATAGTCTTCAGGCTGTCCTACAAATGGGTGCAATGCCCACACTTTTTTATAAAATGCAACATTAAGTACACAAGTAAAATAAAGAGCAACGAGCGCAATAAGCGTTGAACTTTTTAATTTAAACCGTGAAAATAGCATAAGAATAATATCCTTGTTTTGAAAATCATTGATAAATCATCAGGGGATTAGTCAAATAAAACGTAGAAAAGTTCTTTACAAAAACTTACAAACAAAATGGGATAAAAAATGAACATCAGCCAAGCCGCCGAGAAAACAGGATTGTCCGCGAAGCAAATTCGGGATTATGAAAAAGCAGGGTTATTGCCAGAGGCACAACGTACCTTATCAGGTTATCGCTTTTATTCTGAGCAAGATTTAAACCAACTTCGCTTTATCAGTAATGCCCGTAAAGTCGGCTTTTCACTGCAACAAATTCGCGAATTATTAAGGCTCAATCGCGATCCTAATCGTACAAGTCGCGAAGTGAAAGCGATTACTGAGCAACATATTATCGAGCTAAAAGAGAAAATTGCGAGCTTGCAAGAAATGTTGGATTTATTACAGCGTTGGCATTGTTCTTGCCAAGGAAATGATAGCCCTGATTGTTCGATTTTGTCAGGGCTAACAGAAAAGACGGTATTATAGGCGTTTATAAGTGAGAAAATAATAACAGCTTACGGCGAAAAATGAGCAACCCACCATTGTTAAAAGCATTGGGGCGGCACTGTCAATTTTCATCAATGCAACAAGTGAACCCACACAAGCCCCTGTGCCAAAACGTACGCTTCCGACCATTGAGTTCGCCGTTCCTGCCATTGCAGGGAATTTTTCTAAAATAGACGCCATTGCATTGGAACTAATTAAAGAGTTCTGTCCAACAAATAATGCCACACCAATTGCCATTGACCAAAAACCAAGATCGAAAAACACCACCAATAATAACCAGATTGCCGCAATAAATTGAATGATTAAGCCTGTTTGTAACATTTTTTCTGTGCCAACTTTGGTAACCAAACGTCCATTTAAGAACGAACCGAAGGTCATCACGCTAATGTTCAACATAAAGAAATAACCAAAGTTTTGTTCTGGAATGCCATAAATACCGATATACACAATCGACCCTGCGGTTAAGAACGCAAATAACCCACCAAAACCAAAGGCGCTCATAAACATATAACCTAGCACTTCTTTTTTTCGCCATAAATTAACAAAATTACGCACCACAATGTTTAGGCGTAATGGAATACGATTTTCTTTCTTATGGGTTTCAGGAATAATAAAGAACACTAACAATGTGCTAAATAATCCCATCGCCGCAATAACATAAAAAATGGAATGCCAATGAAAATAAGTAACAAGATAACCACCAATAATGGGGGCGACTAAAGGGGCGAGCATAAATACCAGCGTAATCGTTGACATTGTACGAGAAAGTTGATCTTTACTAAATAAATCGCGTAATAATGCCCCGACTAAAACCACCGGTGCAGCGCCAAAAAAGCCTTGCATAAAGCGCAACAGCGTGAAGCTACCAATTTGATTAATGGTCGTAAGAATAAGAGCCGCAATGGCACTCACGATCACACCAAGTAAAATAACGGGTTTACGCCCATAGCTATCCCCCACAGGCCCCCAGAAAAGTTGCCCTGATGCCATACCATAAGCAAAGAAGGTGAGGGTGTGTTGAATTTTTTCAGGGCTAACGTGCAAATCTTGCGACATACGCAAAAAAGCAGGCAAATACATATCCACCCCAAGTGGTGGCAGCATTGAAAGCAGCCCAAGAGTCAAAATAAAAATAAAGCTGGGTTTATGTATCGTTTTTTCACTCACAATTTTATCCTTATTTTAAGGTCGCTAATTCTTCATCGGTTAAAGGGCGGTATTCCCCCTCTTCTAATTGTTCATCTAGCACCACATCGCCAATTTTCCAGCGGTGCAACGCAACCACTTTATTACCTAAGGCGGCAAACATTCGCTTCACTTGATGATAACGTCCCTCGCTTAAGGTTAAATTGACATTGTAATCATCAATAATTTCAAGTTTTGCGGGCTTGGTTGGGGATTTCTCACCACGTAATAAAATGCCTTCTGCACAAGCTTGCTGGTAATGATTTTCAACAGGATCGGCAAGGGTAACAAGGTAAGTTTTCTCGCAATGATGTTTAGGCGAAGTAATACGATGCGACCACTGTCCATCATCGGTGAGCAACACTAGCCCCGTAGTATCCACATCTAGTCGTCCTGCACTATGCAATTTAGTCGCAAGGGGATAATCAAAGAATTGGTAAATGGTCGGATAATCACCGTCATCATTAGAACAGACATAGCCTTGCGGTTTATTCAACATAATGTAATGTCCCGCCTCAAACCAAGTAAGGCGTTCACCCTCAAAATAAATTTCATCTTCCGCACTGACTTTGGTTGCGCCACTTTTCTCAATTTTTCCGTTAATTTGCACCGCACTTTGACGTAGGGCTTTATTGGCTTGAGAGCGTGTTAGCCCAGTTTGCTCGGCTAAAAATTTATCTAATCTCATTGCGTGATTTTCTCATTAATAAAAACGGCATATTGTACAACATCTCGGCATAAAACCCTAGTTGAACCGAAAACAAAAGTGCGGTTGATTTTGTGAATGAATTGTAAATAATGTGTTGTAAATCACAGATTTTCTGATTTTTTCGCCTATAATAGCGTTAAATTTTTCTCACAAACTTTCAACTTGTTATAAGGACGGTTTTATGGACGCACAACTACGTCAAGCAGCACTTGATTTCCACGAATTCCCAAAACCGGGAAAAATTGAAGTTACGCCAACAAAATCTCTTGCAACCCAACGGGATCTTGCCTTAGCTTATTCCCCCGGTGTGGCTGAACCTTGTTTAGAAATTGAAAAAGATCCCGCCGCGGCTTATAAATATACCGCACGCGGTAACCTTGTAGCAGTTATTTCTAATGGTTCTGCGGTACTTGGCTTAGGTAACATTGGCGCGTTAGCGGGTAAACCGGTAATGGAAGGGAAAGGCGTGCTATTTAAAAAGTTTGCCGGCGTAGATGTGTTTGATATTGAAATTGATGAAAAAGATCCCGATAAATTAGTCGAAATTATTGCCGCACTTGAACCGACTTTTGGTGGTATTAATCTTGAAGACATCAAAGCCCCAGAATGTTTTTATATTGAACAAAAATTGCGTGAACGAATGAATATTCCCGTTTTCCACGATGATCAGCACGGTACAGCGATTATTTCAGCTGCTGCAGTCATTAACGGTTTACGCATTGTGAATAAAAAAATTGAAGAGGTAAAATTAGTGGCTTCAGGTGCGGGGGCAGCGTCTATTGCCTGCTTGAACTTACTTGTTTCGCTTGGAATGAAACCTGAAAATATCACTGTGTGTGATTCCAAAGGGGTGATTTTCAAAGGGCGTGATGAGCGAATGGATGAAACCAAAAAACGTTATGCCATTGATGACAACGGCACGCGAACATTGGCAGACGCAATGCCAAATTGCGATATTTTCCTTGGTTGTTCCGCCGCAGGTGCCTTAACCCAAGAAATGGTAAAAATGATGGCACCAAATCCGCTTATTCTTGCCTTAGCGAATCCTGAACCTGAAATTTTACCCCCTCTAGCGAAACAAGTTCGCCCAGATGCGATCGTCTGTACGGGACGTTCTGACTATCCAAACCAAGTAAATAACGTACTTTGCTTCCCCTTCATTTTCCGTGGGGCATTAGATGTGAGTGCAACCACCATTAATGAAGAAATGAAATTGGCTGCGGTTTATGCCATTGCGGATCTTGCACTTGCCGAACAAAGCGAAGTGGTTACCTCCGCATATGGGGGGACAGAAGTGTCTTTTGGTCCAGATTATCTGATCCCAAAACCTTTCGATCCACGTCTTATCGTAAAAATCGCCCCAGCGGTCGCAAAAGCGGCAATGGAAAGTGGGGTGGCAACTCGTCCTATTGAGGATTTTGATGCTTATTTAGAAAAGCTCACGCAGTTTGTGTATAAAACAAATTTATTTATGAAACCTGTATTTGCCCAAGCAAAACAAGATAAAAAACGGGTCTTGCTGACGGATGGTGAAGAAACTCGCGTACTACACGCGGTGCAAGAAATTGCTACATTAGGGATTGCGCAACCTGTGCTATTAGGGCGTACACACATTATTGAAGAAAAAATCAAGCAACTCGGTTTGCACCTTGAAATTGGGCGTGATTTTGAGGTCATCGACATTGAAAATAACCCTTATTATGAAGAATGTTGGCAACGTTATCACGACAAACTGAAACGCCAAGGAATGACACCCGCTGGTGCGAAACGAAAAATGTTACATAATCCGACCGCACTTGGATCTGTACTATTAGAACTCGGCAAAGCTGATGCAATGCTGTGTGGGTTAGTCGGGCCTTATGCTTCTCACTTAGCCGCTATCAAAGATGTTACCGGTGTGAAAGCTGGCGCAATTCCCGCCACCGTAAATGGCTTGGTGTTGCCAACAGGCAACCTGTTTATCGCTGATACGTTCGTTAATCCAAATCCAACCGCAGAAGAATTAGCTGAAATTACCTTAATGTCTGCGGCAGAAGTACGCCGTTTTGGTATTGAACCGCAAGTTGCGTTAGTTTCTCATTCCAATTATGGCAGTGCAAATGATGAAAATGCGCTAAAAATGCGTAATGTCTTGCAATTAGTGCGTAACAAAGCACCTGAATTAGTGATTGATGGGGAAATGCATTGTGATGTTGCACTTTCTGAAAGTTTACGTAATGAAATTATGCCAGATAGCCCGTTAAAAGGGGCGGCAAACTTGCTAATTATGCCAACAATGGAAGCTGCACGAATCAGCCTGAACTTGCTACAAGGCACTGCAACGCCAATTACCATTGGCCCGATCTTAATGGGGATAAATAAAACAGCCCATATTTTAACTTCGGCATCTTCTGTTCGCCGTATTATCAATATGGTGGCAGTTGCGGCAGTAAAAGCACAGCAAGAAATTTGATCAGGAAAAGTCATTTAGGGCAGAAACACTGCCCTATTTATTTTTCGCTAGAAATTTAAACTTTTAATGATCTTAATCAAGTTTCTTGCTAGAATACCCCTGAATTTAGTACCTAATGATTATTTTAAGAAGGAAAATTTTATGGCTTACACACTACCAGAATTAGGCTATGCCTACGATGCTTTAGAACCACATTTTGACGCACAAACAATGGAAATTCACTACAGCAAACATCATCAAGCTTATGTGAATAATGCCAATGCGATTTTGGAAACCTTACCGCAATTTGCAGATCTTTGCCCGGGTGAGTTAATCACTAAATTAGCGGAAGTGCCTGCAGATAAACGTACGGGGTTACGTAACAATGCGGGTGGCCACGTGAATCATAGCTTATTCTGGAAAAGCTTGAAAAAAGGCACAACATTACAAGGTGCATTAAAAGATGCGATTATCCGTGATTTTGGCTCGGTAGAAGCGTTCCAAGCTGAGTTTGAAAAAGCAGCCGCAACACGCTTTGGTTCAGGCTGGGCGTGGTTAGTGTTAAACAACGGTAAATTAGAAGTGGTTTCAACTGCAAACCAAGACAGCCCATTAATGGGGAAAGAAATCGCGGGTTGCGAAGGCTATCCAATTTTTGGTTTAGATGTTTGGGAACACGCCTATTACTTAAAATTCCAAAACCGCCGTCCAGATTACATTAAAGAATTCTGGAATGTCGTGAACTGGGACTACGCCGCAGAACGTTTTGAGAAAAAAGTTAATATCTAATTCATTATTCAATAATAAATTTCATCTTATCCCCTCTTTAATGAGGGGATTTTTTTACTTTTTTGATAGAAAAATAGGCAAGTTATTCACTCACCTATTTGCCCAGTTTAGTTATACTCGATCAAGTTTGAAATAAAGCCACATCGGCTTGTCTTGCTCTCTGGCGTTAAGCTCACTTAGCTTATTCCAACTGAAACGAGCATAATTTAAAAAGATTAAATGAGATTAAAAATGCGTTGCTTAGCGAGAAACCGCGAAACAAGGCTGAATGTGGGTTAAAATTTCTTTCACCAAACGAGCCGGTGCAGCAACCACGTTACCTGAGGTCAAATAGCTGTGTCCGCCTTCAAAATCAGTTACTAAACAACCTGCTTCACGGGCGATAAGATCACCTGCAGCAATATCCCACGCTTTGACGCCCATTTCAAAGTAAGCATCCACTCGATTAGCCGCAACATAGCACATATCTAATGCAGCTGAGCCTGTACGACGGAAATCTGCTACTTTACCTTCATTAACAAGATTGCTCATTATTGCAAATTGGATCGGCATTGCAGAGAGTTTTTTGAATGGAAAACCAGTGGCTAAAATTGTGCCTTGTAATTCACGTTTGATATTTTCTGCACGCAGACGGAGTTCATTGATTTTTGCACCTTGTCCACGTACGGCAGTGAAAAGCTCATTACGGATAGGATCATACACTACCCCCACTTCTGTTCTGCCTTTCACACGCACAGCAATAGACACAGAAAAGTGCGGTAATCCTTTGATGAAATTTGTCGTCCCATCTAGTGGATCAATCACCCATTGCACATCGCTATCTTGACCTTCTAACGCACCACTTTCTTCTGTGATAATCGTGTGATCAGGATACGCTTTTCTAATCACATCAATAATCGCCGCTTCAGAGGCTCTATCAATATTAGTAACAAAGTCATTTGCACTTTTAGCTACCGTTTGAATATCATCGCGGCGTTCATACCCTTTAGCAATAATATTGCCCGCTTTTCGTGCCGCACGAATAGCGATATTTAACATTGGATTCATATTTCCACCAGATTTTAAAGAACAAAATTGAATGCGAGATTATAGTGATATTTTTGATAAAAAGCGAGAAAAACCCTGTTAGCAAGAAAATTTTCATATTTCCGACCGCACTTTGTGGGTATTGTGCTAGAATACCCACAATTTGTAGTCAGATAAAGCAGAATAGAAAATGCTAGATAACATTCGCATTGTGTTAATTGAAACCTCTCACAGTGGAAATATTGGCTCAACAGCACGGGCGATGAAAACAATGGGATTAAGCCAGCTTTATCTCGTTGCCCCCAAGCAAGGTATTGATGAGCAAGCGATCGCCTTAGCCGCAGGAGCTGATGATGTGGTAAAAAACGCCGTTGTCGTGCAAACCTTTGATCAAGCTGTGGCTGATTGTGAGCTAGTGATTGGAACAAGTGCGCGCTTACGTCATTTGCAAAGCACCTTACTTGAACCCCGTGCTTGTGGCGAAACAACCATAGCCTTTGCCAAACAGCATAAGGTGGCGATCGTGTTTGGACGGGAACGTATTGGACTAACCAATGAAGAATTGCTGAAATGCCGTTATCATTTAACCATTCCCGCTAACCCTGATTATTCCTCATTAAATTTAGCGATGGCAGTGCAATTAGTTTGTTATGAATTGCGAATGGCTTGGTTAGAAAATGGTAAAAAAGACGTGGATTTATCACTTTCATCAATAGAAAACATCTATCCAACCACACAGGAATTAGAATACTTTTTTGACCACACCGAACGTCTTTATAAACAACTTGGATTTATTCAAAATCAAGGGGTTATGCAAAAATTACGGCGTTTATATCAGCGTGCGCAAGTAGAAAAAAACGAACTCAATATTCTACGCGGAATGTTAAGTGCGGTAGAAAAAAAGGTAAAATCGCAAAAGTATAATAGTTGACTAATTTAGAAGGTTATGTAAGATAGCCACCTAATTACTTAGAAGGAAGTGTATAATGAAATTAACGTCAAAAGGTCGTTATGCTGTTACTGCGATTTTAGATATTGCATTAAATACTGAAAATGGCCCCGTCAGTTTGGCGGATATTTCAGAAAGACAGCATATTTCCCTTTCTTATTTAGAGCAATTATTCGCAAAATTACGCCGCCACGGCTTAGTGGAAAGCGTGCGCGGCCCCGGTGGTGGGTATAAATTAGGGCAGCCAAGCGATAAGATTTCTATTGCGATGATTATCGCCGCAGTAAATGAAAATATTGCGGTAACGCGTTGCTTAGGTGGCGCAAATTGCCAAGGTGGAAAAGAATGTCTGACCCATGCCTTATGGGATGAGCTAAGCCAACGAATTGAGGATTTTCTTAACCAAATTACTTTGGCGGAATTAGTTGATAAACATCATCATCGCCATAAAACCCATAATCAGCATCAAGATTTTTCTAATTTAGTCATCATTGATGACAACGCTTAACGTTAATATTAAAAGAGCGGTAAAAAATAACGATTTTTTTAGGAGTGTAGAATGAAATTACCTATTTATTTGGATTATGCAGCAACTTGTCCTGTGGATGAGCGTGTGGCAAAAAAAATGATGGAATTTTTAACCATCGAAGGCACATTTGGCAACCCTGCGTCCCGTTCGCATAAATTTGGTTGGCAAGCGGAAGAGGCTGTGGATGTGGCGCGTAACCACATTGCGGATTTAATTGGCGCGGATAGCCGTGAAATTGTGTTTACTTCGGGCGCAACGGAAGCCGATAACCTTGCAATTAAAGGGGCGGCACATTTTTATCAAACAAAAGGCAAGCATATTATTACCTGCAAAACAGAGCATAAAGCGGTGTTGGATACTTGCCGTCAATTAGAGCGTGAAGGTTTTGAAGTAACTTATTTATCACCAAAATCAGATGGTTTAATTGACTTAGAAGAATTAAAAAATGCAATGCGTGATGACACTATTTTAGTCTCAATTATGCACGTGAATAACGAAATTGGTGTGATCCAAGATATTAAAGCGATTGGTGATCTTTGCCGTGAAAGAAAAATTATTTTCCATACCGACGCAACCCAAAGTGTGGGTAAATTACCGATTAACCTTGCAGAATTAAATGTGGATTTACTCTCAATGTCTAGCCATAAACTTTATGGACCAAAAGGAATCGGGGCATTATATGTACGCCGTAAACCGCGTGTGCGTTTAGAGGCAATTATTCACGGTGGTGGCCACGAACGTGGTATGCGTTCAGGCACATTACCTGTTCACCAAATCGTAGGAATGGGCGAAGCTTATCGTATCTGTAAAGAAGAAATGGCAACCGAAATGCCTCGCTTAAAAGCCCTTCGTGATCGTTTATACAATGGCTTAAAAGATATTGAAGAAACCTATGTGAATGGGTCAATGGAACACCGTGTAGACAACAACCTCAACATCAGTTTCAACTATGTGGAAGGGGAAAGCTTAATGATGGCATTACGTGATATTGCGGTTTCATCAGGATCTGCTTGTACTTCTGCAAGCCTTGAGCCGTCGTATGTATTGCGTGCGTTAGGGTTAAATGATGAGCTTGCACATAGCTCAATTCGCTTTACTGTTGGACGTTATACCACAGAAGAAGAAATTGACTACACCATTAATTTAGTCAAAGGTGCGGTAGAAAAATTACGTGAATTATCCCCATTATGGGATATGTTTAAAGAAGGCATTGATCTTAACTCAATTGAGTGGACTCACCATTAATTTAGCAAAAGGAACAGAAAAATGTCATATAGCGACAAAGTTATCGATCATTATGAGAACCCACGTAACGTAGGTTCATTCGACAAAAAAGATCCAACCGTGGGAAGCGGAATGGTGGGCGCGCCTGCTTGTGGCGATGTAATGCAATTACAAATTAAAGTGAATGATGAAGGCATTATTGAAGATGCAAAATTCAAAACTTACGGCTGTGGTTCAGCGATTGCGTCAAGCTCACTTATTACCGAATGGGTAAAAGGCAAATCCCTTGATGAAGCACAAGCCATCAAAAATAGCCAAATTGCAGAAGAATTAGAATTACCCCCAGTAAAAGTGCATTGCTCAATTTTGGCAGAAGATGCCATTAAAGCAGCCATTGCCGATTACAAAGCAAAACGTGGCGAATAATTTAAGCAAATAAAAGTGCGGTGGAATTTAACCGCACTTTTCATCATTTTGTGGAGAACCTTATGAGCGTAACATTAACCGAAAGTGCAGCAAATCGCGTCAAAACCTTCCTTGCTAATCGTGGCAAAGGCATTGGGTTACGCTTAGGCATAAAAACCTCAGGCTGTTCAGGTTTAGCTTATGTGCTTGAATTTGTAGATAGCTTAAATGAAGATGATCAAGTGTTTGAAGATCACGGTGTGAAAGTCATCGTAGATACCAAAAGCTTGGTCTATCTCAACGGCACCCAACTTGATTTTGTCAAAGAAGGCTTAAACGAAGGGTTCAAATTCACTAATCCTAACGTGAAAGATGAATGTGGCTGCGGTGAGAGTTTTAACGTTTAATAGGAACATCAATGAGCAATCCTTTTGCACTATTTGACTTGCCAGTGGCATTTTCTCTTGATCTCGATCGCTTGAATAACCGTTATTTGGCATTGCAAAAATCTCTTCATCCCGATAATTTTGCACATCGTTCAACGCAAGAACAGCGTTTAGCTATGCAAAAATCAGCGGAAATTAATGATGCCTTGCAAATTCTAAAAGATCCCATTTCCCGTGCGGATAGCATTATTGCTTTGCATTTAGGTTGTCAAAATGTGGAAGAAAAAACCAATCACGATATGGCATTTTTAATGCAACAAATGCAATGGCGAGAGCAACTTGAAGAGATTGAACAGCAGAAAGACGGCGATGAGCTAATGCAATTTTCAGATCAAATTAGCACACAGCGACAGGCAATTTTAACCCAATTAAACACCGCACTTTCGACTCAAGATTGGGCAACCGCACAAATGCTAACGGATCGATTACGCTTTATCAAAAAATTACTGCTTGAAGTGGAACGCATTGAAGATAACTTACTGGATTTTTAAAGAGAGAAACAATGGCTTTATTACAAATTGCTGAACCCGGACAAACTAGCGCACCGCATCAACATAAATTAGCGGTAGGCATTGATCTTGGTACAACAAATTCCCTTGTCGCCACGGTACGCAGTGGAATGGCAGAGATTTTATTGGATGAAAAAGAGCGTGCTTTAACGCCTTCCATTGTCAATTTTTCAGCTAATCAGCCAGTGCTTGTTGGCTATGAAGCCGGGGAATTAGCCAGTCTTGATCCACAAAATACCATTATCTCGGTGAAACGTTTAATCGGACGTTCTCTTGCAGATGTACAACATCGCTATGCAAATTTGCCTTACCGTTTTCAACAAAGCGAAAATGGCTTGCCTTTATTTGAAACCGCACAAGGCGTGCGTAGCCCGATTGAAGTCTCAAGCGAAATTCTGAAAAAACTGACCGCACTTGCGGAAAAACGTTTAGGCGGTGAGTTACAAGGTGCGGTAATTACTGTTCCCGCCTATTTTGATGATGCACAACGCCAAAGCACAAAAGATGCGGCAAAACTGGCGGGATTGAATGTGCTACGGTTACTCAATGAACCTACCGCAGCGGCGATTGCCTATGGCTTAGATAGCGAACAAGAGGGCGTGATAGCGGTTTATGATTTAGGCGGAGGCACCTTTGATATTTCTATTTTGCGTTTATCTAAAGGCGTCTTTGAAGTGCTTGCTACGGGCGGTGATACTGCGTTAGGTGGAGATGATTTCGATCATCTCATCGCAGATTGGATTGTCCAACAATCGGCAATTGCCCCACAAAATGATCAACAAACGCGTGAGCTTTGGCATTTAGCGAAACAAGTCAAAACCCATCTGTCTGAGGCACACAACGCCCCTATTGAATATTACGATTGGCAAGGTGAACTTCAGCGTGAAACCTTTAATCAATTGATTGAACCTTTAGTAAAACGCTCATTAATGGCGTGTCGCCGAGCATTAAAAGATGCTGGTATCAGCCCACAAGAAGTGCGAGAAGTGGTTATGGTAGGCGGTTCAACCCGTGTCCCCTTTGTGCGTGAAAAAGTCGGTGAGTTTTTCCAACGTGAACCATTAACCGCTATCGATCCCGATAAAGTTGTCGCACTTGGCGCGGCAATTCAAGCGGATATTTTGGTTGGTAATAAACCCGATAATGAAATGTTATTACTTGATGTGATCCCGTTATCTTTAGGTATTGAAACAATGGGGGGATTAGTGGAAAAAATTATTCCACGTAATACTACTATCCCTGTGGCAAGAGCGCAGGAGTTTACCACCTTTAAAGATGGGCAAACCGCAATGAGTGTACATATCGTACAAGGTGAACGTGAAATGGTGGCGGATTGTCGCTCACTTGCTCGCTTTACCTTAAGGGGAATTCCACCAATGGCAGCAGGGGCGGCACATATTCGTGTAACCTATCAAGTGGACGCAGATGGCTTGCTTAGCGTAACCGCAATGGAAAAATCCACTGGAGTGCAATCTTCTATTCAAGTTAAGCCTTCCTATGGGCTAACGGATGATGAAATTGCTGCAATGCTTAAAGCTTCAATGGAAAATGCCAAAGAAGATATCCAAGCACGCTTATTAGCAGAGCAACGAGTGGAAGCCACACGTGTGATCGAAAGTGTGCATTCCGCGTTACAGCAAGATGAAAGTTTACTTAATGATGAAGAATTAAGTGCGGTGAAAAATGCGTTAGTTTCACTGCAAGAATTAGTACAACAACAAGATAGCCTTGCAATTAAGCAAGGGATTAAAGCCTTAGATCGTGCGACGCAAGAATTTGCCGCACGTCGTATGGATAAATCAATTAGAACGGCGCTATCAGGCCATTCGATTGATGAAATTGAGAATTTTAAGGAATAGTATTATGGCTAAAGTCATTTTTTTACCTCACGAAACCCTTTGCCCAGAAGGAATGGTGGTGGATGCTGCCGAAGGCGATAATTTATTAGATGTAGCATTAGACGCTGGCATTGAAATTGAACACGCTTGCGATAAATCTTGTGCTTGCACAACCTGCCACGTTGTGATCCGTGAAGGATTTGACAGTTTAAATGAAAGTACCGAAGCAGAAGATGATATGCTGGATAAGGCTTGGGGCTTAGAAGTGGATAGCCGTCTAAGTTGTCAATGTCAAATTGGTAATGAAGATCTTGTGGTGGAAATTCCAAAATATAGCTTAAATCACGCAAGGGAAGAGCATTAAGCCGCTTTATTGCAGGCAAAACTTTATCAAGGCGGAGTTACCTCCGCCTCACTATTTTATATAGCAAAATCATCTAATTCATAAAGATTTAGTTTTTGCCTTTTTCCCCCTTAGCTTAGATAATAGTCAGCATTGTCCTGACCTGAATAGAAGGAAACATATGAAAATCCAACAAACCATTAAACAAAACCATCTTGGGCTATTATTCCAACAAGGCTCATTTGGGATTGAAAAAGAAAGCCAGCGTGTTCACGCTGATGGTTCTATCGTCACGACTGCACACCCTGAGGTTTTTGGTAATCGATCGTATCACCCTTATATTCAAACCGATTTTGCTGAAAGCCAAATGGAACTTATCACGCCTCCACAGAAAACATTAGAAGATAGTATTCGTTGGCTTTCTGCAATTCATCAAGTTGTGCTACGTTCTTTACCTGAAACCGAATATCTGTTTCCTTTGAGTATGCCAGCTGGCTTACCTGATGAGGAACAAATTAAAGTTGCACAATTAGACAATGCGGAGGATGTGGCTTACCGTGAGCATCTTGTGACCTCTTATGGTAAAAATAAGCAAATGGTGAGTGGTATTCATTACAACTTCCAGCTTGATCCTGAATTGGTACAAACGCTCTTCAAAGCACAATCAACATATCAAAGTGCGGTGCAATTTCAGAATGATTTATACCTTAAAATGGCGAAGAATTTTCTTCGTTATCAATGGGTCTTGCTGTATTTACTTGCAGCCACACCAACCGTACAAGATAATTATTTTAAACAAGGTAACCCATTAAAGGCGGGGCAATATGTTCGTAGCCTGCGTTCCAGCCAATATGGCTATGTTAATGCCCCTGAAATCAAAGTATCCTTTGATAGCATTGAGCAGTATGTTGAAAGCCTTGAGCATTGGGTAACATCAGGCAAACTGATTGCAGAAAAGGAATTTTATTCTAATGTTCGTTTACGAGGCGCAAAAAAAGCGCGCGAATTGCTTAATAACGGTATTCAATATTTAGAATTTAGATTGTTTGATCTGAATCCTTTTGAGCAATATGGTCTTTCACTTTCTGATGCAAAATTTATTCATTATTTTGTTTTATTAATGATTTGGCTTGATGAAACCGCCGATCAAAATGACGTAGAACTAGGCAAAGCAAGACTTGCCGAAGTGGCATTAGAAAACCCACTTTCAGCAACACAATATGCCGCAGAAGGTGAGCAATTATTACACCAATTATTAGCGATGTTACACACCATCAATGCGCCACAAGAAATCAGTGAAATTGTACAACAAAAATTGCAACAATTTGCTGACCCCACATTAACCATTGCTGGACGCTTAGTTCAAGCTATTGAAAAAGCAGGAGATTATCAGCGTTTAGGGGCAGAATTAGCACAGCAATATAAAGCCAACGCATTTGAACGTTTTTATGCACTCACTGCCTTTGATAATATGGAATTATCTACCCAAGCCCTATTATTTGATTTAATTCAAAAAGGCATTAAAACAGAAATTTTGGACGAACAAGATCAATTCCTTTGCTTGCAAGTGGGCGATCATATTGAATATGTAAAAAATGGCAATATGACCTCAAAAGATAGTTATATTTCCCCGTTAATTATGGAAAATAAAGTCGTAACCAAAAAAGTGCTACATAAAGCCGGTTTTAACGTGCCACAAAGTTTGGAATTTACTTCTGCTGCACAAGCCATCGCTAATTACGGTTTATTTGAAGGGCGAGCAGTGGTGATAAAACCAAAATCGACGAATTACGGCTTAGGGATTACCATTTTCCAACAAGGGGTAAGTAACCGCGAAGATTTTGCGAAAGCCATTGAAATCGCCTTTCGTGAAGATAAAGAAGTGATGGTGGAAGACTATCTAAGTGGCACAGAATACCGTTTCTTCGTGCTAGGTGATGAAACCCTTGCGGTATTATTGCGTGTTCCAGCCAATGTGGTGGGCGATGGCAAACATAGCGTCGCGGAATTAGTTGCCGCTAAAAATGATCATCCATTGCGTGGTGATGGTAGCCGTACGCCATTGAAAAAAATTGCGCTTGGGGATATTGAAAAACTGCAGCTCAAAGAACAAGGTCTCACCATTGATAGTGTGCCAGAGGCGGGACGTATTGTACAGTTACGTGCAAATTCAAATATCAGTACCGGCGGTGATAGCATTGATATGACCGATGAAATGCACCCAAGCTATAAAGCACTTGCTGTTGGTATAACCAAAGCAATGGGCGCAGCAGTCTGTGGGGTGGATCTCATCATTCCTGATCTACACAAACCCGCGGAAGCAAGTTTGCAATCTTGGGGCGTGATCGAAGCGAACTTTAACCCAATGATGATGATGCACATTTTCCCTTATTCCGGAAAATCTCGTCGCCTCACCTTGGACGTGATTAAAATGCTATTTCCAGAATTACCAAACTAAAGCGCGGTGTTTTTTTCTAAATTTTAATAAAAAATAGGCTTAATTTTTAAGCCTATTTTTTCCTTTCATAATATTATTTTTACTTTGCCAAGATTGACGTGGCATATTGTTGCAATGCCTGTAATTCTCTTTTTCCCTTTTCTGATAACACTTTATTATCTTGTAAAATTTGGCTCGAACGGGCAACAATAAATTCTAAATAGGTTTTATTGCCAAGTTTTTCAAATTGTTCTTTAGCAAAATACATATCAGCAAAATCTTTATTAATTTGTGAAAGCAATAATTTTTGCCCAACCAATATCATTAATGCGATAACAAGCGCAATCACTGTGCCGTAGCCTTTGGTTGGATAATAAGTGATACCACCGATAATAAAAAGTGCGGTGATTAATTTTGAACTATTTTTAAGGTAACTTTCATTTTCTGGGGGATTAATAAGATCTTTCAACTTCATCAGGAATTCCTTATTTATTCTTATTTTTAGCTTATTCACTATAATAAAAAAGCGGCTTTTTAACACCGCTCTTTAGTGACGTTTGATTAAGCTAAAATACCAAAATAATATCCCACAATACCTACACCGAATAAAGCAAAAATAATGTACATTGCATTAATTTTTTTCTGTAATAAGTACATACATAAGAATGTTAAACCTAACGCTGCAAGCCCGGGGAGCAGTTCATTTAATACGCTTTGTACTGTGGTAACAACCTCTTGCCCTTGCGAATTTACATAACGCGATAATTCAAGTGGAATATTGATGGTTGTCCATTTGGATACCAATGCCCCCATTACAAATAAACCGAGAATAGATGCTCCTTGCGTTAATTTTTGTAAGCGGCCGCCGCCCATATCTTGCACGATTTCCGTTCCTTTAGCATACCCATAATGAAAACCATACCAACGGGTTAACGCACGGAAAATATTAATACCGATGAAGAATAATAATGGTCCTAACAGGCTGCCACTAATAGCTAGCCCAGCACCTAATGCGGCAAGGACAGGGCGTAATGTCCCCCAGAAGATCGGATCACCAACGCCTGCGAGTGGTCCCATAAGCCCGACTTTCACCCCACTAATCGCCGCATCATCAATATCTGTCGCACCGTTAGCACGTTCTTGCTCCATTGCTGCAGTAACCCCAATGATTGATGAGGCGACCCAAGGTTGAGTATTAAAAAATTCAAGGTGGCGTTTTAATGCATCAGCCTGATCTTCTTTTTTGCTGTATAACCGTTTGATTGCGGGGATCATTGATACACAAAATCCCATTGCCTGCATACGCTCAAAGTTAAATGAGCCTAATAAAAATGTAGAACGCCAGTAAGTGCTACGAATATCTGCTTTAGTTAATTGTTTTTTCTCTGACATAATCAATTCCTTCTCTTATAGACCTTCAAGTTCATCATCAGCAAGTTCTTTTTTCACCTTTCCAGCTGGCAAGGTTGCCTGATTAAAACGCGGATTTAATTGGATATAAATTAATGCTAAACAAGCCCCTAATAACCCTAAGCCCACAAGGTTATAATTAGAGAAAGAGGCAATCACAAACCCTACAAAGAAAAATGGCATTAATGCACCAGCACGCATCATATTAATCACCATTGCATATCCCACAACAACGATAAAGCCCCCTGCAATTTGTAAGCCACGCGTTACCACTTCAGGAATTGCGTCTAACGCACTGGTTACAGTATCTGTACCTGCTACTAACGCAACAAAAAAAGTAGGAATAGCCACCCTCAATGCCTGTAATGCTAAGCCTGAGAAATGGCACAATTCAATACCTCTGAAATTTGCTTCTTTGGCAAAATCATCTGCTTTATGTTGTAAGAAAATTGTGATAGTTCGCACAAAAATAGTTAACACCTGCCCTGCCGCTGCCACTGGAATTGCAATGGCAATGGCTGTGCCTTTATCTTGTCCACCTTTTATCACCAAAATAGCAGCAATCACAGAAGCTAATGCAGCGTCTGGTGCCATTGCAGCCCCTACATTCATCCAACCAAGCGCCAACATCTCAAGTGTTCCACCAATAATCACGCCAGAGGTAATATCTCCTAGCACTAAACCGATCAAGGTACAAGCGACTAACGGGCGATGAGTTTGTCTTTCATCTAATACGCTCCCCATACCGCAAATAGCGGCAACGAGGGTAACGAGGATAATTTCCATAGTTGTCATAAATAAGTCCTCTTAATTAAAATTTTAATGCATCAAGTTTTTGTTTAGTTAATGGCTCTTTTGGACTACTTGCCACCTGCTGCAAGCTAAGCTCAACCCCTAAATCTAATAATTTGTAAAATGCGTCCACATCTTGTTGGTTTACTGTCACTGCTTGTGAAAGCTGTTGATTGCCTTCTTTGTAGGTCATCCCCCCCACATTCACTTTATCCACTTTTACACCGCCTTCAATTAAGCGAACAATATCTGTCGGATTAGTAACAAGCCACAGGATATTTTTCCCAGCATATTTAGGGTTGTGGTAAACCTTAATGGCTTTTTCTACAGGAATCACATAGGATTTCAAATGTTCTGGTGCAACTTGCAAGAGCAAATCACGACGGATAGGATCATCAGCAACCTCATCACTCACTGCAAAAATTGCCTCACACTTCACTGATTTTGCCCAAGAAGTTGCCACCTGACCGTGAATTAACCGACTATCAATACGCAATAATGAAATATTCATATTGCCAGAAAGTGCGGTGCTTTTTTCTGCTGTTTTTGTTGCCTCAAACGTTATAGCCTGCGCTGGTTCAGCCTGTTTTTTTGTTGTTTTTTCAGGCTGGAAAGATCGTACAGCGGCCACGCCCACTTCTTTTGCGGTATTTACCAGTTCATCAAGCGCAACAGAATCTTTAGCATCTAGCACTTCAAGAAGCATTGGTAAATTCACCCCTGTTACAATATCCGTATTTTCTCCACGTGTTGTGGCAACACGGCTTGCCGCGTTATACGGGCTACCACCAAATAAATCCACCAAAAATAAAACAGGTTCATTTTCTGGTAATTGCGCAATAATCGTTTGGTATTTCTCGATTAAATGTTCACCACCCTCACCCGGTAAAAAGGTTACAACGTGGGTATTTTCATCTTCGCCGTAAACCATTGCCGCTGAATTTACCAGTTCTTCTGAAAATTTACCGTGCGTTGCAACAATAATATGGGTCATATAACCTCCAAATTTAATTGAAAAAACGTTTCAGCAAAATAAAAAAAACAATGCAACCGTTTGCAATGCCTTGAAAGTGTAATCCTAATTTTTAGTAGATTAAATGTCTTTTTGCTGGAAATATGATCTACATCACAAAAAGAAACAAAGAAGAAATAAGCTATTTATTGAGCCTTTACTTTTTAATGAGGGATTTTTAGAATGGAAACGCAATTTGTCTGGAAAAGGAGTAATCGCAATGGCATATAAAATGGTTTTCTCGGATATGGACGGCACCTTGCTCAATAGCAAACATCAGATTAGTCCAACAACCTCCCAAGCCATACAAAATATTATGCGAAAAAACATTCCCTTTATTCCTGTATCAGCCCGCCCACCTTATGCCATTTTGCCCTATATGAAGCAGCTTTGTAATGATAATGAGATCATTTGTTATAGTGGCGCATTAATTTTAGATAAAAATCTCACCGCACTTTATTCTATTACCTTAGAAAATACGCTTTTACCCCAGCTAGAACGTATCTTAGACCATAATCCCGCTCTTTCGGTGAGCTATTACTCTCATCTTGATTGGTTTAGCACAAACCTAAACAACAGTTGGATTAAGCAAGAAAGCGAAATTACCGGGCTAATAGCAAAAGAAAAACCGCGACATTTAAGCAATATACATAAAATACTATTAATGGGAGACGCAGCCTATATTGAGCGAATTGAACCCTTACTCAAACAACAATTTCCACAGCTTGCTATCCACCGTTCTAAGAAAGAATATTTAGAGATAATGAATAAGGCTGCAACCAAGGCCAATGCCATTCAATTTATGGCACAAAGAGCAGCGGTAGATAAAGCTGATATTATTGCATTTGGTGATAATTTTAATGATCTTGATATGCTGCAATATGTAGGATTAGGAATCGCAATGGGAAATTCACCAGATGAAATTAAACGTCTTGCCAAACAAATCACCGCAACCAATGACGAAGACGGTATTGCGTTAAGTCTCAAGCAAATTTTTTCGCTTTCGTCTTAACATCATAAAATGGCTCTCCATATTAAAGCACAAAAAAATCTAATTCTAACGATAAATTAATATCTTAGATCCCTTTTACACAATGTGATCCAGCTCAATTTTTGCGTCTAATGAAATCACTATAATGGTTTTACAAACAACCTCACATAAGGAAATTATGATGCAAAATACACGTATTGAAATAGATTTATTAGGTGAACGTGAAGTACCCAATGAGGCTTACTGGGGCATTCATACTTTGCGTGCAATGGAAAATTTCAACATTTCAGACAAGACGATTTCTGATGTACCCGAATTTATCCGCGGAATGGTTATGGTGAAAAAAGCCACCGCACTTGCTAATGGTGAGTTAGGTGCGATTCCGAAAAAAATTGCTAATGCCATTGTTAAAGCCTGCGATGAAGTGCTAGAAAATGGACGTTGTATGGATCAATTCCCAACTGATGTATATCAAGGTGGTGCTGGGACTTCTGTCAATATGAATACGAATGAAGTCATTGCCAACCTTGCGTTGGAATTATTAGGGCATAAAAAAGGGGAATACGACATTATCAACCCAATGGATCACGTTAATGCCAGCCAATCCACCAACGATGCCTACCCGACAGGTTTCCGTATTGCGGTATATAACAGCATTATGCACTTGCTGAAAAATATCCGTTATCTACAAAAAGGGTTTGATGCAAAAGCAAAAGCTTTTTCTCATGTACTTAAAATGGGGCGTACTCAGTTACAAGATGCTGTTCCAATGACTGTAGGGCAAGAATTTAAAGCCTTCTCCGTGTTATTGGAAGAAGAAGTACGCAACCTAAAACGCACCGCAAAGTTATTACTTGAAGTCAATCTCGGCGCAACAGCAATCGGCACGGGTTTAAATACACCTGAAGGCTATGCAGAATTAGCAGTGAAATATCTCGCTGAAGTGAGCCAATTACCTTGCGTACCTTCGGAAAACTTGATTGAAGCCACTTCTGACTGTGGGGCTTATGTAATGGTTCACAGTGCTTTAAAACGTACTGCAGTGAAATTATCCAAAGTATGTAATGATTTACGTCTTCTCTCTTCTGGTCCACGAGCAGGTTTAAATGAAATCAATTTACCTGAATTACAGGCGGGTTCATCTATTATGCCAGCGAAAGTAAACCCTGTTGTACCAGAAGTGGTGAACCAAGTCTGTTTTAAAGTGATCGGTAACGATACCACTGTAACCTTCGCTGCCGAAGCAGGCCAATTACAGCTTAACGTAATGGAACCTGTCATTGGTCAAGCAATGTTTGAATCCATTGAGCTTCTCAACAATGCGTGTGTGAACTTACGTGATAAATGCGTGAATGGTATTACTGTCAATACAGATGTGTGCCAAAACTATGTCTTAAATTCCATTGGTATTGTTACTTATCTCAATCCATTTATTGGTCATCATAATGGGGATATCGTCGGTAAGATTTGTGCTGAGACAGGGAAAAGTGTACGCGAAGTAGTGCTAGAACGTGGCTTGCTGACAGAAGCACAACTCGATGATATTTTATCGCTAGAAAACCTAATGAATCCTCGTTATAAAGCAACGCGCTTTACTGAAGAGAAATAAGCGCATTAAATTAAATCATCAAGTGCGGTGAAAAATTCCCAACTTTTCCACCGCACTTATTTTTTTATGAGTGAAAAGGTTTGGTTACTAAAAATATCGCTAAAGGCAATAATATTTACCATTTGAAGAACTTTTCAAAATTCCCAATCTGCTTATTTCTTTGAATAAAGGTTTTTTATTATACAAATAAGTCTTTATGTCAAAAGAAATGACGTATAGGTATGCATATTAAGTTGTCTCTATATTGCCTTATTTTGATTGAAAAAAGATAAAGAGAAAATAATAGAAAATCTAGGTAAAGAAAAAGCCCTCTTATTTAAGAGGGCTTTTTCAAAAATTTGATGGCGGAGGAAGTGAGATTCGAACTCACGGAGGGCGTAAACCCTCGCCGGTTTTCAAGACCGGTGCCTTCAACCACTCGACCATTCCTCCGTGATTTAAGCGAGGTGAATAATACGAATTTTGCTATACCAAGTCAAGCAGGAAAATAAAAAATTAATTTGATTGCTTTTTTTTACAGCAACTTGTTTAGCACTTAAACAAAAAACCGAGCATTAAAACAATTAATGCTCGGTTTTATTTCTACCAAAAGAAGAATTATTCTTCCGCTACTGCTTTAGTTGGCTCGGAATAAACGTGGCTAATCGCACTATGATGACCTGCCGAACCACGCCCATAAAAATAATAGCGCGACTCTTTCCATTCAACGATTGGGTAAGCCGTATTTTCACTTTCAATCGCTTTCGCTAATGTCATTTGTGCTTGGGTATGTTGAACGGCAGATACCGTACCTAAACGCCCAGTAAATTCATAAGTGCGGTCAGTTTTTTCCTCAATTTTTTCTGATTGAGGTAAATTTTCTACTGCATTTGCCGTTGGCTCCGCACTCGCTGAATTCAAACGTTGTAAAGAAGCTTGTACTTTTTTCTCCACGGATTCATTTGCCGGCTGAGTAACAAATCCTGCTAAGGGTTTAGGCTCGTCAGCACTGCTTTGCACGATTAATTTCGTTGCAGGCGTGATCACTTCTGCTTCTGATTCTGATTCTGATTCTGCTTTATTATTTTGTTGTTCAAGCAATTCATCGACAGACAAAAATGCGTTGCCTTTATTATTGATGAAGGCACTACTATCAATCCACACTTTACCACTCGCTAATTCAGGCGATGCCACGGCGGAAAATAATGGCATTGGTGATTTTTCTTCACCTTGCGATTGACGGCGACGACGAGGGTTATTCACGCGTAAATGGCGTGGTAAACGGCGGCGATTATCACGCTGTTTTTCATCGTTATCTGTATTCACCTCAATATCAACAACAGGGGCGACCACATTTTCTACGGGGCTTACTTCAACCATATCTTTGGGAGCAGCTTCCACTGCCACTGGATGTGTTTCCACCGTATCTGTCATTTCTGTTATTGGTGCAATAGGTGCTTGAACGTCGGCAACTCGCACTTTTTTGCGTAAATCACGGCGCTGACGACGTGGCTGAACCTGTTCAACCACTTCCTCAATTACCTTCGTTTCTGCAAGGTTAGTTTGGTAGTTGTCATCAATCTGTGCTTTTTTTGCCTTACGAGAGGAACGGGCCTCTTGATCTAGCGCTTTATCTTGACGCTTATCTTCCACATTACGCCCGCTTTCATTACGATTACGACGCGTGTTACGACGCTCTTGATTGCGGCGGCGGTTATTTTTATTGGAACGATTTGGCGTTTTCTTTGTTTCTTTTTCTTCCACAAAGAGCGCTTTAATTTTTGCTAAAATGCGAGAAATAAGTGAAGGTTTATTTTCTTTCTTTGCCACAGGCATTGGTGCCGGCGTTTCTATCGCGAGAGAGACTGCAGCATTTTCCAACACACTTTCTGTGGTTACTGCTGCCGTTTCAATATTACGCGTAACTAAAGATTCTTCTGCAATAAAGCTATCCTCTTTGTCTTGATGCAATTTGGCTAAATTATAACTTAGCTCATTCACATCCTCCCCTTCGCGTACTCGGAACACGCTGAAATGTGGGGTTTCCATTGCTTCATTTGGGGCAACCACAATATCTACATTATGACGTTTTTCAATGCTACTAATGGCTTTACGTTTTTCATTTAATAGGTAAGATGCAATCTGAACAGGCACAATGGTATGTACCTGTTTGGTATTTTCTTTGATTGCCTCTTCTTCCAATAAACGCAAAATGGATAACGAAAGTGATTCATTATCACGAATTTTCCCCGTGCCTTGACAACGTGGACAAATGTGGTGAGAAGATTCCCCTAAAGATGGGCTTAAGCGCTGACGGCTCATTTCCAATAGACCGAAACGAGAAATACGGCTAATTTGGATTCGCGCACGATCTTGGCGTACCGCATCACGTATGCGATTTTCCACTTCACGTTGATGACGAATTGGGGTCATATCAATGAAGTCAATCACAATTAGCCCACCTAAATCGCGCAAGCGTAATTGGCGTGCAATTTCATCAGCGGCTTCAAGATTGGTGTTGAGTGCGGTTTCTTCAATATCACCACCACGGGTTGAACGGGCCGAGTTAATATCAATCGCCGTGAGTGCTTCTGTCACATCAATGACAATAGAGCCGCCCGATGGTAAGCGCACTTCTCGTTGAAATGCAGATTCAATTTGCGATTCAATTTGATAGTGGCTGAATAGTGGCACTTCCCCCTGATAGAGTTTGACACGATTGATAAAATCAGGACGGACTAACTTAATATGGGCTTTTGCTTTTTCGTAAATTTTTTGGTTATCAATCAAAATTTCGCCAATATCACGGCGTAAATAATCACGAATCGCGCGTACAATCACATCACTTTCTTGGTGAATTAAGAAAGGAGCAGGACGGCTTTCAGAGGCTTGCTTAATGGCTTCCCAGTGATGTAAAAGCACTTTTAAATCCCACTGTAATTCCTCAGGGGATTTGCCCACACCGGCCGTGCGTACGATTAACCCTACGCCTTCAGGCACATCAAGAGAGCTTAAGGCTTCTTTTAATTCTAAACGTTCTTCCCCTTCAATGCGGCGAGAAATCCCTCCCGCTCTTGGGTTATTTGGCATAATCACCAAATAGCTACCCGCTAAGGAAACGAAGGTGGTCAGTGCTGCGCCTTTATTACCACGTTCTTCTTTGTTGACTTGAACGATGACTTCTTGTCCCTCGTGCAAAATATCACGAATATTTGGACGACCTTGATACACATAATCAGCAGGGAAGTATTCACGGGCAATTTCTTTTAAAGGTAGGAAACCGTGGCGTTCTGCACCGTAATCCACAAAGGCAGCTTCTAAGCTAGGTTCAACGCGAGTGATACGGCCTTTATAGATATTGGCCTTTTTTTGTTCGTGACCCGGATTTTCGATATCCAAGTCAAATAGGCGTTGTCCATCAACGAGGGCAACACGCAACTCCTCTTTTTGGGTTGCGTTAATTAACATTCTTTTCATTCGATTTTCTCTTATATTTTCATTTTAAATTTGTCATAAAAAACCACCGCACTTTGGCTTCGCAATCGACCTCGTGTCTGTCGCAAAATGTCATTCTCTCGACTGTCAGTTGCTGGGTGCATTGATTGCGTTATCGAAACATAATTTTCGATACAAACAAAATGATTGAAATATTATTTTGCAAGCGTGGATGATTTTTATCACTCTTATTGTCCATTTTTCTGTTATCGCTGTAACAAAATCAAATTAGACAAATTTATTTTATAAAACAACGTCTTATGCCGTTTGCTGCGTTATTTTTAAGGTTATCTCATTTTTCCCAGTAAGCTGGCAAAAATTCGCCCTATTATCTAACGATAGGGATTTTTTAGCAAGGTAAATCCGCGTATTTATGCTATAATCCGCCCAATTTAGCAAACGATAAAATGAAACCAATGTTTAACAAAACTGATGAAAAAATTGTAAATCCTCGCGTAACAATGTTGCAGATTAGTGAAGATGAAGCAGGGCAACGCATTGATAACTATCTGTTAGCTAAGCTCAAAGGCGTGCCAAAAAGTTTAATCTATCGCATTTTACGCAAGGGTGAAGTGCGGGTGAATAAAGGGCGAATTAAGCCTGAATACAAATTGCAAAGTGGTGATATTGTGCGCGTACCGCCAGTTCGTGTGAGTGAAAAAGCCCAAGCCCCCGTATCAAAAAAACTGAATAAAGTCGCCCAATTAGAGCAACAAATTATTTTTGAAGATGAGGCTTTATTGGTACTGAATAAACCTTCTGGCATTGCAGTACACGGTGGCAGTGGATTAGATTTTGGCGTGATTGAAGCCTTGAGAGCATTACGCCCTGAAGCCCGTTTTTTAGAATTAGTACACCGTTTGGATCGTGATACCTCGGGCATTTTATTAGTGGCGAAAAAGCGTTCTGCGCTACGTCATTTGCACGAGCAACTGCGTAATAAAACCGTGCGTAAAGACTATCTTGCTTTAGTGCGTGGGCAGTGGCAATCTCATTGCAAAGCCATTAAAGCCCCGTTACTGAAAAATGAATTGGCAGGTGGAGAACGAATTGTGCGCGTCAGCGAACAAGGAAAGCCCTCAGAAACCTTATTTAGTATTGAAGAACGCTATGACAACGCCACGTTAGTGAAAGCCTCTCCTGTGACAGGGCGAACGCATCAAATTCGTGTGCATACGCAATATGCAGGTCATCCTATTGCCTTGGATAGCAAATATGGGGATAAACAGTTTGACAGTCAAATGGCGGAATTAGGATTAGAGCGGTTATTTTTACACGCCTACTCGATCCGCCTAGAACACCCAAAAACTCAAGAGACATTAACGATCACCGCACCACTTGAGAATACGCTCAAAGCGATCTTAAAACGCTTACGCCAACAAAAATTTAGCTAAAAATAAGTGCGGTAGAAAAAATTGAAAAATTTCTACCGCACTTTGTTTTAAGCTAATCTCACTTAAGATTTATAAATCATTTTCGGGGGTTCGTTAGCCACGACTGTATTTTCATCAATAACTACTTTTTCAAGGTTTTCGATTGATGGCAAGTCATACATTGTGTCAAGCAACAACCCTTCCACAATAGCGCGTAAACCACGCGCGCCTGTTTTACGTTCAATGGCTTTCTTCGCCATTGCGACTAAGGCTTCGTGAGTGAATTCAAGGGTTACTTCTTCAAAACCAAATAAGGCTTGATATTGCTTAGTGAGTGCGTTTTTCGGCTCGGTGAGAATTTGGATCAAGGCGTCTTCATCCAATTCTGCCAGCGGTGCAATGACAGGCAAACGTCCGATAAATTCTGGAATTAAGCCAAATTTCATTAAATCATCTGGCTCAACTTGGGTGAATAATTCCGTTAGGGTGGCTTTGTTATCCTGCCCTTTCACTTCTGCCCCAAAACCAATACTACTTCCAACGTGAACACGTTTTTCTACGATTTTCTCTAAGCCTGCAAATGCCCCTCCACAAATGAACAAGATTTTAGAGGTATCAAGGCGTAGCATTTCTTGCTGTGGATGTTTACGTCCGCCTTGTGGTGGAATAGACGCAACGGTACCTTCAATTAATTTAAGCAAGGCTTGTTGCACGCCTTCGCCAGATACGTCGCGGGTGATTGAGGCATTTTCTGATTTACGGGTGATTTTATCAATCTCATCAATGTAAATGATGCCTTTTTCTGCTTTTTCGATGTCATAATCACAGTTTTGCAATAATTTTTGCAACACGTTTTCGACATCTTCTCCCACATATCCAGCCTCAGTTAAGGTGGTGGCATCAGCCATTGCAAAAGGCACATTCAAGGTTCTTGCTAAGGTTTCCGCGAGCAACGTTTTTCCGCTTCCTGTTGGTCCAATCAACAAAATGTTACTTTTACCTAATTCAACTTCATCAGATTTATACCCGACTTGTTGGCGTTTATAATGATTATATACCGCTACCGCAAGCACTTTTTTCGCATAATCTTGCCCGATCACATAATCGTCCAAGTGCGCGCGAATTTGGTGTGGAGTTGGTAATTCTGTGGTTTTATTCGCCTCTGCTTGCTCTTGCTTTTCTGCATCAACAAGCAAATTATGACAAAGCTCAATACATTCATTACAAATTGCGCCGTCTTCTCCTGCGATCAATTTTTGTACTTCACTGCGTTCTTTGCCACACATTGAGCAATGTGGCTGTTTTTCTGTTGTCATCGCTTATTCCGTTTCTCTTTTTACTAGTACTTCATCAATTAAACCGTATAATTTTGCCTGTTCTGCTGACATAAAATTATCACGATCCGTATCTTGTTCTACTTTCTCAAAAGGCTGTCCTGTGTGGAATGCTAATCTTTCATTCAACGTACGCTTAATTTTTAAGATTTCTTGTGCGTGGATGTGAATGTCAGAAGCTTGTCCACGATACCCGCCTAAAGGTTGGTGAATCATCACACGGGCATTTGGCAATGCGGCACGTTTACCCGGTGCGCCCCCAGCTAATAAAAATGCACCCATTGAGCAAGCTTGTCCAATACATAGGGTACGCACATCTGGTTTAATAAATTGCATAGTGTCATAAATTGCCATTCCTGCCGTCACCACGCCGCCGGGTGAGTTGATATAAAGACTAATATCTTTATCTGGGTTTTCTGATTCTAAAAACAGCAGTTGGGCCACGATTAAATTGGCCATATTGTCTTCAACTTGACCGCTTAGAAAAATAATACGCTCTTTTAATAAACGTGAGTAAATATCGTAAGAACGTTCGCCACGTGCGGTTTGTTCAACCACCATAGGAATTAAAGCCATCGTATTCTCCATCGGTTTTCCTTTTGTATCAAAGAGTTATAAAAATTATAGTAAATTGAATTTAACCCATTGCCTTACACTGAATTAAGTTCAATCCACTTGATGTGGTGAATTATATAACAAAAGTGCGGTCATTTTTGTGAAAAAAACGACCGCACTTTGAAATCAATGAGTTACAGCAAATTATGCTTGTGGATTCATTACTTCATCAAATGATGCTGGTTTTTCAGTTACCTGTGCTTTCGCTAATACGGCATCAATTGCTTGATCTTCTAAAACAACGTTACGAATATTGTTCATTAATTCTTTGTTGTTTTTATAATATTCCACCACTTCTGATGGTTGTTCGTAAGCAGATGCAATATCTTGAATCATTGCGTCAGCGCGCGCTTCGTCTGCTTTTAATTCATTTGATGCAATCACTTCAGAAAGTAATAAACCAACTTGAACGCGACGTTTTGCTTGCTCTTCAAATAATTCACGTGGTAATTGTGCCGCTTGTTGCTGATTTCCACCAAAACGTTGTGCCGCTTGCTGACGTAAAACCTCAATCTCTTGCTCAACCGCAGCCGCAGGAACATCAATTGGGTTTTGTTCAATTAACCCTTCAATAACTTGGTTTTTCACGCGTGCTGTTAAGGCGTTTTTCAACTCACGTTGCATATTTTTGGCAATTTCTGTGCGTAAATCTGCCACGGTTTTGGTATTTGGACCAAATTTCGCTACAAATTCATCCGTTAATTCTGGTAATACCATCACTTCTACTTTTTTCAACGTAATAGCAAATTTTGCCGCTTTACCTTTTAAGTTTTCAGCGTGATATTCTTCTGGGAAGGTAACATCAATATCAAATTGCTCACCCGCTTTATGACCAATAATGCCTTCTTCAAAGCCTGGGATCATTCGACCTTGTCCCATTGCTAATACGAAATCAGTGGCTTTTCCGCCCTCAAATTCTTCACCATCAACGGTACCAACAAAGTCGATTGTGACACGATCATCTGCTTTTGCTGGCTCTTGGGTTTCTTCCCAGGTTGCTTGCTGTTTGCGTAACACATCAACCATTTTATCAATGTCTGCTTCACTGATTTCAACAACCGGTTTTTCTACTTTAATTTGATCTAAACCTTTCAACTCCACTTCTGGATACACTTCAAAGGTTGCTGTGAAAACAAGATCTTTACCTGCTTCAAACTGTTCAACGTTGAAACTTGGACGACCAGCAAGATTTACTTTGCTATCAACAAGTACATTGAAGAAGTGTTTCTGTAATAAATCACCTAATACATCTTGACGCACAGATGCCCCAAAACGTTTTTCAATAATATGTGGGGGAACTTTACCTTTACGGAAACCATCTACGCGTGCATTTTTTGCTACGCGTTTTAATTCTTCACGCACCGCTTGATCTACGGTTTCAGCAGGAACGGTGATAGCGACACGACGCTCAAGACCTTGAGTTGTTTCAATATTAAATGACATTATGTTACCTCAAAATGAATTTGCACTCGGCGAATACTAACACCGAACACGTTAGTAAATAAAAGTTAAAAAGACATCAAATTATAGCGATACAACGCTCGCCCGTCGAGATATTGAGAAATAAAAAACCACAACTGGCTATTTTTTACACTAAAAAAAGAAAAGCCTTACAAAATAAGGCTTTTGCGTTAGTGTTATTAAAGTGATTTTGGTAAACGAATTTTCTGTCCCGGAAAGATCTTATCCGCATCTTTGATCACTTCTTTGTTTGCCTCAACAATCGCGGTGTATTTTGCGCCATTCCCATAGGTTTTTTCTGCAATTTTCCAAAGGGTATCGCCTTTTTGGATCACATAAAACTCTTCATCAGTAGCTAAACGCTCACCGTTCTCAATCGCTACCCCTTCGACATTCACCGAATTAATGCCTACCACGTTGCCCGCCATTAAAATGGCTTTTTCCAATGCTTCCGCTGATGTGGCATTGCCTTCAATTTTCGCCACCCCCTCTTCGACTTTGACAGAAAGATTTTCCACGCCCGGATTATCTTCTGCAATGTGTTTTTCCACGGCTTCAGAGGCATCTTCTTCTTTTGAGAAAAGTTTTCGACCGATGTCACCAACAAAATCAAATAAACCCATTTTTTGCTCCTTATTTATAAAACATTGAGTTCGGCTGCTAACCTTACCCAATTCACCTTCATAAGTCTATATACCTTCTATAAATAATCTTGATCTTTACATTAATTGAAAATTCTTCGCAAAAAAAGCACCGCGCTTTTCTTTCTTTTATACTAAAATAGCCGCCAATTTTAGTTATTAAGGAAAAATTATGCGTTGGCAAGGTCGTAGAGAAAGTTCTAATGTGGAAGACAGAAGAAGTGCAAGGGGCAGTTTCGGCGGTGGTAAAAAAACGGGCGTACTCGGCTTTATTATTTTACTGGTTGGTGCTTATTATGGTGTTGATTTATCAGGGCTTGTTGGTACACCTGATTTTGGTAGTCAAACTCACCAAATGACAGTGAACAGCCAAGAAGAGCAAGAGCTAAACAGCCTTTCTCGCGTGGTATTAGCGGATACAGAAACGGTGTGGAGTAATTATTTCGCGCAAAAAAATCAGCGCTATGTCCCACCTATTATGGTACTGTATAACGGTGCAACGTCCACCGCTTGCGGTACAGGGCAATCTGCAATGGGACCATTTTATTGTCCTAACGATCATCGTGTTTATTTGGATTTGTCGTTTTATCGTGATATGAAACATCAACTCGGGGCGGAAGGAGAATCCGCTTTCGCCTATGTCATCGCACACGAAGTCGGACATCATATCCAAAACTTACTTGGCATTTTGCCGAAAGTACATCGAGCGCAACAAAGCCTTAGCCAAGCGCAAGCGAATCAGCTTTCCGTTAAGTTAGAATTACAGGCAGACTGTTTTGCTGGTGTATGGGCTAATCAAGCAGCAAAAACGGGATTATTTGAAGCAGGTGACTTAGAAAAAGCCTTCCGTGCCGCTGAGGCAGTAGGGGACGATCGCTTACAAAAACGCTCACAAGGCTATGCCGTACCAGACAGCTTTACCCACGGCACCTCAGCACAGCGTTTAACGTGGTTTAAACGCGGTTTACAAACGGGTCAGCCAAGTCAATGTAACACGTTTAATTAATGGGCAAATAAAGAGAGATTAAGTGCGGTAGAAAAATTAAACATTTTACACCGCACTTATGTTTTATAAAAAATTGCTTATCTTTTGGGATAAGCAATTTTTTAAGCCCTTATTGTGGCAATACCATTGGTACTTCCATTAATAAAATTTCTGTATCAGAATCAGCCACCACATCAAAACTTGCGGTATCCCAAATACCTAAACCATCACGGCTTGATAGCTGTTTTCCAGCAATCGTTGCATTACCTTTTAGTACAAAAGCATACACACCATTGCCTGCTTTATGTAGGTCATATATTTTGCTTGTACCCTGATCAAATTTTGCAAGAAAGAACCACGCATCTTGGTGAATCCATACGCCTTCATCATCCGCATTTGGTGAAAGAATTTGTTGGAAATCGTTGCGTCTTTCCCCTTCCACAATACGCATTTGCTGATAACGAGGTGCTACATTACGTTGATTAGGAAATACCCAAATTTGCAAAAATTGCACTGGCATATCCGCATTTGGGTTCATTTCGCTATGTGTAATGCCTGTTCCCGCAGACATCACTTGAATATCACCTTGGCGAATAACACCGCCGTTACCCATACTATCTTTGTGAGCTAAATCGCCGTTTAATGGAATGGAAATGATTTCCATATTATCGTGCGGATGCGTGCCAAACCCCATTCCCCCCTCAACATAATCATCATTAATTACACGTAAAGCGCCGAAATGTATGCGATTAGGATCGTAATAATTCGCAAAGCTAAAAGTATGACGGCTTTTTAACCAACCGTGATTAGCATTACCACGGCTATTTGCTGAATGAAATACAGTATTCATATTGAAGCTCCTAATTCTGTTTAATTCACTTATGTTATAAAACGCATTTTACGCCACTGAATTAGAAGATAAAGCGCAATTCTGTGAATACTTCTTTTCTCATTGGTAAATAATAAGAGGAAAAGATTCACTTTTACACATAAAATAGTAAAAAAAGTGCAATATTTTCCACCGCACTTTTCTTTTAGCGAAATCGGCTATTTTTCTGCAATTCCTGCAACAATATGGCAAATGCTACCTTTGCTACCATAATGGCAAGGCATTAAATAGAAATCCTTGCCACCCTTTTCATAGCTTTTACCTAAGATCAAACTATTACAATTTTTAGCCAGAATAAAATACTGCTCGGCGTTAATTTCTAACTTGTGATACATATCTTTATTGAAAGGGCGTAAATAGCCCACAAGGCAGGCAAGAATCACAAAGTAAAAATAAATCACCACTGCGGTCGGCACGATATTGAGTTGTTTTTTCGCAAGAGATTGCCATAGCATACAAATATTATAACGCGTGAAAAAACGGCATAATAGAAGGCTGATTACAAGCAATCCAGCGACATAAATTAATAAGCTATAAAGCGTAAACACTTTGATCAGCACCGTAATTTCCAAAAATAATGGAAAGGTTAAAATAAAGCAGGTTAATAAGGTGCGAACAAAATTAAAAGGGGATGAAGAGAGCTTATCTTTCAATAAAATCAATAGTCTAATACCTAAAATATAGGTAAGAAGCATAAAAGCAGACACGCCGAGAACGTGAAATAAGCTGCGTGCAATATCTGCTCTGCCCACTTCAACGATATCCCAAGGATAACCATAATACCAAGCTAACCCCCAGTTATAACAATAAGCCACAGACCAGCCTACTAATACTAGAAAGCCGAATAAAATAGAAGAATTGAGTAATTTAGTAAAAGAAATACGTTCGTTCATAACCTCTCTCAAATAGGAATGATTATCAAGCGTTAAAATTTTAAGCTATTTTTTTCATCTTTTAAATTAATTTCACTTTGCTTTGCGAATGGTTGGATCTCTATAAAAAACAAGGCAATTTTTTATTTGTTAAAATAGCGTTAAATCATTGTAAAACAAGCGTATTTTGAGTATTTGATCTAGATCAGCGTTTCCGTCTTTAATGCAAAATTGTTTAAGCACTTATCCCTCCAAGTAGGTATAATTTTTCACAGAAAAAAATTATCAATTTATAAACTTTAGGAGAAATCATTATGAGTAACGTGGTTGAAAACACAAGTAGCCCAGCTCAAGCAGAAGTGAACGCCTTGGTGGAAAAAGGCTTAGTTGCCTTAGAAGAATTCCTCCAGCTCAACCAAGAACAGGTTGATTACATTGTGGCGAAAGCCTCGGTAGCGGCGCTCGATCAGCACGGTGTGCTTGCTATGCACGCTTATGAAGAAACAGGGCGTGGTGTGTTTGAAGACAAAGCAACGAAAAATTTATTTGCCTGTGAGTATGTGGTAAATAATATGCGAAATCTGAAAACCGTTGGGGTGATTAGTGAAGATGATGTAACGGGCATCACTGAAATTGCTGATCCCGTTGGCGTGATATGTGGGATAACACCAACCACAAATCCGACTTCCACCACCATTTTTAAAGCCCTCATTGCCCTTAAAACACGTAACCCAATTATTTTTGCTTTCCACCCTTCTGCACAGCAATCTTCTGCTCACGCTGCGCGTATTGTTTATGATGCGGCAGTGGCGGCTGGTGCGCCTAAAAATTGTGTGCAATGGATAGAAACGCCCTCAATGGAAGGCACATCAGCACTAATGAAACATCCCGGTATTGCCACTATTTTAGCAACAGGTGGGAATGCGATGGTTGAAGCCGCTTATTCTTGTGGTAAACCAGCCCTTGGTGTGGGGGCGGGGAATGTGCCAGCTTATGTAGAAAAAAGTGCTGACCTGCAACAAGCCGTACACGATATTGTGATGTCCAAAGCCTTTGATAATGGAATGATCTGTGCCTCTGAACAAGCGGCGATTGTTGATGCTGAAATCTATGATGACTTCATCAAAGAAATGAAATCTTACGGCGTTTACCTTGTCAATAAAAAAGAAAAAGCAATGTTGGAAGAATTTATGTTCGGCGCAAAAGCCAACAGTGCAAACTGTGCAGGGGCAAAATTAAACGCCAATGTGGTGGGCAAACCCGCCTATTGGATCGCTCAACAAGCAGGTTTTGAAGTGCCAGAAAAAACCAATATTCTTTTAGCTGAATGTAAAGAAGTTGGACCAAAAGAACCGCTCACGCGTGAAAAACTTTCTCCTGTACTTGCTTTACTTAAGTCTCATTCTCGTGAAGAAGGGGTGAAATTAGCTGAGCAAATGGTGGAATTTAACGGATTAGGGCATTCCGCTGCCATTCACACAAAAGATACTGAGCTTGCCAAAGAATTTGGTGAACGCGTAAAAGCCATTCGTGTAATTTGGAACTCACCTTCTACCTTTGGGGGGATTGGTGATGTGTATAACTCCTTCTTGCCATCGTTAACCTTAGGTTGTGGTTCTTACGGTAAAAATTCCGTAGGTAACAACGTAAGTGCGGTGAATTTATTAAATATTAAACGAGTGGGCAGACGGAGAAATAATATGCAATGGTTTAAAGTACCTTCAAAAATCTATTTTGAACGGGATTCAATCCAATATCTACAATCAATGAAAGGTATGGAACGTGTGGTAATCATCACCGACCGCACAATGGTAGATTTAGGCTTTGTAGAAAAAATTGCGAAACAAATCACTGCACGTGGCAACCACGTTACCTATCAATTATTCGCGGACGTTGAGCCAGATCCAAGTATTGAAACTGTACGTCGTGGGGTTGAATTAATTCGTAGTTACAAACCAGACACCATTATTGCCTTAGGTGGTGGCTCATCAATGGATGCAGCAAAAGTAATGTGGTTATTCTATGAACAACCTGAAGTAGATTTCCGTGATCTCGTCCAAAAATTTATGGATATTCGTAAACGCGCCTTTAAATTCCCACAATTAGGACGCAAAGCACGCTTTATCGGTATCCCAACCACTTCAGGAACAGGTTCTGAAGTTACGCCATTTGCCGTGATCACCGAAGGTGATAAAAAATACCCAATCGCCGACTATTCACTTACCCCAACAGTCGCTATTGTCGATCCGGCGCTGGTAATGACCGTACCCGCTCACGTTGCCGCAGATACAGGGTTAGATGTGCTAACTCACGCAACGGAAGCCTATGTTTCGGTACTAGCCAACGATTTTACAGACGGCTTAGCGTTGCAAGCGATTAAATTAGTGTTTGAAAATCTTGAACGTTCCGTAAAAGAAAAAGATCCAGAAGCCAGAGAGAAAATGCACAACGCCTCAACAATGGCTGGAATGGCATTCGCCAATGCGTTCTTAGGAATGAACCACTCTCTCGCCCATAAAATTGGTGGCCGTTTCCATACGCCTCACGGACGCACCAACGCCATTTTAATGCCGCACGTTATCCGTTATAACGGTACACGTCCGCAAAAAGTGGCAACTTGGCCGAAATATAATCATTATAAAGCCGATGTGAAATACCAAGAAATCGCACGTATGCTAGGCTTACCTTGTGCCACGCCAGAAGAAGGCGTGAAATCTTTCGCGCAAGCTTGTTATGATTTAGCTGCCAGCGTGGGCATTCAAATGTCTTTCAAAGAACAGGGTATTGATGAACAAACTTGGCTCGATGCACGTCGTGATGTGGCATTGCTTGCCTTTGAAGATCAATGCTCGCCAGCTAACCCACGCTTGCCATTAGTGGAAGATATGGAAGTAATTTTAACCAATGCCTACTACGGTTACGATCCAAGTCAATATTAATCGACTATAACGCTGATTGACGTAAATCTGTATTAATCAGCAAAATCAATGAAAAAACCACCGCACTTTAAAAGAGCGGTGGTTTTTTGTTAGTTTTTTATTAGAAAATTAGCTGTTACAGCTTTCACAAGCAGCAGTAAACATCCAAACTAATTTTTCTTGCTCTTTAATGTAATCACTCATTTGTGAAGCTGTACCTTCATCATCAGCATCAGCGGCTAACGCCAAGATTTCACGTTGTTGTTTGAGTAATGTTTTAAAGCCAGATAACGTACCGCTTAAGCATTCTTGCGCCACACTTACACCAGTATGTTCTTTAATTAACGATTTTGTTAAATATTCGCTGAAAGCATTGCTTGGGGTGTAGCCTAAAGTAAGGATACGCTCTGCAATTTCATCTACTTTTACCACTAAATCATCATAAATTTCTTCAAATTTTGCGTGTAATTCAAAGAAATTAACCCCTTTGATATTCCAGTGGTAACCGCGCACGTTCATATAAAAGACTTGGTAAGTAGCAAGTAAGTTATTAAGTTCTTGCGCTAATTTTTCTGAAGTGGCTTTGTCTAAACCGATATTTGTTGCCATAGTATGTTCTCCTCTGTTTGATTTCCTATGATGATAACGATAAATACCTTACAAATAAAATGGATATAAATGATAGATTTAATAGCCTAAAACTATTTAATAACAATCTATTGATAGCCTCAAGTTTTCAACCAATTTTCAATTAACCTTTTTCCTTGCGCTGAAATATAAGATTCGGGGTGGAATTGTACGCCAAAAATTGGTAAATGGCGATGTTGCATTGCCATTATGATCCCTTCTTCGCAAGTGGCGGTAATGTCTAATTCAGGTGGAAAATTCTGCTTCGATACCGCCCACGAATGATAAAGCCCAATTTGAAATTGGCTCGGCAATCCTAAAAACAAGCCAGAATTTGACCGCACTTTGATCTGCTTTGCCTGCCCGTGTCGCACCTGCGCTAAATTATATAACGTTGCCCCAAAAAATTCACATAAGGTTTGATGTCCAAGGCAAACGCCTAGAATAGATTTACTGTGCTGATAGCGTTCCAACATTGCAAACAGTTGTGGATAAGCACGAGGAACATCAGGACCCGGAGAAATTAAAATGTGGCTGAAATTTTCTACTTCATCAAGGCTTAAATGCTCTACATTTTGCACGGAAAATGGCACATCAAACTGACGAATTAAATCCACCAAATTGTAGGTAAAAGAGTCTTGATTATTGATAATTAATAAATTTGTGTTCATCTTATGGATTCACTACAATGATGACATTCTGCTATCTTACTTGATTTATTGTTCCTATGCCATTTGATTACTTTGTGCAACGTGCTAACCACTTAGGCGCTCAACATATTCCTTTTTTCTTTTTGATCGATTTTGAACAGCAACACCCCATTATTTGCCCCCTTGCAGAATGTGCCGAGCAAGGTATTTGGTTTGAGTTTCCAAGCCAAAATAATTTGCCAATGGCAGCCCAATCAAGCCCAGATAAACCTTTTAGATTAAAAAAATTTCCTATTGATTTTGCCACTTATCAGCAAGGTTTTGAAATGGTTCAACAGGCATTGCAACAAGGAAATTCCTATTTACTCAATCTCACTTATGCCACGCCGATTGCAATAAATTATAATCTCAACACGTTGTTTTCTGCCACGCAGGCGAAATATAAACTCTTGTTTAAAAAAGAGTTTGTTTGTTTTTCGCCTGAGCCTTTTGTGAAAATTTCGCATAACCAAATTTTCACTTATCCAATGAAAGGCACGATAAATGCGGATTTGCCCGATGCAGAGAAACAATTAATCAACTCTGAAAAGGAGCAGCGAGAACATTACACCATTGTGGATTTAATGCGTAATGACCTTGCTATGGTAGGGCAAAATGTGCAAGTAACGCGTTTTCGATATTTAGAAAAGATTATTACCGAAGGTGGGGCAATTTGGCAGACAAGTTCAGAGATTCGTGCAGATCTTAACACAAACTGGCAGGCGCACATTGGTACAATACTCAGCCAGCTTTTACCCGCAGGCTCGATCAGTGGCGCGCCAAAAGAAAAAACCGTTGCCACCATTCAACAGGCAGAATTAGGGCAACGGGGTTATTACACGGGCGTGTTTGGCATTTTTAATGGCGAAAGTCTTGAAAGTGCGGTTGCAATTCGTTTTATTTCACAGCAAAACGGACAATACTCTTTCCATAGTGGTGGAGGGATTACGATTCAAAGCAACGCAGAACAAGAATATCAAGAATTATTAGAGAAAATTTATGTGCCACTTAAAGCGCAAAAAGGAACGAACTAATGGATTTCCCCTTATTTGAAACCCTGTGCATTGAAAACGGGCAAGTGCAAAATTTGGCTTTACACCAACAGCGTTATACACAAAGTGTGAGC
Organism: Avibacterium sp. 20-132; assembly: GCF_023611925.1. Lineage (NCBI taxonomy): Bacteria > Pseudomonadati > Pseudomonadota > Gammaproteobacteria > Pasteurellales > Pasteurellaceae > Avibacterium > Avibacterium sp. 20-132. The sequence continues at coordinate 413,152 of NZ_CP091456.1, forward strand.
GAATTTTATTCCAACCAACCTTATACAATTTTTTCCCTCGAAAAAATTCTGCAAAAAAACACCGCACTTTGGAAAAACCTTCATAGTCCCATTGTCCGCTGTCGTATTGACTACAATGCCGAGCAGTATCGCCTTCAATGTTTCCCTTATCAGCGCAAAGGCTACCGTCATTTTCAACCCGTGATTTGTGATGAGATTGACTACCATTTGAAATATAGCGATCGTACTATTTTCAACGAATTGCTGAAACAAAAAGGCAATTGCGATGAAATTATTATTGTTAAACAAGGTAAAATTACTGATTGCACCATTGGCAATCTTATACTCCGCCAAGGTGCGCAATGGTTCACCCCTGATAGCCCTCTTTTAATCGGCACACAACGCACAAAATTGCTACAACAAAATAAAATCAAAGAGCGGTCAATTTTTCTCACTGATTTAGCGAAATATGAAGAAATTCGACTAATTAATGCGTTAAATCCGTTTGACGATCTCTGAATACGGTTTATTAAACCATAAATGGCAAAACAAAATGGGCGAACACGTAGGTTCGCCCCTACGTTGAATAAGTAAAGTGCGGTGCTTTTTTATGAGAAAGTTAAATAAATAGATTTCCCTTTCAGTTTTCCATAAGATTGCATAAAATAAAATCATCTTTTTCACTTAAAAGGAAAATAAAATGACAAAAATTATTCATACAGAAAATGCGCCTGCTGCGATTGGTCCTTATGTACAAGCGGTGGATTTAGGCAATTTAGTGTTAACTTCAGGGCAAATTCCAGTTAATCCTGTAACAGGTGAAGTGCCGGTGGATATTGTGGCGCAAGCACGTCAATCTTTAGAAAATGTTAAGGCCATTATTGAACAGGCAGGTTTAACTGTCGCAGATATTGTAAAAACAACGGTTTTCGTTAAAGATTTGAATGATTTTGCGGCAGTCAATGCGGAATATGAAGGTTTCTTTAAGGAAAATAATCATCCAAACTTCCCCGCTCGCTCTTGTGTGGAAGTGGCACGTTTGCCAAAGGATGTTGGCATAGAAATTGAAGCAATTGCCGTAAGGAAATAATCATCGCAAAAATAAGGGCGAATATCATCGCCCTTTTTACTGTTTTCTTATGTTTACATTAAAGCATAGTTAATTAAGCCAAAGGCAATAAACCACATAATGATCCCTGTAGAGAAATCTAATAAACGCCAAGTAATCGGTCTTTGGAAAAAAGGGATCAGTAATCTTGCACCATAACCTACACTGAAAAACCATAATCCAGACGCGGAAATGGTACCAAGCAGAAAAGCGGTTTTATCTTCCGTGGTTAATGTTCCTGCAATACCACCTACGATAACAATGGTATCCAAATAAACGTGAGGATTGAGAAAGGTAAGCGCTAAGGCGATCATCAGTGTTTTTTTCAATGATAAAGCCGCTCCTTGTTCTAATGCCAAGGCGGTATTGTTACGATAGGCGGAAAGAAAAGCACGCGCACCATAAACGAGTAAAAATAATCCCCCCACCAAAGCTAATGCCACACTGGCAATTTTTTCTTGGCTAATAAAATGCCCTAAGCCAAATACCCCGAGAGAGAAAAGTAAACAATCACAGAGAAAAAAGAGCGTGCATAGTACTAAAACGTGCTGTTTGAGCAATCCTTGTTTCAGTAAAAATGTGTTTTGTGCGCCAATGGTGGCGATAAGCCCAAAACACATTAAAAAGCCTTGCAGATAAAATTCCATTCCTTATTCTCCATTTATCTAAAACGGCGATTATAAAAGCCTTATGTGAAAATAATCAATCAGAAAGGGGAAATTTCCTTAAACTTTATGCGATTAAGTAGTACACTATCGACACTTATTTTCAGCCTATCTAGAGGGATAAAATGAAATCTTTTTTAATTGCACCTTCCATTTTATCTGCCGATCTCGCTCGCTTAGGTGAAGATGTCGAGAACGTACTAAAGTGCGGTGCAGATTTAATTCATTTTGATGTAATGGATAACCACTATGTGCCGAATTTAACCTTTGGCCCTGCAGTGTGTAAAGCCTTGCGAGATTATGGTATCAGTGCGCCCATTGATGTGCATTTAATGGTGAAACCGGTAGATCGTTTAATCCCTGATTTTGCTAAAGCTGGGGCAAATTACATCACCTTTCACCCTGAAGCCACAGAGCATATTGATCGATCGTTACAACTTATCCGTGATAATGGCTGTAAAGCAGGCTTGGTATTTAATCCCGCTACGCCATTAAGCTATTTAGACTATGTTATGGATAAAGTCGATATGATTTTACTGATGTCAGTCAATCCCGGTTTTGGCGGTCAGTCTTTTATTCCTTCTACCCTTGAAAAATTAAAACAAGCACGCCAACGCATTGATGAAAGCGGTTTCGATATTCGTTTGGAAGTCGATGGCGGTGTGAAAGTGAATAACATTGCAGAAATTGCACGCGCAGGCGCAGATACCTTTGTGGCAGGATCAGCTATTTTCGATCAACCCGATTATCAAAAAATCATTGACCAAATGCGTCAAGAATTAAGTAAGGTAAGCAAATAATGACATCACAATTTAAACTTATTGGTTTCGATTTAGACGGCACGTTAGTGAACAGCCTGCCCGATTTAGCCCTTTCAGTCAATTCAGCTTTAAACGAAGTGAATTTACCCTCAGCGCCGGAAGAATTGGTACTCACTTGGATCGGCAATGGTGCTGGCGTATTAATTGCACGAGCGTTAGAATGGGCGGCAGCACAAACAGGCAAAACATTAAGTGCGGTAGAAATTGAGCAAGTAAAAACTCGCTTTAATGTTTATTATGGTGAAAACCTGTGTAATCTCAGCCGCTTATACCCAAATGTGAAAGAAACACTCACCGCATTAAAAGAGCGTGGCTTTATTTTAGCTGTGGTAACAAATAAACCAACCCAGCACGTTCTTCCTGTACTAAAAGCCTTTGGTATTGATCATTTATTTAGCGAAACCTTGGGCGGACAATCTTTACCACAAATAAAACCGCACCCTGCTCCCCTTTATTATTTATGCGGTAAATTTGGCTTATACCCAAAACAAATATTATTTGTAGGGGATTCAAAAAATGACATTATCGCTGCCACTTCTGCAGGTTGCCCAGTGGTAGGATTAACTTACGGCTACAATTATAATATTCCTATTGCAGAAGCCCACCCTGATTGGGTGTTTGACGACTTCGCACAAATTCTGCAAATTGTTTAATGTGATTCAAAAAGGATATAACAATGACCAAACCTATCGTATTTAGTGGCGTTCAGCCCTCTGGTGAATTAACTATCGGTAACTACCTAGGCGCATTACGCCAATGGGTAAAAATGCAAGAAGATTATGAATGCTTATTTTGTATCGTGGATCAACACGCAATCACCGTGCGTCAAGATCCACAAAAATTACATTCAGCAACCCTTGATGTGCTGGCATTATATTTAGCCTGTGGTATTGATCCTGAAAAAAGCACCATTTTTATTCAATCGCACGTTCCAGAACACGCCCAACTTGCGTGGGTGCTAAATTGCTATACTTACTTTGGCGAAATGGGACGAATGACGCAGTTTAAAGATAAATCAGCACGCCACGCTGAAAATGTCAACGTTGGCTTATTTACCTATCCAGTTTTAATGGCAGCAGATATTTTACTTTACCAAACTAACCAAGTACCAGTAGGGGAAGATCAAAAGCAACATTTAGAAATCACCCGTGATATTGCCCAACGTTTCAACGCACTTTATGGTGAACATTTTGCTATTCCAGAAGTATTTATTCCAAAAGCGGGCGCACGCGTGATGTCGCTACTTGAGCCTGAGAAAAAAATGTCTAAATCAGACGAAAATCGCAATAACGTGATTGGACTGTTAGAAGATCCAAAATCAGTGGTGAAAAAAATCAAACGTGCGGTTACCGATTCTGATGAGCCACCTGTCATTCGCTATGACGTAAAAAATAAAGCCGGAGTATCTAACTTATTAGATATTTTGGCAGGTATTACAGGCAAAAGTATTGCTGAATTAGAAGCAGAGTTTGAAGGCAAAATGTATGGTCATTTAAAAACTGCCGTCGCTGATGAAGTATCTGCAATGCTCACACAATTACAAGAACGCTATCACCATTTCCGCAATGATGAAGCCTTATTACATAAAATCGCCGCAGAAGGGGCGGAAAAAGCGCAAGCCCGTGCGAAAGCCACATTAGACGCAGTCTATAAAGCCATCGGCTTCGTTGCGCGTTAATCCACTTTTAACATTAAATTAGGCGAAAAACTCGCCTAATTTTCACCGCACTTTCTTTTACAATGAACTATTATTGTGTAATGTCATCTAAATAAACACTTCATTTAATAAATATTCAAAGGAATTTTAATGAAACGACTCAAAGTGCTTTTGCTTAGCTTGTTTGCTTTACCTAATGCGTGGGCAAATTTAGATACCAATATCAAATACAGCTCAAATTATTTAATGCCTGCCTATGTGCATTTTAACGCCAACGGATCGCAATATCACGTTGATGCTAAGATCAATATTCCGCTGTATAACATTGAATTTAAATCCGTTGGGACGCAAAGTAAAACGGATTTCAAAATGACTAATTACCAAGATGTACGTAACGGTAAACCTTATGCAAAAACGATTATCAAAGGCAATGAAATTGCTTATGGTAAAGTAAAAAATGGTTTAAAAAGCGAGCCACTTGAAATGCCAACCTTTGATTTATTCACGGTAGCATTCCAGCTTAGCTATTACGACAAATTACCGAAAAATTTCCAAATTACTAACGGCAAAAAATTATATCCGATGAAAAATGTCTTCGTAAAACAAAGCGAACGACAAATAAAAATGCAAAATCAATCACAAACAGAAATCACTTATCAATTCCGCACTGGCGAAAAATCTTTTGTGGTAAAAAAATATCGTGGTGAACAATTCCCTCGTTATATTTCTTATGATAAAGATGGCGACCATTATGAATTAACATTTAGTGAGTTTGTGAAATAAGGCTTATTTTATTTCATACTAAAAAGGCAGCGTTCAATTAAAGATTGATACACTGCCTTTTCTCTTATATGCGGTTTAAAAATTTAATAAAAAAACCACCGCACTTTTATTCTGAGCCAATTACCATTGATAGCTATACCCTAGATTGAGCTGTACATTCTCTCTATAGCGACTCCCCATTTCATTTTTCAATGAAACATCAAAAGAACCAAATACAGTTTTCAATGCAGCGCCTAATTCAAGTTGGGCGCGGTTACCAAATGATTGAATATTAGCTTTGGACTGACTGATCACAATATCATTTGAACCAAAATCATTTAGCCAATAAACACCCGCGTAAGGTTTTAGACTAACCGATGAAAGCGCAAAATTTCCCATAAATTGAGCGCCCAATTTGCTACGGTAAGTTGTGTTGCCATTGAATTTGGTTGCCGATATGCTCGCTTGTGGTACAACATTCCAATTAGTAAACATCGGTAATTTAATACCTGTACCAAGGCGTAAGCTATGAGCATTGAAGCTTTGTTTATCAACTTCATCACTACTTAAGCGTAAGCGGTTGTAGCTGTAATCAGTATCAAGGAATAAGCCATTTTGCCACTGCATTCCTCCATAAACACCTATATGATTACCTTTAATTTTCGCACTGCCATAATCTTTCTTGAAATCAATTTTTCCTTGACCAAGCCCCGTATAAAGCCCTGCATAGTAAGAAGTCTCTTGATTGACAAAATGCACATCATAACCTACGGTCAGCAAATGATTGCGCTGTTTAAAGCCTGATGTATTAGCTAAAAGTGTTTGATAAGAATCCACTTCACTCCAATTATTGCTATTTTGTACCCAGAACCCTGTTAGGCGCTCAGTGTTATGTAAGAAACTAACACGGTTGCTAACAATTTCCCCTTGAGTATATAAATAAGCTCTTGCCGCTTGTTGAATTGAAATCACATTATTGGCATATTGACTAAATGTTCTTTCGCCCTCATCGCTCGGTTGCGGTTGCGGTTCTTCAGTATTGGTTGATTTGCCTTTATGCGCCAATACCCAATTATTATTATCTTTCGCTAATTCATAGCGATAAATTCCAGCATCAACATAAGGTTTATCTTTTAAACTGAATTCCCCATCACCTGAATTGGTTTTAACCAGAATAACTTTGCCATTTTCTTTTTTGGGTTCATTGCGAGAATTTCGCACTTGTAAACGATGATTACCTGTTACACTGCCTTTCACAATAATTTGATCAGCGTTTTCAGAAGCTAAATCTGAATTTAAAATAAATTCACCGTTGCCAGATAAATCTTTATTAATTGTTAAAGTATGGAATGCGGAATCAGGCTCAAACTCAACTGTCGAATTATTCACACTGAGATTATCTAGCGTGCTATCACCTTTAAATTTCCACTGGCTATTACCATTTAAAGTTAAATCCACCGTACCGTGTTCGTAATTAGGGTTAATATAACTCACACCTTGCAATTTCGCGCCTTGATCGGCTTGGATTTTTAAAGCTAAATTGTTGGTAATTTCAGGCGCATCAGGTTCTTCTTCTCTAGTCATATCAATAATATGCTGATCATTAATATTAATTAATTGCTCTGTTTTAACTTCACCGCCATTAATTTGAAGATCAATGACATCTTTTCTTGCATTCTCAGTAATATAATGAAAGAAAGTACCAGCTGAAATAGTATTATCTTTAAAGGTTATTTTAGAAACTAATTGCTTAGCTTCATCTCCTCTTGTTGGACCTTCTAACTTAAGAACGTTGCTTTTATTATTTAAAGATATTTGGCTATTAGTTAAATTTAAAGTAATTTGGTTTTCAACTTCTTTTGCAAGATCAAACGCAAACTGTCCATCTTGATTTCCTGTTATTGATAACTTATTTCCTTCAAAATTTATTCCCCCGAAGTTTGATATGGCATTTGTTTGCGCTGCATTCATCAGAATAGCCAAATTATCTATTTTTAGCGTAGAATTATTCGCACTAATCCCTTCACTACCATAACTATTTAATAGAATTTTTCCTCCATTAACAATGAGCTTTTCAGCCTCCTGCAAATGAATTGCCGTACCACCATATGCCTCAGGCGTATCATTAAGTTGTTCAATACTTGAACCTATTGTCAATGTCACTCCCTGTTCAATGACACCGCGATCTCCCTTGTATAAGGATAAAATAACACCGGACTCGTTAGCATAACGCTCTAAAATCGCAGAAACACCGTCTTTAAGGGTAATCTGATTATGTAATGCGTTAGGCTCAATAGAAAATAATACACCTGCAAATTCTTTTCCATTTTCCCTTATTCGATTGGTAGTTACGCCTCTGTTTTTATAGTTTCCTCCAAAAACAGTAAGATTAACCGCTTCCTGTGTATCTGTTGGGAAATTGCCTGATGATAATAATTTACGCTCTACACTTATCTCAAATGAAGGCTCGTAAATAAAATATTGGTTACTTCCTATATTCGTATCAATATTACACCCATATTGATTAGAACAAGTTAAATCGATCGCATTCGCTTGAGAGTAACAGGCAACTAATATCGCTCCTAAAGTGAGTTTTGGTGAAAATCTTTGCATTGGATTATCCTTAGCTTATGATGAAAAAATAATCGTGTTTAGATAAATATCTCTTCGTATCGTACCACAAAAAATATAGCTCTAGAAAATAACAATCTATAAAAATCCCATATAAAAAGTGCGGTGAAAAACCACCGCACTTTTTCCAAGAAGAAATGTTAATGTTAATCTTCCTCTTTCTCCCATTCTAAGGCACGTTTGACCGCTTTTTTCCAGCCTTTATAACGTTTTGCTCGTTTAGCTTCATCGTCATCAGGCAGGAAAGTGCGTTCCACATCGGCTTTATCGCGTAGCTCGTCTAAATCTTTCCAAAATCCTGTAGCAAGTCCGGCAAGATATGCTGCACCTAATGCAGTAACCTCTTTCACGACAGGACGTTCAACAGGGGTGTTAAGAATATCGGCTTGGAATTGCATAAGGAAATTATTGGCTGTGGCACCGCCATCCACTCGCAAGGATTTCAGTTTTTCCCCTGAATCAAATTGCATTGCTTCCAATACATCACGAGTTTGATAAGCGATAGACTCAAGTGTTGCACGAACAATGTGATTGCGATTTGCGCCACGAGATAAGCCCAAAATTGCGCCACGAGCATAAGGATCCCAGTAAGGTGCGCCCAAGCCTGTAAAGGCAGGAACCACATAGACACCGTTACAATCTGGCACTTTCTGTGCGAAATATTCGGTGTCGAAGCTATCGTGAACAATTTTAAGTTCATCACGCAACCATTGAATTGATGCGCCTCCCATAAAAATTGAGCCTTCTAAGGCATATTCTGGCTCACCTTTGGCATTACAAGCAATGGTGGTGAGTAAGCCATTTTGTGATTGAACGGCTTTATCTCCCGTGTGCATTAACATAAAGCAGCCAGTACCATAGGTATTTTTGGCTTGCCCTGCGTGAACACAAAGATGTCCATAAAGCGCAGCTTGCTGGTCGCCTGCAATACCCGCCACGGGAATACGCACGCCACCTTTTCCGCCGATATTGGTTTGCCCGTAGATTTCTGAAGAATTACGCACTTCGGGGAGCATTGATTTTGGAATATCCAAAATGTCGAGCATTTTGTCATCCCATTGCTTGGTATGAATGTTAAACAGCATTGTGCGAGAAGCATTGGTGTAATCCGTAACGTGAACACGTCCTTGAGTGAGTTTCCACACAAGCCAAGTATCTACCGTACCAAAAAGTAATTCGCCACGTTCAGCTTTTTCTCTTGCACCTTCGACATTATCCAAAATCCACTTAACTTTTGTTCCTGAGAAATAAGGATCGACAACAAGCCCCGTGGTTTTGCGGATATAATCTTCATAGCCTTCTTGTTTTAATTTATCCGTAATCTCAGCGGTACGCCGGCATTGCCATACAATCGCATTGTAAACGGGTTTTCCCGTCTCTTTTTCCCATACAATGGTTGTTTCACGTTGGTTTGTAATCCCTATTGCAGCAATGCTATCAGAAGAAATCCCGGCTTTGGCAACGACTTCATTTAACGTTGAACTTTGTGTTGCCCAAATTTCCATTGGATTATGTTCTACCCAGCCTGCTTGAGGATAAATTTGGGTAAATTCACGTTGAGCAATTTCAACCACATTAGCATTATGATCGAGCAATACCGCTCTGGAACTTGTTGTACCTTGATCTAAAGCGATGATGTATTTTTTTTCTGCCATAATTCAGTCCTCTTTTATTTATGAGATGAGTAAAATGTCGCACCAATCTTACTATCCGAAACCTTTTTTGAGCTAAAACGAAAGAATTACTAAAAATAAAAAATAATCGAAAACGCTCAAATTTAAAATAATCAATATGTAAAAATTTGATCTGTTTCACAAAATATTTTTTCCTCTACTTCTTATGAGTTATTTTTATATTTCAATATTAATCAATAAATTAAAAATGTGATCAAGCTAACAAATTAGATAAAAAGTCGCTAAATCCTTATAAAAAGTATTGCTTTAAACACATTTCTATTAATAATGAAATACGCACCAATAATATTCAAAAATGCCTTTTTGGTTCTAAACGAAAGAAAATCACAGAGCAAACGAAAAGATGAAAAGGAGTGCATTATGAATGCTTATCTGGCGGAATTTATTGGTACCGCATTACTGATTTTAATGGGTAATGGCGTGGTTGCTAATGTATGCTTAAATAAAACCAAAGGACAAAGTTCAGGATGGATTGTCATTACCACAGCTTGGGCCTTTGCTGTTTATGTGGCAGTCGTTGTAACAGGGCCTTACAGTGGTGCGCATCTTAACCCTGCCGTAACCCTTGGCTTGGCAGTTATTGGGAGTTTCGATCCATCAATGATTTTCGGCTATATTGTGGCACAAATCGCAGGAGGAATGTTCGGCGCATTACTCGTTTATACGTTCTATAAAGATCATTTCACCGCAACCGAAGATCAAGGTGCAAAACGTGCGTGTTTCTGCACAGAACCGGCTATACGCAACTATGCTAGTAATTTTATCAGTGAAGTAATTGGCACCTTTGTTTTATTATTTGTGATTTTCTATCTCTCCGGTGCAAGCCTTGATTTTCCAGAAGGCACCACAACGCCTATCGGATTAGGCTCTCTCGGCGCATTACCCGTCGCTATTTTAGTATGGGCAATTGGTTTAAGTTTAGGTGGTACAACAGGTTATGCGATCAACCCTGCACGTGATCTCGGGCCTCGCTTAACCCTTGGATTATTAGGTAAAACCTTAAACACATCAGCAGATTGGCAATATAGCTGGGTACCTGTATTAGGTCCAATTACAGGAGCAGTGTTAGCTGGGGTAGTTTACAACGTATTAATGTAAGATTTTAAAAAGCGTTCAAATTGCTGATATTTGAACGCTTTTTTGTAGCTCGCCCTATTCTGATTTTTCAATATCAATCACTTCCACCCACGCGCCATTTTTCACCTGCCAACGAATATTAAAATCATACAATCGCATTCCATAAATTCGCTCAGAGGTACTCGCTTGGTGATAAGCAGGACGGGGATCTTGTTGTAGCACTTCGCTAATGAAACGCTGAAAATTTGGGTATTTTGCACCGCACTTGATTAATTGCGTTTGCGCTTTGGGTGAGAAGAAAACCTGTAATTTTGCTTCTGGGGGGTGTTGGGCAAAGCTTGATTTTGCATTCGTTTCACTGTCGGCATAGGCAAGATAAGGTTTAATGTCAAAAATTGGTGTGCCATCAACTAAATCAACCGCGCCTAGATGAAGTAATACTTGCCCCTTATTTATTTCTATCCCCATTAATTCAACTTTAGATAAACCAAGTGGATTTGGGCGATGTGTCGCGCGTGAAGCAAATACGCCTATGCGTTGATTACCGCCAAGGCGTGGTGGACGGACAGTAGGCTGCCATTTGCCTACGGGGACTTTATCAAACTGGAAAATAAGCCATAAATGAGAAAAGTGTTCCAAACCACGTACTGCCTCAGGTTGGTTATAAGGCGGTAGTAAGCGGATTGTGCCAACACCATCTTGCACTAAATTAGGTTGGCGTGGCACGGAAAATTTCTCTTTATAAGGGCTATGAATGATTCCGATAGGGGAAAGGGTTAAATTAAGTTGCGACATATTTTCCTTAAACAGTTAAAATGGCGAAGATAAATGAGTACAATAGCCAATTCTTTGGAATATTTTACGCCAAAATTAGAATTTAGAAAGATAGTGAAAAATATGGATAAACAAGTCATTAAAATGTGGGTGGAAACGGCAAGACCGAAAACCCTACCTTTAGCTGCCGCTTCAATTGTTATGGGGGCGGCGCTTGCCTACTGGGATCATAAATTTAGCTGGCAAATCAGTCTATTATGTTTGATTACCACCTTGTTGTTACAAATTCTTTCTAACTTTGCCAATGATTATGGTGATCACCAAAAAGGCAGTGATACCGCAGAGCGTATCGGACCATTGCGTGGTATTCAACACGGCGTGATTAGTGCAAAGCAACTGAAAAAAGGGTTAATTGCTCTCATTTTAGCCAGTTTATTTTTCGGCTTTCTGTTAATTGCCATAGCTTATCAAAGTTATGCTGATCTCTTGGCCTTTTCCCTTTTAGGTGGTCTTGCCATTATTGCTGCGATTACTTATACCGTAGGTGCAAAGCCTTATGGTTATATGGGATTAGGCGATATTTCCGTGTTATTATTTTTTGGGATTTTGGGGGTATGTGGAACCTATTATTTGCAAACTCACCAACTAAATTTGATGATTTTTTTACCCGCACTTGCAACTGGATTATTTGCCACCGCAGTTTTGAATATCAATAACTTACGAGATATAGAACAAGACAAAAAGGCGGGTAAAAATACCTTAGCCGTGCGATTAGGTGCAAAAAAAGGGCGGATTTATCATTGCCTTTTATTAACCACAGGTGCCATCTGTTATCTGCTTTTTGCCTTAGCCAATTTCCACCAATTAGTGAGTTTTATTTTCCTTATTGCCTATCCATTACTAATAAAACACGCTGCCTTCGTTTATCACAGTAAAGACCCATTATTATTGCGCCCAATGCTTGGGCAAATGTCAATGCTTGCCCTTTTAACTAACTTACTTTTTAGTTTCGGCTTGCTAGTGGGCTAGCAATAGGCATATACTAGAACAATCATTTTCAGCGTATAACAGGTGAACTTATGTGTATTGATACTTCTACTCTCTGCGATATTTATTTAGATCAAGTTGATGTTGTAGAACCGATTTTTTCTAACTTCGGTGGCTTAACTTCCTTTTACGGCAAAATTACCACCGTAAAATGCTTTGAAAGCAATGGCTTAATTGGCGAAATTTTGGAAGAAAACGGTGAAGGTCGCGTGTTATTAGTGGACGGCGGCGGTGCAGTGCGTCAAGCCTTGATTGATGCTGAACTCGCTCAACTTGCTGTAGATAATGGCTGGGAAGGGATTATCGTTTACGGTGCGGTTCGTCAAATTCAACAGTTAGAAAATTTAGATATCGGTATTCAAGCCCTTGCCCCAATTCCTGTGGGAGCAAGTGATGATACGCAAGGCGAGGTTGATGTTCCTGTGAATTTTGGTGGGGTTACATTTTACCCTGAAGATTATGTGTATGCAGATTTAACGGGCATTATCCTTTCGCAAGAACCTTTAGCGTTAGATGATTCCGAAGAAGAATAATTCGATTAAGATAATGGCAAGTTTTTCTTGCCATTATTTTTCTACTCTAGCTTTTTTCATCTTTTTGCTTGATTGCGACTTTTTACTGTTTATTCAGCTATTTTTCTGACCTGCTTCACAAAACCACAATTTTTTTATTGCTTTTTATTAACAACTTGATAACGTTAGCTTGTCTTTATGGCTAACCCCAAAAAGTTAGCGCCAATAACGAACATAAAGAGGAATAACTATGAATACAACATCAACCCAAACTACATCACATCGTAATAGCATTATTCTGATTGCCGATATGGTGCTTTTCTTTGTTTTATTAAATTTTCTTCCTTTTGATCCCAAAGCAAATAAAGGCTTGGCAATGTTAGCGTTTATTGCGGTATTATGGCTAACCGAAGCCTTACACGTAACAATTACTGCGCTTTTAGTTCCCTTACTTGCTATTATGCTAGATTTGGTCACCACCAAACAGGCTTTAGTTGCTTTTGCCGATCCAAATATTTTCCTCTTTTTTGGTGGATTTGCATTAGCCACCGCACTTCATCAGCAAAATATTGATCGAATGATCGCCAATAAAATTATGGCATTGGCTGGTGGTCGCTTATTAGTTGCAGTGCTTTATCTCTTTACTATTACCGCATTTTTATCAATGTGGATGAGTAATACCGCAACAGCCGCAATGATGCTACCTCTCGCAATGGGGATTTTAAGCCAAATGGATAAAGAACGTGAGCATAACACCTATGTATTCGTATTATTAGGTATTGCGTATAGTGCCAGTATCGGTGGTATGGGAACACTCGTAGGTAGCCCGCCAAATAACATTGTCGCAACGCAACTAAAACTGACCTTCTCAGATTGGTTGAGTTACGGTATTCCTGTGATGCTCCTATTAATGCCAATTATGATTGGTACGTTATATATGGTATTCCGCCCAAAACTCAATCTACATTTCAAACAAGATTTTGAAAAAATTGAATTTAATTCTAAACGCATTATTACGCTAGTGATTTTCATCTTAATTGCGCTATGTTGGGTATTTAGTAGCAAAATTAATCCTATACTTTCATCATTACTTGGTTTAGAGAAAAAAATTGTGAGTTTTGACAGCGTCATTGCTCTGCTTGCTGCGGTAATTATTTGTGCCACAGGTGTCGCCTCTTGGAAACAGTTACAAAATAACACCGATTGGGGCGTGTTAATGCTGTTCGGGGGTGGTTTAACCCTCAGTTCCGTGTTGCGCGATTCAGGTGCAAGCCGTATTTTAGCTGATGGCATTGTTTTCTTAATCGAGGGAGGGCATTTCTATCTTATCGGCTTGTTGGTCGCTGCGTTTATCATCTTCTTAACAGAATTTACCTCAAATACGGCAAGTGCGGCCCTATTAGTGCCAATTTTTATCTCTATCGCACAATCATTAGGTATGCCAGAATTAGGCTTAGCCCTTATTATTGGTTTAGGCGCATCTTGTGCCTTTATGCTACCAGTTGCCACACCACCAAATGCCATTGTGTTTGGTACAGGCGAAGTGAAACAACGAGAAATGATCCGAGCGGGTATCTTGCTCAATCTTATTAGCGTATTTGTTATTGGCACATTAGCCTATTTGTTATGGTTCTAAAATGATGCTATTTAAGATAAACGCCAGCTTTTAGCTTTGTTTTCTTCACAAAAGCATTTTCTAATAAAAATAGCGGAGAAATCCGCTATTTTTTGTTATCCTAAGGGACATTCATCTTATTTTTCGGACAAGGTTATGACTTCCCAAAACAATACCCACAAAAAATTGCCAGAAAATGCACCGCACTTTGCACAAGCTGACACGCAACAAATTCAGACTGATAACGAACAAGAAACCACCCATTTTGGTTTCCAAACTGTGGCAAAAGCAGAAAAACAAAAGCTGGTAGCCAACGTGTTCCACTCAGTGGCTGGCAAATATGATTTAATGAATGACTTGCTTTCTTTTGGTATTCATCGTGTTTGGAAACGCTTTACGATTGATTGCAGTGGCGTGCGAAAAGGGCAAAAAGTGCTAGATTTAGCAGGGGGAACAGGGGATTTCAGCGCGAAATTTTCTCGCCTTGTCGGTGAAAGTGGACAAGTCATTTTGGCAGATATTAATTCTTCAATGCTCAATGTAGGACGAGAAAAATTGCGTAATCTTGGCGTAGTGGGCAACATCAATTATGTACAAGCTAATGCAGAAACCTTGCCCTTTGCCGATAACACCTTTGATTGCGTAATTATTAGTTTTGGCTTACGTAATGTCACAGATAAGGACAAAGCATTACGTTCAATGTTCCGCGTATTAAAACCCAGTGGGCGCTTGTTAGTGTTGGAATTTTCTAAACCGATTTTAGATCCACTAAGCAAAATCTATAATTTTTATTCTTTCAATATTTTACCGAAAATCGGTGAAGTGGTGGTAAATGATGGCGATAGTTACCGTTATTTAGCTGAATCAATCCGAATGCACCCCAAACAAGAGGATCTTAAAACGATGATGGAACAGGCCGGCTTTGAGCAAGTGAATTACTACAACCTCAGCGCAGGCATTGTTGCCCTGCATCGAGGCTATAAATTTTAAGCGAGTCAAAAAATGAACTTCTTGCAACAATTAATGCTGCCTCAGTGGCTCAATGGTGCGTTAGAATCCTTACTAAATTATTTACTCAAACGCACGGCACATAGCGAAATTTATTTGCGTAAACTTAACGGTAAAGTCCTTAAAATCAATTTGCAACAAATTGATTTTCCGATTTATTTTGTTTTTTCACCACAACGGATTGATCTCCTCAACCAATATGAAGATGAAGTTGATTGTACAGTCAGTTTGAAAGCCCAAATGCTAATGAAAATGCCAAACAAACAGCAATTATCTTCTTATCTCAATGATCAATCCATTTTATTGCAAGGTGATTTACAAGTATTGCAGGATTTTACCGCGCTCTTAGAATTTTTAGAAAAAGATCCAGCTGAATTACTTTCGCCTTTTGTGGGTGATGTGGTGGCACAAAGTGCGGTGAATTTTTTACGCAATTTTGGGCAAATGGCAACAACAAAATTACGGCAAAGCCAGCAATATTGGGGTGAACGTCTAACCGAAGAATGGGAAGTTATCTCTCCCAGTTTGGCCATTGATGATTTTAATCAGCAAGTAAAAATGCTAGAAAAACGCACCGCACTTTTAGAACAGAAACTCATACAACTTGAAACAATATTAAATTAATCTAATGACTTTTAACGATTTCAAACGCTTATACAAAATTATCCGTACATTTTTAATTTATGGGATAGATGACGCCCTGCCTCATAATGCCTACACTCGTCCCTTGCGTTGTTGGCGTAAAACCTTATTTTGGTTACGTAATCAGCATAAAGAGATGGCATTCGGCTTGCGTTTACGTCTTGCTTTACAAGAACTTGGGCCTGTGTGGATCAAACTTGGGCAAATGCTTTCAACCAGACGAGATTTATTCCCCCCTGATATTGCTGATGAATTAGCCTTATTGCAAGATCAAGTTGAACCTTTTGACGGGAAATTAGCGCGAGAACAAATTGAACAAGCCTTTGGGGATAAACTAGAAACGTGGTTTGAAGATTTTGACGAAACCGCCCTTGCTTCGGCTTCTATCGCTCAAGTTCATACCGCAAGATTTAATGCCACTCAGCCTCTTGCGGGCAAAGAAGTGGTACTCAAAGTGCTACGCCCCAATATCCAGCCACAAATTGAGGCTGATTTAAGCTGGATGTACAAATTAGCCAGCTGGATCCCCCGTTTATCCAGTGAAGGGTATCGTTTACGTGCGGTGGAAGTAATTCGTGAATATGAAAAAACCTTACGCAATGAATTAGATTTGCGTATTGAAATGGCTAATGCAATCAAACTGAAAGCCAATTTTACAGATAGCCCAATGCTCTATATTCCAGAAATGTATCAACAATTTTGCTGCCGCAATGTCATCACAATGGAGCGAATTTACGGTATTCCTGTTTCTGATGTAGAGACACTAAAAGCCAATGGCACAAATATGAAATTACTCGCAGAACGTGGCGTACAAGTATTCTTTACCCAAGTATTCCGTGATAGTTTTTTCCACGCCGATATGCACCCGGGAAATATTTTTGTTAATCCACAGCATCCTGAAAATCCGCAATATATTGGCATTGATTGCGGTATTGTTGGACGCTTAAACGATAATGATAAACGCTATTTGGCAGAAAGTTTTGTTGCCTTTTTTAATCGTGATTATCGTCGCGTTGCGCAAATGCACGTTGATGCAGGTTGGACGCCACAGGATACGAATATTGATGCGTTTGAACAAGCGTTCCAAGAAGTGTGTGAACCGATTTTTGCTAAACCGCTATCGGAAATTTCCTTTGCTCAAGTTTTGCTCAATTTATTTAATGTCGCACGCGAATTTAATATGCAAGTGCAACCTCAACTCGTCTTATTACAAAAAACCTTACTGTATATTGAAGGCTTAGGACGACAGCTTTATCCACAACTTGATTTATGGGATACGGCAAAACCGTTTCTACAAAACTGGCTAGATGAACAAATGGGAATGAAGGCAATGGTGAAAAACCTAAAAACGACACTGCCTTATATTGTTGAGCATTTACCACAGTTTCCCGCCACCTTAATGGATGCACTAAAACAACAAAACCACATTCATCAACAACTGAATGCCATTAATAAAAAATTAGCGCAACAACAACGTTGGCAGAAAAAAGCATTAGCGGTGATAATCGGGACAGTCCTTTTCTTCGGAACATTATGGCAATTTTCTGCCTTACCTTTATGGGCAAATATTGCGTTATTGACGGGTGGCGGGCTATTTTGGCTCATTGCCTTGATAATGCCATAACCTCAATTAGCACGCAAAATTGGGTGATAAATCAATAAAATGTGAAATAATGTAAATTGTCTATTGTTCAAGATGAATAAAAAAGTTATATTTTCACACAATTTTATTAAATTAGTTATAGGAGTAAAAAATGGGTTTAGGTGGCGTAAGCATTTGGCAATTACTCATTGTTTTGTTAATTGTATTAGTTTTCTTCGGTACAAAAAAATTACGTAACGTGGGTTCAGATTTAGGCACGGCAGTGAAAGGCTTTAAAAATGCAATGAAAGACGATGAAACACCCGCAGAGCCGAAAAAAATTGCCGATGACGCACAACAAGCAAAAACAGAAACTGTAAAAGACAAAGAACAGGCATAATCCGTGTTTGATATTGGTTTTTCTGAATTACTGTTAATTTCCATTGTGGGCTTAGTGGTACTAGGCCCTAAACGTCTCCCTATTGCCATTCGTACAGTTATGGGCTGGGTAAGTACGATCCGTGGACTTGCCGCAAATGTACAAAATGAGTTAAGCCAAGAGCTGAAATTACAAGAGTTGCAAGAAAGTATCAAAAAAGCTGAACATCTCAATTTAAAACAACTTTCTCCTGAATTAAGCCAAACTGTGGAAGATCTCAAAGCCTCAGCGGAAAAAATTAAAGCAAATTTAGAGGAAAAAGCGGCAAGCACACAAACAACTTTTGAACAACAAGTTCAAGAGCTAAAAAGTGCGGTGCAAAATTCTGATGAAAAACACGCAACTGATACCTTAT
The DNA here is from genome assembly GCF_023611925.1 of Avibacterium sp. 20-132. Classification (NCBI taxonomy): domain Bacteria; kingdom Pseudomonadati; phylum Pseudomonadota; class Gammaproteobacteria; order Pasteurellales; family Pasteurellaceae; genus Avibacterium; species Avibacterium sp. 20-132. The sequence goes on from NZ_CP091456.1 coordinate 431,520, forward strand.
CTAATGAAAGTGAACTTTCTCCTGCTGATATTGCAGAATTAGCCGAACAAGATGAATCTCAGCTTGAACTGACCAGTGCCTATTATCCTGAAGATGATAGCTTGGCAGAAGTCAGCCCTTCACCTGAATCTAAATCAGAAAAAGCATAAAGGCGTTCTATGAGTATTGAAGAAACCCAACCTCTGATCAGTCATTTATTGGAACTTCGCGATCGCTTATTACGTTGCGTTCTTGTTGTCGCAGTAATTTTCTTAGGCTTAGTCTATTTTGCCAATGATATTTACAATTTTGTTGCCTCCCCCTTATTAAGCGTGATGCCATCAGGGGCAAGTATGATAGCAACCAATATTGCAACGCCTTTTTTTACCCCACTAAAATTAACGGGTGTTGTGGCATTATTTATTGCTGTTCCCTTTTTGCTATATCAGATTTGGGCATTTATTGCCCCCGCACTTTATCAACACGAAAAACGCCTTATTTATCCACTCTTATTTTCAAGTACCGTGCTGTTTTATTTAGGCGTAGCCTTCGCTTATTATGTGGTGTTTCCCTTAGTGTTTGGCTTTCTCACCAAAACCGCCCCAGAAGGCGTTGCCATTGCCACAGACATTAGTAGCTATTTAGATTTCGTACTGACACTTTTTTTAGCTTTTGGGGTTTGTTTTGAAGTACCTGTTGCGATTATTTTACTCTGCTGGTCTGGTGTAACAACAATTGAAAACCTAAAGAAAAAACGTCCTTATATTATTGTCGCCGCATTTATTATTGGTATGCTACTGACTCCCCCTGATATTTTTTCACAAACCTTACTTGCGATTCCAATGTGCTTATTATTTGAAGTAGGATTACTTTTTGCACGTTTTTATCGTCCAAAAGAAAATGCTGACAATCCAAATGAAGAAAACGAACAAGAAATAATTAAATAACATAGGGGCAAACGCCCCTTTAATTTTGGAGAATACAATGACCACACAAATTTTCACTGGTTTCCCAGCACGCCGTTTACGCCGTATGCGCAAACAAGATTTTAGTCGCCGCTTAATGGCAGAAAATAAACTCAGCGTAGATGACCTCATTTATCCTGTATTTATTATAGAGGGGGAAAATTATCGTGAGCCTGTGCCATCTATGCCAAAAGTGGAGCGTTTAACTTTAGATCAATTACTGATCGAAGCAGGATTATTAGTGAAATATGGAGTACCGGTTATCGCCTTATTTCCAGTGATTGATCAAAGTAAAAAATCACTTATGGCAGAAGAAGCCTATAATCCGAATGGCTTAGTACAGCGTGCAGTAAAAGCCCTGAAAGCTACTTATCCTGAATTAGGGGTATTAACGGATGTCGCGCTTGACCCTTACACGGTACACGGACAAGATGGCATTATCGATAATGATGGCTATGTGTTAAACGACCTCACCACTGAAGTGCTAGTGAAACAAGCCTTCTCCCACGCAGAAGCTGGCGCAGATATTGTCGCACCAAGTGATATGATGGATGGAAGAATTGGCAAAATTCGCACCGCACTTGAAGAAAAAGGTTTTATCAATACACAAATTATGGCGTATTCCGCTAAATATGCCTCAAATTATTACGGTCCATTCCGTGATGCGGTAGGCTCATCAAGTAACCTCAAAGGTGGCGATAAAAAAACCTACCAACTTGATCCTGCCAACAGTGATGAAGGACTACAAGAAGTGGCGCTAGATATTCAAGAAGGGGCAGATATGGTTATGGTAAAACCCGGAATGCCTTATTTGGATATGGTTTACCGTGTTAAACAACACTTTGGGGTACCCACCTTTGCTTACCAAGTATCAGGCGAATATGCAATGCATATGGCAGCAATTCAAAATGGTTGGTTGAAAGAAAAAGAATGTATTATGGAAAGCCTACTTTGTTTTAAACGCGCAGGTGCTGACGGCATTCTTACCTACTTTGCTAAACAAGTAGCCGAATGGTTTTATTTAGAAAATCAGAATAAATAAAGTATCAAAGTAAATAAAAGCGTACAAATTTACACCTATACCCGCTCTTTTTAGTTTTTATTTAGAGCGGGTACTTTCTTAGCATCGCTAAATGACATTAATTGTACGCATAAAACATAGTGAGTCATTTTAGTTATCAAGCTATATCAATTATTATAGAGAAAATTTTCCTCTTACCCAGTTAAACTGGTTAATTACGGACATATCGCGCATTGTTATAGCCAGACAAAATCCAAAATGAAACTCTCCAAACAGCCTCTTGAAATTTATTAAGGCCAATATTTGTCAATCTCATTACGAATAGCTTTTGCGGTAACTTGACCTTTTTCCCCCACTAATGCTCTGCCAGCAATAAAAGCTTTTGCATTTTTGATCCCTTTAAATAAATGAATATCCTCTGGCACAATTCCTCCTGTAATAGAAAGTTGTAATCCCAGTGCTTCAAGAGATTTCATTTTTTCAATGTCTTCATCTGTCCAACCTTTGCCAGCTAACTCTGCATCACGAGAACGGTGATAAATCGCTTGAGTCACACCAAGCTCAACCCATTGTTTGGCATCTTCAAGTGTCCAGTTACCATAAATCTCAATTTGAATTTCTTTTTTCACTTTAAGATCTGGATGAGCCTGATTAAATTCATCCGCCACTTTTTTACACGCAGCTTTGGTTGCGGGATGAGCGGCAGCCGAAACCGTTAGCCAATCAGCCCCTGCTTCAAAAGACATTTTTGCTAAAATAGCTCCGCCGTCCGTTGTTTTAAGATCACAAACGAGAATGTGATTAGGATGTAAGGCTCGTAATGTACTAACGGCTTTCATTCCCTCAGCACAAGCGAGAATGGTACCAATTTCAATAATATCCACTAGAGCTTCCGCTTGTTTAGCATCCGCAACAGCTTTTTCTAATGAAAGAGAATCTAATGCGATTTGTAGTAAGGGTTTTGACATAATTTCTTCCTTCTTATAACAGTTAATTTGATAATGCTTGATCAATAACAAGATAGACGTCTTCGGCACTCTGGCATTGAAGTATTTTTTCTAGATCAACGCCCGTTTCACTATTTGGATCATCATCTTCTAACACTTGGGTAATTTCCATAATCCCTTGCATATGCTGATTAGAATCACTGCCTGCTAACGTAATTAATACTTTAATAGGTTCTTCTTCTCCTTCAAATTGCACGGGGGTATCTAAAGTGACTAACGCAAAGGCGGTGCGATTTACGCCATCTTCGGGTCTTGCGTGTGGCATAGCTAGCCCCGGTGATAGAATAATATAAGGTCCCATTTGTTTGATCATATTGATAATAGAATCATAGTAATGAGGCGTTATTGCACCTGATGCAACAAGCATATCTGTCCCAAGTTTAATCGCCTCTTCCCAATTTTCTACTTTTTGATGTAACTTGATTGAATTATTTTCAATTAATGATTGTTTTAGCATATAAAAAACCTCGCGAAATTCTTACCGCACTTATTATAGCGTGCGGTAAGAGGACTATTACTGATATTTCTTAATTAACGCTTTTAACTCTTCACCGAAGGAATTTGGATTTAACATATTTTGTACCCCAAGCACTGAAACTCGCTCACCACCCTGAATTTCATCGGCAAGGTGCTTAGAACACACAATGATATCTACACCATCTAATTTTCCTTTGTAATCAGTTACCGCGCAAGAATCCATAATATTGGCAATCCCGTGTTTGTCTAAATAGCCTTTAATTTTCATTTTCATCATCATTGATGAACCTTGACCTGAACCACATACCGCCAAAATACGTACTGGATTTTCGCCCATAGGGCTTTCTGCTTGTACTTCTGCAACTAAATCTTGTGCTACGCTGTCATCATTACCATAGCCGTCCATTTGTTCTAATGTTTTCCCTGCCGCAGCCGCTGCCGCTTCATCAGCACGTAATTTACGGGAAGCAAAGAACATATAAACCATTGCAAGTGCTAAAATAATGAAGAAGAACCCCGGCACACTGACAATCCCTTGTAAAATTGGTGGGAAAAATAATGCCCAGTCAGCCATTCCCATCCAACCATTAAATTCGGCGCCTTGTGTTGCCAGAAGCTGAATCACCCACGCCGATCCCATTACTTCAATGATCCCCATTGCAAAACAAATTTTCATCACAGCTTTCCAGCCACCAAATTGGTTTGCAAAAACGCCGATTGTGGCATTAGAGAAAAACATTGGAATAAAACCCGGAATGATTAAGATTGGCGAATTGAACCCAAGTAATAACCCAACTGCGACAAATTGCCCAATTGCCCCCCATATAAAACCGAATACCATCGCATTTGGAGAAAAGGCATAAATTGCCGCACAGTCAATGGCAAGTACGGAATTAGGAATTAGCCGCTCTGAAATACCTTTGAATGCTTCAGAAAGCTCTGCAACAAACATTCTTACGCCAGTAACAATAATTTGAATGGCAACCGCAAATTTTAATCCCATTTCTAGAATATACATAAACCAATGGGTTTTTCCTGCCATCGCTTGCAAATTATCTAATCCAAAAGAAAGCAAGATAATGCCGAAAAATACGGTCATTACTAATGCAGTTGCAGAAATACTATCGTGGAAAATATGCAACCATTTTGGTAATTTCATATTATCAACACTGTCATTTTTATCGCCTAATTTGGGCGCTAACTTTGTTGCAACCCAAGAAGCAATTTGTTGTTGATGTCCAATAGAAAAGCCCGCGCCACCTGTCACCGCTTGCGTCGGTTTATACATAATATTAGAAGAAATTCCCCAATATAATGCCATTAGCACGGAGGTATAAATCACCGTTTCCCACATTGAAGCACCAATAATCATATAAAATACGGCAACTAACCCCGCCTGCTGAAACATAATATGCCCTGTAAGCATAATTGTCCGAATACCCGTAAAGCGCCTAAACACCACTAATAAAATGTTTAAAAATAATGCGCCAATAACAGCGTAGCCAACCCAACCATAATTGTCTGCCATTGTTTGAATGGTGGCTTGCATACTGGTATAGGGATCAATCACCGCGCCTGTCAAATGGTGAAATTTGGATAATCCTGCAATCACAGGCTTAAAGTTTGTCACTAAGAAACCTGATCCCGCTTGAACGATCATAAATCCAACAATCGTTTTAATTGTTCCTTTAATAATCGTTGTCGTGTCTTTTTTCAGTAAGATATAGCCTAAACAGGCGACAATCCCAAGTAAAAAGGGAGCTTTAGATAAAACCTGCGTATTAAAGATCCCAAAATAGTGCATAATTGTTTCCATAATATTTACTACCTCAGATTGAATTTATCATTGATAATAATGTTCACTTTCAAACAGCAAAAGTAAAATCATCACTATAATACGCAAAAACAATCAAATAAAAAGATTATTTTTGATTATTTGTGAGTGAGATCACAAATTAAAATTCTTTCCAAATAATCAAACCTCTATTTACATTTAGTAATGAGCCTAGCTAAAATCCCTTTAAATCAAAGCAAAATATGATATAGATCACAAAACAGACAAAATATCCTTTCATTTATAAAAATGATTTATTATGATTAAAAAGGATTTATTTTGACTACTAATTACAAAAAAGTAAGGAGCAAACAATGCCAAATGTAAATGAAATAACACGAGAAAGTTGGATCCTTTCTACCTTCCCTGAGTGGGGAACTTGGTTAAATGAAGAAATAGAACAGGAAGTTGTACCCGAAGGAAATTTTGCAATGTGGTGGCTAGGTTGCGTTGGCGTATGGATAAAAACCCCCGGTGGTGCAAATTTATGTATGGATCTTTGGTGTAGCCGTGGAAAATCCACCAAAAAAGTGAAAGATATGGTACGTGGACACCAAATGGCTAATATGGCAGGCGTTCGTAAATTACAACCTAATTTACGTGCAGCACCAATGGTCATTGATCCGTTTGCAATCAATGAAGTAGATTTTATTTTAGCCTCTCACTACCATAGCGACCATATCGACGTAAATGTTGCCGCTGCCATTGTCAATAATCCTAAACTTGATCACGTAAAATTTGTTGGTCCTTGGCACTGTACCGAATTATGGAAAAAATGGGGAGTTCCTGAAGATCGCCTCATTACCGTAAAACCGGGTGATGTCGTTAAAATCAAAGACGTAGAAATCCACGCATTAGATTCTTTTGATCGAACCTGTTTAGTTACCCTACCAGTGGAAGGTGCAGAAGAGCAAGGTGGAGAACTCAAAGGGCTATGCCCAAGCGATGAAGAAATGGGACGTAAAGCGGTCAATTATGTTTTCAAAACCCCCGGCGGAACTATCTATCACGGCGCAGATTCCCACTTTTCAATTCAATTTGCAAAACACGGAAAAGAATTTGATATTGATGTTGCATTGAATAATTATGGTGAAAACCCTGTTGGTATCGCGGATAAAATGACCTCCATTGATCTTCTTAGAATGGCGGAAAGTTTACGTTGTAAAGTCATCATTCCTGTTCATCACGATATTTGGACAAATTTTATGGCAAGTACTGATGAAATTATTGCCTTATGGAAAATGCGTAAAGAACGGCTTCAATATAAGTTTCACCCATTCATCTGGGAAGTTGGGGGTAAATATATTTACCCACGTGATAAAGATCTTATTGAATATCATCATCCACGTGGTTTTGATGATTGCTTTGAACAAGAACCTAATATTCCATTCAAGGCAATGCTTTAATTAATCTCAAGGCGAAAGAGAAAATCCCTCTTTTGCCTTGATTTCCCTATGGGCATATTCATCATTCTAAAAAATGTTATTGCTGGTAAATTATTTCGGCTTGATCCCTTGCTGTAATTAAATGATAACAAAGAAATTAAAGAAAAATTCGCTCACACAAAATGATTACATCTGATTTAAGATGATTTAAAATCATTTACGAATGCGCGTATAATAATTTAATTTACAATGTTGTACTTTTTTAGGGGGAAAAATGAACGAAACTTATCGCCATAAGTTATTGTTGGAACGGCTAGCCGAAAATCACCTGCTTTCTACCGCAGAAATTATTGATTTATTAAATATTTCACCGGCAACTGCACGCAGAGATATTAATAAATTACATCAACAAGGAAAATTACGAAAAATTAGAAATGGTGCGGAAGCCTTAACCACCTTTCACTTAACCAGTGAAAAAAGCAGTATCAATCATTTTGACGAGAAACAACGTATTGCTCAAGCAGCCGCAAGATTATGCAAAGACAATGAAAGCGTCATTATTACTTGTGGCTCAACAATGCAAATGCTAGGACGCTATTTGTGTGGCAGAAAAGTACAGATTATTACCAACTATATCCCTTTAGTTAATGATCTTATTAAGCAAAATCATTCAGATCTTGTCATTATGGGAGGACAATATAATCAAGAAAAAGCCATCACGCTCTCACTTAATCAACAAAATGAAACAAATTATTCCGCAAATATTATGTTTACAAGTGGGCGAGGATTTACCGTTGATGGGCTTTTTAAGACAGATATGATTATCGCACATTCGGAGCAGCAACTTTCTTCTAAAGCAGAAAAATATGTTGTGTTATTAGACAGTTCAAAATTAGGTAAACAAGTAGGAATGCTATTTACCCAATTAGAAAATATTGATCTCCTTATTACAGGGAAAGAAGCCGATCCCCAAGTCATTGAGCAACTTACCGCAAGAGGGCTTGAAGTACGTCTAGTATAAGTGCGGTAAAAATTACGTAACTTTTTTAGGACGAAACAATGAGAAAACACAAACTCGGCATTTATGAAAAAGCCCTACCCAAAAACATCAGCTGGCAAGATAGACTTTCCATCACCAAAGCCTGTGGCTTTGATTTTGTCGAAATCTCCATTGATGAAACAGATGAACGATTGAGCCGATTAGATTGGAGCAAGACACAACGCCTTGAACTGGTGCAAGCCATTATCAATACGGGCGTCACCATTCCCTCAATGTGCCTTTCTGCCCATCGCCGCTTTCCTTTTGGCAGTCACGACGAAACGCTTCGCCAAAAAGCCTATGAGATTATGGAAAAAGCTATTCAGTTGGCGGTAGATGTGGGTATCCGCACCATTCAATTAGCGGGTTATGATGTGTATTACGAAGAACAAGACGAAAGTACGTTAGCACGCTTTCAACAAGGAATGGAATGGGCGGTTGAGTTAGCGGCAAGCAATCAAGTCACACTTGCAATGGAAATTATGGATACCCCCTTTATGAGTTCCATTACCCGCTGGAAAAAATGGGATAACCTCATTCGCTCCCCTTGGTTTACTGTCTATCCTGACCTCGGCAATCTTTCTGCGTGGAATGATAATGTGGTCGAAGAATTACAATTAGGCATCGAAAAAATTTCCGCGATTCATTTGAAAGACACCTATAAAGTTACCGAAACCTGCAAAGGACAGTTCCGCGATGTCCCCTTTGGCAAAGGCTGCGTAGATTTTGTTACCTGCTTTAAAACCCTTGCCGAGCTAAATTATCGCGGGGCGTTTCTCATTGAAATGTGGACAGAAAAAGCCGATGAACCGATTGAAGAAATCATCAACGCACGCCGTTTTATTGAACAACAAATGCAACAAGGAGGATTCCAATGCTAGCCGAATTACGCGAAAAAGTGTTACACGCCAATCTCGCCCTACCAAAACATCATTTGGTCACCTTTACGTGGGGAAATGTCAGCGAAATAGACCGCACTTCAGGGCTGCTCGCCATTAAGCCATCAGGGGTGGACTATGACAAGATGACGGCAGAGGATATTGTGATTGTCGATATGCATACAGGGGAACGCGTGTGGGGAAATAAAAAACCGTCTTCAGATACCCCAACCCATCTTGCTCTGTATCGTCAATTTCCTGACATTGGCGGGATTGTGCATACCCACTCACGGCACGCCACCATTTGGGCGCAAGCTGGATTAGATTTAATTGCCGCCGGCACAACCCACGCGGATTATTTTTATGGCAGCATTCCTTGTACGCGAAAAATGACTGACGAAGAAATTAACGGGAATTACGAGCTTGAAACCGGCAATGTGATTGTAGAAACCTTCCGCCAACGCAAGATTAATGCGAAAGAGGTGCCAGCCGTATTAGTCCATTCACACGGACCTTTTGCGTGGGGAAGCGATGCGGAAAATGCGGTGCATAACGCGGTTGTGTTAGAAGAAATTGGCTATATGAATTTATTCAGCCATCAGTTAAATGCAAATTTAACCTCAATGCAACCCGTGTTATTGGATAAACATTATTTGCGTAAACACGGCAAAAATGCGTATTATGGGCAGTAGTTATTTATATGTCTAAAGGATAAAAAAATGGATTATAAACTCGTCGCCTTCGATCTCGATGGCACATTATTAAATTCTCAAGGTCAAATTTTAACGCAAAATAAAGACGCGATAAAAAAACTGCAGCAGCAAGGCATTAAAATATTACTGGTAACAGGGCGGCATCATACGGCAGTCATTCCATATTATATGGAACTGGGTTTAACCACGCCAATTATTTGTTGCAATGGTACCTATGTTTATGATGTACAAAATGATGAGGTGTTAGCGGCCAATCCGCTTTCACAACAGCAAGCACAACAAATTTATGATACGGCTGCCAAACATCATTGTCATTTGTTAATGTATTCGCGCAATGCTATGAATTATGCCGAGCTAAATCCCCATATGGAAAAATTTCTTAAATGGGTCGCAAGTTGTCCTGAGAGTGTACGTCCTTTGGTACGAAAAGTAGAAAGCATTCAAACCGTAATCGATCACGATAAACCAATCTGGAAATGCGTGATTAGCGCACAAAATAAAGAAATTATGAACCAAGTCGTGGCAGAGTTGCCTATTGAACAATTTAGTTGTGAATGGTCTTGGGTCGATCGTGTAGATATTGCCAACGCTAGTAATACTAAAGGAGCAAGATTATTAGAGGTCTTAAAGCAGTGGAATATTGCACCACAGCAAGTGATTGCTTTCGGCGATAACCACAATGACACCAGTATGCTCACCGCAGTAGGACTGGGAGTGGCAATGGGGAATGCGGAAGAAGAAGTAAAACGTCAAGCCAAGCTCACTACCACAAGTAATGATGAACCGGGCATTGCACAAGTATTAGCCGAATATTTCAAACACTAAAACAAAACCGCTGATCCTCCTCAGCGGTTTCCTTTTATTCACAGCTTGCTAGCATTAACTCAAACCAATCTTGCATTGTATGACTCATTGCAGTCAAATCCAGTTGTGTTAATTCTTGCTCACTTAGCACCCGTTGCCAGTATTTATCTTCTTTCGCATTGTGATAATCATTGCCATAAATACTTTCACGCAATATGGCAAAACACTTTTGTTGAATTGTTTCGGCATCATTTTTGCCTTTTTCATTATTTAGCGCATTAAAATATTTCTCCAGATTTTCCGTTAGCACTAAGCAAGGGGATTGCTGAGCTTGAACATAAGCCTCAAGGTAGCATTGTAATTGGGTAAGTGCGGTACTTTTTGGCAAAATTTTAAACCGCACTTGCGCATTTTTAGCATAGCTATGAGAGGGTGCTACATTTTCTTGCGTAGCACATTGCAGTAAATAATAGATCCAATTTTCAATCAGATCTTTATCACGGATTTTCCCTCCTACCCGCCAAGTAACGCGTTCCATTGTGCCGTTAGCAAGGGGATAAAGCTGATTTATCACTCCCGTTAAACGCAGGGTTTGAGTTGGCAAGGCGAAATCCAATTCTGCCACCACACTTTGACTTTCTTGCTTTAAATATGCTGCGACGTCTTTTTTCAGACCAAGAATCGCTTGGCTAAGTTGTTGTGCTTCCACTTGGGCAAAACCACCTCTTGGCATTCCCCCTTTAATTTGTAACTTATGGAAAAACTGGCTAAACTCATCATCGTTCAGATACAGCAATTGCTGATTAATGGTGTAGCGTTCCAAATTATCGAAATCAAAATTTTCTGTATCCTTTAATGCGTTTTCTTCATTTTTCAAATAAATACCTAAAATCTGTTCCAAGAAAAATTTTATCGGGTGCTGAACAAAAGCAATAAGTTGGCTTAATTCAACGTTCTGCACAAGATGCCCATTATTCAATGGCTGAATAAAACCTTGCTCTTGCGATGTGATTTTGTTCACTAATGGCAACCATTTATGCGCAAAAGTGCGGTGCTTTTTAGTGAAATTTTTCTCGCTAAAAGCAGTCATTGGATGGTGAATCACCAATTTTTTACGCCAATATTCATTTGGGTCTGCACACGCATCCTCCTCAGGCAAAGGCAAGTTTTCTGCCACATAATCGAGTAATTGATTAACAAGCACGGAAGGTTCTTTTGGTGCATCATCAATCATTGAATGCCCGACATAGCTAAGATAGAAATAATCCTGTGCGGAAACCAATGCTTCAAGGAAAAGATAACGATCATCATCCCGCTTGAAACGATCCCCCTTTTGTTGATGATATTGCATTAGATCAAAGCTATTTGGCGTAGTTTGCCGTGGATATTCCCCTTCATTCATTCCAAGCAAACACACTACACGAAATGGAATGGAGCGCATTGGCAATAAGGTGCAGAAATTCATTTTTCCTGCTAAAAAACGTAAATTATGTGGATTTTCTTGCAAATAGTGGCTCATCACCTCAGCGACAACTTCTGCACTAAGTAATTGATTAAATTGCACATTGATTAAGGGTTCCACAAAAGTTTCAATACAATCTTTGAGATACCATTGGGTTTCTTGGCTCGTTTCGTCAAATTGGAAAAACATTTCAACAAGCTGGAATAAGGCTTGCTGCCATTGCTCAACGGAATGCTCGCCACAAAGTGTACGATACCATTGGTAAAGTTGCTCGATAAATTCTGCCAAATAGGCGGCCAATTGCCCTTTTAGACCATAGCTATTATCAAAACCAAGGCTGTCTTGCCAAATGCCGTTTTCTTCTCGCATTGCGTAGCCCAACAGCATTCGTTCAAGCCCAGCTTTCCACGCATTATAATTTTCTTGTACGCCATCCCGATATTTCTCCAAACCAAAACGAATACCAGAATGCACCACCCAGTGATGGATATAAGGCAAGTCTTCCAATTCAATATGGAAACGTGCGCGAATACTTGGAATATCGAGAAAATCCAACACTTCTTGTGCAGTAAAAAGGCTCTCTTTCAAGTTTAGCAATTTGATAAACGCGGAGACAATGACATCATTTTCCGACAATTTATTATCTGAAATCGAAAAGGGAAGATGAGGTTTCCCTTGCTCAAAGACGGCACGAATGTAAGGCGTATATTTATCAATATCCGCCACCATTATGACCACATCTTTTGGTGTAAGCGTTGGATCTTGATTAAATAAGTGCAGTAAATAATCTTGCAATGCCTCCACCTCACGCATTGCGCTATAACAAGCGTGAATTGAAAAAGAAAGATCTTGTGGTTCAAAATGCAGTGGCGCAATACCTGTCGGGGTAAGCGTTAAAATGCGTTGCTGAATTTGGTGCAACAATCCCTCTTTCGACAATTCTACATAAGCATTAATTTCGTTACTTTGCAAATCTGTGAGCAAATAAAGAAAATCGCGCCCTTGTTTTCCCCAAGAAGAAAGTAACGGGTTTCCCACTTGCAACAATTCTTGTTCGGCGGTGTATTCGTGCTGTTTTTGTTCTAGCTGGGCAATTTGCTGATGAGAAAATAATGGGCTAACCTGTTGGCTTTGGTGATCAATGCGAGATCGCTGTTGTAATTTTCGCCAATATTGGCTATCCACAATATCTCCCCAATACTCACGACAAGGATTAGTGAAGAATAAATGCACATCACAAAATGCACTAATGCCGTTAAGAATTTCTAGGTACACTTTTGGCAACGCTGAGATCCCAAAAACAAAAATGCGTTTAGGCAGTTTCACAGGCATTTTCTGTTGCAATAGCTGGAGAAATTGTTGGTGTAAATGCGCTCGGTGCCAGACGTCTTCATTGCCATTTTGCTGTTGAATTTCCGCCACTAAAGCACGCCATAAAATGCCTTGCCATTCGATATGCTGTGCAATTTGAGTCACCAACTGGGGTTTATCTGTACTTTTCTGCGTAGCAATTTGTTGAGCGATCGTGCGGTCTTCCTTTTTTTCCCACGCACTGATCCAATCTGGACGATACACCAAATATTGATCAAATAAATCTGCGACTTTTTCCGCTAATTGATATAACTTTTGTTGTGCCGATTGAGGTGCTGTATTCAGATAATCACGCAATGGTGAAAAGGCAGGTTGGGATAAATATTGTGGGATCAATCGCATCAAACGCCATACAATCTGCTCTTTAGCAAATTGATTTTGCTGTGTAATATTAAACAAATTATCGCGATAAAGTTGCCAAATAAAGGTGGCTGGCATAGGAAATTGCAAGTTCGCTGAAATCCCTTGCTTTTCGGCAATTTGCCATTGTAACCACTGCGCCATTCCCGGGCTTTGCACTAAAATAATTTCCGATTGTAGCGGATCATTCAATGGCATTGTCTTGATTAAATGCAACAGAATATCTTTTTGTGTTTCAAGCAAATTGGAATAATAAACGGTTAGCACAGAATTTCCTTTTATAAATTGGTTTCCCCTGTGGGATAACGCACAGTTACCTTATTTTCGTGACAATTAAGATGAAAAATAAGCTGATTTTGCTCAATGTGAGTTTGACAGCTCAGCCCCATAAACAGACGTTGTTGCTGATTATGTGCAATAGAAATGGCTTGTAAATCTTGATAAATTTTCACCGCACTTTGCCGTTGATAAGCGAGCCATTGATTAATGGACAGAAAAATACCACTAAATAGCGTTAAAGTCATCAGCAAAGCAAGCAAATTCATTCCTTGATATTTTAACGGCCTATAAAGACTCAAAATCATACCAGCTCCTTTTTGCTAAGCGCCAAAAGCGATATGCCTGAACCACGTCTTGCAGCGTTTGCTTGTTGTAAACCAATTTCACATTCTCCCCTTGATATAACTGTCCTTGCGTAATCACCGCACCGCGCAGTTCCCCTTTACCTGATAAGATTAAATCACCTTCGGCGACAACGACGGCATAAATATTGCCATTGATCTCCCAATGCTTTTCTTGCTCGGAAAACCAGTAGAGTGGATAGTTGCCAATATTCCCTTGCGATAAAAACCTTGCAAACAGCGGCGTGATCGCAGGATCAAAATAATGTGAAAATTCCCCCGCATTGATGCCGCGACTTGGCATTCTTTGAAATAGGCTCACTCGCTCACACCAAGCAAAATGGGAAGAAGAATCAGAAGTGCGGTGATTTTTCAGCGTATTTTTAAATTCAAGACGATAAACAGAATGGCTATAATCTAAAGGTAATTTTTCACATTCTTGATCCAAATTTTGTCTGCTGATTGGCAACAGTACGGCATCATTTTGTACATAAAATTTTTGCTGTGCGTTCATTGCGCGATAAAAATGCAGTTCCTCTTGGTTAAACCACATTGTAATCATCAAGAATGAGCTAAGCAGTAATAATAACGTCAGGGTAACCATACCTTTTTGCGCGTTCATTCTGTACCGCCTTGATTAAGCAAGGGAATCACTACTTGGCTTTCATATTCAATATGCGGTTGTTGCGTCAATTGCCCTTTTAAATATGCCGTAAGCAATACGGATTCTTTTAGCCATTGTAAAGAAAAATCCGTTATTGCTATTTTATGGTTATCAAATAAATCTACCCAACCGCCTCTCTCACAAGCGAGCTGTTGCAGGTAGCCTTGGCACTCTTCTTTTGCACATTTTTGCTTAACGGTATTTTTATAAGTCAAACGTGTTTCCAGCATTTTATGTTTTAAACGATAACCGAATAACTCACGCTCAATTTCTTTTGTCCGATTTTTGCCATTTTCACGACATAGCCCCTTGGTATAAGTGGAACCAATACAGCCTGAATTATCCAAATCATAGAAAAATAACACACAGCTATTCGGTTTTTCCCCTGCAGATTGGCTAAGTACTAAGCTTGTGCCTCGTTCATCTTGCTCAAACAAGGCGAAATTATCCACTTTACGTTTTTCAACTGCGGCACGAAATCCGGTTCGGCGTAAATCTTTGCTAATTAACTGCAACGTTCTTTCTATCTCTGCTTGTAAAAACAGACGCGCATTCATTTGCTGAATTTGCCATTGGCTATGTTGATAAAATTTCACTATGCCAATCAGTAATAAGCTGGATATTCCCAACGCTGACATTAAACCGAATAAACTTTGTCCTTTTAAATAGCCTTTCATCTAAGGTTCTCCGCAAGCACTGAGTGAATTTGCTGGTTTGAGTTTCAGACTACCCACATTAAAAAAAGAAAATAAGGTTTTAACCTGCCCAGCTTGCAATAAAAAACAATCAGATTGAATCGTATTACGGATACCGCTGATTCTTGCCATCTCTTGTGGAAAATAATGTTTACTGCTAATCATTGTTTTTGTTGGAAACAATGGTTGATAAATATTCGCCATTAGCTCTTCTGCACATAAGTGCGGCTGTAAACAATTGCATATTTTTTTACTTTTAACTTGTGCAACAATGCACCATTTCTGGCTTACTAACTCTCGATTTGCCACTAAAAACCATACTTGATTAGAATTTTCTACTCGCCGTTGAATCGTACGCAAAAATAAATATAAGCGTTGTTGTTCTTTGCCTAGCAGCCATTGCTCCTGGTGCTGTTGCCATACAGGTAAAGCCATAAGCAATAACAAACTAGAAATCAATAACACGATAAGCGATTCTAATAAGGTGAAACCTTTCATTTTATCCATAATAAAAACGCTGATTTTTTCAACCGCACTTTGTTTATCTTATATTTTTTCAACAATATTTCTTTGTAAGAATTGTTTTCGTTACATTGCTTTTAATGCACTAGGCAGAGCCTAACAAACACGGTGCTTTTTTAATAGGGAATGAGCAAATTTTTGGAATCAAGATCGCAAAAATAATGAGAAAATAAAATGAAGGATAAACGGTCTAATCAATAAAAAATAACAAAGCAAAAAATGATTTTTTAATTTAATAGGGAAATTAATGATTGGTGGGTCGTGAAGGATTCGAACCTTCGACCAACGGATTAAAAGTCCGCTGCTCTACCGACTGAGCTAACGACCCTAAGTATATTTAGACAGTTATATTTGATTGGTGGGTCGTGAAGGATTCGAACCTTCGACCAACGGATTAAAAGTCCGCTGCTCTACCGACTGAGCTAACGACCCTAAATATATTTAGGCAGTTACGTTTGATTGGTGGGTCGTGAAGGATTCGAACCTTCGACCAACGGATTAAAAGTCCGCTGCTCTACCGACTGAGCTAACGACCCGAATAGGTATCATTGCGTAACGGAGGCTTATAATACTGTTTTTATTTTAATAATCAATAAAAATTTTTAAATTTTTGTTTGTTTGAACGAATAACCAACAAATCGAAACAAAAGAGCTATAATGAATAGCAGAAAATAAAAAAGCCAAGCATAAGACTTGGCTTTTTTATTATAAATAATATTAGTATGCTAATACCGCACGACGGTTTTTCGCATAAGCTGCTTCAGTGTGGCCTAACTCAGCTGGTTTTTCTTCACCGTAAGAAACAGTTGAAACTTGACCTGCTTGAACACCTTTAGCAGATAAATAGTTTGCTACTGCGTCAGCACGACGTTGACCTAATGCAATGTTATACTCTGGTGTACCACGTTCGTCAGTATTACCTTCAACTAATACTTTAGATGCTGGCGTTGCTGTTAAATATGCAGCGTGAGCATCTAAGATTTGTTGATATTCACCTTCGATGTTGTATTTATCGAATGCGAAGTAAACGGTGTTATAACGTTGTTGTAAATCTTGAACTGAGTAACCGCCAAAAGTTTGGGCAGTTGTTTCTGCAGCACTTTCATTTTTTGAAGAGCTACAAGCTGCTAATACAGCTACTGAGCCAGCTACAACTAATAATTTTGCAAAGTTTTTCATTAACTTTCTCCTAGTTTTTAGTTAAATATGGGGACCAAGCTGGAAATTTAACTTGCCCATCACTTCCCGGTAGGCGTGCTTTAAAACGCCCATCAGCAGAAACTAATTGTAGCACCTTTCCTAACCCTTGTGTAGAGCTATAAATAATCATAATTCCGTTTGGAGAGATGCTTGGACTTTCATCTAAGAAAGTAGAACTTAACATTTCGGTTTCACCTGTCGCAAGATCTTTTTTCATAATATGATCTGCGGCAATCATAATTAACGTACTGCCATCAGCAGAAATTTGTCCACTATAGGTGCGTCCTCCTGAGCTTAATAAGGTCGCGCCGCCACCATTTGCACTCATTTGATACACTTGTGGGGAACCGGCTCTATCAGAGGTAAAAATGATAGATTGTC
Organism: Avibacterium sp. 20-132; assembly: GCF_023611925.1. Taxonomy (NCBI): domain Bacteria; kingdom Pseudomonadati; phylum Pseudomonadota; class Gammaproteobacteria; order Pasteurellales; family Pasteurellaceae; genus Avibacterium; species Avibacterium sp. 20-132. Next base: position 448,897 of record NZ_CP091456.1, read on the forward strand.
CATTAGGCGACCACGCAGGTTCGGTGTTATTCCCTGAGCCACTCGTTAATTGTGAAACACTACCGCTGGCTAAATTCATCACATAGATATTCAAAACGCCATCTTTTGATGAAGCAAAGGCTAATCTTGAACCATCAGGAGAAAACGCAGGAGCGCCATTATGTCCTTTAAATGAAGCCACTACACGGCGTGCGCCTGAACGTAAATCTTGCACAACAAGCTGAGATTTACGGTTTTCAAAAGAAACATAAGCGAGCTTATTTCCATCGGGTGACCAAGCAGGCGACATCAATGGCTGTGAACTTTGGGTAACAATAAATTGATTATGTCCATCATAATCGGCAACACGTACTTGATAAGGTTTAGAACCGCCATTTTTTTGTACAACATAAGCAATTTTAGTTCTAAATGCACCACGAATACCCGTCAGTTTTTCAAAGACTTCATCGCTTACAGTATGTGCGCCTAAACGAATTGCACTGGCTGGAACAGCATATTGATTTTGTGCTAATACAGCCCCGGCATTACCTGATGCGCCAATCGTATCAACAAGTTGATAAGCAATGCTATATCCATTGCCATTTGGCGTAACTTGCCCAACAACAATGGCATCAATGCCTAAAGATGACCACGCATCAGGAGTAACCTCTGAGGCGGAAGTGGGTTGTTGTGGCATTCTTGATGTTGGAATTGGATTGAATTTGCCACTGTTGCGTAAATCTGCTGAAATAATTTCAGCTACATCTGTTGGCATTGAACCAGCACCATTCCATTTGAATGGTACGACGGCGATAGGACGCGCCCCATCCACCCCTTCATCAATAACGATTCGGACTTCATCATCAGCAAGTGCTGTATTTGCTAATAATATCCATAACATCGTTAATAATTGTGTTATACGAATAATCATTTTCATTTAATTCACCTTAGGTTTAATTATTGACCTAGTCGCCGATCATTTTAGATCAAAATCAATGATTGGCGTTCTATATTTATTATAAATTGCATCTGATGGTGCAGCCGGCACTTTTTTGGTTCTCGCCACCGCACTCATTGCTGCAGAACAAATATCATCAGGACCTGAAATCCGTTGATAATTTGAAATAGTCCCATCACGCTCTAACTGGATCTTAATACGGCAGGTTTTACCGGCGAAACTCGGATCTTTTAGGAAACGGCGCTGAATTTCTTTCTTAATTACGCCTGCATAGCGATCGCCTGTCTTACCGCCATCACCAGCACCTAAACCCGCTCCATTACCTTGACTTCCTTTTTTATTGGCATTGCCACCAACTTTAGCACTGCCGCCACCAATATCACCGCCATTGATGAAGTCATCTAGTGCAGATTGTTGTGCGCGACGTTTATCTGCTTCCGCTTTGGCTTTTGCTTCCGCTTTAGCTTTATCTGCTTTTGCCTTAGCCTCCGCTTTTGCTTTAGCATCAGCGTCTGCTTTCGCTTTAGCCGCAGCATCAGCCTTTGCCTTTTCGGCTTTCGCTTTTTGCTCTGCATCTGCTTTTGCTTTAGCCTCAGCCGCCGCTTTTTCCGCTTTTAACTTTGCCTCTTTTTCGGCTCGTTCCTTCGCTTTTTTGACTTGCTCAGCGGCTTTTGCTTTTGCTTCTTCTTCCGCTTTTTTGGCTTGTGCCGCTAAACGTTTTGCTTCAGCTTCGGCCTTCAGCTTCGCTGCTTCCGCTTCTTGTTTCGCTTTAGCTTCTAGTTGCTTCTGCTTTTCTAATGCAATGCGTGCTTGTTCTTCGCGTTGTCTTTGTTGTTCAGCCAGCTGTTCTTGCTGCTTTTTCAGTTCAAGCTGTCTTTGACGCTCTTGCTCACGCTGTTTCTCAAGCTGCTTTTGGCGTTCCAATTCTTGCTGACGCTTTTGTTCTTCTAGTTGTGCTTGTTTTTGCTCTTGTGGATTTGGCTCTTTTTGCTGTGGTTGAGTGGGTTTATCCACCTGACCTTTTTTCTGTTGTTGCAAACGTCCCCATTCCTGTGCGGCAGATCCCGTATCGACCATAACAGCACTGATGACATCGCCATCACCTTCACCGCCCCCCATTATTTCCATTTTGTAATAAAGCGAGCCAAGAATTAACAAGCCAAATAGAATAATGTGCAGAATAATTGAAATGGCAAATGCACCAATTCCGTTATTTCGTTGATTATTACGCACAATAGACCTACTTACCTTAAATTGGGTTTGTCATTAATCCAACAGATTTTATGCCTGCTAGATGCAGTAAATTGAGTGCTTTAATCACTTCTTCATAAGGCACATCTTTTGCTCCGCCAACCAAGAACATTGTGTTGCTGTCTTTGTCATATTCTTGTTTAGCCATTTGGGTAACCATTTCTTCTGTGAGATTTTCACTGCGTTCGCCACCAATGGAAAGGCTATATTGTCCAATACCCGAGACTTCTAAAATAACGGGGACTTTATCCTCATTAGACACGGATTGGCTTTCCACCGCATCAGGTAATTCCACTTGTACACTTTGTGAAATAATCGGCGCCGTTGCCATAAAAATAAGCAACAGTACTAATAACACATCTAAAAATGGCACTATATTGATTTCAGATTTTATATCACGACGTTTACGACGATAAGACATCATTGCCTCTAAAAACTTTACTAAAAATTACCGCACTTTGTGCGACAGACTATTGATGACGACCAAAAACTTGACGATGCAAGATGGTAGTAAATTCATCAATAAAGTTACCATAATTTTGCTCAAGTTTATTCACGCGTAAACTTAAACGGTTATACGCCATCACCGCAGGAATAGCAGCAAATAAACCAATTGCTGTTGCAATCAAGGCTTCGGCGATGCCCGGTGCGACCATTTGTAAGGTCGCTTGTTTTGCACCACTTAATGCCATAAAGGCGTGCATAATTCCCCAAACCGTACCAAATAAGCCGATATATGGACTGATTGATGCGACGGTTGCCAAAAATGGAACACGTGTTTCCACATCTTCAATTTCACGGTTCATTGCTAAATTCATTGCACGGGTGCTACCTTGAATAATGGCTTCTGGCGCATCTGGATTCGCTTGTTTTAAGCGAGAAAACTCTTTAAACCCTACATAGAAAATTTGTTCGCTGCCTGTTAGTCCATCGCGGCGATTAGATAATCCATCATATAATTTATTTAATTCTTCACCAGACCAAAAGCGATCTTCAAAGGTTGTTGAATCTTTTAACGCTTTTGTCAATATACGGCTACGTTGAATAATGATTGCCCAAGACATAATAGAAAATGCAATCAATATTACAATTACAATTTGAACCACAATACTGGCTTTTAAAAAGAGTTCCAAAAAGTTCAATTCACTGGTCATTTATCTCGCTCCAAGAAAGAGAATAAAAATAGGTGAGTGCCTATTTACACTTTAAATGCTGCTTTAATTTCCTGAGGAATCGCAGCGGGTTTCATTTTTGTGAGATCTACACACGCTACTTTGACTTCAGCGCTGCAAATCAGCACATCATTGCGTTTTATTTGCTGCAAAAACAAAATTGTTGCGCCTTTAATCGCGCTTACTTCTGTTTCTACTGTTAATAAATCATCTAGCTTTGCAGCAAGACGATAATCAATCTGCATTGTTTTGACAACAAAGGCTAAATTATGTTCCTCAAGCAATGTCTGTTGAGAAAACCCTAATGCACGTAGATAATCGGTTCTGGCTCGCTCAAAAAAATGCAGATAGCGAGCGTGATAAACAACACCACCAGCATCGGTATCTTCATAATAAACGCGTACGGGTAAAGAAAATCTTTGCATATATGGTCAAACCTGAGTTTGTTTAATCGTTCTTTTTTAATACAGAAAATTGCGCGTATTGTAGAGAGCTTAATCAGGATTAGCAAGAAATAAAGTGCGGTGCAAATTAAAAAGATTTTTACTTTATTTGTTGGTATAAAAAACTTGGCAAAAAAACACCGCACTTTAATTAATGAGAGAAAGCTGGCAAAAGGAAATTGTAGATTAAAGCAACAATTCCGACGATATAACCAATATAAGGAAAAAATAAAAGTTTCCAAATGGTCGCCCGAATTTCAAACCCAATGCCGTGAATCCATAAAATAACCGTTGCCCACAAAATAAATATTACCCAAATAGGTGCTGTCGTTCTTAATTGTGTGACAAATGCATTAATATTAAAGAAAAAACAGAGGGTTAATGCGATAGCCAAGATCAACGAAAGGGCTCGCCAAGAGCCCTTATTTACTAAATGATACGCTTTATTAATCATTGACTTACTCGTCAAATTTACCTGTTTTTTCAATGCCAATTGTGATCACTGCACTTAGCATTATGGCAAACAAGACACCCACTACCCATAAAACATAAAACATAATTTCGCTCCTTAGTATAATGAGTTTTTGTTGTCTTCGATGAAATCACTGTCCAAACGACCAAACATTTTGATATATGACCAAATGGTATAAGACAATAAGATCACCACAAACACTAATGCAAGACCAAACATTAAGGTTAAGGTTAATTCGCTTGATGTGGAATCCCACATTAATAGGCTCATATCAGGGTGAGAGCTTGATGGCATCACAAATGGGAACATTGCTACACCACAAGTTAAGATCACACCAGCCATAGTTAATGATGAGAATAAGAAGGCAAATCCACAACGGTTTGCTTTCGATGCCAATACATTTAATAATGCGCCACCTACTGCTAGCGCAGGGAAGATGAACAATACTGGAGCATCAAAATAATTTTTAAACCAAGCACTTGCTTCAACCGCAACCTGTTTATTCAATGGCGATGATGGGGCATTGTGATCAATCACACTGGTTACCACATAGCCATCTTTAAAGTACAACCATACCCCTGCTAACACAAAGGTAATTAAGGTTACCATTGCACCCACTTGGGTAATCACTCTTGCACGCTCACGCAATTCAGAAGTGGTTTTTAATTGTAACCACGCCCCACCTTGGGTAATAAGCATTGACAAGCTGATTAAACCACAAAGTAATGCAAATGGGTTTAATAATTCAAAGAATGATCCAGTGTAGAAAATTTGTTGCATATCATTGAAGTAGAATGGTACGCCTTGCAACAAGTTACCAAAAGCCACACCAAATACAACGGATGGCACAAATCCACCAATGAATAAGCCCCAATCCCAAGCCTTACGCCATACAGGATTATCAATTTTCGCACGATATTCTAATCCAACTGGGCGGAAGAATAATGCGGCTAATACTAAAATCATTGCAATAAAGAAACCAGAAAATGAGGTTGCATAAACAATTGGCCAAGCCGCAAACATTGCGCCGCCAGCAGTTAATAACCACACTTGGTTTCCGTCCCAGTGGGGAGCGATTGAGTTGATCATAATACGTTTTTCCACTTCTTTTTTACCCGCAAAAGGAAGAAGGGTTAAAACGCCCATATCAAATCCATCGGTTACTACGAAACCAATCAGTAATACACCAACGAGAACCCACCAAGCAAAACGTAGAAATTCGTAATCAATCATAGTTAGGCTCCTGCTTATTTAGATGATTGTTCAAAATAGTAACGACCTGTTTTTAATGCACTCGGACCAAGACGAGCATATTTAAACATTAAATACATTTCTACTACTAAGAAGATTGTGTAAAGTGCGCAAATTAAACCAATTGAGAACCAAAGATCGCCTTTAGTCAAATTAGAGGCCGCTACACCAACTGGTAACATATCATAAACTGCCCAAGGCTGACGACCGTATTCCGCTAAAAACCACCCACTTTCAATTGCAAACCACGGTAATGGAAGTCCCCATAATATGGCTTTTAACAATAATGGGCTACGGCCAACGGTTTTACGTACGTTTTGTACGACAGCAGCAAGCATTAGAAGGAGAATTAAACCACCTGATGCCATCATTACACGGAATGACCAGAACGTTGGCCCAACTTTTGGCACTGTATCTGCAACAGCTTGTTTGATTTGTTCTTCTGTCGCATCAACCACTTTATCTGTATAACGTTTTAACAATAAGCCATAGCCTAAATCATTACGTACAGCATTGAATTGTGCTTTGGTTTCTTCATTAACTTGGCCTGTCGCCTTTTTCTCTGCTCTTAATTTCTCAAGTAAATCATAAGCAATCATACCTTGGCGTACACGTTGTTCATTTTTCTCAACGATGTCATTGATCCCTGCAAAGGTTTTATCAAAAGAGCGGGTTACGATAATTCCAGCAGCATAAGGAATTTGTAAGGCAAAATCATTGCGTTTTTCAGCTTGGTTTGGAATAACAATTGCATTCCAACTTGCTGGAGCCGGTTCAGTATGCCATTCCCCTTCCATCGCAGCTAATTTCATTGGTTGTTTTTGACCAATTTCATAACCAGATTCATCACCCATAATTAACACCGACACAACGGCAATCATACCGAATACCGATGCGACAGAGAAAGAACGCTTCGCAAAGCCAATATCACGACCTTTTAAGATGTAATAGGCACTAATAGCTAACACAAAGAATGCACCAGATACATAGCCAGCTGATAAAGTATGTAAGAATTTACTTTGTGCAACAGGGTTCAACCAAAGTTCCATAAAGCTGGTCATTTCCATTCGCATTGTTTCAAAATTAAATTCTGAACCAATAGGAGATTGCATCCAACCATTTGCTACTAAGATCCACATTGCAGAGAGGTTAGACCCAAAGGCAACACAGTAAGTTGCAAGTAAATGCTTACCTTTTGATAAACGATCCCAACCAAAGAAAAATAATCCGACAAACGTGGATTCTAAGAAGAAGGCTAAGAGTGCTTCAATTGCCAATGGCGCACCAAAAATGTCGCCTACATAGTGGGAATAATATGACCAGTTAGTCCCAAACTGGAATTCCATTGTAATACCAGTTGTTACCCCAAGAGCAAAGTTAATACCAAATAACTTACCCCAGAATTTTGTCATATCTTTGTAAACTTCTTTGCCTGTTGCCACGTATAAGGTTTCCATTATTACCAGAACAAAAGATAAACCTAACGTTAATGGCACAAACAAAAAGTGATATAACGCAGTTAAAGCAAACTGCAATCTAGAGAGTTCAACAACGTCTAACATCTCAACTCCTTGTAAATGCTACAAGTTCTTCATTAATGATTACTTTGTAACCACCCCAATTTCTTAAAGGATTGCCCTTAAGCTCAATTAATTGAATTATCTTCAACATTAACTATCCAGATAACTCAAGATCGGTATGTATTCTACTACTAAAAGTGTGGATAAAAAATAGCAAATAATGTAACACCGATCACATTTTTTAGATTTACATCAAAAATAAACCCATAGAAAGTATGCGTTTTTTTGACAGGGTTCAAATTATAGTTTCTCTTAACATTTTTACAACAAGAATTGTGCGTTGCCTCGCAAAATAGAATAAAAAACGATGAATAACTAGACTTTACTCCCAGATTTTGCTAACTTTCGCAAAGCTCATTTTTTATTATATGTTTACAGATTTGAAAATAAGGGAGTTTTAATGAAAATAATGAAGGGAATGATGTTGGTAGCAACACTGGCTGTAACCGCATTGATGAGCGTTTCAATTTCAGCAGCGCCACAACAAACAGAAAAAAATATCCTCCCTCAGCAATGCGCTAAACTCTTCAAAGAAACAGAAAACCTCATTGCTGAAGCGGAAAAACAACCGGGTACACACACTCAGTTGAATAAAATTAAGAGTAAACTAAATCAAAGTAAAAAGCAGATCCTTGAAATGGAACTTGCAACCCAAATGAAAAGTTGTGATGCGGCACTAGCGAGACTTGCCTCTAAACAACAAAATACACTTTAATAACATTAATAATTAAAAAGGCTTGTTACAAAACAAGCCTTTTATGTTATCTCAGATAGCCGTTTATTCTTCCTGCAAAACCACTTTGCCAATATAGCCCAAATTCCGATAACGTTGTGCATAATCAATGCCATAGCCCACAACAAACTCATCAGGAATAGTGAACCCCACCCAATCTACTGGCACTTCCACTTCACGGCGTGAAGGTTTATCCAATAGCGTACAGATACGTAATGACGCAGGATCACGCAGTTTTAGCATTTCACGCACTTTTTGCAGGGTGTAACCGGTATCAATAATATCTTCTACAACGAGAACCTGTTCGTTACGAATATCGCCATCAAGATCCTTGCTAATTTTCACATCGTGATTGGTTGTCATTCCACTACCATAGCTTGTCGTGGTCATAAATTCTACTTCCACAGGTAAATCAATTTCACGTACCAAATCAGCCATAAACATAAATGAGCCACGTAGCAAACCAACCACAATCAACTTTTCCACTTGTTGCTGATGGTAATATTGAGTAATCTCGCGCCCCAATTCACCAATTCTAGTACGCACATCTTGTTCCGAAATCATCACATCTACATAGTGTTTTTTCATTATTAATTTACCTTTAAGCCCCCAATGGCACAAATGATCGAGTTAAAAACGGCTAAATTGTAGCAAAAAAAAGGCCGAGATATAAGTCTCAGCCTTTTAAATACCCTAACGAATTTACTTTCTACTCTACTTGTTTGGAGCATCTTAAAAATGAATGATCATTTTTAATAACAATACTTAACAAACAGAGGCATTTTAACAAACTAAAAAACAATGTCAATAGGAATAATTCTCATTTGTAAATTAATTTCCTGATACTTTCATTCTTTCTAACAAAATCGACCCTGTTTGAATATTAGAGCGGTGTTCCACATCATCTGCCACTGCGATAATTTGCTTAAACATTTCAGGGAGCAAGCCAGCAATAGTAATTTCTGCCACAGGATACTGAATTTCCCCCTTTTCAACCCAAAAACCTGATGCGCCACGAGAGTAATCACCCGTGACTAAATTTACCCCTTGCCCCATTAAATCCGTAACAAGTAAACCTGTTCCCATTTCTTTCAAGAGTGCAGGTAAACCACCTTGCAAATTCGGAGTTACTTGCCAATTATGAATACCGCCAGCGTGTCCTGTACTTTGCATACCAAGTTTTCGTCCACTGTAACTGGTTAATAAATAAGTTTGCAAAATACCTTGCTCAATGATTTCCCTATCTCGGGTTCGCACCCCCTCACTATCAAAAGGAGAGGAGGCCAATTTACCGATTAAATGTGGGCGCTCACTAATGTGAAACCAATCTGGCAAAATAGGTTTTCCTAAAGCATCTAACAAAAAGCTCGCTTTGCGATATAAACTGCCACCACTAATCGCCGCCGTTAAATGGCTAATCAGCCCTGTGGCGACATCATTTAGAAAGATCACTGGCACTTCTTGAGTCGCAATTTTTTGCGGATTGAGGCGCGATAAGGCTTTTTTCGCCGCATTTTCACCCACCCAAGCGGGATTTTCTAATTTATCGGGGTAACGCGAAACCGTATATTCGTAATCACGCTCAAGCTGATCATTGTTAACGGCGATCATTGAACAAGAAAGGGAATAACGGCTAGACAAATAGCTTTGTAACATTCCATAACTATTACCATAAACTCGCACACCTGTATGAGAATTAAAAGCAGCGCCTTCACTATTTACAATGCGTTCATCATAATCTAACGCCGTTTTTTCCACCTGTAACGCTAACGCAGCCGCCTGATCCACATCAATTTCAGCAGGATGATAAAGAGATAAATCTGGTGCCTCAAACGCCATTAAATCGCGATCAGCCAAACCGGCACAATCATCAGGTGAGGTATATTTCGCAATGGCAAGTGCTGCCTCCACGGCATTTTTTATTGCCACAGGGCTTAAATCCGAAGTGGAAGCATTGCCTTTTTGTTGTCCTAAATAAACCGAAATGCCCAATGCGCCATCATTATTAAATTCCACATTTTCAATTTCTTGCAAACGCGTGGAAACAGAAAGCCCATTCACTTTGGTCACAGCAACTTCAGCACTAGCCCCAGCTTTTGTTGCAATATCAATGGCATAACTTACAGCCTCGCGTAATTCTTGCTCTTGCTGTTTTAAAAGTGCGGTGGAATTTTGTTGCATTTTTTTAACCTCTTATCAAAATTTGCCGTATTTTATCCCATTTTCCCTTATCTCGCTAATTTAGACAAAATTATGCTACACTAACGGCTATTTAATGCATTTCGATTTAGGAAACCCTTATGGCAAAACGTAAGAAAGAACAATTTGATTGGGAAGATGACGAACAAGAAGAGATTATTTGGGTAAGTAAAAGTGAAATAAAACGCGACGCAGAAGCGTTAAAACAGCTTGGTGAAAAATTAGTTAATCTGACTAAAACAAACTTGGAAAAAATACCACTGGAAGAAAATATTCTTGATGCGATTGAACTTGCCCAACGTTTACAAAAAGAAGCCAAGCGTCGCCAATTACAATATATTGGCAAACTGCTACGCCAGATTGATACCACGGCTATTCAAGAAGCGTTGGATAAAATAGAAAATAAGCACAACCATCAACAAGCCTTACTGCACAAATTAGAATTATTGCGTGATGAACTTATCATCAAAGGGGATGAGGTATTAGGCGACTTACTGAATGATTATCCTAATGCAGATCGCCAGCATTTGCGTAACTTAATCCGTACAGCCCAAAAAGAAAAAGCACAAAACAAACCACCAAAAGCCTATCGTGAACTCTTTCAATACTTAAAAGAATTAGCGATTGAGGAATAATTTCGAATATCTCAATAAAAATGGCACGTTAATGTGCCATTTTAGTTTCGGATGTTACTTACCTATTTCTTCGGCGCTTGCATAAAGCGGAAGAAGTCGCTGTCTGGTTTGAGAATCAGCATATTGTTTGATTCTGCAAAACTTTTTTCGTAGGCTTTCATACTACGCACAAAGCTGTAAAATTCAGGTTCTTGTGCGAAAGCATCAGCATATAATTTAGCGGCTGTCGCATCGCCATTGCCTCGTAATTCTTGTGCTGTTTTATTGGCTGTGGCTAAAATAACGGTAACTTTACGATCTACATCAGCCTGAATAAAGGCAGCTTTTTCTTTACCTTGTGAACGATGCTCACGAGCCACTGCATCACGCTCCGCACGCATACGTTGGTAAATTGAGGAAGACACTTCATCAGGTAGATTGATTTGTTTTACCCGCACATCTACTACTTCGATACCTAATTCTGAGGTGCTATCTTGCCCTGTATTCAAGGCTTTGCGTGCGCCAACCATTAATTCGCCGCGTGTGCCTGATACAATGTCTTTAATGGTGCGTGAACCCACTTCAGAACGTAAACGGTCATTCACTTTACGGCGTAGTAAATTAGAGGCTTGTGTATAATCCCCGCCACCTGTTGCTGTGAAGAAACGGCCGAAATCACTGATTCGCCATTTCACATAAGAATCCACTAAAAGATCTTTTTTCTCAACGGTAACAAAGCGATCTGGCGCACCATCAAGGGTGCGAATGCGGGCATCTAACACTTTCATTGAATCAATAAAGGGGATTTTGAAATGTAAACCCGGTTCATAGACAACCACTTTATTGTCTGAATCACGATGAACCTTGCCGAAACGCAACATAATACCACGCGTGCCTTCATCAACAATCACAAGGCTAGAATAAATCACCGCGAGCAATACCAGTAAAACAGGGGTTAAAATCTTACGCATTAGTTAAATCTCCCTTGGCGGTTTTCAGATGATTGTTGATCGTTCTCACTGTTGGAAAAACGGCGAGTATCGGAATAAATTTCCTGATTTTTCACCGCACTTTGTGAATTTGATGAATTAGGTGCGGTGCTTTTTTCGCTATTTTTTTGCGATAAAATTTTATCCAACGGTAACACACTTAAATTATTGCTGTTGCTATCTAGCAAGACTTTCGGCGTGTTTGCCATCACTTTTTCCATTGTTTGAATATATAAGCGATCACGCAATAATTGCGGTGCTGCTTTAAATTCAGGTAAGAGACGCTGGAAACGTTCTACTTCCCCTTGCGCATTTAACACCACTTGATCTTTATAGGCAGTAGCTTCTTCGATAATACGTTGCGCATTACCACGCGCGATAGGCTCTTGCTCACGGGCATAAGCCTCAGCTTCACGAATGTAGCGCTGTTCATCTTCTTGTGCTTTAATCGCATCATCAAACGCCGCTTTGACTTCTTCTGGCGGACGGGCTGATTGGAAGTTTACATCAAGCACTTCTAGTCCCATATCATAAGGCTGAATAATGCCATTTAAGGCTTTCCAAGTGTCTTCACGCACAATTGAACGCCCAGTGGTTAAAATATCATCCATTGACATATGTCCGATCACATAACGCAAGGCACTGTCGGTAGCTTGGTTTAAGCTATCGTCAGCATTGGTCACGCTGAATAAATATTTCGCTGGATCACTCACACGATATTGTACGGTCATTTCTACTTTCACCATATTTTCATCGCGGGTAAGCATTGCACCTTGAGTTTTCAATTCTTTCACTTGTTCTACATTGACAGGAATGACTTTATCCACGAAAGTCGGTCTCCAGTTCAAACCCGGTTGGACGATTTTTTCCAATTCGCCAAAGCGTAGCACAACACCTCGTTCCGCTTCTTTCACGGTATAAAACCCACTCACGCCCCAAACAATCACCCCAATTACTGCGGCAATAGGTAATAATTTACCTAAGCCAAAAGAGGCACCTTTACCGCCGTGATGGTTACCACCATTTTGACCACCGCCAAGTTTTTTCAATAAATTACTAAAGACTTCTTCAAGGTCAGGTGGGGATTGTTCTTGCTTATTGCGCTTATCCCATTGGTCATTCGGATTGGCTTTGTTATCCGATTGATTTGGGTTATTCCCCGGTTTTCCCCAAGGATCTTGATCTGAACCATTTAAGGACATTTTTTTTCTCCATTTGTCAAAAAATTGTTATCAGTCTAAACAAAATATATCGTGAAGTCTAGGGCCGATTGCCTGCCCTTTCTCATTCCCTTTCCTTTCAAAAATCTGTTAAAGTGGGGTTTACTTTATAGCCAATTTTTTGCTTTAATTCGGTTTGTTTCAACCCTTTGTCATTCCAATAGAAATAATGCGCTGCGGCAAGCGTTTCATTAGCAAAAGCGGACAAATAAAAGGGCAATTCTTGTGTGAATATGGCTTCCCCTTGCGGGCAATGCGCAGAAAATAATTGCAAATCATCTGCTTGGTGATCCACTTCAGACAATTTTACAATGCCAACTCCTTGAGATTTCAGCAGTGCTTCACGCAAACACCAAATGCGATAAAAGGCGTTTTTTTTATCGGGCTGTTTGGCAAACCATTGCTGTTCTTGTTCTGAGGCAAAATAGCCAAGCAAGGCAGCATAATCTCGGGCTTTTTGCGGAAATTCAATATCAATTCCTACCGCACTTTGCTTTTGGCTTGCTTTTTCATTCACGCTTAGCATCACCGCCACCCAATCTCCCGAATGGCTAATATTAAAATCAATCGAGGGGTCAGGAAAATAAGGTCTCTGGCTTTGGCTGTAAGCAATCTGAGATAAAAGTGCGGTGGAAATTTTTGCTGTTTTTAATAACTCCCATAATAAAAAATGTGCTACCCAACGGCAACGATAACGTTGCAGCAAACGCGGTTGTTCAGGCGGTGTTTGACGCAATTTTGGCGTGAGTAATGCTGTTGGAATTTGCTCGAAAGGATAAGACTGATGAATATTTCCCCACGCAATAAAAATGCTCATTGATGCTCCTTGTTACGCAGGGAAAGAAAATTAATGCTGAAAACGAGCTAAACGCGCACGGCAGAATTGCGCTTGTTTCTCGGCAGAAAGTTGAGTAAATGCTTTGCGATATTGCGCAAAATCTTGTTGCAATGCCTGCAAGGTTTCCGCAGGTAAGGTGGAGGTGGCAACATTCTCATCTAAAATATTGAAATAGGTTTGGCAACTGTTCACTAATTTATCCGATTGACTGATATTCAATACCGAACTACACGCAGATAGCAATAAGCTGATAACGACAATAAATTTTTTCATACCATTCCTTTTTATAAGTCAAAAAATAAGCGTTGCCGCATTTGAGACAACGCTTCTATTCTAACCGAATTTATTTAGATAACAACTCATTTACACGTTTAATGAATGCCGTTGGGTTTTCTAATGAACCACGTTCCGCAAACATCGCTTGCTCAAGCAGTAACTCAATCCAGTTTGCAAATTGTTCTTCATCTGCCATATCAGCGACTTTTTTCACTAAATGATGATCTGGATTTAACTCGAACGTATATTTCACTTCAGGTACAGGCTGACCGCTCATCGCAAACAATTTTGCCATTTGGGTAGTCATTTGATCATTGTCCGTTGATACCACAGCAGGGGTGTCTGTTAAACGATGGGTTAAACGCACCGCTTTTACGCGATCCCCTAATAAGGTGGTTACTCGTTCAATAAAAGACCCAAAGGCTTGATCTTGGGCTTTTTGCTCTTCCTGTTCTTGGTCAGCCAAATCACCTAAATCAAGATCGGATTTTGTGATTGGTTGCAATGGTTTACCATCAAATTCAGTGAGATAGCTAAGCATCCATTCATCAATACGATCAGAAAGCAATAAGACTTCAATGCCTTTCTTATTAAATAGCTCTAAGTGCGGGCTATTTTTCGCAGCAATATAGCTATCTGCGGTGATGTAATAAATGGCTTTTTGCCCTTCTTTCATTCGTGAAACATAATCATCTAAAGAAACGGTTTGCTCGTTGCTATCATTATGTGTTGAAGCAAAGCGATACAAGCGCGCAATTTGCTCACGATTAGCAAAATCTTCTGCAACCCCTTCTTTTAACACCAAACCAAATTCTTTCCAGAATTGTAAGTATTGCTCTGGGTTGTCTTTTGCTAATTTTTCTAGCATTTGTAATGAACGCTTGGTGAGCGCTTTACGTAAGGCTGCGGTAACTTTGTTATCTTGCAAAATTTCGCGAGATACGTTAAGCGGTAAATCATTGCTGTCAATTAAACCACGCATAAAACGCAGATAGTTCGGCATAAATTGTTCTGCATCGTCCATAATAAATACACGTTGCACATAGAGCTTCAAGCCCTGTTTATGATCACGGTTGAACAGATCCCAAGGGGCTTTAGATGGCACATAAAGCAGGCTCGTATATTCTTGATTGCCTTCCACTTTATTGTGCGCCCATAAAAGCGGATCAGCAAAGTCGTGGCTTAAATGCTTATAAAATTCCTTATATTCCTCATCAGAAATATCGCCTTTTGCTCGTGTCCAAAGTGCTTGCGCTTTGTTAATTTTTTCCCATTTTACGCCCGTTTCTTTGCCTTCATCATCATATTCTTGCGTTAAAATTTCTACTGGCAAGCCGATATGATCAGAATATTTGCTGATGATTTCACGCAAACGCCACGCATTGGCAAACCCTTTATCTTCCTCGCGTAAGTGTAAAGTAATCTCGGTGCCACGATCTTTTTTCTCAATATTTTCAACGGTATATTCACCTTCACCAGTGGATTCCCATAACACGCCTTGATCGGCAGGCGCGCCCGCAGCACGGGTTTTCACCGTAACTTTATCCGCCACAATAAAGGCTGAATAGAACCCTACACCAAACTGTCCAATAAGCTGGCTATCTTTAGCTTGATCAGCCCCCAGTGCGCTCAAAAATTCTTTCGTACCTGATTTGGCAATTGTACCTAAATGGTCGATAACTTGCTCGCGTGTCATTCCAATGCCATTATCGCTAATGGTGATCGTGCCTTTTTCCTCATTAAAGCTGATACGTACTTTTAAATCACCTTCGCCCTCATACAGTTCAGGAGCAGAAAGGGCTTTAAAGCGCAACTTGTCCGCTGCATCAGAAGCATTTGAAATTAGCTCACGTAAAAAGATTTCTTTATTGGAATAAAGTGAGTGGATCATTAATTGAAGCAATTGTTTAACTTCAGACTGAAATCCACGGGTTTCTTGATTTTTGTTCATATTGTATCCTCTCTTTTTAATGGGATCTTATATAAGAATAAATGAAGGAATTTCAATGGGTGAAGTTTTATTCGATGAAAGTTTAAGCATTTCTACACAATAAAAATGCGGTGAAAAACCACCGCACTTTTTTATTTATGAAATCAATTATCTAATCACAATTTCTGCGATGACATAACCAACCATACAAGCGACAACCACGCCAATTAAGCCCGGCATCATAAAGCTGTGATTGAAATAGTATTTACCAATTTTGGTTGTTCCTGTTACGTCAAAGTTCACGGTTGCAATATCTGACGGATAATTTGGAATGAAGAAATAACCGTAAGTTGCCGGCATCAAACCAACCAGTAGCGGTGCTGGTAAACCTAAACCAATACCAACAGGCAACATCATTACTGCCGTAGCGGCTTGACTGTTAATCACAACAGAAACAGCAAACAAGGCGAAAGCAAATGTCCAAGGGTAGGCTTTTACCATTTCAGTAATGCCCGCTTTAAATTGTGGCATAGCATATTGGAAATATGTATCGCTCATCCACGCAATCCCAAAAATCGCAATTGCCGCAACCATTCCTGATTTAAAAACCACACCATTAGGCACAATTTGCGGGTTGGTTTTTGTTACTAAGAGAATAATCCCACCGAAACATAGCATCATCATTTGAATAATGATAGACATTGAAATGACTTTTGTCCCCTCGCCGATAGTACGTACTTCTGGGAACATTGCGATACAAACAATCACAATAAGTGAAAGAATGAAAAGATAAACAGACTGTTTCGCTGCGGGTGGTAATTCTTCATTCAATGTAGTGCTTGTTGTATTTAAAATACGTTCACGCCAAATAGGATCTTGTAAACGGCGTTGATATTCTGGATCTTGTTCTAATTCTTTGCCACGACGCATACTATATAACGCAAGTGCAATCGTACCGGCAAACGTAGCAGGAACAGTAACACAAATAATATCCAATAAACTAATATGCTCAAATCCCGGTAATTCCGTAATTTTACCTAGATAATATACCACTGCCGCAGAAAGTGGGCTTGATGTAATCGCTAACTGAGAGGCAACAGAGGCTGCAGCCATTGGTCTTTCTGGACGAATTTTATTTTTTAGCGCAACATCACCAATAATTGGCATAATAGAATACACGGAATGGCCTGTACCAAGCATAAAGGTCATCAAATAAGTGACGATTGGCCCAAGTAGCGTAACGCGCTTAGGGTTATTACGCAAAATTCGCTCTGCCACTTGTAACATAAATTTTAACCCACCCGCGGCTTCTAATACAGAAGCACAAGTAACAACCGCTAAGATGATTAGCATTACACTGATAGGCGCTTTCCCTACGGGCATTCGTAATACAAAAACCTCAATGGCAAGACCTATTCCTGAAACAACACCAAGACCAATCCCGCCATAACGGCTACCGATATAAAGCATTAAAAGTAGAAATAAAAATTCTAAATAAAGCATAGTCTATCCCTAAAATGAGTTATAAAAAATTCTACTCACAATAATACGTTATTTACTATTTTCTACAATATGGGAAGAGAAATTATTTAATGAAAAGGCTATCTAAATCAAATTTTACAGAAAAGAGAAAAAATTAAGGCGGTCTAAAAACCGCCTTAACTATAATTATTGATTGTTTTGAACGTAATCAATTGCAGATTGAACTGTCGTAATTTTTTCTGCTTCTTCATCAGGAATTTCAATATCAAATTCTTCTTCTAAAGCCATTACTAATTCAACAGTATCTAAAGAATCCGCACCTAAATCTTCAACGAATGAAGCTTCTGGTTTTACATCTTCTTCTTTAACACCTAATTGTTCAACAATGATTTTTTTTACGCGTTCTTCAATGCTCATTTGCTTTTTCCTATTTATAGTTAGCCATAAAATAATGGTTTTATAGTGTATTTATTTTTTGCTAAGTTGCAACCTCTTTTTACAAGGTCAAACCACAAATTCTTAATGAAAATACACTTGTTAAAATACGTTAGCTTACTCTGCTAACGCAACAGCCAACGTAAATAATTTACATCGCTACCAATGATTCTAGCATTAAGGCTAGTTTTTGGCTATGTTTTCATTCGATAAATTGCGTTAAATTCAAGATAGATCAAACAAATTTAATGGAATACCTCCACGAAATGTTTCTATCTTAAGCCATATACATACCGCCATTAACGTGCAATGTGGTTCCTGTAATATAGCCAGCATCATCAGAGGCTAAGAAAGCCACTGCTTTGGCAATATCTTTTGGCTCGCCTAAACGCCCAGCAGGCACGTTAGCCAACGTCGCTGCTTTTTGTTCTTCGGTTAACGCATCAGTCATATCTGTTGCAATAAAGCCGGGCGCAACAACATTAACCGTAATGCCACGGGAAGCCACTTCTTTTGCTAATGCTTTACTAAATCCAATAAGCCCCGCTTTTGCCGCGCAATAATTTGATTGTCCAGGGTTACCCATTGAACCAACCACAGAACCGATAGTAATAATACGCCCAAAACGTTTTTTCATCATTGTACGTAGCATCGCCTTAGAAAGATGGAATACGGAAGTAAGGTTAGTTTGTAAAATATCAAACCATTCTTCTTCTTTCATTCTCATTAATAGGTTATCACGGGTGATCCCTGCGTTATTAACCAGAATATCAATATCACCAAAGTCTGCTTTAATTTTCGCTAATACATCTTCAATAGATTGCTGATCTGCAACATTTAAAACTAAACCTTTACCTTTCTCACCTAAGTAAGCTGAAATACTTTCCGCCCCTTTTTCAGAGGTTGCTGTACCAATCACAAAAGCACCTTTAGCACTTAACTCTTCGGCAATTGCACGACCAATGCCACGGGTTGCTCCTGTTACTAACGCAATTTTACCTTGCATAATGTTTCTCCTAATTTTTAGGCTTCAGTTAATAAAGTGTGCGCCTTTTCTAATGAGGCAAGATCATTTACCGCAACAGCCGTTAATTCTTTCACAATACGACTCGTTAATCCTGTTAATACTTTATTTGGTCCGATTTCAAGTAACACTTCAATACCATTCTGCGCCATTGCTTCTACGCTTTCAGTCCAACGTACTGGGCTATATAGCTGGCGAACAAGTGCGGTGCGAATTTCGTGACTTTTTTCTTCTGCTTTTACATCAACATTGTTAATCACCGCAATTTCAGGCGTTTTGATGGCAATGCTTTCTAAAGAGACTGCTAATTGATCGGCAGCGGGTTTCATTAATGCACAATGAGATGGTACGCTTACTGCAAGTGGTAAAGCACGTTTTGCGCCCGCTTCTTTACAAGCCGCTGCGGCTCGTTCTACTGCAGCTTTTGCACCGGCAATTACCACTTGTCCCGGTGAATTAAAGTTCACCGCTGAAACCACTTCACCCTGCTCTGCCTCTTTACAGGCTTTAATGATTGATTCATTATCTAAACCAATAATGGCATACATTGCCCCAGTTCCCTCTGGCACGGCTTGCTGCATTAATTTTCCACGTAACTCAACTAATTGGATAGCATCTTGAAAATCAATTACCCCAGCACAGACTAAGGCTGAATATTCACCTAAGCTATGCCCCGCCATAACAGCAGGCACTAACTGTGGATATTGCTGTTGCCATACTCGATAAATTGCAACAGATGCCGCTAAAAGAGCGGGTTGAGTTTGCCACGTTTTATTTAATTCTTCAGCGGGTCCTTGTTGGACTAATTGCCATAAATCATAGCCAAGTACCTCTGAAGCTTGCTTAAAGATTTGTTCTACAACAGGAAATTGCTCAGCTAATTCCGCTAACATTCCCACTGTTTGTGATCCTTGTCCGGGGAAAACCATTGCAAATTTTTTCATTCTTATATCCTATTTTTGAAATTGAGTTGCTATTCTAGCAGATAAAGTTAAAAACGAACTAAGGCTGATCCCCAAGTCCAACCACCACCAAAGGCTTCTAATAAAAGTAATTGACCGCGCTGAATACGCCCATCGCGTACTGCTTCATCTAGCGCGGTAGGAACGGTTGCGGCACTGGTATTACCATAACGATCAAGGGTAATAACCACTTGTGCCATATCCATTTCTAGTTTTTTCGCGGTGGCACTAATAATGCGTAAGTTTGCTTGATGTGGCACTAACCAATCTAGATCTTTTTTATCTAATTTATTGAAAGAAAGGGTTTCTTCCACCACGTTAGATAATTGACTTACCGCCAGTTTAAAGGTCGCATTGCCTTGCATTGAAATATAACCAGACTGCTCATTACCACGTTGCGCCTGCGGTAAGACGAGCATATCTTCTGTATCTGGTGAAGCGTGTAGATGGGTAGAAATAATTCCCGCTTTTTCACTTGCTTCCAAAATCACAGCCCCTGCCCCATCACCGAATAGCACCACAGTACTACGATCTGTTTCATCAAGATGGCGAGAATTTAGATCTGCACCAAGCACCAAGGCTTTTTTTACCTGTCCGTTACGCACAAATTGATCAGCAACAGAAAGCGCATAAATAAAGCCTGTACAAGCTGCTGCGACATCAAATGCAATCGCATCTTTAATTCCTAATAAGCCTTGTATTTGACAGGCGGCACTTGGATAAGAATGAGAATTTGTCGTTGTCCCCACCACAATCAGATCAATTTCTTGTGGATCAAGATTTGCCATTGCCAAAGCATTTTTTGCTGCTGCTGCGCCCATTGTTGCAACGGTTTGATTCTCACCAGCTATGCGACGTTCTTTAATACCTGAACGAGTCGTAATCCATTCGTCCGAGGTATCCACCATTTTTTCTAAATCCGCATTTGTTCTCACTTGCTCTGGTGCATAGCTACCAGTGGCTAAAATTCTACTATACATAATAATTTCAAATAATTAATGTTCACTAACGAGGAAAGCCCGCTGAAAAAGAAAGTGTATTAAAAGTGCGGTCTGTTTTTTGCACATTTTTACTAAAACACCGTTTATCCTATCAGCTTGACAGAATAATCATCTCCGAGATTACTTTTCTAACCCTGCCAAAATTTTTTCTGGAAGGTTATACCTTGCTTGCTGTACGGCATCAAGGATTGCATAAGCAAAACCATCAATATTTGCACTACCGTGGCTTTTTACAACCACGGCAGTTAAACCGATTAGGGTTGCACCGTTATATTGATCAGGATTAATTTGTCTTAATCGCTGAAAACTTCCTTTTAATAAAAAAGTTTTGACGAACCAACGCCCAATAAATTTACAAATATGATTTGTTTTATTCAATGTTGAATGCCCTTTGAATAAAGAAATCACATTCTTCGCTGCGCCCTCTAAGGTTTTGAGCGCAATATTACCCGCAAAACCATCATTTACGATAACATCTGCTTTACCATTAAGTAATAAATCCCCTTCAATAAATCCGATATAATTTAACGCCGGATTTTGCTTCAACAGGGTGGCGGCCTCACGAATAGACTTATGCCCTTTAATTTCTTCAATACCAATATTCAATAACGCAATACGGGGATAAACCAATCCAAGACAACTTTCCGCAAAAATTGCACCCATTAAGGCAAACTGATAAAGATTCTGTGCAGAACAATCAATATTTGCCCCTAAATCTAACATCACACTGCGATCGCCATTAATCGTAGGAATAAGTGAAACGAGTGCTGGGCGTTCGATTCCTTTAAGCGGTTGCAATAAAATTTTTGCTAAGCCCATTAATGCCCCAGTATTCCCTGCACTGACACAAGCTTGTGCCTCACCTTTCTGCACGGCCTCAATGGCTAAACGCATTGACGTCCCTTTACTATGACGCAAGGCATAAGATAAATCTTGGCTATTATCAATCACCTTAGTGCAGTGGCAAACTTTAATTCGTTCTTGCAAAGATGAAGAGAGGTTTTCTAATAAAGGAAGAATTTGTTGGCTATCGCCAAATAATAAAACAGAAAGCATTGGATCTTGCTCCAACGCTTTTATTGATGCGGGGATAGTAACACGGGGACCAATGTCCCCGCCCATCACATCTAACGCAAGGGTTAGACGGCTCAAGTCAATACCTTATAGAAAAGGAATTACTTGTTGATCACTTTACGGCCACGGTAATAACCGTCAGCGGTAACGTGATGACGTAAATGAGTTTCGCCACTTGCTTTATCTACTGATACTGCAGCAGTAGTTAAGGCATCGTGTGAACGACGCATATCACGACGTGAACGAGATTTTTTATTTTGTTGAACAGCCATTGGCTATACTCCTAAATTTACTTTTGCTTTAAACTAGCTAATACAGCGAACGGGTTCGGTTTTTTTGCCAACGCTTCGGGCAATGTTCCAAAAACCTGTTCAGCCACGGACACTTCACAGTGTTCAGATGAATGCATCGGCACAATCGGCAGACATAACATAAGTTCATCTTCAATCGTTGCCAATAAATCTATTTCACCAAATTCGTTAAGTTCTATTGGTTCATAAATGTCTGGTAACGCATCAGCTTGATCCAAATCAGAAACAGGGCTATATGCAAATTCAGTTTCTAAAAGCTGATTAAAAGGTTCTCCACAGCGCTGACAAGTAAGTGCCACCTCAACGCGTGCGTTGCCTTTCATAACAACTAATTTTTGTGGATCAATGAAAAATGATAATGTTACCTGTGCATCGCTGAGCACTTTATCTACTGATTCAGCCAGACGGCAAAGTTGCTTGATCGCATAATAACCATCATAATCCAACCTACGTTGCGCATCTCTTACTGGATCAGTTGTAAGGGGTAATTTTACCTTTTGCATAGGGCGTGAATATTACCTTTTGATGTGCAAATAGTCAAAGGAAATTATAATTTTTTATGTGAAAAAGCCAAATTTCCTTTTTAGCAGATTGACGTTAATTTTTCTAAAGAGAGAAATTCCGCTTGCGGAAAATGTTTTTGCAAATAATTTTGCAAATATTGTGCCGTTTCCTTGTTAATCATTTCATCACCTAATGGATAGCGATTATAAATTAATCCTTTTACTTCAATATGATACTGTTTACAGGCTAACAAGCTGAGTAAGGTGTGATTAATGCTGCCTAATTTCCCTGAAGTAACAAGGATAAGGGGATATTGTTGCTGGGCAATATAATCCAATGTGGTATGTTGATCATCATAAGGCACACACAAGCCCCCAGCACCTTCCAGTAAAACATAATCATAACGGCTTGCCAGTTCATCTGTGGCTTGACGGATAAGTGCGGTAGAAATTTTTCGATTTTCTAGCTGTGCTGCTAAATGCGGCGAACAAGGGTAAGAAAATAAATAAGGACAAGTCAGCCCTTGCTTATCTTCTGGCAATAAGCCTATGCCTTGTAATTTACGATGCTGTATGATGTCTTCTGAAATGTCTTCACAGCCCGTTTGGATCATTTTCTGCGTAATCACAGAAGCTCCTTGGTCGGCGAGCTTTTTCGCATACCAACCTGTGGCAATAGTTTTGCCCACATCCGTATCAATCCCAGAGATGAATAATACTTGCCCTGCCATTTTATTCCTCTTACGTTAATTTTTCTGCCAAAATAAAAAGTGGCTGATAATTCAACCGCACTTGTCCTTGCGTATTTTGATATTGCGCGTTGTAATCTGCAATAAATTGTTGTAAGCGCCCTTTTGTCCAGCCCCCTTGTCCTGTCGCTGTTACACCAGTCACTTTGAGATGTTGCAAGACCGCCAACGGACTAGCAAAATAAAGCGGAATCGCTTGCTCAAACAGCGCTTTGATTTCAAATCTAGCACTCAACCATTGTTGCCACTGCGATAGATCAGGATAGTCTAAACCAATTCCCGTCAAAGCACGAATTTCTGCTAAATTTTTCGGTGCAAAAGTGCTAATAAGTAAAATGCCTTTTTCACGTAATAAATCGGCACATTTATTGACGAACGCTTGCGGATCGGCAAACCACTGTACTGCTGATGCTGAAGCGATCAGATCATAATCGGTAGGAAAGGGATAAATTTCTCCATCTCCTTGATAAAAAACAAAATTATCTTGTGGGAATAATGTATCAAGTTGATTTTTTACATCACATAAATCGTTAAACGCCCAAGATTTTACTTGTAAATGTTGTGCCAAAAGTTGGCTAAAATGCCCTGTTCCACAACCAATTTCTAACACCTGTGAAAACGCAGTGCGACCCGTTTGCAATAAAAGCTGCAACAGTTGTTGATTAATTTGCTGTTGTGCTTTAGCTTGACTGTCATAGCTGGGTAAGGCTTGGCTAAAGCATTGTGCGACACGAGATTTATCCACCACGTTCATTAAAATAACTCAGCCCAAGTATGAAATTGTGCAAAGGGATAGTGAGGCAATGGCATTGTTTGCAAGACAAATTCTGTGGAATTTTGCACCGCACTCGGTTGTGCAGTATTGCCTGTTTTTTCACTCATATAAGTTTGCCAATAAACACACTGATTCGGACTAGGAAAAATGCGATCTTTCTCACCAATAATGGCGCGTGTCCAATCAATTGCGTTTCCCTTATCCTGCTGAATATATTGATAAAGTTCGCCTAATTCTGACCGCACTTGTTGCCAATCACGTTGTCCTTCTAATTGACAATATTGCTCAAATGTAGCGCTATCACCGCACATTCTGCGTTGAAATTTCGCTAAATGGCGTTCATCTAGCTGTTCCAGTGTACCGATAAATACGGCTTGCGGAATGCCCATTGTATCATCACAAGGTTTGCCTGTGCCGTTTATTGCGGTGGCACTCACAAGAGGCATTTGTCCTAGCACTTGATTTGCCACCCACACGCCCATTGACCAAGCTACGACACGGATCTGTGCATAATGAGAAAGATCAAAATGAAAATTCAGATCTTGATAGTCATAGCACAGTAATAAATCCGTTTTTTCTGGTAACACCAAGTGAGATACGACACTGGCTGGTGTTCCCCAACCAGCAAAATAGAGGATTAAATTCGGGCTATGTTCTGCGCCTTTGATCAATTCTGTTTGCATTGTTGTTACTCAAATTTTACTAAGGTTGTGAGAAAAGCGTTCACGTCTTGTTCTGTCATATCTGCGGTTAAAGATAAGCGAATACGCGATGTGCCTTTAGGCACTGTAGGTGGTCGGATTGGCAAACAATAATAGCCTTGCTCTTGTAACGCAAGTGCCTTTACCACTGTTTTTTCATTATCGCCAATAATATAAGGAATGATACAGCTTTCACTAACAAGAGACTGGGCTAAATTCTGCTTAAAAAACGACCGCACTTTTTCACTTAACTGGTGTAAATGCTGGCGTCTTTGGGTAAAGTACGGAAGTTTTTCAAATAAAAATGTCGTCCACGCCACACACAGCGGAGGCAGAGCAGTAGAAAAAATCAATGGTCGCATTTTATTTATTAAATATGCTTTAATCAATTCATCGCATACCACATAAGCGCCCATTGAAGCTAAAGCCTTACCAAAAGTGCCAACTAAAAAATCAATCTCTTGAATACAACCTTGCTGTTCAGCGATACCTAGCCCTGTTTTGCCGTAAGCACCAATAGCGTGGGCTTCGTCCACATATAATAAGACATTGCCAAAGCGTTGCTTGAGAGCCACGAGCTGAGGCAAATCTACCACATCACCGTCCATACTAAATACACTTTCGGTAACAATGATCATTCGTTGATATTGGTTCTGATACTTACCTAATAGGGTTTCTAAATGGGTAAAATCATTATGTCGATAGCGTACAAAATCCGCTTCACTCAAACGAATGCCATCAATAATACTGGCGTGAACCAGTTTATCCGCTAGAATTAACGTTTTTTTATTCGCCACTGCGGGCAAAATACCGATGTTAGCGTGATAGCCACTATTAAACAATAAGCACGCCTCTCGCCCAAAACATCGCGCCATTAGACTTTCTAATTGTTGATAAACCGCAAAAGATCCCGTCAATAAACGGGAAGATGAAGAAGTAAAGTGCGGTAATTTTTCGCCGTATTTTTGTAAAAATTCGGTTTTTAATGCCTCATCATTGGCAAGACCTAAATAATCATTAGAAGACATATTGAGCATTAAGCGCCCATCTTTTTCGATCATTTTGCCTTGATGATCTAACTGCGGAAGCTGACGAAACTGCCCAGCCGCCTTGAGTTCAGCCAAGGTTTGTGCAAAATCAGCGAGATGATTATTCATTGTAAACCTCTTTAAGTACAGACAATAAGCCTTGCGTGAGCTGGCTAAGTTGCGTTGGCGAAATAATAAAAGGTGGCATAATATACACCAAATGCCCAAAAGGACGTAACCAAATGCCTTTTTCAACAAATTTTGGCTGTAATACGGCTAAATCCACAGGGGATTTCATTTCTAACACCCCAATGGCCCCTAATACACGAACGTCTTTCACCGATTGAAAATCTTTCGCTACCGCAAGCTCTGTTTTTAATTGTTGTTCAATGGCTTTGACCTTGCCTTGCCAATCACTTTCTAATAATAAATCAATGGATGCACTGGCAATGGCGCAAGCAAGTGGATTCCCCATAAACGTTGGCCCGTGCATAAAGCATTTTGCTTCGCCATGACAAATGGTTTGGGCAATATGCGCGGTGGTTACCGTTGCAGAAAGTGTTAAATAACCGCCCGTTAAGGCTTTGCCTAAGCACATAATATCCGGTTTAATGGCGGTATAGTCGGTGGCAAACAGCTTACCCGTGCGTCCAAATCCTGTGGCGATTTCATCGAAAATCAGCAATACGCCATATTCATCACACAACGCCCGTGCTTTTTCTAAATAGGTGGGCGAATAAAAATACATTCCGCCAGCACCTTGTACAATCGGCTCTAAAATTAAGGCGGCAATTTCACTGCTCTTTTCTGCAAGTAATGCTTTAAGCGGTTGAATATCCGCTTCTTGCCATTGTCCATCAAAGGGGGTTTTAGGTTGCGGTAAAAAATATTGCACGGGCAAGCCTTTAGCGAACAGGCTGTGCATTCCCGTAACAGGATCACACACTGACATTGCGTGCCAAGTATCGCCGTGATAGCCCGAACGTATCGTGGCAAATTTATATCGTCCAGTTTCACCTTTTGCTTGCTGATATTGCACCACCATTTTCATCGCGACTTCAACCGCGACAGAGCCACTATCTGCAAAAAAAATTTTATCCAGTCCTTCAGGCAATAATTTCACCAAGCGTTGTGCTAATTCTCCCGCAGGATCGTGAGTCAATCCGCCAAACATAATATGGCTCATTTTGTCTAACTGGGCTTTCGCCGCTTGATTCAATTTGGGGTGATTATAACCGTGTAATGCCGCCCACCAAGAGGACATTCCATCAATCAAGGTGTTGCCATTTTTTAATGTGATCTCCACCCCGTCAGCACGTTCCACCGCAAAAATAGGCGCATCGCTATTTATTGATGAATAAGGATGCCAGATATGATTTTTATCAATATTAAGAAGGGATTGTTCTTGCATTTTTATCCTATTATTCCAGCAAATTTTAGGAAAAACGATATATTCGCCCGTATTTCATATCATTTTTCTGTAGGGACGGACCTGTGTGTCCGTCCGTAATCATTAATGTTTTGGGCTGACACATAAGTCTCCCCTACACCAATTATAATAGAGAACGAACATTACTATTTTTTAATCTATTATTCCAACCTATGCTAGGGGAATGATGTATTCGCCCGCATCTCGTATCATTTTTCTGTAGGGACGGACCAGTGTGTCCGTCCGTATAATCATTAATTTTTCGGGCAGACACATAGGTCTGCCCCTACACCAATTATAATAGAGGACGAACATTACTATTTTTAATCTATTATTCCAACCTATCCTAGAAAACGATGTATTCGCCCGCATCTCGTATCATTTTTCTGTAGGGACGGACCAGTGTGTCCGTCCGTATAATCATTAATGTTTCGGACAGACACATAGATCTGCCCCTACACCAATTATAATAGAGGACGAACATTACTATTTTTTAATCTATTATTCCAACCTATGCTAGGGGAATGATGTATTCGCCCGTATTTCATATCATTTTTCTGTAGGGACGGACCTATGTGTCCGTCCGTATAATCATTAATGTTTCGGGCAGACACATAGATCTGCCCCTACAGCCATATAATCGAAAATGAACACTACCCCTATTCCCACGAGAAATCAAGGCAAATTCTGCATATCATTGCACAAGTAGGATAAGTTGATATAATCCCCTTCCCATTTTAACAAAGGAAAACGTTATGACAGTAAAAACGCAAATGCCTTTAACTTATTGGCAACGTGTAAAAGTGGCATTTCAATATCTGATGCCTCAGCTTTATTTAACTCAACTTGCGGGTTGGTTTGCTAAACAACGCTGGGGAGTTGTTACCCATTTTGTCATCAAATTATTTGCTAAAAAATATCAAGTCAATATGCAAGAGGCCGCAAAACCTCACTTTAATGATTATGCGACGTTCAATGAATTTTTTATCCGTCCCTTAGCAGAAGGTGCAAGAAAAATTGATGAAAATCCTACCGCACTTTGTTTACCTGCGGACGGCAGAATCAGCCAATTAGGACACATTGACGACAATCGTTTATTACAAGCTAAAGGGCATAATTTTCATTTAGAGGATCTATTAGCGAATGATGACGAATTAGCCCAGACCTTTAAAAATGGTGAATTCGCCACTATCTATCTTTCACCGAGAGATTATCACCGTGTACATATGCCTTGTGATGGCACATTACGCAAAATGATTTATGTTCCGGGTGCGCTTTTTTCAGTAAATCCATTTTTAGCCGAGCATATACCAAATCTATTTGCACGTAATGAGCGTGTTATTTGTCTTTTTGATACAGAATTTGGGCAAATGGTACAAATTTTAGTTGGTGCGACCATCACGGCGAGCATTAGCACACAATGGGCTGGCATTATTAATCCTCCACGCTCAAATGAAGTGAAAGTTTGGACCTATGAGGGTGAAAATGCGGTAAAACTGCACAAAGGGCAAGAAATGGGGGCTTTCCAACTTGGTTCTACGGTAATTAACTTATTCCAACAAAATCAAGTGAAATTAGCTGAGCAATTAGCCGTTGATACGCCAGTCCATATGGGTGAAGTCTTAGCCTATAAACAGTAATTTATTTAATGAAAAGGAAAAAACAATGTCAGAACAATTTTTTAATCAAGTCTCTTTAGATGATATCTCAGCAAAAGGTAGCTATGGTATCGGTTTACAAATCGGTCAACAATTAGTAGAAAGTAAATTGGCGGTTAAGCCTGAAGCCGTTGCAAAAGGGATTTTCGATGTGTTAAATCAAAATCCACCTGCAATTGATTTAAACGAAGTAACTCAAGCCTTACAACAACTTCAACAACAAGCTGCCGAGGCGGCGAAAGCACAATTCAAACAAATTGAAGAAGCAGGCAAAGCCTATCTTGCGGAAAATGCCAAAAAAGAGGGCGTGCAAGTAACAGATTCAGGCTTACAATATGAAATCTTAGTTGAAGGCAATGGCAAGATCCCAAGTAAACAAGATCAAGTACGCGTTCATTACACAGGTACCCTTACTGATGGCACCGTTTTTGACAGCTCTGTACAACGCGGTCAGCCGGCGGAATTCCCTGTAAGTGGCGTGATTGCAGGTTGGGTTGAAGCCCTTTCAATGATGCCAGTAGGCTCAAAATGGAAACTCACTATTCCACACAATCTTGCCTACGGTGAACGCGGTGCTGGTGCGTCAATCCCACCATTTAGCCCCCTTGTTTTTGAAGTGGAATTATTAGATATTCTTTAATTGATCTTCTCCGTAAAAAAGACCTAGCTAATGGCTAGGTCTTTTTTATACCAAATAGATCAATATCTACACCTAATAAAGCGAATATCACAACAGCTACCACATCAACCACAATCGAAAAAAAAGAGTGTTCCGATAAAACCACTAAAAGAATGGGGATAAATAATAGCATAAGATATCCCCAAAGAAATTAACCCCAAATCAGCGTTATTATTTTACTCCACAACCCGGTAAACTACGATCCAAAACTTGTGTTCCTTCTGCAATATATTTTATTCCAAATCCACTTTCCACTGAAATAACAACATCAGAAAGTGCGACTGCACATCGATCTGTTTCAATAGCTCTATCTACAGCATTTTTCATATAGACGACACCAAATGTGGTTTTATCTTCACCTTTAACTCTTGCACCAAGAACTAGTTTTCCTGAACTAAAATTCACATTTTTCGTGCTAGCCAACGTAAAATCAGCTATTCGTTGAGTGACACAAGCACTCAACATTAATGTAGTGGCTGCAACAAAAATAGATTTAGAAATAAGTTTCATCATTATACCTCATAAAATATATGTTAGAATCATTCACATTATTTACTAGAGAAACTTGTTTATCTAGTTATAAATAGGTATAAAGCACAATCAATAAAGGTGTTGACAAAGTTAATGAATGGTGAGCAATGAAAGTTAAAGACCAAATTAAAATGAGAAGAGAAGCCAATAAATGGACACAAGAAGAAATGGCAAATCGGTTGCATATGTCAACGAATAATTATGCAAAATTAGAACGTGGTGAAACAAAACTTAATCTTCATCGTTTAGAGCAAATTGCCAATGTTTTTAATATCGATGTTCTGGAGTTAATGAATTCAGGAGAGAAAAATGTTACTTTTCTTATGAATGATCATAATACGAATTATTATGGTAGTTCGGATAAACAAATACAAGAAAATGAAAAACTACAATTAATTATCAACCACCAAAAAGAATTACTTCTGCAAAAAGACAGCGAAATTAATACATTAAAGACTCTTGTTGAGTTATTACAAAAGAAATAACATAGAAAGACCTAGCTGATCGGCTAGGTCTTTTTTTTCAATTAGAAAAATGCGTGGAAAAATAACCGCACTTTGTTTTTATGCGCTCACTTAAGTCAGACTAGAATAGTTCTTGTTGCTCAGAGGATTTCACTCCACCGTTTAAACGCTCCAATAATTCAGGCGGTAC
Source organism: Avibacterium sp. 20-132 (assembly GCF_023611925.1). NCBI lineage: Bacteria > Pseudomonadati > Pseudomonadota > Gammaproteobacteria > Pasteurellales > Pasteurellaceae > Avibacterium > Avibacterium sp. 20-132. The sequence continues at coordinate 479,798 of NZ_CP091456.1, forward strand.
ATAATAACCACGTTCTTTCACATAAGCGCGTTTAGGTTCAGTACCTTTGATGAAGTATTCCTTACGTCCACCACTATTAGAAAGCAAACCAGAACCTGTATCAATACGCTTTTCTATAATATTTTGTGGAAGTGGAAGAATACGCTCGGGTACATCTTTCAAGCTCGTTTTCATATAATCAATCCACGCTGGCATTGCTGTTTGTGCGCCAGCCTCGCCTTTTCCTAAATTACGTTTATTATCATCAAAGCCAACATAGACCGCCGTGGTGATATTTGCCCCAAAACCTGCATACCAAGCCACTTTTGAATTATTGGTAGTCCCTGTTTTTCCGCCAATATCCGAACGCTTAATTTGATTTGCCATTCGCCAGCTGGTTCCTTTCCAACCTAAGCCTTGTTCGCCATAAATTGCGGTGTTCAACGCACTACGAATTAAGAACGCCAGTTCACCACTAATGACGCGAGGGGCATACTGTACTTGGGCATTGGCTTTTTTATCTTGTGCCATAAAATCCAGTGCATTTTCATCTAACTTTTTATTTTGACGATCAAGTTCTGGAATATCGTTAGGCTGCTCATCTTGATCTAGTTCTTCACCATTGGTACTGCTATCCGTGGCGGCTAAATTATCTGGTTTTTCTAAATCAAGGTTTTTAAAACCATCTAATTTTTCAGTTTCCCCATAAATCACAGGAATGTTATCACAGCTTACACACGCAATTTGTGGGTTCGCAACAAATAGTTCTTTGCCGCTATTATCTAGGATTTTTTCGATAAGGTAAGGATTTACCAAGAACCCCCCATTATCAAACACGGCATAAGCACGCGCCATTTCAAGTGGGGTGAATGACGCTGCACCTAAAGCCAAGGCTTCACTGGCAAAATATTGATCGCGTTGGAAACCAAAGCGTTGTAGGAAATCCGCAGTAAACTCAATGCCTGCCATTTGGATTGCTCGGATCGCAATCATATTTTTGGATTGCCCTAGCCCCACGCGCAAGCGCATTGGTCCATCATAGCGGTTTGGTGAATTCTTCGGTGTCCACACGTTTTGCCCCGGTTTTTTGATCACAATCGGGGAATCTTGTAGCACACTTGATAAGGTTAGCCCTTTTTCTAAGGCGGCTGCATAGATAAAAGGTTTGATAGATGATCCCACTTGCACTAAAGATTGAGTGGCACGGTTAAATTTGCTTTGTTCAAAGCTAAAGCCACCGACTAATGCTTCAATCGCGCCATTATCACTATTGAGAGAAACCAACGCGGAATTGACTTCAGGGAGTTGGGAAAGTTGCCACTCTCCATTACCACGTTGGCGCAACCAAATTTGTTCACCTGCTTTTGGCTGTTTTTTACCCGCCCAGCGCATTGCGTTTGGCGAAAGGGTTAGGCTGCTGCCATCATCTAATAACACTTTTGTGCCAGCTTTACTATTTTCCAATACCGCAGCAGGTACAAGAGGAGCTGAATCAGGTAATTTTTTTAGGGCGTCGATAATTTTATCTTCGTCCCACGCGCTTTCCTCTTTTTTCCATAACACCGTTGCACCACGATAACCGTGACGCATATCATAGACGAGCAAATTATCACGCACTGCTTTTTGTGCTTCTGCCTGATCAGCAGAAAGCACCGTCGTATAAACTTTATAGCCGCTGGTATAGGCATTTTCTTCACCAAAACGTTTCACCATTTCTTGGCGAACCATTTCAGTAACATAATCCGCTTTAAAATCTAATTGTGCGCCGTGATAGCTTGCCACAATCGGTTCGTTAATCGCTTCATCATATTCTGCTTGGTTGATATATTTCATCTCTAACATTCGTCCAAGTACCACGTTTCGGCGTGCGGTGGCACGTTTAAGCGAATAGAGAGGGTTCATTGTGGAGGGCGCTTTTGGTAATCCTGCAATGACCGCCATTTCTGACAAAGTAAGTTGATCGAGCGATTTGCCGAAATAGGTTTTTGCCGCCGCAGCAACACCATAAGCACGGTAGCCAAGATAAATCTTATTCAGATAAAGCGCCAAAATTTCATCTTTGCTTAGGGTGTTTTCAATTTCGATCGCCAAAATGGCTTCTTTTGCTTTACGCACGATGTTTTTTTCTGGCGTTAAAAAGAAATTTCGTGCAAGCTGTTGAGTAATAGTACTTGCACCTTGGGAAGCCCCCCCTTTCATCACCGCGACACTAATTGCACGCGCAATCCCCACAGGGTCTAAACCGTGATGTTCATAAAAACGGCTATCTTCTGTTGCCAATACGGCATCAATTAATTTTTTTGGCACTTCATTCAGTTTCACAGGAATACGGCGCTGTTCTCCCACTTCACCAATGAGCTTGCCATCAGCCGTATAAATCTGCATCGGCTGTTGTAATTCCACCGTTTTTAGGGAATCTACACTCGGCAAGCTTGATTTTAATTGAACATAAAAAATTCCTGCGACAACACAGCCTAAAATAATGATTGTCAGCAAGCTACTTAAAATTAATTTTGCGATCCGCATCGTAAAATTCTCTCTTCATTCGTGCAAAATTGAAAAAAATCAGAAAAACTAAAACCCGAAATTTTAGCTTAACTACTTCCTTAAAACGTAAGTATAAAGTTTAGTCAAAGAAATCCAAAGCTAAAAGTGCATTTAAAATGAATATTAGGTAGAAAGAATGAGGAAAATAACGCATTGTGCCGCACAAAAACAACAAGTGGGTGTATGGAAAAAGGGCGAAAATTACCAATGTGTTTGGTTTGATGAAACCAATCAAGTGCAGTGTTGCACGCTATCCTCACCAATTTCGTTACCACAGCTTGCGCGACATATGCCATCATCAAGTCGCCATTCCTTGAAAACAATGAGGTTTATTACCGCAATCTCACCACAATACACGTGGATACAAAATCTGTTATTACCACAAATTTTAACGGCCGCAGAATGTGAGCAACAATGCCGATTTTTATTCTCACAAGCCTTGCCTCTTCCTCTTGAAGAAATTTGGTTTGATTATCAATTAGAAACGCTCAAACAGGGCGTGAAACTGAGTATTGTTGCGATAAAAAGACAAACCGCCTTGGATTATCTAAACGCTTACGCCCCTTTGCCCATTCAAGTGCTAGATTGCTGTATTCACGCCATTATCCGAGCATTTCACTACCTGACGGGGATTGGCACGGGAAGTCAGGTACTTTTTCTTTACCAAGATGAGCAATACACCTTTGCCATTCAGCCCAACGCACCCACGATGCAATTTATACAACATATTGATAAAAATCTCCCCGCACTTGCTGAAATGTTCTGCCAACGTTATTCCTTTCAGCCTGAACAAATTTATGTCTATTGCGGTGATGTACAAGCCCAACCCTTGCCTAGCCAATGGCAGACCGTAGAAACCCATTTGCCTTTTATCGCGTTAGGTAATGCGTTATGGCAACAAGAAGGAGCAGGGAATGGCGATTAATTTACTACCGTGGCGATTGGCGACTCATCATAAGAATGTAAAAAAATTGCTGATTCGGGCAGGCATTTGCTTAGCCATTGGTCTTGCTAGTCAGATTATGATGCGCCACGTTTTGCACGCAGAGCAAGCCATCGCACCACAAAAAAATGAGCAATATGAAACCCTCTCACAGCGTTTAACCGAAACCATTGAACAAATTAATGCGTTAAGGCAAAACTATGTTTCTCAACAAGAACAACAACCTTTGCCAGCACAAAGCATTGTTCAATTTTTAAACTGGCTTGCGGCGCTTCCTTTGCAACAAGGGGAATTAAATGAAGTGTCGCTGACACAACAAAAATTATTACTCAGCGGTTTTACGGAAAATCAGCAAGAATTTGAACAATTACAGCAACGTATTACGCAATTAGAACAATTTAACCACTCACAACTTACCCAATTTCAGCCCACGGGTTCACAACTGACGTTTGAATTTCAATTAAGCAATGAACAAGATGACGATGCTACTTTTTAACAATCCACATAATTTACTTGGCAAGTTCGCCCAACTTTCCGCCTTCAAGCAATATGCCATATTGCTCATTTGCACCTTTTTGCCGTTGTTTTTCTTGGTGATCGAATATCAGCAAGCCCAACAGCAAAATGCGCAAACCGCGCGTCAAATTGTGCAATTAACGCAAGATTTGGATCATCAAAAACAAATTTTAAGTTCATTACAGCAAAGTAAACAACGCTCCTTTACACCCGAACTCACACGCGATATCGCTGAAATAAACCAAGCACTACGCCCACAGGATTTTCAATTACAAGTCAAAAATAGCCAGTGGCATTTTTACCAAGCCCCTTATTTAACAATGCAGTTGGCTGGCAAATTTGAGCATTTACGCCAATTTTTGACCGCACTTTTAGATCGCACGCCACAGCTCAATGTATTACAACTTCACATTTACAAAACACAAGAAAATCCATTCTCACAACGTTCACTCATCACTGAGGTTCGCTTTAAACTTTCTTTATATAAGGATAAGCAATGAAAAAATCGTTTCTTTTTTTGATCCTGTTCAATGCCTTTTTTTCTGCGCAAGCACAGGATCCCTTTGATCATACTCAACGTAAAACACAAACGAAAGTTATCAATCAAGCAAATTCTGCACACTGTCCTAGTCATCAAAAAGTCTTGGCGGAAAATTCCTCTTTCCAGCAACTTAAGTTAGTCGGCATTATTCAGTTACCAGAACATCTCAACGCCATTTTTAGTCATCAACATCAACAAATTATCTTTGTTAAAAACCAAGATGTGATCGCTCAAGAAAGATTACAGATTACGGAAATCTCACCACAGCAAATTACACTTTTTGACTGTGCGCAATCACAAGTTGTTTATCTAACCTTTTAGGAGAGAAAAATGCGATTATTAAAGTGCGGTGCATTTTTTCTGAGTTTTTCATTACTTGTCTCAGCAAGCGAAAAAACCAATGAAACCTTTTCAATTCGCTTACAGCAAGCCCCTTTGGTACATACCGTGCAACAACTCGCGGCACAACAAAACGTGAATTTAGTGATCGATGATGAATTGCAAGGCTCGATTTCGTTACAACTGCAACAAACAACGCTTGCTCAATTTCTGCAAGTGGTGGCTAAAATTAAACAACTCCAATTTTGGCAGGAAAATGGCATTTATTATTTGAGCAAAGCCACGCCACATTCTTCATCAGAAAGTGCCAATCCCCTTCCCATTGAATTTGTCGATACATTGCCCGAAATGAGCGCCCCCGTGTTGCCCTCGCTATCCACAATGACGATAAAATTACACTATGCTAAAGCCTCTGAAATGATGAAAACACTGACTTCAGGCAGTGGTTCATTGCTTTCTGGAAATGGCAGTATAAGCTTTGACGATCGTAGCAACCTCTTGATCATTAAAGATGAAAAAGCAATATTGAAACAAATTAAAGGGATAGTAACGGAAATGGATAAACCCATTGAGCAAATCGCTATTGAAGCGCGTATTGTTACCATTAGCGATGAAAGCCTGAAAGAACTTGGCGTGCGTTGGGGGATTTTCACGCCGACAGAGGCAAGCCATAAAGTGAGTGGCAGTCTGAATGCGAATGGCTTTACCAATATTACGGATAATCTTAATGTGAATTTTGCCACCACGAATACGCCCGCCGGCTCAGTGGCACTGCAAATTGCCAAAATTAATGGACGATTGCTTGATTTAGAATTAACTGCGTTGGAGCGCGAAAATAGCGTGGAAATCATCGCTAGCCCAAGCTTGCTTACAACGAATAAGAAAAGTGCTAGCATCAAGCAAGGGACGGAAATCCCTTATGTGGTGAATAATAGTAAAAATGATAGCCAGACCATTGAGTTTCGCGAAGCCGTGCTAGGATTAGACGTTACCCCTCATTTATCAAAAGATAACGGCATTTTACTGGATTTAGTCGTCAGCCAAAATGCGCCGGGGCGACGTGTTGCTTACGGTGAAAACGAAGTGATTGCCATTGATAAGCAAGAAATTAACACGCAAGTCTTTGCCCAAGATGGGGAAACCATTGTGTTAGGGGGTATTTTCCACGACACCATTACCAAAGCCTTAGATAAAGTGCCTGTGCTAGGTGATATTCCCGTGATTAAACGTTTATTCAGTAAAGAAGTGGAACGTCATCAAAAACGGGAACTGGTTATTTTCGTTACACCACATTTGATCAAAAAAGGGCAACGCGCAGAAAAACCAAGTGCGGTGAAAAATCCACCAAAAAATCACCGCACTTCGCCATCTTCTTTGAAAATTTCGTCCAAATCTCGTAAATAAATTTATTTTGACGGTTGAAAAAGGTGGGCATTTATTGAGATAATCGCCATTATTTTTTTGGGTGATCTTTTCCAACCATATTTCTTTTTATGGTTGTCTTTTTATTTGTCGTTAAGATCAATTATTTTAAATTTTATTAAAGAAGAACAACGAGAAATGGCAGAAAAACGTAATATTTTCTTAGTAGGTCCAATGGGCGCGGGAAAAAGCACTATTGGTCGTCAATTAGCGCAAATGTTAGGAATGGATTTTATTGATACCGATGCGGAAATTGAACAACGTGCCGGTGCTGACATTAGCTGGATTTTTGATGTTGAAGGCGAAGAAGGTTTCCGCAAGCGCGAAGAACGTATTATTAATGAATTAACACAAAAACAAGGCATTGTGCTTTCCACGGGTGGCGGAGCGGTAATGTCAAAAGAAAACCGCAACCATCTTTCTGCGCGTGGCATTGTGATCTATTTAGAAACCACCGTAGAAAAACAATTTCAACGTACGCAACGCGATAAAAAACGTCCGTTACTACAAGATGTAGAAGATCCACGCCAAGTGCTTGAGGAACTTTCAAAAATTCGTAATCCGCTGTATCAAGAAGTGGCGGATATTACCTTACCCACTGATGATCAAAGTGCCAAAGTAATGGCAAATCAAATCGTTGATTTAATTGAAAATATCAACGGCTAATTAAGCAAAAGGAAAAAATGATGTTGTGCGTAAATGTTGAATTAAAAGAACGTCGTTATCCTATTTATATCGGCGCTGGCTTGCTCTCCGATCCTAGTGTTTATCCCCTAAAAGCAGGCGATAAAGTAATGCTTGTGAGCAATCCAACCATTGCACAACATTATCTTGCTCCAGTCACAGAAACATTAACTCAGCTGGGTTGTCAAATTGATCACGTATTGTTACCCGATGGTGAGCAATATAAAAATCTTGAGTCGCTCAATCTGATCTTCACTGCATTATTAGAAAAAAATCACGGTCGTGACACGACTTTGATTGCGTTAGGTGGCGGGGTAATTGGCGATGTCGTGGGCTATGCTGCAGCCAGTTATCAACGTGGTGTACGTTTTATCCAAATTCCAACCACGCTACTTGCTCAAGTCGATTCTTCTGTTGGTGGAAAAACCGCCGTGAATCACCCACTCGGTAAAAATATGATTGGGGCGTTTTATCAACCTTGTACAGTGATTGTGGATACGCTCACCCTTCATACCTTACCGAAACGCGAAGTCAATGCAGGTTTAGCAGAAGTGATTAAATACGGCGCTATTTTAGATTACCCATTCTTTGAATGGTTAGAACAACATATTGATGAATTGGTTGCCCTTGAACAAGCCCCGTTACAGCACTGTATTGCCCGTTGTTGCCAAATTAAGGCTGATGTGGTGGCAAGAGATGAAACCGAAAAAGGCGACCGAGCCTTACTTAATTTAGGTCATACTTTTGGTCACGCCATTGAAACCCATTTAGGCTATGGGCAATGGTTACACGGTGAAGCCGTCGCCGCTGGCTCAATGATGGCAGCAGCCCTTTCTGAAATGTTAGGCGATTTATCCGTACAAGATGTGGGGCGTTTAGAAAAACTTTTTGCGCGCGCGAACTTACCTACGGTTTCGCCAGATACAATGCAACCTGAAGATTACCTACCACATATGATGCGTGATAAAAAAGTATTAGCCGGAAAATTACGCCTCGTATTGCTGAAATCACTCGGACAGGCTTATGTTGCCACCGATAGCGACAAAGATCTTGTTCTTGCAGCCATTGCCTGTTGCACACAAACTGACTAACTTCAATGTCTCCTAATGCGACAATTTTCCCACAACAAAAATACCGCCCTTTTCTAAAATGGGCGGGCGGAAAATTTCGTCTTACCGATCAAATTAATAAATTATTTCCTAAGAAAAAACAATGCCTTATTGAACCTTTCGTCGGCGCTGGGGCAGTTTTTTTGAATAGCCAATTTGAACGCTATATTTTGGTAGATATTAATGCGGATTTAATCAATCTGTTTAATACGGTTAAGCAAGATGTAAATTTGTATATTGAGGCAGTGAAAACGGTCTTTTTCCACCCTGATGCCAATACACCTGAGTATTATTACGCACAGCGTAGCCAATTTAATCAATCCAGCAATCACTTTGAACGTTCCGTTTTGTTTTTGTATCTCAACCGTTTTGGTTTCAATGGGTTATGCCGTTATAACAGCAAGCAGGAATTTAACGTGCCTTTCGGAAGTTATAAAACCCATTATTTCCCGGAACTTGAGCTACGTTATTTTGCTCATAAAGCACAAAGTGCGGTGTTTATTTGCGCCGATTTTCACGAAGCGTTTAAATTTGCGGATGAAAATTCCGTTATTTATTGTGATCCGCCTTATGCGCCGATTAAGCAAGAAAGCAATTTCACCAGTTATGCGGGGAATGATTTTTCTTTAGCACATCAACAAGCCTTGGCAAACTTGGCACAACATACCGCCAAGGAACATCAAATTCCTGTCTTGATTTCCAATCACGATACCAAATTTACACGTCAAATTTATCAAGGGGCGAAAATCAAACGTTTAAAAGTGCAACGTTCAATCAGCCAAGCCTCTCATAAACGGATTAAAGTCAATGAGTTAATCGCGACTTTTCACGGCAACCAAACTCAACGAGGCTGACTGAGCAAGGCAGGATTGACGTTAAATTGAAGTTGCTGAATTTGCGGATTTAACTCCTTTACTTTTGCTAATAGCTCTTTTTCTCTGAATAACAAACCTTGGCGCACCATCGCATTTGCCACCTCAATCACCAATACCGTTTCAGAAAAATTCGCCACACGATAAAAACCGTTAAATTGACTTGGAAATAACCGAGCTAATTGCTCGTTTAATTGTTGTAACAAAATGCCTTTTTGCATAATTTTGCCAAGGCGAGAATTTTCTAACACGTCTTGTACATTGGTGGGTTTACTGTATCGCATTACTTGTTTTCTACTTTTTTGACCTAATATTACACATCAAAGTAAGACATTGTAGTGATTTTCCGCTACAATGACAGTGATTTTTTGATTAAAAATAAGTTACCGAATGATTTCATCTAAAAGCACACAGAATTTTTGGTCGCAATTCCTACTCAGTATGATTGCGATCTTTGCCTTGCCTAATGCACAAGGTATAGAAAATGCGGGGCTTGCTTGTGAAAATTATTCTCGGGAACAACGCCAAACGCAACAGCTTGCTTGTCATCAGCTTGTTGCGCACAAACAAAGTATTCAACAGCAACAAAAACCAACGAAAAGCCATTTTGTTGCCCCAAAAATTCTCCATCAAAAAGCACCACACTTTATTTCTCCTGTATTGCGTGTGGCTACACCAATCCGCGCTGGCCCTGTTGCTTAACTTTTCCGCCAAATATTACCCTTTGAATGATTTCAGCGCCTTGCTGAAGTTTAATTTAACCTATTGATATAAAAGAAATAAGATTATGTTTAGAACTATTTTTACAAAAATTTTTGGCAGTCGTAATGACCGCATTCTACGTCGCTTAAATAAACAAGTGGCAAAAATCAACAAAATGGAACCGGAATTTGAAGCGTTAAGCGATGAACAATTACAAGGCAAAACCGCAGAATTTCGTGAACGCCTAAAAAACGGTGAAACCTTACAAAGTCTATTACCTGAAGCTTTTGCTACGGTGCGTGAGGCAAGTAAACGTGTACTTGGTATGCGTCATTTTGATGTCCAATTAATTGGTGGAATGGTGCTGAATGATCGTTGCATTGCAGAAATGCGTACTGGGGAAGGGAAAACGCTGACTGCTACATTACCTTGCTATCTTAATGCCTTAACAGGAAAAGGGGTACACGTTGTAACGGTAAACGATTATCTTGCTCGTCGAGATGCAGAAACTAACCGTCCTTTATTTGAATTTTTAGGTATGACTGTGGGCGTAAATATTCCGGGATTACCTGCTGAGGAAAAACGTGCTGCTTATGCCGCAGATATTACTTATGCAACAAATAGCGAATTAGGCTTTGATTATTTACGCGATAACCTTGCTCATTCTGCTCAAGAACGTTTCCAGAAAGAACTCTACTACGCCTTAGTGGATGAAGTGGATTCTATTTTGATTGACGAAGCTCGTACTCCGCTGATTATTTCAGGGCCTGCGGAAGATAGTTCGGAACTTTATATCGCTATTGATAAGTTAATCCCACACTTAATTAAACAAGATAAAGAAGACACTGAAGACTATCAAGGTGATGGGGACTACACCTTAGATTTAAAAACAAAACAAGCCTATCTGACTGAACGTGGGCAAGAAAAAATCGAAACGTGGCTGATTGAACAAGGATTAATGCAAGAGTCAGAATCCCTTTATTCCCCAGCCAAAGTCGCATTGTTACACCACGTTTATGCTGCATTGCGTGCGCATACCCTCTTTGAACGTGATGTTGATTATATCGTAAAAGATGGTGAAATTATCATTGTTGATGAACATACAGGGCGTACAATGGCAGGGCGTCGTTGGTCTGAAGGTTTACACCAAGCCATTGAAGCCAAAGAAGGGGTGCCAATCCAAAATGAAAATCAAACGGTAGCGTCCATTACTTACCAAAATTATTTCCGTCTTTATGAAAAATTAGCCGGAATGACCGGAACAGCAGATACGGAAGCCTTTGAATTTCAACAAATTTATGGCTTGGAAACCATTGTAATCCCAACCAATCGACCAATGATTCGTGATGATCGTACTGATTTAATGTTTGAAAATGAACAATACAAATTTGCGGCAATTATCGAAGAAATCAAAGACTGCATTGCCCGTAACCAACCTGTATTAGTAGGGACAGCATCGATTGAAAAATCAGAATTATTATCTGATGCGTTAACCAAAGCGGGAATTAAGCACAGTGTGTTAAATGCCAAATTCCACGCACAAGAAGCTGAAATCATTGCTAATGCTGGTTATCCCGCTGCAGTTACTATTGCCACCAATATGGCAGGACGCGGTACAGATATTGTACTTGGCGGGAATTGGAAAGCAGAAGTGGCGAAATTAGATAATCCAACTGACGCACAAATCGACGCGATCAAAGCCAACTGGCAAACACGCCACGACATTGTAAAACAAGCTGGCGGTTTGCATATTATCGGCACAGAACGCCACGAGTCACGCCGTATTGATAACCAATTGCGTGGACGTTCAGGACGTCAAGGCGATCCCGGTTCATCACGTTTCTACTTATCCTTAGATGATGCCTTAATGCGAATTTACCTGAATGAAGGTAAATTGAATATGATGCGTAAAGCCTTCAGCACACCGGGGGAAGCAATGGAATCTAAGTTGCTCACCAAAGTAATTGCCTCAGCGCAAGCGAAAGTGGAAGCGCATAACTTCGACGGGCGTAAAAACTTATTAGAATTTGATGACGTTGCGAACGATCAACGCCACGCGATTTATCAGCAACGTAATGAATTACTGGATAATGAAAACATCGCTGACACCATTGAAGTGATCCGCCAAGATGTGTTTAACACGGTTATTGATCAATATATTCCACCAAATTCTCTGGAAGAAATGTGGGATATTCCCGCGTTAGAACAACGTTTAAAACAAGATTTTGCGTTAGATTTACCTATCGCACAATGGTTAGAAGAAAATAATGCCTTACACGAAGAAACCTTGCGTGAACGCATTATTGAAGCGGCTGTTGCGGAATATAAACGTAAAGAAGAACTAGTTGGTTCGGAATCAATGCGCCATTTTGAAAAAGGTATTATGTTGCAAACCCTTGATGAACTTTGGAAAGAGCATTTATCGGCAATGGATCACCTGCGCCGTGGCATTCACTTGCGTGGTTATGCACAAAAAGATCCAAAACAAGAGTATAAGAAAGAATCTTTCCAAATGTTCACAGATATGCTTGATGCATTAAAGCTCAGCGTTATCACGACACTCAGCCGTGTACAAATCCGTACGCAAGAAGAAATTGAACAAGCAGAAAGATTACAACAAGAAATGGCTGCCCGTGAACAGGCGCAAATGCAATATAACACTGACGATGAACAAGCGGAACAAACCCCATTGCCGCCTTCAGATCGTAAGATTGGGCGTAATGAGCCTTGCCCGTGCGGTTCAGGGAAAAAATACAAACATTGCCACGGCAATCGTGCGGCGAACTATCGTTAATTGATAAAATATAAAAGTGCGGTAAAAATTTCTGATTTTTTTACCACACTTTATAGAGGGTCTGTTGATCATTCATTTTACATTTGAGTTATCCACAAACCCTAAGGAGAAAAAATGGCAAAACCGATTATCCAAGTTGCAGCCGGGATCATTCGTAATGAATTTGGGCAAATTTATCTTACTCAACGCCTTGAAGGGCAGGATTTTGCGCAATCTTTAGAATTCCCCGGTGGGAAAGTCGATAAAGGTGAAACGCCCGAGCAAGCCCTTGCCAGAGAACTTGAAGAAGAAATCGGCATTCATATTCTCAACGCCGAGTTATTTGAGCGTTTTACCTTTGAATATCCCAGCAAGGTCATTCAATTTTATTTTTACCTTGTGGAACAATGGGTGGGCGAACCTTTTGGTCGAGAAGGGCAAGAAGGAATGTGGATCGCACAATCTGAACTTGATGCCAGTCAATTTCCGCCCGCTAACAGCAAGCTTATTCAACGTTTACTGGCTGAAAATCAATAAGTTATCACCAATAAAAAAGCATTATATGGAAAATATAATGCTTTTCTTTTTTCAACGAATTAGGTGCTATGCCCATTTAGCACGCTAACGACGTGGTGATCTCACCCAAAAAATCTTATAAAACGTGATTAAATTGCTTGAGAAAATTCCTCTATGCTCTACAACACGTTGTCTTGTGTTGTGTGCGATTTTGGCTATTTTTAGTCCCGTTACCCAAATAGCGCCTTAGCAACAAATATCCTGTATCACAAATTGCAATGAATGACGTTCGTGTAAGCGGAATTTTCTTTGCTTCAAACGTTTTAGTCTTAACGCTCGTACCTGAGATAAACGGAATAATTTCGTGTTGTTTTTCTTCAAAAATGTTTTTCTTTTTATTGCCATAATATCCTTCTCTTTTCTATCTCTATTCACAGCCTAAGGAAAATCCTCTAAATGATTTTCTATGTTAGGGTAAACCTTAGTGTGGTGCTTCTTGGTTTTGCTGTATGCGGTGATAATTCACAATGCTGTTCATATAGCGACGAATATTTTCAACATATTGATAAGCCTCATAACCTCGTGCATAGCCATATTTTAAATTAGTGTAATAACGTTTTTCCGCCAATAAAGGCAGATTTTTCTTCACATCAAGCCAGTTATCGGGATCGCCACCAAGGCTCTTTGTTAAGCGGCGTACATCAAGCAAATGCCCAAGCCCCATATTATAGGCACACAAAGCAAACCAAATGCGATCTTCTTGGCGGATGGTATTTGGCATTTGCGCCAGTAATAAATGCAAATATTCCGATCCCGCTTTAATGCTTTGTTCCGCATCTAAACGATTGTTGATTTTCATTCGTTCCGCTGTTACCTTAGTCAGCATCATCATTCCGCGTACGCCTGTTGGCGAGGTGGCTTCTGGATTCCAATGGGATTCTTGATAGGCAATCGCAGCCAATAAACGCCAATCTAACTCCCCTTTATACTTATCAAAAAGATCCGCATATTTCGGTAAAATCGTTTCAATTGCATTTAAATAAGAACGGGTATCCACATAGTCAAATTGGGCTAAATGGTTAAAATATTTTTCCTCAATGCGTGCAATAAGCCCTGTTTCAATAGCATTATTCATAAAATCGAGCAAGGCTGCTTGCAGTTCATTATAGGTATTATTCGCCAAATACCAATGAATGGTCGCTTCATCAGTAACATCAAAGGCAACCGCCAGCTGTGGCTTAATTTGTTGCGTAATAGAAATATCTATTGAATTGGCAATGGTGTAATCCAGTTTACCTTCTGCGACTTGCAGTAATAATTCCTCTTGGCTTTGATCCACTGTTGTCCATTGCAAATCAGGATATTGTTCTTTAAAACGATTAAGTAACAGATTGAGTTCAGAGCCTTTCGCCACCACTAAGCGTCCATTTAATTTTTCTAACGAAGTAGGGCGATTTTCTCCTTTACGGTAAACCAGTTGCCACGAGGCAGAAGAATACGCAGGACCAAGCTGAAATTGTTCTAACTTTTCGGGTTGATAAAGCAAATTCGCTGCCGCTAAATCAATTTGATGCGCGGATAAGGCAGAAAACAGTGCTTGAACACTCTCCATTGGGCGAATATCCAATTCCACATCCAAATAATCTGCAAAGGCTTTTGTGAGTTCATATTCAAACCCCGTTGCGCCCTCTGAACCAATAAAATAAGAAATGGGATTATTCAGTGTGCCAACAATCAATTTACCTTTGGTTTGCACCATTGCATAAGGATTATCTTCCGATTGCATTATGCGTTGCCACGGGAACACCATATCAATGGCCCACAATAATAAGGCAACGGCACTCACTATACGTAAAAATAAACCTTTCAATCTTGCTCTACTCTATCATCACAACACATTGTCTGTGCTTGGTTAAAGTTAAAAGTGCGGTAAAAAATCATTTAATTTTGTACCGCACTTATCAAATAAATGAAAACGAAATTATGCTGCTTTCGCCATTTCAAATTCAATCAACATCATTAAAATATGGATCACTTTGATATGAATTTCTTGAATGCGATCGGCATAACGGAAATGTGGCACGCGAATTTCGACATCGGCAAGCCCCGCCATTTGCCCCCCGTCTTTACCTGTCATGGCAATCACTTTCATTCCTTTCTCTTTTGCAGCTTTAATCGCATTCAAAATGTTCTTAGAATTACCTGAAGTGGATAAACCAAAGAGTACATCCCCTTTTTGTCCCACTGCCTCAATATAACGAGAGAACACATAATCATAGCCAAAATCATTACTCACGCAACTTAAATGGCTGACATCAGAAATCGCAATAGCCGGGTAGCCGGGGCGGTTTTCACGATAACGCCCCGTGAGTTCTTCAGCAAAATGCATTGCATCGCAGTGCGATCCACCATTTCCGCACGAAAGCACTTTTCCACCTTGTTTAAAACTCTCTGCAATTAACAACGCAGCTTGTTGAATTAATTCAATATTTTTTTCATCATTGACGAATTTATTAAGCACATCTTGTGCTTCGTTAAGCTCGGCTTTAATTTGATCTAAGTACATTTTATTCTCCTTTTGCAAACACACCTCAAAATTAAAATGGCGTTAATCTATCACGATTTTG
Source organism: Avibacterium sp. 20-132 (assembly GCF_023611925.1). Lineage (NCBI taxonomy): Bacteria > Pseudomonadati > Pseudomonadota > Gammaproteobacteria > Pasteurellales > Pasteurellaceae > Avibacterium > Avibacterium sp. 20-132. The sequence continues at coordinate 495,368 of NZ_CP091456.1, forward strand.
CCATTAATTCATTATATTTCCGTTGCTATGCGTTTAATGTTTGGAGTAATTCCGTTACAAAATCCAACCGCACTTTATTCTCTGTTAAATCACGCTGAAATCTAAATTTCGTTGGGCCGTCAAAGCGATATACCGCCGGCGATTGCTGAATAAGTTGCAAGAATTTTGTCGGATCAAGGCTGGCTTTAGGAGAAAACTCAATAAAGCCACCTTGCGCCGTGGCTTCCATACGAATAATCTGTAATGGCTTAGCTTGCAAACGCAACTGGGCAATCTGTAATAAATTTTTTGCAGGTGTCGGCAATAAGCCAAAGCGATCGATTAATTCCACTTTTAATTCATCAAGCTCTTGGGCGTTTTCAGCACCAGCAATGCGTTTATAAAAACCAAGACGCATATTCACATCGCCTAAATAATCATCAGGTAACAAGGCGGGAATGCGTAAATCCATTTCAACTTGACGCTGAGTGAGTTCATCAAGGGAAGGCTCACGTCCCTCTTTCTGCGCATTCACGGCACTTTCTAGCAGATCCATATACAAAGAGAAACCAATGCTTTCAATTTGTCCGCTTTGTTCATCACCAAGTAATTCCCCAGCTCCACGAATTTCTAAATCTTGCGTTGCCAACATAAAACCTGCGCCAAGGTTATCGAGATTTTCTAATGCCTCAAGGCGTTTTACCGCATCTTTTGTCATCGCTTTCGGATGAGGCGTCAATAAATAGGCATAAGCTTGATGATGAGAACGCCCCACTCGCCCACGCAGTTGGTGTAATTGGGCTAAACCAAAACGATCCGCACGCTCGATGATGATAGTGTTCGCAGTAGGCACATCAATCCCTGTTTCAATAATGGTCGAGCAAACCAGTACGTTGTAGCGCTGATGATAAAAATCTGACATCACACGCTCTAACTCGCGTTCACGCATTTGTCCGTGTCCAATAACAATGCGCGCTTCAGGCACAAGTGCGGTTAAATTTTCAGCACAATTTTCAATACTTGCCACATCATTATGCAAATAATAAACCTGCCCACCACGTAGAATTTCACGCAAAATGGCTTCGCGGATAATTAAATCATCAGCTTGCCGTACAAAGGTTTTAATCGTCAAACGGCGTGCTGGTGGCGTGGAGATAATAGAGAGATCGCGAATACCATTCATTGCCATATTTAGCGTGCGTGGAATCGGCGTTGCCGTAAGGGTGAGAATATCCACATTGGCTCGCAATTGCTTAATTTTTTCTTTTTGACGCACGCCGAAACGGTGTTCCTCATCAATAATCAGCAAGCCTAGATCGTTAAATTTAACTTCTGGCTGAATAAGTTTATGTGTGCCAATCAAAATATCAATTTTCCCCTCTGCTAAAGCTGTAAGCAGCGTTTTTTGCTCTTTTGCTGTTTTAAAGCGGGAAAGCACTTCCACATTCACAGGTAAATTAGCAAAGCGATCTTTGAAATTTTCATAATGTTGTTGCGCAAGGAGAGTGGTCGGCACAAGTACGGCAACCTGCTTATGATTCATTACCGCTAAAAATGCGGCACGCATTGCCACTTCTGTTTTACCGAACCCAACATCACCACACACCAAACGATCCATTGCTTTCGGCTGGCACATATCAAAAATCACCGCATTGATTGCGGTCATTTGGTCTAGGGTTTCCTCAAAAGGGAAAGTAGCTGAAAACTGTCTAAATTCATCGTGATCATAATGAAATGCAAAGCCTTTTTGTGCTTCCCGTCGAGCATACACATCTAATAATTCTGCCGCCACATCACGAATTTTCTCAGCCGCTTTCTGACGGCTTTTCGCCCAAGCATCACTGCCTAATTTATGTAATGGTGCGGTTTCTTCTGAACCACCTACATAACGGCTAATTAAGTGGAGTGAAGTAACAGGCACATAAAGTTTAGAATCATTAGCATATTGCAACAGTAAGAATTCCGATTTTATCCCTGCATTTTCTAGTGTCACCAAGCCTGCATAACGCCCTACGCCGTGATCTAAATGCACCACAGGCTGACCAATTTTCAGTTCAGCCAAATGGCGGATTAAGGTATCTGGATTAACCGATTTTTGTCGATCTCGGCTACGCTGTTGCACACGTTCACCAAGTAATTCCGTTTCCGTAATCAATGCAATGGAATCGTTGCCTTTATCAATAATAAAGCCTCGATCTTGGCTACAAATCAGTAAATTTTGCTTCGCTTGTAAATCGGAAAGATGAGTAATTTGCTTTGGTCTTAACTTCAACGAACTAAGCAAATCAAGCAGGGTTTCTCGTCGCCCTTCTGTTTCAACACAAAACACAATATTCCCATTAAATTGCGTCATAAACTCACGCAAATTTTGGAGAGGTTCTTTTTGTTGTAGCTTTAAGCTTAAATCCGGTAAGCCTTGCACGGGTAAGTTTTGCTGACGTACAGAAGCGCGCGCCACTTTCTCCGCTTTCAAGGTGATTTTAGGAAAGTGTTTGATCTGATGATTAATTTGGTCAATCGGCAACCAAAGCTGATCTGGCGGTAATAAAGGACGCATAGGATCAACACGGCGACTTTCATAACGTTGCTCACAATCTTGATAAAAACGCTCGCCTTGTTGCTGATTGCTAGCAAAATCAACAAATAAAGTCTGTTCAGGCAAGTAATCAAATAAGGTTGCCATTTGCTCAAAAAACAGAGGTTGCCAATATTCAATCCCTGCCGCCAACGTGCCTTTGCTCACTTGCTGATAAATATGCTCTGGATCACGGCGAATTTCACCAAAAGTATCACGAAATTTTGTACGGAAAAACTCAATGCCTTTATGATCCGTAGGAAATTCTTGTGCTGGCAATAAACGAATAGAAGGAATTTCTTCTAATGTTCGCTGGCTATCTACATCAAAGGTGCGAATGCTCTCAATTTCCTCATCAAAAAAATCTAAGCGAAAAGGCACCGCACTTCCCATAGGAAAGAGATCGAGTAACGCACCACGCAATGCGTATTCACCGTGTTCCAACACTTGTTCCACAGCACGATATCCTGCATTTTCTAACTGCAAACGGAAATCGTTAATGACAATACGATCACCTTTTTTAACCAGTAAAACATTATGTTGCAAATACGCTGGCGGGCAAATTTTTTGCATTAAGGTACTGATTGGCAAAATAAAAATACCATTTTTTGCATTTTGCAAATGGAATAACGCACTGAGTCGGGAAGAAATAATATCTTGATGTGGCGAAAAACTGTCATAAGGCAAGGTTTCCCAATCAGGAAAAAAGGTAATCGGCTCAGAGATAATTTCTGCCAAAATTTTAGATAAACGTACCGCACTTCGTGTGTCTGGCGTAACAACAACCGTTAGTCCTTGATGTTGTTGGGCAATTTCAGCAATTGCTAAAACATCACTACCTGCAATGACATTAGCTAAAATTTTGTGATCATTCGCTTTTGTTGGGATATTCAAATCAAAATACATCATCATACTAAGTGCGGTGTTTTTTCCGTCTTTTTTAAGATTAAAAATACGGTTAGTCTAACGGAAATCCACGCATTTGCAAAGAAGAACACTGTTTTTTTACACAGTATAAAAATGCCAAAAATGACCACTCGCATTGACTGTCCCTATTTTAATCAGTTAGGTGATGAAGACAGAAAAACGCTTGACGAAAGCCGATGAAATCTTTATATTCTGCCTCTATTCCCAATGGTGAGATGTCCGAGTGGTTGAAGGAGCACGCCTGGAAAGCGTGTATGTGCGAAAGTGCATCGGGGGTTCGAATCCCCCTCTCACCGCCATCGCTGATATTTTTTCAGTTCTTTTTGTTCGTATTGTTCACTAACTTATTAAAAAACAAGGCTTTTTGTAGTTCGTTCTGTTTTTTTCTGTTCTTTTTGCGTGTTTTTGTTCTTGGCGAAATGATCCCAAATGATCCCTTTTTTGTTAGCTCTCACTTACAAAAATGGATTTTTTAGATTTTAGGGATCATTTCTTGAAATTTTTTAACTAAATCAAGAGCTAACACTATGACTAAAATTAACCAGACTTTTATCAATAAACTGAAAGCCACAGGCAAAGAAGAACGCTATTCATTAGGGCATAAACTCTTTTTAGTGATGACCCCTAAGGGTAGCAAGTCTTATCGTTATATTTACCGCTTACCCGATACTAAGGCGATTAGAAAAAAGAACCTTGGGCGGGCTGATATTATTTCCCTTGAAGAAGCGTTAAATATGACGATTTCTTACTTAGCTGATTTTATTATTAAAAACTATAACGCCTTAGCATTAATTGAGAACATCAATATGCTAGATTAGCTTTCGTTAGGCTGTAAACTTTGGGCGGTTTTATCACCGCCTTTTTTACTACATCAAGACTTAAAAATCTTTTATAAGATTTTTAATAGTGCTAATATTTGACCGAATTAAACATAATAAGGAATAACATAATGGCAATTCATCAAATCTTAACCCGCCACACCGCAAGCATTAGCGACTTGAAAAAAAATCCAATGGGGATCGTATCAGAAGGTACAGTAGAAGAAGGTGCAATCGCTATTCTAAACCGTAATGAACCCGTTTTTTACTGTATCAATCCCGCACTGTTTGCTGCTATCCAAGAAATGCTAGAAGATAAAGAATTAGGCGAAATTGCCACAAAACGTCTTGCCACTCTTGACCCTGTAGAGGTTAGCCTAGATGACCTATAAACTGCTTTTCGATAAACGGGCATTAAAGGAATGGCAAAAATTAGGCGACACCTTACGCCAGCAATTCAAAGCAAAACTTATTGAACGGTTAGAAAACCCTCACGTTCCAAGTGATAAATTGCACGGTTATCAAACACTCTATAAAATCAAATTGCGATCAGCAGGCTATCGGCTTGTTTATGATGTAAATGACAATAAAATTACGGTGATCGTGCTTTCAGTTGGCAAAAGAAATCGACTAGAAGCCTATAAAAAAGCCCTATTAAGAAAAACCCAGTAACGGGATTTTGTGCTAGCTGAACGGAACAAAATGGGGAAATCGCTTGTAAAAATCCCTAGCCTTGCCGCCTTTTCTATTCCTACTTTATACTCAAGCAAGGGGGTTTAGATCCCTGAAGCAGATAAAGAAAATAGAAAACCATAGAAAATACAGTAAGTTAGGCAAAAGAATTGAAATACCCTCTCACCGCCATTCTATCTTTCAAAATTCTCTTTTTTGTCATTAAAAAAGGATTTATTCCGTAAAATAAATCCCTTAGTCTATTCATTGTAAAATGATGATTATCCCTCAATCCCTTCAAACAATGCGGTACTTAAATAACGCTCTGCGGCGGAAGGAAGGATCGCAACGATCAGTTTATCGGCAAATTCAGGCAATTTTGCCAGACGATCGGCTGCTGCGACCGCCGCACCTGATGAAATCCCCGCTAAAATCCCTTCTTCCGCCATTAAACGGCGAGCTGTGGCAATAGCGGTTTCACTGTTTACCTGCTCTACGCGATCAATTAAAGAAAGATCAAGGTTTTTCGGGATAAACCCGGCACCAATACCTTGGATTTTATGTGGACCAGGTTTCACTTCTTCGCCATTTAAGGTTTGCGTAATGACTGGACTTTCTTCGGGTTCAACGGCAACAGAAAGAATTTGTTTCCCTTTATCTAGTTTGATCGCACGTGAGATCCCTGTGATTGTCCCGCCAGTTCCCACGCCAGCTACCACAACATCTACCTTGCCTTCTGTATCATTCCAAATTTCTACGCCCGTAGTTTGACGATGAATATCAGGATTCGCTGGATTTTCAAATTGTTTAAGCATCACATAACGGTTAGGATCACTGACCACAATTTCTTCTGCGGCAGCAATTGCCCCTTTCATTCCTTTTGCGCCTTCTGTTAACACTAGATTGACACCTAAACCTCTTAATAAACGTTTACGTTCAGAACTCATTGTTTCAGGCATAGTGAGAGTCAGTTTATAACCTCGCGCTGCTGCCACATAAGCGAGTGCGATGCCTGTATTACCGCTAGTGGCATCAACAATTTCTTTCTCTTTGGTGAGAATGCCATCTTTTTCCGCTTGCCAAATCATATTCGCCCCAATACGGCATTTCACACTAAAACTTGGATTTCGCCCTTCAATTTTTACGACCAGATTTCCATTATTACCAAAATGTTTTAAACGGACTAATGGCGTATTGCCGATTGAATAAGAATTATCACTGTAAATCGTCATTGTGTTCACCTATTTGATTTAATTGAAAGTGCGGTTAGTTTTAGCATAGTTTTTCTGCAATAAAAAATAGCCGTTGGCTATATTTTATAACCAACGGCTATTTACGCACTCATTTCAACTAATTAATAAAACGATTTGGCTGATGTTTTAATTGCTCTTGTTGATGATTAACAATTTTGGTGCGGTGATTTTGCGCTGACTGCTTATGTGGTTTAAATGCAAATAAGGCATTATCTCGATATTTTTCCACCCACATTGCTGTTGCACCGCATACTGCGACGGGAATAATCACTAAATTAATGACTGGTACAAAAGTACAAAAAGTTACTAAGCTACCAAAGGTTAAGCTGAGCGTACGCGTTTCGCCTAATTCATTACGCATAATGCGAAAAGGAATTTTATGGTTATCAAAAGGATAATCACAATACTGAATCGCCATCATCCACGCGGTAAATAAAAAGGTTAGCACAGGCACCACGGATTGCCCTAATACAGGGATAAAACTTAATAAAAACAAGGCAATTATTTTTGGTAGGCTATACCATAATTTTTGCCATTCACGCCCTAACATTCGAGGAATATCTTTGAGGAAATCGATTGTACTCATTTCAATCAGATTTTCCCCCGTGAGCCTTTGCTCCACTTTTTCCGCTAATAAACCATTAAACGGGGCGGCAATAAAGCCTGAAAGCATAGTAAATGCAAAATAAAACAGGGTTAAAATCATAAAAATGGATAATGCTAACAAAATCCCACTAAGCCACGCTAACCAATCAGGCACATAACTCATCAATTCATCAATTAATCCACCAATATTACTGATAAATAGCCAAAACAAGCCTGAAAGTAATAAGATATTGAGCAAAACCGGCATAATAACAAAACGTCTTAAGCCTTTTTGTGTAATCAAATGCCAGCCCATCACGAAATAATGAAAACCTTCGCTAAGTTCCTTTGCTTGTAACATTTTTTGTTTCCTAATCAAATAAAATGCGATGTAGCATACAAAGTGCGGTAAAAAAAATCAATTTTTACATATCACCGAATTTGCAAAATATGGTAAGCTATCGGCAAATTTATTCCGCCCTTTAATTTAATGTTGGGAGAATGCAAGTAATGGATTTGAATACTATTTTGATTATTTTAGGGGTAATTGCCTTAATCGTTTTAGTGGCTCACGGGATATGGTCTAATCGCCGTGAAAAATCGCAAATTTTTGAAAATGGCAATACATTTAGCAAAGATTATCGCGTTCGCCAGCCACAAGAAAATATTAATCAGCACATTCAGAATGAAAATGCTTCACAATCTGTGCCTGAAAACCTTCAGCCAGCCCAACAGCATTTAGATTTTGAGGCTGAACAATATAACTTTTCAACACCGCAACGAGAAGAATCTCAAAATGTAGAGCAGGCAATTAATCAAATTAAAATTAGCTTGCCAAATGAGCCAGAACCCATTCAAGCCAGTGTTGAGCCAGTTGTGAACTATCAAACACCCCAACATTTGGCAACGGCAACCATCTCGGAAATTGAAGCAACGCTCAATACTGATGAAGGAATTCACGCCGAACACAAATTATCTGAGGTGCTAGCTAGCGCGTCTGAAACTCACCTTCAAATTGAACGTGAACGTCCAACCATCGAATTTGAGGAAGTCGCAGAAAACACGCCAACACCACAAGTGGAAGAAAAACAGACAACGCAAGCAGCAGATTTTCTAATGCTCTATGTCGTCTCACCAGAAAATCGTGATTTTAATGGGGCGGAGTTAGCCAAAGTGCTTGATGACCTTGGTTTTCTTTTTGGACATCAACAAATTTACCACCGTCATTTGGATCTCAGCGTTGCAAGCCCAGTGCTATTCAGTGCAGCAAATATTCAACAGCCCGGTACGTTTGATCCAAACAATATGGCAGATTTCTACACAGTCGGCATTGCGTTATTTATGCAACTACCGTCGCACGGTAATGATTTAGTCAATTTACGAATGATGATCCGTGCCGCCAAAACCATTGCCGAAGAACTGGGTGGTTTTGTACTTACCGATAAACAAGAAATTTTTGATGATAATGCGGAAAAAACGTATTTCGCCAAAGTGAGTGCTTAAAAAGACTGAAAAAAGCACCGCACTTTCTTTTATCGCAAATGGCGGGCCGAAGTGTCCGCCTTAATTATTTGCCTTATAGTAAAACAGCAGTGCGGTGATTTTTTAGAAGGAATTGATAATGACAGAACAAAATCCTCTTGTCCAACAAATTGAACAATTACGCCAAACCTTGAGATATCACGAATATCAGTATCACGTCTTGGACGACCCACAAATTCCTGATGCAGAATATGATCGTTTATTTCACCAGTTAAAAGCCTTAGAACAGGCACATCCTGAATTTTTGGATAGTCATTCGCCCACCCAACGCGTGGGGGCAAAACCGCTTTCGGGCTTTGCTCAGGTAACCCACGAAATTCCAATGCTATCCTTAGATAACGCATTTTCTGATGAGGAATTTACTGCCTTTGTAAAACGTATTCAAGATCGTTTAGGCGTGTTGCCCGATCCATTAACCTTCTGTTGTGAACCCAAATTAGATGGTTTAGCGGTAAGTATTTTGTATGAAAATGGTATCCTCACCCAAGCCGCCACCCGTGGCGATGGAACGACTGGGGAGGACATCACAGCGAATATTCGTACCATTCGCAATATTCCTTTGCAACTTTTAACTGACAACCCTCCCGTACGTTTGGAAGTTCGCGGTGAAGTGTTTATGCCACAAGCAGGTTTTGAAAAACTCAATGAAATGGCGTTAGCCAAAGGGGAAAAAACCTTTGCCAATCCTCGCAATGCGGCAGCAGGCTCATTGCGTCAGCTTGATCCAAAAATCACTCGCCAACGCCCATTAATGCTGAATGCTTATGGTATTGGCGTTGCCGAAGGCGTATCGCTACCTAATACCCATTTTGATCGCCTACAATGGCTAAAATCTATCGGTATTCCTATTAATAAAGAAATTGAACGCTGTAATGGTGTCGAAAATGTGCTGAAATTCTACCGCACTATGGCAGAAAAACGCCCTCATTTAGGCTACGACATTGATGGTACGGTGCTAAAAATTAACGATATTGCATTGCAGGAACAGCTTGGCTTTATTTCCAAAGCACCACGTTGGGCAATTGCTTATAAATTCCCCGCGCAAGAAGAACTCACCGTGCTAAATGATGTGGAATTTCAAGTTGGCAGAACGGGGGCAATCACACCTGTGGCAAAACTTGAACCGGTCTTTGTTGGCGGGGTTACCGTCAGCAATGCCACATTACATAATGGCGATGAAATCGAACGTTTGAATATCGCTATTGGCGACACAGTCATTATCCGTCGCGCTGGTGATGTGATCCCACAAATTATTGGCGTAGTGGCAGATCGCCGTCCAGCCGATGCCAAACCCATTATTTTTCCAAGCCATTGTCCTGTATGTGGTTCTGTGATCGTGCGTATTGATGGCGAAGCCGTAGCACGTTGCACCGGTGGCTTATTCTGCGAGGCACAACGTAAAGAAGCACTCAAACACTTCGTTTCTCGTAAAGCAATGGATATTGATGGTGTGGGCGCAAAACTGATTGAACAACTGGTAGATCGTGAGCTTATTCACACCCCAGCGGATCTGTTTAAATTAGATGAAGTAACCTTAATGCGTTTAGAACGTATGGGGGCAAAATCGGCAGAAAATGCGTTAAATAGCTTAGAAAAAGCCAAAAATACCACGCTTGCACGCTTTATTTTTGCCTTAGGCATTCGAGATGTTGGAGAAGCGACCGCGCAAAATCTCGCTAATCATTTCAAAAATCTGGATGCCATTAAACAGGCAGAGATCGCACAACTCCAAGAAGTTCCAGATGTTGGCGAAGTTGTGGCAAACCGTATTTTTGTCTTCTGGCGTGAACAGCATAATGTAGATGTGGTGAATGATCTTATCAACCAAGGCATACACTGGGACGATGTGCAAGTGCAAGAAGTGGGCGAAAATCCACTGAAAGGTAAAACCGTGGTACTCACTGGCACACTCACCCAAATGGCACGCAATGATGCCAAAGCCTTATTGCAACAACTCGGCAGTAAAGTAACAGGCAGTGTCTCTGCCAAAACGGATTATTTGATCGCAGGCGATAACGCAGGTTCAAAACTCAACAAAGCCCTTGAATTAGGCGTCAAGATTTTAACCGAAGAGGAATTTCTCGCTATGGCGAATTCAATTTAATTATGCCGAAAATAATAAAGAGCGGTAAAAAATCATCACATTTACCACCGCTCTTTTTTATTTTAAATCAATCAGTTATAGAATAAAACGACTTAAATCTTCATTTTCTACCACTTCGCCTAAGGCCTCTGCAACATAAGCGCCATCAATGACTACTTGCTCACCATTCATATCGCTGGCATTAAACGAGATTTTATCCATTAAGCGTTCCATCACCGTATGTAAGCGACGTGCACCGATGTTTTCCGTTTTCTCGTTTACACGGAAAGCTGCTTCAGCAATTTTCTTAATTGCATCTTGGGTAAAGGTGATGTTTACGCCTTCTGTTGCCATTAACGCTTTATATTGCTCTGTTAGAGAGGCGTTTGGTTCAGTAAGAATTCGCTCAAAATCCTCTGCACTTAGTGCTGAGAGTTCTACGCGAATTGGCAAGCGACCTTGTAATTCAGGGATGAGATCAGAAGGGCGCGCCACTTGGAATGCGCCAGAGGCAATAAATAAAATATGATCGGTTTTTACCATTCCGTGTTTGGTGCTAACCGTTGAGCCTTCAACTAATGGCAATAAATCACGCTGTACGCCTTCACGGGAAACATCTGCACCGCTGTATTCGCCTTTTTTACAGATTTTGTCGATTTCATCAATAAAGACAATACCGTTTTGTTCTACCGCTTCAATTGCTTTTTGTTTGAGATCTTCAGGGTTAATTAATTTCGCCGCTTCATCATCAACAAGGGCTTTGAATGCGTCCTTAATTTTCATTTTGCGAGTTTTGGTTTTGCCACTGGAAAGATTTTGGAACATTGATTGCAACTGGCTTGTCATTTCTTCCATTCCCGGTGGCGCCATAATTTCAACGCCCATTGAAGGGGCAGCAACATCAATATCAATTTCACGATCATCAAGCTGTCCTTCACGTAATTTTTTGCGGAATACTTGACGAGTACTGCTATTGGTATCGTGATTTTCCACTTCACCCCATTGGTTTTTTGCCGGTGGTAAGAGTGCATCTAAAATGCGATCTTCTGCCGCTTCTTCTGCACGGAAACGATTTTTTTCAATTTCTGTCTGACGAACTAATTTCATCGCACTGTCGGTTAGATCACGAATGATCGAATCCACTTCTTTCCCGACATAGCCCACTTCGGTAAATTTGGTGGCCTCCACTTTAATGAAAGGCGCATTGGCTAATTTTGCTAAACGGCGGGCAATTTCCGTTTTACCCACCCCAGTAGGCCCGATCATTAAAATATTTTTTGGTGTTACTTCGTGGCGTAATGGCTCTTGTAATTGCATTCTACGCCAGCGATTACGCAATGCGATTGCCACGGCTCTTTTGGCATCAGCTTGTCCGATAATATGTTGATCTAATTCAGAAACAATTTCACGAGGGGTCATTTCAGACATAATTTAATCCTTTTTGATAAGCCATTTATAGTATGAATAAATGGAATTAATGTGATGCTAATTTAAGTACAATAACACCACTTACAATCATTATTGCTCCCAATGCTCGCCAAAATGTGAGTGCATCATTGCAACAAAGCACGCCAACGATAAACGCACCAGCAGCACCGATTCCTGTCCATACCGCATAGGCGGTTCCCATTGGGATAGTCCGTTGTGCAAGGTAAAGTAATAATCCACTGCCTACCATAAAAACAACGGCAAGTAATGAACCTAGCACCACTTTATTGGGTTGAGTGGCCATTTTTAGTCCAATTGGCCAGCCAATTTCAAGCAAGCCGGCACAAACTAAATAAAGCCACGCCATTATGGCAATTCTTCAATGGTGAAATTTGTGTTGGTATAAACGCAAATATCGCCAGCAATTTTGAGTGATTTTTCTACGATTTCACGGGCAGAAAGATCGGTGTTTTGTACTAACGCACGTGCCGCAGACATCGCATAATTGCCGCCTGAACCAATCGCCAGAATTTGATCTTCTTCTGGCTGAACCACATCACCAATCCCCGTAATAATTAAACTTTCTTTTTCATCGGCGACAATAAGCATCGCTTCTAACTTGCGTAACGCACGATCTGTCCGCCAATCTTTCGCTAATTCCACCGCACTTTTTAGTAAATGCCCTTGGTGCATTTCCAATTTACGCTCAAATAATTCAAATAAGGTAAAGGCATCTGCTGTTCCTCCAGCAAATCCTGCTAACACTTTGTTATTATATAAACGGCGAACTTTACGGGCATTGCCTTTCATTACCGTATTGCCGAGAGAGACTTGGCCATCGCCACCGACAACAACTTTCCCGTTGCGACGGACACTTACTATTGTGGTCATACTTTTTCCTTTTTTAGCTAAAAGAGATGGCTATAAAATTAGGGCAAAAATTTAAATTTCAAGATAATAATCTGTATTTCTTTTAGAAAAATGCTGTCCCAGCTATTCCCATAAGAAAAGCAAGAAAAATGCCTAATCCCACATAATTATTATTAAGAAAGGCGTTAAAGCAGTCTTCACGACGACGATGACGGGTGAGTTTACATTGATAAATAAAAAGCAGTGCGGTTAGCGCAAGTACAATAAAATAGCTGTAATGCAAATGAGATTGGTAGCCGATAATAACCAACAGCCCCAAAGCAATAGATTGCAATAATGCAATGATTTTATTGTCATATTGCGCAAATAAGATCGCCGTGGATTTCACCCCAATTCGTAAATCGTCATCACGATCCACCATTGCATATTGGGTGTCATAAGCCACTGTCCAAGCAAGATTGGCAATAAATAATAACCAACATTCCAAAGGAAGTTGTTCAATTAATGCGCCATAAGCCATTGGAATAGACCAGCCGAAAGCCGCCCCTAAGAAAAACTGGGGAAGATGGGTATAACGCTTCATAAAGGGATAAATAAAGGCTAACAAGACGGCAATAAAGGACAAACCAATCGCGTAGTAATTCAAAAATAGCACCAAAATAAAAGCGCAGAAAATAAGCCCTGCAAAAAGTAATTTCGCCTCTTTCTCGCTGACTTTTCCTGTTGCCAAAGGGCGTTGTGACGTGCGTTTCACTTTGCCATCAATATGACGATCGGCATAATCATTGATCACACAACCAGCGGCACGCATAATGATGACGCCAAGGACAAAAACGATTAACACCGAAACCGGCGGAATGCTTTTCTCTGCCAAAAACAATGCCCAAAGTGTTGGCCACAATAACAATAATGTGCCAATGGGTTTGTCAAAACGCATTAATTGTGCGTAAGCAGTCAGTTTTTCCGAAAGTTGTGGCATAGTCCTAAATTAGCTAAATCAAAAGTGCGGTTATTTTACTTGAAAAAAGGGAAAAGGTCTTGAACAAATTGATCTATATCAATAAGATAGCGTTTTATTCTTTTATTTACCGCCAAAAACAAGGAAAAAAATGACCGCACTTAAAGAAATCACACCACAGCAAGCTTGGCAAATGATGAATGAAGAAAATGCCACGTTGGTGGATATTCGCGATTTCCCTCGTTTTACCCATAGCCACCCAAAAGGGGCTTTTCATTTGACGAATCAAAGCTATGGCGAATTTCAACAAAAAGTGGATTATGATGATCCTATCATCGTGAGCTGTTATCACGGTATCAGCAGCCGCAATGTGGGGGCGTTTCTTATCGAGCAAGGCTACGATAACGTATATAGTATGCAGGGTGGCTTTATGGGGTGGGAACAAGCTGATTTACCGCTAGAAGGCGAAGCTGTATCAGAAAGTTAAGCAAGAAAAAAGGCGGAAATACCGCCTTCTGTTTATTCTGATTTAATCGGAAAAATCACTTTTTCTTTTGATTTAGCTAACAAATATCCTGCCACCAAGCCCACCAATGCAAAAGGTAGCCATTCGATGGAATAAGGCTTAAGTGGAAGTTGGTCGAGCAAATCAATTTTGCCTGAACCTAGCACGGATAAAATCGACACAAATGTCACCAAACCAATCGCTAAGCGGTGAGCCAAGATCGGCATTGGCAAAAATAAATTCAGTAGCAACAGCAAAATCACCGTAATGGTAATAGGGTATAAAATCATCAACACAGGCAAAGAAAGCCCAATCACTTCTTTCAACCCAAGATTGGCGATTACAAAGCTAATCAGACAAAATAAGATAGCATAAGTGCGGTAAGAAAATCGCGGAAATTGTTGGTGAAAATAACTACTAACCGAAGCACACAGCCCTACCGCGGTAGTCAAACAAGCCAACGATACAATGATATTCAGCACCATTCGTCCTAGCTCACCAAAAGCCATTGTCGTAACCTGATTTAAAATATAAGTACCAAGATCCTGCTTATTTTGCTGTAACTGTGCCAGCACGTCAGGGCTAATCATTAAGTTATTGCCTACCCAGCCAAGGGAAATGTAAATCAATGCTAAGGCAATACCGGCGATTATTGCGGCAAAAATGGTTTGTTTTTGTAATGAAACGGTTTTTACCGCACTGGATTTGATCGCCCCTAACACCATCGTAGAAAATGCGATAGAAGCCAATGCATCCATCGTTAAATAGCCGTTAATTGCTCCATTGAAGAAATCCGTATGACTTGCAACAGTCGGCATTGGCAAAGGTGTTTTCCCAACCAGCATTATCCCCGCTTTTACCACTAAAGCAATTATCGCAAGCAACAATACTGGCGTGAGAATAGAGCCAATACGCTCCACCATTTTAGACGGATTTAGGCTCAACCATAAGCTGAGCATAAAATATACAAACGTAAATAACAATTGAGAAAGGCTATCGGCTTCTTTAAGAAAGGGAATCATCACCATTTCATAAGACATTGCGCCGGTTCTTGGTCCAGCAAAAAAAGGCCCAACTGCAAGGGAAATGGAAACCAAAAACAGTACAGAAAACCACGGATGAATTTGCCTTAATGCCACAATATATCCACCACGGTAAAAAGCGCTCACAATAATACCAAGCAATGGCAAGCCCACACCAGTTAGCACAAAGCCTGAAATAGAAGGCAAAAATGCCGTTCCTGTTTCAAAGCCTAATTTAGGCGGGAAAATCAGATTTCCCGCACCAAAAAAAATCGCAAAAAGCATAAACCCAATAATAAAGGTATTTTTTGTCATTCAACTTTTCCTTTATTTTTTCCAGTTTTTCAACGCATCGGCAAAGGCATTACCCATTGCACTATTATTTTGTGGTTTACGCTGTAGCTGTGGACTACGAGGATTTTTTGCCGCTAAAGTGCGGTGATTTTTTTCATTATTTTCTGCTTTATCCCCTGCTTGTTCATCTAAACGCATCGTTAAGGCGATACGCTTGCGGGCCACATCCACTTCCAAGACTTTCACTTTTACAATATCACCGGTTTTCACCACATCGTGCGGATCTTCAACAAATTTATTGGAAAGCGAAGAAATATGCACAAGCCCATCTTGATGAACACCAATATCCACAAACGCCCCAAAATTGGTTACATTAGTTACCGTGCCTTCAAGGATCATTCCTGCTTTCAAATCACTGATTTCTTCCACACCGTCCATAAAGGTGGCCGTTTTAAACTCGCCACGCGGATCACGTCCCGGTTTTTCTAATTCTTTGAAAATATCTTGCACTGTTGGTAAACCAAATTGTTCATCAATAAATTGTTTTGCATCTAACTGACGAATCGCACTGGCGTTGCCCATTAAATCTTGAATAGATTGCTGAGTTGCTTGCAAGATTTTTTCCACCACGGGATAGGTTTCTGGGTGAACACCTGACGCATCAAGAGGATTTTGCCCAGCTGAAATACGCATAAAGCCTGCGCATTGTTCAAAGGCTTTTGGCCCTAAACGAGAAACTTTTTTCAGCTCTTCGCGGTTTTCAAAACGGCCATTTTCATCACGAAATTGCACGATATTTTGCGCGAGCGTTTTGGTCATTCCTGCCACGCGAGAAAGCAACGGTACAGAGGCGGTATTGAGATCCACGCCCACCGCATTTACACAATCTTCCACCACCGCATCTAATTTACGCGCCAGTTGAGTTTGATTGACATCGTGCTGGTATTGCCCCACGCCAATGGCTTTCGGCTCAATTTTCACTAATTCTGCCAATGGATCTTGCAAACGGCGCGCAATAGACACCGCCCCCCGTAAAGACACATCAAGCTGTGGAAATTCTTGTGCGGCTAATTCTGATGCAGAATACACGGAAGCCCCCGCTTCACTGACGACTACCGTTTGTGGTTTTTGCCCTGAGATTTGTTTTACCACCTCTTTAGCAAAACGCTCCGTTTCTCTTGATGCCGTACCATTACCAATAGCAATCAGTTCCACATTATGGCGTTCGATTAATTGATAAAGGCTTGCCATTGCTGCTGCCGTTTGTCCTGTGTGTGGATAAACCGTATCCGTTGCCAATAATTTACCCGTATTATCCACAACCGCCACTTTTACCCCTGTTCGCAAACCGGGATCTAGCCCCATTGTGTTTTTTGCTCCGGCTGGTGCCGCCATTAAAAGTGCGGTAAGATTTCGAGCAAATACATTGATTGCCTCATCTTCTGCTTTTTCACGCAATTGGCTCATTAATTCCGTTTCTAAATGGAGTGAAACCTTAATCCGCCACGTCCAGCTTATCACCTGCTCACGCCATTTGTCCGCTGGCTGTTGGTTAAAATGTACGCCCAGATGCTGACGAATAATTTCCTCGCAATAACTTTGACGCGCCCCTTCTTCTTGTTCGGGATCCGCATTTAAACTTAACTGTAAAATGCCTTCATTGCGTCCACGGAACATTGCCAAAGCGCGGTGAGAAGGCACATTATGCCAAAGCTCTTGGTGCTCAAAATAATCTTGGAATTTTTCGCCTTCTTGTTCTTTGCCCTCTAAAACTTTAGAAATTAACACCGCACTTTGTTGTAAATACTGACGCACTTTCGCCAATAATTGGGCATCTTCCGCAAAGCGTTCCATTAAAATATAACGTGCGCCGTCTAATACCGCCTTGCTATCGGCAAAGCCTTTTTCCGCATCAATATAAGCGCTTGCTACGGTTTCAGGATCTTGGTTTGGATCATTCCATAAACGATCAGCCAGCGGTTCAAGCCCTGCTTCAATGGCGATTTGCCCTTTGGTACGGCGTTTCGGCTTGTACGGCAAATATAAATCTTCTAACTCCGTCTTGCTTTGAGTTTGTTGGATTTGGTTGCGTAATTCGTCCGTTAATTTGCCCTGTTCTTCAATAGATTTTAAAATCGTTTGACGGCGATCTTCTAACTCACGCAAATAAATCAAGCGCGTTTCAAAATGGCGTAATTGAGTGTCATCTAAGCCACCAGTAACCTCTTTACGATAACGAGCAATAAAAGGAATGGTATTGCCTTCATCTAATAATTGAATGGCAGCAAGAATTTGCTGTGGTTGCACCGTTAATTCAGCGGCAATGATCTGTGAAATTTGTTGATTTAACATTGGCGTTTATTCATTAGTAAAAGTAAAAATTCGCCATAGGATACTGGTTTTATGGGCTTTGCTCAAATGTTTCTTTGCTCATAAAGTTAGCCTACAATTTTTCTTGTTATTTTTTTACTTTTACACTAAATTGTAGAAACGTTGCTATAAGGAAATAAAAATGACGATTATGACTAGCCGAGAATTTAACCAGCATCTCAATCAGGCACAAAAAGCAGCACAAATCGCGCCTGTTATTGTAACAAATCGCGGTGAACCCACTTATGTACTAATGAGCTATGCAGATTACCAGAAAATGTTGCAATCTCATTCTCCCCGTAATGCTTTAGAGGCATTAACGCCACAAGATGAGGCGGATATTGAGTTAGACATTCCACCTCGTTCAATAAAGCAACGCACGCCGCTTGAGTTTGATGAATGAGGGAAAAATGTATTTTATTGACACCAATGTATTAAGTGAAATTCGTAAAATTAAAAGTGGTAAAGCAAACCAAGGGGTCATTAATTGGTTATCTGAAATTAATGAACAACAAATTTATACGAATATTATCGTAATGATGGAATTGGAACGTGGCATTTTAGCCAAAGAACGTAAAGATCCTTGGCAAGGAAAAATACTCCGTCAATGGTTTGAACATACGATAAAGACAGGCTTTTCAAATCGTATCCTTCATCTTAATGATAAAACAGCGAAAATTTGTGCTACCTTACACATTCCCGATCATTGTCCTGAGAATGACGCTTGGATTGCTGCCAGCGCTATTCAATATGGTCTGACGCTAGTTACACGAAATACCGCAGATTTCTCGCGTATGGGCGTAAAATTATTGAATCCATTTGATAAATAAGTTTTATCCATTCAAAGGTAAAGGAATAGCAAAATGCCAAAATCAAACTACATCACACGCAGTGGCTGGAATAAATTAGATCAAGAATTAAAATTTCTATGGAAAGAAGAGCGCCCAAAAGTTACTCAAGCGGTTTCTGATGCCGCTGCGTTAGGCGATCGTAGTGAAAATGCCGAATATATTTATGGTAAACGCCGTTTACGTGAAATTGATCGCCGTGTGCGTTTTTTGACAAAACGTTTAGAAGTGTTGCAGATTGTAGATTATCACCCAAGACAAGAAGGCAAAATTTTTTTTGGTGCTTGGGTTAGCCTTGAAAATGAAAATGGCGAGGAAAGTCAATACCGTATTGTGGGCTGCGATGAATTTGATCCAGCTAAGAATTGGATTTCCATCGACAGCCCCGTAGCCCGCGCGTTGATTGGCAAAGAAGTCGATGATGAAGTGAAAGTCCATACACCATCGGGCTTGGTAACATTATTTGTGAATAAAATTTGGTATGAGATATAGCCTCAAATCCCCTCATCAAATCCCCTCATTTTCTACGCAAGCCGTTCTTTTTATTTTTTGTTGTGCTGAAAGGGTCGTGATGCCTTGATTTGCACTGGCTAGGGCTTGCGCCACCAATTCTGGAAATGTCAGTTCATCCTTTGCCATTATGGTTTCAATCAACATTTGTAAATTCGTGCCAACAATAACTTCTGTGCGCTCAAACTGTTGGGCAATCATTGCACATTGACGAAATGGTGTGCCACCTAAAATATCACAGCAAAAAAGTACCGCACTTGCATTTTCCGCTATGAGATATTGTGCGATGTTTTGATGTAGCTGTTCGGGCGTGATTTGCTTATCATCAAAATCAAAAAATGCCACATTGGGATATTGCCCGATAATTTGTTCCAACGCGCTTTGTAGTCCTGTGGCGAAATGTCCGTGTCCACTCACGATCAAGATTGTCATTTTTTCTCCTTATTGATAAAAAATGCCGAGCAAATACTCGGCATTTGTCATCACTCATTTTATAAGATACCCGCAAAACGTCCGCCAATACCAATAACTACGGTGAGAATAATTAAGCGTAATGGCGACCAATTACGTTTCACCAAGTAGTACATCAATAAGGTGTACACCAACGGCAAGAAAGCTGGCATAAGTTTATCAAGCACATCCGCTTGCACTTTCACCACGGCATCGCCTGCGGTGATTTCTGCGCTAGTTTGGAAACGAATGTAAGTGGCAACTAATGCCCCAATCACAGTCATACCAATCATTGATGCGGCGTGCGACACTTTTTTCGTGTTAGCTTTAATGGTTGGAATAGCTGCTACCCCCATTTTGTAGGCATAGTGTGCTAAACCAAAACGTAAACCGAAATGCACGATATTGAATACGACAAAGAAGAAAATCGCTCCAAGGATCGAACCTTGTAAAGCAAGGCTTGCACCGATCCCGCCACAAATGGGTAGCAAGGTAAACCAAAATAAGGCATCCCCAATGCCGCCTAAGGGCGCACCCACTGCAATTTTTGTACTTTGAATCGCGTTTACTTCCTGTTTGGAGCGCTCCATTGCCAGCACAATTCCCATAACGAACGTAACAAGGAATGGATGGGTATTAAAAAAGCCCAAATGCCCTTTCATTGCCTTACTTAAATCCGCTTTGTTAGTATGAATTTTTTTCAATGCAGGGCTAATTCCATATAACCAACCTGCTGCTTGCATACGCTCATAATTGAAAGAGGCTTGAAGTAATAAAGAACGCCACGCCATCGTATTAATATCAGCTTTAGTCAGTTCTTTTCCCATTGTTTGATCTTCGTACACATTATCATTTTGTACGTTTTGACGTGCTTTAGATTCCATCTTGAAACTCCTCTTTTGGCGTTGCTTTCGTTTCAGTATTCCCCTTACGCATATAGTCAATAAGAGCCATTGCAACCGCTGCAGCAGCAATCGCTAACACAGGAAGCTTAAGCCAAGCTGCCCCCACAAAACCGAGAATAAAATAAGGGATATAGGCATTTTTCATCATAATTTTCATCAATACTGCAAACCCGATGGCCGGCATAATGCCTCCAGCAACACCCAAGCCGTCAATCACTTCTTTTGGCAACATTGCAATGATTTTCCCTGCATATTCCGCGCCAAAGTAAGTTGGCAAGAACGCACAGAAGAAATAGAACGTACCTAGCACTAACAAACCAAGGTAGTTCACATAATCAATGCCTTTGAGATTCGCTTCTTCCGCCATTTGATCACAACGAGACATCACCGCTGACATAACAGAGAACAGAAAGGTGATTCCCATTTGTACCGCAATAGCAAAAGGCACTGCCACACCAACCGCAACTTTCGGATCGGTTTTCGTCGTGATGGCAAATGCAGTTCCCACAATAGTGCCGATAATCACATTGGGTGGTTGCGCACCTGCCAATGGTGCAAGCCCCATCCAGACTAATTCGAGGGTACCGCCAACTAAGATCCCTGTTTGCAAATCCCCTAAAATCGCCCCTACAATAGGTCCTAATACAACGGGTCTATGAAAATGTGTTAAACCATTATAGAGGTCAAGACCTGCAAAAAATGCGAGTACACCCAATAAGAGTGCCTGTAAAAGTCCAATTTCCATCGTTTCCTCTCTTCTTTCTTACAATAATTTAAATAAATCTATTGCCTCTTCGGTTGGTACACCTTGGATAAAACACTGCACACCAAGCTGACGTAGCTGTTCAAATGCCGCTCTATCTTTCTCATTTACGGATACGGTTTTATGGATCTGCGTTTTGCCCTCCTCATAATGCATATTGCCTACGTTGATTTTGTCAATGGGTACCCCACCTTGCACTAAGGTTAAAAAATCACTCGGTGTTTTGCACACAAGCAAGATTTTTTGCCTATCCGCTGCGCGATGGATATTATCAATCACCTTTTGTAATGGCCAAAAACGCACATCGATCCCTTCCGCTAATACCATTTCCATTAGGTTTTGTTGCATTGGATCTTCGGCCACTTCATCATTAGCAACCAGCACCAAATTAGCTCCCGCAAAACCAACCCACTGCACCCCAACCTGCCCGTGGATTAAACGCTCATCAATTCGATTTAACACAATATTTGGCATAGTACACTCCTTGATAACTCATTCTGAGTATCTTCTTTTTACGCCTAAAAAATAGGAAATGCAAAGAACAAAATAAGGAAGTGTGATGAAGATCTAAAAATATTTTTATCGTATAGTAAGGAACATTAGCATCATAAAAATCAGCTTATGCGGTCTCATTTTAAAATAGAATAATAAAAAGAAAAAAGACAAGCACATAGATTATACGCAAAATACACATCACTTACCTTTCAAATAAATAAGACAATAAGTTACAACTGATATGAAATAATGATTTCAACTAACGATAATAAGAAAGCAAGGGTATTATTCTTAATTTTGATTAGCGATAAAAAAACCACTTATCCTATAAGTGGTTTCGTAACGGATTGAGGATCAATGCACCTCTTTAATTCGCAGCTCTTTTGGTACTTCAAACACGGTGTTTTCTTCGCAGCCTTGTAGCTCTTCTACTTGCGTTACACCTAGTTCTTTTAAGCGATTTACCACAGATTGCACTAGCACTTCTGGCGCAGAAGCGCCGGCGGTAATGCCTATGGTGGAGACCTCTTTGAGCCAAGCAATGTCAATATCATTAGCATCATCAATCAATTGAGCCGTTACCCCCATTCTTGTGGCAAGTTCTGCTAAGCGGTTGGAATTTGAAGAGTTTTTTGAGCCAACTACGATGACTAAATCCGCCATCTTAGCTAATTCTCTTACCGCTTGTTGGCGATTGGTGGTGGCATAACAAATATCATTTTTACGCGGTCCTTGAATAGCGGGATATTTCTCTTTCAACGCGGCGATCACTTCACTGGTATCATCAATAGAAAGGGTGGTTTGCGTCATAAAAGTGATGTCATCATCCTTTGTTAAGGCTAATTTTGCTATATCTTCCACATCTTCCACCAAATAAATTCCGCCTTCTGCATTATCATATTGCCCCATTGTACCTTCTACTTCTGGGTGGCCTTCGTGTCCGATTAGCACAGCTTTAGTGCCTTTTCGGCTAGCTCGTGCCACTTGCATATGCACTTTGGTTACTAACGGACAAGTCGCATCAAAGACTTTCAATGCACGTCTTTTGGCTTCTTGACGAACAGCTTGAGAAACGCCGTGGGCAGAAAAAATGACGATAGCACCATCTGGCACTTCATCTAATTCTTCTACAAACACGGCGCCACGTTCACGCAATCCATTAACCACAAAGCGGTTATGTACCACTTCGTGGCGCACATAAATCGGCGCACCGTGAATTTCTAAGGCTAATTCGACAATGCTAATTGCACGATCTACCCCAGCACAAAAACCACGTGGATTGGCTAAAATAATTTTCACTTGGCTTTCTCCGTTTTTTTCTCATTATTTTTAATCGCATCAATAGCAAGCAATGCCGCGCCAATACAAATAGCAATATCCGCTACATTAAACACGGGATAATGCCATTGTTGCCAGTAGAAATCAAAAAAATCCACCACAAAGCCGTGATAAGCCCGATCAGTCATATTGGCTAATGCCCCACCAATAATTAACGCATAGGCGGTATTTTGTAAGCGTTGGCTCGCTTTATTTTTTGCTAAGAAAACCGTGAGTATTACGGAAATCCCAATGGCAAGTAAGATAAAAAAACTTTTCTGCCAACCTGAATGATCCGCTAAAAAACTAAATGCCGCACCATAATTTCGCACATAGGTCAGGTTAAAAATAGGCAAAATGTGGATACTTTCATATAGCTCAAAATGACTGACCACGAAATATTTAGTCAATAAATCTAAACAAAACGCCACTGCACTTAGCCAGAGAAATAATAAACCTGATTTAGATTTTGACATCTATTTGCTCCAAAATGTAGATTGTTTACAAATGTAGGAACGCACCTATACGTGCGTTCAGCTGGGCTATCGACACGGGCGGACACATTGGTCCGCCCCTACAAATTTAATATAAATCGTAGTTTCCAAATGTAGGGATGCACCTATGTGTGCACCCAATTTGAATATCGACACCGGCGGACACATCGATCCGCCCCTACAAATTTAATATAAATCATAGTTTCCAAATGTAGGGGCACACCTATGTGTGCGCCCAATTTGGATATCGACACCGGCGGACACATTGGTCCGCCCCTACAAATTTAATATAAATCGTAGTTTCCAAATGTAGGGATGCACCTATGTGTGCGCCCAATTTGGATATCGACACCGGCTGACACATCGGTCCGCCCCTACAAATTTAATATAAATCGTAGTTTCCAAATGTAGAGGCGCACCTATGTGTGCGCCCGATTTGAATAGCAACAGGGCGGACGGATCAACTCGCCCTACAAATTCAATTATGTTAAATAAAAATTTGCGAAAAAATCACCGCACTTTATGATTTCAGCAAATCAAAGTGCGGTGGAATTTTTATGAATTTTTACGCAAAACGTCTGACTTCGCCTTTGCCATCGACATTTTCAACACATCGCGAACACAGCGTCGGGTGTGCTGGGTTTGTACCAATGGTATCAGAATAGTGCCAACAGCGTGGGCATTTTTCATTTGCAGAACGCACCACTTTCACCTTAAAGCCTTCTACCTCGCCCCCTTCAACATCGGCTTCAGCCAATGGTTTGACTTGAGCTTTTGACGTGATTAAGACGAAACGCAATTCATTTTCAAGTTGCGATAAGATCTTCGCGTATTCATCGTTGGCATAAAGGGTTACTTCCGCTTCCAATGCGGCACCAATGGTTTTATCTGCACGGGCTTGCTCTAACACACGGTTTACTTCATCACGCAATTTCAACACTTGTTGCCAATAGGCATCATTCATTGTTTCTTCTGCGTTTAATGGGAATAAGCCGTTATAGAATTCCTCTGTAAACACAAATTCCGCACGTTCACCCGGGATATATTGCCAGATTTCATCGGCAGTGAAAGATAAAATTGGCGCAATCCAACGAACCAACGCCTCGGCAATATGCCATAAGGCTGTTTGACAGCTACGACGTGCAAGGCTGTCCGCTTTGGTGGTGTATTGACGATCTTTGATAATATCTAAATAAAACGATCCCATTTCAATGGAACAGAATTTCATTAAACGCTGAACAACAGCGTGGAATTGATAATTATCATACGCTTCTTGGATTTCTTTTTGTGCATTTAAAGCACAATCCACCGCCCAACGATCTAGCACGATCATTTCCTCTGGTTTCACTAAATCACGTTTCGGATCAAAACCATTTAAGTTCGCCAAAAGGAAACGTGCGGTATTACGAATACGGCGATAACTATCGGCTGCACGTTTTAAGATTTCGTCTGAAACAGACATTTCCCCTGTATAATCCGTTGAAGCCACCCATAAACGTAAAATATCGCCACCAAATTTATCCATCACTTCTTGTGGGGTAACAATGTTACCGATAGATTTAGACATTTTACGCCCTTTGCCATCAACGGTGAAACCGTGGGTTAGTACCTGCTTATAAGGGGCTTTGTTATCCGTTGCCGTTGAAAGCATTAATGATGACATAAACCAGCCACGGTGCTGATCCGAGCCTTCTAAATACATATCGGCTTCCTGCCCATTAAATTCTGGACGTGCTTTCACAACCGAAGAATACGTTGCTCCTGAATCAAACCAAACATCAAGGGTATCTGGCACTTTTTTATAATGTTCAGCATCTTCACCAAGCAAATCTTTTGGATCCAGATCCCACCACGCTTGAATGCCTGATTGTTCCACGAGTTGCGCAACTTGCTCAATAAGTTCAAGTGTGCGAGGGTGCAATTCTTCTGTGGTTTTATGGATAAATAACGCCATTGGCACACCCCAAGTACGCTGACGAGAGATACACCAATCTGGGCGGTTTTCCACCATTGTTTCGATACGCGCTTGCCCCCAATCTGGAATCCAACGTACTTTTTTGATTTCGCTTAACGCTTGCGGACGTAAGCCATTTGTTTCCATTCCAATAAACCATTGCGGTGTCGCACGGAAAATAATTGGCGTTTTGTGTCGCCAGCAATGCGGATAACTATGACGAATTTTTTCTAATTTCAATAAGTTACCTGTTTCTGTAAGTTTTTCAATAACCAAATCATTGCTTTCAAACACGCCTTTACCCGCAAAAAATGGCGTTTCAGCTTTAAATACGCCTGCATCATTAATTAATGCCGCCATTTCTAAACCATATTTCAAGCCAACCAAATAGTCGTCTTGACCGTGATCTGGTGCGGTATGCACTAAACCTGTACCGCCATCGGTGGTAACGTGATCGCCTAAAA
Organism: Avibacterium sp. 20-132; assembly: GCF_023611925.1. NCBI lineage: Bacteria > Pseudomonadati > Pseudomonadota > Gammaproteobacteria > Pasteurellales > Pasteurellaceae > Avibacterium > Avibacterium sp. 20-132. The sequence goes on from NZ_CP091456.1 coordinate 521,449, forward strand.
TCACTGGCACACTATACTCATAGAACGGGTGGTTAAAACGGAGAAGTTCTAAGTCAGCCCCTTTTGCTTCACCTAGCACCTTCACGTTTTCTTCACCTAAGGCTTTTTGCACGCTTTCGACCAATGCTTTCGCTAAAATTAAACGCTTATTGCCAAATTGTAATAATTGATAAACCAGCTCTGCATTCACTGCAATGGCACGGTTTGATGGCAATGTCCAAGGGGTGGTTGTCCAAATCACTGCCGCTACTTCACCGCTACCTGCTTGGATTAAATTAAATTTATTTAGCACCGCACTTTCATCCGTTGCAGGGAATGTTACATAGATAGACGGGGAAGTCTTATCTTCATATTCCACTTCGGCTTCTGCCAAAGAAGAAGCACAATCCAAACACCAATGCACAGGTTTATAGCCTTTGTAAAGATGCCCGTTTTCGACCACCTTAGCCAGCGTGCGAATGATATTGGCCTCAGTGTCATAATTCATTGTTAAATAAGGATTATCCCAATCGCCCAAGACGCCTAGACGGATAAAATCTTTCTTTTGCCCTTCCACTTGTTCACGGGCATAGTTACGGCATTCTTGGCGGAATTGTGCAGCAGAAATTTTTTCGCCCGGTTTCCCTACCAAACCTTCTACTTTCAATTCAATCGGCAAGCCGTGGCAATCCCATCCCGGGATATAAGGACTGTCAAAACCTGCGGCGGTTTTGGATTTTACAATAATGTCTTTCAGAATTTTATTTACAGCGTGCCCGATATGAATTGAGCCGTTAGCATAAGGAGGCCCATCGTGCAAAATAAAGGATTTTTTTCCTTGAGCAGATTGTCTGATTTTTTCGTAAAGTTTTTTCTCATACCAATTTTTTAGCATTGCTGGCTCACGTTTTGCCAGATCACCACGCATCGGAAAACCTGTTGCTGGCAGGTTTAGCGTATTTTTGTAATCTACGTTTTCATTCGACATTTTGTTTTTTCCACGTTGTATAAAATAAAATCTTGCATTAAATGCACAATAACTTTGGCATTATACGCATAAATAACACAATATTAAAGAATAGGAATGGCGGAATTATGATTCAATCCCTAATGAAAGTGCGGTGATTTTTTGATAACTTTTTTACCGCACATTAAGCCCTTTAGCTCGTTCTTTTAGCTTGGCGAAAATACGCCTTCGCCACGTCCACATCTTTTACAATTTGTGCTTTAAGATCCTCAAAAGAGGGAAATTTGACTTCATCACGAATTTTATGACACAGTTCCACCTTAAGCGGCTGTCCATAAATATCTTGTTTAAAATCAAACAGATGAACCTCTAACAATTGTTTAATCCCATTAATGGTCGGGCGACGTCCAATATTTGCCACCCCTTCATATTCTGTACCATTAGGCAATTTAGCTCTTACCGCATATACCCCTTTCACGGGATTAACTTGGCGTTGTAAGCGAATATTTGCTGTTGGAAAGCCAATAGTTCGCCCTAGTTTATTGCCTTGTACAACACGCCCATAAATGCAATAAGGCTTGCCCAAAAGCTGCTTGGCAAGGGCTAAATGATCATCGGCAAGGGCTTGTCGAATCGCCGTGCTACTGATACGTTGTTCATTTAAACGAAAACTGCAATTATCTTCTACACGGAAGCCGTATTGCTCCCCCGCTTGTTGTAACAGAGCAAAATCCCCTGTACGCCCAACCCCAAAACGGAAATCATCACCAATACTTAAAAATTTCACATTGAGTTTCTGTACCAAGTATTGTTGAATAAATTGTTCAGCAGAAAGCTGGGCAAAAGTGCGGTCAAATTTTATGCGAATCACATAATCTACGCCTAATTCAGCCAATGCACTCAATTTATCACGCAACCGCATCAAACGTGGCGGGGCGTTATCTGCCATAAAATATTCGCTTGGTTGTGGTTCAAAAAGCATCACCACCATTGGTAAAGAAAGGCTGGTGGCTTTTTCACGCAAGTGGCGTAACACCGCCTGATGCCCTAAATGCACCCCATCAAAATTACCAATCGTTAAGGCACAGCCTTGCTGTCGCAAAGTGGCTGGTAGTTGTTTTAACCCTTGAATTAATTGCATTAAAAATTCCGTACTCTTTCATTTTTCGCCATACACACCGTATGGCGCTGATTTATTCAAGCCCTCTGTGGCTTATCTGTGAGGAAATGCTCACCCAATTTGTGTTAGCTATCATTTTGTCACTAAGTTACTTCAGCTAAAAAATTGGCAAAATCACACCGCACTTTGATTTTCACTCACTTATTTACCAATACAAAATGAACTGAAAATATTGCCAAGCAGATCATCAGAGGTAAACTGTCCTGTGATTTCGCTCAGGTGATTTTGTACCATTCGCAATTCTTCGGCGAGCAGTTCACCGGCATAAAACTCGGTCAGCTGAATGAGTCCTGCTTGCAAGTGAACATCCGCTTGTTCTAAAGCCTCTAAATGGCGACGGCGTGCAAGAAAACCACCTTCTGTACTGGTGTTATAGCCCATTGATTGTTTGAGATGTTCACGCAGTAAGTCCACCCCAACTTGTGTTTTCGCCGAAAGGCTGATTGAGGTTTGTCCATTTTGTTCGCGAATGGTTTCCGCTTCCCCACTTAAATCCGCTTTATTACGCACAATGGTCAAAGGGATATTGTTCGGCAATTTTGCTAAAAATTCTGACCGCACTTGGGCGAGATTTTCTTCGCTATCCGTGCTGTCTAACATCAGAATAATGCGATCGGCTTGCTCAATTTCGTCCCACGCACGACGAATCCCAATACGCTCCACTTCATCGGTGGCATCACGCAAACCGGCGGTATCAATAATATGCAATGGCATTCCGTCAATATGAATATGCTCACGCAGCACATCGCGAGTTGTGCCTGCAATGTCGGTAACAATCGCCGCTTCACGTCCTGCAAGGGCATTGAGTAGGCTAGATTTTCCTGCATTTGGTCGCCCTGCGATCACCACTTTCATTCCTTCACGCAAAATCGCCCCTTGCTTGGCTTCTGCTCGCACAGCTGCAAGTTGAGCAATAATTTCACGCAATTTGGCTTCAATTTTTCCGTCCGCCAAGAAATCAATTTCTTCATCAGGAAAATCTATCGCCGCTTCCACATAGGTGCGTAGATAAATGACATCATCAACAAGCTGATTGATTTTATTAGAAAATTCCCCTTGTAAGGATTTCAATGCAGAACGCGCCGCTTGTTCAGAGGTCGCGTCAATAAGATCGGCAATGGCTTCCGCTTGAGCGAGATCCAATTTATCATTCAAAAACGCCTGTTCAGAAAATTCCCCTGGGCGAGCCAAACGCACGCCTTTGACTTGCAAAATGCGTTTGAGTAAGAGATCTAAAATAATCTGTCCGCCGTGGCCTTGTAGCTCTAATACATCTTCACCAGTGAAAGAATTTGGGGCTTTGAAAAATAGCGCGATCCCTTGGTCTAACACTGTGCCATCGCTATCTTTAAACGGTAAATAATTCGCTACGCGTGGCTTAAGGCTTTTGCCTAGCACTGCTTCTGCTACTTGTTGGGCAAGCGGCCCTGATACCCGTAAAATACCGACACCGCCACGTCCAATCGGCGTAGCTTGGGCGACTATGGTTTCTTTTGACATTGCTATTTTTGAACCTTTACTTAATTTTGAATGCTAATTTGAATTCATAAAATAAAAGGTATCCTGAGATACCTTTTATTGCTTTATCCCATTTTATTTTTTACGGGAATGTAATCCTTTTTTCTCTAACCCACGGTAAATCCATTGTTGTTGAGCAATGGTGATAAGGTTGGAAACTAACCAGTAGAGTACCAAACCTGCTGGGAAGAATAGGAAGAATACCATAAAGATCAACGGCATAAATGTCATAATTTTTTGTTGCATTGGATCAGCAACTGGTGTTGGCGACATTTTTTGTAATAAGAACATTGATCCGCCCATTAAAATTGGCAAGATGAAATACGGATCTTGTGCCGATAAATCTTGAATCCAACCGAAGAATGGCGCGTGGCGTAGTTCAACGGCTTCCATAAATGTCCAATATAAGGCGATGAAAATTGGCATTTGTAAGAGAATTGGTAAACAGCCACCTAGTGGATTCACTTTTTCTTCTTTATACAATTTCATCATTTCTTGGCTCATACGCTGACGATCTTCACCATAACGCTCACGCATTTCTTGGATTTTCGGTTGCAGCATACGCATTTTCGCCATTGAGGTATATTGTGCTTTTGTTAGTGGGTAAAGCAAGCCTTTCACCACAAGGGTTACACCAATAATCGCAAGCCCCCAGTTTTTCACTAAATCGTGAATGTGGGTAAGTAGCCAGAATAACGGTTTCGCAATAAACCACGCCCAACCGTAATCCACGGTTAAATCTAAGTGGTTTGCCACTTCTGCCATTTCATTTTGTAATTTCGGCCCTGTCCATAATTTGCTGGTGATGGTTTCTGTTGCACCTGCTGGAATATCCACCACTGGCCCACGATAACCAATTGCCCCTAAATTACGCGCTTTGTCCGTAGAAGTATATAAAAGATGTGTGCTGTCTTGATTTGGAATCCACGCAGACACGAAATAATGCTGCAATACTGCTACCCAACCTGCTTTGGTTTGGATAGAAAGATCTTTTTCTTCCATATCTTGGAAGCTGTATTTTTTATAATTCGTTTCAGAAGAAGAATACGCGCCACCAGTATAAGTTGGCATCGCCATACTGCCTGAGCTTTCTACCAAAGTATGGGTTAATTTTGCATAAGGCTCGACTTCAATGGCTTGACCGCTTTGGTTGGCTATTTCAAAGTTCACTGCCACATCATATTCGCCACGTTTTAAGACGAAAATTTTGCGGTACGTTACGCCATCTTTTTCAAATACTAATGGTACAACAAGCTCATTTTGTCCATCAGCCAGTTTGAAAGTATCCCCTTCTACTTGGTAATTTGCACGGCCTGCTTTGGTGTCAATCCCGTTTTTGCCAACTAAACCACTTTGCGCAATATAAATATGCTCTGGTGTATCGTTCAATAAAACAAATGGTGTATGGGAATCTAATTCTGCATCATATTTTAATAATTCAGAACGCACTACGTCCCCACCTAATGTATTCACTTTTAAACGGAATACATCATTTTCTAAGGTAATCACTTTACCTTGAGCAAGGTTAGCAAGGTCTGAATTTGCGGTTAATTCGCCTTGAGAATTAGAAGTTTGCGCTTGTTCAGTGGCAACAGGCTTTGGTGAATGGTAATCCACTTGCCATTGCTGATAAACAAGAAAAGAAATAAAGAGTAGTGCTAGCACTAACAGGCTACGTCTTGAATCCATTATTTGTTCTCTTTGTTGTTATTGATCTTCGGCGGAACAGGATCGTATCCACCAGCGTGTAAAGGATGACATTTTAATATACGTTTTAACGTAAGCCAACCACCTTTTAACGCACCGTGCGTTTTTAATGCTTCAATGCCGTAGCAAGAACAAGTTGGCGTGAATCGGCAACGTGGGCCAATTAAAGGACTAATAACGAGCTGATAAAAGCGAATAAGCGCAATTAAGATTTTTGAGCCAAGCGAATGTGGCGTTGCCATAATTTATCCAATAAATTGAATAGTTGTTGATTATCTAACTGACCAATGCCTTGTTTAACAACAATCACAAAATCATAATTTGGCAGTTGGTGTTGCAATAAGCGAAAGCGTTCACGGCATAGACGTTTAATGCGATTACGATCGTGGGCGCGTTTTAAATGCTTCTTAGCAACAGCAAGCCCAAGACGGGGGTGATTTTCCTGATTAATGCGAGCAAGTATGGTAATTTGCGCTGAACTGGCACGTTGTGGATCTTGGAAAACGTATTTGAATTGAGCGGGAGTTAGCAGACGTAACTCCCTAGAAAAGTTTAGCTTAATCACAGCAAAAGGCTGGATTATGCAGATAAACTCTTACGACCTTTAGCACGACGACGAGCTAAAACTTGACGGCCGTTTTTAGTTGCCATACGCGCACGGAAACCGTGAGTACGACTACGTTTTAATACAGATGGTTGAAATGTACGTTTCATAATTATAATCTACCTAAATCAACATTGTTTAATTATTGCCTTTGACATTTAGATAGCCAAAAACGAATTGAAACAAGGGTTACTAAAATAAGGAACGGAATTGTAATCACAAATGAACCGTTCGTCAAATAAGAATAAGAAAAATCATAACATAATCTGTATTTTTCTTATTTGAAAGCATAAAAGCGGGGAGAATTATACTTTTTTTGGCAGAAATCTCAAGCAGCCTTTTTCGATTTTTTTGATCCTTTTATAAAGATCTTTTCTCAACTTTATTGTAGAATTAGCCAAATTCTCACCGCACTTTTCAGCGGACTATTCAGATGTTTAACAGATAAACCAAGACATAATAACAATGAAAACCACGCTCGCATCGCTTTGGCAGGATTGCCTTTCACAATTACAAGATCAAGTTTCACCAACGGATTTCAGCACTTGGTTACGTCCATTGCAAGCTGATATTGTAGGTGAAAACAATATGGTGTTATATGCTTCCAATGTTTTTGTTAAAAACTGGGTGGAGACCCATTATCTTGAACTAATTAGCCGCTTAGCCCAACAATTTTCTGGCAATGCAGATTTTAGTGTAAAAGTGCAGGAAGGCTCAAAACCTGCGACGCGAAGCACATCTGCGCCTGTTATCGCACCAAACACTACACCCACACCATCGAATGAACAAAAGGCCAATTATCGTTCTAACTTAAATACTAAGCATATTTTTGAAAATTTTGTCGAAGGGAAATCAAACCAACTTGCCCGCGCAGTGGCACAAAAAGTGGCAATTAATCCGGGGGAACAAAGCGCCAATCCCCTGTTTCTTTACGGAGGTACCGGGCTTGGTAAAACCCACTTATTACACGCCGTAGGTAATGGCATTTTAACCACAAAACCAGAAGCACGCGTAATTTATATCCACGCAGAACGCTTTATGCAAGAATATGTCCGGGCGCTGCAAGAAGACAAAATGGAAAACTTCAAAAAATTCTACCGCACTTTAGATGCCTTGCTGATTGATGATATTCAATTCTTTGCGGGCAAAGACGGTACGCAAGAAGAATTTTTCCATATTTTTAACTCGTTATTTGAAAGTAGTCGGCAAATTATTTTAACCTCTGACCGCTATCCAAAAGAGATAGAGAAAATTGAAGATCGCTTAAAATCTCGTTTTGGTTGGGGATTAAGCGTAGCCATTGAACCCCCAGAACTTGAAACTCGTGTCGCCATTTTATTGAAAAAAGCAGAAGAAAAAAATATGCGCTTACCCGAAGAAGTGGCGTTATTTATCGGCGAAAAATTACGCACGAACGTGCGTGAATTAGAAGGCGCGCTCAACCGTGTTCACGCTAATGCAGAATTTACGGGCAAACCGATTACCATTGATTTTGTGCGTGAGACCCTGAAAGATATGCTTGCTTTGCAAGATAAGCTCGTAACAGTAGAAAATATTCAAAAAGTTGTGGCGGAATATTATCGTATTAAAGTAGCCGATCTTAAATCAAAAAATCGCTCTCGGTCTGTAGCACGCCCACGTCAATTAGCAATGGCATTGGCCAAAGAATTGACTAACCGAAGTTTGCCTGAAATTGGTAGAGGGTTTGGGGATCGTGATCATACTACCGTATTGCATGCCTGCCGTACGATTGCCAAATTACGTGAACAAGATAATAATATTCAGGAAGACTGGTCTAATTTAATCCGAACCTTATCAGCTTAAGGACGAAACTATGCAATTTACCGTATCAAGAGAAAATTTATTAAAGCCTTTACAACAAGTTTGTGGTGTATTAAGCAGTCGCCCAAATATCCCCGTATTAAATAACGTATTATTACAAATTAGAGAGCAATCTTTAACCATTACAGGAACAGATTTAGAAGTGGAACTTTCCACCCAAGCACAGTTAAATAGTGCTGAACAAGATGGGCATTTTACCATACCCGCTAAAAAATTCCTTGATATTTGCCGTAGTTTTCCTGATGGATCAGATATTACGGTAAGTTTTGAAGAAGAACGTGCCTTAGTGCATTGCGGTAGAAGTAAATTTAATCTAACAACCCTTCCTGCTGAGGAATATCCAAATTTAGCTGATTGGCAAGCGGAGGTAGATTTTACCACCACACAAGCCACCTTACGTCGCCTCATTGACGCCACTCAATTTTCTATGGCAAACCAAGATGCGCGTTATTTCTTAAATGGAATGAAATTTGAAACCGAAGGTAACTTATTGCGTACTGTTGCAACAGATGGACATCGCCTTGCGGTTTGTACAATTCCCCTAGAACAAGATTTACAGCTTCATTCTGTCATTGTGCCACGTAAAGGCGTGCTAGAATTAGCCCGTTTATTAGAAAGTAATGATCAGCCAGCTCGTGTACAAATTGGTACAAATAATTTACGCATTGATTTAGGACACATTATTTTTACCTCTAAATTAATTGATGGACGTTTCCCAGATTATCGTCGCGTATTACCACGCAATGCGCAACGTATTATGACAGGCGAATGGGAAAGTTTAAAACAAGCCTTTGCCCGTGCCGCGATTTTATCCAATGATAAAGTAAGAACAGTACGTTTACAGCTTGCAGAAAACCAGCTCACAATCACCGCGACAAATACGGAGCAAGAGCAAGCCGAAGAAATCATTGACATCGACTACAACGGCGAAGAAATGGAAGTCGGCTTTAATGTCAGCTATTTGCTTGATGTACTCAATGCCCTCAAATGCAAACAAGTGCGTATGCGATTGACAGATGCTTCTTCAAGCTGCTTAATTGAAGATGTGGATGACAATAGCGCAGAATATGTGATTATGCCAATGCGTTTATAATTGATATGGCAATTTCACGCTTAACGGTTGAAAATTTTCGTAATTTAAACGCCGTGGATCTAGAATTTGACCACGGCTTTAACTTTTTAGTGGGCAATAACGGCAGCGGTAAAACCAGCCTACTTGAAGCCATTTTTTATCTTGCTCACGGACGTTCTTTTAAAAGTGCGGTAGCAAATCGCATTATTTCTTACGAACAGCCTCACTTCACCCTTTATGGCAAAATTCAAGAACAACAACATCAGTGGTCAGTGGGGTTGCAAAAACACCGCCAAGGCAACACACAGGTAAAAATTAACGGTGAAGAAGCAAAAAAAATTGCCGATCTTGCCCATTTATTACCAATGCAAATGATTACCCCAGAAGGATTGACCTTGCTCAACGGTGGGCCAAGCTATCGCCGTGCTTTTTTAGATTGGGGACTATTCCATCATCATAATGATTTTCACCCTGTTTGGAGCCAACTTAACCGCTTATTGAAGCAACGCAATGCGGCTTTACAACAAGCCTTGCACTATGAACATATTCAGATTTGGGATAAAGCGCTGGTCAATCTTGCTAACCAAGTCAGCCAATGGCGTGCCGATTATGCCGAAGCCTTACGCCCTGAAATTGAACGCACCTGTCAGCTATTTCTGCCTGAATTAGAAATCAGTGTCAGTTTTCATCAAGGCTGGGATAAAAACAGCGATTACGCCGAATTGTTATGTCAAAATTTTGAACGGGATCGTGCCATTGGTTACACCGTATCTGGCCCGCAAAAGGCCGATTTTCGCTTTAAGGCGAATGGATTGCCGGTAGAAGATGTGCTTTCTCGTGGACAATTAAAATTATTAATGTGTGCCTTGCGCCTAGCTCAAGGTGAACATTTGATGCAACAAAAAAATCGCCATTGTATTTTTTTAATTGATGATTTCGCTTCTGAATTAGATCAAACAAAACGTGCATTATTAGCTGAACGCCTACAACAAAGCGGCTCACAAGTGTTTGTTACCGCCATTACACACAACCAACTAAAAGAAATGCAACCAGAAAAACACCGTACTTTTAGTGTCAATAACGGTAAACTCAGTGAAAACGCGTTTTGCTCTTCCTAACCTCTCCTGCTAAAACAAGAAACCTCTTATGTTCTCTCTGCAAATGGCGGATATACACAAATCATTCCCCATTCCCTCAAAACAAAAATCAACAAAAAAGCACCGCACTTTATAATAGAGAATTTTCTACACTTATTCCTCAAAATAAATCGAAATATTCCTTGAAATATCAACAAAAATACGTATTATCAGCGATCCTTTGAGTAACCTGTATGTCGATCATCAGCGGTTCAAGGATTACACGATTTTTTCACTTAATTTGGGTTCCCTCACCCCAATATTTTCAACAAAAAGGTATAAAAGATGAAAGTAACTTCTCCGATCTTTAATGTTCACCAAAAACGTAACGCATTAATTATTTTAAGTTTTTTCCACATTTTTATTATTGCCGCAAGTAACTATTTAGTACAAATCCCGTTTGAGATACACTTGCCATTTCATCTACTCGGACTAGCAGATTTCTCGTTCCACAGCACTTGGGGAACGCTTACTTTCCCATTTATTTTCCTTGCAACGGATCTAACTGTGCGAATTTTTGGGGCAACCGCCGCAAGATGGATCATCTTTGCCGTGATGTTTCCCGCATTAATTATCAGTTATGTGATTTCCACGCTCTTTTTGGACACGCAATATCAAGGGATCGAAGCCTTATTTGATTTCAACTTATTCGTTTTTCGCATTGCCATTGCCAGTTTTGTCGCCTATGTTTTCGGTCAATTACTTGATGTACTTGTATTTAATCGATTACGCCAGTTAAAAACCTGGTGGATTGCGCCGAGTAGCTCAATGATTTTCGGCTCAATGGCAGATACCTTCTTATTCTTTTCCGTCGCATTTTTCGCAAGCAGTGATCCTTTTATGGCGGAACATTGGTTTGAACTTGGTTTTGTAGATTATCTTTTCAAACTTTTTGTCGGCATCGTGCTATTTGTTCCTGCCTATGGCGTCGCACTGAATATTATTTTGCGTAAGCTTCAACAACTCACAAGAGAATAAAAGGATTTATTCATCAACATATCATAAGGAAACACAATGAATATACGACAGCTTATCGACCAACATCCTATGACGCCTTACCAATGGGCGGTTGTCGTTATGGCAACCATAATGAATCTTTTAGATGGTTTTGATGTCCTTGCACTCGCCTTTACTGCCACGGGTATCCGTCACGAATTTGGTTTAACTGGCGCAGAACTTGGCTCGCTACTCAGTGCAGGATTATTCGGGATGGCAGCCGGATCACTCTTCCTTGCTCCCCTTGCAGATAAAATTGGGCGCCGTCCATTATTATTAATCAGTGTATCCCTTTCTGCTGCGGGAATGTTAGGATCATTTTTTGCCATAGATTCCTCTACTCTTGGAATTTGGCGAATCGTAACGGGCTTAGGCGTTGGCGGGATTTTAGTTGGCACCAACGTGCTAACGAGTGAATATTCCTCAAAAAAATGGCGTAGCCTTGCTATCAGCATTTATGCCGCCGGATTTGGTATTGGTGCGATTTTAGGTGGGCTTTTTGCCGTCGCGTTACAAGCAGAACATGGCTGGCGCTCCGTTTTCCTTGCTGGTGCAATTTTAACAGGGCTATGTTTGCTCTGCTTAATATTGTGGTTGCCAGAATCCATTGATTATTTAGTTAATAAACAACCAAACAATGCGCAAGCTCGATTAAATAGAATTCTCAAAAAAATCGGTATTGCTTCGTTTATCTTACCAGAACTCACAGAACACAAAGCTAAAACTGCGCCAATTACCCAGCTCTTTAATCCACAATATCGTAGTTCAACTTTAGCTATTTGGTTGGCTTTCTTCACAATAATGTTTAGTTTTTATTTCATCAGCTCTTGGACGCCCGCCCTGTTAAAAGACGCAGGAATGACCACAGAGCAAAGTGTTACCATTGGTATGATGATTTCTTTAGGCGGTACTTGCGGAGCATTATTCTATGGCTTATTGGCAAGCTACTGGTCTGCACGCAATGTCTTGATTTTATTTACGATTATTGCAGCAATTGCCGTCATTGCTTTTATTCTTTCTTCAACTATTCTATGGCTTGCAATGGTACTTGGGATAATGGTAGGGGCATTAATTAACGGCTGTATCAGTGGGCTTTATACCCTAAATCCGAGTATTTACCCTAGTGATATACGAAGTACAGGTGCTGGCTGGTCAATCGGCATAGGACGCATTGGCGCAATCCTTGCTCCAATAATCGCAGGTATTTTATTAGATAACGGATGGGAAAAACAAAATCTTTATATCGGCACAGCATTCGTGCTATTAATCTCAACCTTTGCTTTACTCTTGCTGAAGCAGAATAATACAATAAGCAAGTTATAGCAAAAAAGCTGATAGCCATAACCTATCAGCTTTTATCAACAAAAGTGCGGTAGTTTTTAACAAGATTTTTCTTTACGAATGTGTGCTAACAAGGCATCACAACATTGATCTAATAATTCGTAAGTTTGGGTAAAATTCTTGGTATACCAAGGATCAGGGATATGATCGATACCTAAATCAGGACAAAGCTGAGTGATTTGAAATAATTTTTCAGGGTGATGTCCAAATAATTTTTCTAAATCGGCTAAATTTTGGTTATCCATAGCAATAATATAATCAAAATCTTGCCAATCTTTTAACCGCACTTTTCGGCTAGTAAAACCTTTATTATCAATATGATGTAATTCAAGGGTTTCAGCTGTGCCGCAATGCATATCCTCGCCATCGTGCCAGCCAGATGTGCCAGCACTATCACTCATCATTTTATTGGCTAAGCCTGCTTGTTTCACTTTTTCACGGAAAAGATATTCCGCCATTGGGGAACGGCAAATGTTCCCTAAACAGACAAATAACACGTTCACTGGCACTGCCATTAGCAGGTTCCCCATAAATCATATTCATCGGCTTGTGTGATCGTTACGTTAATCACTTGTCCTACGCTCACAGCTTGGTGAGATAAGTTATCTACATACACCACGCCATCAATTTCTGGGGCATCCGCCATTGAGCGTCCGATAATCCCTTCTTCATCTATTTCGTCCACAATAACAGGCAGGGTTTTGCCAATTTTTTGCTGTAAGCGTTGTGCTGAAATAGCTTGTTGCACTTGCATAAAACGGTGGAAACGCGCTTCTTTCACGTCTTCTGGTACTTGATCTGGCATATCTGTGGCTGGCGCACCTTCAACAGGGCTAAATTTGAAACAGCCAACTCGATCAAGCTGGGCTTCCTGTAAGAAATCTAATAGTTGTTGAAAATCTTCCTCCGTTTCACCCGGGAAGCCAACAATAAAAGTGGAACGTAAGGTTAATTCAGGGCAAATTTCACGCCATTTTTTTATACGTTCTAACGTGCGATCAATAGACCCCGGACGCTTCATTGCTTTCAAAATTTTTGGGCTTGCGTGTTGTAATGGAATATCTAAATAAGGCAAGATTTTGCCTTGCGCCATAAGTGGAATTAAATTATCCACGTGCGGGTAAGGATATACATAGTGCAAACGCACCCAAATACCTAAGGTCGCCAACTGCTCGCACAGGCTGATCAGATTATTTTTGATTGGCTTACCGTTCCAGAAAACCGTTTTATTTTGATTTTCTTTACCTTGATCTAAGGCATACGCTGAAGTATCTTGCGACACGATAAGTAGCTCTTTCACCCCAGCATCAGCAAGGCGTTTGGCTTCATCTAAGACTTGCGTAATCGGACGGCTATCTAAATCACCGCGCATTGAAGGAATAATACAGAAAGTACAACGATGATCGCAGCCTTCTGAAATTTTCAAATAGGCATAATGTTTTGGGGTTAATTTTACCCCTTGCGCTGGCACAAGACTGATATAAGGGTTGTGTGCGGGTTTTGGTACATATTTATGCACTTGTGTCATCACCGCTTCGTAACTATGTGGGCCAGTTACTTCTAATACCTTTGGATGTACTTCACGGATACGATCTTCTTTTGCCCCCAAACAGCCTGTAACAATCACTTTACCATTTTCTTCTAACGCTTCACCAATGGCTTCTAACGACTCTTGCACTGCGCTATCAATAAAGCCACAAGTGTTGACGATCACTAAATCGGCATTTTCATAACTTGGGATAATGTTATACCCATCAGAACGCAGCTCCGTCAAAATACGTTCTGAATCCACTAAATTTTTAGGACAACCTAAACTAATAAAACCAATATTTGATGCTGAACTCATAAAATAATCTCAATAATCACTCAAAACGGTGCATTGTACAAAATTCGTATGCAAAAGGCGATAAGTGAGGGGAAATTTACAGAAAAAAGCACCGCACTTTATGCGAAGAAAGTCAGATGGCTTTTTTAGACAGAAGGAATAATAAAGTGCGGTGGGAATATGTTAAATTTTCCCACCGTGAAAAAATTAAAGCATAAATAATGCCAAGAATAGTACAGCAAGCACCATTCCTAAACCTGTACGTTTAACAATATCCACTGGGCTAACCATCGCTAATCCTGCACAAACAATCGTTACACCTGCGATTGGCGAGGCAGTACGTCCAATAGCCCCTGCAATAGCGGCTGCCATACCAAGGTTTAAGTGTGTGTAGCCTAATTCGACTGCGTGTGGTGTTACTGCTGTGTTAAAAGCGATTGCTGCCGCATCGCCAGAACCTGTGAGCAAGCCCATTAAGAATGGACCAATCGTTGCTCCCCAACGGACAAATTCGTTTGAATGCTTAAGAAATTCAATGGCGCTGTCAATGGCACCAGTCGATTTTAGCCCTGCCACAAAAACACTCGCTGAAATAATAATGCCTAACACATTTGCATAAGCGCTCCCCATTCCATTAAAAAATTCTTCTGTAATTTTAGCCGGAGAAATACGTGTAACGAAAATGGCATAAATTGCCCCAATTAACATTGCTTGCGGTACCCCCATTTTCGTCCAAGCAAGTGCCGGGATTTCTTGTAAAGCGGTTCCACCAATTACTAAAATCACTAATGGTAATAAAGGTGCAATGGCAAAGAAAATGTTTGATTTTTGGAAAGATTGTTCAGATTCTTTAGCTTCTGCTAAATAGGCTTGGCGATGTTCTTCGCCATAATCTTTTAGCATTAATGCGACTAAAGTTAGCGAAACCGCTGCAATCGCACCAGCGATAATCGTATAAGGTGCATGAGATAAATTGACTTGCGTAATCGTTAAATTTGACATTTCGGCAATCATTGCAGAATGAGAAGAGCCGGGACTCATCATTGAACCAAATGTACCAGCCAAAATGGCTGCCCCAGCCGTAGCAGGTCGCACACCTGCACTTTTTAACACGGGATTAATGTTGCGCCAACGGCGGCAGCGCAACCGGCTGCTGAAGGAATCGCAATATTAATAAAAAAAGTAATCATTGTGGCAAAAGGAATTAAGAAAAATCTTAGTCCTGATAAGGGCCGAGTCATTAAATGCACAAGATGTGTATCACATTTTGTGTATTTCATCACATAAGCAAAGCCCATACTGGAACAGATTGCCATAATTAATCCACTGCTGGTCATTGATTTAGCAAAGGCATCGAACGCCCCCATTGGGTTGAGCGTTAATAAAGACATTAATAAGCCTAAACCAATTAATACGGTACGCGTTTCATATTTTTTTACCAATAAATAAACTGCAACAACAACGCCCAAAATTGCCACGAAAGATTTAAGTTCAAGCATATTATTCTCCTTAATAATTAAAAATCGATCCAGCGAGGTAAGACTGACAAGCCCCATTTTTGCTCAATTTTAACACCGCACTTTGCTGTGCTTGGCTAATATCTAGTACACTTGCTTGTTGCCCCTGAATATGCAATGCCGTGCCTTCAGGTAATGCGTAAACCTGTGATTCAGGATTAATCATTAAAAACTCCGCTAAACGCTCTTCACGACTTTCACCATTATGTCCTGCTATTTTACCTGAAATAAAATGTGGATTAATTTGGTGAGGAAATAGATTTAAAGCATCAAAGGAAGGGGGATAAAGAATTGGCATATCATTGGTTGTCATAATACTTTTACCAGCCACATTGGCACCAGCGCTCCAACCAAAATAAGGCGTGCCTTGTTGTACTTTTTGACGAATGGCATCTAATAAATGATGTTCATACAACCCATTAAGCAGGCAGAACGTGTTACCGCCACCAATTGCGATCACATCAGCTTGTTCGATAATATCGAGGTGTGTTTTTCCTCGATGAACAGAAATAATATCCATCTCTAATTCAGCAAATGCTTGTTTTACTCCATTTTCATATTCATCATAGCTACGGCTGACACCAGCATAAGGGACAAATCCAATGGTTTTTCCTCGGTATTCAGAAAGAAAAGTTTTCAGCCACGGCATACAATGCACGAGATAACCCGTATTTTGGTATTTGGAACCGCTCATTAAAAGCATATTTTTCATTCTTGCCTCCTTGTGAATGCGAAAGAATAACCTGTTAGGGTTAAGTGATTACAAGGAACATTATGCGTAGGAATAATAAAAAAGGCACGAGATTTACAATAAAAAGGTGAATTTCTTGATGTGTATCACAAAAAAATCCATATAATAACCTCAAATGTAGACTTTCTCTAACCGATATGTAGAATATAGTTGTATTGAGAGAATTTTAAATTAATATTAAATCAGATGTATACTTTATTAAAGGAAAGAGTTAATTATGATGAAGTTAAAAGAAATAAAATTTTATGGATTCCAAGACTCCACGAGGAATATCGCATTAAACTTTTCATTAGATAGTAATGTGACTATTATTTTCGGTGATAATGGCTGTGGTAAAACAACTTTTTTAAAATTATTAAATGCTATTTTAAGGCGAGATGATAAGGTTTTACTAGAAAATAATATTGAAAAGGTTGAAATAACTTATCATCATAATAATTCAACTAAAACTATATGTATAGCTAAAGTCAATAAAGAGGAAGAGCTGAAAAATAAAGAAAAAATGATATTTGACAGTTATATAAAAAGAAAAGATAGTAAAGACATAAGGGATATATTTGAATATTTCCTCAATGCAGAAGCTCGGTCTGCTTCACTAAATGATTATGATTGGAAAGAGTTTTCAGAATCTAAATTACAAGATTCAACCTCCTTATCCATCGGAATAGATAGGGGAAGTAATTGGGTAAATTCTAAATCATTTAATAGTTTATATCTAAAAGATTTTATTCTAAGACATAGACGCTATAGAGAAGCTTTTAATAGTATAAATATCGATAATTTTTCTGAAGAATTTAATCAATACATAAATAGCAGAGCCAAATTAAATCGAAAATCTACAGAAATTGATTTTGAGAGAAACCATATCTATTTACCTAAAATTGAATTAGGACAAATTGAAAACTTACTGTTAGAAAAATACAGATTAGCTAAAAACGAAACCACTATCCGAATTCAAAATGCACTTTTTGAAACATTATCAACCTTAATTGACGGAGAGAAAAAGGAAGTCAAAAAATATTCTGATGATATAGAGGAAATATCCAACACTCAATATAAAGAAAGAATAATTGATGCCTTATCAAGTATATCTGACAATCCATTGAAGAGGAAAGTAATTAGTCTACTAAATGATGAAGAAAGAATGCAAGATAATGGAATTATTCAAACTCTAATTCATAATATGGTTAATGAGTTAAAAAAGGAAGAAAAATCACTTTCTCCAATGAATTTATTTGTTAAGATTTTCAATGAACATTTATCTGGAGAGAAGGAGTTAAAGTTAAGTTTTGATAAAATTTCCATAAAAATAAGAAATAAGGAGTATGACTTAGGAGTATTATCAAGTGGAGAAAAACATATATTTACTTTACTTGCAATGGTCAATCTATTAGGAACATCCAAAAATTTTTTAATTATTGATGAGCCTGAAATTTCTTTAAATGTTAGGTGGAAACGAAGTTTGCTTTCCTTATTAACTAAACTTTTACCTGCTACTCAAATTATTGTTGCTTCGCACAGTCCTAGTATTGCTACAGATTTTACTAGTTCTCTTAAAGAAATTATAAATTATGATTGAGATAAATATGAGCTCTAATCTAGTAAAGCCGATACCAACCCCCCAAGAAATATATGCAACAGCAGTTATGTCAAAAATACCTATTTTGATCGTTGAGGGTATTGATGATGTACCAATTTATAGCCTGATTGTAAAAAAAAGTGAATTAGATTTTGATATTGATATTAAAACAACTTCAAATATACTAATTACTAGAGACGATAAAAAAATAGTTGGCTGCGAAGGTGTTATAGAGTTTTTCAAAATAATTGAAAAAGAATTAATTATACAACAAGAGACAGATATGACGATTATAAAAAAATATCTGCTTGGCATTATAGATAACGACAATAGGGGTTTAACAAGCAAATTTTCTGAAAATGAATTTATATTCATGCTAGATAGATATTCTATCGAGAATTACCTAGTAAACCAAGAAACTTTTAGAGAATGCTTAGGAATTTATTTAAAATGTGGAGAGCTATCTTTAAATACCCCTTGGGTTGATGAAGAATTTCATACTCTTACAGAAAAATTAGTTGATAAATTATTTTTTCTTTGTATTGAATACTTAAAAAAACAAAAAGATAGAAATTATAGAAATATTATTGATTGTATGAAGGATGATCCTAGTCATTACCTTGAAAATGCCTCCAAAATGCAAATACTAAAGCAAAAGCAAGATTCATTATTGTCATATGCTCATGCATTGGGGTTAAATCAGGATTTCGATACTCTGATCCATATTTGTAGAGGTAAATGGCTGTTAAATGTATATTCACAATTAATTCAAAAACTAATTAACGATGATAATGTTCATGAAAAATGTAGAAAGGGACTTATTGAACAATGTGATTCCTGTAAAGTTGGCAATATAACTGAGTGCTTCTATAAAAAAGAGATAAATAAGGCTAATTTTGGTGAAATATTAAACAAACTGAAGAAATCTCAATATATTGAAATACCTAAAAATTTAATTTCACGACTAAAAGAATTTAAAGTATAGTTTAAAAAACCAAGAGGGAACTAAAGTAGAATTAAGAAAATCAATATGCTGTTGAATAGTTCTAACATAATAATGGCATACTTCTGTAAACTAATGATAGTTCTGTCTTTTAAGTTGTACATTATAGGTATAGTAGACAAAATGCTTGCTAAAAAAGTGGTTGAAGCCTTATAGTAAAAGGCTTTAAACCACTTTTTGAAAATGAATAAAAAAACCTGCCCTTTCTGCCAAAATCAAAATATTAAGAAACATGGTATAAGAAATACCATCCAACGCTATAAATGTAATAGCTGTAATAAAACTTTTACCTTCCAACCTAAATTAAATTTAGCCGCTGTTTGGTCAGATTATTCAAAGGGAAAACAGACTTATAAAGCCCTTGCTATAAAATATCATTGTTCCGGAAGAACGATTCATCGATATATTGATAAAGTCCCTAAAGCCAAACTAAAAACGCCAGAAAAAACTATGTTAAATCTGATTATGGATGTGACATTCTTTGGGCGAGATTTTGGTGTGTTAGTGCTGATGGACTCATTATCAGGTAAAGTGGTGTACCATCAAATGGTTAAAACAGAAAAAGACGACTATTACAAAATCGCAATGAATAAATTAAGAGCAAAAGGCAATAAAATTCAAGTGATTACCTGTGATGGGCGAAGAGGGTTACTGAAAGATTTTCTCAATACGCCAACGCAGATGTGTCAATTTCATATGGTAGCGATGGTGATGAGAAAGTTAAGGAAAAATCATCAATCCGAGGCAGGAAAAGCATTAAAAGTGATAGTGAAAACCTTAAAGAGTAGTCACAAAGCGGAATTTTATCGGCGATTACATTATTGGTATTTAGCACATCAAGCATTTTTAAATGAGCGTTCAGAAAAGGCAAATGAACGAGGTTATTTTCCTTATAAACATCAACATATTCGAGGAGCTTATGCGAGTTTAAAACATTATGAAAAGTATTTATTTACTTATGAGAAATATCCGGAATTAAATATAGAAAAAACAACAAATAGGATAGAAGGATTATTTAGCGAACTGAAGCGGAAATTAAATAATCACAACGGATTAACGAAAAAACGTAACATTATGTTTATACAGGATTTTTTAAATAAAAAGAGTTGCTAATAATCTTAGAAAATAATTATTAGCAACCATTTTGTCTACTACACCACATTATACCAATTGGACTAAGATCCCCCCCAGAAAGAAAAAATTCATAGCAATCCGTGTATTTTTAGCATCATTTTCCATCTTTAAAACACATAGTCTGAAACTTTAGACTGCAGGTCCTAGGCTCTTTTAATAATATATTTCTACTATACCACACCCATTTAATCTTCGACTAAGTGCGGTGTGGATTGAACTGCGGTCGTTTTTTGACAAAATTTAATTAGTGTTTGCAACCACCGTTTCCGCAGCAACCTTCACCATCGTGATGATGGTGGTGATCGTGGTTATGATGATGGTGATGACCGCCACAACCACAGCCGTGTCCTTCTTCATCGCTATCACCATGTCCACCACAGCAACCGCCCTCTTGATGGATATGACCATGAGCGATTTCCTCTAAGGTTGCTTCACGTGTTGCAACAACTTCTACATCAAATAATAATTCTTGTCCTGCTAGCATATGATTACCATCGACAACCACATCATTTTCACCCACTTCCGTGATCACAACAGGTAATGGCCCTACATCGGTATCGGCGATAAAGCGCATTCCTGCGACAAGCTCATCGACACCAACAAACACATCTTTTGGTACACGTTGAACAAGATTTTCATTATATTCCCCGTAACCTTCCTCTGGTTTTACGCGAACTTCAAATTTATCACCAACAGATTTACCTTCTAGGGCTTTCTCTAAGCCAATGACTAAATTATTATGCCCTTGTAAATATTCTAAAGGCTGATTGACTGGAGCTTCATCAACTAATACTCCATCTTCAGTACGAACTTGGTAAGCAATGCTCACCACCACATTTTTTGCAACTTTCATTGATAACCTCGTTGGCTTGTTAAAATTGCCTCATTGTATAAGAAATGGGGCTGGCTGTCATTATTCCTGAACTAGCTGAATTTTTGCCTCAATGCTTGCTCTTACGTTAGCTTTGCCATTGCCTAATTGCACCTCATCATTCGACATTGAACTTGCCATTTTCGCCATAGCATAAGGGCGAGCCACAAAGCGTCCGCTTTCCATTGGAGTGCGGATATTTAATTCCACAATTTTATAGCCTTTTGCACCAAGTGATTGTTGAATTAAGTTTGCCTTGCGGTTTAATTGTTCAAGCGCCTGTTTTGTCATTTCGTCTTCAACTCGATTAATTGCAGCAGAAGACACTTGAGAGTTTACATATTCAATTGCCAAAATACCATTAAGTTTCGTCATTGCATTAGATAAGGCTTCATTATTTTTACTTTGCAACACTAACTGGGCGCGCGCAATCCAGCCATTTTGCTTGCCATCACTGTTATAACGGACTTGTGTACTACGTGAATTATCACTTAATTCAACGTCTGGATAGGATTTTAATATCTCAAAGGCTTGATTAATTTTATTGCTCACTTCTTTATTCGCCAACGCAAGATCTTTGTTTTCCGCTTGGGTAAACAAGGTGGCTTGGAGTAAATCATGCGAAAGTTCTTTTTCAACATCAACAGAAAAACTCACTATATTATGAGTATTCTCTGCAGCATAGGTAGATAACGATAATGGTAATGCCATTAAGGCAAAAGTAAGTTGTTTTAAACGCATAAAATTCCTTATAAATTAATTGATTTATTGCTATATCGACAGAAAAAAATGAAAATAGTTCCGAAGATAAAAAAATCTATAAAAAAGCACCGCACTTATATTTTGCTGAAAATAAAGTGCGGTGTGATTTTTAACAATTTTACGTAATCTTATTCTTCATCATCAAAAAATTCACCATCTTCGCCATATTCATCGTCTTCAGCATTAGGATCTTCAAAATATGTTCCCCAGCCGTCATAAATGCCATTGAATTTAGCGATAAGTGGAAATAATTCTTTTTGTTGTGCATCAATTAATTCAGCCTTTAATTCAATTTCGCTAATAGCATCGAAGGAATAAAAGATCTTGCCAGTTTCTTCCTCTTCCCACTCTTCTGCATCAGACACTTCATAGCCAGCCTTAAATACATCAACAGCAATTTTTTCTAATTGTTCAAAATTATTATGAGAAATATGATGCTCAATAATATAAAGTGCTTCCGGATCGCTACCGTCATTGAGTAAATTCTGAATAATTTCACGCGTTTCTGTTTGCGCATCTTCAATATGCGGAATGGTAGTCATTGGATTTCTCCTTTTATATGTAAGGTAAATATATGTCCTTATTTTACTACGTTATCCAAATTTAAGATAAAAAAAATCTTCCACTTTCGGAAGATTTTTATCACACTATTTTTTTTCTAATAAATCACGAATTTGAGTAAGTAATTTTTCTTCATTTGAAGGTTCAGCAGGTGCTGCTGGCGCTTCTTCTACTGGTTTCTTCATTTTGTTGATGCCTTTGATAACCAAGAAAATGGCAAATGCAATAATAACGAAATCAACAACATTTTGGATAAATGCACCGTAATTTAATGTTACTGCTGGCACATCGCCCACAGCTTCTTTTAGTACAAGGTGTAAATTTTTGAAATCTACGCCACCAGTGAATAAGCCTAATACTGGCATAATCACATCGCCCACAAATGAACTTACAATTTTACCAAATGCGCCACCGATAACCACACCGACTGCCATATCCACCACATTTCCACGCATTGCAAATTCGCGGAACTCTTTCATAAAACTCATAAAATACTCCTAAATAAAGACTGAAAGGATTAATCAGCGGCGGCTATTATATGAACTAAAAACAATAAGTACAGCACTTTTTTTCATTTTTAGATAAAAAATGCACTAGGTTGGAATAATTTTTCTACCTCTGGAATATATTTTTTATCACTCACATATACCACAATGCGATCATTTTCTTCAATCACTAATCCTTTTCTCGCAACCATTACATCTTCACCACGTAATATTGCGCCAATAATCACGCCTGTAGGAAGTTTAATTTCAGATATTTTTCGTCCTATTATGTGAGAAGAATTTGCTTCGCCATGAACAACAATTTCTAAAGCCTCGGCAATACCGTGTCGCAAAGATACAACATTACCCACATCGCCTTTACGAATATGCCCTAACAGCGCAGAAATCGTGGCTTGCTGAGGAGAAACGACAATATCTAACGTGCCTCCCTGCAATAAGTTAATGTATGCCATTCGCTGAATCAACACCATTGCCTTTTTCGCCCCCAAGCGCTTGGCAAGTAAGGCTGCCATAATATTTGCCTCATCATCACTGGTGAGCGAAAGGAAAACATCAATATTTTCAATATGTTCTTCAAATAGCAAGGATTGATCTGAGGCATCACCGCAAAAAACCAAGGTTTTTGATAAACGCTCAGCTAAAGCAGTAGCTCGCTCAGGATTACGTTCAATCAATTTAACGGAACATTGTTCTTCCAAACGTTTTGCAACACCACTTCCAACATTCCCCCCACCAATAATCATAATGCGTTTATAAGGTTTTTCTAGACGCTGTAATTCACTCATAATGGCTTTAATATGAATCGTATCGCAAATAAACGTTACTTCATCCCCCGCTTCAATAATGGTTGAGCCTTGTGGGCGAATCACTTTATCCTGTCGCAAAATAGATACGACACGGCAATCAATATGTGGCAAATGCTCTTTTAACATTGATAGGGCATATCCTACCAATGGCCCCCCATAATAGGCTTTCACCACCACGATACTAATTCGCCCTTCGGCAAAATGAGAAACTTGTAGCGCCCCCGGATAGTCAATCAAGCGAACGATTTCATCAGTCACTAATTTTTCAGGAGAAATAATATGATCGATCGGGATAACATCTGATTGAAATAATTTATTTTTTTCACGTAAATAGTCTGTACTCCGAATACGTGCAATTTTCGTTGGTGTATTAAACAAAGTATAAGCCACTTGGCACGCAATCATATTGGTTTCGTCTGAATTAGTTACTGCCACGACTAAATCTGCATCCGCTGCGCCTGCTTCACGCAAGACTCTCGGGGATGAGGCAATCCCATTCACGACACGCAAGTCGTGCTTATCTTGTAACGCAAGTAGACGTTCTGCTTCATTATCGACAAGCGTAATATCGTTATCTTCACTGACCAAATTGGCTGCCAATGTTGTCCCTACCTGCCCTGCGCCTAAAATAATGATTTTCATTGTTGTGATCTCTGTATTGCACTAAGTTCAAGTTATTTAATGCGGATTTAATCCATTGCTTGTTATAATAGCGAATATACTCGTGTAGCGCTACCTCCATCTCTGACACATTGGCAAAGCAATTCAGGTAAAAACATTCGAACTTCACCATACTAAAAACTCTCTACCATCTTATTATACCAATTCCCCTTATGGCTTATGCTATGAACTGACTTTAAGGTATTTTTCACTACGAGTATTTCGTGCCACACTGCCACCTGATAGCGCCAACCTTAGTCGCTATGAATCAGTGTGCAAGAGAAACGAATTTATAACGCTTCCTTGAATATCTTCAATACGAAACCCCAAATAGTTAAAAGGTATGGTGAGACAGATTTGTCATCTTCAGTAATATGGAAAAGAGAGATTGCTTCCTTCGTTCTCGAACGATGGTATATTTTTCCGCTTGAGCTTGATACTTCTGAGTTCAAAGAACTTTTTTAAATAGATATTCTTCTGGTAAGAGTATTCAATCTCTTGTAAAAAAGGTTTTTTATCGGCTTTGACAGGCGGTTTGGTTTGAGGAATCACATCTTATTTCTCCGATTAGGCTAGCGAATAAGCCAATCAATATCACTTTTCTAATGCGTTACAACTAAACCATAATTTAGCGAAAGTAAGAGAGACCGTAATAGTTTGTCGTCTGATTCAGATTCATACCTTGAACAGAGACTAACGAAATCGCGCGTAATGCAAATGCTGTTGAATAATGTTTTGCCATAAAAAATCTGCTCCTTAATTATTGGATGTGGTCCAACTTTTGGGGAGCAGATCAGTGTCATTTTATTTAAAACCTGAAATTATCAGCCCATACCGTATTTTTTTAATTTTTTACGTAATGTACCACGGTTGATACCTAACATTGTGGCGGCACGAGTTTGATTACCACGGGTATATTGCATAATCATATCAAGCATAGGGTGTTCAACCTCTGACAACACTAACTCATAAAGATCGTCCACATCTTGACCATCTAATTGTGCTAAATAATTTCTAATTGCTTGTTTCACAGAATCACGAAGTGGCTTATTTGTTACTTGTGATTGTGAGTTTAATACTGAAACAGTGAGTGCTTCGGCTGGATTACGTTGTTGTTCTAACATTGTTGTTCTTATCCAATAAAATCAAATTAAAAAATTCTTTCAATGCTGTTATTTGCTCTTTTGCATTCGTAATGGCATTAAAAGTCTGTCTAAAACTGGAATTAGGTTGAATTCCCTGTAAATACCAAGCTACGTGCTTGCGTGCAATGCGATACCCCTTTTCTTCACCATAAAACTGATGAAGTGCCTGAATATGTCGCAAAATAACACCGCACTTTTCTTCTAAGCTTGGTTCTGAAGTTATTGAGCTGTTTTCTATTAAATCTGCCACAGACTGAAATAGCCAAGGCTGACCTAATGCACCACGCCCAATCATTATTGCATCAGCGCCTGTGTAATTGAGTACATCTTGGGCTTTTTGTGCTGATGTAATATCGCCATTGGCAATCACGGGGATGGAAACCTGTTGTTTCACCGCTTTAATATTGTCGTATTCCGCTTCGCCCTCAAATAAACATTCACGCGTACGCCCGTGAATAGTCAGTGCTTGAATGCCAGCTTGTTCGGCAATTTTAGCGATTTCCACACAGTTTCGATTTTGTCGATCCCAGCCTGTTCTAATTTTTAGTGTTACAGGCACATCCACAGCACGAACCACGGCTTCAAGAATCTGTTGGACTAAATCAGGATATTGCAAAAGCGCAGAACCTGCCAATTTACGATTCACCTTCTTTGCTGGACAGCCCATATTGATGTCAATAATTTCTGCCCCATAGCCCACATTCACTTGTGCAGCTTGTGCCATTTCCTGCGGATCGGATCCCGCAATTTGCACGGCGTTGATGCCGACATCTTGATGATACGCAAGACGTTGTTTCGATTTTTCTGTATGCCAGACACGAGGATTACTTGCCATCATTTCTGAAAACGTTAATCCTGCCCCATAATTCGCACAAAGGCGTCTAAAAGGTTGGTCAGTAATACCTGCCATCGGTGCAAGCAAAATACGGTTTTTTAATTGATAATGACCAATTCGCATTGTTGCCTTCCTTTAACACATTACTACCTTTGACATACAACTCATCGCCCGCCCCTACGGGCAAGGCGTGCTATGATACGCACTTTTGCCCCATTTGCAAAGCATAATTTTTATACAAAATTCATTTTTTTCAATTGATTTGATTTAGGTCTATTAATTGCTCAGAAAAATGAAAAAACATCCCCTCCGGTAATAACCATTAATCATAACTAGCAGAGTTATACTCATTTATAAGTATTCAGTTGTATTTTCGAGAATTATTTTTTATCATTAAATTGATAATGATTATCATTTTAATAAAAGGGGATTAGTAATGAAATTTAAAAAGTGTTATTTATCATTCATATTTTGTTTAAATACTATAGTAAATGCAGAGGAATTAGAAACGATTATAATCAAAAGTAAAGCGGAAACTCAAACAGAGCAGAAAAAAGACGAAATCTATTTACGTAATATCACCAATATGTATTCTGATAAAGAAACCGTGGAACGCTATAAAGGGGCAGCCCCTGCGGATCTGTTTCAAGCCTTTAATGGAGTGTACAGTGGTGATGCGCGCAATAGTGGTGCCGTAGATCCAAATATTCGTAGCGTGCAAGGACAGGGGCGTATTCCTGTAACAATTGATGGTACAGAGCAGGCAATTACAACTTGGCGCGGTTACAACGGGGCAAATAATCGAAATTATCTTGATCCGAATTTAATTGGTGGCATTACCATTGAAAAAGGGCCAGCGTTAGCGGCAGGAACGGCAAGTGGCATTGGTGGGACAGTTAAAATGCGTACCATTGATGTTGATGATATTGTGGCTCCCAATCAAAAAATCGGTGTTGAATTAAAACTTGAAACCAGCAATAACTCAGTCAAAGAACATCCTAATAACCTGCACTTAGGTGAAGATTCTCGTATGTATGATCCTTTCCCAGGTGATTTCCTTCCTACTACCTTGGTTAAGCCTAAAACTAAAGGAGAATGGGGCAAAGATAATGCAATGCGTTTAGCCGTTGGATTGCGTGAAGAAAAATTTGATCTGCTAGCCGCTTATAGTTATCGCAGTAAGGGCAATTATCTATCCGGGCAAGGTAGTTCTCATCGTTACGAAGGGAGCCTTGATGAAAAATCGGGACGTGAGTTAAAACAAATGGAGCCGAATTTACCTTTTGCTGCCTCGATTTATCGCCCCCATACCGAAATCCCGAATACCTCGAGTACAATGGAGTCCTATTTATTAAAGAATACTTGGCGATTCACTGATAAACAAGAACTCAAACTTGGGTATCGTCATACTAAAATGACTTATGGCGAAATTATGCCTTCTCGTCTAGATTTTTCAAAATTTTATGATCGCGTGCCTCAATGGCCTTTAGCCACGGTAACTCAGCACGCTTTTAACGCTGATTATCATTATAACCCCGATAACCCATTGATTAATTTAAAAGCGGGGATATGGTACACACGCACTATTAGCGATACCAATACCTCTGGCGGTAATCCTCGAGAGCCAAATGAGCTAGATAATGAATTTATGGGGATTGCAATGCAAAAATGCTATAGACCAATGAATGAGGAGGATCTTGCTAACTCCACGCCAGATGAGTTTATGAATCAATTTGATTTAAATTGTATGAAAGCAGAACATGCAGAATGGAGCAAAACGCACCCGAATACCAATGGCAAATATAATTTTGTTAATGCTGCACAATCTAATGCTTATAACACCCGAAAAGGATTTCACCTCAGCAATCAAATGCATTTGACAGATAAATTGGATTTAACCCTTTCTGGCTCATTTCAAAAAGAGCGTCTAACCAGTGATCACCTAAAATCACAACCGAACCCAAATAGCACCTATGAAAGCCCTGCAAGAATGGGACGTCGCCAAGAGTGGGATATTGCTTTTAATTTTAACTATCGCCCAACTAATTGGTTAATGCTGACTGCTGGGGCTCGTTATAATGAATATTGGTCTTATGATGATTATTTAGATAGATTGGTTAAATCAGGGGTACTTTATAAACCTTATGAAGATAATCCAACTCGCCCTAGACAAATTTCTATTGGTAAAACACTATCTTTTGATGAAATTGTTTCACAAGATATTTGGAATCAATACCAACAATTAATGACAGAAAAAGATAACTTAAGAGATGAGTATAAAAACAGATTAGGTAACAGATATCGTAGAGATCCAGAGTACAGAAAGAAAGATAGAGAAATCGTTGATAAACTTGATGCACTTTTAGGGGAAGGCGGAGATTGGACCACTTTAAAAGAGGATGGCATTATTAGAAAACATTCTGTAGATATAGATTTCCATAGTGATGGTCGTTTACATAAAGAAGATAATCCTTTTTATAATGGCACACTAAAAAATGAAACAGTGATTAATCCAGTCACAGGAAAAGTAACTGACAAATATGTTAACAGCTCTTTAGGAGAGCATTATCAACCTTTAAAAGAAAGCGATAAATTAAAAAAAGTGGAAAAACATCGTGCTCACGCTTTTGCACCTGCATTTTCGGCAACGGCATTTTTAACGGATAATTCCAGGGTATATCTTCGTTATACACAATATGCCCGTATGCCAAGTATTTTTGAAGATACCGTTGGCTTTTCCGCCAGTGCAGATACTAATGCGCGTTTCAAAGATGCCCGCTTAAAGCCTGAACGTGCTAAAAATATTGAGGTAGGCTATGCCTATGATTTTAGTTCCTTATTTAGCACACCTACCAAAGCAGATGTAAAATTCAGCTATTACCACAATGTCACTAAAAATGTCATCGACCGTAATACAGATTTCCGTTTTGTTCAATTAGATAAACGGGTTGTTGATGGCATAGAACTTCAAGCCCGCTATGATAACGGCGACTATTTTGCTGATTTTGGCGTGTCTTATAACCTTAAAAATAAAGTTTGTGATGCGGATATGGCAGTGGAAATGGATCCCGTTGCAATGCGCGTACCACATTGTATGACGGGCGGCTTCCCTTGGGGGTATTTACGCACCCAATTACAACCAAAATATTCCATTACGGCGAATCTAGGTGGACGTTTCTTTGATCGTAAATTAGAAATTGGTAGCCGCTGGCTTTATCACAGCAAAGCTGTCAATAAAGAAGAAGCAAGATTATTTGAACTCAATGAAAACCTCTCTACAAATGAAAAAATTGACTTAGGTTGGAATAGACCAATGTATTGGCAACCTGTGTTAGTGGTCGATGCTTATATTAAATATCAATTTTCACCAAATCTAACCGTTGAGTTCACCGGTACTAATTTAACTGATCGCTATTATCTTGATCCAATGACACGTTCAATGATCCCCGCACCAGGGAGAACATTTAAATTGGGATTAACTGCGAAATTTTAATTTCAGCTTTGGCTGGGGTTAAAAAAGCGGTCATTTCCCTTCGCTCTCACACAACAGGGAAATGACCAAAACGCATCGGAATGATGCCAATAAAACGGGGAACATCCCCATTCTCAAAAAGGAAAAGAGTATGAAAAATATTTCTTTAAAAATGACCGCACTTAGTGTAACCCTATTTGCTTGCCTCTCCGCTCAAGGGGCTGTTACTTCAGGTATTTCTAACGGCAGTGCTAATTTATCTGTAGCAAATCCATCCGTAGCACATAATGGTTGGTTTCATTCTGATGAAGGTGGTTTACCCGGTGTAAAAGTTAAAGGCGTCACCTCTAAAGTGACGAGCTTTAAATCCTTAACGAAAATTACCAAAAACACTCAATGGATGCGTGTTTTTGGTGGTGTCGATAATGATAATGTGGTCGTACTTAAAATGAACAATATGCCAAGCTGGGTACCTGGATTCCATAATAAACTCGGCAACTTTGCGTTCAAAAAAGTGGGGGCGCAAGAGCTGTATTATGGCGAATGGATAGCGCGTGATGCCGATTCGACAAAAGAGCGCGTGGTGTATTATGCAGGAAATGAGAAAACCGTCGCCTTACCAAAAGGCGGTAAAGCCACTTATACTGTAACAGGTATCAATAACAACAATGATCTTAATAAAGGGGTATTGAAAGGGCAATTTAATGCTGACTTTGAGAAAGGTACGCTAGAAGGAACTATGGCAAGAAGAGATCTTGAAATTGAAATTGATGCAAAAATTAATAAGCAAAATGCAAGTTTCAAGGGAGATGCCTTTGCAAATGGTGTAGTCGATGGTACGACCAGCGGACAATTCTTTGGTAAAGACGCCGCTGCATTAGCGGGGTACGCTAAATTTGCCGATAACCAATATGACACTGCCTTTGGTGGTAGCAAAAATAAATAAATTCATAGGGGGAGCCTTCCCCCTTTTCCTATTTTTATTAGATGTTAAAGCCTATGAAAAACTATTTTTTAATTTTGTTGGGCGTTGCCTTGCTCAGGGCTTTGCCAAGCTATGCAAATGAAAATACAGAACAAGGTCTGCAACTATGGCAGGACTTGCAACAAAAAATCAATCAACAACAAAAAGAAGCAGCGTTATTCACAGTTCCAAATAACCAGAAAGAAAATGAAATCACCTTAGATGGACAATCTTTTTCTGTAGCGAATACTGAAGCCGATGTAGGGCAAGCTCTTTATATTGCGGTAAATCAACAACTTTGGCATTATGCAGAAAAATTTTTACAGCAATATCGCCAATTTCCCCAGCATAGAAAAGAACTGGTATGGTTCGCCCAAGGGGCGCTCGCCCGCCAGCGGGGTGAATTAATTAAAGCGGAAGCAGAATATCAAAAATTATTAGAATCTGAACCTACTTTTTTACGGGGGCAATTAGATTTAGCACGCATTCTATTTGAAAATAAAAAGAATAAAGAAGCCAGTAAGCTGTTTTCTCAGCTCGTTCAAATGCCCTTACCTAATGAAGTAAACGCATTATTAAAGGAATATTTACAAGTTTTAAAAGAACGGGAGCAATGGCACGGTGAATTACGTGTTGGTTATCGCTATCAAAAAAATATCAATCAATCCCCAGAACATTATCGCTGTCTATTATTTTCTGGCTCCACTTGCATCGTTCAACGAGCCACCCCTAAAGCAATTAACGCAAAAGGTTGGGGATATGAGCTTAACCTAAATAGACATTTTAATTTAATAGGGAATCACGGAATAAATATTTATTTCAATAGCGAAGGACAATATTATCCAATGGCTCAAGAATATAATGATACCACATTTAAAACACATATTGGATATACTTTTCAAGATGCGAAAAGAGAGCTTATTATTTCCCCTCTTTTTGAATATGAATTGTTTGCTAATAAGCGTTATTACCACGCTTTTGGAGGACATTTAGAATGGATGCAATCTCTTTTAAAAAAACATTTTCTCAATGTACAACTTGAGTACAAACATTTATCTTATAATTCAAATTATAGTGCGGTAGAAAATGCAGGTATTTCATCTTTATATACCACTTGGTATTACACGCCTCATTATAATACCACGCTCTTTATAGGAGGTGATGGGAAATACCGCAATGTTACAGACAAAACAAATGCCTATAAAATGCTTGGCACAAGATTTGGTCTTTATCACCAATTTAATGAAAAACTAAACCTGACATTACTGGCTTCAATAAAGCGAACTAATTATTTACGATACAATGCCATTTTAGAAACCAAAAGAAAAGATAACGAATTAATTTATCAAGCTATCTTAGCGTTCCCTAACATCTTTTATGAAAAACTCACACCAAATTTAATCATAAAAAGAACAATTAATCGTAGTAATGTAGATTGGCTTTATTCTTATAAACAAACTGAATTACAATTTAATTTGCATTTCATTTTTTAAATTTATAGTGCTGAAAATAAATTTCAGCACTTACATCTTACTTACCAGCCTTCCCCGTAATTCTGCACCATTCTTCACGGATTGCCACTGGCTCTAGGATAAATTGATTTTCGTAAGCTTGGCAAACTGATTGGGCTTGCGTTTCTAAAATGCCCGATAAACCAAGTAAACCTTGTGGTTTGACTAATTGAGTGATAGTCGGCGCAAGTTCTTTTAATGGACCCGCCAAAATGTTAGCGACAACAACATCAGCTTGCAAATCCGCTGGCGCATCTTTAGCCAAAAAGAGTTGTAGGCGGTCGCTCACGCCATTTTGTTCTGCATTATTACGACTGGCTAAAATCGCTTGTGGGTCAATATCAATACCAATCGCATTTTTCGCCCCTAATTTTAAGGCGGCAATGGCTAAAATCCCGGAACCGCAGCCAAAATCAATGACCGTTTTATTGCTTAAATCTAAGCTATCTAGCCATTCTAAGCAAAGCGCCGTCGTTGGGTGCGTGCCTGTTCCAAAGGCTAATCCCGGATCAAGCATAACATTTACCGCATTTTGATCGGGAACGTCTCGCCAGCTTGGGCAAATCCATAAACGTTTACCAAACTGCATTGGGTGGAAATTGTCCATCCATTCACGTTCCCAATCTTTATCTTCAATTTGTTCGATTTTATAGGCAGTTTCTTTACTTAAATGCCCCGCACTTTTGAGTAAAGCAACAATCTGTTGCATATCGGTTTCGGCATCAAATAAGGCGATCACATCGGTGTTACCCCACAGACGCGTTTCACCAGGAAGTGGTTCAAAAATCGGGGTATCTTGGCTATCCATAAAGGTTACTGAAACTGAGCCAATTTCTTCTAAATAATCACTAATTGTTTCCGCTTGTTGATTGGTACTATTAATGCGGATTTGAACCCAAGCCATAATTTTTCCTTACTAAAATAAAAAGGTTAATAAATAAGAGCCGTTTAAATTGGAAATAAAATAAGATAGCTCGCGGCGTACTATTCAGTGCGTATGCGGCGAGCCTATGCGGTATTATTGCCAACTCAAACGACGATATTATTGAGATTTTTCACCCAACTTGTTACCGACCAGAAAAGCGATTAAGCCAAATAATAAAGACGGCACAATGGCGTGAAAATCAAATAGTTTAATACTTGCGGCGGTTAAGCCTACATAACTGGTTAAGCCCACTACCATTGAGCAAATTGCACCAACGGCATTGGCTTTCTGCCAATATAATCCCAACACGATCACCCATAAAAAAGCGGCTTCCAAACCACCAAAGGCGAAAAGGTTTAACCAAATAATCATTTTTGGCGGATTTAACGCCGCCAAGATCAAAAGTGCGGTTAAAATTAACGTAATAATTGAAGAAAACCAGCTAATCTTTTTTTGATTTTGTGCCATTTCAGGCTTAGTGCTGAGATATAAATCCTTAACAAAAATAGATGAGGATTGAATGAGCTGCGCATCAATCGTGGACATAATGGCAGACATTGGTGCAGCAAGGAAAATACCCGCGACAATTGGCGGAAGCACTTGTAACATTAACGTTGGGATCACCTGATCTGGCACGTCTAACGCGGGTAAAATTGCGCGCCCTAAGGCGCCAGAAAGGTGCATACCCAACATCACTAACGCTAAAACAATCGTGCCAATTAACATTCCATTGTGCAAAGCTTTACTGTCTTTAAACGCCATACAACGCACCGCCGTATGAGGCAAGCCGACTACGCCAAAACATACCAAAACCCAGAAAGAGGCCATAAATTGAAAGCCTAACATCTCATTTGGCCCATAAGGACTGGTTAAGTGCGGGTCAATTTCATTGAGTTTTTGCACCGCACTTTCAATTCCCCCAGCGGCATAGGTCGTTGCCCCAAGTAAAATAATCGTGCCGAGAATCATTACCGTTCCTTGAATGGTATCCGTCAGTACCACCGCACGAAATCCACCAATAAAGGTATAAAGCCCCACTGTAACGGCAAAAATCAGTAACGCATTGGTATAACTAATGCCAATAGTGGTTTCCAGCAATCGCGCACCGCCAATAAATTGCACGGTCATTGCGGCAAAGAAAGCAATTAATAATGCAATACAAGAAATCCAGACTAAATATTTATTTTTATAACGATAAAGTAATAAGTCATTGATTGTTAAGGCTTTACTTTCACGAGAAAGTAAGGCGAACTTTTTCCCCAACGCACCAAGCGCCAGCCATACTGCGGGTACTTGAATCATTGCCAGTAATACCCAACCTAGACCAAATTTATACGCCGCGCCCGGCCCTCCGACAAAAGAACTCGCACTGGCATAGGTGGATGCGGTGGTCATCGCAAGTACAAAGCCTGTCATAGAGCGGTTGCCGACATAATATTCAGTTAAGAAATCGCCTTTAGAACGTTTCGTATAAGCATAAATTGCTGCACCAAACACAAAAGCAAGGTAAATACCTAAAGGGAAAATAATACCGAGATTCATTATTCAACATCCTTGTTTTCGAGTTTAATATTTTCTAAATCAATCTCTTGATACACAATTTTTATCACCCAATAAGCCACCACGATAAATAGCACCGGCAAATAAATACAAGCCAATTCAAACCAGAGTGGAAAACCGAGTGGTCCTTGAGAATCTTTGGGTAAATAAGCACATAAACACCAACCCACGACATAAAGCAAGGTCAGCCCAAACGCCCAACGCGCTTCTTTTGTGGCTTGCTGATAACGAGAATGTTGTTTCATCGCTTTTGTTGTTCTCCTAATTTGTTATATTCATCGCTAAATTTTCATACGGCAACACACGAGCAAAATTTCAGACGAATTGAGTTATTTGCTCAGTGCCTAATCTTAGCAAAATATATTGACAAAAATCACGTTAAATAGCGTGAAAATTGTCGATTCAATGATTGAAATCAGGCAAGGCAATGTTGTGTTATTTCAAATTAAACAACAAAATTTTGTAAATTTTGCTCCGCACTTTTTTTACGCGTAATCATAAAGAAAGGGATTACTCCCCCAAAATTCTGTAATAAAAAAGGCGTTATTTAAAACGCCTTGTGGATTGAATGATGGAATTAATCGTGCATTCCTAATTTCTTCTCTAGATAGTGGATATTTGTACCACCTTTTTGGAAGTT
This sequence comes from Avibacterium sp. 20-132, assembly GCF_023611925.1. Lineage (NCBI taxonomy): Bacteria > Pseudomonadati > Pseudomonadota > Gammaproteobacteria > Pasteurellales > Pasteurellaceae > Avibacterium > Avibacterium sp. 20-132. The sequence goes on from NZ_CP091456.1 coordinate 556,818, forward strand.
TTCATCCGATAAAATCAGATCGTGGAGTGGAATATTGGTTTTAATGCCATTAATGATTGTTTCACCTAAGGCATTTTGCATACGACGGATGGCCACTTCTCGGTTATCGCCATAAGTGATCAATTTTGCGATCATTGAATCATAATGTGGCGGAACGGTATAGCCCGTATAAATATGCGAATCCCAACGTACCCCTAAACCACCGGGAGCGTGTAAATGGCTAATTTTCCCCGGAGAAGGTAAGAAGCTTTTTGGATCTTCGGCATTGATACGGCATTCAATGGCGTGGCCACGTACTTTAATCTCTTCTTGTTTGATAGAAAGTGGTAAGCCTGAGGCAATTAATAATTGCTCTTTGACCAAATCCACGCCCGTAATCATTTCTGTAACGGGGTGTTCAACTTGAATACGAGTGTTCATTTCGATGAAATAGAATTCGCCATTTTCATATAAGAATTCAAACGTCCCCGCACCACGGTAGCCAATTTCTACACAGGCTTTTGCACAACGTGAACCAATATCACGGCGCATTTCTTCAGTAATCCCTGGCGCTGGCGCTTCTTCCACCACTTTTTGGTGGCGACGTTGCATTGAGCAATCACGTTCTGCTAAATAAACCGCATTGCCGTGCGTATCTGCCAGCACTTGAATTTCAATATGGCGTGGATTTTCTAAATATTTCTCCATATATACCATATCGTTGTTGAACGCGGCTTTTGCTTCGGCTTTAGTCATTGCAATAGATTCTTCCAAAGAATGTTCATCACGCACCACACGCATACCACGACCACCACCGCCACCAGAGGCTTTAATAATCACAGGATAACCAATGCGTTTGGCAATTTCTTTGTTTTTCTTCATATCACTGCCAACAGGTCCATCAGAACCCGGTACGCAAGGCACGCCAGCTTTTTTCATTGCGTTAATGGCAGAAACTTTATCCCCCATTAGACGAATGACATCGGCAGTTGGGCCAATAAAGGTGAACCCCGAACGTTCTACTTGTTCAGCAAAATCGGCATTTTCAGATAAAAAACCATATCCCGGGTGAATAGCATCTGCGCCCGTAACTTCTGCAGCCGCAATCAGCGCTGGGATATTTAAATAACTTTTGGTTGAAGGCGCAGGCCCGATGCAGACGGTTTCATCTGCTAATAAGACGTGTTTTAATTCACGATCTGCGGTGGAGTGAACCGCAACGGTGCGGATACCTAGCTCTTTACAAGCACGTAAAATGCGTAGGGCAATTTCTCCACGGTTGGCTATTACAACTTTTTCTAACATAAGAATGATCTCTTAGAATTGTTAGGCAGAACCTTGTTCCGCCTAAATAGAAATGATTTATTCGATAACAATTAATGGTTCATCAAATTCAACCGGTTCACCGTCATTAATCAGGATCGCTTTTACCACACCGGCTTTATCTGCTTCAATACGGTTCATCATTTTCATAGCTTCAACAATACACAATGCATCACCGACTTTCACGCTTTGTCCCACTTCTACAAACGGTTTCGCATCAGGGCTTGGGCTACGGTAAAAGGTTCCAACCATTGGTGAACGAACTTGATGACCTGAAACCTCGGTGCTTGCCTGAGGCTCAACGGTAGCTGTTGGCGCTGCGACAGGCGCAGGCGCTGGTGCAACTTGAGGCGCTGTAGCAGGAAGCGTATATTGCACTGCTGTTGAGGAAGGAGAGCCACGATTAATACGAACAGACTCTTCACCTTCTGAAATCTCAAGCTCCATAATGCCTGATTCTTCAACTAATTCGATAAGTTTTTTAATTTTACGAATATCCATAATTTTTTCCTAAAATGTTAATATTTTTCACCGCACTTTAATGACGTTATGAAAAACAAAGTGCGGTGTTTTTTTAACTTAAATTGCCGCCACAAAGATTACCTTAAAATAATCTTTTTGGCGATAAAATTCTGTTAATTTCGTTAAAATTTCCGTAATTTATGCTTTATTTTGCAAATATTGCAACGCATAATGGAAGGCAAATTCATAGCCTTTTGCCCCTAAACCACAAATCACCCCTTCAGCCACATCACTAAAATAAGAATGATGGCGGAATGGTTCGCGTTTATGAATATTCGATAAATGGACTTCAACAAACGGAATGGCGACGGCTAATAAGGCATCGCGTAGTGCGACACTGGTGTGGGTATAAGCAGCAGGATTAATAATAATAAAATCAATTTGTTGAAAACTTTGATGAATTTTATCTATCAGTTTTTCTTCACTATTTGCTTGAAAGCAGGTTAATGTTAAGCCGTGCTGTTGTGCAAGCTGTTGCATTTGTTGCTCAATGGCAGATAAAGAAAGCGTGCCATAATGTTTAGGTTCTCGCTTGCCTAACATATTTAGATTTGGGCCATTAAGTAACAAAATTCGTGCAGATGTTGACATAATTAATCCTTTTTCCCTTAACTTGTTGCATTATAATGATTTTTATAAAAATCGCAGTAGCCTTCTCGGTGGTCTAACCAATAAGGGCTTATTGTATCGTTATTGGTGTGATATGTTCACTATTGAGATCTAAGACCGGTAAGGTTGAACCTTGCCATTGGCGAATTAATTGGTATTGCATTAGATCTAATGTATCTAAGCCCGGTGTTGTATTGGGCGTATAACGCTGTGCGATACGGGCTAATTGGGTTAAACCAAAACTACTTTCTAATGCGGAACTGATTACCGCCATAATGCCTTGTTGATGGGCTTGTTGAATTAACCTAATACAGCGCTCTAAACTGCCAACAAGGGTTGGTTTGATAATAATGGCAGCTAAGTGCGGTTCTTTTTCTACCACAAAATTGGCTTCTCGTACACTTTCATCCCACGCAATCGCAATGCCTGTTTGTTGGGCAAATTGACGGCTTTCTTCACGAGAGCGACAAGGTTCTTCTAAAAATTGAATACGAGAGCGGTGTGCTGGCTTAATATATTTTGCGAAAAGTTGTGCTTTAGCAGGTGTCCAAGCGCGGTTTGCATCTAAACGTAATTGCAATTCAGGAATGGCTTCTAAAAACATATCGGCAATTAATCCATCACGATTCGCTTCATATAAGCCCACTTTGATTTTTGCGACTTTTTCCCCTTCAAGTTGCATTAATTCAGCATAAAGTTCATCGGGATCACCATAACAAAGCGGGGCAGTGCGATAATTCCCCTCTGTCGGTAATTCCCCTTTCATTTCGGCTAAGGCACAACTTAGCCCAAATGCCACGGAAGGAAATAATCCTTCTAAGGACAATTTCTGATTTTGACTCCGTGCCTTATCCCAGTCTTTCAACCATTGAATCGCTTGCGCTTCCGCCTGTGCTAAGGTTTCTTGGCTAAATTCGGGTAAAGGTGCGATTTCTCCCCACCCTTCGTGTTCACCGCAGCGAATTTTTACAAGCAACCCTTCGCGTAATTTTAAAAAACGGTTGCGTAATACCACTTGGGAATCCATCGGGATTTGATAACGATAGAGTTGATAGGAACGCATATTTTCTCCTTTTATTGATTGATCTGTTTTGTTGGCTTAGCCAGAAAAAAGCAAATGACGCAGAGGATAGCAAGAATGATGGACAGAAATAACCCTGTGAGTAAGGTGGCAAGGAAACTATGTAAAAATAATGGTAAGGAACGGCCAAATAACACTTCCAATAACGCTAATGCGAGAAAGCCACACCAAAACTCAATGGAAACGTGTAATAAAACGGCAATTTGCAAGCCCCCCCTGATCAAAGCACTTCTTCGTAATGCTTTATGCCAACGTAATTTTTGCTTAATCAGTAAGTGGTAATCGACAAAGGTATAAAAAGCAATAAAGCAGAGAACACCGATACACATTCCTAGTATAGACATCGGGTGGGAAGAGATCAGCAAGCCAAAGAAAAAACACACAGCGGTGTTAAATAACACAACGGCAGTCCAAAAGAAAAGCAGTTTTTTAAGTGAGATTGAGGTCATCATTCTGTATTCGGGATAAAATAAAAGTGCGGTAAAAAATAATGAAAATTTTTACCGCACTAGGCAATTATGGGTTACGCTTAAATTTGCTGAAATCAGGCGCGCGTTTCTCATTGAATGCGTTACGCCCTTCTTGCCCTTCTTCAGTCATATAAAATAACATCGTTGCGTTCCCCGCCAATTCTTGTAAACCCGCTTGACCATCACAATCTGCGTTTAATGCGGCTTTTAGACAACGTAATGCAATTGGGCTATTGCGAAGCATTTCGCGACACCAGCGCACGGTTTCTTTTTCTAAATCAGCGTATGGCACAACGGTATTGACCAAGCCCATTTCTAAGGCTTCTTGCGCATTGTATTGACGGCATAAGAACCAAATTTCACGGGCTTTTTTCTGTCCGACAATTCGTGCCATATAACTTGCACCCCAGCCACCATCAAAGGATCCGACTTTCGGGCCTGTTTGACCAAAAATTGCGTTTTCGGCAGCGATGGTAAGATCGCAAAGCATATGTAACACGTGTCCACCACCAATCGCATAGCCTGCCACCATTGCTACAACGGGTTTCGGACAGCTGCGAATATCACGTTGAAAATCCAGAACATTAAGATGATGCACGCCTGCGTCGTCTTTATAACCACCGTAATCACCACGGACTTTTTGATCTCCGCCAGAGCAAAAGGCTTTTTCTCCTTGTCCTGTTAGCACGATTACCCCAACATTTTCATCAAAGCGTGCATCAGAAAAAGCGTGGATCATTTCTTTTACCGTTTGAGGACGAAAGGCATTGCGAACTTCGGGGCGATTAATTGTAATTTTGGCGATCCCGTCAGTGGATTTATGATACAAAATATCACTATACCCTTCGCTGTGGTCTGCCCATTCTACGGGGGCGTAAAGTACATCATCTTTTGGATTTTGCATAATTAATTCCTTTGCTAAATAAATCGGTGAGCATTATAGCTTAATCTAGAAATGACGAAAAGCCAGCGAATGATCAAAAAAGCCCCGCATTTGCGAGGCTTGGTTTACCGCAAAAGTGCGGTGTTTTTTTTATCAACAATTAGGATTGGGTTGCAATCACGTTACCATCGACATAATCAATCGTAACGGTTTTTCCCGGTAAAAGCTCACCAGAAAGAATTTGTTGGGCAAGCGGATTTTCCACTTCTTGCTGGATTGCACGTTTCAGTGGTCTTGCACCATAAATTGGGTCATAACCAATTTCCCCAATGAAATCTAATGCCGCATCGGTAAAACTTAGATGATAACCATGTGATTCCATCCGTTTTTCTAAACGTTGTAATTGAATTTTCGCAATCGTGCGAATATTGGCTTTATCCAATGGGTGGAAGACCACCGTTTCGTCAATCCGATTGATAAATTCTGGACGGAAGTGTTGGCTTACCACCGACATCACGACCTCTTTCATACCTGCATAATCAAGATCTTGGTTACCTTGAATCAGATCAGAACCGAGGTTTGAGGTCATAATCACAACGGTGTTACGGAAATCAACCGTGCGACCTTGTCCATCAGTTAAGCGTCCATCATCAAGCACTTGTAATAAGATATTGAAAACATCAGGGTGCGCTTTTTCTACTTCATCTAATAACACCACAGAATAAGGGCGACGGCGTACCGCTTCGGTTAAATAGCCCCCTTCTTCATAGCCCACATATCCCGGTGGGGCGCCGACTAAACGCGAGACACTGTGTTTTTCCATAAATTCTGACATATCAATACGAACCATCGCATTTTCATCATCAAATAAGAAACTCGCCAATGTTTTGCACAATTCCGTTTTACCCACACCTGTTGGCCCTAAGAATAAGAATGAGCCAATCGGGCGATTTGGATCGGATAATCCGGCACGGCTACGGCGAATTGCATTGGCAACTGCCACAACGGCTTCATTTTGTCCAACAACGCGTTTATGAAGTACATTTTCCATTCGTAATAATTTTTCTTTTTCCCCTTCCATCATTTTGGATACTGGGATACCTGTGGCACGGGAAAGCACTTCGGCAATTTCTTCATCAGTTACACGATAGCGTAATAAGTGCATTTCTTTACCCTCTGCACTTTCAGCTTGGGCAAGTTGGCGCTCTAATTCAGGGATACGTCCATATTGTAATTCAGACATTTTACTCAAATCACCGACACGGCGCGCTTGTTCCATTTGCGTACGGGCATTTTCTAATTCGGCTTTAATATGTTGCGCGCCAGATAGGGCTGCTTTTTCGCTTTTCCAAACGTCTTCTAATTCCGCATATTCACGTTCTTTTTCTGCCAGTTCTTTTTCAAGCATTTCTAAACGTTTACGGCTTGCGCTATCGTCTTCTTTTTGTAATGCCTGTTGTTCTAACTTGAGCTGGATAATACGGCGTTCCAAGCGATCAAGTTGTTCCGGTTTAGAATCAATTTCCATACGAATACTAGAGGCAGCTTCATCAATTAAATCGATCGCTTTATCAGGTAATTGGCGATCGGAGATATAACGATGTGAAAGTGTTGCCGCCGCGACAATCGCTGGGTCTGTAATTTGAACGTGATGATGAATTTCATAACGCTCTTTCAAACCACGTAAAATGGCAATGGTATCTTCAACCGTTGGCTCATCGACAAAAACTTTTTGGAAACGACGCTCAAGTGCGGCATCTTTTTCAATATATTGACGATATTCATCTAAGGTTGTTGCGCCGACACAGTGCAATTCACCACGAGCAAGAGACGGTTTTAATAAATTTCCTGCATCCATTGCCCCATCGGTTTTACCTGCACCAACCATAGTGTGAATTTCATCAATAAATAAAATCACACGGCCTTCTTCTTTTGCAATTTCATTCAGTACGGCTTTTAAGCGTTCTTCAAATTCACCACGGTATTTTGCGCCCGCAATTAATGCGCCCATATCAAGGGAAAGAACACGTTTATTTTTTAATCCTTCTGGCACTTCACCATTAACGATACGTTGTGCCAATCCTTCCACAATGGCGGTTTTTCCCACACCCGGTTCACCAATCAGGACAGGGTTATTCTTAGTTCGGCGTTGTAACACTTGGATTGTGCGACGAATTTCTTCATCTCGCCCAATGACGGGATCTAACTTACCGCTTTCCGCACGTGCGGTTAAATCAATCGTATATTTTTCTAAGGCCTGACGGCTTTCTTCTGCATTTTGGTCATTCACGGATTGACCTCCTCTAATTTGTTCTATTGCTTGTTGTAAACGATCTTTTTTTGCACCGCACTTATGTAATAACTCACTTAGGCTACTTTTTTCTTCTAATGCGGCTAACAGAAAAAGTTCTGATGAAATATATTTATCTTGTTTTTGTTGTGCGAGCTTATCGCATAGATTTAATAAATTAACCAAGTTACGTGAAATTTGCACATCACCGCCATTCCCTGAAACCTGTGGTAAGCGATTAAGTTCTGCATTTAATTCATTACGTAACATTGCAACATTCACCCCACTTGCGGTTAAAATTGGGGCAACCGATCCGCCTTCTTGGTTTAACAAGGCTGTCATTAAATGTACGGGTTCAATAAATTGGTTATCTTTTCCTAAGGCTAAAGATTGGGCTTCAGCCAAGGCTTGTTGAAATTTAGTGGTAAATTTTTCTATATTCATTCTCTCTTCTTCCTATCTTTTGTTGCTTAAGTTTGAAAAGCAAGGCAATGCCATCGTATTTCAAAATCAAGCAATGATCATTATGCTATCTCGCATTTTGGCGAGTTTCTCTTGTTCAAGTAAGTAAGGACTAATTTGTAAATTTCAAGCATAAAATAAAAAAAATTTAAGCAAAATCTATTAATACCGTTAGAACAATAGGTTGCATAAATGAGTAGTTTACTCAATTGTTCTTCACCTTTATAATTGTGCTTAATTAATGATTTTCAATAAGGATGGAAAAATGCAATTTTCCAAAATGCACGGATTAGGCAATGATTTTGTTGTGGTTGATGCGGTAACGCAAAATGCTTATTTTCCCACTGAAATGATAAAAAAACTGGCCGATCGCCATACTGGCATTGGCTTTGATCAACTCCTTGTCGTTGAACCGCCTTATGATCCCGAGCTAGATTTTCACTATCGTATCTTTAATGCAGATGGCAGTGAAGTGGCTCAATGTGGCAATGGCGCACGTTGTTTTGCCCGTTTTGTTACAATGAAAGGGCTAACCAATAAAAAAGACATTGCGGTCAGCACGGCAAAAGGCAAAATGATCTTAAGCGTACAAGATGATGGAATGATCCGTGTGAATATGGGTGAACCGATTTGGGAACCAAGCAAAATTCCATTTATCGCCAATAAATTTGAGAAAAATTACATTCTACGTACGGAAATTCAAACGGTATTATGTGGTGCAGTGTCAATGGGAAATCCTCATTGCGTTGTACAAGTGGAAGATATTGCCAGCGCCAATGTTGCCCAACTAGGCCCTTTACTTGAAAGCCACGAACGCTTTCCTGAACGAGTAAACGCAGGGTTTATGCAAATCATCAACCGTAATCATATTAAATTACGTGTTTACGAACGGGGCGCAGGAGAAACACAAGCCTGTGGAAGCGGTGCCTGTGCAGCAGCAGCAGTAGGCATAATGCAAGGTTTACTTGATAATAAAGTACAAGTTGATCTGCCCGGAGGTAGCCTCACCATTGAATGGCAAGGTGAAGGCCACCCACTTTATATGACAGGCGATGCAACGCATATTTATGATGGGGTGATTAGGTTGTAATTTTTCGTTATTTTACACCGCACTTTATGATAGGACAAAGTTAATGCAACAACACCTCAACACCTACTGGAACTACCTGCGTATTGAACGGCAGGTGAGTCCACATACATTGAGTAATTACCAGCGTCAGCTTGAGGCGGTGGTGGCGATGTTGCAGGAAAATGGAATAACACAATGGCAAGATATTACACCAAGTATAGTGCGGTTTGTCTTGGCTCAGAGTAAAAAGGCAGGCTTACACGAAAAAAGTTTGGCTTTACGATTATCTGCATTACGTCAGTTTTTGAGTTATTTAGTTCAGCAAGGCGTGCTTGCTGTCAATCCTGCGGTTGGCGTTTCTGCGCCTAAACAAGGAAAACATTTACCAAAAAATTTGGATAATGAACAGGTTCAGCAATTATTAGCTAACGACAGTAAAGAGCCAATAGATTTACGCGATAAAGCGATGTTGGAATTAATGTATAGCTCAGGGTTACGTTTATCCGAATTGCAAGGATTGAATCTAAATAGCATTAACACGCGTGCGCGGGAGGTACGTGTCATTGGGAAAGGGAATAAAGAACGTATTTTGCCTTTCGGTCGTTATGCCTCTCACGCCTTACAACAATGGTTAAAAGTGCGGTTGTTATTTAATCCAAAAGATGATGCTTTATTTGTGAGTCAATTAGGTAATCGAATGAGTCATCGTTCTATTCAAAAGCGAATGGAAGTATGGGGAATTAAGCAAGGATTATCTAGCCATTTGAACCCTCATAAATTGCGCCATTCTTTTGCCACACATATGCTTGAAAGTAGTTCCAATTTACGCGTGGTACAAGAATTGCTTGGACACAGTAATCTCTCTACCACGCAAATCTATACTCACCTTGATTTCCAACATTTAGCACAGGTTTACGATTCCGCACACCCAAGAGCGAAACGAAAAAAATCGTAAAAATTGCACCGTTTTTAGGGGGAACCCTATCCACTTATCACCCCACAAACACCCCAAACAAGGGGATATCCCAACTTTCTATGGGTAATGCGTCCACTTGTTGGCATTGGTGAGCTAAACCGATAGGAAGGAAATTTTTTTGTTGCCAGTTTTGTAATGTTCTGTCATAAAAGCCACCGCCCATTCCAAGACGGTTGCCTTGTTTATCAAAGGCAACAAGTGGGGTGAAAAGAATATCAAGTGCATTGGTTGGAAGCACATTTCGTACATCTAATTTAGGTTCTAAAATACCAAATTTGTTTTTTTGTAATGGACTATCTGATTGATAGCGGAGAAATAACAAATGATTCGCTGCAAAAGGATGTAATACGGGAAGATAAACAGAGAGGTTTTGTTGCCACAATTTCTGAATAAGCAGTGTGGTTGAGATTTCTCCGTCAAAAGAAAGGTATAATCCAATATGTTTAGCCTGTTTTTGCGTGATAAAATCAAGCGCTTGTTGGGTAATATTTTGTTCAGCAAGGCTTTGTTGAGTAGGGCTAAGAGATTGTCTTAATTGACGAATGTGTTGGCGAATAATTTGACGCTGTTGATTGCAGGTTGTAAGGTTCATTGCATTGACAGAAGAACCCGAGATGCCGTTGTGGATGGTCGGTCCTTGAACCCTACGGTTCAAGGGAATCAGTCATTATCGTTTTTAGGCTTCTTACATCAGGGCTTGCGCCAAGGTAAGCTTGCACACCAACAATAGGAAACCAATTCATAAGATGTTAAGTATCGGCTCAGGGACGTAACCCACTGGCGAACATCTCAGGTAATCTTTAAATTTGTGGTAATACTAACGCAATTTAGTCGTATTGACTAGCTTAATTTTTCCAATTCTTGGTTAAGATCATATTATTTCATCAAGTATTGGTTTTTTGTGCCAAAATGCCTTCTAAAGAATTATCCAGTTGTCTGATTTGTGTGCTAACGACTTGTTCAATTTTCTGCGTAACTTGCTGCTGTTGGATAAGTTCATAACTTAGGTTTAATGCCACGATAGAAAGCACTTTCTCTAATTGCAATATCCCTGTGCGTTCCTTCATTTCAGATACTCGTTGATCTAATGCGCGAGCAGCTTGGCGTAAGGCATCGTGTTGATCTTCTTGACAATTTAAACGTAACACCTGTCCTAATACAGATAATTCAATGCTTTGCGATGACATACTTATCCTCAGTGAAAATAAATTTTTTGCTATTATGCCATAGCAAATATTTTTCGTCATAAAAATCCGCCTGATTGTGGTTAGCTTAATCTAACAGTGCTAAACTACGCCTATCTTTAGCAAAAGGAAAAAATTATGTCTGATATTCTCTCTTATGACGAATTAGCCCAAAAACTCCGTCAAGCCACCATTCCTGTTACTGCTGCCGAATTACACGGCTTGCTTACTGGCTTAATTTGTGGCGCGGCAAGTGAGCAAAAATGGCCCATTTTTATGAATGAATTTACCAATAATGGTGAGGCCTACCCTACCGCTTTATTAAAAGACATATCGGCACTTTACCACGATATTCAGCATCACCTAGAAGATATTGATAGCTTCAATTTTCAACTTTTCTTGCCAGAAAACGGCGATGTGTTTAACGAAATTGATGCCCTTTCAGAATGGACAAGCCACTTTTTGCTCGGTTTAGGGCTAGTGCAAGCTCAAATGGATAAAGAAACGGGTGAAATTGGTGAAGCGTTAGATGATCTGCAACATATTGCGGTATTAGCTTATGAAGAAGATGACGATCCTGAAGAACTGGCGGAATCCTTAGAACAAGTGGTGGAATATGTCCGCACCTTGGTGGCGGTGCTTTATGCCCATTATCGCCCTTATCAGGCTCAACAAAAAACCGTATTACACTAAGGAGAAAGACGATGGATCTTGCTTATTTAGCCCAAATCCCTGCTGACGAATTTGTCCAACGGCGTGAAAAATTGCTGGCACAAATGGCGGATAATTCCTTAGCCATTATTTTCTCGGCACAAGAACAGGTGCGTAACAACGACAACCATTATCCCTTCCGCCAAGACAGCTATTTTTGGTATTTCACCGGCTTTAATGAACCTGATGCGATTTTGGTATTAGCCAAAACGGCACAACACGCTCGCACCCTATTGTTTTTACGTCCTTCTGATCCTCTAATGGAAACGTGGAACGGACGTCGCTTGGGCGTGGAAAGTGCCGCGGCTAAATTAAACCTAGACGAAGCCTATTGTATTGAAGATTTTGTGCCACAATGGCAAAAAATCAGCAAAAATTTCACCGCACTTTACCATAACCCCGTCTCTCAGCCTTGGGGTAATCAGCGGCTTAAAGAAAGTGCGGTGCAATTTTCGCAAGTTTTTAATTGGGCAGACTATGTAGATGAAATGCGTTTAATCAAATCAGCGAATGAAATTGCCTTATTACAACAAGCAGGGCAAATTACCGCCCTTGGGCATTTACACGCAATGAAACAAACGCGTCCAAACCGCTTAGAATTTGAAATTGAAGGAGAATTGCTGCACGAATTTAACCGTTTTGGCGCACGTTTCCCTTCTTTTAACTGTATTGTTGCAGGAGGCGATAACGCTTGTATTCTGCATTACAATGAAAATGATCAGCCTTTGAAAGAGGGCGAATTAGTGCTAGTCGATGCAGGCTGTGAATTTGCCTACTATGCTGGCGATATTACGCGTACTTATCCCGTTAATGGCAAATTCAGCCAAGCCCAGCGAGATATTTATGAAATCGTGCTAAATGCACAAAAACACGCCATAAAATCTTTGGTGGCAGGCAATAATATTCAGCAAGTGAATCAAGACGTTATCCGCATTAAAGTGGAAGGCTTGGTACGTTTGGGTATTTTGCAAGGCGAGGTGGAACAACTGATTGCAGAGGAAGCCTACAAAGCCTTTTATATGCACGGTTTAGGTCATTGGCTTGGCATTGATGTCCACGATGTGGGGCGTTATAGCCTTAAAACAGACAGCAAATTACGCGATCGACCATTAGAAGTAGGTATGGTGCTAACGGTGGAACCCGGTTTGTATATTCCAACCAATGCGGATGTGCCTGAGCAATATAAAGGCATTGGCGTTCGTATTGAAGATGATATTGTGATCACAGAATATGGCAACAAAGTGCTAACCAGTGCCGTACCAAAAGAAATTGATGAAATCGAACAAGTGATGGCACAGAACGCGTAAAATTAAAATGGGGCAGAAATGGAACAAATTGAGCATTATGATGTGATTATCGTAGGCGGCGCAATGGCAGGTTGCACCCTCGCTTTAGCCTTAAGTGCGCAAACACAAGGCACAATGCGCATTGCGTTACTAGAAAAACAAGCGCCGCAACAGCATCAGCAAAGCGGTTTTGATGCGCGTTGCATTGCCCTTTCGGCGGGAACTTGCCAACAACTTGCTCGGCTCACTTTACCTAATACGCAATCATTATGGCAACAAATGTCTCCCCTTGCCTGCCCTATTGAGCATATTCACGTGTCTGATAAAGGTCATAGTGGCTTAGTGGAATTTCACGCCGATGAATTTCAGTTAAAACAACTGGGTGCAGTGGTTGCATTGCAGCCGATGGGCGAAATATTGCTTGCGGCAATCAAACACTATGACAACATTGATTATTTTTCCCCGATGAACATTGCACAAATTCAGTTTGATAAAGAGCGGGTGAAAATTTCGCTAAAAAACCACCGCACTTTATCTTGTCAGCTTATTATCGGCGCGGATGGCACCCAATCTTTGGTGGCAAAATCAGCCAACATCGCCATCAACAAGGTGCGTGATTATCAACAAACGGCGATTATCACCAATCTTCAAGTGCAACAGCCTCATCAACAGCGTGCGTTTGAACGTTTCACTGCGGAAGGTCCGCTCGCATTATTACCGATGACGGATCATTTGATGTCCTTAGTCTGGTGCGTGAAAGATCCTCAATATTTAATGGGGCTAACAGACGACGCCTTTCTTGCTCGTTTGCAACAACACTTCGGCTGGCGGCTCGGCAAATTGCAGCAATGCGGCAAGCGTTTTGCGTATCCTTTGGCGTTATATCAAGCCAGCCAGCATATTCATCACCGCACTGCGCTGGTCGGTAACGCTGCACAAACCTTACATCCCATTGCGGGACAAGGCTTTAATCTGGGGATGCGTGATGTCATTTGCCTTGCCAAGTTATTAAGCCAAGCCTTTATGCAAGGGCAAGATCTCGGCACATACGCCTTATTAAAGCAATATGAAAAAGCACGCCAAGCGGATCAAACGCAGTTAATCAACTTAACGGACGGCTTGGTTTCGCTCTTTGCCAATACATTATTGCCATTACAAATTGGACGAAATTTGGGGCTAATGGCAATGGCGCAATCTCATTTACTCAAACAACACTTTATCAAACCGACATTAGGGTGGTTAGCACAATGAAAAATTTTGATCTCATTATTATCGGTGGTGGAATGGTGGGGCTGGCACTTGCCGCCAAATTAAAACATACCGCAATACGCATCGCCCTAATCGAATCTCATCCGCCGCATTTTTCTTCCACGCATATCGCTTATCGTGTGAGCGCCTTGAACCTTGCCAGTGAGCATTTTCTGCAAGAACTCAATGCGTGGCAAACCATTCAAACTACGCGCGCAACGGCTTACGATAAAATGTCTGTGTGGGAAAAAGATAGCTTTGCCAAAATTGAATTTGATACCAAAGGGTTAGGTATTTCTCACCTTGGGCATATTGTGGAAAATCCGATCATTCAGCATAGCCTTTGGCAACAAGTGGACGCACAAGAGAATATCGAGATTTTCACCGAGACGGCTCAGAATATCGGTATTAACGAAAGCAGCGCGATTCTTACCTTAACTGATGGGCAAATATTAGTGGGAAAATTAGTTGTGGGCGCAGATGGAGCAAATTCTTGGCTGCGGCAAAAAGCCAATATTCCGCTTATTTTCCGTGATTACGGGCAATATGCGTTGGTCTGCAACGTCAAAACCGCAGAGCCACACCAACATTGCGCAAGACAAATTTTTGCCCCCGACAGCATTTTGGCATTCTTACCGTTACATCAAGAAAATCTCTGTTCTATTGTGTGGTCCCTTCCGCCAGAACAGGCTAAACAACTTCGTGATTGCAATCTTGCACAATTCAACAAACAGCTAAGCATTGCTTTTGATAATCAGCTTGGGCTATGCGAATGTCAAAGCGAACGTCAAGCGATTCCACTCACCGCGCGCTATGCACGCAACTTCGCGCAGCCGCGTATCGCTTTAATTGGCGATGCGGCTCACACCATTCATCCACTGGCAGGACAAGGGGTAAACCTAGGCTTGCAAGATGCGTTACTGCTTGCCCAAGAAATTGAAAAACACGTTGCATTAGGCTTAGACATCGGCGAATATCGCAATCTGCGTTACTACGAACGTACGCGTAAAACAGAAGCAGTAAAAATGCTCATCGCAATGCAAGGCTTAAAAGATCTCTTTGCCGGCAACAATCCACTAAAAAAACTCGCCCGCGGTATCGGACTTCGCGCCACAAATCAGTTTGGATTGTTAAAAGAACAGCTTATTCGTCAAGGATTAGGGATTTGATTTCAAAAATGTTCATTCTTGTTTCTTTTCCAATATGACCACTAGATTCTTCCTTTAAGAGAATGATGATTAATAAGTGGAAGAAATAAGTACCAACGTTATAGAAAATATAAGCAAACATACAAAACGTTAGGGGCTATATCAGATAAGCCCTAAATCCTACGCCATTTCCACAACGTTTTAAGTTGGTCTTTTGCTGTCTAAAAGTTAAACTGAAAATCCCATTCTTTCAAGAAGAATGGGAACTTTTTGGGATCAGATCACTGCTCCTAGCATTGATTATTTTTTCAACTTCTAGGAGCAGAGTGAGCAAGGCTACTTTTATTGATGAGGGATTATGCCCAACCTAATGCTTTCTTAATGCCTGCGCCATAGGCTGGATCACACTTGGTGCAGTTGTCGATATGACGCTGTTTGATGAAATCTGGCGCATCACCTAAGGCACGTGCAGTGTTTTCAAATAGCACTTGTTTTTGTTCGGCAGTCATTAATTGGAACAATGCACGTGGTTGGCTGAAGTAATCTGCATCATCTTCACGATAATTCCAAAAGTCTGCATCCCCTGTGATTTTCAACGGCGGTTCTTTGTATTGTGGTTGCTCTTGCCATTGACTGAAACTATTTGGTTCATAATGTGGCAAACTACCATAGTTTGCATCTACACGTCCTTGCCCATCACGATGGTTGCTATGTACTGGACAACGCGCACGATTAACAGGGATTTGCTGATAGTTTACCCCTAAACGATAACGTTGTGCATCGGCATAGTTGAATAAACGCGCTTGTAGCATACGGTCTGGTGATACACTAATTCCCGGCACTAAATTGCTTGGTGCAAACGCCGATTGTTCTACATCTAAAAAGAAGTTTTCTGGATTACGATTAAGTTCAAATTCCCCCACCTCAATTAATGGATAATCTTTTTTGGGCCATACTTTGGTAAGATCAAAAGGGTGATAAGGCACTTTTTCCGCATCTTGTTCTGGCATAATTTGTACAAACATTGTCCATTTTGGAAAATCACCACGCTCAATCGCTTCATATAAATCACGTTGGTGGCTTTCTCGATCTTTACCGATAATAGCTTCCGCTTCGGCATCAGTAAGATTTTTAATACCCTGCTGTGTACGGAAGTGAAATTTCACCCAAAAGCGCTCATTTTCAGCATTAATAAAGCTATAAGTGTGTGAACCATAACCGTGCATATGGCGATAGCTGGCAGGGATACCTCGATCGCTCATAACAATGGTGACTTGATGAAGTGCTTCTGGTAACAATGTCCAGAAATCCCAGTTATACGTTGCTGAACGCATATTAGTACGAGGATCGCGTTTTACTGCTTTATTCAGATCTGGGAATTTGCGCGGATCGCGTAAGAAGAAGACAGGCGTATTGTTGCCTACCATATCCCAATTTCCTTCTTCGGTATAAAATTTCAGTGCAAAACCACGAATATCACGTTCTGCATCAGCCGCCCCACGCTCACCCGCTACGGTTGTGAAGCGTGCAAACATTTCAGTTTTCTTACCAATTTCACTAAAAATTTTTGCACGGGTATATTGAGTAATATCGTGGGTGACCGTGAATGTACCGAATGCGCCAGAACCTTTGGCGTGCATACGACGTTCTGGGATCACTTCACGTACGAAGTTCGCTAATTTTTCTTGTAACCATATATCTTGAGCTAAAAGTGGACCACGTGGTCCTGCCGTTAAACTATTTTGGTTATCCACCACTGGCGCCCCAAAGTCTGTCGTTAAATGGGTAACTGGGCATTTTTTGATTGAATTGTCAGTCATTTTTTTTCCTTAGTGAGTGATATAGGAGATTAATTTCCCCAAATCATAGCAGTATTGAGGCAAATTTGGCTAAACGATAATTTTTATTGATTTAATAGGGATAAAGAGGTGTTAAAAATAGAGCTAAACAAAAGTGCGGTGTAAAAATGGTGAATTTTGATCTGCTTCCCAAATTTACACTACACTTAGTTTCAAGAAGATATCTTTTCTATTTAGAAAATTTATCTGCATATTCCTGGCTATTGATCCATTGGTGATCTGTTTCCCAAGTAAACCGCCATTTACGAACAGGGCCTGCCATAACATTGAGATAATAATTGTTATAACCCGCAATGGTCGCAACAGGATGATAACCTTTTGGAACTTGCACAACATCGCCATCATAAACAGCCATACATTCATCTAAGCTACGATCATCAGTATAAACTCGTTGCAAACAAAATCCTTGAGCTGGTTCAAAACGGTGGTAATAGGTTTCTTCTAGGTAAGTTTCAGCTTCACTATCTTTTTGATCGTGTTTATGGCTCGGAAATGAACTCGTGTTTCCTTCGTCGGTAAATACTTCTACAACTAATAAGGCATCAGCGGATTCCGTTTCTGGCAGAATATTATGCACAAGGCGTTTATTATTACCAAATCCTCGTTGCTCAACACCAACATCTTCAGGTGTGATTAAACGTACAGATAAATTACCTTCACTTGGTGCGCGGCAAACGGCTAATTCTAAATAACTTTCAGCTTCGATTTCAACTTGATGATGATGAGGGACATAAAGAGAATAAGGTGGAATACGCTCGAAAGGGGATTGGCGCTTACCAATATGTTTAAAGACTTGTCCCGCTGTCGAAATCGTGCATTTCCCCGCTAAAACTACAAAACATACTTCAGTATTTTCTGTATCAAAGCTCAAACTTTGATTAGATTGCAGGTGATAACATTCAAACCCAACATATTCCCAATTAGCACTCTTAGGTGTTATTTTTTGTACTAGACCATTAGGCGCAGGATTTTGTTTGGCTGATTTTGATAATAGATAGCTCATATTAACCTCTCATCTTAGACTATTAGGTAGATTTTGCCCAAATCATAGATCAGATGGTGAAATACTGTTAGAAAAAATTGTCAAATATCCAACGTAGATCACAAAAATGAAATAATTATTTCATTTTTACGCAAGATGAATTGAAAAATTTGTTTCATTATTCTAATCTAATTCTCACTTGACTTTGTGCCAAGCATAATCAGATGAATCATTCATTTCACTTTTAGATTAAGGAGCAAAGAATGGAAACCGTTTTAAACTTTATTAATGGAAAACAGGTTGAAAGTAAGGGCGAAAAAGTATGGCCAATTTTTAACCCTGCAACAGGAAAACAAATTCGACAAGTGCATATGAGTACGGAAGCAGAAGTATTGGAGGCTGTTGAGGTGGCACAAAAAGCTTTCCCTGAATGGGCAGCGACTTCGCCACTACGTCGAGCGAGAGTGTTATTTAAGTTTAAAGAACTATTACAGCGTGATTGGGATTCTCTAGCTCGTTTAATTACTGAAGAGCATGGTAAAGTTTATTCTGATTCTTGTGGTGAATTAACTCGTGGTTTAGAAGTCGTCGAATTTGCCTGTGGTATCCCACATTTACTAAAAGGTGAGTTTTCAGAGCAAGCAGGACGAGGTATTGATATTCATTCCACAATGCAACCTTTAGGCGTTTGTATTGGTATTACCCCATTTAACTTTCCTGCAATGGTGCCAATGTGGATGTTTCCCGTGGCATTAGCTTGTGGTAATACCTTTATTTTGAAACCTGCAAAAACTGATCCTTCACTTTCTATTCGTCTTGCTGAATTATTAAAAGAAGCAGGTTTACCAGATGGTGTGTTTAATGTCGTTCACGGGGATCGCCACGATAATGAAATTTTATTGCGAGATCCACGTGTTAAAGCAGTGAGTTTTGTTGGCTCGACAACAGCGGCAGAATATGTCCATAAAGTGGGTTCTGAACACGGTAAACGTGTACAAGCACTTGGCGCTGCGAAAAATCACGGTTTAGTGATGCCTGATGTGGATATTAATGCTACTGCAGATGCCTTACTAGGCGCCGCTTTTGGTGCGGCTGGTGAACGCTGTATGGCACTACCAATTGCAGTAACCATTGACGATGACACTGCGGATAAATTAGTGGCAGCACTCAAACCAAAAGTAGAAGCCTTACGCTATGGACCAGGTATTCCAACAGAGGGCGAAAAAGAAATGGATTTTGGCCCCCTTATTACACAGCAACATCTCAACAATGTAACGAAATACATTGATAAAGGTGTGGAAGAAGGTGCTACTTTAGTCGTAGATGGACGTAATAAAAAACCAGCAGGTTATGAAGATGGTTTCTTTATTGGAGGTACATTATTCGATCACGTTACTGAGAATATGGTTATTTACAAAGAAGAAATTTTTGGCCCTGTGCTAGGTATTGTTCGAGCGAAAAACTTTGAAGATGCAATGCGTTTAATCAATGATCACCAGTTTGGTAATGGCGCTGCTATTTTCACCAATAGCGGTGCAGCGGCTCGAGAATTCTCATATCGTGTTCAAGCTGGAATGATTGGAGTGAATATCCCAATTCCAGTTCCGATGGCGTTCCATTGTTTTGGTGGTTGGAAAGGTTCAGCTTTTGGCGCATTAAATGTATATGGTCCAGATGGCGTGCGTTTCTATACTAAGATGAAAACTGTGACGACACGTTGGCCAGAACAAAATATGGACTCTCAAGCAGCATTTAGTATGCCAACCTTATAATAAAAACATAAAAGAGATTTCTGTGATGGAAATCTCTTTTTTTCTTGCATAAGGAAAAAGAAATGAAAAAAGTAAGAATTGGATTAATTGGTACAGGATATATTGGGCGTTGTCATGCGATTGCTTATGCGCAAGCGCCAACGGTTTTCCCGCTAGATGCCGAGTTAGAATGTGATTATCTAGCTGAAATAACGCCTGAGTTAGCCGCCGAAAAAGCCAAAGCCTTTGGCTTTAAACGATCTACAGGAAATTGGCGTGATGTGGTACAAGATCCTGATATTGATGTGGTAGATATTTGTACCCCCAACTTTCTACATAAAGAAATTGCCTTAGCAGCAATTGAGCAAGGTAAACATATTTATTCAGAAAAACCTCTTGCGTTAACTGCGGAAGATGCCAAATTAATGTATCAAGCTGCAAAAAAAGCAGGGGTAAAAACCCTTGTAGGATTTAATTATATTAAGAATCCAACCACTCAGCTTGCGAAAGAAATCATAGCGCGAGGAGAAATTGGGGACATTATTCATTTTTATGGAACACATAATGAAGATTATCTCGCCGATCCCAATACACCAAGAGATTGGCATTGTATTCGAGAAAAAGCAGGACTGGGTGCGCTAGGTGATCTCGCGGCACATATTATACAAATGTCACAGTATCTTGTAGGTAGCCAAATTCAACGTGTAGTTGGAGATATGGATACTGTAATCAAAATGCGTCCAAATCCACAAAATTTGAATGAACAGCTTCCAGTAGAAAATGAAGATCAAGCGGCAGCAATCGTACGTTTTGCTAACGGTTGTATGGGAACGATTGAAACTTCTCGCATTGCTTGTGGACGTAAAATGGGACTAAGTTATGTTATAACCGGAACTAAGGGGACTATCAGCTACACGCAAGAAAGAATGGCTGAACTAAAATTATATCTTCACTCAGATGATCCAGCACGACAAGGTTTTAAAACTTTACTTACCGGCCCACTTCACCCTGATTATAAGCATTTCTGTGTAAGTGCTGGGCATGGTATTGGTTTTAATGATCAAAAAACAGTGGAAATTCGAGATCTTATCAATGGTATAGCAAATAATAAGCCAATGTATCCTGATTTTGAAGAAGGCTTTAAGGTTTCTCGTGTTCTTGATGCAATAGCAGTGTCTTATCGTGAAAAACGTTGGGTTAATGTAGAAGAAATTGCCTAACCATCTTAAATACATAAAAAAACTTGGCTATTATGCCAAGTTTTTCGTTTTTAAGTTAAGTGCGGTCTTTTTTAGGCATTTTTTGCAAGTTTCGACCAGTTGTAATAGCCGTATAATGAATTAAGCAAGTAAGCACCGTACATTAAATACATAGCGGGGGTTTCTGCCCATAGTATGACAGACAGAATGTTGATAATAATCCATAAAATCCACTGTTCGCTATAACGCAAAATCATCAATAATTGTGCGGCAATAACAAGTACCGTGGTAACACCATCTAAGCCAACTGAATTACCATCAGTGGTTTTTAAAATACTAATAAAGGTAGCAGAACCTAGTACCACAAGGGTGATGAGGGTTGTCCAGCCTTTTAAGGTGAGAAATTTAGCAATTACCGTTTCACTTTGTTCTGCGTTATTACGCATATTTTCTTTCCATAAGAAATAACCGATAAATTGCGCAGGGATATAAACATAAAGCGTGGTGGTCATTTCGCCATAAAACTTATTGTCTAAAGACACATAGAAATAGCTATAAGCAAAAATCAAACCGAAGAAATAGTTACTGATTTTCCCTTTCCCAACAAAGACCACGCATAAAATCCCTGAAATACCCGCGAGCGCTTCTAACCACGAAACGGGGGATTGCACATAGGCATAAACCTGTGCCGCAATAAACAAGAAAAGCCAGACAACTTCAAAGGGTTTCCAGCCACCAAAAAATTCATTTTTAAGCGTCTGAGATAAGCGCATTGTATTATCCTCAATAAGTGAAATAAAAACCTTGCGATTTTTACACCGCACTTTTTAAAAGTCAAGGATAAGCTACATTTTTATTTACTTTACGTGATTTTAATCACATTTTTGTTGTATATATTTTCATTTCTTTTTTGTGGCAAGATCGTTAAAATAGCCGCCCTTTTTGATGGTTGAGTATTCGCGAAATGCTTTACCTATAAAACGTTAGCAATTAAGTAAGAGTAATAATAAGAGAAAATTTTATGTCCTTTGTAGTTGGTCAGCGTTGGATTAGTGAAAGTGAAAATGATCTGGGCTTGGGGGTGGTTGCAGAAGTTAATCATCGTACCGTAACGGTCAATTTTCCTGCTGCCGAAGAAATTCGCATTTATGCCTTAGATAATGCCCCATTAGTACGAGTGGTTTTTAGCGTAGGCGATGAAATTCGCCATAAAGAGGGTTGGCAGGGAAAAGTACTTGAAGTGTTAGATCATAATGGACTGGCATTTTATTTGGTACAAAAAGAAGACGGGCAAGAAACGCTATTGCAAGAAGCTGATCTCAGTGCGCAAATTACCTTTAGCAAGCCTCAAGAACGTTTATTTGCTGGGCAGATTGATCGTGTTTCGCATTTTGTGTTGCGTTATCGTGCCTTGCAACAACGTCAAGCACAATATCAATCGCCATTGCGTGGTTTGCGAGGGATTCGTGGTGGATTAATTCCACATCAACTTCATATTGCGCAAGAAGTCGGGCAACGTATTGCGCCACGCGTATTACTTGCTGATGAAGTGGGGTTAGGGAAAACCATTGAAGCAGGAATGATTTTACAACAGCAACTTTTTGCGGAAAGAGCAGAAAGAGTACTTATCATTGTGCCAGAAACCTTGCAACATCAATGGCTAGTAGAAATGCTACGCCGTTTTAACTTACATTTTTCACTTTTTGATGAAGAACGTTGTGCGGATTTTGATGGGCTTGACGGTGGTGTGGCCGCCAATCCGTTTAAAACAGAATCCTTGATTATTTGTGCGCTAGATTGGCTCATTCAAAAGCCCAGACGTGCTGAGCAGCTTGTGAAGGCAGAATTTGATTTGCTCATTGTGGATGAAGCCCATCATCTTGAATGGTCGGAACACGCACCTAGTTTGGCGTATCAAATGGTGGAACAGCTGGCAAACCATATTCCAGCCGTGTTATTGCTGACCGCAACGCCTGAACAGCTAGGGCAAGCAAGTCATTTTGCACGCTTAAAACTGCTCGATTCTGATCGCTTTTATGATTATGACGCCTTTGTGCAAGAACAACAGCGTTATCAACCGGTGGCTGAAGCGGTGAAAGGATTACTGAGTGAACAGCCATTAAGCACGCAAGAAGAAAAACATTTAGCCGAATTGCTTTCCGATCAGGATATAGACCCGTTATTGGCAGATCTTCAACATTGCGAGAAAAAAGGGCAAGCACGCCAAACGCTGATAGAAAATTTACTCGATCGCCACGGTACAAGCCGTGTGTTATTTCGTAATACGCGTCAAGGGGTGAAAGGCTTCCCATTGCGTCATTATCACGAAATCACCTTGCCAATGCCAAAACAATATCGTAATGCGATTGGTGTGTTGAAAATGCTAGGTGAGGTAAAAACCAGTGATTTATTTTATCCTGAGCAGATCTTCCAAAAAATGAATCCAGATGCCGCGTGGTGGGATTTTGATCCTCGTGTGGAATGGTTGATTGATTTTTTACAATCTTATCGTGAAGAAAAAGTGTTGGTGATTTGTCATCAAGCCAATACAGCTATTCAGTTAGAAAAAGCATTACGCGAAAAAGAGGCAATTCGCAGTGCGGTATTTCATCAAAATATGTCGATTGTGGAACGGGATAAAGCTGCCGCCTATTTTGCTCAGCAAGAAGAAGGAGCGCAAGTGTTGCTGACTTCCAGCATTGGATCAGAAGGGCGAAATTTCCAGTTTGCCCATCATCTCGTGCTGTTTAATTTGCCGGATAATCCTGATTTATTGGAACAGTGCATTGGACGCTTAGATCGTATCGGACAAACTCAAGACATTGAGATTTATGCGCCTTGTTTTGCCGATAGCCCACAGGTTCTACTGGCGAAATGGTATCATCAAGGGCTAAATGCGTTTGAAGAAACCTGCCCAATGGGGGCAACGTTATTTGAAAAGTGCGGTGTAAAATTACAAGATTTTTTACAGCATAATGAACAAAATACGGACTTTGATGAATTTATTGCACAAACTCGCCTTGAACGTGATGCACTGAAAGGCCAGCTTGATCAAGGACGCGATCGCCTATTGGAAATCAACTCTAATGGGGGCGAACACGCCCAAGCCTTGGCAGATGCCATTGGCGCGCAAGATGGATCAAGCGAATTAATTAATTTCACCTTGAATTTGTTCGATATTATTGGCGTGGAACAGGAAGATTTAGGTGAAAAAAGCATTGTCATTCATCCAACAGGCACAATGCTCGTACCAGATTTTCCGGGCTTAAAAGAAGAGGGGGTAACTATTACCTTTGATCGTCATTTAGCAGTAGCACGCGAAGAGGTTGAATTTCTCACGTGGGATCACCCGATGATTCGCAATGGCATAGATTTGATTACTGATGGCGAGATTGGTAAAACTGCCGTATCATTGTTCATCAATAATGAATTGCCAGTGGGATCGATGTGGTTGGAACTTATCTATATTGTGGAAGCACAAGCCCCAAGAGGATTACAGCTCACACGTTTCTTGCCACCAACGCCAGTACGCTTATTAATTGATGGTAAAGGAAATAATCTCGCGGAAAAAGTGGGCTTTGAGTTGTTACAAAAACAACTTAAACCTATGGCAAAACAAATGGCGAGCAAGGTGATCAAAATGTTGCGCGCCAATATTGAACAATTATTGAAAGCAGGCGATCGGAAAATGGCTCAACAAGCTGAGGAATTTATTCAGCAAGCTGAGCAGAAAGCCACACAACGTTTGGATAGCGAATTAACCCGTTTGCAAGCGTTAAAGCAAGTGAATAAAACGATTCGCCAAAATGAAATTGACGCACTCAGCGCAGAGCGAGAGCAAATTGTGCAGTATTTGCAAAAAGCAACTTGGCGCTTGGATAGCCTGCGTGTGATTATCAGTAATAAGAGTAAATAATGGCATTAATTGACTACCGTCCCCCACGTGAACCTTGGTTAGAGGTGATTTATCACGATAACCATATTTTATTGCTCAATAAGCCGAGCGGTTTGCTTTCCGTACCGGGAAATCAACCGCAATATTACGACAGTGCAATGTCGCGAGTGAAAGAAAAATATGGTTTTTGCGAGCCAGCGCATCGTCTTGATATGGCAACCAGTGGGATTTTGTTGTTTGCGATGAGTAAACTTGCGGACAAAGAACTCAAACGCCAGTTTCGTGAGCGTGAGCCGAAGAAATCTTACCAAGCCTTAGTATGGGGACATTTACAGCAGGAAAGTGGCACGGTGAATTTGCCACTGATTTGCGATTGGGAAAATCGTCCAAGACAGAAGATTTGTTTTGAGCTAGGTAAAAGTGCGGTAACAAATTTTGAGGTTTTAGCACGCTTACCCAATAACAGTACAAGGGTGCAACTTACCCCCATTACAGGGCGTTCGCACCAATTAAGGTTACATATGCTCGCTCTTGGTCATCCCATTTTAGGTGATAAATTTTATGCGCATCCACAAGCGAAAGCAATGTCGCCACGTTTATGCTTGCACGCGCAATCTTTACAGATTCGCCATCCTTTAACGGGCGAAATAATGAATTTTACCGCAGAAGTACCATTTTAATTGATTATGACCAATCACAGAAATAATGCGGAGAATTGGTGATTTAATGCTACAATTCTCCCTTATTCATTTTTATTTGAGATAAATTATGTCCCGTCAAAAGAAAACACGCCGTATTACGGATATTATGCCAACACGCAAGGCGGATAAACCAACACAAAACGTCCCAACTGGACGTGGACGCAAACTAACACGTTATGAATTAGATGCCAAAGCGCGTGAGGAAAAAAGAAAGAAAAAACATAAAGGCTTAGCCGCAGGTTCTCGCCATAGCCGCCAAGAAGAAAATAACGCCTTGCAACAACAAGTGAAGTTAGATCCTCGTGTAGGCAGCCGCAAGAAAATTCCACTCGTGGTAGAGTTCGTCAATAAACCTGAAAAAGGGATGACCATTCCGCCCGTTGCGGTAGAAAAACAGAAAGCCCTTGATCCAATGGTGGAACTTGAACAGCTTGAAAATAATGAATGCTTGAATGACTTATTAGATGAGCTTGAAGCAGGTAAAACCTTAAGCCGTCAAGATCAGGCCTTTGTGGATGAATGTTTAGATCGCATTGCACAGCTTATGGATCAACTTGGCATCCGCGACGATGAAGAAAATGCGGAAAATTTATACCGCACTTTTGAAACCATTGATATTAATCAGTTTAAATAATTTATGTGGATTTACCTTTTAGTTGCCCTCGGGCTTTTGATTATTGTGGGATTAACCGCTTATGCGGTGAAATTGTTGCGTGCCTTAAAGCAACAAAAACAGCAGTTAGAGAATGCGCGTTTGGCTCGTGTAAAACGCCTCAAAGAGAGTATTGAGATTATCGCTCGGGCAATGCAAAATGGTGATTGCAATTTGTCTGAAGGGGCGATTCGGCTAAAAATGTTACTCGATCCTTTGGGGCTAAAAATCACCGCTTACCCTGCTATGGCAGAACTTTATGAGGTGGTGAAGGAAATGCCAACGCATCAAGCACGGAAAGCGTTAAAAAAGAACGAGCGTATGCGTTTAGATCTCACACGTGAAAGTGCTGAGGCAAAGTTAGAGCCAAAAATTTTGTTGGAATTAAATCAATTATTGCTTGATATTGAAAATATTTAGGGGGAAATTAATGTCTGGAACTATGTGGGATTCCGCGTTAATTCAAAAATATAACTATTCTGGGCCACGTTACACCTCTTACCCAACGGCGCTAGAATTTAATGAACATTATAATGAACAGGATTTTCAAGCGGCAGCAGGGCGTTACCCAGATCGTCCGCTTTCCCTTTATGTGCATATCCCGTTTTGCCATAAATTATGCTATTTCTGTGCTTGTAACAAAATCATTACGCGTCATCAGCACAAAGCGGATATTTATCTCGATTATTTAGAAAAAGAAATTAAAAATCGTGCCGCACTTTTTCGCAACCGCAAGGTTACCCAAGTCCATTGGGGTGGTGGCACACCAACCTATCTCACTGAGCAACAATCCAGCCGTTTAATGGCAATGTTGCGAGAGCATTTCGAGATTTGTGATAACGCAGAAATTAGTATCGAAATGGATCCACGCAAAATTGAATTGGAAACCCTTGATCACTTACGCAAAATCGGTTTTAACCGAATTAGTATGGGTGTACAGGATTTCAATAAAGCAGTGCAAAAAGCAGTAAACCGTGAGCAAGATGAAGACTTTATTCACGCTTTGTTAGAACGCGCACGCACTTTAGGCTTTCAGTCCACCAATCTAGATTTGATTTATGGCCTGCCATTGCAAAACGTTGAAAGTTTTATGTTTACCTTGCAAAAAGTGATCGAACTGAATCCCGATCGTTTGAGCGTGTTTAACTATGCGCACTTACCAAGTCGCTTTGCGGGGCAGGCAAAAATCAAAGAGGATCAACTACCTGCACCAGAGACCAAACTCACTATTTTGCAAAAGACCATTGAAACCTTAGGTCAGGCGGGTTACCGCTTTATTGGAATGGATCATTTTGCCAAACCGGATGATGAGCTAGCGATTGCCCAACAAAATGGCGTGCTACACCGAAATTTCCAAGGTTACACCACACAAGAAGAATGTGATTTGCTTGGGCTTGGCGTTTCTGCAATTAGCTTGCTGGGTGATACTTATGCACAAAACCAAAAAGAGCTAAAACACTATTACGCAGATATTGAACAAAAAAGCACCGCACTTCACAAAGGCTTTGTTATGAGCCAAGAAGATTGCTTACGCCGTGATGTGATCAAACAACTTATTTGTAATTTCAAACTGGATTATGCCCCTTTTGAACAGCAATATGGCATTGATTTCAAAACTCATTTTGCAGAAGATCTGGAATTGCTTGCCCCTCTGGCGGAAGATGGACTCATTGAAATAGGCAATCAAGGCTTACAGGTTTCACCAGTGGGACATTTGCTCATCCGCAATATTTGCTTATGTTTTGATACCTATTCACGACAACAAGCCAGACGTCAGCAGTTCTCACGAATTATTTAATCTCAATGATCCGCTCAAAGCGATTGCATTGAGCGGGTAAACTGTGAGCTTAGAAGTACGAAGCGAGTTAAAGAAATTCAGTATATTTAACTTTTTTATAACATATTCCTTTAAGTTATTTGTAAATCACGCGGTTTCTTTTACAATGCCTAGCACTTAACGAAATCTACTCAAAGGAGACTATTATGTTGAAAAAATTAGCCTTTTTTTCTACCGCACTTTTCGCTATCACAACGGCAACTCAAGCTGTTGCAGCAGAAAGTTTGATTGAACGTATCAATAATAAAGGAACCATTACGGTTGGTACAGAAGGCACTTATGCCCCTTTCACTTATCACGATGCGAGCGGAAAATTAACCGGCTATGATGTGGAAGTTACCCGTGCTGTGGCAGAAAAATTGGGGGTAACCGTAGAATTTAAAGAAACCCAATGGGACGCAATGCTTGCAGGCCTAAAAGGTGGACGCTTTGATTTAGTGGCAAACCAAGTAGCATTAACCACACCAGAACGTCAGGCAACCTTTGATAAATCAGAACCTTATAGCTGGTCTGGGGCGATGCTATTAGCGCGTCAAGATGAAAATCGTCTTCAAAAAGTTGAAGATGTAAAAGGCTTAAAAGCGGCACAAACACTTAGCTCAAACTATGGTGAGCTAGCGGTGAAATATGGTGCGCAAATTGTACCTATTGATGGTATGGCACAAGGACTATTATTAATTCAGCAAAAACGCGCAGATGTTACCTTTAATGATTCCTTAGCCCTATTGGATTATTTAAAGAAAAATCCAAATTCAGGTTTAAAACCATTCTGGGAATCAGAAGATAAAGTGGGTGCTGGGTTTGTGGCTAATAAAGGCAATAATGATGCCCTAGATAAAATCAATGCCGCAATTGTTGAGTTACGCAATGACGGCACATTGAAAAAATTAGGTGAACAATTCTTTGGAAAGGATATCAGTGTTAAATAATTTCTTAGCTTCCTTACCCTTTATGACCGATGCGCGTGCTGAGCTGGTGATAAATGGGTTTCTCCCAATGGTTAAAGCAGCGGTATTGGTTTCAATACCGCTTGCTGTCGTTTCTTTCTTTTTGGGAATGATCATTGCAATTGGCGTGGCATTGCTACGAGTAACACCGGTTAATGGGTGTTTACATCGTATTCTACTCGCCATTGCCAAAGTGTATATTTCAATTATTCGCGGTACGCCAATGTTGGTGCAAATTTCAGTCGTATTTTATGGCTTACCTGCATTGGGAGTGTTTATCGATCCGATTCCCGCGGCAATTATTGGGTTTTCCCTTAATGTGGGCGCTTATGGTTCAGAAACTGTGCGTGCAGCAATTCAATCCGTGCCGAAAGGACAATGGGAAGCAGGCTATACTATTGGTATGACCTATATGCAGACTTTCCGTCGAATTATTGCACCACAAGCGTTTCGTGTTGCCGTTCCGCCGTTGAGTAACAGTTTTATTGGCTTGTTTAAAGATACATCGCTTGCTTCGGTTGTTACTGTAACAGAAATGTTCCGTGTAGCTCAGCAAATCGCTAATTCCTCTTACGATTTCTTACCGGTGTATATTGAGGCAGGGTTGGTATATTGGTGTTTCTGTTTTGTGCTGTTCATCATTCAAGCGCGGGTAGAAAAACGTTTAGATCGCTATGTGGCAAGATAGGGGAAGGCAATGATTAAAGTACGCAATATTCATAAAACCTTTGGTCATAATCCTGTACTAAAAGGGATTGATCTTGATATTCACAAAGGCGAAGTGGTGGTTATTCTTGGGCCTTCAGGTTCAGGCAAAACGACTTTCTTACGTTGTTTGAATGCCTTAGAATTACCAGAGCAAGGCACGATTGAATTTACCCAAGAAAATCCACTCACCGTCGATTTTGCAAGTAACAATATCAATAAGCAGATTTTACCTTTGCGCCGTAAATCAGGAATGGTGTTCCAACAATATAACCTATTTCCGCACAAAACCGCCTTGGAAAACATTATGGAAGGCCCTGTGCAAGTGCAAAAACGCGATGCCAAAATCGTCCGTCAAGAAGCTGAAACCTTATTGGAAAAAGTGGGATTATTAGACAAAAAAGATCTTTATCCTTACCAACTTTCAGGCGGTCAGCAACAACGTGTTGGGATTGCTCGCGCACTGGCGATTCAACCTGAATTAATGCTCTTTGATGAACCCACTTCCGCACTCGATCCGGAATTAGTACAAGATGTGCTAAACACAATGAAAGCACTCGCTAACGAAGGTTGGACAATGGTTGTGGTAACGCACGAAATCAAATTTGCCCTAGATGTGGCGGATGTGGTTGTGGTAATGGACGGTGGCGTCATTGTTGAACAAGGTTCGCCACAAGCATTATTTGCCAATCCAAAACACGAACGCACAAAAGCCTTTTTACATCGTTTAAAGGCAGAATGACAACAATAAAGCGTGATAAAAAAACGAAACCGATGAGAAATCATCGGTTTTTTCTTACCGTTTTATCAGCTAAAAGTCGGCGCTGTGAGGAGAAAAAATGGCGTAAAAAACACCGCACTTCTTATTTTCGTATCATAACCACATTGTAAAATTTAATCCGCTTTTTTCACTAATTTTGCGTAATAAAAGCCATCACCACCATTTTCTTGTGGAAAAAATTGATGACCAGCTTGTGTTTGCTCAGGGAATGGCAGTGGCATTAATTCCGCCTCAGGGTGCTGTTGTAAAAAGTCAGTAATTTGCGCGCCGTTTTCCTCTGGCAATAATGAACAAGTGGCATAAAGCAACACACCGTTAGGTTTCAAACGTTGCCATAAGGCAGTTAAAATGGCTTTTTGTAAGGCGACCAAAGGGGCGATATCACTTTCTTTACGTAACCATTTTATATCAGGGTGGCGGCGAATAACCCCTGTTGCAGAGCAAGGGGCATCAAGCAAAATCCGGTCAAATTGCACCGAACTTTCTCCGAATTGTTGCTGAATCTGACTGAGCCACTGTTCTGGCTGGCTTGCATCACCGCAAATCACTAACGCTTTTTGTCCCATTCGTGCTAAATTTTCTTCCACCCGTTGTAAGCGATGCCGTTCTACATCTAATGCGATCACATTGGCTTGCGGGGCAAGTTCTAAAATGTGGGTGGTTTTTCCTCCCGGTGCGGCACACGCATCTAAAATCACTTCCTCATTTTGTGGGGCAAGTAATCGCGCTGACCATTGAGCGTGCAAATCTTGCACAGTGAGCCAACCTTCCATAAAGTGTGGTAATTGCGCCACATTTTTTGCCTGTATTAAACGAATGGACTGTGGATGCTCTCCCGCCACTGCGTCAATGCCTACTTTTTGTAATAAAGCGAGATAATCATCAACATTGCTATGTTGCACATTCACTCTTAACCACATTGGCGGTTTTTGATTATTCGCTTCAATAATTTCTCGCCAATTTGGATAGGCTTTTTTCAGCTTATTCACTAACCATTCTGGGTGCAAGGTTTGCCAATGTTTATCTACTTTCTCTAGAATATTCGCCTGTTCGCGTAAGAAACGGCGTAGCACGCCATTCACCAAGCCTTTGAAACTGTCTAATTTCAGGCTTTGCGTCGCCTTTACCATTTCATCAACTACCGCGTGATCGGGAGTGCGTAAATATAAAAGTTGATACAAGCCCACTAGCAATAAACAATGCACAAGGCGAGTTTTGCCTTTCAACGGCTTATCCACTAATTGCTGAATAATTTGCGTTAGACGGGGCAACACACGGCATACACCAAAGCAAATTTCTTGTAATAAGGGAAGATCCTGTTCTTTCAGCGCAGGATTTTTTTCAGCAAGTAAGGTAGAAAGCGATTGTCCTTTATCTAACACTTGCAAAAGATATTGTGCCGACACGGCTCGCACAGAAAGGGATTTCGCAGCAAGTGCGGTACTTTTTTTAGGCATTTTTGCTTGAGGTTTTGTTTGCTTCATTATGCTAATACCTTACCTATGGGGAACCAATCTGCTCTGCCATTAAGTAAATCTTGTGCCGACATTGGCTTTTTACCCGCTGGTTGAAGCTGAGTAAGATTTAACACGCCATCGACTGTGGCAATTTGAATGCCATTTTTATCTGCCTGTAAAATCGTCCCCGCAAGTTGATCCTGATGAGGTAACACCGTTGCTTGATAGACCTTTAAGGCCTGTTCATTGCCATCACTATCGGTCGTAACAAAATAACTGATCGGCCAAGGATTAAAGGCTCGAATACAACGCTCAAGCTGTACTGCGGAACATTGCCAATCTAATTTAGCCTCTTGTTTAGACAGTTTATCGGCGTAGTTAGCCAAGGCATCATCTTGCACTTCCGGCTGAAATTGTCCCGCCTCTAAACCATTTAATACCTCAAGCAACGCATTTGGGGCAATTTTTTCCAGCTTATGATAAAGGCTCAAAGAGGTTTCTTCAGCGCTGATATC
The DNA here is from genome assembly GCF_023611925.1 of Avibacterium sp. 20-132. NCBI lineage: Bacteria > Pseudomonadati > Pseudomonadota > Gammaproteobacteria > Pasteurellales > Pasteurellaceae > Avibacterium > Avibacterium sp. 20-132. Next base: position 589,340 of record NZ_CP091456.1, read on the forward strand.
GCAATACACTTTATGCAGCATATCCCCCGTATCCAAGCCTTCGTTCATTTGCATAATGGTGATCCCAGTCTGAGCATCGCCTGCCCAAATGGCACGTTGAATGGGGGCAGCGCCACGCCAACGAGGTAAAATGGAACCGTGTACATTCAAACAGCCTAATCTTGGTGCGTCCAAAACCGCTTTTGGCAAAATTAACCCATACGCCACCACGACCATCACATCGGCATTTAACGCAGCGAGCGCGTGTTGCGCCTCTTCTTTGCGTAAGGATTTAGGTTGATAAACAGGAATCTGATGCTGCTCTGCTAACTGTTTCACCGCACTGGCTTGTAGTTTCTTACCACGTCCTGCGGGCTTATCTGGCTGGGTGTAAACCGCAATTACATTATGTTCTGAATTCAACAAGGCCGCCAAATGTTGTGCCGCAAATTCTGGCGTACCTGCAAAAATGATATTTAAAGGTTTTGTCATCGCATTTCTCTTCATTATGCAAATAGTTATAGATGCAAGGTAATTCTTAGCGTTAAGTATAATGTATTTTTAACTTGGGGTGAAAAAAATGCTGAAAGAAAGGTCTATTAAAGAAACTAAAAATAAAGTGCGGTGGAAAATTTGTAAAAAACAACCGCACTTAGCCAATGTCTAAAACAAATGAGCAAGCCGTTTGACTTGCTCACAATGTTTATGAAAGCAAACCTAGTGTCGTTAATTTTTACGATTTTTCCATAATCGAATTAATCGTCTATAACGTTCAGATACAGCTTCAACCAATTGCGCATCCGAAAGCTCTCCTGATAGCCATTGGTAAGATGGCTGACCAAAAATCGTACGCCCCACAGCAAAACCTTTGACTAATGGTGTATTAGCAGAGGCTTTAAAGACCTGTCCAAATGTTTCTTCTGGTGCATCCAATCCTAAAATAAGAATACCACGGCAATAAGGATCACTTTGTTCAATGATATTGCTGATCTCTTGCCAAGCCAGTGAGGATACACCGGGTAATTTCCACCAATCTGGCTTAATGCCAATGGCATAGAAGTGCTTAATCATTTCTGCATAATAATGTTCGTTTTGTTCCATATCTACAGGCAAAATAATTTCTAACAACAACTCATGCCCTGTACGGCAACAAGTTTGATAAACTTGTTTGAGCATTTCGTCTTGCTCTATGCGTAAATCTGCATTATCTGCGGGATGATAGAAAACAAGACATTTAACAACGTGTTCCGCTGGCCAATTGATTAGTTGGCTACCGAGATCACCGTACTCTAAACGTAGCGGGCGAGAAGAGGGTAATTCAATTGGTCGCCCTATCCACCAGCCTTTCCCTGTGATTTCATTGAGTGCAGCTTGCCCAAAGGTTGTGTCTGCGAGGACCCCTGCATATCCGTTGGAAATACCTTCTTGTTGAGCTGTTTGTTCAGCAGCTTGCACGAGAAGTTTTTTTAGAACAGGAATTTTATCTAAATTAGCCCCACACTTTTGTGCCATATCAACAAGTTGTTTGCGATGATCAAAAGCAAAAATGCAGAGATCATTCCATTGTTTTTTACGTGAGGTGACACGATGTAAATGATTTAGTTGTAAATCTAGGTCAGGACGTGGCACGCTTTCTGCTCGAGCAAGATAATCATCAAGTTCTGTTTTAGTTGGCATTGCTGGCGCACAGCCATGACGTGAAACCACTAATGCACCGCAAGCATTAGCATAACGGCAGCATTGCTCCCAGCTTTCTCCATTGATATAACCACGTAATAAGCCTGACATAAAGGCATCACCTGCACCTAAAACATTCAATACCTCAACCCGAACCCCGTAAACATTAATACCCCCATCTAAATCATTAGGAATATCACCTTCAAACACGGAGCAACCTAATGCACCACGTTTACATACAAGAGTAGCATCACTCACCTTACGCACATTTTTTAATGCAGTCAGTGTATCTGTTGAGCCGCCGGCAATATGGAATTCTTCTTCAGTGCCAACTAACACGTCAAAATGGTGTAACACTTCTTGCAGGGATTTAGTCACGGCTTCAGAATCAATAAAGCGAGTTTCACCATCACCAAGAGAGGTTAATCCCCACAAAACAGGACGATAATCAATATCAAGCAAGCGTTTTGTGCCGTTACGCCCAGCATACTCTAAGGCAGTCAATACTGCTTGGCGTGTGTTAGGATGAGATAAATGTGTTCCTGTAATCGCAAGCGCTTTTGCTGAAGCAATATAAGCTTCATCAAAATCCTTCGCATCAATTGCCATATCCGCACAATTATCGCGATAAAAAATAAGTGGGAAAGTATCTTGATCTTTGATACCTAAAATGACTAAGGCAGTTAAGCGTGCTTTGTCAGTAATAAGATGACTCGTATCTACCCCAACTCGTTGTAATTCTTCACGTAAGAAACGTCCCATATGTTCATCACCTACACGAGCCAGCATTGAGGATTTAATACCTTGTACCGCTGTACCATAAGCAACATTTCCTGACGATCCGCCTAAATATTTCGCAAAAGAAGTAACGTCTTCCAAACGACAGCCAATTTGTTGAGCATACAAATCTACTGCCACACGTCCAAGACAAATAAGATCTAAGGTTTTTTCAGTCGTTTTCATTGTGCTTTTCCTTAGTGATGATGAAATCACAAAATACTTAACTCATAAAATCATAGTCAAATTAAAACATATATTTCAAAAATGTCATTTTATGAAATTAATATTTGAGAAGTAGATCACAAAGATTTTCTCTATTTATGATAAAACTGCAACAAAACCTTAAAATTTATCAAAGAACATTTTCTGTTCAGATGAAATTTTTGCTATCATTAATTAAGTTATAAAATGTTTATTTCGTTAGGAAAGTAGAATGCAAAATAACTCTCAATTAGTCCAATTACAAAATGAAATCCGTGCGCGTTATGACAACTTAAGTAAGCGCTTAAAGCAAGTGGCACAATATGTACTAGACAATAGTAATAGTGTGGTCTTTGATACAGTAGCCACCATTTCTGAACGAGCCAATGTACCGCCTTCCACTCTAATTCGCTTTGCTAATGCTTTTGGATTCAGTGGGTTTAATGAAATGAAACAAATCTTCCGTGAAAACCTAATGGAAGAAACAGCAAATTACACTGAGCGCTTACAACTTTTTCGTCAGCTTGAACCAGAACAGGCCAATCGGGAAAGTGGGGTGGATATTTTAAATATTTTTACTCAAGCAAATCATCAAGCTTTACAGCAACTAGCTAACCAAACTTCTGAACAAGAAATACAACGCGCAGTGGAAATTCTAAACAATGCGAATAATATTTTCATTATTGGCTTAAAACGCTCCTTTAGCATAGCAAGCTATTTCGATTATGCCCTACATCACTTAGATTGCCGTTCATTTTTAATTAATGGCTTAGGGGGAATGTTTGATGAACAACTGAATTTAGTTAAAGAGGGTGATGTTGTCATTGCAATCAGTTTCTCTCCTTACGCGAAAGAAACCGTAGATATTATGCATACCACAGCAAATAAAGGTGTAAAGCAGATCGCAATCACGGATAGCCAAATTAGTCCTCTAATCGCTTTTAGTGATGTCTCTTTTGTAATTAAAGAAGCCCAAGTGCGTGGCTTTCGCTCACAATGTGCAACAATGACTTTAGTGCAAACCTTAGCAATTACACTGGCATTGAAGAAAGAATTACCTCTTTAAAAACAAATAATAAACAAAAAGGCTTGAGAATGCCTCTCAAGCCTTTCTTATTTCTGCTTGGAAAATTAATCGCCAAGACGCTCTTTAATACGTGCAGATTTACCTGAACGCTCACGTAAGTAGTAAAGTTTCGCTTTACGAACCGCACCTTTACGTTTAACGGCGATGCTTTCTACAACAGGTGAGTGAGTTTGGAATACACGCTCAACACCTACACCGTTAGACACTTTACGTAAAGTGAATGCGCTGTGCAAGCCACGGTTACGAATTGCAATAACCACGCCTTCGAATGCTTGCAGACGACGTTTGCTCCCTTCAACAACCCATACTTTAACTTCTAAAGTATCACCCGGACGAAAGCTAGGTACGTTTTGTTTTAATTGTTCTTGTTCAATTTGTTTAATGATGTTACTCATTGTGTAATCCTTCTAAGATCCTAGTATTAACTGATGATTTCACGAAACTGGACAAAGCCATTTCGCGCTCAACTAATCAACTTTATTTGCTTGCTGTTCAAGTTTTACTTGCGCCAGCAATTTCCGTTGTTCGTCAGTCAGAGCTAGGCTTTCCAATAGCTCAGGGCGTCTTAACCACGTTCGTAATAACGATTGTTTTAATCGCCATTTGCGAATTTCTGCGTGGTTACCTGACATCAACACCGTAGGTACTGACATTCCATCGAGTACCTCTGGGCGAGTATAGTGGGGACAGTCAAGCAATCCTTCCGCAAAAGAATCTTCTTGTGCGGAGGCTTGTTTGCCTAATACACCGGGAATAAAGCGTGCAACGGCATCAATTAATGTCATTGCGGGTAATTCACCACCCGTTAAAACGTAATCACCGATTGACCATTCTTCGTCAATCTCAGTTTCAATCACTCGTTCATCAATGCCTTCGTAACGACCACAGACTAAAATCAATTTTTGATTTTGCGCCAATTCTGTTACACCATTTTGATCGAGCTTACGACCTTGTGGTGAAAGATAAATTACCTTTACCCCCTCTCCTGCGACCGTTTTAGCGGCGTGGATTGCATCTCGTAATGGTTGCACCATCATCAACATTCCAGGCCCACCGCCGTAAGGGCGGTCATCAACGGTTTGATGTTTATCCGTGGTAAAATCCCGTGGATTCCAACACTGTACTTGCAAGAGATTTTGTTTTACGGCTCGTCCCGTTACCCCATACTCAGTAATCGCTTTAAACATTTCGGGGAACAATGATACAAGACCAATCCACATTGTTATTTTCCTAATTTGTAGGCTCGAAATGCTACAACCTAAAGCTCACTGTATGCCTGAGTTTAGAAACCAGCGTCCCACTCCACGTCAATAGTCTTGGTAGTGAGATCTACTCTTTTAACTACTTGTCCATACAAAAACGGAATTAACCGTTCTTGTTTACCAAAAGCATCTTTGCTATTTGCTCGCACAACTAAGACATCATTTGAGCCAGTTTCCATCATTTCTGCCACTTTACCCATTTTGTAACCTTGTAAATTTACAACATCACAGCCAATTAAATCGTGCCAATAATAATCCCCTTCTTCTAACTGAGGGAATACACTTAAATCAACACCGATTTCAATATTTGCGAGGGTTTGCGCCATTTCACGATCATTGATACCTTTTAATTTAACAATAAGCTCGTGATTATGATGTTTCCAGCTCTCTAATTCTGTTGCTTGCCATTGACCTTTAATTTTTAAAAACCAAGGCTGATAATCAAAAATGCTTTCAGCTTGTTCTGTTGATGAATAAATACGTAACCAACCACGAATTCCGTATGTTGAACCTAATTTCCCAACTACTTCGATTCTTTGTTGTGTCATTTTATTCACCTATTAATTAATCTGAAAAATCTGCAATTAAGCAGCTTTTTGCGCTTCTTTTACTAAAGAGCTAACGCGATCAGATAATGTCGCCCCTTTTTCAACCCAAGCATTTACGCGCTCTAAATTAATGCGTAAACGTTCAGCTTTACCTGCTGCTAATGGGTTAAAAAAGCCAACACGCTCAATAAAACGACCATCACGAGGGCAACGGCTGTCAGCGACAACAATTTGATAAAATGGGCGTTTTTTAGCTCCGCCACGAGATAAACGAATGGTTACCATAACCTTCCTCTAATTTTAATAAACAAAAAGAAAACCCACATCGAAGGAGTGGGAATGCTTACTTTTTTCTCTGTATATATAGACAAAAAGCCTGTGGATTATACTCTTTCTCGCTAAAAAGGCAACAAATATTCGCTGTTGTATAACCGGCAATGACTAGGATTTCTCTTTTAAGAGAACGCGATAAATTTCAACATACTGTCTTGCCATATTTTGTGCTGAAAAATCATTATGTTGCATATACATCTTGATATTCTCTTTTAGCTCAATAAGTTTTTCTGGAGCATTAAGTAATTCTGTTAAAACGTACTGATAAGATTCTATTGTATTATGTTTGATTAAATAGCCTGTCTTGTTATTTGCAATGATATCAGGTATGCCACCAACAGAATTTGCTAGTGCAGGAACGCCATATTGGTACCCTTCTAATATTACTGCCCCCAAACCTTCAGAATGAGAAGGAATAATTTGCAAATTGATATGCTTAAATACAGAACCAATATAAGGTGTAAAAGGGATAAAAATAATGTTATTTGAATCTTTTGCTTGTTCTTTTAAGGCTTGTTCTAATTCACCTGAACCAACGATATAAAATAATATTTCAGGCAAGCTTTTTGCTAGCTCAATCGTTAATTCAAAATTTTTCACTTTTTGTAAATTACCAATATGAGCGATAGATAATTTCCCTTTTTTCTCTGAAAAAAACGTTTGCTCAAATTCATTATTCTCTAATAAAGGCTTTATACAGCCATAAATTGTTTTAACATTACTGTTCAACGCCTTTAAGTTATGGCTGACTTGTTCGCTAACACCGACTAAAACATCAGCATTTTTATAAGATCTTGTGGACGATTTATGTTTAAATGGAAATGCAACATGTCTTGTTATTACAACAGGCTTACCTGAAATCAATTTAAGGAAACCTGCAATGTGCGCACCTCTACCATCTTGAGCATGAATAATCAGTGCTTTTTTACTAAGTACAAGTTTAATAAGCTGAAAAAAATTCAAAATAGTAATATTTTTGTATGCTTTTAATTTCTGGATAAATTTACCCTTCTTTTTTCCAAAAAAGTAAACTTGATAGTCAGGTAACATTAACATTAATTGCTCGGTTTGGAATTCCCCGCCGCCAAAGCCTTTTGCCATATTAATAAATAAAATCGCCGGTTTAACATTATTCATATAATCACCTTTAATCATTATTTAGGGAAGAGATATTTTTTGACCATAGTTGAGCATATTTGGAAAAAACAGAAAATGCAGAAAGCACTGCCAATAAAAATCCCTGTTTGCCGTCTAAAAAACCGGCTTTTACGAAATACATTTTGACAAAACACCCGATTGCGTGGGTAATACCTTGAAATAATGTGGCTTTTTTTCCTTGTTTTGCCCGTTGTTCTGCCCACGCGCTGGCATAATTGGCTGATTTAACCAGATAATGATGTAAATTTTTATAAGGATAATGAAACAAATTTCCCGTTAGTTTTTGCACTATCGTATTTTCTGGGTAGATCACTTTTTCATGAACCAAGGCATCGTTATAACCAGCATACTGGGTTTGATACAATCGCACAACATAATCGGGATACCAGCCTGAATGACGAATTAAACGCCCGAAAACTTCGCTGATACGTGGAATATCGTACACCACATTAGGCAAATTTTTCGCCACAGCTTGCTGAATTTGTTGTTTCAGCTCATCTGTAACACGCTCATCAGCATCTAACCATAACACATAATCAGAGGTTACGTATTGCTGTGCCAGTTGGCGTTGTTTGCCGAAGCCTTGCCAATCGCGATTCTCATAGAATTTAGCCCCATATTGTAGCGCGATTTCTTTGCTCTTATCGGTACTACCTGAGTCTAAAATGACAATCTCATCCACCCAATCTTTCACGCTTTCTAAACATTGTGCAAGATCTTGCTGTTCATTTTTTATAATCATTGCAACGCTGATTGTTGGCATAATTTCATCCTTATTCAATTACTTTTTTGCTAAGTGTAATAGATCTTCTCACAAAAGAAAAAGTATTCAAAAAGTACCGCACTATTTTTTTAACCTAAGACAATAACCAATGGTATTTAATGTTAATTGCACAATCCAGCCAATACTAAATGCAAAGAGTAACGTTCCAATTCCCACCGTTCCCCCAAGACAAAAGCCGATAGCACAAACAGTAATCTCTATTAGGGTTCTTACTATACCTACTTTGCAATGCCATCGCTGACATAAGCCAACCATTAGCCCATCACGAGGGCCTGCCCCTTGATGACAAGTGAGATAAAATGCGGAAGCTACGCCAAATAAGAAAATACCTAGTAAGGCATAAGTAAAGCGAAGCAGCATAGAATGAGGAACGGAAATAAAGTCTACCGTGATACCTAAAGACAAGGCAACCAATAAGGTATTTAACACCGTTCCTAAACCTGCGCGAAGTTTAAGTGGAAACCACATTAGCATAACAATGGCACTGATAATAAGTGATGCCCAACCAACATTAAAGCCCGCTTGTAATGCCACCCCTTGCGAAAGCACAGTCCAAGGAGCTGAACCTAAATTTGCCAGTAAAAGTAAGCCTTCCCCCATACCTAAAATGGTTAAAGAAATAATCAACATTACTAGGGAATGATACTCAATTGACCAATGTTTTTTTGCTGTCCAAGGTGTGTGAGGAAGCACGTTAAATTGATTTTTCATAGATAAATTGATCGTAAATTTGCACCGCACTTTGAGATATGATGATAAAGGAAATTTACCTAAATCCCAACTGCTTAATCTCTATAACATATAGCTAAAACGTTTAAGAAATTGTGCATTTTTACCGCAAAGCAATCGCTTGCCTTCACATTTTTGTACATTTTTGCAAGCATTTCGTTACAAAAAACAGTAAAATGCGTTTGCGTTTTTATCTCAATTTTACATTTAAGGAAATTCTAATATGAGTAGCTTAATAAGTGTGCTGGGCATTGTTGTACTTCTTGCTATTGCCGTTCTGTTATCAAGTAATCGCCGTGCAATTAGTTTGCGTACTGTCGGTGGGGCGTTGTTAATTCAAATTCTGATTGGTGCATTTATTCTTTATGTGCCAGTTGGACGTGATATTTTGCTTGCCTTATCCAATGGCGTAAGCAAAGTGATAAATTACGGGAATGAAGGGGTTAAATTTGTCTTCGGTGGTTTAGCAACTGATGCGTCATTTAAAGCTTTTGGTAATGACGGATTTATTTTTGCTATTCGTGTGTTACCGATTATTGTGTTCTTCTCTGCGTTGATTTCCTTACTTTATTACATTGGCGTAATGCAGTGGATTATTAAAATTATTGGTGGTGGCTTACAAAAAGCATTAGGCACTTCCAAAGCGGAATCAATGTCTGCTGCCGCAAACATCTTTGTTGGACAAACGGAAGCGCCACTCGTCGTCAAACCTTATGTCAGTAAAATGACTGAATCAGAATTATTTGCCGTGATGTGTGGTGGATTGGCTTCTATCGCAGGTTCAGTATTAGCTGGTTATGCTGGCTTAGGCGTGCCATTGCCATACTTAATTGCTGCATCCTTTATGGCAGCACCTGCTGGCTTATTGTTTGCAAAATTAATCGTGCCTCAAACAGAAAAATTCAATGATGACATTGAAAAAGTTGATTTAGAACAGCCATCAAATATCCTTGATGCTGCCGCAGCAGGGGCGTCATCTGGTATGCAATTAGCAATGAATGTGGGCGCGATGTTAATTGCATTCGTTGCATTAATTGCCTTAGTAAATGGCTTATTAGGTGGCATTGGCGGATGGTTCGGTATGCCAGAACTTTCTCTTGGCTTAATTTTAGGTTGGATTTTCCGCCCATTAGCTTGGGTGATCGGTGTACCTTGGAACGAAGCGGGCATTGCAGGTCAAATGATCGGGATTAAATTAGCGGTGAACGAATTTGTTGGCTACTTAGAATTTGCCCCTTACCTTGCAGCGGATGCAGCGGTACAATTAAGCGATAAAACAAAAGCAATTATTACCTTCGCCCTTTGTGGTTTTGCAAATTTCAGTTCTATCGCGATCTTAATTGGAGGCTTAGGTGGAATGGCACCAAGTCGCCGTGGTGATATTGCACGTCTTGGTATTAAAGCGGTAATTGCAGGTTCATTAGCTAATCTGATGAGTGCAACCATAGCCGGTTTATTTATCGGTTTAAGTGGTGCGGCGCTGTAAAGTGCGGTAAAATTTCATCACATTTTTTCGATAACGCCACGACATTGTTCGTGGTGTTGTCATATTAAGGCAAAGAAAACGTTTGCTATCATTATGTTACAAGGAGATTAGGATTTCTCCAATAAGGAAGCAATGAGCATTTTCCACTTCCAAATAAAGCAAACATTCTGTAGCCCAAACACAGAGTTCAATAATTAAGGAGCTTAAAATGAAACGCGTATTTATAATGATGTTAGACTCTTTCGGTATCGGTTCAAGTGAAGATGCGGAAAAATTTGGCGATAAAAGCGCAAATACCTTAGGTCATATTGCACAACGCTGCGCCGAAGGGCTGGAAGACAAAAACGGGCGAAAAGGTTCACTTCATTTGCCTAATTTTGAAAAACTGGGCTTAGGCTTAGCCGCCAAAGAATCTTGCGGCGAATTGCCAGCCGGTTTTAATCCAAGCCCCGCATTGATTGGCGGGTATGCTTATGCGAAAGAAATTTCATCAGGTAAAGACACCCCGTCAGGGCATTGGGAAATCGCAGGTGTGCCAGTATTATTCGATTGGGGCTATTTCCCCGATCACGAAAACAGCTTTCCACAGGTTTTATTAGATCGTATTGTCGAACGTGCGGGCTTAGAAGGTTACCTTGGCAACTGCCATTCATCCGGTACCGTGATTTTAGATCAACTGGGCGAAGAACATATGAAAACAGGTAAACCTATTTTCTACACCTCGGCAGATTCCGTCTTCCAAATTGCCTGCCACGAAGAAACCTACGGCTTAGACAAGCTGTACGAATTATGCGAAATTGTGCGTGAAGAATTAGCCGATTACAACATTGGGCGTGTCATTGCTCGTCCGTTTGTTGGCAACAAAGCCGGCGAATTTTCTCGTACTGGTAACCGTAAAGACTACGCCATTGAGCCACCCGCCAAAACCGTATTACAGAAATTAGTCGAAGAAAAACAAGGGGATGTGATTTCTATCGGCAAAATCGCTGATATTTACGCTCATACGGGCATTACCGAAAAAGTCAAAGCCACAGGCTTGGCAGAATTATTTGATAAAACCCTTGTAGAAGTCAAAAGAGCGGGCGAAAATGCCATCGTTTTCACTAACTTTGTAAACTTTGATTCTGATTTTGGCCACCGCCGTGATGTCGCAGGTTATGCCGCTGCATTAGAATATTTCGACAGCCGTATCCCAGAACTATTAGCCTTAATGAATGAAGGTGATTTGCTTATTTTCACTGCCGACCACGGTTGCGATCCAACTTGGCACGGCACGGATCATACTCGTGAGCATATTCCCGTATTGCTTTATGGCTCACAAGTACCAAAAGCCTTTTTAGGCAAACGTGAAACCTTTGCTGATGTAGGGCAAACTATTGCCGACTATTTTGGCTTATCTCCAATGGATTACGGTAAATCAATCCTTAATTTCAACAACCAAGATTAATCAATAGAAGAGGACTTTATTATGACTCCACATATCAACGCCCCAGCAGGTGCTTTTGCTGATGTAGTATTAATGCCCGGCGATCCATTGCGTGCCAAATACATTGCGGAAACCTTCTTGGAAGATGCCAAAGAAGTTACCAATGTGCGTAATATGTTAGGCTACACAGGCACTTACAAAGGGCGAAAAATTTCGGTAATGGGACACGGAATGGGGATTCCCTCTTGCTCCATTTACGCCAAAGAATTAATTACCGATTATGGTGTGAAAAAAATTATCCGCGTCGGGTCGTGCGGTGCAGTACGTGCTGATGTGAAACTACGCGATGTGATTATTGGATTAGGTGCTTGTACCGATTCAAAAGTCAATCGTATTCGTTTTAAAGATAATGACTTTGCTGCCATTGCCGACTTTGAAATGACTCAAGCTGCCGTACAAGCAGCAAAAAATAAAGGCATCAACGTGCGTGTGGGTAACCTTTATTCAGCCGATCTTTTCTATACCCCTGATGTTGAAATGTTTGATGTGATGGAAAAATACGGCATTTTAGGCGTAGAAATGGAAGCAGCGGGCATCTACGGTGTTGCAGCAGAATTTGGCGCAAAAGCCTTAACCATTTGTACGGTATCAGACCATATCCGTACCCACGAGCAAACGAGCGCGGAAGAACGCCAACTGACTTTCAATGAAATGATTGAAATTGCGTTAGAAAGTGTATTGCTTGGTGATCAGGCTTAATCCCTAATGAAATCACACCGTACGGGAAACTAAGTGCGGTGTTTTTTTAGCAATTTTTCATCTTATTGATCCTTGGCATATTTTGCATAAGAAAATATTGCTATAATTTCCCTCAATTCATTTTCATCTCTGCTAGCTAAAATGTTAATGCGATTTACCCAAAAAATTCGTCATTTTATTCATCGAAAATTACGCCAAAGCTATCGCATTTCGCGTAAAACCATTGAATTTTCCTGTCTGTTAATCGGTGCAGCGTTAGTATCCTTATTCTCCCTTGGCTTTGCCAAATTTGCCGATTTAGCCTTACATTGGAATGCCCATTGGAGTGCCAAATATCCTTATGCAGTATGGATTGTGCTGCCTTTAGGACTGGCTTTTTTGGCGTGGTTTACCGCTAAATACACCCCTTATGTTTCGGGCAGTGGCATTCCACAAGTTATCGCCTCAATTGATATGCCGTATAGCGCCAATAAAAGTAAGCTCATTGCCTTTGGACAAACGCTGTGGAAAATCCCACTCACCTTTTTAGCGATGTTATTTGGTGCATCAGTGGGGCGCGAAGGGCCTTCTGTACAAGTGGGTGCAGCGGTAATGTATGCGTGGGGCAACGTGTGTCGTCGCCACGGTTTGGCATTTAAAGGCTTAAATGCCAATGAATTAATGGCAACGGGTGCAGCAGGTGGACTGGCAGCAGCATTTAATGCCCCTCTGGCTGGGGTGATTTTTGCGATTGAAGAATTAGGGCGTGGCATTTTGCTCCGTTGGGAACGCCGTGTGCTACTCGGGGTACTCACCGCAGGGTTTATTTTGGTCGCCATTGAGGGCAATAACCCCTATTTTCCGAATTATCAAGGGGAAACTTCCGTGCCTTATATGTTCTTATGGGCTGCATTATGTGGCATAGTAAGTGGCATTTTAGGCGGTATTTTTGCTCGCTTATTAGCTAAAGGGGTGGCTGGCACTGCACCGGCTAAAATTCGCGGGTGGATTCGCCGTCACCCTATTTATACCGCCTTTATTTTAGGCTTAATCCTTGCGGGGCTTGGCACGTTCACCCACGGACAAACTTATGGCACAGGCTATGAAGTGGTTACCCAAGCATTGAGTGGTGTCGAAATAGGGAGTGAAGTAGGCATAAGTAAACTATTCGCCACCGTTGCAACTTATTGGACAGGCACGGCTGGGGGGATTTTCACCCCATCATTAACCACGGGAGCGGGCATTGGTGTACAAATCTGGTCGCTTACAGGGGGCATTGTAGATCAACGTTTACTGGTTTTATTATGTATGGCGGCGTTCTTAGCTGGAGCAACACAATCCCCTGTTACAGCAAGCGTGGTAGTAATGGAAATGACATCCAGTGAACCCGTGCTATTTTGGCTCTTGATTTGTAGTCTTATCGCTTCTATCATTTCACGCCAGTTTAATGCGAAACCGTTCTATCATTTTGCCGCAGGGCGTTTCCGCCAGCGTATTCAAGAGCAGGCAAAACAAGCTGAGTTAAAGCAACAAGAACAGCCAAAAGCCGTACAAGAAGAAAACAAATAATGACCCAACAAAAATCAACAAAAAACACACCGCACTTTTATCGTGGGCGATTTTCTGTTGCTCCAATGCTTGATTGGACAACGCGCCATTGCCGTTATTTCCATCGCCAATTCAGTCAGCACGCATTGCTTTATACGGAAATGATCACCACAGGTGCAATTATTCACGCCAAGTACGATCATTTGGAATTTGATCTGGCAGAAAACCCTGTGGCACTTCAACTTGGCGGGAGTGATCCCGAACAATTACAACATTGTGCAAAACTTGCCGCAGAGCGTGGTTATCAAGAAATTAATTTAAACGTGGGTTGCCCGTCTGATCGCGTGCAAAACGGAATGTTTGGTGCTTGCCTGATGGCGAAAGCGAATTTAGTTGCAGATTGTGTGCAGCGTATGCAGTCTGTGGTGGATATTCCTGTCACGGTAAAAACCCGTATTGGCATTGATGATCTTGATAGCTATGAATTTCTCTGTGATTTCGTGCAGAAAGTGACACAAGCAAGCTGTCAAGAATTGATCGTCCACGCACGCAAAGCGTGGCTCAGTGGATTAAGCCCGAAGGAAAATCGTGAAATTCCCCCCCTTGATTATGAGCGTGTTTATCAGCTAAAACGGGATTTTCCACAACTTTTAATCAGCATTAACGGCGGGATTAAAACCATTGAAGAAATGCAACAACATCTGCGTTATGTGGATGGCGTAATGGTTGGGCGTGAAGCTTATCAAAACCCGAGTTTATTAGGCTATATTGACCACGCCTTGTTTGATCCACAATGCCCTATTGTTCATCCAAAAGAGGCAGTGGAAAAAATGTTCCCCTATATCGAACAACAACTTGCGCAAGGCGTTCATCTTAATCACATCACCCGCCATATGCTTGGCGCATTCCAACATTGCAAAGGCGCTCGTCAATGGCGCAGACATCTCAGCGAAAACGCCCATAAAACGGGGGCAGGCATTGAAATCGTGGAACAGGCTTTGGCTTTTGTGGAAGCCTAATTGTGGGAGAAACTAAAATAGAAAAGTGCGGTGTTTTTTTCACAACTTTTTATTGTAAAAGAAAGCCCTTTTTACAAAGGGCTTAAGCGTAACGTTCATTTATTCCACTAATTTGGCAGGCATTTCAGGTGCAATTAAGCGACGTAAGCGCGTACCTTCTAGATCAATATGTCCAAAACGCGAATGCCCATTATTCCAATCCTCCACAGCTTGACGCAAAGCCGCTTGACTATCTGCGACAAAATTCCACCACACTAAGGTTTTATGTGTGAGCGGTTCTCCCCCGAGCAACATAATATGGCTGCCCGCTTCCCCTTTGATGTTAAATTCGTGGGTTTGGCAATCCGTTAAACTAACCAGTTGATCTTGTTGGTAAATATGCCCCTCAATCTCTACGTTGCCTTTCAGTACCAGTACGCCATATTCAAAGTTTGGTTGCTGTTCTATACGCAGTGTTTGGGACTGTTGAAATTGAATATCTACGCCAACTAATGGGCTATATTGCTGTGTTGGTGCGGTTCTGCCTTGATAGCTACCGGTGGTTAAAATATAATTTACGCCATTTTCCTGCCATTCAGGCAATTGAGGATAATGTTGAAAATTTGGCTCAATCTCTTGATCCATTGGGAGCGCAATCCAAAGCTGTACCGCGTGAAGCTGATGCACGCCTTCAGGGGTTTGTTCCGTATGGCTAATGCCACGCTGGCTACCAGTGCCAGCAGTCATTAAATTCACTTGTTTGGGCTTAATTAATTGACGATAACCAAGGCTATCTTGATGCCAAACTTCCCCTTCAAGCATCCACGTAAACGTCTGTAAATTGGTATGTGGATGCGCACCGACTTGCAAGCCCGCATTATCATCGGTAAATTCTGATGGCCCTGCGTGATCAAGAAAACACCACGCCCCAATGGTACGCTTACCCGCTTGTGGTAACAAACGCGCTACAGGAATGCCACCGACATCTTTGGTTATTGCATTTAATTTATCTACGCTCATTTTCGTTCCTTATGCTTTAGTTTATTGCCTTATGCTTTCGCCCATTGAATAAAAGTTTGTGCAAACTTACTTAAAAAAACCGCGGTGCGTTCATCTGCTACTTCCCCTTGTTCATTAAGCGCTTGCGTCACACGGCTAAGAAAAACTTCTGGAGAAATCAGCACGTTCGCACCAATACTTTGTAAACTTTGACGAATTTGCAGACCCGCATTAATCCCGCCATAAGCGCCCGGTGAGGCAGTAACAATAGCCACTTTCTTACCTTGCCATAAATTTTGTCCATAAGGTCGAGAAGCAATATCAATGATATTTTTCGTGGCTGCAGGTATTGCGCGATTATGTTCAGGGCTAACAATGAGTACTGCATCAGCCATTTTAATTTGCTCACGCACGCGATCATATTCTGCCACGCTTTCCTTATCGCGATCTTGTGTGTAAAGAGGCAAATCATCAATGCGTACTTCCTGCACCTTTACCTCAGCAGGAAACTGAGCAACGATGTAATTTGCAATACTTCGATTAATAGATTGTTTGCTTAAACTGCCAATAATCAGCGAAATGTTCATTATTATAACCTCAATACATTAGGGGAAATTTTCGCCAATTATAAATCTCCCCCCTCCTCCCAAACAATCGGCATTTTAGAAATGATCTTTTTCCTGATAAGAAAAAGTGCGGTGAAAAATCACCGCACTTTGTTTTTTCCTATGCTTTCTTATTTTAACGCGGCTCTTGCGTTTCTGAATAATCGCATCCACGCGCCGTCTTCTGTCCAATCTTCAGGATACCACGAATTGGAAACAGCGCGGTAAACCCGTTCTGGGTGTGGCATCATAATGGCGACACGTCCATTGCAGTTGGTGAGTGCGGTAATACCATCCACGGAACCATTTGGGTTGGCGGGGTATTGGGTGGTTGGGTTGAGATCATTATCAATATATTGTGCAATAATCAAATTTTGTTCACGCAACATAGCAAGTTGCTGATCATTTTTGAACTCTACACGTCCTTCACCGTGAGAAACCGCGATTGGCATATGAGAGCCAGCCATTCCGTTAAACCACAGTGAAGCCGTCTCATTGATGCGAACCATTGCGACGCGCGCTTCAAAACGTTCCGATTGGTTACGCACAAAACGTGGCCAGGCTTCTGTTCCCGGGATAATTTCAGCCAAATTCGCTAACATTTGACAACCATTACATACCCCTAAAGCAAGGGTGTTTTCACGCTCAAAGAAAGTGGCAAATTGATCGCGAAGTGCGGTGTTAAATAGGATAGATTTTGCCCAACCGCCACCAGCACCTAGCACATCACCATAAGAGAAACCACCACAAGCAACAAGGGCTTGGAAGTCTGTTAAGTGATGACGTTGCTGTTGTAAATCGCTCATATGCACATCAATGGCATCAAAGCCTGCACGGTCGAACGCCGCTGCCATTTCATAATGGCTGTTCACCCCTTGCTCGCGTAAAATGGCAATGCGTGGACGCACACCTGTAGCAATATAAGGGGCGGCAATGTCTTCATTGACATCATAAGTTAAAGACACGGAGAAGCCTTTATCATTCGGATTTTTCTTCGCGGCAAATTCTTGATCGGCACATTCTGGATTATCGCGCAATGCCTGCATTTTGTGGGTCAATTCCGCCCAAATACCACGCAATTCAGAACGAGTTTCTTTCAATAGCACTTTCGTGCCACGCGTAATTTCAACTTGATTGTCTGTGGTTACCGTGCCAAGTTCTTTCAGTAAATGCAGTACGCCATTTTGCTCGAAAGCCTGACGAACAGCGGTCAGAACACTATCTTTCACTTGGATTACCGCACCCAATTCTTCATTAAACAGCACTGCTAGATCATTATCGCCCAACGCACTAATATCCACAGAAACACCACAATGCCCTGCAAAGGCCATTTCAGCAAGGGTGATGATCAAGCCGCCGTCTGAACGATCGTGGTAAGCCAGCAATTTTTGTTCATTCACAAGTTGTTGCATTGCATTGAAGAAGCCTTTCAGGCTTTCCACATTCACCACATCTGCAGGTTTATCACCTAATTGTTTATAAACCTGCGCCAATGCCGTTGCACCTAAGCGATTTTTGCCCTCACCTAAATCAATCAATAATAAACGGCTGCTGCCTTTATCTGTGCGTAATTGTGGCGTAACGGTTTTGCGCACATCTTCCACGCGCGCAAAGGCACTGATAACTAAGGAAAGCGGTGCGGTAACGGATTTTTGTTCGCCATTTTCCTGCCAAGTGGTTTTCATAGACATTGAGTCTTTCCCCACTGGAATGGTTAAGCCTAATTGCGGGCAAAGTTCTTCCCCCACGGCTTTCACGGCTTCATAAAGCCCAGCATCTTCGCCCGTATGCCCTGCGGCAGACATCCAGTTAGCAGAAAGTTTAATACGTTTAATATCTCCAATATCTGTTGCGGCAATATTGGTTAAGCTTTCTGCCACGGCTAAACGGGCAGAAGCAGCGAAATCTAACAATGCCACAGGGGCGCGTTCGCCCATTGCCATTGCTTCGCCGTGATAGCTGTCTAAAGAGGTGGTGGTAACCGCACAATCCGCTACAGGGATTTGCCACGGGCCGACCATTTGATCCCGTGCCACCATACCTGTTACGGAGCGATCACCAATGGTAATCAGGAACGTTTTCTCTGCCACCACCGGCAAACGTAATACGCGGTGTAGCGCTTCTTTTAATTCAATAGTTGATTGATCAAGCGGTGGATTATGCACTTGTTTAGACACCACATCGCGCGTCATTTTTGGCGTTTTGCCGAGCAACACGTTCATTGGTAAATCAATGGGATCATTATGGAAATGATCATCGTGCAAGGTGAGATGTTCTTGTTCTGTGGCTTCACCGATTACGGCAAATGGCGCACGTTCACGCTGACAAAGTTGCTCAAATAAGGCTAATTTATCTGGTGCAACAGCCAGCACATAGCGTTCTTGCGATTCGTTACACCAAATTTCTAACGGCGACATTCCTTTTTCATCACATAAAATATCACGCAATTCAAAGCGTCCGCCACGTCCGCCATCGTGAACTAACTCTGGCATTGCATTAGACAAACCACCTGCGCCCACATCGTGGATAAACAGAATTGGATTGTCCTCGCCCATTTGCCAACAGCGGTCGATCACTTCTTGACAACGGCGTTCCATCTCAGGGTTATCACGCTGTACAGAAGCAAAATCCAAATCTTCTTTCGATTTGCCTGATGCCATTGAAGAAGCCGCACCACCGCCTAAGCCGATATTCATCGCAGGGCCGCCAAGCACGATCAATTTCGCCCCCACAGGGATTTCACCTTTTTGCACGTGTTCTGCACGGATATTCCCGATACCGCCTGCGAGCATAATTGGCTTGTGATAGCCGCGCACTTCTTCGCCGTTAAAGCTGTTTACTTTTTCTTCATAAGTACGGAAATAACCAAGCAAAGCAGGACGACCAAATTCATTGTTAAATGCCGCACCGCCTAAAGGCCCTTCCAGCATAATATCTAGGGCGGAAGCGATACGGTTCGGCTTAGATAATGGATTTTCCCAAGGTTGCTCAAAATCAGGAATCAGCAAGTTAGACACGGAAAAGCCCACCAATCCTGCTTTGGGTTTTGCGCCGCGACCTGTCGCCCCTTCATCACGAATCTCACCGCCCGATCCTGTTGCCGCACCTGGGAACGGGGAAATTGCCGTTGGGTGGTTGTGAGTTTCCACTTTCATTAGAATATGCGCATCTTCGTTATGATAGCGATATTGTCTATCTTGATCAGGGAAAAAGCGTCCAACTTTCGAGCCTTCCATTACCGCCGCGTTATCTTTATAAGCAGAAAGCACATAATCTGGGGTTTTCTCAAAGGTATTTTTGATCATTTTGAACAGGGATTTTTCTTGTTTTTCGCCGTCAATGATCCAATCTGCATTAAAAATTTTGTGGCGGCAATGCTCTGAATTGGCTTGTGCGAACATATAAAGTTCCACATCTGTTGGATTGCGTCCAAGTGCGGTGAAATTTTCCACTAAATAATCAATTTCATCTTCTGCCAATGCTAAGCCCAATTCCACATTGGCTTGTTCTAGGGCTTGGCGACCGCCGTTTAAAATATCCACTCGGGTAAAGGCTTTTGGCGGCTGTTGTTGGAATAGCACTTCCGCTTCTTGTGGTGTGCGGATCACTGTTTCCATCATTCGATCGTAAATATGGCTAATGAGTTCAGCCTGTTCTTGCTCATTTAATGCACGTTCTAACTCAAAATAAAACGCCAACCCACGCTCTAAACGCACTACTTTATTTAAACCGCAGTTGTGTGCAATATCAGTGGCCTTTGACGACCAAGAAGAAATCGTGCCAACACGAGGGATAACAATAAAACATTCCCCTTGTGGTTCGTGCTGTGCCAAGTTTGGACCATAATGTAATAATTGGGTTAATTCTTGCTCTTCAAGCGTATTCAATGCTTCACTGAGTTCTGCAAAATGTTGATATTCTGCATAGCAAGATTTCACTGGAAGTTGTGCTTGTTGAAAGCGTTGGACGAGTTGATTTAAACGGAAAGGCGAAAGGGCTGGAGAGCCACGAAAAATCTGCAACATAGACTTACCATTGGTTAGATTAATGAAAAACTTGGCTATTATAGAGGAATTTTTAGCAAAACGAAAACGTTTGCGTAAGTATGGTAATGGATAAAAGACGAATTCATTAAAAACGTGGTGTTATGGATAAAAAAAGAGAAAAAAACGACCGCACTTTTGATTTAGGCAAAAGGCGGTTGTTAATTAGCTAAGGCAAGCGAGAAATTTAGCTCGCTTTTTTGCGACGTTTTAAAGTATCGAGTAATACAGCAAAAACAATGATTAATCCTTTTACAATTTGTTGCCAGTAAGGATCGACTCCCAGCATATTTAAACCTTTGTTGGTTGTACCAATAATCAATGCTCCAATTACACACATTGGAATGCTGCCAAAGCCACCACTTAATGATACGCCGCCAATCACTGCTGCGGCGATTGCATCAAGTTCCCAAGCTAATCCGTAAGAAGGGTTACCCGCATAGGTTCGTGCTGCGAGTAATGCCCCCGCTAAACCAGATAATGCGCCCGCTAAGGTATAAACCCAAATTAAGGTTTTAGTGGTGTTGATTCCACAAATTTTTGCCGCATTAAGATTTCCGCCCACAGCATAAACGTGGCGTCCAAAAGTAGAACGACTGAGTAAAATATGTGATCCAATTACAATCAAAATATATAAAATAACTAACCCAGGTAAGCCAAATACATTTACATCAGCAATCCAAGTAAAGGCTTCAGAAGAGGCATCAATTGGGCGTCCATCTGAATATAATTGTGCCGCACCACGAGCAATAATCATCATACCTAAGGTGGCGATGAAGGGAGGAATTGCGCCTACTGCGGTTAATGTTCCATTAATTGCTCCGAGGAATGCGCCTAATGCTAATGAAATAGCGAAAGCGAGCATTGCAGCACTTACAGAATCACCGCCAGTCACTACTGAAGCTGAAACCACTGCGGTAAGCGCTACGACAGAACCAGAGGATAAATCAATCCCTGTTGTGATAATTGCAAAAGTTACTCCAATAGCAATGATTCCAAACATTGAAACCTGTTCGATAATACTCCAAACCGTACGAGCAGAGAAAAAACCATCAATTGAGAGAGAAAGGGCTAAAAATAGTCCAATTAAGATAAAAACCATTCCATAAGCATTTATGATTTTTTTGAAAGTCACATTTGACATAATATATACCTCATCTGTGTTTACCATTTTACTAGTTTGAATGAATGTTAGTCTGGTTTATAAATGTTGTTATGCACCAGATGCTAATTCTAAAACCCGTTCTTGCGTTAGTTCTTGATGTGGGATAATCCCAACTTGATGTCCTTCGTGCATTACCATAACACGATCGCTCATTGAAAGTAGCTCTAGCATATCTGATGTAATCATAATGATTGTTTTTCCTTGTTTGGATAACTCAACCATTAATTTATAGAGTTCTGCTTTAGCCCCCACATCAATACCTTTTGTTGGTTCATCAAGGATTAAAATATCAGGCTCAAGTAAAAGCCAACGGGCAAGTAACACTTTTTGCTGGTTTCCTCCTGATAGATTATTAGTAATGACTTCGACATTTGGTGCCTTAATTTTGAGCTTATCTTTTTGTTCATACGCCGTCTTTTGCGCTCGCGTTACTGATACCAAAAAATTTTCCAAATAAGGGGACATTTTCGGCATAATCATATTGTCAGTTATGCTTAAATTAAGAAATAATCCTGTCAATTTACGATCTTCTGTTACAAAACCAATTTTGTATTTCATCGCATCTAAGGGATTATGAATTTCAGCTTTTTCACCATGAATATAAATTTCGCCGCTATCCGCAGGTTTATAACCAAACAACCCCTCGACTATTTCAGAACGACCAGCCCCCACTAAACCAGCAATACCAAAAATTTCCCCTTTACGCACTTTGAAATTAATATCTTGATATTTTCCTACACGAGTAAAGTGTTTCACCTCAACAACAATTTCATCTGAAATCTCAAAACGTTCACGTTGGAACATTTCAGACATATCTCGTCCGACCATCATTGAGATAAGTTGATCTTTAGTGATCTCTGAAGTCGCTTTTGTACCAACGTATTGCCCGTCGCGAATTACGGTGATTTCGTCAGAAACTTTAAATACTTCGTCTAATTTATGTGAAATAAAAATAATGGCGATACCACGTTTTTTTACAATATCAATAATACGATAAAGTTGTTCTACCTCAGTTTCAGTTAATGCTGTTGTGGGTTCATCCATAATAATGACTTTGGCATCATTAGATACGGCTGTTGCAATTGCAACAAGTTGTGCTTTCGCAACAGAAACTTCAGACATTTTGACTGTAACATCCATCGGGACACCAAGATTATTAAGAATTTCTACCGCTCTTGCATTCATCTCTTTTTGATTAAGCAAAAAACGCCCTTTCGTAATTTCTCGCCCAAGATAGAAGTTATCGGCAATGGTCAAATTCGCAGCAGGTGAAATTTCTTGCGGCACCATTGTTAAACCACGTCTAATCGCATCAATCGGTCGGGTAGGTTTAAAGGGTTTATCATCAAAAATTAACTCGCTGCCCACATCGGGGGTGTAAATGCCATAAAGCACTTTCATCAATGTCGATTTACCAGCGCCATTTTCCCCCATTAAGGCGTGAATAGATCCTCTTTTTACTTTTAAATTAATTCCATCTAACGCTTTTACCCCAGGAAATGTTTTAGAAACGTTACGCATTTCTAAAATATAGGGAGATTTTGTTGCTGTACTCATACTTTACTCCTTCATATCAACTATTTATCAGAGCTATTCTTTATATTTATTGAGATATTGTGTTTTTTTATCAGGTGTAACTAATTCAAATGGAATCCATTTTATCGCGGGAACTTTTTCTCCTTTGGTCACTTTAATAAGTGGGGTATCAGACAAGCTATACATCGAAACGCCGATAGTGAAGGATTTGGCAAATAATGTCGGAATAAAGAAAAGGCCAATAAATAGGAAGAATAGTTTTTTGAACATCACTTATACTCCAAAAATAACGAAAAAATGAACCGCACTTTGAGTTATCTCATTTATTAGTCGAAGGACAAAGCCAAAGCTCTGCCCTTCTGTATGAGTGTTATTTATATTTGGCTTGATATTCCTCTTTTTTATCAGGGGTAACTAATTCAAATGGAATCCATTTTATTGCAGGGACTTTTTCGCCTTTTGCTGCTAAATACGCAACTTCTGCTCCAGCTGCCCCTTGCCCTTTAGCTGATTGATAAACCGTAGCATCTAGCCCTTTACCTAAATATTCCAATGCATCAGGCGTGGCATCCAAACCCACAATAAGAATATCTTCATCTTTTAGCCCCAGTTTACGCGCAGCAAGTAATGCACCGATTGCCATTTCATCATTGTTGCTCACCACAACATTAATATCTTTATTTGCTGCCAATACGTTTTCAGCAATGCTCAAACCTCTATCACGTTCCCACTTTCCTTCTTGCTCTGTCGCGATGTTAATATTTTTATGTTGTGCAAAAATATCTTTATTACCTTGAGTTCGCTTAGTTACTGCATCTTGCCCTAAAGGCCCTAATAAAATTAATGCATTGCCTGATTTGCCACCTAACGTATTCACAATAAAATCTGCTTGGATACGTCCCCCCTCAATCTCATCAGAACCGACGTAACTTGTAACATATTTCATATCTTCATCATTAGGTTTACGATTAACAATAATGAGTGGAATTTTTGCTTTTTGTGCTTTACGTCCAATGACCTTAACAATATTTGGATCTGTTGGTACAACAAGCAAAGCATCAACATTTTGATCGATAAACGTTTCCACATCATTTAGCAAACGAGCTGGATCGCCATTTGCATCGGATAATTTAATTTCCACATCATCGTGTTTCGCATCAAAATCACGAATTGAATCTTGTAAATATGTCTGCCATTTATCCGCGAAAGAATTCATTGGGGCACCAATCATAAGCTGCTTACTCATTACAACTTGAGATGTCAATAACAATCCGCCGCACAGCATTGCTAATAGTGTTTTTTTCATTCTTCTACTCCTATTTTAAAGGTTAGATTGATCACAAAGCTGAAATACCACTATATTGCACAAGGTTCCATTTTGTGAATATAAATTTCAAATTTAGACAATTATGAAATAAATCATCTATTTTTATATATAGCATTAAGGGAAAAATGTCGCAATCATCAAGTTAAAAAATTGTGAATTAGATCGTATTTTCGTATTTAGAAATAAAGAAAATGCATAAAAACTCACATTTTTTTCTGCCTTACTTATAAAAAATAGAAATCTAAGCATTTTTCTGTTATTTACATAATTTTAATCGCCAAAATCTGGTTTCTAACCTAAAATTTGATCTTCGCAATAAAATGAAATTTCACAAACTAAAATAGAATTTTTTGAAATTTAATTTTCAATGAAAGCGTTGTTTAGATGCCATCAACTTATTTAAAAAGAAATGAAAAAGAATGATGTGAGTATTTATGTCCTCTATACGATTTTTATAGCATTAGTTGCTATGTTAGTTCGATACCACACTAAAGAAGATGGTCTGGGTAACTCGAAGATTATTATTTTTCAGGACTTGATTAACCAACGCGTTCATCTCTGATTCAATGATGTTGAATCATCGTTCTAATGAACATAATGGCTATTCCCTCTCGCAATATAGTGTGAGTTTTCTTCAATGAGTAAAAGCAGGAAATTTAACGACTATTGCTGGCAAAATGGTAATGTTTGACTAATAACCACGATGAGAAACGCAGGTTTTTCCTAAGCATAAAAAGCGTTAAACCGTTGCTTAATCTTTTATTCATAGAGAAAAAAATTCGCAAAAATTCAACCGCACTTATTCTTTTGTATAAAAATAAAGTGCGGTTGAAAATCATTGAATTTTTTGTTGTGCTACAGAAAATTCTATTTCTAAATATCCACTATATACTTAGTCTTCCGTCCAGCGCCTAAAAATGAGCGATGTATTTACCCCACCAAAGGCGAAGTTGTTATTCATTACATAATCTGTGTGAATTTCTCTTGGGGCTTGACGAATGTAATCGAGCTTGCCACAACGTGGATCGATATTATCTAGGTTGAGCGTTGGTGCAAACCAATTATCGCGCATCATTTCAATGGAAAACCAAGATTCTAATGCACCGCACGCGCCGAGCGTGTGTCCGAGATAGCTTTTTTGTGAACTGAGGGGAACATTGCCAAATAATGCGGCGGTGGCAAGGGTTTCTGCAATATCACCTTGCTCTGTGGCTGTGCCGTGTCCATTCACATAACCAATTTGCTCAGGGCGTAATCCCGCATCTTGTAAAGCTAATTCCATACAGCGTTGCATTGTTTCTTTTTGTGGACGTGTAATATGGCTGCCATCGCTGTTTGCGCCATACCCAACTACTTCCGCTAAAATCGTTGCGTTGCGTGCTTTGGCGTGTTCAAGTTCCTCTAATACTAAGATCCCTGCGCCTTCGCCAATGACTAAACCATCGCGCTCTTGATCATAAGGACGTGGTGTTTGCTGTGGTTGGTTATTCCGGCGACTTGCGGCATAAAGAGAGTCAAACACATAGACTTGTGAAGGGCAAAACTCTTCACCGCCACCAGCTAACATCATTGGGATCATTCCATATTTGATCGCCTCATACGCATAACCAATGCCTTGACTGCCTGATGAACAGGCGCTTGATGTCGGGATAATACGTCCACTTAAGCCAAAGAAAATACCGATATTTGCCGCGGTAGTATGAGGCATCATTCGTACATAAGTATTGGCATTACTGGTGTTGGGATAACCTGCCATCATTAAACCGAGATCTTGTATGTCTTTGGTACTGCCTGATGATGAGCCACTTGCCACACCCATATTGCCATTGAGGACGCAAGGATCAAGTTCACCATTTTGCAATAACCCCGCATTTGTTAGCGCCATTTCAGCAGCATCAACACAAAGCTGCGCCACTCTGCCCATACTGCGTAATTGCTTACGATTCCAATGCTCAGGTGGGGTATAGTGGTTAATAGGCGCACCAAGACGAGATTCTATTTCCCCATCTAGCTTGCCCCAATCCATTGTTTGAACTGCATTTTTTTGTTTCACAAAAGCCTGTTTAATGCTTGCCCAATCACGTCCAAATGCGGTAATACCGCCGATACCTGTTACCACAACGCGTTTCATTATTTTTTCCTTAGCATAATCCGCCATTCACGGCGATAACTTGACGAGTAATATAGCCTGCTTTTTCGTTCATTAAGAAATCAACGGCGTGTGCCACCTCTTCTGGTTCCCCCATTCTTGCTGCGGGAATCGCTTTGAGAATCTCTTCAACAGGCACATTTTCATCTAAAATTTCTGTATTGATTAATCCGGGAGCCACACAATTTACCGTGATTTTACGTTTTGCTAATTCCACCGCAAGCGCTTTTGCCGCACCAATAATACCTGCTTTTGAGGCACTATAATTGACTTGCCCACGATTTCCTATTAAACCAGAAACAGACGTGATACATACAATTCGCCCAGCTTTTCGACGGCGAATCATTGGCATCATAATAGGGTGAAGAACATTGTAAAAGCCATCTAAATTGGTGCGTAATACCGTATCCCAATCTTCATCCGTTAAAGCAGGAAAAGCATTATCTCGGGTTAATCCCGCATTCAGTACCACCCCGTAGTAAGCACCAAATTGTTCTACATCTGCCAGTAATTTTCGTGCGGTATTATCACGATCACTCACATCAAATTGCAAAATACGGGCATTTCGTCCCATCGCACGAATTTGTTCGGCAACGGTTTCCGCTTCCGTAAGTCGGCTACGGCAATGCAACACAATATCAAACCCCGATTGCGCCAGTTGTAATGCAATGGCTTTGCCAATACCACGACTAGAACCTGTAATTAATACGCTATCTGTCATACTTTTCTCTCTTTTGGTGGACGCAATACATTCAGCGTTCCTTCAATAATCAGTTCATTTGTATTTTTATTTCGCAGTTGGCAGTCAAACACGCCAAAACCGGTATCATCTTCAAGGGAGCGATGAACACGAATTTCTAATGTACTACCAACAGGAATAGCCTGTTGATAAATGTGCAATTTTCTTGTTCCAAGCCAATAACCTAAGCCAATAGGTTGCCCTGCTCGAACGCATTTACACCCCGCCCAAGCAGCAATGCCCTGCGCCATAATTTCCGCCCCGACAAAACTGGCTAACTTGCCGTTTTTTAGCAAAATATGATCCGCACTCACTTGTGCTTGTGCAACCAGAAAATCTTCCCCAACTTCATCAAGTTGT
Organism: Avibacterium sp. 20-132; assembly: GCF_023611925.1. Taxonomy (NCBI): domain Bacteria; kingdom Pseudomonadati; phylum Pseudomonadota; class Gammaproteobacteria; order Pasteurellales; family Pasteurellaceae; genus Avibacterium; species Avibacterium sp. 20-132. The sequence goes on from NZ_CP091456.1 coordinate 616,997, forward strand.
TGTAATAGCACCATTTCGCCACTATGTGGTAACAGTGGCGCAATATTGGTAATTGGGCAGGTTAAATCAAACATCGCATTCTCCTAAAATGAGTACAGTATTATTACCGCCAAAAGCAAACGAACTACTTGCCCCAATCCGTTTTGCCTGTTGCCAACGACTATTTGTGTCGGTAATTGCAACCTTAGGTAAAGTAGGATCTGGCTCACCGTCCCATAATTGGGGTGGCAATTTCCCTTCTGGATTGAAATCAGGATGAATCATTCCCCATAAAATGGCTGCCTCCACAGCACCTGCTGCGCCTAATGTATGTCCTGTGTATGGTTTTGTTGTAGTGCAAGGGGTATGTTCACCAAACACATTATACACAGCGAGAATTTCCATTTGATCATTATGAATAGTGCCTGTACCGTGCAAATTGATCCAACCGATTTCATCTGCCGCAAGCTGACTATTTGCTAAAGCCGCACGAAATGCGGCAATTGCGCCTTCGCCTTCTGGATGTGGTGAAGACATATGATAAGCATCACTGCTTGCCCCATAGCCAAGTAATTCTACTGATTGTCCGAAAGGCTGTTTAGATAGCACAAACATTGCCGCTCCTTCACCAATATTAATGCCTTTACGGTTTGCAGAAAGTGGATTCGTCTGGCTATCGGATAATACCGATAAGGATTGAAAGCCTTTGATCGTTAAAGGGGATAACGTATCCACGCCGCCACAAATCACCGCATCACACAGATTATTTTTCAATAATCGTGCCGCACTCATCAAGGCTCTCGCACCGGAAGTACAAGCAGTAGAAATGCCATAACATAATCCACTCAAACCATATTGCCACGCCACAAAATCTGCGGGAGCAGAGAAATATTGTTGCTGCTGTTTGAAAAGCATACGAGACCAATCTTGATGTTCCGCCGCTTGCTTAAACAGCTCAATATTTTCATCTACTCCTGTGGTAGAGGTACCAACCACGACTGCAATACGATGTTTACCGAACGTCTGAATAGCTTGCTCAATCTGCGTTTCTAGCTGTGCCAAACAATGCCACAACAATTGATTATTACGGCTACGATGCGCTGCTGGAACAGTCTTTGGGAACGGGCGAAGTGGCACATTCACCGCGCCATACATTCGTGCATTATCTAGCAATCCATTTTCACTAAATGGCGTATCACACAAACTTAATGTAGAAGGTGCAGCAGATAATAACGTTGAAATATGGGCAGCCAGCCCTTCACCTAAACTACTGACCACCGCAGGTTGCGATAAATACAATTTACTCACATTATTCCTTAATTTAGTAAAGTTACACGCCAATGGCTATTGTCGGTTAAATCAATTTTCCACACGGGAGATTGCCCTTCAATCGACCAAACAGGCTTGTGATTAACAAAATAAACTTGTCGCTTGCCTTGCATTTCCACCTTGCTAAATGGAAAAAGCGGGAAATCTGGATATAACGCCGTTGCTATTGCAGAAAACAACCATTTTGCCTGCGGGTTTGGCATAACAAAGCCATCATTTTGCCAACCTTGTGGCGTTAAAATCACCCTTGCCAAAGGCGCACCAAGGGGATCGGTTTGCACCCAACGCCATTGTCTAGGTTGATATTGCAAAGCAAGTAAACTTTGTTGCTGAGAGCGATGTTGCTCGTCTTGCCGTTCAATCTTAAATAATTGGCTACTTGGCGTATTGGTTGGGAAATTTTGCGCTTGTGGTAAACTTTGGCAGCCCATCACGCCACAGAATACAACAGCAATAAACCAAGCTCGCCATTGACTTATTCTTTTTATCATCATATTAAGTGCGGTTGTTTTTTTACTTTTTTCGATTGTAGCATTTCTTTTTAGATCAATGAACAGGGATAAAATTCTCAAAAATCGCACCGCACTTTATTTCCTCTTTTTTATTTATCTTGGCTTGCTGTGCCACAAAACTCAGCCAACGCGGCAAGACGTTGTGTAGATTTTGCCACAAATGGATTCGCACTATCCCACGCATACCCAGCTAAAATGGAAGAAATCATACGACGAATTTCGGGCTGTGGATCTTTCGCATACACCACATCTTGAAATGAGCCGTCATACCAACCATTCACATAAGTGCGAAATGCATCTACACCAAGCATTAGCGGATCGGCAAATTCTTTTTGCCAGTCCACAATATCACCGTTGAGTTGTCGCACGATCAAAGGAACAGCAAGATGTGCGGAATGCAATGCTATCGTCACCCCCGATGAAAAAACAGGATCTAAAAATTCCGCCGCATTCCCTAATAAAGCAAAGCGTTCTCCGTGCAAGGCTTTTACATTCGCAGAATAACCTTGAATATGACGATAAGGGAAATCATTGTCCCACACGGCATTTTTTAATATGCGTTTTAGCATTGGGCATTCTAATGCAAATTTTTTTAACACCTGTTCGTCATCGCCCTCAAGGGTCTCAGGCAAACCAACAACACCAATAGAACAACGATTATCGGCAAAAGGAATAAGCCATAACCATACATCTCGGTGTTCTGGATGAGTCGTAATAAGAATTTTGTTTCGATCAAACTCAGGATCATCAATATTGTCATCAATATGGGTGAAACGCGCCACTCGGGCTGGCAAGTGTGAAGGTAACTCCAAATCTAATAAGCGTGGTAATACGCGCCCGTAACCACTTGCATCAAGAACAAATTTCGCGTTCAAATTGTAGCTTTCGCCTTTATCGTTACGCACCTGTAATTGCACGCCATCATTTTGTGTTTCAAAAGCTAATACTTCATTGCCAAAACGGACATCAACGCCACGTGTTGCCACTTCATCAATTAAAATTTTATCAAAAATCCCCCGTCTGACTTGGAAAGTTGTACCAGCCCCAGCGGTAAATTTATCGGTAAAATCAAAATAAGTATAACGATTGCCCCAAGTGAAAGCAGCGCCGTTTTTAAATTGGAAACTCGGTTCGCGATTTACTGCCTCAAGCAATTCAGCTTCACGCAAAATTTCCATACAATAAGGTAGTAAGCTTTCACCAATGACAAAACGGGGAAAATATTGCTTCTCTAATACACATACCGATACCCCTTGTTTTGCTAATAATGCAGCCGCCACGGAACCTGAAGGGCCTGCACCAATAATCGCAACATCATATTGACTCATTTTTTGCTCCCTAAAAAGTCATTGTTATTATTTACGATACATCATAAATGCTATACTCACCGCACAGATCACGCCAATACTCACGCTCAACCCAAACAATGCCACAGCGGGCGTATGGCTTAGGGTGAGCAAGCCGAAAGAAATTAGCGTCGTACTTGCAGCAAGTACAATCGCAAATTGCTTATGGGCATTTAACCCAGAAACACTTTGCAAATATGCAACATAATCCACAGCAATAGCAGAAACCAACAACATTCCAAACATTGCAAACAAGCTGATGGGTAAACCAAGCCAACCGAAAATCCCCAAGGTGGTAAGCACCGCAAAAACGGGGACAAATAACATTTTTCCACTCGCTTTGGCACCGAAATAACGCAACAACAATAAACCTGCTAAGACAAAAGAAAGTAATTTTAGCCACACGGCTTGATTACGAGTTTGCTGGAAAGCTTGGTTTAAGTGGCTACGCTTGTCTTGCCAGAAAATATCGTGATGATTGGCAAGTTGTGATAAGGCTTGGTGGTCGCCTTTATTAACAGGGATAATCGCGGCTTTTTGTCCAGCTATCTGCCCTAAATACAAACTTTGCCACCCCTGTCCTAATGGCGTATTCAATGCCGCTTGCAAAGAAAGTGCTGGCTGATGAACTAATCCTTTCAGTTGTTGTTGCACAATTTCAGCAGGAATACCCATTGCACTGAGTGGTGCATAATCCTGTGATGATAAGTGTTGCAATTGTTGTGCGAAAATACGTTGTTGTTTTTCACTCATTAGCCATTGGCTTAAAGATTGATAACTTTCTAGCTGCTGTTGCTGCTTGGCTTGTTCTAATTGACGATCAAGTGCGGTGATTTTTTCGAGTAATTTTTCGTCATTTTCCGCTAAAACTAAAAAATATTGCCCACTTAATTGCATTCTTGTTAATTCACCAATTTTTTGTGCTTGGCTAACTAAATTCGGTGATAATGCCACCCACTGACGAATATCATCTTGCCACTTAGATTGGACAATTCCTCCCGCAACAAAGAGGGCGAATATGCCTATCAAGGCTTTTCGATAAACCAAAAACATTTGAAAAAAGCGCCGCACTTGATAAAACGCATATAACAACCTTGTTGGGCGTTTATTCTGATAATGGCGAAAAAAATCGGGTAACAAAAGTTGCGTAAACAGCACCGCTGCCAGTAACGCTGCCGCTGAAAATAAGGCGGTTTGCTGTAATATAGGCAATGAAGTAAAACCAAGCAACGCATAACCTAGCAACGTGACCAATAAACTCACACTAAAGGTGAGGTGTAGTTTTTGCATTGCTCGCTTTGCTTGCCAACGGTGAGAAAGCAATGAGCCAGAAAGCCAATGCAATGGAAAGTCAATCAATACGCCAATTAAACTTGTGCCAATGACGAGGGTTAAAATATGCACTTGCCCAAACCAAGCAAGGGTTGCGACCACGCCCACTAACACACCTGCCACAATAGGTAAAAATAACCATAACACTTGTAGCGAGCGAAATACCACCAGCAACAGCGTTAAGGTTAATCCCACCCCAAAGCCACTCATTAATTGGCTTTCTCGCTCTGCACTTTGCTTGGCTTGCAAGGCAAATAGGCTTGCGCCTGTGATATTCATTTCTGCCCCTTGTGAGTGCGCAAGTTGCTGATTTTGTTCAATCAGTTGTAGCAATGCTAAAGGGGGAGTAAGCCAGTTTTGAGGGGTTAATTCCCCTTGTAATAATATCCAGCTTTTTCCCTGCCCATTCACGCTAAGCACACCACTTTCTGATTGCCATTGTACATTACTCTGTGGCTGTGCTTGTGCAAGCGTAAATCGTCCAAAACCGAGCCAATCTTGATCCAACGGCAATATACTTTGTGCTGTAAAAGGATTGCTCATTTGCTGCGCATATTGCTGGAAATATTGATGGGGTTGCTGAATTAATTGAGTGCGAATATGGGCGGGTAAAGTGGCAAAAGCGAGGGTTTTCACTGCTTGGCGAAGTGTATTAAGATCAGGCTGGAACTCACTGTTCACCTGACGAAATAAACCACTCTGACGCCAACGTTGAGCAATTTCCCGTGAAAGTTGAATCCCATTATCAAGCGAGCTTGCACCAATCAGTGCAATGATTTTCCCATTTAACCGCTGTTCTTGCTGTTTATCAACTTGCTGTTGTATGGTTTGCCATTGCTGATCTTCTGGCAATAATGCTTGTAAATCAGTTTGTAGCCAATTACCACGCAAAATAAACATCACCAGTGTAATTGTGCAAAACACCAAGCTCATTACATACGCAATACGCATTGCCATAGAAAAAAGTGCGGTGGAAAATTTTGATGTTTTGACTGGCTGCGACATTTTTAGGTACTCATTTTTCTATTCTAGTGCTTGTTTCACCGCGGATGATAATGGCTGATTAAGCTGAATATGCTGAAAGTAAATTTTTGTGCTATCACCTTGTACTTCATTCAGTTGCATTGCCGTTACGCTCTGATTTCCCTGTACAATAATTGAAATAAAGATCTGTTTCATTAAGAGCGAATTTGGCGTAAGTTGCAATGTCCATTGTTTGGCATTACCACTTAATGCAAAATCAAAATGGCTTTTTAGCCCCGACAAATCCCCCGATAACAAGCCTAAAAACAGACGAATTTGTTGCGATTGTGCCATATTTCCGTTAGCAACCCAACCTTGCCCATTCCATTGTGCAATACCCTGTGGGGTAATCCGTAATTCTGTGTGAAAAGGCTGTGTCATTTGCCACAGCAAGCCTTTTTCTGCTACTAATGTAAAGTTTCCTTTCGTTTCAATAGGTTGCGGCAATGCTTTAAGAAAACGCTGCTGTACAAAATCTCCTTGTACGGTATGACTTTGCTGAAGTTGAGCGATAAGATCTTGCTCAGAAAACGCCCAAAGAGGTAAACTGACTATCCATAATAATAACGCAAAATATTTTTTCATCTTTCCTATTCCAATTAAGCGAGAGGTTGAAAGCCTTTATATGCCTCAAACGCCTTTCGCCAATTTTCCGTTGCTTCTAATTGCATCTCGCCCGTTTTAGCGTCCACCACCACTTGTGTCGTACTGGCTACGGTGAGTTTTTTGCCTGTTTGTAAATCGCTAATTACATAATCGATGCGTAGGCAAGTATCGTATTCCAATACCGAAAGGGTAACACGAATTTTTTGGCGAAAAAGTGCCGGACGAACGTATTTCACATTCAGTTGCACAATGGGCCAACCATAGCCGTCAGCACGAATATGATCGTAAGTGTAACCAATCTCTTCTAACAATGCACAGCGTGCCATTTCAAAATATTTGATGTAATGCCCGTGCCACATAATATGTGCGGAATCCACATCAAAAAATGGGATCTCGTAATCAGATTGATGTTGGCAATAAATATGTTTTTTTGTTTTCATTTTTGTTCGTCATTCCAAAAATCGTAAAAATTGAACCATTGCAATGGCTGTTCTCGGCACGCTTGCGCCAAGACATCAGCATATTGTTGCATTGCCTGCTGAATGTGTTGCTGACGGGCAATACCTCGTCCTGAAATAGCTGAGCTGAATCGGCGAAGTTTTAATTGATAACGCCCTTGCGACTTCACACAAAACACCGTATTCAGTGGTGCTTTGAGCAATGCCGAAAGCAACCAAGCCCCCTGCGGAAAATCGGCTGACTTACCAAGAAAATTGACTTTTTCGGTTTTATCACCACGCACCGGAATCCGATCAGCGGCAATGGCAATCCATTCACCTCGCTCTAACCGTTGGTGCAATTCAAACATTTTTTGTGCATCTAAATCCATTACCTGAATAACGGGAAGGGCTTTAGCGCCGGCTTTTTCTAAAGCTTGATTGAATGCCTCAGCGTGATGACTATGCACTAATACATTCAGCACAAAATTAGGGTGATGTCCACTATCTACTAACGCGCGACAAATTTCAATATTACCAAAATGGGAACACAATAAAATTTGCCCGCGGTTTTGATGATCAATATCGTGATAAAGATTGTCCGCATCATCAATGTGTAAATCACGATAATGCATTTTATTTTGCCACACCGCAAAGCGATCGGTAATCGCGACACCAAAGGTTAAAAACTGGCGAAAAACCGCCCAACGAGGTAACCTCGTGTCAGGAAAAGTTTGGCACAAACGTTGCTGATATTCCGCAATATATTGGCGAGCTTTCTTTGATGTAACAAAAAAATAGCTCACCACGACAAAGGTAGCAATGCGGATCGCCCACAAAGGCAGATATGCCACAATCAAGCGTGTTAAGTTGAGAAAGAAACGCGTTCCACGCTCCTGCTGTTTTGCCCAATGTTTATCTGGTTGGCTCATAACGGCTTGCCTTGTATCATTCGCCATACCATCTGCCAAAAAAGTTTGGTGTGCATTTTGCTGATTTTCCAATTATCCGCAAAAGCCCGAAAATGAGATGTGCCATTCTTATCATAACGAACGGGGGTATCCACCCATACCATTGGGATTTGATACCAGTGCGCTTTGACAATAATTTCAATATCGAAATCCATACGATCGCCAATTTTTTCGTGCTTCAATAAATTGCTCATTGCTTCCACAGGATAGAGCCGAAAACCACACATTCCATCTAAAATATCGCGTGAATGGGTGTGGATAGCATTCCAAAAATCAGTAATTTTCCTACCATATAAACGAGCCTTAGGTGCATCCTCACCATAGATTGGACGCCCACAAATAAGTGCGGTGGGATTTTCAGCACTTTTTTGCAAAAAGATTGCCACATCAGAAAGCTGATGCTGTCCGTCTGCATCGACTTGTACGGCATAGGCAAAACCCTGTTCCCACGCCAATTGAAATCCCACTTTCATTGCCGCCCCTTTTCCCCCATTTTGTGGGCAAAAATGGACTTGAATACCCTCTTGCTGAGCAAGCGTATGCAGTACGGTTTTATGAGAATCGGTTGAGCCATCGTCAATAATCAACACGGGCAAATCAAGTTGGCGTAGCTGATTTGCAACAGCGCTAACCGTGGTTGAATGATTGTAATGAGGGATAAGCACAATTACCTGTTTATTCATTAGCGAATTCCTCTTGCTGGCTAAGAAAAACTTGCTCGAAATCAGCGTTTAAAATTTTTGATTGACTATTGCGTGGCAATTTGTCGATAAAACGCCAAAAACGGGGTAAGCCTGCCGCTTCTTGATTTTGGCTCAGGTGTTGGCGCAGTGAATGAATCACCGCGTTACGCCCTTGAGTGCGGTAAACTTTCAATCCTTCTTCCGTTAACGCGACCCAAGCCGCAGGACGAGCCTGATTTGGGTGCTTTGCCACAAAGCAATCAATGACCCAAGAATGCTGCTGCAAGGCTTGTTCTATATTGACCAGAGAAATACGTTTGTCCCCCAGTTTTACAATGCGGTCCGCGCGTCCTAACAGTAAAAAGCGCTCGCCGTGCATTTGTACCATATCTGCCATAATTTCTGGTTCATCAAGCCAAGGTGAATTAACCCAAAGCGTTTCATTTTCTGTTAATCCCACCTCTGTTACCACTGTCGGTGTCCATAACGTCTCTTGTTCTCGAAACGCGATTGCACCAGTTTCAGTACTACCGTAACATTCGATCATTCGGCAACCTAGCATATCGTGGATACGTTGTGCGGTCTCTGAAGGCAAAGGAGAACCTGCTGAAATGACAGCACGAATACCGCAACGAGCCAGTTTGGAATCTTTTAAATTAAGGTGAGTAAGCAATGCTGGGCTACTCACCCACAATACATTCTCTGCTTGTAAACTTTCGCTCATCAAATATTCGGGATAATGGTATTGCAAACGAGCGATAGACCAACCAAGATAGAGCGGTAAGAAAATACGGTAGGATAAACCATAATGATGTTGCGCGGAGACACTTGATACCACATAAAGTGGCCTATCCGCTGAAAACTTGATAGTGTCAGCAATAGCTTGTGCTTCCTGCCACATTTTTTTTGCTGTTTTGATCAAAACTTTTGGTTCGCCACTACTGCCTGAGGTTTTAAGCCAAATTTCGCTTTGACAATCAGGATCAATTAACGGTTGCGCGAGGGTTTCTGCTTCTACCTGTTGTTCTAAACCGAAGGTCGCAACACGCTCATTATCCATCAGCATTGCATTTTCTTGTGCAAGCCATTGTTGGTTTTCTGCTAATAAATTAGGTGGCAATAACACGCGCACTTTTGCCTGAAAACACGCCAACAACACGCACGCCATCTGTGCGGCATCATCAAGCCATAAGCCTAAGCTATGCACCTGTTGCTGTTGTAATTGCTGACTAATTTGCCAAGCTCGTAAGGTAAACTCTTGCTTTGACCAAGGCGGATTTAAGGTAATATCCTTGATTGCTGAAAAATTAATTTGCATGATATTTTTTTACTCGTTGTCGAATGATCCATTCAATGCCCATAATCAAGCCAATGAACACATAGGAAATCACCCCTGAATATAATGCCCAATAATCATAATATTGTCCCAATATGAGTGCAGTCGTCACCACAATATTAATAATAAAAACAATGCACCACACTTGGGTTACGGTTCGGGTGTAACGCACACCTTTATCGGTTAAATTTGGCTCTTGTAAGCGCGCTAAACGTTCTACAAAAGTCTGCGATTGCCATAAACTGCTTGCAAACAATAGCAACATTAATCCATTAATAATCACTGGATACCAAAACATTCCCACTAAAGCACGCGTGCCAGCAATCACTGCTAAAATTAACGCTAAGCAAAAGGAAAAATAACGCTGCGTTGATGGGGGTTGTTGCCATCCTTTCACCGCCCATAAGAGTGCCATTACCCACGGTAGATAATATAAAATGGGGCTATCTGCCCCTTGCCACCAAAAAAAAATGGGAAAAGCCACCGCACTTATTGCAAGGAATAAGGTGATAAGAACGGAAGTGAAAGCTTTCATTATATTATTCCGTTAAAATTGCTACACCACTACAGCAAGTTTCTTCTGCTACCTTGAGTTGGAAAGCCATTCGTCGCTTTTCAGGTTGCCAAGTAAGCGAAAGTTCAAACTCATCATTTGGACGTAAAAAATGCTGGAACTTCAAACGATCAATGCTCGAAAACGTTGGGGAATACCCTAAAAAATCCTGCATTTTTTCGCTGATCCATTGTAATTCGATCACCCCCGGCACTAAGGGAAATTCAGCAAAATGATCTTTTAAGAAACGCAATTCCAACGGCACTTTGCCTTTTATTACATATTGATTCTGATCACACGCTGGCGCTGACCAAATGGGATCAAGCACAGTTTCCACACAAACCTGATTAAACGCTAATTTATTAATTTTCGATTGACTATTGCGGGGTAATTTATCAGTAAAACGCCAAAAACGTGGAATAGCTGACTTATCTTGATTTGCTGCTACGGCTTGTTTCAGTTGTGCAATGACTGCACGACGACCTTGTTCACGAAAGGCGTTAATACCCACTTCCGTCAATCCTACCCAAGCGGCTAAACGATTTTGTTCTGGATGACGTGCAATATAACAATCCTCTACAAAAGGATGCTGCAATAACTGACGTTCAATACTCACTAAAGATGTGCGTTTATCGCCGATTTTTACAATGCGATCACAGCGTCCGAGTAAACGAAAACCCGAGCCATCAAATTCTACGACATCTGCCGTTTGCTCACGCCCAGAAATCCAATCGGCTTCAATCCACAAGGCATCTTGTTCATCTTGTCCGAGCTGGCTCTTTGGCAACCGTTGCCAAAGATGAATATCATCACGGATAGCAATAGGCCCTGTTTCCGTACTACCATAAATTTCCACCACAGGGGCGTGAATTGCCGTACGAATTTGCGTTGATACGTCATCAGCCAATGCACCGCCTGAAGAAACCACACCTTGCAAACTTGCTGGCATAGCCATTTTATCCCAAGCAATACTTGATAACATCGCAGGACTGCTCACTAACACCGCATTTTCTGATTGGTTAAGTGCCGACTTAATACATTCAGGATAAAACAGTTGCTTACGCCCTATTTGCCACCCTAACACTAAAGCCATCATAATATGCACGGTTAACCCATAAACGTGCTGAATGCTTACGGTGCTAATTGCACACCACTGATTATCTGCAGGAAACGGTAAAGCATCGGCTAACACTTGCGCACTTCGCCACATTTGTTGAGCCGTTTTGACAATGGTCTTTGCTTCTCCTGTACTGCCAGAGGTTTTCAGCCAAATTTCCGTTTGTGCATTACGATCAAAGTGCGGTGCAAATTTTTCTTCTTTTGGAATAACCCTATCCTGACCAAACGCATCAAAGGATACTTTTGAAGGCAGTGTTGCCTCGTTATCACATAACCAAAACTGCGCGTGCTGAGCAACCCATTCAAGGCTTTCTTCAGTTAAATTAGGCGGAAAAAGTACGCGTACATCAGCCTGCCACGCGGCAAGTAAGGTACAGGCAAGATTGGCACCGTCTTCTAGCCAAACAGCGATAGATTTCACTTTTTGCTGTTTGAAAGCTTGTGCCATTTGTAACGCTTTATAAGCAAAGTCGCCATAACGCCAATCAGGTTGTGTAGCGATAAGGCTGTGTTCCGTATAATTAGGCATTCTGTGAATCGTCAGTGGCTTGTTGGGTTTGTTGGCTCATTTTTAACACGGCTTGCACCACATCATTTACGGTACGCACATTGCGAAAATCTTCAGGTTTCACTTTGTATCCCGTGTTACGTTTGATGTAATCAATTAAATCAATGGCATCAATGCTATCAATTTCCAGATCTTCATAAAGATGAGTTTCTGGTGTGATCTTATTTGGATCAATTTCAAAGAGAGAAACCAAAGCCTCAGAGAGTAAGCCCTGAATTTGTTGTTCTGTCATCATCGTTATTAACCTTGTTGTGAACGAATAAAGGCGGCTAAAGTATTAACATTCGTGAAGTGATCGCGTAACGCGTGCTGTTCACTATCTAATTGTAAATTAAAGGCTTTTTGTACAGCTAAACCGAGTTCAAGTGCATCAACGGAATCTAAACCTAAGCCCTCATCACTGAAAAGCAATGTTTCATTTTCAATATCTTCTGGGCTGATGTCTTCTAATGCTAAACTTTCGATAATGATATTTTTAAGTTGTTGCTCTAATTCCATTTTATTTATCCTTTTATTGAGTTTGAGAATTAAAATAATCGTTTAAATATTGTGTTAGGCGACGTGCCGCCAAAGGTAAAGGCTTTTCAGCAAGCCAAATTTGTGGATCGATATCATCGCCCACAGAAAGCGTATAAGTAATGCGCGTTTTAGGAAGTTGATACCAAGGTTGCCCTTTCTTGAAATTCAGTGGACGCATTTTTATCACCACCGGCGTAATAATTTTCGCACTGCGTAAACCAATCGATACCGCACCTCGGTTCAGTTTTACCACGCCATCCCAACCGGTTCTTGTTCCTTCAGGGAAAAGCAAAATTGCTTGTTCTTTCAGCACGTTATCACATTGTTCTAACAGCTCAAGAGATTCCGTATTCGGCAAAAATCCACAAGCCAGAATTTGATTTCGCATTGTGGGGTTGTGTAATAAATCTTGTTTTACAATGCAATTTAACTCCGGCGTTTTCGCTAAAGTAAGCACGACATCAAGTAAAGAAGGATGATTAGCGATCACTAATTGTCCCGCGCGTCCTAATTTTTCAAACCCCTGATAGGTTACTTCTAGCACACCACTCCAAACGCAAAAGCGAACAAAATAATACCAAATTTTCCCAACAAAACGACGCACTTTTAATTGTGTGGCTAAATTTTGTGGGCGACGTGCATAAGGGTATAGAATCAACTGCAATAATGTTCCTGCTATGCCCCAAAAAGCGAAACCTATGGCGGTAGCAAGAAAACGGCGTAACCAATCTACTTTTTCTGCCATAACCAAACCTCTCCACGGGAGCTTAACGTTTGCCACTGAGATTGGTCTAAATATTGTTGCTGCCCCCAAAATAACGCATTGTCACCACACTTTTGTGCGGGTTCAACGCCTTCCTCAGCACGATGTAAGCTAAGTTGGTATTGATCGCCTTTTTCTACGACTAAGGCTAACGCATAACCAAAAGGCTGACGAACCACAGGTTGTGCATTATATTGTTCCGCCAATGGCGATTCTGCGACGACGACAAGCACTCGTTGTTGTCCTTCTTGCAACAATAAGTAAGCTTCAAGTAATGCGACTTCTAAATTATCTTGTTGTGCCATAATTGCCGTGGTTTCTGCTTTTACTTGGCGCATTTCTGACCATTGCCCAACCAACGCATTATGCACAGATAAATTAAAGGATGTGGGTGAAATATCACCTTCGCTTAAAAGACTATGCCAGAGAGCAAAATTGCGATTGATTTCACTATTCGCAGAAGCATAAACCACGGGGATATTAGGCTGTTCTTCCATAAGATCCCACGCTGCTTCAAAAAATAAGCGCGCCAATTCACTTAAACGTCGCCGTTTTAATGGGGGTAAAAAGGCTAACTTAGGAGCAAAAGGTTGCCATAAGTGGCTATTTTGCCTCCAATGTTGTTCGCCTAATTGCCAATCTTGGGGGGAAAGCTCACGGTTAGTCACCACTTTCCATCCTCTTAGCGAAAAATTAAACTGACAAATTGCGGTGTTCATTGATTATTATTGAAATAATTCGTTAATCATTAAATCGGTTTGACCTTGTAAACCCACTTCTTTTACACGCTCCGCTTCATCACCGCCTCTTCTATAAGTAACAAAGCCAAGCACTTGCTTATCTTGTTGAACTTTTAAACTCCCACGGGCAATAATGGCACGGTTACCACGAACATTCGCTTTTAAAATAGATTCACAACTTGCTAACTCATTGAATTTAACAAAGCGTGCTTTAATACCACGTTTTTTTAAGCTCGCTAAAATTGCGTCAGAAAAATCTTCAGGTGCTTTTCGCAAATCTGCGGTAACGCATAATGGCTGTTTAAGACTCGCTAATTGCACAGGTTGCGAATCCTTAATCCCTGCTGCACACCCTACTAAAGTGACGGCACAGAAACAAATTGAGAATAATTTTTTCATTATAAAAACCTAACCATTTATTAATAAAAAATATTGTGGAAGTTTACCTTAATTTACGCTAAATTACCAAACACAAAGCAACCGTTTACATAAGATCAAATTAAGGTATTTAATCTATCTAATAAAAACAAGGAAAAATTATGAAACATTCAGTAAAATTTGCTATTGCTTTCACCACACTCTTACTTGCTGCTTGCGCACCAAGAGATACCACCCATTATTACTCCATTCAGGAAGCGTTGAATTCCCCTGAAGCGAAAGAGGTATTAGATCCCAAAATTAAACTCTATTTCGGCAGACCAGCACCGGGTTCGACCGTAAAAGCAGGTATGGTCAGTAATCGTAAAACAAATGCAGCAAATAAAAGTGATGAGAAATCTTGCCAATGGGCGTTCCTCACAGTCGTGAAACAATTCCAAGATACGGCGAAAAAACATCGTGCCACGAAAGTGGGCAATATCATCAGCTTCTATAAGAAAAACCCTTATCGCAGTACAACACAATATGAATGTCACGCAGGAAATCTAATGAGCGGTGTTGCCTTGAAAGGCGATATTGTTCGCTAATTCATTTCATTAAGTGCGGTCAAAAATTGGGAAATTTTACACCGCACTTGATATTTTATCTGGCTTGACAAGCACATTATCAAATTTATAATTTTGCGCCGAATTTTATCGGTGTACGCTTTGTAGTACTTAACTTTATGGTCACGCATTCATCTAAACATATTCTTGTCGTTTCTTATTCGCAAACAGGGCAACTTTCTCACTTAGTGGAAAGTTTTCTACAACCACTACGCACTCAACAAGACATTTCAATTGAAGAATATCAGGTGAAACCGCAACAGGATTATATTTTTCCGTGGAAATTTACCCCATTTTTTAATACCTTTCCTGAAAGTGTTCACTTACAACCTGCGCCCATTGAAACACCAGCACTGCAACGTAGGCAATATGATTTAATCATTATTGCATATAGTGTTTGGTTTCTTTCTCCATCTCAACCGATTACCGCGTTCTTACAAAGTGAACAAGCTAGAGACGTCTTGAATAACACGCCTGTCGTTACCTTAATCGGCTGCCGTAATATGTGGTTAATGGCGCAAGAAAAAGTCAAAGCATTATTAAATCAAGCTGGCGCAATACTGGTTGGTAATATCGTTAAAACGGATCAATCTAACGCGTGGGCAAGTTTTATCACCACGCCATTATGGCTGTTTACAGGTAAAAAGCGTCCTTATGAGTGGTTACCTAGCGCAGGCATTAGTGAAGAAAATATTGCCGATATGCAGCGATTTGGTGGCAAACTTGCAGAAAAATTAGCGGAAAATGCCTCGCTCAATCAACCCCTATTTCAACATATGGGCGCAGTGCAAATTGATGAGAAACTGATGATGAGTGAAAAAGTCGGACACCGTAGCTTTTATTTATGGGGTAAGCTATTACTTAAGTGCGGTCAAATTTCACCACGTTTGCGCCAAGCTGTGTTATATGTTTATATTGCTTTTTTAGTCTTATTAATTATTACCGTCGTGCCAATTTCCGCTCTCATTAAGCGTTTGCTAAAACCTTTATTAAAAGAAAAACTTGAGCGCCAAAAACGCTATTTTGCTGCCCCATCTGGAGAATAATGATGTCGCAACTTTCTGAGGTTTATATTAATTCAGTGGCAAGTTTTTTGCCAAATAATCCTGTTACCAATCATCAAATGGAAGCCGTATTGGGAATGGTCGGTGATGTTCCTTCCCGTGTTCGCAATATGATTTTACGCTCAAATGCGATTCGCACGCGTTATTACGCCATTGACCCACAAACACGGCAAGCCACGCACAGCAGCACAGAACTTGCAGTCTGTGCTATTGAAAAATTAGTGGCGCAAGGCGTGGATATAAATCAGCTTGACTGTTTAGCCTGTGGCACCTCTTATCCTGATCAAATTATGCCGGGACAAGGGGTAATGGTTCACGGCTTAATTCCCAATGCGCCAGCTTGCGAAGTGCTAACTACCGCAGGCGTTTGCGTGGCGGGAATGGCAGCGATGAAACACGCCTATAATGGGATTCGCACAGGGGAACATCAAAATGCGATTGCGGTGGCATCTGAAGCCGCCTCAGCAGTAATGCGCAGCGAAAATTTCCGTCCTGAGATTAATCAAAAACAACTTGATAATGCAAAACCTGAAATTGGTTTTGAAAAAGATTTTTTACGCTGGATGCTTTCAGACGGCGCAGGAGCAGCACAATTAAGCCATCGCCCAAATCCAACAGGCATTAGTTTTAAAATTCATTGGATTGATCTCGTCTCTTACGCCAATGAAATGCCTGTGTGTATGTACGCAGGCGCAGAAATCGACAATGGCAAGTTTGTTAGCTGGAAGACGGTAGATAGCCAATATCGCGACAAACACAGCCTAATGGCAATTAAACAAGATGTAAAATTGCTCAACGAAAATATTGTGAAATATACCGTCGAAAAAGCCTTAATTCGCTTAATCGACAAATATCAACTCCGTGCTGAAAATATTGATTATTTCTTACCGCACTATTCTTCGGGCTTTTTTCGTAACAAATTATCGGAAGGTTTACAACATATTCAGTTTGATATTCCACAAGAAAAATGGTTTACCAACCTTGCCGAAAAAGGAAACACAGGATCGGCGTCTATTTACATTATTTTAGAAGAATTTATGCGCACTTTCCCACTCAAAAATGGTCAGAAAGTGTTATGTTATATCCCCGAGAGCGGTCGTTTTTCCTCTTGTTTTATGTTGCTTGAGGTGGTGAATGGAGCTGAATGACATTCCACAAGATGATAGCCGCATTTTCCGTGGACAGAAAAAGATCATCTACGCCACCCAAAATGGGCATTATCAAGCTAGCACAAGTACAGGCTGGCAAACGGAAGAATTTGCCACTCAGCAAGCCGTGGAAGCCCTTAAGCAACAAACAGAACAAGCCTTACAGGCGGTTAAAAATGGGCAAAAATCAGTGTTGTACTATTTAATGTATAAATATCGTTTTGATGAACAATCCCTCGCCCAAGCCACCGGCTTTTGGCAATGGCAAATAAAGCGACATTTTAGGCCTGAGGTTTGGGAAACACTTTCTCAGAAGAAGCTAGAGAAATATGCAGATGTGTTTGGTGTTGAGATGGAATATTTCAAAAATTTTGTATCACATTCTTCTTTAGCGTAATCTTTGGCTTATTTAACTATTTGATTGGTATAGATTTTAACTAGAATTAAGAAATAACGATATAGCAAAGCGTAGATTGATATTCATTAAGAGTACCGCTAAATATGAAAGAAAACAGTATTATAATCTATACGACCGAAGACGGTTTATCTCAATTCACCTTACGCGAATTAGGTTCTCAACTTTGGTTAAATCAGTTGGAAATTGCAGAGCTTTATCAAACTACAAAGCAGAATATCAGTAAACATATTAAAGCTATTTTTGATGAAAGTGAATTTGATGAAAATTCAACCGTCAACTTTCAGTTGACAGTTCAAAATGAAGGCAGGAGAGAGATTAAACGCCAAATCGCTTACTATCCTTTACCTTTAATTATTGCCATTGGTTATCGTGTCCGGTCAACGCGTGGTACTCAATTTCGCCAATGGGCAACTCGCACGTTGGGCGAATATATAGAAAAAGGGTTTGTGTTAGATGAAGTACGATTAAAAAATCCACCTATTGGTGCTAATCAAGCCAATGACTATTTTGATCTGCTCTTAGAAAAAATCCGAGATATTCGAGCAAGTGAACGCCGAATGTATTTACGAGTGCGTGAAATTTTCACTTTAGCGGCAGATTATCAACCCTCTTTTAAAGAAACAACGCAATTTTTCCAAAAAATTCAAAACAAACTTCATTTTGCTTGTACTAATAAAACAGCAGCAGAAATCATTTTTCAACGAGCAAATGCAGAATTACCTAATATGGGATTGACAAATTTTAGTGGTATCGGTGTAGTAAAAAAAGATATTACAGTAGCTAAAAATTATCTTAATGAACAAGAAATTACAGCATTAAATCGGATTGTTTCAATGTGGCTAGATTTTGCAGAAGATCAAGCAAACCGAAAAAAACAGTTTTTCTTAAAAGATTGGGAAGAACAATTAGATCGTTTTCTTGAATTTAACGATAGAAATGTATTGAGAGATCAAGGTTCAATCAGTAAAAAACAAGCAGAGGAAAAAGCACTTCTTGAATATGACAAATATGCACAAAAACGCTGTTTAGAAAAAGAAAAATTAGGTGAAATTTATATCAAAGAACTTTTAAATATTAAAAAATGAACAATAACTTTTCCCACCAACACACTGCCCATTGCGAAAGTGGCGTGATGTCCACCTTACTCAAATCGCAAGGGGTTAATTTCAATGAAGCGATGGTATTTGGCTTGGCATCGGCATTGACCTTTGTTTATATTCCACTCATCAAAATTAGCGGAATGCCGTTAATTTCTTATCGAATGCCACCGGGGGCAATGCTTAAAAAAGTGTCAAAAGTATTAAAAGGAAAACTTGCGTTAAAACGATTTCGTTCACCACAACAAGGGCAACAAGCCTTGGATAAGGCTTTAGCGCAAGGAAAACTGGTGGGACTGCAAACTTCAGTGTTTTGGCTGCCTTATTTTCCGCCCGAAATGCGTTTTCATTTTAATGCACATAATTTGTTAGTTTATGGCAAACAGGAGAACGAATATTTAATTAGCGATCCTGTCTTTGAGCAAGTACAGCGCTGTGCGGTACAAGATTTACAACGCGCACGTTTCGCAAAAGGCGCATTAGCGGCAAAAGGGTTAATGTATTATTGGAAAACTTCGCCAAATTTGACCGCACTTGATTTACCCACCATATTGAGAAAAGCGATTCGCAAAAATGCCAAACAAATGCTCGCACCGTTTTGGTTTGTTGGCGTGCGCGGAATGTTTTCTCTTGCAAAACAAATCGAAAAATTTGCTCACAGTAAACAAAGTGAAAAATACAAAAAACTCTTCCTTGGTCACATCGTGCGAATGCAAGAAGAAATTGGCACAGGTGGCGCGGGCTTTCGCTATATTTATGCCTATTTCCTAGAGCAAGCGGCAGAAATCTGCCAAGAGCCAAACTTTAAACAAGCTTCACAACAAATGACAGAAATTGGTGATCAATGGCGACAATTTGCCAGCCTTTGCGTGAAGCAATGCCGGCAGCCGAGTGTTGAAGGTTATCAAGAAATTGCCAAGTTTTTGAACGCTGTTGCCGAAAAAGAAGCCACGTTATGGCGTATGTTAAAAAATCAATAGCAGGAACAAGATGCTAAATTGGATTGATATTGAAGAGATGCTTACCTCTGGTAATTTATATACTGAGCGAGAATGGCTGGAATATAAAGAGGCTAAAAATGATATTCCCAAAACAATCTGGGAAACCTATTCAGCTTTTGCAAACCAATCTGGTGGTTTTATCATACTCGGTGTATCAGAAAAAGAGGGACTGCATATCTCAGGTGTTACAAATGCTGAAAAAATCCAAGACCTTATTTTTACGCAATCTCGTAGTAAAGAAAAAGTAAGCACTGCTTTATTATCTAATGAGAATGTGCGTTGCTTTACGATTAAAGGTAAACAAGTCATCGTAATTTATGTACCAAAAGCAGAAGAAGCGGATCGCCCAATTCATTTGAATCAAGATCTTCGTCGTTCTTATATTCGTCTAAAAGCAGGCGATCATAAATTAAATGATGAACAATTACGTTCAATGATTGCAAATTCTACTAGTAAGAATCGTGACGGAAAAATTATTCCTCATAGTAACTTAGATTATCTAAACATAAATACCTTAAATAAATATCGTAATTTACTTAAAGCACAAAAAGATTCTGAACCACTACTCTTACGATCTGATGAGGAGCTATTCGAACGCATTGGTGCAATAGCAATAGATCCTGAAACAGGGCAAAGCGGCGTTACTTTTGCCGGTTTACTGTTGTTTGGTAAAGGGCATATTATCAAAAATTACCTTAAACACTTTTTCTTTGAATATTACGAAACCAGTGAGCAAAATAGCCGCTATGATTTACGCATTACGGATTTCGATATAGAAGAAGGAAATCTACTTGAATTCTATTGGAAGATTGCCCCTCTTTTGACCTCTTTAGGCAAAGATACCCATTTTAAACTTGATAACCTTACTCGAACTGAAGAAAATGAAATCACTAAATCATTACGCGAAGCCTTGGTCAATGCTATTGCTCATGCAGATTATTTTAATGACAGCCGACATTTAAAGATTGTAAAAACACAAAATCAAATTAGTTTTGAAAATGCAGGAACTATGCTAGTTGATATTCAACACGCTATTGTGGGCAATCGTTCAGAATGTAGGAATGGCACAATTCATAATATCTTACGTCGTGTGGGTTTATGTGAGCGCCAAGGACAGGGAGTGAAAGATATCTTTCAAAATTGGCAAAATTACTATTTCACCACCCCTAAATTAGAAAGCCAAATTGATTACACAAGATTAACCTTAACATTTCAAGATGGTGAAATTATAAAATGGGAAGAAACGTTAGCAGATCACTTTGGCGCTCGCTTTACACAATTAAAGCAAAAAGTGAAAGACTGTTTGTTATATATTGCTATCAATGGACAGCAAGCAAATCATAAACAAATTGTTGAAGCCATTCCTCAATATACAGGACGTGAAATTACCCTTGCTTTATCTCAGCTTAAAAATAAAGGGTTCTTGGTTGTTGAGGGTGTAAAACGTAATGAGTTAATTTATCGACTTGTTAATTTTAATGAAGTCAAAACTCAATCAAAATCTGATTACACGATGATTTCAACTAAGCAAGAAAATCTTGGATCCTTATTAAACAAGGCTTCAGAAGATATAAAAGTAGTACAGCCAAGCATAAATCATAAAGAAAGTGATAAAGAAAGTGATAAAGAAAGTGATAAAGAAAGTGATAAAGAAAGTGATAAAGTAAAACAATTACTCGCTGTACTAGGGAACGAATATCAAAGTGCAAAACAATTGATGGAAATACTTGGTATCTCCCACAGAGTGAATTTTGGCAAACGCTATTTAAACCCTGCACTATATCTTGGTTTAATCGAAATGAAATACCCTGATAACCCTAAACATCGTAATCAAAAATACCGAAAAAGAAAGTAAGAAAAGTATGATTGATATTGATAAACTCAGCCATCAATACGCTGATGGCTCAAATTTCGCTTTAAATAACATAAATCTTCACATTACACACGGCTCAGCAATCGGTTTGCTTGGTCCTAACGGCGCTGGGAAGACAACACTGATGTCTTTACTTTGTGGGTTGCAAGCGGTGCAGCAAGGGCAGATTTATTTTGAGGGTGTGCCATTTCACAAATTGAGCAAACAACAGCGCCATCAACTTTCTTTAGTGCCACAGGATTTTGCATTTTATCCTTTATTAACGGTATGGGAAAATTTAAAATTTTTCGCCGCACTTTATCATATCAATGATAAAAACTGGCTCACTGAATTATTAGAAAAAGTCGGGCTAACTTCTTATAAATCTAAATTAGCAAAACATTTATCAGGCGGATTAAAACGCCGCTTAAATTTTGCTATTGGTCTAATTAATCGTCCAAAAGTGATTTTTTTAGATGAAATCACCGTAGGTATTGATCCTCAATCCCGCCAATTTATTTTAAATTCCGTAGCAGAATTAACTCAGCAAGGCATCACGGTAATTTATACTTCGCATTATCTGCAAGAAATTGAACAATTATGCGATCAATTAGTTTTACTCAATGAAGGTAAACTCATTTATCAAGGAGAAATAAAGGGAATGCTTGCTGAAGGGCAAAGTCTTGAGCATTTTTATTTGGATTTTTTACAACAAGCGGGGAACAAATGCTAATTGCTGCAATGTTCAAAGAATTACGCCTATTAAGCCGCGATCTGCACGGTGTAGCAGTGTTATTTATTATGCCGATTTTATTTATGTTGATTATGTCAGCCGCACTCAGCAGTGAAAATGAACTAGGTAATCGTGGCGAAATTTTGCTGCTTGGTACGCCAAATGATCCCCTAAATGATGGATTTTTTACCGCACTACAACAAGAGGAACTGCTCGTAAAACAAGGAAATATCGCTCAATTAGAGATATATCAACAAGATTTACTACAAGAAAAATTTGCGTTGATTGTAGTAAATCCCAATCAAGATAAAAATGTGCTAAAAGAAGAACAGCCTTTACAACTTTGGCTTAATCCCTGTGTGGATCGGGCGTGGTTGCTTGGCGTTAAAGGCATCCTGCAAAAGCATTACAGCCAGCAACGACTTGAGCGTTATTCCAAAGATAATCACATTGTATTGAAACACAATCAACGCAATCCAGTAAAACGCATTCAGCAAGAAGTCAATCAAGCATTAGATAAAAAATTCGATGAAATTAATACTTATTTAGCACAAGAGCGCTGGCAGGAAATTTATCTTAATCGCCAAGGGAAAACGGTCAATCAGCCCAATGCCGTGCAACATAGCGTACCTGCGTGGTTAATTTTTGGGATGTTTTTTATTATGATCCCCCTTTCCAACGTAATGGCGATGGAGCGACAGACCAACACGCTCACACGTTTACGTTTAGCAAGAGCCTCAAGTCTGAGGCTGATTTTAGCAAAATTAGTGCCGTATTTTTTGATCAATCAATGCCAATTTATTGGAATGATCGCCTTAGGCTATTGGGTGCTACCAATGCTTGCTATGCCTGCGTTTAGCTTAAATGGTGAATGGTGGTATTATGCGGTGCTGTCGGCTGCGGTAAGCCTTTCTGCGCTAGGCTATGGTTTATTAATTAGTGTGATTGCGCGCACAACTGAACAGGCTGTGGTGCTAGGAGGCGGTGGCATTATCATTATGGCTGCCATTGGTGGCATTATGGTGCCAACTTATGTAATGCCTGATATGATGCAAGAAATCGCCCAATTTTCACCAATGGGTTGGGCATTAACGGCATTTCAGCAACTATTATTAAATCAGGCTACGTTAATGCAAATTCAGCCTGAACTTTGGCTTTTAACGGGTTTTGGTGCTGTGATGCTCTTCATCGCCGTGCTGATTTACGCCCATCAACTCAAAACACAAGCGAGATTTTAATGAGCTATATTTTTACTCTCAGCCAACCTGAACTAGAACAACAACTGAAAAACTTGATCGTGCAAGAAAGCGATAAAATGGACATCGATCCCAGCGCGATCAGCGATGATGAGCCATTATTTGGTGAACAAAGCCGTATCCAGTTAGATTCTCTAGATGCGCTACAAATTGCGGTGGCACTACAAGCTCACTTTAAAGTGAGGTTAAATGGCGACCGAATGGTGCGTAAACATATGATGAATATTCGTGATTTAGCCCAATTTATCCGTCACCAGCATTCTTAACAATGCCGAAAGTTTATCTCACCGCAGCGAGCCAACAAAATGCACAAACTGCTAAGCTTAATCCTTGGCAGCAATCTTCAATGCTTGGGCAAAACCAGCATTTGCCTTATTTTCGTGCTTTTGAGCAACCTTTGCTGAATTTCAATCAACTCTGCACTTATTTAGAACAGCATATTGACAAGGTATTAACGCAACGCGGTTGGCAAGCCGATACACTGCAAAATACCCCCATTCTTTTAGGCTCAACGGCGTATTTAATGAGTGATTGCGAATTTCGTTGGCATAATAATCAGCCTTTGCCGCAAGAATACAGCCTAGCGCTTATCGCAGAACGTTTAAAAACACGCTATCAAACGTCTGTTTTCAGCGTTGCGACCTCTTGCACTTCCTCTGCACAAGCAATCGGCTATGCTTATCAAATGATTGAGCAAGGGCAATGTGAGCGTGCTTTGGTGGTTGGTTTTGAAATGTTTAACCGCTTAACCTTTGAACATTTCAATGCAATGCACTTATTGGCAGACGATTTGCCCTATCAACCTTTTGAACAACATAACGGTATTATTTTAGGGGAAGGAATCGCTTGCGTGGCATTGGAAAATCAACCAAATCCAGAGAAAAAACTAGAAATTTCTGCCATCACTACGATTACGGATCACCATAATCTAACCAATAGCTCCGCAGAGGCATTGACTCAACTGATTGAAAATTGTTTGCATAAAGCAGGATTACAATCTCATCAACTAGCTGGCATTAAAGTTCACGCTGTGGGCGGAAACAGCGATGAAATGGAAATCGCGTTTTTGCAACAACAGTTTCCGAGCATTCCTTGCTTATTAGCCAAACCGTACCTGGGACATAGTTTAGGCGCAAGTGGTGCAATGGAAACTGCGTGGCTTTGGCAACAATTACAGCAAGATAAAACAAATTACTTAACCATCACCCCACAAGGGGCAATAGAAAAGCAAACGCAACCGCTTTCTACCGGCTATTATTTGAACTACTTTTTAGGCTTTGGTGGCAGTAATATTGCTTGGATTCTTCACTGGCAAGGAAAAGAGTAAGTAAAATGAAATCAAATCGTTATTTAAAACAACAAAGCCAGTTTATTACACAAGGGCAAAGTGAGGCAGAACTCCGCCAGCAGCTCAAAGCCTTTGGTGTAGATGCACGTCGTTTAAGCAAATTTACCCAACTTTGTTTACTCGGGGCATTACCACTGAAGCCTTATATCACGCCAAATACCGCAATTTATTTGGCTTCGCCTTTTAATTCACCAAGCAAATTTAACAAATTATTCCACCAGCTTATGGAACAAGACTTGCCTAGCCCACTGGATTTTATGGCAAATCTCAATAACGCGACGGTTTTTCAGCTTTCACAACATTTTCAAACAACGGGCAATAGCCTTTTCTTAATTACCTCGCAAGAGGATGTGGATCATCCATTACAGCTTGCACAATTAGCATTAAGAAGCGATTCCGTCGATCAGGTGTTAGTCGGTTGGGCGATTGAATCACCAACAATGGAATGGGAAGGAAGCTGTTGGTGGTTACTCAGTAATATCGCAGGGGAAAATGCCTTATCATCAAGTGCGGTGCAAAATTCGCCAAATTTTTCTACTTCACACCATTCTCTACCAGAAAATCATTATTTGCATTTTGCATTGAATGGGCAGAATTTCGATCTAGATACATAAAAGCACAATATCAAAAAGTGCGGAGGAAAATTCACAAAAATCCTACCGCACTTTTATTTTGCTCTCTCAAGTCTCAACATCAGCAAGTGGTGATCTCGTATTAACATTATTTTTTTCTTATCTGCAAATTCTCGCCATCTTGTTTTCTTAAGCCAGAAAGAATGAGTACGAGAATGAAACCAAATAAACTGGACGTTAAGAAAGTGAAGCTAAAGGCTTGTTGCAACTGTTCGGCACTTTCACCCAGTACATTGCGATACACATTTAACATTACCGAAGAAACGGCAATGCCAATGCCAATCCCGACTTGCTGAATCACACTAAGCATTGTTGAACCTGCACTGGCATTACTGTCCGATAAGTCGCCAATGGTTAAGGTATTAATCGCAGTAAAACTGACCGACATACATCCGCCGTATGCCAATAAAATCAACACCATTTGCCAAATTGGGGTATGCCGTTGTAATAAGCTCATTACGGCAATCACCAAAGTCATCACAATGGCGGTGCTGATTAGGGTTTTCTTATAACCAAAACGAGAAAGAATACCACGAATAAGCGGTTTAAACGCCATTGAGCTAACCGCAATAGGCACCATTAACCAGCCTGCGGCTTCCGCACTATAATGGAATACCACTTGTAGCATAAGAGGTAATAAAAACGGCACGCCCGAACCACAA
The DNA here is from genome assembly GCF_023611925.1 of Avibacterium sp. 20-132. Lineage (NCBI taxonomy): Bacteria > Pseudomonadati > Pseudomonadota > Gammaproteobacteria > Pasteurellales > Pasteurellaceae > Avibacterium > Avibacterium sp. 20-132. The sequence continues at coordinate 643,007 of NZ_CP091456.1, forward strand.
AGGCGGATAAATAAATTCGCAATAAAACCTAAACGGAAGGTGCGAATGTGGAATAAGGAAAGCGGCATTAATGGGTTGTGAACCCGTTTGGCATAAAGATAATAACTGGCGAGAAATAATATCCCCACAATCAATACCAAAAAAGCAATCCAAGTTGCGGTGAAATGCTCTGCCACTAAATCTAGCCCTAAGGTCAAGCCTACAAGTCCACCGGCAAACAGCATAAATCCCGCTTTATCTAAACGCCCCACTTGCCCTTTCATATTTGGCATATAACTGCCTGCAAGGAAAATCCCAGCTAGCCCGATAGGAATATTAATTAAGAAAATCCAATGCCACGTCATATAGGTAACGATTAAACCACCTAACACGGGACCAAGAATTGGTCCAATTAGCCCTGCCATCGCCATAATATTCCACGCATTTAATAGCTGATTTTTCGGTACAGAACGGATGATCGCCAAGCGAGCAACAGGCATCATTAACGCGCCACCCGCCCCTTGTAAAATACGGGCAAAAATCAATTGTGGCAGAGAGTGCGATAAGGCACACACCACCGATCCCAATACAAAAATACCAATGGCAGAACGAAAAACCTTCCGCGTACCAAATTTATCCGCCGCCCAACCACTTAATGGAATAAACAAGGCGACAGTTAAGGCATAACTAATGATTGCCAACTGCATATTCAGTGGCGATTCATTTAGACTGCGAGAAATCGTCGGTAACGCTGTATTCAAAATCGTCGCATCAAGGGTTTGCATAAAAAAGGCGACAGCGGCAATCCACGCCAAGCCCGTATAATTTTTCGTTTCTGTCATAAAAATTCTGCGATTTTGCACCGCACTTTATTTTATTTGTTGTTGATACCAATGAAAAATAAATGCAGCAATGTGATCAATCTGATTAATATCCAAACGTGGCACAGCACAGCTTAAAGGGTAATCCGTTGCAAGCGCAATGACTTTCTCATCAATCTCTGGCAAGGCTTGCTCCATGGCTTGACGATGCAATAAAATCTTTGCAATCGGTTCGTGCTTAAAGCCTTCCACCAAAATGAGATCCGTCAATTGCGGATCAAATTGCCCTGCCAAATAAGCTAAATTCACTGGCTGTGGTGTTTCCGTCATCAACGCCCACCGCCTATCACAAGCCATTATCACTTGGCTTGCGCCCGCCTCTTTCATTCGCCAGCTATCCTTGCCTTCCTTGTCCACTTGTGCATTATGATGACTGTGCTTAATCACTGCCACGCGCAGCCCAAGCTCGGCAAGCCGAGGCAAAAGTTTTTCTAATAAAGTGGTTTTTCCACTACCGCTGTATCCGGTTATGCCAAGCATTGAACGCATTTTGTCCTCTATTCGAGAGTTAATTCAACAATTAAATTTAATAATGAACTTTTTGTGAAGAATATCACAGATTAATTTATTCAAATACTTAATAATACGCTCAATTTCACAAAATTGGAGGATCTTATGTTTGGATTTTTAAAAGCCTCACCCCCTACTACGCGTATCACGGATAAAGCTATCATTGATCGGGATTATCGTCGATTACGTTGGCAAGTCTTTTTTGGAGTGTTTATTGGCTATGCTGCCTATTATTTAATTCGTAAGAATTTCTCTCTTGCCATTCCGCACTTAATTGAAGAATATGGTTATACCAAAGCTCAGCTGGGTACAGTTTCTTTTGCACTTGCTGTGGCTTATGGTTTTAGTAAATTTATTATGGGTAATGTGTCAGATCGCAGTAACCCAAAATATTTTATTACTATTGGTTTAGTTGCTTCTGCGATGATGAGTATGATCTTCGGTTTAGTGCCGGGGGTACTTTCTTCACTTTCTGCAATGATTGTACTTAGTGCTTTAAATGGTTGGTTTCAAGGTATGGGTTATCCACCCGGTGCAAAAACAATGACCAACTGGTTTTCTACTTCTGAACGCGGAAGTTGGTGGAGTTGGTGGAATGTTTCTCATAACATTGGTGGTGGTTTAATTGGTCCACTGGCGATTTTAGGTTTATACCTTTTTGGTGCGTGGCAAGCGCTCTTTTATCTTCCTGCAACCATTGCGATCTTGCTTAGTGTTGTAATGTTTTTCTTAATGCGTGATACGCCTGAATCACAAGGATTACCACCCATTGAAGAATACAAAGGGGGAAAAGCGCAACAAGTTGAATCAGCCCATACTTTAACTGGTAAGGAAATTTTCTTTAAATATATCATTAATAACAAATTCTTATGGGCAATTACGATTGCTAATGTATTTGTTTATTTTATTCGTTACGGGATTATTGACTGGGCGCCAACGTACTTGAAAGAAGTCAAACACTTCACGTTTGATAAACAAAGCTGGGCATACTTCCTTTATGAATATGCGGGTATTCCTGGAATGTTAGTAAGTGGTTATTTAAGTGATAAAGTCTTTAAAGGACATCGCGCTCCGCCGATGTTAATGTTTTTAGCAGGGGTATTAATTGCGATTTTCGTCTATTGGAAAAATCCAGCAGGCAACCCAATGATAGATAATATCTGTTTAATCGCGATTGGCTTCCTCATTTATGGTCCTGTTATGATGATTGGCTTACAAGCGGCTGATTTAGTTCCTCGTGTGGCAACAGGTACAGCGACAGGGCTTACTGGATTATTTGGTTATCTACTTGGTTCTGCCAGTGCAGGAACAGTATTAGGTGCCGTAGTGGATAACTTTGGCTGGGACGGCGGGTTCTATATACTTATCGCCTCAAGTATTCTTGCCTTTATTTTTATCTCGTTCACTTTATTTAGAAAAGTAGAAAGTTAAGCGGTCTTCTGTAAAAACGCCTTATATCGCAAAATATAAGGCGTTTTGTTTGTCTTAATGAAATAAAGTGCGGTTAAAAATATTGATCTTTTTATCGCATAACGCGACTTGCTAATTCTATTTCCTTACAAAAATACTACTTAATTACACGCAAAAAGATCGGGCGGTAGCTAGTTTTTTTTTGCCAAGATTTTGACACAAGATGAACAATAATAAAGGCAAGTGCGGTGCAAAAAATAATAAAAATGCCTTGTGGCAGTTCGGTTCGCCAAAGGGTATCTGCAATCAAGGCGGAAAGCACTAAGATGATGAGTGGAAAAAAATAGACAAGCAAGCTTGAGTGTATTAAGGAACGTTCACTTAACCCAATTTCTATAATTTGTCCGATATTGAGGGGGGTGATGGTTTCTACTTCAAAAATATGCGCTGTACCTACGCCATTTAACTCTGCGAGCGCTGCCGAGCCACAGGCTGATTTAGCCGCACAACTTCCACAAGCGCTTTGAGATTGGCATTTCACTTGTGCAATACCTGATTGGTAAGAGATCACCACCGCACGTTCTGTTAGCATTTATTTCACCTTAATATCTTGTACGATACGTTTTGCGGTAGAAATTGGTAGCTGTCCAACTAAGGTAAATTCGTTATCGCCAAAGGTTTCGCTATAAAACGTTCTTGTGCCATTCCACCAGCCGTTTTTTTCTTCATTTGGCAAAATAGAGGCTGAACGGTAAAGGGTAAAGGAAAACAATCCATCGCTATAAAGCTGTGCTTCAATGCGTTCTTCACCATTCATTTCCACGCTGCGATTAATCAGCTTAAACCCATTTGGCAACCAACTTGGCTGCCAGTTAAATGCGTCGTTGCTTGGTTGGAAAGTGGTTTTGTCATTAAGCAGTGCAGGAAAGCCCATATGATTGATCACATTGAGCAAATCATCAAATTGTTCGCTTTGATACAAATTCACTACGCGGAATTGCTCTAACAGGTTATTTTCTCGATCAAGCACATCACTGCGTAACAACAGATGGCTTTGTTCGTCAATAAACACCACATATTGATAACGAAAATCATCTTTTGGCACGATACGAATCGTTTTTACCACGCGATCTGCCACGCGGTTACGTCCAATATAGATGAAATCATAATGTTGCTTCAACGCATCAAGATTACTCCACAGAATCGCAGGTAAACTGTCCACAATATGATTCGCGTTAATTGAGAACGGCGAATAATTTGGTTGGAAATAGCTCACCACATTATCACGTTGCACAATTTGCTGAGGCATTCCATCTAAGGTCAGTAATTGAGCATAGGTTTTGCCATTATAATGAATATGGCTATAACGCAAGGAGGCCATATTCGGTGTGGTTTGCACAAAGGCCATTTCATAACTCAGGCGACTGCCTGCCTGTTGCATTTCGTCTAACAATTGGCTGGGCTGTACCGTATCGGTTTCAGAAGCTGATACGAGATTTGCAGAAAATAGCACTAAGGAAAGTGCGGTAAGTTTTTTGATCGTTTTTAACATCGTTATTCACACATAGGATACAAACAAATTCACCACCAAAAATGGTGGTGAACAACCTAAACTTCATTCATTATTATTTCTGATTTTGCAAATTTAATCTATCTGCATAAATACGTTTTTGCAATTCATAACTTTGTAGCATTGAATCAATGCGTTTATTTTTTTGTTCAATCTGTTCTGGTGTAATCACCGATTGGGCTGGGGCAGTATAACTCACTTCTTGCACCGAATTATTAAATGGTAAGGTTTGTAACACAGGGGTATCCTGACCTTCTTTCGCATTGTTTGCCATAAAACTCTGCACCCCCATTACTGCCACCAAACATACCCCCGCTGCCACAGCGAATTGTGTCATCGGCATAAACCACGCTTTCAGTTTTTGGCTAAATGGAGATTGCTTAATTTCTTCTGGCATTGGTTGTGAAATTTTAGGTTCTGCCACAATCATTTCTTCTTGCTCGATTAGTTCGGCCATTTTGTTGGTAAAATCTTGCCCGAGCAATACGTCGCTTTCTTGGCGTATGACGGAACGAATCAGATGAAAGTTGCCCCAAGATTTTTGTAAATCTTGATCTTGACAAAGTGCCTCGGTAAATTCCGCGCTTAATTGTTCTCCGTCAATATAGGCTGAAAGTTGTTCTTTTTGCATCATAAACTCCAAGATTAATTAATTTACTTTAGTTAGTGCTGAAGTAAAGGTTGAATTTTATTTTCGATAATTTCCCTTGCTCGAAAAATTCGTGAGCGTACCGTTCCTACTGGGCAATTCATAATATCGGCAATTTCTTCATAACTTAATCCTTCTAACTCACGCAAGGTGATGGCGGTTTTTAAGTCTTCCTGCATACTATGAATGGTATCAAAAATAATCTTCTTCAATTCACCAGATAACATCTGATTTTCGGGGGTATCTACGTCCCGTAAATTCGTTCCCACATCATAGGATTCTGCTTCATCTGCCAAAATATCTTCATTTGGCGGGCGACGCCCTTGTGCGGTTAAATAATTTTTTGCCGTATTTACGGCGATACGATATAGCCAAGTGTAGAAAGCACTATCACCACGGAATAATTCAATTGAGCGGTATGCTTTAATGAATGATTCTTGTACAACATCAGGAATATCATTCGGCGATACATAACGGGTTAATAACCCTGCTACCTTATTCTGATAACGCGATACCAACAAATTGAATGCTTTCTTATCTCCCTGCTGTACCCTTTCTACCAAAGCCTGATCTGTTAGCTGTTCAGCCATATAACCTCTTATATACCTCTAACAAGCCTTGATATACAAGACAGCAAGCTCGTGTTCTCTTAGAGGCGTAAAAATTGTAAAAGTTCAAAATATTTATAAATTAATGTGATAATTTTTCTTGTATATAGGAAACCATTTGCTGTAATTCAAGATCTGGCGCAGGTTTTCGATTAAAAAACCACGAAAAAAGTTGCAAATCTGTTGCTGAAAGTAAACGAACAAAGGTGGCTTTTTGTTGCTCATCAAGGTCATCAAAATGCTGTTGGAAAAACGGCATTATGACCTTATCTAATTCAAGCATTCCACGCCGACAATCCCATTCAAGGCGAAATTTATTATATTTTTCCATATTTGTTTCCTTCTTGAACCGAATAATGGGGGGATTATAGCGGAATTTGATTAGCGATGTGGGAATAATTTTGTTTTTTCTTAAGTGTGTTGCTCTGTTTTGCAATAAGCTGACATCGGCTTGATTTGTTGTATTCTTCGTATTCTTGCCTCAAATGACTTTGTTTTATTTAATGCTTAAATCGCGATAAAAAAACCCGACATTTACGTCGGGTTTTGCTGATTAACAAAGTGCGGTTATTTTTCCGCAAGTTTTGGTTTAATCACCGAATAAATGCCCCCTGTTACAATAGCGCCAATTGCGATAGCAGCAAGATACATTAATGGTTGCGTAACAAATGGGATCACAAATAATCCACCGTGCGGTGCTTGTAAGCCAATTGATAAACCTAAAGACATCGCGCCTGCCACAGCCCCCCCAATAATACTTGATACAATCACACGTACAGGATCGGCGGCAACGAATGGCAATGCCCCTTCAGAGATAAAACAAAGCCCTAATACAAAAGAGGCTTTACCAGCATCACGTTGATTAGCGGTGAATTTTTTGCGTGCGAGTAACGTGGCAATCGCCATTCCAATTGGGGGTACCATACCCGCAGCCATCACTGCTGCCATTGGGGTGTAAACGCCAGAGGCGATTAAACCTGTACCAAAAGTATAAGCTGCTTTGTTCACTGGGCCACCCATATCCACGCACATCATCGCACCAAGTACCGCACCTAAAAGCAACGCATTGCTTTGTCCCATTGTGTTGAGCCATTCTACCAAGGCATCCATTAAGCCTTTAACCGGTGGGTTGATAAGATAAATCATCACTAAGCCCACAATGGCAGAGCCAAGCAATGGTAAAATTAAAATCGGCTTTAATGAACTTAAACTGGCTGGTAATTGAATCGCGGAATTTAAGCCTTTCACCACATAACCTGCGAGTAAGCCAGCAATGATTCCGCCTAAAATCCCTGCGCCTGCTGTGGTGGCGAGCATACCGCCAATTAAGCCGACAGCTAACCCCGGACGATCGGCAATAGAAAACGCCACATAACCAGCAAATACGGCAATCATCAGATGGAATGCAGCGCCACCGCCAATATCCATTAAGGCTTTTGGTAAGCCTCCTGCAATATTTGGATCTTTAAATGCCTCAATCCCAAACATAAAGGAAATAGCGATCAGCAAACCACCGGCCACCACTAATGGCAACATATGGGAAACCCCAGTCATCAAGTGTTTATACAACCCTTTGCGTTCGCCACGGCTTTCTTCGCTGCTTTGTACTTTCGCTGTACTTGCACCAGTATAAATTTTTGCCTCTTTAAACGCTTTTTCAAATTCTTGTGCGGTTTTCTTTAATGCAAGTCCAGTGGAAGTCCGGTACATCGGCTTGCCTTCAAATTTGCTTAAATCCACATCAATATCAGCCGCGATAAAAACTAAATCGGCATTTTCCACATCTTCAGGAGAGATAATATTACTTGAACCCACCTGTCCACGGGTTTCCACCTTCACATTCCAGCCTTGCTTTTTAGCATATTCAGCAATGGCTTCCGCAGACATAAAGGTATGCGCCACACCTGTTGGGCAAGCGGTTACCGCCACAATATTTTTGGTTTTATTGGAAAAATCTGGCGAAATTTGCACCGCACTTTGTGTTTCGTGTGGGGTATAGTCTACTGCTTCAGCCATCGCTTGAGTTAAGATGGTTTCAGGGGCATTAAAGGCATTTTCCGCGTCTGCCACAAAAACCTTTTTACCTTGTAAGCGATTGTCATTCGGCATTCCACCTAACGCAATCACTAAATCTGCTTGATTGGCATCTGCCACCACTTCATTGCTTTGTTGTTTTGCTGCTACGGTAAGCACCTGTTTAATCAAAAAGGCTTTGGCATTGCCTAATTGTGTTGAGTTAGTTAAAAATATCTTCATCGTTTTATCCTTTAATCACTGAAATTTGTACTTTCTCTAAGATTGGTGTTAATAATGTAGGATCGCTCACGCCAACATTGCTTTGCGATACCGCAAAAGCTGACACGGCACTAGCAAAGGCGAGGGTGTCTTGCTGTGAAAGGGATTTAGTCAAGCCATAAATCAATCCCGCTACCATTGAATCGCCTGCCCCTACGGTGCTAACCACCTGTTCGCATTTCGGTGGTTTCGCTTGGATTACACCTTGTTCACTCAGCCACAGCGCGCCTTCTGCGCCCATTGAAATAATTACATTGGCAATGCCTTGTGCGCGCAATTTTTCTGCTGCACTGATAATTTCTTCAAGATTTGACAAAGAATGCCCCACCCACGCTTCAAGCTCACGATGATTTGGTTTGACCAGCCAAGGATTGGCAGATAAGCCCGCAGTGAGTGCCGCATTACTGCTGTCTAAGACCACTTTTATGCCCGCTTGTTGTAGCTGTTTGAGCCACTGGGCAAAATCCGTTGGACTGACACCGCGCGGCAAACTGCCACACACGGCAACAATGTCAAAATCTTTGCATAACAATAAGGATTGTTGGACAAAATCTTGCCAATCTTGTGGTGAAATTTCATAACCGAGGAAATTCAGATCGGTAACATCGGCTTCGGTTTCGGTGATTTTCACGTTAATACGGGTTTTGCCCGCCACACGCTGAAAGCGATCTTCTAAGCCAAGTTCTGCAAACATTGTGTTGAAATCGCCTTGATTATCACGACCAAGGAAACCACTCACCGCCACGTCAATACCTAAATCTTTCAGCACTTTGGCGACATTGATGCCTTTACCAGCAGGAAATAAGCCTAAGGTTTCCACTGTATTGACTTCGCCAAGCTCAATACGTTTTAGCCTTCCCACTAAATCATAAGCAGTATTTAATGTAATTGTTGCCACTTTTGCCATTACGAATACCTCTACTCACCTAAACCCGCTTCAATTGCCGCGCCAATGCCAGCAAGGGCTTGTTGTGCTTCTTCACCCGTTGCCACAAAACGTAAACGATGCCCTTTCACCACGCCAAGTGCCACCACTTTCATTAAGCTTTTGGCACTCACTAATTGGCTATCACGATCGACATTTTGCACCGCCACCGACGCGTTATATTTTTTCACTTCATTGACTAACACCGCAGCAGGACGTGCGTGCAAACCGTGTTCGTTGCGTACCACAAAAATCGCTTCAACACTTTCATTCGGATCGTGATTTTCAAGTGCGGTGCTTTTTTCTGGCATTTTTTCGTTAGTCGTGGTGCTTTCACCTACCACTTCAATCTGATCAGGCTCTTTTGGTGATAAAGAAGACACTTCTTCGCCTAATCCCTCTGCGATCGCTTTTCCAATGGATTCAATGGCGTGTTTAGCATCTTCGCCTACCGCACGGAAACGCAAACGATGCCCAAAGGTTGCGCCCAGTGCAACAATTTTCATCAAACTTTTTGCACTAATTGCCTCACCGCCTCGGGTAAGATTTTCTACTGTAATTTTTGAGGCGAATTTTTTCACTTCATTCACTAATACCGCCGAAGGGCGTGCGTGCAAGCCGTGTTCATTACGCACGGTAAATGTACCAATCACTGTACCCGCATTTTCGCTATTTGTATTAGTAGGGGCTGGGCTTGCAACGCTGACTTCACCGCCATTAAGTGCGGTCAAAATTTGGTTAGCATTTCCGTTTAATAACATTTGTTGTACGGAATTTTCTAGCAAGCGTGCAAGTAGCTCATCAATTTGTTCATTCACACAAGCCACGGTTAGCACCCCTTTCACCTCTTTATGATTATGCTGAAAGGCTTGCTTTGCACGACTGAACGTCAGGGCGTTTTTCTCGTTACCTTGCACTGAGTCGGTGAGCCATAAACCGCCCCCTAATGGCAATGCAGGGGAAGCGATGACTTCTGCCACAAACTGATTATTCACCGCCCCTTGTTGTTGCAATTTACCTGCGTTCATCGCAATTAAGGTAAGCAAGCTTTCTGTCTCCACCTCAAGACTGACATCTTCACTTTTCACTTGCAAAGTTTCTTCACCCATTAAAATGGCACGGAATTTTTCCACTTCTTGCAATGTAGCTAATTTTGCTGCTTTTTCTTCATCACCTAACACTTGGGTAAGCTGATGGAGTAGCGTTAAATGTTCATCGGAACATGCGGCAATCCCGATCACAACATAAGCCTTGTTGCCTTCTTCCCATTCAATGCCTTGTGGAAATTGGAACACTTGCACGCCTGTTTGTTTCACCATTGGGCGCGTTTCTAGCGTGCCGTGCGGAATGGCAATACCATTGCCCAAAAAAGTGGACGTTTGTGTTTCACGCGCTAGCATTCCCGCTAAATATCCCGCTTCCACATTGCCCGCTTGCTCTAACGCTTGCGCGACTAATTCAATGGCTTGCTGTTTATTTTCGGCTTGTGCCGATAAATGAATATTGTTTTCTGATAAGTTAAGCATTTTCCCTCCAGAATATGAGATTTAAAGACCAAATGGGGGTTGTAATATGGCTGACTTCTTCACACCCCAATTTGGCAATCATTTTTTATTAATAACTTGCTGAACACTTGCTAAATATGTTGCTGAATATTCAGCAAAAACCTTTCAGCTTACATCAAAAAAGAAAAGGTTACTGATGAATTATCAGTAACCTTACAGATTATTTTACTGTACAAACTTTCAACACTTGATCGCTGCCTTCCGCGATATAGCCTTCATCTAAGGAACGTGTTTGTCCTTTTTGTAAATCCAGCATCGCATCATAAATACCTTGTGTTGCACTTGGTTTATTAATGTGTGCCCAACAGTCTTTACTTAAACGATTAAAATTATTCTGTAATTCAGAGGCAAACACCACGCCACTATAATAAGCATAAATTTGGCTATCCACGCCATTGCCTTGATATAATTTTGCTTTAATTTGATCAATCGGAATTAAAATACGGTTTAAATACCAATCGTTCGCACCACTCGCGAAAGAATTCACATCATAATCTTTATTTACGCGCCCTGAATAGGTTTGTACCGTTGCCGCATAAGCCGCTGCATAGGATTTTTGATCGATTTTCTCTTTATCTAAATCAATCACCTTTTTCTCGTTATCCATAAAAGGGATGTAAGAAGTCATTGATGAACAAGCAACTAAAAAAGCACTTAGTAGAGAAATTGAAATAATTTTAAACATAATAAATCCACCTTAAGTAAACATAATATTGTTATTATACTGATTATAATGTGAATAAAAAGCCAAATTTCGGTGATTTTTTACCGCACTTTGCTTTCTAAATCTGCCAAGGTATTAAAGTTTTGGAATGCCGCTTTTTGTTCACTGAAATCAACAGCAATCGCCCCATTTTGTCGCATAAACTGCAACATTTGTCGTTCACCTTTTTGCAAATAGTCCGCAAGTTTCTCAGCAAGTGTTGTCGAAACCAAGCAAAAGGTAGGGTGTTCTCGTTCACCGTCAGTGGCATAAGTGAGCAAAACGGGGGAATTTTCTCCCGCACTTCGAGAATGGGGTAATGAGCGCAAAATAGGTTGCTGTAATTTTTCTAGTAAATTCAAAGGTAAAAACGGACAATCGCAAGGCACAAACAGCACAAAATCTGAATGGGATAACCTTAAGCTGGTTAAAATGCCACTCAAAGGTCCTTGAAAATCTGCCAATTCATCAGCAAACACAGGCAAACCACTTTGACGATACAGGGCTTGATTACGGTTTGCGTTAATCGCAATCTCATTCAGTTGGGGCTTTAAACGTTGATAGCAATGCCAAAATAGGGGCTGACCTTGTAGCAACTGCAAGCCTTTATCTGCCCCTCCCATACGTCTTGCCAGCCCACCAGCAAGAATTACTGCACTGATTTTCATTTCCCCTCACTTTTGTTTTCCACCTTATCAAACACCCTCATTCTACTTGATAACCCCGCAAATAAAAAAGTGCGGTGGAAAAAAGTGTGAATTTTTCTACCGCACTTGTAGGATCGGCTTTTTTACGCCAACTTATTCCTTTCTCCCGATAATTACAGTATTATTTAGCCCTTTCTAACTCAAGGTGAGGAACTGTTATGAAATGTCATCGTCTAAATGAAGTGTTGGAATTATTGCAACCTTATTGGTCGCAAGATCCTGATTTGAGCTTAACCCAGATTTTGCAGAAAATCGCTGATGAAGCGGGGTTTGATAAACCTGTGGCAGAATTAACGGACGAAGTGATTATCTATCATTTAAAAATGTATGGCACAGATAAACACGAGCCAATCCCGGGGATCAAAAAAGATTACGAAGAAGATTTTAAAACCGCATTATTAAAAGCACGCGGAATTATTAAATAAGGAAAGTTAGAATGAAAAAATTTCTTATTGCGTTAGCATCACTGTTTTTTGTGGCAAATGTTCACGCCGTTAATTTAACAGAGGGAAAACAATATATTGCGTTAAATACAGAACGCGCGGTTCAGCCTGAAGTGATTGAATTTTTCTCTTTTTATTGCCCTCATTGTTATGCCTTTGAAATGGATTACCACATTCCTGAAAAAGTCAAAGCTGCACTCCCTGAAGGCACTAAATTTAAACAATATCACGTGAATTTTTTAGGGCTTCAATCAGAAAATCTCACTCGCGCGTGGGCTTTAGCAATGGCACTCGGCGTAGAAGATAAAGTAAAAGCCCCATTATTTGAAGCCGCACAAGCTGCGGTAAAAAGTCGAGATCAAGGCGCGCCAAGTTTAAATGCGATCCGCCAAATTTTTATTAATAATGGCGTCACGGCGGAACAATTTGATGGTGGCATTAACAGCTTTGCCGTCACCGGATTATACAATCAGCAAGTGCAAGCTGCTGAGCGTTTTGATGTACACGGTGTGCCAGATTTTTATGTAAACGGCAAATATCGCGTGAACCCTGAAGGGTTATCACATAGTCAAGAAGGTTTCATTCAAGACTATGTCGAAACGGTTAAAGCCTTACTACAAAAGTAACAAATCCATTGCAAAAATAACCAAAAATTGGTTTAATGCGTGCCGATTTTGAATTCGCAATATTGAGGATATTATGGCAGAAAGTTTTAGCGTAACACGTCGTTTTTTTGACGATAAAAACTATCCCCGCGGTTTTGCTCGCCACGGTGATTATACAATCAAAGAATCTCAAGCTTTAGAGCAATATGGTCAAGCCTTTAAAGCCTTAGATACTGGTGAACGTGCGCCAATCACAGAAGAAGAAAAAGCCTTTGTGGCATTTTGTCAAGGTGAGCGTCAAGCAGAAACTTTTTTTGAAAAAACGTGGAATAAATACCGCACATTAACCAGCACCACAAAACGTGTTTATACCTTATCTGGCGTAGTCGCCGATAACTTAGAAGATATGAGCAACGCGGATTAATCTGCCTAGTAAGATCATAAGGCTTGAGCAATCAAGCCTTTTCTTTTTGCTCGCAATAAATAATGAGAAGGATCAATGCAAGTTTTACCTATCGAAAAATATGATGAATTATTGGCAGAAAAACGCCAAAAATTAACCGCACTTTTCGCCCCGTTTAATGCACCAGAATTAGCTGTGTTTGACTCGCCAAAGCAACATTATCGTATGCGAGCCGAATTTCGCCTGTGGCATCAACAGGACGATTTTTATCATATTATGTTCGACAAGCAAACGCGTAAACCTTATCGCATTGACTGCTTTCCAATTGCCAGCCAGCTTATCAATGAAATGATGCAAGCCTTGCTGCCCCTGCTCAAACAGCACGCCATTCTCAACCATCGTTTATTTCAAATTGATTATCTCAGCACCCTGAGCAATAAGATCATTGTGAGCCTGCTTTATCACAAAGTCTTAGATGAACAATGGCAACAGGCAGCACTCACATTACGCCAAACCTTGCAACAGCAAGGTTTTGACGTGCAGATCATCGGACGCGCGTCTAAACAAAAAATTTGTTTAGATCAGGATTATGTGGATGAAATTCTGCCCGTAAACGGCAAAGATTATATTTATCGCCAAGTGGAAAACAGTTTCACGCAACCCAATGCGGTAGTAAATAGCAAAATGTTGCAATGGGCAATTGATTGCACCAAAAACAGCCAAGGCGATTTACTTGAACTATATTGTGGAAACGGCAATTTTTCTATCGCACTGGCACAAAATTTCCGTAAGGTTCTCGCCACAGAAATCGCCAAACCCTCTGTGGCAGCGGCACAATTTAACATCGCCGCAAACCGAATTGAGAATGTGCAAATCATCAGAATGTCGGCAGAAGAATTTACCCAAGCGATGAACGGCGTGCGTGCTTTTAACCGCTTGAAAGGCATTGATTTGCAAGCTTATGATTGCAACACAATTTTTGTTGATCCGCCAAGGGCTGGGCTAGATCCTGAGACAGTGAAATTGGTGCAACACTATGATCGCATTTTATATATTTCCTGCAACCCGCACACGCTGTGCGATAACCTGCAAACACTGTGTCAAACGCACCGCATTGAGCGTGCCGCCTTATTTGATCAGTTCCCTTATACTGAACATATGGAATCAGGCGTATGGTTGATCCGAAAATAGCCGTGCAACTCATTTGCGAAACAAAAAATTCGCAAAATTTCACCGCACTTTGTGAACAACAAGGATTAATCCACCACTCCAACAGCTCACTTGCCTTGGTGCAAACTGAACAAAATGGCGTTGCGCGCTTGGAATTACGCAAATTAGACGAACCCAAATTAGGTGCGGTATATGTGGATTTTGTCAATGGCACAATGGCACATCGCCGCAAATTTGGCGGCGGTCGAGGTGAAGCCATTGCCAAAGCGGTGGGAATTAAAAAAGATTATCTGCCAACCCTCATTGATGCAACAGCAGGCTTGGGAAGAGATGCCTTTGTACTCGCTGCCATTGGTTGCCAAGTGCGTTTAGTCGAACGCCACCCTGTGGTCTATTTATTATTACAAGACGGCTTACAACGTGCTTATCAAGATGCAGAAATCGGCGCAATGATGCAACAAAATATGCAATTATTACCCGTAAAACAGATTGGCGATCTGGCTCAACAAGGCATTCAAGCTGATGTGGTTTATCTCGACCCGATGTATCCCCACAAAACGAAAAGTGCATTGGTGAAAAAAGAAATGCGCGTTTTTCAGCATTTAGTCGGTGCGGATGAAGACGCCGATGCCCTACTCACCCCTGCCTTACAAATTGCACAAAAGCGCGTTGTAGTAAAACGCCCTGACTACGCCGAATTCCTCGCCCAAAAAACACCGCACTTTAGCCGCGAAACCAAAAATCATCGCTTTGATATTTATACGGTGGTTTAGTAAGGCGATTTAATAAAATCAAAAAAGCCATCATTCACTGATGGCTCTGAGATAAGTGCTTTATTGTGGCGAACGAGCAAGTTTTAACTTTTTGATCGCTGCTTTTGCTTTTTCTTCATCAATTTGTTTGAGATTTGCTCCGCCAACAAATAAACCGGGACGAATGTATTGTTCAATAAAATAATTCTTTCCACCTTCTGTCGTAATATGTAAGTCATTATTACTAAATTCTGATTCGGTAGAAATTTTATGCGCCCCCGGAATTACTTGCTGATAAAAATAAACATTTCGTGCGGATTCACCAATAAATTTACCATCAATATAAAGACTCTTCTTAAGTGCTGATCCAAAAATTGAACCATCACGATAAATATATATCCCTGATTTATTATTTGGTGGTGCATCAAACTGTTTAGCTTGTATATTTTCAGCTTCAGAGGCAACGGGTACTTTTGCACAGCCCGTTAAAATTAACGTGCCAACAAGCATTAAAACGGAGAGGATCTTTTTCATCATATTCACCATTTAACTTTAATTAGAATAAATAGCTAATATTTAAACCGATCGTATTGCTTTTAAATTCAATACTATTTTTCGCTTCTAACGTGACTCTGCTATAATCAAGCCCTGCAACTAAATTATCCGTAATTTTTGTTTTCACACCAAAACCGTAACTAAATCCAAACGCGCCACTATTTTCAAAATCAACATTTCTAAACGCTGGATTATCTTCATTCATCGTGAAACTGCCTGCTTCTACACCGATTTTGACATAAGGCAAGAAACGATCAAGTTGATAGCCTTGCAAATAATGTACGCCTACGCGGAAATTCTCTTTAGCGATTTCATTGCCCAAATCATCTTCTGTTTTATTATTCGGAAGGCTAATTTTTCCCTCAATAATACCAACAAAATTGTTGCCATAATCAAACATATAGCCACCAACAATACCCACGCCAACAGAACGAGAGCTAGACCCCGTATAATTACCATCATCATAGTGATAACCAAGTTCTTGTACTGGCACGGAAAAAGACTGTTTATTCAAATCAAGTGCGCCACCAATATAGAAGCCAGAAAAATTTTCCGCTTGTGCAAATAATGCTGTACTAGAAAGTAGTGTCGCCATCAAATATTTTTTCATAATATTTCTCCTATTTAGATTTATAAGTTAATTTTTTGAAGTTTTCTATGCTGTTCTTTCGGCAATGTATTAATATCAATCACAGTTAATGCGCGCTCTTTGCCATTACTTAAAGTAGCCATTACTTCCTCTGGTAAACGATACATAGCCCCTGTTAAAGGATCAATAACAAGGTGTCCTAATGGTCCACCTATGACAAAATTGCCCCAATACCAACCATCTAATTTTGCTTGAATTTCGATTGTTTCTTTTGTGAAACCTTTTTTATCAAAAGTAATGAGATATTTTTCAGGTTTGAAGTAGCTAGAACCAGATTTTAATTTAACTACCTGTGGGGTAATTCCTTGGCTGACGATTTTCCCTTCTCTATTTGTAATCGTAAAATTTGCGCCCTCAGGGACTGATTGGATAGAAACAGGATAAGTGCTTTTACTAACAATCGTAGCACAACCAGTTAACCCTACAGTTGCGACAAATAACGCAACTTTTAATAAATTTTTCATAGATAAACCTTATTAAAGATGTAAAATGTCTGTTTTTGAAACAGACGAAATTCTATAACACTCCCCTGATAATAAACCATAGATGAGGAAGACAGTTTTCTACTCATTTTGAGCAGGAATTGAACAAATGGAGCAGGTAATGGCGATACACGAAAAAATTCGATTGATACGGGAAATGAATCACTGGTCCCAAGAAGAAATGGCGGAGAAAATGAATTTATCGCCAAGTGGTTATGCAAAAATTGAACGCGGTGAAACACAATTACATTACGAAAAATTAAAGAAAATTGCACAGATTTTTGATATGGATATTTCTGAATTAGTAAGAGATGATCGCCATATTTGCTTTTTAATTAATGAAAATAGTCATCTTAGCTCGAATTATTATGCAACAAATGAAGCGGTTACCATTGAAAATGAAAAACTCAAATTAGCATTAAGCTATAAAGATCAGTTATTAGCACAAAAAGATAAAGAGATCGCCTCGTTAAAAGAAATTATTGCATTATTGAAAGCACAACAGACTACGCAAAACTAAGTGCGGTGGTTTTTTCACAATTTTTTCTTAAATTTATTCCAGACTTTGTCTTCTTGACCGCGCCATAGGCGTTGGATATTGTCGTGGTGGCGGTAAACGAGCAGGCAGCAGACCAGTGCGACAGGAAAAGTGAATTCGGGTTTATACCACCATACATAAAAAGGAATGGTGATGGCAGCGATAACCGCGCTTAAGGATGAATATCCCGTGAGTAAAAAGACGGCAAGCCACGTGCCAAGCATCCAAAGATCCACGCCCCAACCAATAGGGGCAATGGCGCCAAATGCGGTGGCGACGCCTTTCCCACCTTTAAATTTAAAGAATAAGGGGAAGATATGCCCTAAACAGGCAGCCAATGCAACCATACCTAATTGGAATTGGGTTAAACTGAGATAATAACCTGCCCATACAGGAAGCATTCCTTTTAGAATGTCAAAAATAAGTACCGCTAAGGCGGCCCAACGTCCGCCGATGCGTAGCACGTTGGTTGCACCGGGATTGTGTGAGCCTGTGGTGCGAGGATCAGGTAAGCCGGCAAGGCGACAAAATAAAATGGCGCTCGAAATTGAACCGAGCAAATACGCACAAAATATATAAAAAAGGGCGAAAAGGCTCATTTTACCTCCCTGAACTGTCAAGTGAAAAATTTGTTCGTCTATTGTACATAAACTTGATAGCATACGCCTAATAGTATTTCAGGAGATTGAAGGATTTTATGATAGATCGCATTTTTATTGAAGAATTGGTTGTTTTCGCTCAAATTGGCGTTTATGACTGGGAACAACAAATCAAACAAACGTTGATTTTTGATGTGGAAATGGCGTGGGATTGTCGTCAGGCAGCGGAGACCGATGATGTTGCCTATTGCCTAAATTATGCCGAAGTCAGCGAATTTATTATCAATTATGTACAATCTAAACCTTTTTTCTTAATTGAACGCGTCGCTTATGAAGTAGCGCAGCAGCTTGAACAAAAATACGGATTAAGCTGGTTAAAAATTAAATTAAGTAAGCCCAAAGCAGTGGCACAAGCACGCAATGTTGGCGTTATAGTGGAACGTGGAACAAGATGAATAAACCGTATTATGGCTATCTTTGCTTAATTTTAGCCACGTTATTTTGGGGCGGAAATTATATCTTCGGCAAAATACTAAGCCGTGACGTTGATCCCATCGTACTGACTTATCTCCGTTGGTTTCCCGCCGCTGTGCTGTTATTATTGCTGTTTGTTAAACCTGTCATTGCTTTCGTTCCCTCAATTCAAAAAACGTGGAAAATTTTGACCGCACTTTCGTTACTCGGCATTGTGATCTTCCCTTTATTTCTTTATCAAGGCTTACAAACCACCACGGCACTTAACGCGAGTATTTATCTTGCCGTAGTCCCTATTGCGGTGCTATTGCTCAATCGCCTTATTTTTGGGGATAGAATTCGTCCTTTAATGCTTGCGGGGGCAATGGTAAGTTTCTTCGGTGTATTCTGTTTATTAAGCCAAGGCGATCCACAAACCTTAGTACAATTCAATGTGAATAAAGGGGATCTATGGGCGATTGGGTCGGCATTGAGCTGGGCTGTTTATTGTTGCATTATCCGCCTACGCCCAGCAGAGTTACCCAACGCGGTGATGCTTACCTTACTTGTTGCCATTGCAATGTTGTGCTTTACCCCTGTATTTCTATGGAAAGCCTTGACTGCCAGCGAACCGATTATCAGCCAAATTTCTCCAAACCATTGGGCAATGATCGGCTATTTAGTTGTCGGCCCTTCTATTTTGTCTTACGCCTTTTGGAACTACGGCATTAATCTCGTCGGAGGTGCGAAAGGCGCAGTGTTTACCAATGTTACCCCTTTATTCGCTGCTCTGCTTGGCATTAGCGTTTTGGGTGAAAAGCTCTATTGGTATCATTTCATCAGTGGAGCATTGATTGTGCTAGGGTTACTGATGTGTAATCGAAAGGGATAAAAACACAAAAACAAAAAGTGCGGTATTTTTTACCGCACTTTTTATTATCGCTCAGAAAGATTAATCAATCGCTGGCACGTAATTACCTGCAACGATGGCCTCTTTGATGTTATCAGCGGTTTCAAGCACCTGATCAAGTAAGGCTTGTACGTTTTCCAAGGTGGCGATGGGACTAAGCGTAGTCATTTTTAAGGCTTGTACGCCATTAACTTTGGTTACCCCAATATTGGCTTCGCCACGAGCGAATAATTCGTCGGCAATATTTTGATTGAGATTATCAATAAATTCCGTAGGGTAGTTCGCTGGATTTACGCGGAATAACACGGATGCGAATTGCGGTTCAACTAATAATTCTAGCCCTTTTGTTGCCTTAATGTAGTCCGCCACTTCACGAGTAAGTTTCACGCCGTGGTCAATCATTGAGCCATAAAGTTCTTCCCCTAAGGCTTCTACGGTAAACCATAATTTTAATGCATCAAAACGGCGTGTTGTTTGCAAGGATTTTGCTACCAAGTTAGGGACACCGTGTTCTTCATCGTATTCTGAATTCAGGTAGTCTGCTTTGTAATCAATGAAGCGGTAGTTTTGTGGCTCTTTAAGTAAGAATGCCCCACAAGAAATACTTTGGAAAAAGTGTTTGTGGAAATCAAGGGTAACGGAATCCGCCAATTCTAAGCCGTTTAGCCAATGACGATAGTCATTAGAAAGCAATAATGCACCGCCCCACGCCGCATCAACGTGTAGCCACGCTCCATACTGATCTGCAAGCTGACGAATGTCTTGCAATGGGTCAATCGCCCCTGCATCCGTTGTTCCAGCGGTTGCCACGATACAGGCAACTAATTGCCCTTCTGCGTTGAGCTTACTGAGGATATTGGCTAATGCCGTTGTATCCATTTGTGCATTTTCATTACAAGGTACACTGATTACAGATTGAAAGCCCATTCCCATCATTGCCATATTTTTTTGCACAGAGAAGTGGGCATTTTCTGAACATAACACTTTTACACGTTGTAATGCTTCTGCGGGTAAGCCATCTTGCTGTACAGACCATTCCTTCCCTTCAGCATTTTTCCAATGTTTAGCAATACAAGCATCGCGTGCTAATAACACGCCCATTAAATTCGATTGCGTGCCACCAGAAGTGAACACACCGGCATCACCTGCGGCATACCCCACTTTTTCGCGTAACCATTCGATTAATTGCACTTCCATTAATGACCCTGCTGGGCTTTGATCCCAAGAGTCCATAGATTGGTTAGTGGCATTAATAAACACTTCAGCGACTTGGCTAGCCACCATCGTCGGGCAATGTAAATGCGCCAAAGAATGTGGATGATGCACTTTTAGGCTTTTGTTTAAGAATAATTCAGTGAGGCGTGCTAAGGATTTTTCTAATCCGAAACCTTGTTGCGACGGCTGAAAAGCAATTTCTTCACGGAGCTGTTTAATACTTCCCCCCGTGTACATTTTATTATTTTTGAGCCAATTTCCTACCGCACTTATTGCCGTTGCCATATTTTTTTCATAATCGGCGATAGATTGTGGATCATTGCAAAGAAGGGATTGTTTGTGTTTTGCGAAATCGACCATTGAGAATTTCCTGAAAGATGGTTGAAATAAAAATAGCTAAATGGGACGTTGTGCTATCCCATTTAGCTAGATTAATAATTAGCCACGCACGGCTTTTAAGGCATCTGCTACGGATTGAGCAAAGCGTTTGATTAATTCTTCACTTTCCGCTTGCGTGATGATAAGTGGGCAAAGAATACGCACGACATTACCACCACGACCACCACGCTCTAGCAATAACTTATTGTTAAAGCAGGCTTTTTGAATTGCGGCAGCCAGTTCACCATCTGCTGGATATGCCCCAATGCGATCTTGCGCTTGACGTTCATCAACGATCTCAATCCCGATCATTAAACCACGTCCGCGCACGTTACCGATACAAGGGAATTGTTGTGCTAATTTTTTCAATTCAGTTTGTAAGAAATCACCACGTTCTAAGGCATTTTGCGCTAAGTTTTGCTCACGCATAATTTTTAATGACGCATACCCCGTCGCCATTGCCATTTGGTTACCGCGGAATGTGCCTGTATGTCCTGCTGGTTGCCACGCATCAAATTCTTTACGAATGGCAAGCACTGCCAATGGCAAACTGCCCCCTACGGCTTTTGACATTACCACGATATCAGGTTCAATACCGGCATATTCAAAGGCAAACATTTTTCCTGAACGGCAGAAACCCGCTTGCACTTCATCAAGGATTAACACAATACCGTGTTTTTTCGTTACTTCACGGATTTTTTGTAACCATTTCACAGGCGCCGTTACCACACCGCCTTCCCCTTGAATCGCTTCAAGGATCACTGCCGCAGGTTTTACCACACCGCTTTCTACATCTTCAATAAAGTTTTCAAAATAATAGGTTAGTGCTTCTACACCCGCTTCACCACCTAGACCCAATGGACAACGGTATTCGTGCGGATAAGGCATAAATTGCACGCCAGCCATTAAGTTTTGTACAGCGTTTTTCGCATTTAAGTTCCCTGTCATAGAAAGTGAACCGTGGGTCATTCCGTGGTAACCACCAGAAAATGCGATAACATTACCACGTCCAGTGTAGGTTTTGGCAAGTTTTACTGCTGCCTCTGTGCCATCTGCGCCAGAAGGGCCACAGAATTGCAGACGATACTGATCTTTCGGGAAGAAAGAAAGCAGTTCTTCAGTAAAAGCGTCTTTTAATGGCGTGGTTAAATCTAATGTGTGAAGCGGTAAACCGCTACTTAATACATCTTGAATCGCTTGGATCACCGCAGGGTGATTATGCCCAAGCGCTAATGTTCCTGCACCAGCTAAGCAATCAAGATATTCATTACCTTCAACATCCGTTACCCAACAACCTTGTGCTTTGGCAATGGCTAATGGCAATTTGCGTGGATAGCTACGCACATTCGATTCCATTGCATTTTGGCGGTTGAGATAATATTCATTGGTTGCGTTGTTGATTGGATTTACAGGCGTGTTTGTCATGCTAATCTATACCTTCAATAAGAGGTTAAAAAAATAAGTCGGGTGCCTTGCGGGATAACGCGATTTCTGTTGTCCTCATTCTGCGTTATTTCGCCTTGCCTGAGAACAAAATAAATACGCGTTATAAGCCTAAGCTTTCTTATTCTTAAAAATAAGATGCCATGGGGCATTTTGACTCGCTACTTATTAAAAAAAGCGTTTCAGCTTTTTTATTTTTCCTAATTGGAAAGTTGGAAGTTTGTAAAGCGGAAGCCTTACAAAAGACGGCATATAGTACCCTTTTTTGCTAGAAAGAAAAGTGATTTTTATTGATTTAGGCAAAATAATCAAAAATTACACCGCACTTGTTCTTTTCCAGTAAGTTTTCTGAGCAAAAACACATTTATTCGAGGTGTGTTTGATTTCATCAAGTTCAATTTTCCATAAGTCAGTATTCATCAAACGGGCAAAGGGATAACGCGCGTAATAGCGCTTAAGAGCAGATTGGCGGGCATTTCCATCAAGCAATATGGCACGACCTTTAAACTGCACGCCTTCAATCTCGCTCACTTGATCGGTTTGTGTGGCAATCGTACCAACGACCTGCTCACTTTGTTGCATTATTTGTGCGTGCTGCGTATTAAGAGAAGAAAAGAAAATCAGGCTGACATTCTCATTATCAAGCACATAAAAGCAGTTTGCTGCCCAAAAATCCTGTGTGTTATGAACAGCAAGGCTCATCACCGTTTGCTGTTGTAGAAATTGTGCAATCTTATGAGGAAGAGTTATCATCATATAAAAGAATGCCCTGAAAACAGGGCATTATGCTTAGCTTAAAGGTTTTTTGTTTCTGCCGTTTCAACAAGTGCGGTAGGATTTTCTGGCGTTTTTTCATCTTCTTCAGAGGCTAAGTTTTGCACCGACATCGCGGATTTCAAACTTTCTTGCTGAAGTTGTTTAGCCAGTTCATTTTCACCGTTTTGCTCAAAGGCATAGGTTGCCATTGTAATATCATTCGGCTGAAGCTGGGTTTTATCTGCGATCACTTTCTTAAATGCTTCGCTTGCCTTAGCAAAATCGCCATTACGCACATATAAGTAACCTAAGGCACGGTTTGTGCAACAACAAGATTGCTCCTTACTTTGTTTTGCCCGTTTTTCCATAATTTTCAGCAATTTGCTGTTATCTACGGGTTGAACACGGGTAATTTGCGAGCAAAGTTGTTGTGCCAGTGGGTTGTTGTCATCCACTTTTTTCAAGGCTTCTAAGATCAATTTGTAGGCGGTTTCGTGATCATCACTATCAATCAAACGACGAATAAGTCCAATTTTGACATACAGATCATTTTGTCGTTTACGTGGTTGATCGTCCCACCATTTAAGCAAGCCATCGACGCCTTCTTCATTCATTTTTTCGTCAAGTAAGCCATCTTCTACGCGATGTTGCAAGGTCGTAAATTCTTTATCTGAATAAATCCCTGAATTTTCCACTTGATCCAAAATTTTATCCAACGCTTCAAAGGCGTGCGATTTTAAGTAGATCTCAACTGCCAGTTTTAACACTTCTTTATTGCGGTGGGTCATTACTAACAAGCTATCAATGGCACTGCGTGCGGCAGGCAATTTATTTTGCTGTAACAAAATTCGCGTACGCGCAATCTCAACAAGTAGGTTATCTGTACCAGCCAATTCGGTAGCTTTAATTAAGTAACGATTAGCGCCAAACTCATCGCCACGTTGCTGTGCTGCTTCTGCTGCTTTAATAAAGTTTAGGATTGGCTCATCAGAATGTTTGGCATTTTTACCAATTAATTTTTCAGCTTTAGAATATTGCCCTTCGTCCATTAACATTAACCCTTCAAGCGTTTGTTTTTGTGCTTTAAGGCGTTTACGACGAGAGAACCAGCCATAGGTGCTGTTACTTAAACGACAGAATTTTGTGATGATCCACTCAATACCATATACCACCGCCATTGCAATCACGAAGAAAATCACAAGGGTGGTGATTGACATTTCAATGCTGTATGTGCTGGTTTCAATTAACACATAGCCTTGTTTGCCCGATAGATAAGGGCCTGCGATTAAGCCGGCAAGTAACACCAGCATTAAAAATAGGGTTCTAAACATTGCTATTTCCTCTACTGTTGTTGTGCTTGGTTTTGCTCAGATTTGTCTGCATTTTCCACCGCACTTTGGTTTTCCACGGCAGTTTGGTTTTCACTCGGCTTTTCACTTCGATTTTCATCGTTTTGCGTCGCATTGCTTTCTGCATTCACCGCTGAAGCCTGTTGTGCTGGCGCTGCATTTTCTGTTGTGTTGCTACCTTGTGCGCTTTCCCCTTTGGCATTTTGCGCATTTTCTTGCGCCACCTCTTTATCTACGGAAAGCTCAATTTTTTGCACCTCTTGCGAAGGCTTATTAAGCAACTTATCTAATAAATTTAAACTAGTTAACTGCGTTGGCACATCAACATAAATAGACTGTTCCGCTAACTCATCCACTTCTTTAAGAAAAGTTTGTACCACTTCAGTATTGGTATCAAAATAACTTCTCACCCAAGAGGCGACGGTTTCTAAAGATTGTTTATATAAATCATTTTGCTGACGCGGTACCGCCATAATCGCTAACTGTAAACGCAAACGGATATTTTCACGCAGGTAAATATCTTGATTAGGTGCTAACAATGCTTTGTTATCCGCATTTTTTGGCGTAATGCGAATAAAATGATTTAAAAAAGAAGTGGCACTTTTTTCTGCATTTTCTTTCCAATCGTCCCAAGAGCCACTCAATTTATCATTATTTTCATTGGATTCATCAAAATTCACATTGAGTACACTCAGTTCATCAACATTATTCGCAAGCTGAGACAGGTGCTGCATAATGGCATTTTGATCAATGTTATTGACTGAAAGCAACTGTTTTAAATCGCTATTAATTGCGCTACGAACATTGATCACGCGTGGGTCAGAGACTTTACTTAAGGTTTCATCCGCTACTTTTAATAAAGAAATTGCGGTATCCACATCATTATCTAATACTAATTTGCGTAATGCGTTGTTTAATAAGAAATCAGCTTCGGACAGCAACCAATCATTTGGCTGCGCCGCTTTTTTCGCATTACTTAATGTATTTACTTGATTTTGTAAGGCGGAGATTTGCTGTTCCTTAATTTCTACCATTTTTTCTAATGCGATTAATTTTTCATTGGTAGATTGGCTTGTTTGTGCAAGCTGAGCGATTTTGCTTTGATCTTGTTTTAATGCACTTAAATCAGCGTCAGTGAAAGTTTGGCTATGGGTTGAGAGTGGTTTTTGCGCTTCCAACGCCGTTAATCTTGCTTGTACACTGGTTAGATGTTGCTCTGCAAAATAATAACCAGCGCCCCCTAAACCCAATGCAACTAATAACGCTAAAATCGCCACACCTGTACCGCCTTTTTTAACAATCACGGTTTCTGGCTTAGCAGGTTCATTGTCCGTTGTAACTTTTTCTGGTGATGGTTGCATAGGTTCTTCCTTTGTCGGTTCAGGGGGGGCTTGCTCGTTTTTCACCACTTCATTTTCTTGTTCAGAATTTTCAATTTGAAGGGAATTTTCCACAGGTTCGACAGATTGTGCTGTGTTTTCCACAGCAAGGGTTTTATCTGTTTTTTTTGCGTGATGTTTAGCCATAATTTATTCCTTATGATTATTAAAACTCGTTAAATTGCAATAAAGTATCGCACAAGGTTGCATTATCTGCTCGTGGTGAAAGACTCACCTTTTCCCAGCCCATTTCAAAGGCAACGCGTTGAATTCGTTCACTTACCGTTATTAAGTGGCAAGACTTTAGCCAATTATGTTCATTTTTGGGGACAAAATCTAGCAATAAACGCAAAATTTCTTTGCTGGTCGCAATGATTGTCGTAATGCCAGCTCGCTTAAACATACTGATTTGTTCTAAAGGGTCATAAACTAAGGGCTGTCGCTGATAACATTCCAGAGTTTTAATTTTAGCCCCTCGCACGCTGGCTTGCTCTGCAAAAAAAGCTCGCCCACCATTACCCCGTAAAATCAAAATGGTTTTATCTTGCACGTTTTTCATTGCTGATAAAGAAAGCAGACCTTCACTTGTTTCTTGCTGAAAAGGATAATGAATACACTGTTCTGTTTGACTACAAAATGCCTGTGCGGTTCGCTGTCCAACGGTAAAATACTGTAAATCTGCCCGCCATTGAAAGCCAGCTTGTTTAAGGCTTTCGGCGCTGTAAGTTACCGCATTTTGCGATACCACGAAAACATAATCCCCCGCATTGAGTTGATTGAGCTGAGAGGGCAAATCATTAAGCTCACGTCCGGCTTGAATAGAAAAGAGCGGAAAATGAATGGCCGCGATGCCTGCCTTTGCCAGCATTTCCACCAGTTGTTTGCCCTTTTCATCAGGGCGCGTAACCAACACTGCCATTGGGTTTTCCTTATCGTTGTAAAGGTGAACAATTACACACCAAGGGCTTGTAAAATGTTATCTGCCCCTTGTTTTAATAAGCTTTCTGCAACTTGAATACCTAATTCTTGCGCATTTTCCACCGCACTTTTACCTTCTGCACGAATAATTTCACTCCCATCTGTTTTCCCCACTAACGCTTTAAGATAAAGCTGATTATCAGAAATCACCGCATACCCCCCGATTGGCACTTGACAACCACCTTGTAGGTGATTATTCATCGCACGCTCAGCTAACACACAGGCAGTGGTTTCTGGATCGGCAAGTGGCGCTAACAGGGTTTGCACTTCTACATCATCAACACGGCATTCAATGCCAACTGCTCCTTGCCCTGCTGCGGGTAAGGAAATTTCCGTATCAATGAAAGAGGCAATGCGCTCTGCCATTCCTAAACGAATTAATCCCGCTGAAGCAAGAATAATCGCATCATAATCACCATTGTCTAATTTACTTAATCGCGTCCCCACATTTCCTCGTAAAGATTGAATGGTCAAATCAGGCCGTAACGCGTTAAGCTGACATTGACGGCGTAAACTTGATGTCCCCACCACAGCACCCACAGGTAATTCCTCTAAAGTGCGGTAAGAATTTGACACAAAGGCATCACGGGGATCTTCACGTTGGCAAATAACACTTAGCCCTAAGCCTTGTGGGAATTGCATTGGCACATCTTTCATTGAATGCACGGCAATATCGGCTTCGCCCTTTAATAGGGCATTTTCTAATTCTTTGACGAATAAGCCTTTTCCGCCAATTTTCGCCAGTGGCGTATCTAAAATTACATCGCCTTTAGTTACCATTGGCACAAGCTCAACACAAAGTGCTGGATATAATTGCGTTAAACGATCTTTAATATAATTCGCTTGCCATAATGCTAAAGGACTACGGCGGGTTGCGATTTTGATTAGTTTTTTTGTCATCATTATGCAAAAAATAAGCGTAGAAACATTAAGGCTTATCCTATCATTGTTGCCTCAAAATGTCAGTTTTCATTTAATTTTTTTGCTTTCCGATAAGGCAAATGATAGAGTAATACTTCAATTTCTTTGTATGAAATTCGAGGAAATTGTTCATTTATCACTCCCTCTTTCCTAGGATATAAATTGAATTACGATATTAATAGTGCGAAACAACAAGTGGAATATCTCGACAAATTACGTTTTGAACGCGCAATTTCAGGCAGTTCAGCTCAATTTAGTCAAGTTTTTCAAACGATTACCTTGTTATTGCACCTCAATCATCACACGCTGCCGGGCTATATCAAAAATGCCCCAGCAGGGATTGTTGATTTTGTTTTATCGGATTATCAACAAGCCTATCTTTCCGCACATTTTGAGTTAAGTGAGCAAGAAATCGAAAATTCGCCATTTTCTCACCGCACTTTCTTCCCCGTGCTTGGCGTGTATGTAATGGGCAGCATCGCTTCAATTAGCCAAACATCGGCTTCAGACTTGGATATTTGGGTTTGTCACCACCCGCAAATTAGCCCAGAAGATCGCCATTTATTAAGCCAAAAAATGGATGCCTTACAGCAATGGGCATTAACCTTAGGGGTGGAAATTAACTTATATTTAATGGATCAAAACCGCTTCCGCTGTTTTCGTTACGCGGATCCGTTAACGGCAGAAAATTGTGGTTCGGCACAATATATGCTATTGCTAGATGAATTTTACCGCTCCGCCATTCGCCTTGCCGGGAAACCCTTATTATGGCTACATCTGCCCGTAGAAAATGAAAAAGACTATGAACAAGAAGTGGCACGTTTAATCAAAGAAAAACGTATTGATCCTAATGATTGGGTGGATTTTGGTGGCTTAGGGGCATTTTCTGCCAATGAATATTTTGGTGCGAGTTTGTGGCAACTCTACAAAGGGATTGATTCACCTTACAAATCCGTGTTAAAAATTTTGTTGCTAGAAACCTATTCTGCGGATTACCCAGACACTTACCTGATCGCCCAAGAATTTAAAGCACGCTTACTGAATGGCGATAAAAAACATCACTTTGATCCTTATCTTACAATGCTTGAGCGAGTAACCAATTATTTAATCGGACTCAACGATTTACGTCGCTTAGAATTTGTTCGCCGTTGCTTTTATATTAAAGCCAATGAATACAGTCATAATGTTCCCAAACACAGTTGGCGTTTAGCCCAATTACAGAACCTAGCCAAAACGTGGGGCTGGTCAAAAGAATTGGTACAAGAGCTAAATCAGCGCGCCTGTTGGAAAATAAAACGCGTAAAAGAAAGCCATAATAACTTAATTAAATTCTTAATGTTTAGTTATCGGCATTTAGTACAATTTGCCCGCAAATATAAGGTAAATTCCAGCATAATGCCGCAAGATATTAGCATTTTAACCCGTAAACTTTATACGGCATTTGAAGAATTACCGGGTAAAATCACTTTACTCAATGCAATGATTTCTTCTGATTTATCGGAAAAAAACATTACCTTTATTGAAGTCAAAAACAACCGTCATTTCAAAGCAGGTTGGTACTTAGTAAACCAAACGCCTGATGTCCAAGGATTTGAACAACCACGCTACATAGAATATAGCGAAAATCTCAATAAATTGGTTTCTTGGGCATATTTCAACCGTTTACTGACCCCAAAAACAGAATTACACATCTTTAGCCCAAATGTAACGCTTGCAAAATTAAGGCAATTCGTTACCGATTTACGTTTATCTCTGCCCACAGTGGTGGCCGCGGCAAGTAATGAGGAATTAAATCATAACTGCGAAATAAAAAGCTTAGTCGTTTCCATTAATCTCACCAAAGACCCAACGGCACATTTATCTGAGGCAAAAACCACCATCGTCGCCAATGATTTATTTAGTTTTGGGCCTGATGAAGAAAGCCTAGTAGGAAGTATTGATTTAACTTATCGCAATTTATGGAATGAAATTCGTACCCTGCATTTTGAAGGGCCAAATGCCATTTTATTGGCATTAAAAGTGCTTTCTAACAAAATTTATCGTGGTTCCACCTCACCACAAAGCGTAAATGTATTCTGTTATAGCAAATATTATCAAAAAACCTTACGAAATATTGTTACCGCATTAATCAACAAATGTATCAATATTCAAGTAGGCGTCAGTGATGTGCCACAAAATAATTTATTGCGTGTTGCGGGGAAAAACTGGCAATTTTTCTTTGAAGAACGCGGCATTAGCTTGCAAGAAATCCACACCCCACCTTTGATTAGTAACGAGGATTTCAATGTAGAGGTACAAGAAGTCATCGACAATAAAGAGGAAAACCACAAGCACAAAACATACCCCTATGAAATTGACGCCTTTGCCAGCGAAGGTTTTTTACAATTTTTCTTTGAAAATAACTTGGATAAGACATTTAATGTCTATATTTTAGACGAAGCTAACCGAATTGAGATTTATCGTAACTGTGAAGGTGAAAAAGAACAGAAAATTCATGAGATAAATCATATTTATCAATCGGCAGGCTTGGAGGGAAATAATAATCCGTATAAAATTGTGCAACGAAATTTTAACTATCCACAATTTTATCAATTATTACCAAGCGAAAGTGGCGTCAAGATTGTCCCATTTTATAGTCGTTTGGTGTCATCATAACTAGGGGAAACTTATGTTGGATACAATGAAAGTGTTGCTGATTGACGATCACCCACTGATGCGTCGTGGCATAAAACAATTATTGGAATTAGATGAAACATTTGAAATCGTTGGTGATGCCGGCAGTGGTGCAGAAGGAATTAACCTTGCCTTACAAACCTCACCAGATTTAATTGTGCTTGATTTGAATATGAAAGGGCTATCAGGGTTAGACACGCTCAAGGCATTACGTGAAGAAAATGTCGATGCTCGCATTGTTATTCTTACCGTTTCCGATGCCAAAAATGATGTTTTCACGTTGATTGACGCGGGCGCAGACGGCTATTTATTAAAAGATACCGAACCCGATCTGTTACTTGGACAAATTAAACGTATTGCTCAAGGAGAAGTGATTTTAAGCGATTCAATTAAAGATTTACTACTAGAGCAACGCCCCGAACAAGATCCGATTTACACCCTTACGGACCGAGAAATGGATGTGCTACGCCTGATTGCAACGGGCTTATCCAATAAACAGATTGCCGCACAACTCTTTATTTCAGAAGAAACCGTAAAAGTGCATATCCGCAACTTATTACGTAAACTCAATGTTCACTCTCGTGTGGCAGCCACCGTGCTGTATTTTCAGCATAAAGGGGCATAAAACCACGCAACAAAGAGCGGTAAAAGATCCGCTCTCTTTCTTCAATACTTTACAAAAAAGTACCGCACTTACTTTTCTTACGATAAATCAAAATTATGCAAACTAATTAGTGCGGTTGAAAATTTTAGAATTTTTATTTCTGAAATTTATGGCATACAAAAGTGCTAAAGAACATTTATTGAGAAATCCATAACGGCAGTTTGATCACCACACGCAAGCCACCAAGGTGGCTTGGTTCCGCCCATACTTTTCCTTGATGTTCACGGATAACATTAGCGACAATCGCAAGCCCCAGCCCTGTTCCCCCGGTTTCGCGGGTTCTGGCTTCATCAATGCGATAAAATGGCTTGAAAATATTTTCATATTCATTGGCTGGAATACCCGCGCCGTTATCATCAATGGCAATCACCATTGCATTCTCTTCAATAAAGATTGTTGCTTCAATTTTAGCCTGCGTATATTTCAACGCATTGCGTAAGATATTTTCAATGGCACTGCAAATTAACCCTTTATTTCCATTGAGGTAATATTGGCTCGGTTTATGAATCAGTTGTTTGACTTTGAAGGATAATTTTTTCTGTTCCGCTTCAAAACGGCTATCTTTAATAATATCGTGCCAAATTTCAGTGATGGGGAAAATTTCTCGTAGAATATGGCTATTTAGCTGCTGACGTGAAAGTAACAGCAGATCATTAATCATTTCATCAAGACGTACCGCTTCTTTTTCGATGCGGGCGATTTCTGCGCTGCTATTGATTCGGCGACGTAATAAGGCTAGCGCCAGTTGCAAGCGGGTAAGCGGTGTTCTTAGTTCGTGTGAAATAGAGGAAAGTAGGGTTTGTTGATTAGAAAGTTGATCGTCTAAGGCAATCGTCATTCGATTGAAACTTTGCCCCACTTGACGTAACTCAATAGTGCCTTGCGTTTCAAGGGATTTATCCACTTTAAAATTGCCTAAAGCAACGGCATTTGCCGCTTGCTGTAAATGTCTCAACGGTCGCCCAATACTTCGTGAAAGCCACCAAAGTAACGGGGTGGAAATTAACATAATAAATAAAATGAGGATATAAGGGCGGTCAAAAATATAAGACAGAACTTCTTTTTGCGGATTAACACGGCTGACAAAATAGAGGGTGTAAGGCACATCGTTGTCTAAATTGAGGTGTACGGTAAAAGGCCCGGCAATCTGAATGTCATAAAAGTTTTTTTTCAGCGGTTTTAATGTGCTTACGGTGTGGTACATAAATTGCTGAATAGAGGCAATTTCTTCCTTTCTTGCGCCAAGAATATTGCCATTTTTATCTGCCAAAACAGGGTGAATGTCGTCAAATTTGTCCATAGGGATAACTGGCACGCCAGAAATAATATGCGCTAGTTGTTTATTCCGAATGGCGGTGGCGATTTCACCGTAATAACCCGAAACTTCTTCATTGCCCAGTTCCGTGTAAATACGCGCATCAAAATAAGGCAGTAAAAAAATCAATGCGAGGAGAAGCGCAAAGGCAAGCCAGAATAAGGCAAAAATTCGCATTGATAAGGTATTGAGAAACGTTAATTTCATTTTGCTTGAAGTTATTTCGAGGCAACAAGAAGATAGCCTTTGCCTCGCAAGGTTTTGAACCAAGGCGAATCGTCATTTCGTGGTGGGAGTTTTTTCCTTAGATTTGACATATGCATATCAATAGCACGATCAAACGGTGTCAGCGGTTTACCTAGGATTTCCATACTCAAATGCTCACGAGAAAGAATTTGCCCCGGATTTGCGATAAGGGTTTGTAATAAGGCAAATTCTGTGCCGGTAAGTTCGAGATTTTTATCCTCATAAAGCACTTGCTGACGTCCGGGATAAAGCGTGAGACCACAAAATTCAATTTGTTGATTTTCTTCTGATTTGCTTTCATTCACGGAATTTGCCAGTTCAGTACGGCGTAAAATGGCTTTAATTCTTGCCACTAATTCACGATCATTGAACGGCTTTGGTAAATAATCATCTGCACCTAACTCTAAGCCGATAACGCGATCAATTTCATCGCCTCGTGCTGTGAGCATCATTACGGGGGTAGTGAAATGCTGCCTAATTTGTTTTAGGGTTTCAATGCCGTTTAACACGGGCATCATTATATCCAATAAAACAAGGTGATAGCTGTTATCCAATTTGTCTAAGGCTTCTTTACCATTGTTTGCGGTATCTACTTCAAAGCCTTCTAGCTGAAGTAATTCCGCCAGAAGTTCTACAAGTTCAATATCATCGTCCACTAATAATAATTTAGCCATTGCGTTTGGTCCTTATAATGAAGTGCGGTGTTATTTTGCCGAGTTTTTATTTCCAGAACTGCCACCAGTGTTTGTTTTGGCTTTCTGGCGCGTCAATCACCACGTTATTGATTTCTTTTTCTCCCGCTGTTGGCAACGGTTTATCTAAATCAAGGTGAGTGACCACACCTTGTTTATCGAAGTTTACGATAAAGGTATGTTGTTCCGGTGCTTGGTAAGCCTTTTGGATAAGGAAAACATAATACCAAGTATTATTGCTAAATGGATCGATTAACACCGGCGTCCCTAATAAGTATTGTACTTGTTGCTTATTCATTCCCACTTTGACTTGATCCACCGTGGCCGCCTCAAGGTAATTTCCTTGTGGCACATCAATACGATAGACCACTTTGCTTACGGTGGAACAGGCCGTTACGCTGAATGCTAACATTGCCGCGGTAATAAGAGTTTTTAACTGCATATTGGTTACCTTTTATTCTTTAATAATTGGGGGATAATACCTAAACTTCGTCCTATTGCCAAATTAATTCGCGCCTTTTAGCCAACGTTGTAGTTGATCACGCAAATTCGGTGGCAGCCCTTTAATGGTGAGCGTATCACCCATTTCATCCCAGATGACACGTTGGTTAATCAGCTCTGCGTCAAAGCTAATGGTTACCCCTTTGCCTGAGCCAGAAAACTTGGTTAAGCCTTTCAAGGCAGAACGGACTGGGGGAATATGTTCCTCCAAGCCATAATCTTGCATTTGCGTAAAATCCACAAAAGACTGTTCATTTAGAGTAGGCAGACTATCGGAAAGTTCCCGCAATTCAATTTCTTCACCCGCACTCATTTGCCCTTTGCAATACTCAAATACTTGCTTTTTCACTGCTTGGGATTGCTCATTATTTAACTCACCTTGCTCGCAATAATCGTTCACTGCTTGTAATAAACATTGATTTTGCAGTTGTGGATTTAGCCCTTCTTCTGCCTGTAAGAAATCCATAAAAAAGTCGGCAATTTTCCGCCCGACTTTGCCTTTAATAAAGGTGAGATAGCGGTTAGAACTGGCATCAATATGCAAATCCGTCAGGTTAATGCGTGCGGCAATATCAAATTGAGTGAGATCCAAATATTGCGTACGATGAATTTCTAGGTTTTCGTCCACCAACATACTGGCGCGGCTGTCTAGCAAGGCGATAAACAAATAATCCGTCGCTAAAAAATTGTATTGGCACAACACGAATGTGCCACTATCTGCAAAGTTATATTTCCCTAATTCCTGTGCAAGCTTTTGTGCAGATTGGTGACTAAAAGGCAGAAAATCTAAGTCATTTTCGAGAAAACGATTAAGATTTTGCGCAAATTCTGAAGCTTCTTCAAATACACCATAGGCTTTTGCTTTATTTTGATAACCTTGATGCAAATGCAGCATCATTTGTTCTACTTCAGGGCTAATTGGCAACCGCTCATTACGCAGTTGCACATCAAGTTGAATGGCGTCTTCTTGCTGGTGTTTTACCAATTGGTGCAACACAATTTGCTTAACCGTAATACTCATTTTTTAATCCATATTTATAAAAATAAATTTGTGCGATATTATAACCGCACTTTCGGCGAAAATATGCTAGCATACGCAAAATTATTCTCAGCCTTCAAATTTAACAACAATATTCATTATGGCGAAACAATCAAAATTCCAAGATAAACACGTTGATACCTTATTAAATGAACTGATTGCCGTGTTTGAAAAATATCAAACGCCGGTAGATTTATCCTTGGTTGTACTGGGTAATATGGTGACCAATGTACTTACCCATAATATGGGGCAACAGCAACGTATCGCGCTAGCGCAGGCCTTTTCTGATGCGTTAATGCGTTCTATCAAAGAGCAAAAATAATACGATGTTTGGCATTAAAACAAGCAAACAATATCGTGAAAACACCTCGCGAAAAATCGCTTGGGGGCATTGGTTTGCTTTTTTTAATATCCTTTGGGCAATTGTGATTGGCGCACGTTATGCCTTTTTGATCGATTGGCCAGACACGCTTTTTGGCAAACTGTATTTTTTCATCAGTTTATTAGGGCATTTTAGTTTTATTGTGTTTGCCTTGTATTTGCTGATTATTTTTCCGCTCAGTTTTATGGTAAAAAACAACCGCACTTTCCGTGGGCTAAGTGTGATTCTCACCACCATTGGGGCAACCCTATTATTAGTGGATACAGAAGTTTTTGCGCGCTTTAATTTTCACC
Source organism: Avibacterium sp. 20-132 (assembly GCF_023611925.1). NCBI lineage: Bacteria > Pseudomonadati > Pseudomonadota > Gammaproteobacteria > Pasteurellales > Pasteurellaceae > Avibacterium > Avibacterium sp. 20-132. Next base: position 678,592 of record NZ_CP091456.1, read on the forward strand.
TTTCTTCACTCGTATGGAATTTATTGGTAAACCCAGACAATGGTGAGCTTTCCCGCAACTGGCAACTGTTTTTCGTGCCAATGCCAATTATCTTATTGATTCAAATGCTGTTTTCTCGCTGGTCGTGGGAAAAATTGCGTAGCCTTGAACGGCAAAAATGGCTTAAAGGTGTGGGGGTATTCTTTGTTTGTACCTTTATTGCCACCCACTTAATTTATGCTTGGGCAGATGCGTTTATCTATCGTCCGATCACGATGCAAAAATCTAATTTTCCGCTTTCTTACCCGATGACTGCACGCTCTTTCTTAGAAAAGCACGGTTTCTTAGATAAAAATCAATATAGTCAAACCTTAGAACAAGAGGGACGACCTGAAGCCTTAAAGATCGATTATCCTAAATCGCCATTGCGCTTTGCCCCAGTTAATCCAAGCAATATTCTGATCATTACCGTATCTGGACTACGTTATGATGCAATTAGTGCTGAAAAAATGCCACAGCTCAACGCCTTTGCTGAGCAAGCAACGCAATATCTCAATCATTACAGCACGGGCAATAACAATAACACCGCCTTAACGGGCTTGTTCTACGGATTGACGGCGAATTATACCGATAGCTTATTAAGCAACAAAACGCCATCCGTGCTAATTAGCACGCTCAAGCAAGAAAAATTTGCTTATCAACTGGGATTATTTTCCAGCGATGGCTTTCACGCCAGCTTGTTAAGCCAGAATTTGTTTAATCAACAAAAATTAGATCACAACGTCCATAGCAACCGAACAAGCGTGCAACAATGGCATAATTGGTATGCAAAACACAATACAGAAAAACCTTATTTCAGCTATTTGAGCCTAACCATTCCGCAAGGGTTAAATGAGACAGCCTATGCGCTTCAACTGAATGAATTAGATGGCTTGCTAGATGGCGTATTACGCGAAGTCAATCGCCACGACACCCTTATTTTAATTACCGCCGAAGAAGGCTATCATTTCACCCCATTAAGTGAAAAGCAGGAAAGTAATTATTTCGCACCAGAAGAAATTCACGTCCCGCTGATTATTGCGTGGCAAGGGTTAGAACAAGGGCAGGTAAAAAAACTCACTAGCCACACAGATATTTTGCCTACATTAATGACACATTTATTTGGCGTGCAAAATCCTGCCTCTGATTATGCACAGGGAATGGATTTGTTTAACCCCGCATTACGCCGCAGTTGGGTACAGGCAGGAAATTATCGTTGGAATGTGATTGTTACCGCTGATGGCACACAATATCATCTTGATCGTCGTGGAAACTACCAAGAATACGACCGCACTTACCAAAAAACCACCTCACGCACGCCACCGCTTGGTTTGTTCTTAGAGGTATTTAATCAAGATAATGCTTTTTTTGAAAAATAAAAGGAAGACAAATTAAGCAACCAATAGTTAAAACCAATTATATTTTTACTATTGAAACGCTTATACTATCGCCCCAGCAAAGGTACTTCGCCTTTTTTATTATTCAAATTCATCTGGACAAAATAGAATGTTATTAAGTAAAAATCTGCGAATTTTTCATAACATTACACCACACACCACAAATCAAGAGGCTCACCACTTGAGCGCAAAGCAATTTTCTCTTAATAACACGATCCCACTGTATTGGGATTTTTTCATCTCTAGCCTATTGTCCGCCTCGCTTTCATTATTACGGAGAAAATTATGCGTAATCACGTTCGTAGCTTTAAAACCTATATTCGAGACGAAATTATCAAAAAAGGCGGCTGGGTCAATTCACACGCTCACGCTGACCGTGCGTTCACAATGACGCCAGAAAAAATCGGTATTTACCATAGCAGTAATTTGCAACAAAAATGGGATTTAGTGGACGAAGTAAAACGCACCTCCACCGTAGATGATTATTACGCCCGCTTTTGCCAAGCCATTGAATTAATGATCTCACAAGGGGTAACCGCGTTTGGTACCTTTGTGGATATTGATCCCATTTGTGAAGATCGTGCCATCATCGCCGCGCATAAAGCGCGTGATGTGTATAAACACGACATCACTTTAAAATTCGCTAATCAAACCCTAAAAGGCGTGATCGAACCCACCGCCAAAAAATGGTTTGATATTGGTGCAGAAATGGTCGATATGATTGGTGGCTTGCCTTATCGCGATGAACTAGATTACGGACGCGGTCTTGAGGCGATGGATATTTTGCTTGATAAAGCCAAATCACTCGGCATTATGTGCCACGTCCACGTTGATCAATTTAACACCCCGAAAGAAAAAGAAACAGAGCAACTCTGTGATAAAACCATTGAACACGGTATGGAAGGGCGCGTGGTTGCCATTCACGGTATTTCCATTGGCGCACATTCACGCGAATATCGCTACAAACTTTACGAGAAAATGCGCCAAGCCCAAATGATGATGATCGCCTGCCCAATGGCGTGGATTGACAGTAATCGTAAAGAAGATTTAATGCCCTTCCACAATGCCCTCACCCCCGTTGATGAGATGATCCCAGAAAACATCACCGTTGCCATTGGTACGGATAACATTTGCGATTATATGGTGCCACTATGTGAGGGCGATATGTGGCAGGAACTTAGCCTACTTGCCGCAGGTTGCCGTTTCCCTGATTTAGAGGCGATGGTAAACATTGCCAGTATCAATGGACGAAAAGTGTTGGGCTTAGATGCGGCTTAGACGTGACTTAGACGTTTACGAATAAAAATCCTCCCAAGCACGGAGGATTTTGGCTTTATTAGCCTTGTCTATTTTTAATAGTGCGGTGGGATTTTCAAGCATTTTTACCCCGCAACGTAAATTTTTCTAGGGTGGATCCCGAAATAATGGGGTTAAAAATAGACAAAGTTGCCTACAATATAAGGAAAATTACTTGACAATAAGTAAAATATTCCTAAACCATTTAACCAAGTTTTGCCCGATTTTGGGATTGTTAGACTATTAAGTCGTTAGCGTACCAAATAGTGATATCCCCAAATATCGTAAGTGATTGACACAATAAAAACCTTATTCAATGACAAAGACACCGCGCCAATTTTAGAATGCACTTCTAATAATATGATCGTTTAAAATGAAAATAAGACAATACGACAACAACCGTGGTGTACAGGTAGTAAATAAGAGAGCGGGTAACGCCGTATTCTTTTTTATTTGAAATGACGATAAATGGGATAACGTTGGTGATGTAACACAAAGTACAAACGACTTACTTTATTTGCTCTAACCTTTCACGTAATGCTTCTGCCGTTTGACAGGTTTTAATATACTCAAACAGCACACTGGCTTGTGGATAAGATTTTTTCAGATATTGCAGCCATTGTTTGGTGCGGGCAATATGATAAAAGCCGGTATCTTGTAGGTTTTCAATATGAGCATAACGGTGTAGCAAAGGCATAACACCTGTTTCCCAATCTAATTTAGCGTGATTAAACTTCACCACTCGGCTTAAATTTGGAATGGTTAATGCGCCACGTCCTATCATCACATCTTGGCAACCTGTTACAGCAAGGCAGTCCTGTGCATCTTGCCAGTCCCAAATTTCACCATTTGCGATCACTGGAATGGTTAAACACTGGCGAATTTCAGCAATCTTCTGCCAGTTGATTTTTTCCGCACGGTAACCATCGGTTTTGGTGCGTCCGTGAATGGTGATTTCTGTGCCACCGCCTTGTTGTACCGCATCAGCAATGTCAAAGGCGTGCGCATCGCTATCCCACCCCAAGCGTACTTTAACGCTCACCATTTGTTCTTTCGGTAATGCTTCGCGTAAGGCTTTAGTGGCTTGGTAAATCAATTCAGGTTGTTTCAGCAATGCCGCTCCGCCGTGGCTGCCATTAACGGTTTTAGAAGGGCAACCACAGTTAAAATCAATGCCGTGCGATCCTAATTCTGTTGCCAATATGGCATTTTCTGCGAGCCATTGAGGATGTTGCCCGAGTAATTGCACTCGGACAGGTGTCCCCGCTGAAGTTCGTCCACCTTGCTTTAATTCTGGGCAAAGGCGATAGAATGTTTTTTCAGGTAAACGTTGATCCACCACACGCACAAATTCTGATACGCAGAGATCATAGTCATTAATTTCAGTCAGAAGTTGCCGCACAAGCGGATCAAGCACGCCCTGCATTGGCGCTAAAAAAACTCGCATTTTTATTCGTTATTAGGCTATTGGTTTGATGAAAAATAAAAAAATGCTGAATTTTCCACCGCACTCTTATCTGCTCCCCAAAAGTTGGACAGGTTGTTAAACTATAAATACTGAGTTCTGTATTGAACAGGACTCAGTCCTTTTAAAACCATTTTAATACGTTTTGGTTGTAATACACCACATATTCCTCAAGTTCAGCTTGCAATTCCGCTATTGACGTATAGCTACGCGCATAAAAACACTCGGATTTTAAAATCGCAAAGAAACGCTCAATCACCGCATTATCATAGCAATTCCCGCGTCGGCTCATACTCGGTATCGCGCGCCCTTCCAGCATTTTTCGCCAAGCGTTTGTACTATAAAGAACGCCTTGGTCGCTGTGAATAATAGGGCAATCCGTCGCACTTAATTGGCTTAACCCTTGTTCCAGCATTTTTGTTACCAAGGGAAAGTTGGGGCGTCTTGCAAACTGATAGGCGATAATTTCTTGATTCGCCAAATCCATTAGCGCGGAAAAATACAGCTTCTCCCGCCCAATATGAAATTCGGTCACATCCGTCACCCATTTCTGATTCAGTTTTGTCGCAGTAAAATCACGATTCAGCACATTTGGCGCAATCAAAGCGGTCTTACCTCGCTTTCCGTGCCTTTTCTTGCGAACAATCGACTGAATTTGCAATGCCCTCATTAATTTCAGTACGGTTTTATGATTCAACGTAAACCCCGTTTGACGTAATTTGAACGCTAAAGGGTGGTAGCCATCTCGCTGTTTACTCGCTTGATACAGCGAGAATATTGCCGCTTTTTCCGCCGTGTAATCGCGCTTAACTTCTTGATAATAAAAGGTAGAATGCACCATTTTCGCTGCGTTCAGTAAATCATTTAACGCATACTTTTGCTTTAAATCGTGAATGGCGGCTCTTTTTTCTGCCGTCGTTTTTGCCGGTCTAATTCCTCCAACTTTTTTAGATAAGCAATCTCTGCACGGACGAGAGCCAGCTCACGCTACAATTTTTTAACAGCTTTAGGGAATAACTCTGTGGGGGCAGATCACTTCTTTTGTCAGAAAAAGAGAATCCCTCCCCAAGTAATCACAACAAGGATCAGTGTCACAAATACCGCGGCGGAGCCTTGATCTTTCGCGCGCCCTGAAAGCTCGTGATATTCTTTACCAATGCGATCCACCACGGCTTCCACTGCACTGTTGAGCAATTCTACTGCTAGCACTAATAACACGGAGCCAACCAGCAAGATCAACTCAATTTTGTCATCTGCGAGCCAAAAAGCCAGAGGGATTAAGATGCACGCACAGAATACCTCGTGGCGAAATGCAGCTTCGTTTTTAAATGCACTTTTTAGCCCTTTTAATGAATAACCTGTGGATTTAATTAAATGGGTCAAGCCTGTTGTTTTTTCCAATTTTCTTTCCTTATTAAATACGTTGAGTGTGATGGTTATATTTGTGCCGCGTTAATACAACGCAAAACAATTACGTTTTGTTTAGTTATAACCGTTTCGCTTCAATCACATCATCTAATTTTGCTAAACGTGCTAAGACTTTGCTTAATATTTGTACATTGTTTAACTCAATTTCCATATCAATGGTTGCAAGTTGTTTTTTGTTATCTGTACGGCTCGCTACCCCTGAGACACTGATTTTTTCATTGGCAAGCACGGTGGTAATATCACGCAACAAACCGTGGCGATCACTGGCGATAATACGAATACTAATACGGAAACCACTCGCATAATTATCTCCCCAAATGGATTCCACCACGCGCTCTGGGTGGCTCTCTTGCAATTCTAAAAATTGTTCGCAGTCGCTACGGTGAATAGAAATACCGCGTCCCATTGTGATGTAGCCCACGATGTCATCTCCGGGAATTGGCTGGCAACAGCGTGCAATGTGGTGCATTAAATTGCCCACACCTTCTACGATCACATAGCCCTTTGAGTCATTTTTTTGCGCAGAATTTACCGCACTTTTCTGTGTAACGTGACGTAAAATCTGTTCATCGGTTTCTTGTGGCGTGGTTTTAATCAGTTTACTTTGCAAAAAGTTAATGAGCTGATTAAGGCGAATATCGCCCCCACCGATGCCAGCATATAAATCGTCTAAATTTTTCAGGTTGTAACGTGGTAAAGCATACTGTTCCACTTGCTTGAGCGCAATGCCTAAACGCGTAATTTCATTCTCCAGCATTTCTTTACCTGCTGGAATATTTTTATCGCGATCTAATTTCTTAAACCACGCTGCAATTTTGGCACGAGATTTACTCGTATTGGTGAAACCTAAATTCGGATTAAGCCAATCCCGACTTGGGTTTGGTGTTTTTTGTGTAATGATTTCAATTTGATCGCCCATTTGCAACTGATAGGTAAACGGTACAATACGTCCGCCCACTTTTGCTCCAATACAGCGATGCCCAATCTCACTATGAATCGCATAGGCAAAATCCAGTGGTGTCGATCCTGTTGGCAGATCGATGACCTCACCTTTAGGCGTAAACACATACACCCGATCATCAAACACTTGGCTACGTAACTCAGCAATCACTTCACCTGAATCCGTAATATCATCTTGCCACGCTAATAATTTACGCAACCAAGCAATTTTATCTTCATAGGCAGAATGCCCCGTTACCCCTTCTTTATATTTCCAATGCGCAGCCACCCCAAGCTCCGCATCATCGTGCATTTGCTGAGTACGAATTTGCACTTCAATGGGTTTTCCACCTTTGCCCAATACCACCGTATGAATAGATTGATAGCCGTTTGGTTTGGGGTTGGCGACATAATCATCAAATTCTTTCGGTAAATGTTTAAAATGGGTATGCACAATTCCAAGGGCAGAATAACAATCTTGCAATTTCTGAACGATCACCCGCACCGCGCGAACATCATATAAATCACTAAATTCTAAGTGCTTTTTCTGCATTTTTCGCCAGATACTATAAATATGTTTCGGGCGACCATAAACCTCCACTTGATCGATATTTTCTTGTAAATAGTGCGTAAGATCCGCCACAAAATCTGCGATATATTGCTCACGATCCAAACGACGTTCTTTCAATAATTTAGCAATCATTCGATACTGTTCAGGATGCAAATAGCGGAAACAATAATCTTCTAACTCCCATTTCAACTGCCCGATGCCTAAACGGTTGGCGAGAGGGGCATAAATATTGGCACATTCTTTCGCGGCAAGCACTTTCTCTTCTTCGGAACAGCAATTTTCCGCATCTCGCAAAAAGGCAATACGTTCAGCCAGTTTGATAATCACGCAACGGAAATCATCTACCATCGCCAACAACATACGGCGTACATTGTCCACTTGCAGCGAATTGGCTGAATGGCTTGCATTTAACTGACGAATGTTATCCATTTCCAGCACACCTTTCACGAGCTTACCAATCGCAGTACCGAAATCTTCCTCAATTTGTGCCAACTCAACAATATTATGGCTTACCACAGGATAAATCATTGCGGTGATTAGACTTTCGCTATCCATATTCAGGCTGTGTAAAATTTCCACCATTTCTACACCAGAAAAGAGCGAGCAATGCAGTTGTGGCTTTTCGGCCGTACTTTGCTGCTGTTGGATTTTCTCTTGCGAATAATGCCACGCCCGCACTAATTTTTCCGTCAGCTCAGAAGAAAGCCCTAAACTTTCACTCCATTGTTCAATGACAAAATCTTTCGGGTTAAGTAGATGAGAACCTCGAACAGCAACCATAACGCCTTCCTATTTATTTCCGTTCAAATAGACTAATACTTTCTAAATGCCCTGTATTCGGGAACATATCGATCATTGCCACTTGTTTTACTTGATATCCAGCCTGCAAAAGCATTTCTGCATCTCGCACCAGTGTTGCTGGATTACAAGAGACATATACTATTTTTTCTGCCTTTAATTCCGCTAAAAAGGGGATCGCAAATGCCGCACCTGCACGTGGCGGATCAAGTAAGATTTTATTAAATTGCAGGCTTGCCCATTGTTGGGCTGAAAAAGATTGTGCTAGATCAGCCTGATAGAATTGGACATTTTTACATCCATTTCGTTCCGCATTTTGTTCTGCTTTATGCACCATTTCTGCCACACCTTCTACGCCCACCACTTGCTTGGCTTGAGCGCTTATTGGTAAGGTGAAATTGCCCATTCCGCAGAACAAATCCAGTACCTGATCTTGATCAGTTAAGTCGAGCCAATTCAATGCAGTATCAATCATCACCTGATTGAGTTGCGGATTAATCTGAATAAAATCACGTACATCAAAATGTAGCCGTTGCCGATTGTTCAATTCATAATAAGGGCTTTCACCATAAAGCTGCTGAATTTGCTCATCATCTTGCACAAACAGCATTAAATGTTCTTTTTGGGCAAATTCAATTAACAAAGTGCGGTCTTTTTCTGCCAAATTTTTTTGATGACGTAACAATAATGCCACACCGTTATCCGCGCGTACCAGCTCAAGATGCCCTAAATTTTTCGGGTTAGACCAGTGCTGTAAAAGTGCGGTGATTTTTGGCAACAAATTATCCAGAGGCTTTTCGATCACAAGGCAAGATTGCACAGGTTCAATATTTTGCGAATTTTTCTGCCGAAAACCAATGCGCAAACCGTGTTTTTTATCCCAATAAAGACTTAATCGTAAACGGCGACGATAATGCCATTGTTCACCGACAATTCTTGGCATTAATGCGATAGGTTCGCCTTGCAGTTTGCTTAAACGTTGGAATAATGCTTGCTCCTTTATCTGACGTTGCATTTCCAACGGAATATGCTGGGTTTGACAACCGCCGCATTTTTCATAATAAACACAGGCAGGCGATACACGTTGCGCACTGGCTTCCAACCATTTCTTCACCCCCCCTTTGCCATATTGACGCTTTTCTTCCAACACCGCAACCAGCACCTTTTCATCGGGTAACGCATTTTCAATAAACCAGGTTTTCCCTTCAATTTTCGCCACGCCTAGCCCTTGATAATCCAAGCCTTGCACCTTAGCGGTAAAAGTGCGGTGGTTTTTTTCAACTTTTTTTGGGGTATAAAGTAATGCCATAGGTTATTTCTGATATAAAATATGTTGAGTAAATAATTCCCGACTTTTCAAAGGTTTACTGCCCAAATAAGGCTTCAAGGCAATGCGCGTAAAACGTTTTGCTGCTTGCAATACCGCTTGATCGTGAAATTCTCGCCGTTCAAATGCCAGCAATTCTCTGCCATAAAAAGTCAGATTATCTTTAATTAGGGAAGCAATAAAGCCTTTTTCCTCACGATAACGATAAGTCATATTTTCATCAACCGGCTCACCTGACCCTGCACAGTGGCAAAAGTCAATCCCATAGCCCATCGCAGTCAGTAATTGAAATTCAAAGGTACGCAGGCTTGGCTCAACAGAATGAGACACACTAGCCAACCCGGTAATACATTTTAAATAGTCTTGGAAAATATCAGGATAAGGCGTTTCCACTGCTAATAAACGCATCAGGAGTTCATTGACATAAAAACCACTATAAAGTGCAGTAGGCTGCATAGGTAAGGTAAGCGAAGCAGCTTCAGCTTTGGTTAAAGTTTTCACCTCGCCTCGCCCAGTCCAGCGCAACAGCAAGGGGGTAAATGGCTGCAAAATGCTTTTCCACGCTGAACGTTTCGTTCTCGCGCCTTTCGCCATCACGGTTAAACGTCCTGTTTCTTCCGTAAACAAATCCACCAATAAGCTTGTTTCACTGTATGCCCTACGATGTAAAACAAAGCCCCGCTGCCAGTTTTCGATAACATTATCCTTAGCTAATCATTCGTTGAAGTGCGGATATTTTAACAGATTTTTTGCAAAGTGAGGGGGAAAAGTGCGGTGGGATTTTTTTGTGTTTTTTAATAAAAATTTCATAAAAAAGCACCGCACTTTATGATTATCACAAGTACGGTGGCATTATAAGAGCGTTTTTCAATTACATTTTCTTTTTACTCATTGTATCCATCCAAACAGCAAGTAGTAAGATACCGCCTTTGACAATATATTGCCAGAATGTAGGGACATCTAGCATACTCATTCCATTATCTAACAGGGCGATAATGAATGCGCCAATGACGACCCCATAAACACTGCCGATACCGCCGGCTAAACTTGCCCCACCAATGACACAGGCCGCAATGGCATCAAGTTCTGCATTTTGTCCTGCGGAGGGCGCGCCTGCACCTAGACGAGCGCTTAAAATAAGCCCTGCAATTGCAACCATAAAGCCATTTAAAGAAAAAATAATTAATTTGACTTTCTCAACACTAATGCCTGACAATCGGGCGGCGTCAATATTCCCACCAATTGCATAAATATGACGGCCAAATGCGGTTTTTCTTGCCATAAACATTCCTATTACGGCTAACAATGCCAGTAATAAAACAGGGAATGGAATACCGCGGTAGTCATTTAATAGGTAAATGGCGCCCAAAATCGCTAAGGCAAATAACGCATATTTTAAGGTTTCTTGTGCGTTAGAAGGGACAGCTAAGTGTAAGTGCTTTCTTGCTTTTCTTTGGTAGATTCCCCAGCTTATAAAACCTAAAATCGCGATTGTACCAATCAAGAAGCCAGCGAAATCAGGCAAATAACCTTGTCCGATCATCGTCATCTCTGTGCTAATTGGGGAGACGGTTGTACCATTTGTTAAGCCAATTAAGATTCCTCGGAACGCTAACATTCCCGCTAAGGTAACAATAAATGAGGGGACTTTGCGATATGCAACCCACCACCCATTCCAAGCCCCAAACAAAGTGCCGAGCAAAATAGTGGTAATGCTCGTTAAAGATAGAGGCCAATCCCACCAAACATTTGTAATGGCAGCAAAGCCTCCCAATAAGCCCATTAATGACCCCACAGAGAGATCAATTTCTGCGCAAATAATCACAAAAACCATTCCAATAGCGAGGATTCCTGTGATGGAAGTTTGACGCAATAAGTTAGAAATATTTCTTGCACTTAAATATGCCCCATCGGTGGCGAATGAGAAAAATGCCATAATCACAATAATGGCAATGAGCATAATATAAACTTGTAGATTAATGGATTTTAGCTTAGACATAATTACTCCTTAAGTGCGGCTTCCATCACTTGTTCTTGCGTTAAATGATCGTTGATGAGATCGGCTTTGATTTGTCCTTGGTGCATCACTAAAACACGATCGCTAATGCCCAATACTTCAGGTAATTCAGAGGAAATGACGATAACCGCCACACCTTGTTGTGCTAATTGACTGATGAGTTTATAAATTTCATATTTCGCCCCAATATCAATGCCACGAGTAGGCTCATCTAAAATCAGAATTTTAGGATTGAGCAATAAGCATTTTGCTAAAATCGCTTTTTGTTGGTTTCCTCCACTTAAGCGACCAATTGCTAAATCAGGGCTAGCGGTTTTTACGGTTAGTTTCTCAATAGATTGCTGAATGATGGTTTCTTCTAGTGGTTCATTAATGATATTGCCGAGCATACAATATTTTTTTAATGAAGAAAGCGTAATGTTTTTTCCTACTCCCATAATGGGTATAATGCCATGTTTTTTACGATCTTCTGGCACCATAACAATTTGCTGTGCAATGGCATCAGCACAATGGCGAATATGAATAGAATGGCCTTGTACAAAAATCTTTCCTTGATATTTCCCTTGATATGAACCAAATAGGCATTGTGCCATTTCAGTACGACCTGAGCCAACTAATCCTGCAACGCCTAATATTTCTCCTTTATGCAGACGGAAACTGACATTATCAACACGTTTAATATGGCGATTAATCGGATGCCAAGCCGAAAGCTGTTCAACGCGTAACATTTCTTCTCCGATAGGACGCGCTTCATAAGGGTAAAGTGAGGTAATTTCACGACCGACCATCATAGTAATGATGTCATCTTCTGTCATCAAGGCAGCAGGTTGCGTACCAATATGCTCACCATCACGGATAATACAAATTTTGTCAGAAATCGCTTTTACTTCATTTAATTTATGAGAAATATAAATACAAGCAATATTATGGGCTTTAAGATCTTGAACTAAGTTAAGCAGTATTTCGGTTTCTTTTTCAGTTAAACAGGCACTGGGTTCATCAAGGACTAATAAACGAACTTGTTTATTTAATGCTTTTGCAATTTCCACTAATTGTTGTTGCCCTAAGCCTAATTCAGCAACCTTAATATTCGGATCGATGTCTAACTGAACTTGTTGTAAAATGGTTTTACAGCGTAGATACATTTCATTATCGTCCGTAATACCTAATTTTGTTCTTTCATTACCTAAAAACATATTTTCCAAAATGGTCATATTTTTAACTAATGTCAGTTCTTGATGAATAATTGCAATGCCTTTTTCTTCCGTATCTTTAATAGTTTTAGCGATTAAAGGTTCATTAGAAAAATAAATTTCACCAGAATACTCACCATAAGGATAAATACCACATAACACCTTCATTAAGGTAGATTTACCAGAGCCATTCTCGCCACAAAGAGAAAGAATCTCTCCTTCGTTCAGCTCAATAGAAATATGATTTAATGCAGTAACATCACCAAACTTTTTAGTAATATTTTTCATTGATAATAATGTTGGCATACTAGAACCTCCTGATAAAGTGCGGTCTTTTTTTACCGCACTTTTTATACCGCTTTATTTCGCAGAAGTGAGATTATTTTTCAATTTGTGCTTTACTGTGGAATCCATCTTTAATAATGGTTTCTTCAATATTTTCTTTTGTTACGGCAATTGGATCTAATAAATAAGCTGGAACGTCTTTTAAGCCATTATTTAATACGGCATTTGATTCTGGTGTTTCATTTTTGGCTAATTGCACGGCGATTTCAGCTGCTTTATCCGCTAATTTAGTAATCGGCTTATAGACTGTCATCGTTTGCGTCCCTTGAACAATACGTTTAATTGCAGCAAGATCCGCATCTTGTCCTGAAATAGCCACTTTTCCTGCTAACCCTTGCGCACTCAAGGCTTGAATTGCTCCGCCTGCCGTTGCATCATTAGACGCGACTACGGCATCAATATTATTTTTATTTGCAGTCAAGGCATTTTCCATAATTTGCAGCGCTTTTTCGGCTAACCAAGAGTCCACCCATTGATCGCCTACAACCTTAATTTTTCCACTATCAATCAATGGTTGTAAGACTTTCATTTGTCCTTTACGGAATAATTTTGCATTATTATCAACAGGTGAACCTCCCATAAGGAAATAATTTCCTTCAGGTTTTACTTCAATAATACTTTTTGCTTGTAATTCACCCACTTTTTCATTATTAAAAGAAACATAAAAGTCTAAATCAGCATTATTAATAAGACGGTCATAAGCTAATACTTTAATGCCCTCACGTTTTGCTTCACCAATAATATTACCTAATACTTCCCCATTGAATGGAATAATTACTAAGACATCGACATTACGGTTAATCATATTTTCAATTTGTGATATTTGTGCTGTTGCATCGCCATTGGCAGATTGAACAAAAACTTTTGCCCCTAAACTTTCTGCTTTTTTCACAAAAATATCACGATCTTTTTGCCAACGCTCCAAGCGTAAATCATCAATGGACATACCTATGGTGAGATCTTTAGCGAGAACAGGATTGGTTAATAACGTTAAAGACGCGGCAAGAGAAAGGAAAAGATGTTTGATTTTCATAATAGCACCTCATATTAGGTTAAATTAATGATAGTTGAGCGCAACAACTTATTCACTCAATCCCTAGTTTGCTGAGGTTAAATTAATAATTCAATTATCAGATTTATTAATCCTATTATGTTTTTTCTTTTTTGTGATGAAGTACACAATAATAAAAAAATCGTTATTTCTTATCAAAGAGATAACGATTTTTACTTGTTTTACCTATTTAACTTATGCTTTATTTAATTTAGCAATACCAAATCCGGTGATCCCCCATAACATCGCAAATACGATACCACTCCAGCATAAAATTGCCCAAGGAAGATAAGATAGGGTCGCCACGCCAAGCGTTCCTGCCATATAAGCACCTGCTGCGGTCCAAGGTAAAATCGGCTCAATAATGGTTGCGGAATCTTCAGCCGTACGGCTTAGATTTTTTGGATGTAAGCCACGTTCTATATAAGCTTCGCGTAACATTTCGCCCGGAATTAAGATAGAAATTTGTCCATTACAAGTTACCCCAATCATCGTTAAACCACAAAGAATGGTGGTAAAAATTAAAGAGGCGGTTGAACGCACTAATTTTAATAAGTGTTTAATAATCACTTCTAAGGCACCGCTAAGAGATAAAATACCTGCAAATGAAAGCGCACAGAAACAGATCAATAATGTGCCCATCATTGAATTCATACCACCACGATTTAGTAGGCGAGCTAAATCACTACTAACCTGAATATCATTAGGAATCATCGATACATTAAAACCATTCACTGCACTATTCACCACATCTGCTAAGGCAAACTTCTGAATAAAAATCGCATTGAGTATGGCAACAAAGGCAGACAGTAACATAACTGGAATGGTTGGTTTTTTGCTGATAGACCCCCATAAAATAATGGCAACAGGGATAAGTAATAAAATGACATTAAAGTGATAAACTTGTTCTAAACCAGATATCATTTCAACCACTTTTGCGGGTGTGGCGACATCGTGTAAATTACCAGACATACCGTAAAAAATATATACAATAGCCGCAACGATAAAAGAAGGTAATGTAGTATAAAGTAAGTGGGCAATATGCTCATATAAATCCACCCCCGCAGCTGCTGAGGCAATATTTGTGGTATCAGAAAGCGGAGAAAGTTTATCACCAAAATAAGCCCCAGCGACAACAGCACCGGCGGTTGCCGCAAGATTCGCATCTAGACCTATTGCCACTCCCATAAAGGCGACCCCGACTGTTCCTGCGGATCCCCAAGACGTCCCCGTACAAACAGACACAATAGAGGTGAGTAATAAGGCAGTAATATATAAGAATTTAGGATCGATGACTTTTAAGCCATAATAAATCATCATTGGAATGGTTCCACCAGCAATCCATGTCCCAATTAACAGCCCCACTGTAATTAAAATTAAAAGTGCGGGCATTGTTTTGGCAATTTTTCCTGCAATAGCCCCGAGCATTTCATCATAACTATAGCCAAGATACTTCACTAATCCACCGGCAAAAACACAAGAAATGATCATTAATGGCTCAGGTGGTAAATCGAAAAAGGCATAACCTAATCCGAGTAAGATAAGCATGACCAAAATTGGTGATAATGCTTCCATTAAACTTGGTGTTCGATGTAATTTAGTTGTACTCATCGTTATTCCCCTTATGCTTGTTGTTTTAACCCATCTCGAAGTTGAATTAAAGCCTGTTGCAATAAAACCCGTGGCATTGCAATATTCATTCGGAAAAATCCCATTCCTTCGATCCCAAAATCTGTTCCCCAAGCCAGCTCCACTTGTGCAAGGCTGGTTATGCGATTTTTTAATGTTGCTTCATCTATCGCTAATTTTTGATAATTCACCCATAGCAAATAAGTTCCTTCAGTACAAACCACATCGAATTGTGGTATTTCTTGGGCAAAAAAATGTGTTACAAATTGTTTATTTTCGGCTATTTCATTTTTAATTTGTGTTATCCAGCTATCACATTGTTGATATGCCACCATAATAGCTGGAATAGAGAAATAATTAGGATTATGGATGCCAAGCTGCAATAAAGTGCGGTGTAATTTTTCTCTAATTTTACGATTATGAATTAACAGATTTGCAATTTCTAATCCCGGAATATTGAATGTTTTTGCTGGAGAGGTGCAAATCATAGAATGATTTTTCACATAAGGCGTAATGCCCGCAATAATTTGGTGTGCTTGTTGGGTAAAAGTAAAATCAGCGTGAACATCATCAGAAATAATAAAAACCTGATATTGTTCGGCTAATTGTGCAATTTTTTGTAATTCTTCAAATGTCCATACTCTCCCTGTTGGATTATGAGGGGAAAGTAAAATAAATGTTTTAGCTTGCTTAAAGCAGTCTTCCAATTTTGGAAAATCAATATGATAACCATTATTTTTATAGACTAAAGGACAGGTTAGTAGCTCACGTTGGTTATCGGTTATGATATTGGTAATAGGGGAATAAGATGGCGTGAATAAGCAAATTTTATCAGCCGGTTGTGTGAATTCCCGTAAATAAATGGCAATGCCCTGAATAATTCTTGGACAAAATACAATCTCATTTTTATCAACGGGATAATGATAATGGCGTTTAATATAGTTTGCGACGATATCAAAATAATTTTCAGGTAATAATGTATAACCATAAATGCCCGTTTTATTTGCTTTATCAAGTGCTTCAATCAATGCTTGGGGGGCAGGTAAATCCATATCAGCCACGGACATTGAAATATAGTTTTCGCCTCGATAATTATGCCACTTCGCACTATATTGTTCGATGCGTTCAGCTATTTGTTTTTTATAGGCTTTATGTGTCATATTCTTCTCCTTGTTTTAGAATTAGAAATACCAAGCTGATTACATAGCAAATTTAAACGCACTAAACGCATTTTTATTTTCTCCTAAGGTTAATTTAAAGTTTGCTGCTTTGTTTTACTATTCAGAAAATTAATATTGCTATTATGTTTTTTCTTTTTTGTGATCTTCTGCACAATAAAGAATAATCTTAATGAATAAATAAAATAACGTAATTGCTCCCTTTGCATTTTTAGTGAATGATGCGAATGAACTTAATGCAATAAGGAGAAAGAACGATGACAAACTATTTTGATAAAATTGATAAAATCCGTTATGAAGGGGTAAACTCAACCAATCCCTTGGCATTTCGTTATTATGATGCCAATCAAGTCATTTTAGGCAAAACAATGGCTGAGCATTTGCGTTTAGCAGTTTGTTATTGGCATACCTTCTGTTGGAATGGTAATGATATGTTTGGTGCCGGCTCGCTTGATCGTCATTGGCAAAAAAATAGTGATCCGCTTGCTGGGGCAAAACAGAAAGCGGATATTGCGTTTGAATTTTTTACTAAATTAGGTATTCCTTACTATTGTTTCCATGATGTTGATATTGCGCCAGAAGGAAACTCCTTTAAAGAATATTTATATAATTTCCATACCCTTGTAGATGTTCTGGCTCAAAAACAAGCAGATACAGGCATAAAATTATTATGGGGAACAGCGAATTGTTTTACTAACCCACGTTATATGGCGGGGGCTTCGACCAATCCAAATCCAGAAGTCTTTGCTTGGGCCGCCGCACAAGTTGTCAATGCAATGAATGCAACCCAAAAATTAGGTGGTGAAAATTATGTATTATGGGGCGGTCGAGAGGGCTATGAAACCTTACTTAATACCGATCTAAAACGGGAACGTGAGCAAATAGGACGTTTTATGCAAATGGTTGTTGATCACAAGCATAAAATTGGTTTTAAAGGCACATTATTGATTGAACCAAAACCGCAAGAACCAACCAAACATCAATATGATTATGATGTTGCAACGGTTTATGGATTCTTAAAACAATTTGGTTTAGAAAATGAAATCAAAGTGAATATTGAAGCGAACCACGCCACACTTGCCGGCCATACATTCCAACATGAAATTGCAAGCGCTTATGCTTTAGGTATTTTTGGATCTATTGATGCAAACCGCGGTGATCCTCAACTTGGCTGGGATACCGACCAATTCCCAAATAGTGTTGAAGAAAATACATTAATTATGTATGAAATCTTGAAAAATGGTGGCTTTACTACAGGGGGATTTAATTTTGATGCGAAAATTCGCCGCCAAAGTTGCGATCCTTATGATTTATTTTATGGGCATATCGGGGCTATTGACGTACTTGCTTTATCACTCAAACGCGCAGCTAAAATGCTTGAAGAACAGCAATTAGAAAAAATTGTTGCGCAACGTTATGCAGGTTGGGAAGGTCAATTAGGACAGGAAATTCTCTCTGGTCAAGCCTCTTTAGCAAGCCTTGCTGAACTTGTTGAACGCCAAAATCTAAATCCTCAACCAATTTCAGGTCAGCAAGAATATTTAGAGAATTTGGTTAATCGTTATATTTATGACTAATATTAAGGATTAAGAAACGCGAATAATAAGGCTTGTAGGATATATAGCAATCTGCAAGCCTTTGTCCTATCAAAAGGAGTGATTATGTATATTGGTATTGATCTCGGCACCTCTGGGGTAAAAGTTGTATTACTTGATGAACAACAGCGTATTCTCGCCACCACACATCATCCTTTATCTGTTTCTCGCCCATATTCACTGTGGTCTGAACAAGATCCTGAAACTTGGTGGCAAGCAACAGAGCACGCAATGCTTAACTTAGCACAACAACATCCGCTGAATGATGTTAAAGCCATTGGTTTAACTGGGCAAATGCACGGTGCAACATTACTTGATAAGCAAGATCAAATTCTTCGCCCTGCTATTTTATGGAATGATGGGCGGAGTGCAAATGAGTGTCTGGAATTAGAACAAAGCGTCCCCGAATCTCGTCAAATTACTGGCAATTTGATGATGCCGGGGTTTACCGCGCCTAAATTAAAATGGGTAAAAAAGAATGAGCCTGCATTATTTGCAAAAATTAACAAAGTATTATTGCCAAAAGATTATCTCCGTTTAAGAATGACGGGGGAATATGCCTCTGATATGTCAGATGCCTCAGGAACAATGTGGCTTGATGTTGCACAACGCCAATGGAGTGAGCCTCTTCTCAATGCTTGCGAACTCAGTATTGAACAAATGCCGAGATTATTTGAGGGCAACCAAATTACAGGCTATTTACGTCAAGATATTGCTCAACAATGGGGAATGAAATCCGTTCCTGTTGTGGCAGGTGGTGGCGATAATGCAGCAGGTGCAATAGGAATAGGGCTGTATCAAGCTGGGCAAGCAATGTTGTCATTAGGAACATCAGGGGTTTATTTTGTAGTAACGGATCAATTCAGCGCCAATCCACAAAAAGCCGTGCATAGTTTCTGCCACGCCCTCCCTGAACGTTGGCATCTGATGTCGGTGATTTTAAGCGCCGCTTCTGCGATTGATTGGGTAAAAAATATTACGGGAATTCGCGATATCGCACAACTCTTCAACCAAATAGAGCACTGTAAAACCTCTTCCGATGCACTTTTTTTACCTTATCTTTCTGGCGAACGTACGCCGCATAACGATCCTTATGCCACAGGAGTATTCTGGGGACTCAACCACAATGATGATGCGATTACTATGGCGAGAGCAGTGCTTGAAGGCGTTAGTTTTGCCCTTGCTGATGGTATTGATGTTTTACACGAAACAGGCGCAGAAGCAACGAGTATAAGCCTTATTGGCGGAGGAGCCAAAAGTGCCTATTGGCGACAATTATTAGCGGATATTACGGGGAAAGTATTTGAATATCGCACAGGAGGAGATGTTGGACCAGCTCTTGGGGCAGCCAAATTAGCCCAAATTGCACTAAATCCAATGCAACCGCTTGCTGACTATTGTAAGCCACTCCCGCTTGAAAATATCTATCAACCAAATAGCCAAATTTATCAGCAATATCAACAAAAACGAGAAAAATATCATCAACTTTATCAACGATTAAAAGGGCTTTAAGTCAGTAAAATCAAGTGCGGTGTAAAAATGGGCTAAATTTATACCGCACTTCAAATGAAAACAAACGGTTTAATTTTTTCTAAATTTCGTTATGCTATTCATCAAATGGAGATAGGTAGGAACGGAAATATGCAACATACAGGAAAGTTTTATCGTATCGCACTACTTTTTAATGCTAATAAAGTTTATGATCGCCAAGTTGTCGCAGGTGTCGGTCAATATTTACAGGCCTCTCAATGCACGTGGGATATTTTTATGGAAGATGATTTTGTTTACCATAAAGAAACTATCCAACGCCTTTCCATTGACGGAATTATTGCTGACTTTGATGATCCAGAAACCGCCGAATTACTGAAAAATATAGATGTTCCCCTTGTCGCCGTGGGCGGTTCTTACCAAAATCCTGATTTTTATCCACATTTTCCTTATGTTGCTACCGATAATTACGCATTAATTGAAACCGCTTTTTTACATCTCAAACAAAAAGGATTAAATCACTTTGCTTTCTATGGCTTACCCACAGAAAATCAGCAAAAACATTGGGCGATTGAACGGGAAAATGCGTTTATTCACTTAATGCAAAAATACGCTTATCCTATCCGCCTTTATCAAGGCGAACAAACCAATTCACAAAATTGGCGCACAGCACAAGAAAAGTTAATTCAATGGATTCAATCACTTCCGAAACATACGGGGATTATTGCGGTTACCGATGCAAGGGCAAGGCATCTATTACAAGCCTGTGAAACAGCAAGAATGGCAGTGCCTGATCAATATTGTGTAATTGGTATAGATAATGAAGAAATTATACAATATCTCTCTCGCATTTCACTGTCATCCGTCTCTCAAGGCACAAAACAAATTGGTTATCAAGCAGCAAAATTATTACACCATCAACTGAATCACCTGCCTGTTAGCAATAAACCCCTACTTATTCCCCCATTAGGCGTTGAAGAACGCAATTCTACTGACTACCTTTCTTTATGTGATCCTCTCGTTATACAAGCAATGCATTATATTCGACAACGTGCGTGTCAAGGGATAAAGGTTGAGCAAGTACTAGATCATTTAAGAGTTTCGCGTAGTAATTTAGAACTCCGTTTTAAAGCGGAAATGAATAAAACCATTCATCAAATTATTCATCAAGAAAAAATGAAAAGAGCCATTCATTTACTACGATTTTCTGATATTGCAATTACTGAGATTGCCGAAGTATGCGGTTACCCCTCCTTGCAATATTTTTATTCCGTATTTAAAAAAGAACAGGGCAATACGCCCAAAGCATTTCGGGCATATTGGCAAAATAAATAACAGCATAATGAATTAAAAATACCGTGCTTTAATCTACTTTAATCAGGAGAAATAATGCTGTTGCTCCTGAGATTACTCACCATCACCGTCAAATTCCCTGTTTCTTTCATAGATAAATCCCTCAACAAAAAAGTGCGGTGGGATTTTTTTGTGTTTTTTGTAAAAAACAAATGTTATTTATAAAAATAACAAAATATTTTGACAAATAATTACATCACTCTATAATGAAAATTAATCTTGTAATTTAAACAAGGAACAAAATGAAACTGCAACATCTTGTGCAATTTGAAATGGGGGCATTACTTTCTCGGCTCACGGAGCAACCGAATAGTCCTTGTTATTCATTATATGATCAAGCGGATCTACAAGCGGATTTTGAGCGCCGAACAGAATCCACAGAGGGCAAGCAAATTTGTACGCCAGATTGCCCTACCTTGCTACAAGAAGGGGATATCATTTTTAGCCTGATCTCAGGCACGGCAGTGCAAGTCTGTCAGACTCGTGCAGGCTATGTGTTTTCTCACAATTATGCTCGACTATATCCGTCCAAAGAACTGGATAACGCTTTTTTGGTTTATTTGCTGAATAATGATGTTGGAATAAAACGGCAATTAATCACCAGTTTACAGGGTTCGAGTGTGATGAAATATAGCCTTAATCAATTACGCAACTTACAACTTTCGCCACTTCCACCATTGGAAGTACAACAGGCCATCGGGCAAGTTGATCGTTTGCAACGTCGTATCACGATGTTAAAAAAACGTGTAGCAGAAAATGAGGCAATGCTGACCTCGTACTTACTCAATAATTTTCAAAAACAATGCAAATCCAACATCAAGGATTAAGGAATGATTATGCCTAACTATAAATACGAATCGGAATTTGAAAAATCCCTTATTGAATATCTTTCCACTGGCAACATCACCACGGCTGATCATTTGCAAGGATTAAGCCACTATTTAGATTTCCCTAGAAAAACGAGAATTTGGCAATATCTTCCTGAAATCAAAACAACAGAACAGCTTTGGGATAATTTTAAACGCATTTTAGAACGGTTAAATGCCCAGTCATTAAGATCCCCCTTAAGTGAAAATGAATTTAATCAAGTAAAAACCAAACTGGCTGAGCAAACTCGTACCCCCTTTGAGGCTGGGAAATTTCTATATGGAACTAATGGTGTTTCACAAATTGAAATTGATTTAGATGATGGTCGGCACGTTTTTTTGACCGTCTTTGATCAAAAACAAGTTGGCGCAGGCAACACGGTTTATCAAATTGTCAATCAAATCGAACGCCCTGCGGTTATCCCCGGTAAACCAAACCGCCGTTTTGATGTAACTTTATTGATCAATGGCTTACCTATTATTCAGCTAGAACTCAAAGCAGATGCACATTCTGTCAATGAATCACTTAATCAAATGGAGCAATATATTAAAGAACAGCAATACCAAGGTATTTTCTCCACTGTACAAATCTTGGTAGGAATGACACCGCACAATGCAAGATATATGGCAAACACGACAGCTGATTATTTTAATAAGGATTTTTCCTTTGCTTGGCAAAAACGTAGTGATAACAGTATTGTTCGACACTGGAAAGAGTTTGCCGATTCAATGCTTTCTATCCCAATGGCGCACCAAATGGCAACGAACTATATGATTTTAGATGGTACGCCAAACAAAACAATGCTCAAAGTAATGCGTCCTTACCAAGTTTATGCAACGCAAGCAGTGATTGAGGGGATTAAACACGCCGATTTTGAAATGGGTGATAAAAAAATTGGCTATATTTGGCATACCACAGGCTCAGGAAAAACCATCACCAGTTTCAAAACTGCGTGGTTGGCAAGCCGTTTACCTAAGGTAAACAAAGTCGTCTTTGTTGTCGATCGTATAGCTTTAACCAAGCAAACGCTTGAAAATTATCGTGCTTATGACCCAGATAACAATGACGATGTAGGCGCTATTCTGGATACAAATAATACTCGAGATTTACGCCGAAAACTCAAAAGCAATGAAAATAGCATTATTATTACGAGTGTGCAAAAACTTGGAAAACTAGTGAAAAGTCGCGATTTTAGCGCACCAAATAAAAATATCGTTTTCATTGTTGATGAAGCGCACCGCTCTACTGCAGGAGATCAATTCCAACTGATCAAAGATAAATTCAAGCACGGCGTTTGGGTCGGATATACTGGTACTCCAATGTTTGACGGAAAAACCACGCAAAATATTTTTGGCAACTTATTGCACGCCTACACCATTAAAGAAGCCATTGCTGATCGCAACGTACTAGGCTTTAAAGTGGATTTCAAAAGCACTGTAGACATTCGTGAATTGCTCAAACAAAAATACCCTGATTGGTCGGAAGAAAAAATTGATGCTGAGCTTGAAGCAATGCGTAAAGAAGAATTTGATGAGGCTAAATTCTTAGATAATGAGAGCAAAAATACGATCAGTAAAGGCGAAAAAGTGGAACGAACACTCACGCGCAATTTTTACGATGAAAGTGATGAACATATCCGCCTTGTTGTCGCTGATATTTTCAAAAACTGGCGAAATCGTTCCAATGATTTTAAATACAACGCAATGTTCACCGTCCACGTCAGTGGTAATGGTGCTAGCACGCCACTTGCCTCAAAATACTATCAAGAATTTCAACGAGTGAACAAAGAGCGGTCAAAAAAAGGTGAATTTACCTTAAAAGTTGCGCTAACTTATAGCTTAAACACAGACAACAGTGATGAAATGGCACAAACAAATCAAGTGTTACACGACGCAATTAATGACTATAACGCAATCTTTGGTACAAATTGGGGATTAAAC
The DNA here is from genome assembly GCF_023611925.1 of Avibacterium sp. 20-132. Taxonomy (NCBI): domain Bacteria; kingdom Pseudomonadati; phylum Pseudomonadota; class Gammaproteobacteria; order Pasteurellales; family Pasteurellaceae; genus Avibacterium; species Avibacterium sp. 20-132. The sequence continues at coordinate 702,487 of NZ_CP091456.1, forward strand.
ACTGTCCAAGAATATTTTTCAGATCTCAGCTCTCGCCTAAATAAAACCGTTTACGATAGAAATTATCTTGATCTTGTTATCGTTATCGATCAACTACTCACCGGCTTTGATGCGCCGGGACTTAACACCCTCTATGTCGATCGTATCTTAAAAGGCGCTGGACTGGTGCAAGCCTATTCACGCACCAACCGTATCGCCGATTTGCAAGAAAAACCTTGGGGACAAGTGGTGAATTACCGTTGGCCTGTACAAAATGAACGCTTAATGAACGAGGCACTCGCCACATACGCAAACAAAGATTCCGCCAATAAAGTGGAAGAACCCTCACCTGTCTATATTGATGATATAACCCCACCTTGGCTTGTGAAGCCTTTTCATCAACAATTAGATGAAGTCAAAAATGTCGTCAATGCCCTCGCTGAATGTACTCAAAACCCAAGTGGCGAACCATTTATGCAACTTCCACCGAGTGAAAAAGCAAAAGAAGAAATGTTAGTTCATTTACGTGATTTTAATGCGGGCATTACCAAATTAAAGCAATATCCAGCCGAGGAAATTGATGGGCATATTGCCGGCTTTGATTACGATAATCCAGATGCCCTCATTGAAGCGCTTGGAATGACGCCAAGCCAATTTGAAATGCTCACTACCGTGCTTGCCGGTGAACTAAAACGCCATTTAGCTCAGGAAAAAGATATTCCAATATCTCAAGTTGAGCTGAGAATGACTCATATTAAGGACATTAAAGTTGATTATGATTATCTCACCGAACTCGTGAATCAACTTATTACCCAAGTACAAGCCGGTGAAACTGAAGCGGCAGAAAAAACAGAAGAAAAAATCCAACAATTTGCCAATGGTATGGATGATACAGCTTATGCAGAACAAATCCGCCGTGCAATTCAAGCCATTATGACAGGCGAATATCCAACAGACTCAAGCCAAAAATGGAAAAATATCAGCGTTGCCGAACTGTCAAAGACTATCAGCACGGCAAGCAATATCAGCATTGATCGTAAATTGCTAGATTTTCGCAATAAATGGGGCATTACCGACATCATTAACAATGTGCAAATTCGCAATTTCATCGCTAATCACCGCTATGGCGAAAAAGATTTAGACGATGATAAAAAACTCACCACCATCATCACAGAAGGCAGCAAAAATTACACCGCACTTGCTACGGATGAACATATACAAAAATTAACCAACATCAAATACCGCACAGAATTACGCAAAGCGTTTTATCAGTTGGCTGATAGGTTGGTGCAGGATTAAGTGAAAAATAAGTAAAGGAGGCAATATGCAGATAGCTCAATTATTACAGCAATCTGAAAATGAACTCATTGAATTTAAAGAAGCAAAAAACCAATTTGATGATAACAAATTAGGACGCTATTGCTCTGCGCTTGCTAATGAAGCCAACCTTCATCATAAACCTTTTGCATTCTTAGTATTGGGGGTTAGTGATGATAAAAAAATAGTTGGTACAACATACTGCAGCGGAAAGAATGGTAGTAATGAAATTAAGAAAAAACTTGCTGATGGCTTATCAGAACGCTTTAACATTCAGGATATTAAGGTAGAATTTATTGAAGAGAAAAGAATATTGCTCTTTAAAATTCCTGCCGCGCCGAAAGGCATTCCTATTGCATGGAAAGGTCATTACTACGCAAGAGAAGGAGAATCGCTAAGTGCATTAAACATAGAGAAAATGGAACGTATTCGTTCACAAAACCAACAACGTGATTGGAGTAGCGAAATTGTTGAAAATGCTGAAATTGACGATTTAGACCCACAAGCAATTTTAATAGCTCGTCAAAATTTTATCGTAAAAAACCCAAAACTTCGTGAAGAAGTGGCAAGCTGGGATGACAAAACATTTTTAAACAAAGCAAAATTAACCATTAAAGGGAAAATTACAAATGCAGCCATTATTTTACTAGGCAAAGAAGAATCGGAAGTTCTGATTAATCCAGCAAGCCCAATGATTACTTGGATTTTAAAAAATGAACAAGGCAGTGAAATGGATTATGAGCATTTTTCCTGCCCACTATTACTTAATGTAGAAAAAGTATTTAATAAAATCCGAAACTTAAAATATCGCTACATCAAAAACGGTAATCTCTTTCCAGAAGAAGTTGAGCAATATGACCCCTACATAATACGAGAAGCACTACACAATGCTATTGCTCACCAAGATTATGAGTTAGGTGGCAAAATTACATTAGTAGAATGCCAAAATAGTCAGCTCTATTTTACTAACTCGGGGAGATTTATTCCTCAAAGTATTGAAATGGTTTTATCTGAAAACGCACCAGAAAACCGCTATCGTAATCGTTTTTTAGCGAATGCAATGGTTAATATTAATATGATTGACACGATCGGCAGCGGCATTAGAAAAATGTTTACCATTCAAAAAGAACGGTTTTTTCCCTTACCCGAATACCAGCTTTCTGATCAAAAAGTACAGGTATGTATCGTAGGTAAAGTATTGGATATTGCCTATGCCCAAAAGCTCGCTTCTTCTCCTAATTTATCACTAGAAGAAATTATGTTGCTTGATAAAGTACAGAAAAAGCTACCTATCTCAGATAAAGCGGCAAAGCACTTAAAAAGCAAAAAGCTCATTGAAGGTAGAAAACCCAATTACTATATTTCTGCAACAATTGCACAACTTAGTGATGATGAAGCCACATATATTCATCATAAAGGACTCAATGATAAATATTATCAAAAACTTATTATTGAATATTTGCAACAATTCAAAACAGCTAAGCGAAAAGATTTTGAACGACTTCTGCTAGACAAACTTCCTACGGCTTTAGACGAAAATCAGAAGTACCATAAAATTAAAAATCTTCTACAATCACTGAAAAATCAAGGGATTATATGCAATGAAAACCGTATTTGGCAATTGTCTAGATGAGCAATATAAAAAATAGTTTAGACAAATTTAGACGAACCATTTAGACAAAACTTTCATCATTCTTAATAAAATTATTGAAAATCAATTAGATATATGGATTTAAAATTGTCTAGATGGTTATGAGCAAAAAACAATTTTAGACCTTAGAGGAAACCCCAATGCACCCAAAACACCCCAAAACCATTCAAATCTTCCTGCCCACAGGCGAACCGCAAGGCATTCGCATTGCCGAAGAAAGCACCTCGATTATGCGTGTCATTGAAGTGCCACGCCGTGATTTAGCGACCTTTTTTGCGATGGAAGAAGCCAGCCAAGTGGGTGTGTATTTCCTTATTGGCGGTATGGATAATGATGAAGTCTATATCGGGCAATCAGGTGAAGTGGGCAAACGCCTTAAACAACACCACGACAAAAATGAAATCGACTTCACGCGTGCTTTGGTGCTGGTTTCGCTCACCCAAAACCTCACCCAAACGCACGCTCTTTATTTAGAATGGCTGGCGATTGAAAAAGCCACGCAAAGCGGGCGATTTAGCCTATCTAATGGCAATAAAGGGCAAAAAACGCATACACCATTACCCCTTAAAGCGGCTTGCGAAGCGATGTTTGAAATTGGTGAACTCTTGCTTTCTACGCTGGGTTACCCGATTTTTGAACCATTACGCAAACCAACACAGCCCAACAGCCAACCCGAGCAAATTTTTCATTGTCCGCGTGGCGGCGTACAAGCCCAAGCCATCTACACCCAAGACGGTATGATTGTGCTAAAAGGTTCACATTTTGCCTATCAGCATAAAGACGATAAAACGCCACTATATCGGCAAAAGTTCATCACCCAATGCGATGAACTGATTGAAAAAGGTGTTTTGCACAAAGAAAAAGAGCGGTGTTTTTTTACCAAAGATTTTCGCTTTAACAGTCCAAGTGGTGCAGCTTGTTTGCTTACTTTGAGTAGTGTTAATGGCTGGATAGAGTTTAAAACCGCCCAAGGCAAAACGCTCAAAGAAATTTACGCCAATCCCCAAGGGAAAAATGATGACTAATCAAATTATTATCTACCACACAGATGATGGCAAAGCCAAAGTTTCGCTTTATGCTCAAAATGGTACCGTTTGGCTAAACCAAAGCCAACTAGCAGAACTTTTTGCCACCTCGGTAAGCAACATCAATAAACATATTGCCAACATATTGAAAGAAAAAGAATTATTAGAAAATTCAGTTATTGAGTATTTCTCAATAACTGCCAACGATGGCAAAAATTACAATGTCGCGTTTTACAGCCTTGAAATGATTTTAGCCATTGGCTTTCGTGTTCGTAGCCAACGAGGTACACAATTTCGCCAATGGGCAAATACACAACTTGCAGAACTTATGAAAAAAGGCTTTGTGATGGATGATGAGCGGCTAAAAAATCCCGATGGACGCCCTGATTACTTTGACGAATTACTTGAACGCATTCGAGATATTCGTGCCAGTGAAAAGCGTTTTTACCAAAAAGTACGAGACCTTTTTGCCCTTTCTAGTGATTATGATGGCAACGACAAAGCCACACAAATGTTTTTTGCTGAAACCCAAAACAAACTCATTTATGCTGTTACTGAACAAACGGCAACCGAGCTCATCATCAGTCGTGCCGATGCCAACACCCCAAATATGGGACTCACAAGCTGGAAAGGCAATCAAGTTCGTAAACAAGACATTCTTATTGCCAAAAATTACTTAACGGCTGATGAAATTGACAGCCTAAACCGCCTAGTGGTTATCTTTTTAGAAAGTGCTGAATTACGGGCTAAAAACCGCCAAGACCTCACGTTAGACTACTGGCGAAATAACGTAGATGCCCTGCTTACCTTTAATGATAAACCACTATTGAAAACATCAGGCAAAATCAGCCATAAACAGATGGAAGAAAAAGTGCGGTCAATTTATGACGAGTTTGAACAAAACCGCAAACAACAAGCCGCACGCCAAGCCGATCGAGAAGATGAAGAATTTTTAGCCCTAACCCAACAAATAAAGGAAATAAAACGATGAAAAACAACAATATACCAAAAATTCGCTTCCCCGAATTTACTGACGCTTGGGAAAAGTGCAAGCTGGGGGACTGTGGGAAAATAGTAGCTGGAGGTGATGTAGATAAAAATAAATTGAAACCCAAGGGTAAATATCCCGTATTGGCAAATGCTTTAACAAATAATGGCATTATTGGTTTTTATGATGATTATAAGCATACATCTCCCGCTGTAACGATCACGGGTAGGGGAGACATTGGTTATGCTATTGCTAGAGAAACTAACTTTACTGCCGTTGTTAGATTATTGGTTTTAAAGCCAAAAAGATATTTTGATATATTTTTCCTAGAGAATTCAATTAATTTAAAACAAATATACATTGAATCAACAGGCGTGCCTCAATTAACTGTTCCACAAATTTCTCAATATGAAATTCCATTCCCCAGCCTTGCCGAACAACAAAAAATCGGCACGTTTTTCAGGCAGCTCGACAGGCTCATTACTCTTCATAAGCGTAAGTGGGACGAGGTGATTTTGCTCAAAAAAGCTCTTTTACAAAAAATGTTCCCAAAAAATGGATCAGATTTTCCAGAAATTCGTTTTCCTGAATTCACTCACGCTTGGGAAAAGTGCAAGCTGGGGGAGGTGGCTAATATTTTTGATAATCTAAGAATACCAGTCACGGCAAGTGAAAGAATTATAGGAACAACCCCATATTATGGAGCAAATGGAATACAGGATTATGTAGATGGTTTTACACATCAAGGTGAATTTGTACTTATCGCAGAAGATGGTGCAAATGATATAAAAAACTATCCTTGTGAATATGTGGAAGGAAAAATTTGGGTTAATAATCATGCACATGTCTTAAGTGGAAAGAAAAACATCTTAGATAATCCATTTTTAACATATCGTATTAAATCAATGGATATTTCACCTTATTTAGTTGGAGGCGGTAGAGCAAAACTTAATGCAAAGGTAATGTTAAAAATTGAATTATCTGTTCCCACCCTCCCCGAGCAACAAAAAATCGGCACGTTTTTCAGGCAGCTCGATACGCTCATTACTCTTCATAAGCGACAGCATGAGCATTATCAGCGTTTAAAAAAAGCATTATTACAACAAATGTTCGTTTAAATTTAAGTTAATTACATCATTTTTAGGAGTTTTTTATGACAACCATTTCAAATATCACCAACCAAATTTGGAATATGGCAAATGAATTACGTGGCAATATGGATGCCTCTGAATATAAAAATTATATTTTAGGTTTTATTTTCTATCGCTATCTTTCGGAACATCAAGAGGCTTATTTACTCGAAAACGGAATCATCACCCCAAAACCACATCAAAGCCTAAATGATGCGTATTTTGACGCAGTAAAACAAGACGGTTTAGAAGATTATTTAAACGATATTGCCAATACCTTAGGGTATGCCATTGCCCCAGCGAATACTTGGGCAACTCTGATCAAAAAAATTGAACAAAATCAAATTATTCCAAGTGATTATCAAGCACTTATTGATAATTTTAATAAAAATAGTGAGATTAATCCTGAAGCGGCAAAAGATTTCCGTGGCGTATTTAGTGATTTGAATTTAGGGGATTCCAAACTCGGTAGCAATACCAATGACCGCACAAAAGCGTTAAATAAAGTGGTACAGTTAGTCAATGAAGTACAATACAAAGATGATAACGGCAAAGATATTTTAGGTGAAATTTATGAAGAACTGATCGGCAAATTCGCTGCCAATGCGGGCAAAAAAGGCGGTGAATTTTACACCCCTCACGCCGTTAGCCAAATTCTGGCTCGCATTGTAACTCAAGATGCCAAAACAGACGATGTATTCACTGTTTATGACCCAACTTGTGGCTCTGGCTCTTTGCTACTTACCGTAGGGAATGCGTTGCCAAATGGCAAAAAAGAGGGCGCAATCAAGTATTACGGACAAGAGCTTTCTACCACCACATACAACTTGGCAAGAATGAACTTAATGATGCACGGCGTAAGCTTTGCCAATATGACATTATCTAACGCCAATACGTTAGAATCCGATTGGCCAGATGGCTTAGATAAAGACGGCATCGACCGTCCACGTAGCTTTGATGCCGTGGTTGCCAATCCGCCTTATTCTGCCAACTGGGATAACGCTGAGCGTAAATTAAAAGACCCTCGTTTTTCCGAATACGGCAAACTTGCACCAAAATCCAAAGCCGATTTTGCCTTTATTTTGCACAGCCTTTATCACTTAAAAAGCAATGGCACGATGGCAATTGTCTTACCACACGGCGTGTTATTCCGTGGCGCAGCAGAAGGACATATTCGCAAAATCTTGATTGAAAAAAATTATATTGACGCAGTAATTGGCTTACCGGCAAATTTATTCTTTGGTACGTCTATCCCAACTTGCATTTTAGTGTTCAAAAAAGACCGCACTTCTCGTGATATTTTATTTATTGATGCCAGCCAGCATTTTGAGAAAGGGAAAAATCAAAATCATCTCAGCGAACAGCATATTAACGCCATTGTTGAGGCTTACCAAAAACGAGAAAACATTGAGAAATTCGCCCAACTTGCCACGCTAGAAGAGGTACAAGCTAATGAATACAATCTCAACATTCCTCGTTATGTGGATACATTTGAAGCGGAAGAAGAAATCGATCTTGATGAAGTGCTTGCCAACATTGCCAAAGATAAAGCCGAAATCGCTCAACTTGAGGCAGAAATCAACCAACAACTAAATATCCTTGGGGTTAGTTCAATTCTATAATTGATTGATTTATAAATAGAATTACCTTTTTCACTATTATTAAAAAGCCATTTAGATCATCGTGCTAAATGGCTTTTTTATCCCCGAAATCACTCACGCTTGGGAAAAGTGCAAGCTGGGGGAGGTAGTTAATATCAATAACGGAAAAGATTATAAGCATTTATCAGAAGGAAATATTCCAGTATATGGAACAGGTGGATATATGCTCAGTGTAAATGAAGCATTGTCATATGATCAAGATGCTATTGGAATTGGAAGAAAAGGTACAATAGATAAACCTTATATTTTAAAAGCACCATTTTGGACAGTAGATACCTTATTTTATGCAATTCCATACGTTAGTTATGATCTAAATTTTATCTTTTGTATCTTTCAAATGACTAATTGGAAAAAAAAAGATGAATCTACAGGAGTTCCTAGCCTATCCAAAACAACTATCTCAAAATTGCTAGTTAAATTCCCCACCCTCCCCGAGCAACAAAAAATCGGTACGTTTTTCAGGCAGCTCGACAGGCTCATTACTCTTCATAAGCGAGAGGGCATAAAATCACCGCCCCAAAGAGCGGTGAAAAAATTCTTTATTTTCGATAAGTTAAGTAATATTTAGGTTTGATAATGATCGCATTACAATGTCCACATCTTTATTTTCCAATTCGTGAATAATATGCAAATAGGTTTTTTGCGTGGTAGTAATGCTGGCGTGTCCTAAACGACGAGCTACACTTGCAATGGATACGCCTGCAAATAGTAGCAGTGAGGCGTGGGTATGGCGAAGTCCGTGTACCGTAATAATTGGAATAGCCGCTTTTTTACAATAACGTGCAATAAGATCATTAATCGTAGAATTATAGACTTTTTCCTGATTTGGCAGAAAAATTGGAATATTTTCAGGGCAATGACGGATTAATTGGGCAAATTGAATTATCGTTTGCCAATCTAGTTGAACTTTGCGAATAGAAGAGCGATTTTTAGTCGGTAAAAATCCACCTTCATTTTTATAGTCCCACGTTTTATTGATTGTTAAAGTCTGCCGTGCAAAATCAAAATCTTTTGGGGTAACGGCAAGGGCTTCTGAAAAACGCAATCCCGTTTTTGCGATCAATAAAATTAGCCAATCAAAGCTTAATTTTTCACTTAAATTAAGCTGGTGAATAAGGGTTTGTAATTCATATTGGCTTAAATATTTTGGTTTTTTCTCTCGTGGAATTTTGCCTTTAATAATGGCTTTACGTGTAGGATCGCGGATTACTAACCCCTCATCAACAGCATCTAAAATTGCGCCTTTAATTTGATGATGAAAATCCATTACAGTTTGCCGCTCGTGGCTATTTGCATAATCATTTAAGAGTTGCTGATAGCTAATGCGATTTAAATCACATAACCTAAGCCTTGGTGCAAGGCGAATAAGCCAAGTATGCGTCATTTTGTATTTAGCGAGTGTTACTGGGCGGATCGCACCCTCTTTATAAATGCGAATCCAGCGTTTGAAATAGCGATGAAAAAGCTCTTGATTAGTTAATCGCATAATGATGTCCTCCATTTTATTGAATTGAAAATTACACAATACAACTTAAGAACTATTCAGCGATTTTGTCTATTTTGCAAGATTTTGACTTTGTTTTTATTATCTTTTTTCTAATACCTCGCGCTTATGAAGAGTAATGAGCGTATCGAGCTGCCTGAAAAACGTGCCGATTTTTTCTTGCTCGGGGAGGGTGGGGAGGTAAATTTCTATTTTTTCTAATTGCTTTTTTGAAATCTCTAAAAAAGTTGAACCTGTCGCATTTTTTAATGCAAATGCTTTAATCTTGAAGCCTAAAGAATAAAGAAAATAAATATCCAATTTTTTTTCATCTATAACAAAAGACTGAAAACCTTGATTGGTAGTTGCTGATTTTAAAAGAATTGCCATCTCACCAATACTTGCTCTTGATGTAAATAAAATAGTCTTGTTTTTAGGTAACAATTTAGCTGAACTTTTTTCCAAACCTAGTTGAGAAATTTTTTTTCGGCTGCCTGAAACATAAATTTCTTCGCCTATTTCTGTAGGTGAATACCAATCAATATCCCCATTCCAATAATCTGCATTATTTGTATCTGGGGTTCCGCCTCCAATAATTTCCGCCACGTCCCCCAGCTTGCACTTTTCCCAAGCGTAAATCTCTCTCAAAATTATTTTTGATGACGCTACGCCAAAAATCTCACAAAAAATGACCGCACTTTTGTAAAAACAATCACCGCCTATCCAATCAATTTCTGATATGATAAACCCCCCTTAATTAACAGTAAGAAAAAATGCGAATACCAAGAATTTATCACCCTACTTCTCTGCAGCAACAAACTCAGTGTGAATTAACGGAAGAAGCGGCAAATCACGTTGGGCGGGTGTTGCGAATGCAGGAGGGGGATCGCCTTGAATTATTTGATGGCAGTAACCATATTTATCCTGCTGTGATTACGCAAGTGAGCAAAAAAGCCGTGGCGGTGGAAATTTTAGATCGCCAATTTGATGATCGGGAAAGTCCGTTGCACATTCATCTTGGGCAGGTGATGTCCCGCGGTGAGAAAATGGAATTTACTATTCAGAAATCCGTTGAACTTGGTGTGAAGGTCATCACGCCATTGTGGTCGGAACGTTGCGGTGTGAAGTTAGATGCGGATCGTATGGCGAAAAAAATTCAACAATGGCAAAAAATTGCGATTTCTGCTTGTGAGCAATGCGGGCGAAATGTGATCCCTGAAATCCGTCCGATGATGAAATTAGAAGAATGGTGTGCCGAGCAAGATGGAATGTTAAAGTTGAATTTGCACCCAAGAGCGAAATATTCTATTCGCACCTTACCCGCCCTACCCGCTGAAGGTGTGCGCTTACTAATTGGCTCAGAAGGGGGCTTGTCGCCACAAGAAATTGCTCAAACCGAGCAGCAAGGTTTCACGGAGGTGTTGCTTGGCAAGCGGGTGTTACGAACAGAAACCGCGGCATTAACGGCAATTACCGCATTACAAGTTTGCTTTGGGGATTTAGCCTAATCCCTTAAATTTAGGAAAGAGAATATGCAATTACAAAACCATTTTTTAATCGCAATGCCCCATTTGGAAGACGATCATTTTTATCGTTCTGTGGTATATCTTTGCGAGCATAATGAACAAGGCGCAATGGGATTAGTCCTTACCCAGCCAACGGATCTGAGCATTGCAGAATTATGTATTAAGATGAATTTTATGATGGCGGATAACCGTAAATATCCCGATGATCTCGTTCTTGCAGGCGGTCCAACCAACCTTGAACGGGGCTTTATTTTACACACAGAAAGTGCCAAACCCTTTATGAATAGCCATAAAGTAGCTGATAATTTATGGCTGACGACCTCCGCGGATGTGATTGATACACTTGGCACACCACAAGCTCCAGAAAAATGTCTAGTGGCATTAGGTTGTGCAAGTTGGTCGCCAGATCAATTAGAAAGAGAAATTGCTAATAATGATTGGCTTGTTGTACCAGCGAATGAACATATTTTGTTTGATGTCCCTTATTTAGAACGCTGGTTAGCTGCCAACCAATTATTAGGTATTCAACAGCACAATTTTGCTTATCAAGCGGGGCATTGCTAATGGCTATTACCGCACTCGCCTTTGATTTTGGTACAAAAAGCATCGGTTGTGCCGTCGGGCAAAGTATTACAAAGTCTGCGCAACCTTTGCCAGCCTTTAAAGCACAAGATGGAATTCCCAATTGGGAAGCCATTGAAAAATGCTTAGCTGAATGGAAACCTGATAAGGTAATTGTGGGCTTACCTTTAAATATGGACGGCACAGAACAGCCCCTCACCCAACGGGCAAAAAAATTCGCGAACCGTTTACACGGACGATTTGGCGTAGCGGTGATCTTACAAGATGAACGCCTTACCACCACGGAAGCGCGCGCAGAAATTTTCCAACGTGGTGGCTTTAAAGCCTTAGAAAAAGGCAAGGTCGATAGCATTTCTGCCTGCATTATTTTAGAAAGTTGGTTTAACAATTTTGAAGAATAATACTTTAAAAACAAGGTATTATGCAGAGTTTATAAAATATTACTAACTCTGCACGTTCTTTTTTGCTTATTTTTCACCTCACTCAATCATACTTCTTTTGAATTATCTCTTTAGGGGTAGAAAATTGCTTGACTAATTCTCAATTAGGCATAGAATTGCTAGCGATTTTATTTATTTAATCAAATTTAATAAATAAAGAAATCACTCACAATTATCATTTTATTTGGAGAATTATATGTCAGGTATTTTCACTCAAACCGATCCTGCACGCCGTCGCTATGGTGTGGCAATTTTTGTTGGTTTTATCGGTGGTTTAATTTCTGCCTTTGTAAAATGGGGGGCAGAACATCCATTCCCACCACGTAGTCCATTCGATTTATTCGTTGCGGCTTGTCAAGATCCTTCACAAGCATTAGAAGTGTGTTCTCGTGCGTTTTTAAACCCACCACACGTTTTCTTACGTGATTATATTGGCATCGATCCCACGGCTGCGGTATTCACTTTTGCAGATCACGGGTTTGACTGGATTGGTGTAACTCACATCACCTTCTCTTTAGTTTTTGCAATTGGTTACTGTATTGTGGCAGAACGTTTTCCTAAAATTAAATTCTGGCAAGGTATTGGTGCAGGTTTAATCGCGGATATTTGTGTGCATTACATCACGTTCCCAGCATTAGGTTTAACCCCACCTGTTGCAGAATGGCCATTATACGAACATATTTCTGAATTAGTAGGACATATCTTCTGGTTCTGGACAATTGAGATTATTCGTCGTGATCTACGTAACCGCATCACGCATCAACCAGATCCTGAAGTTCCATTGGATCAACCTTATCGTTAATCAAGTAAAGCCCGAACCATTCGGGCTTTATTTTTATGTGAAAAACAAAGTGCGGTGCAAATTTCACCAATTTTATTCAAACAGCCTCAACACTTCTAAACTTACCCCTTCGCCATTTAAATAATCTTGCAATGCTTGGCTGACTAACGGATTGCGTTCTGCCTGCCCAGCTTGTTGGATATAATGTTGAAACGCTTCGGGTGTGAGCCAGACACCGCCTTCAATATCCGGATCACTCGGCACAATGGGCAAACATTCCGCTAATTCCACCGCAAAGACAAAACGTAAATAATCTTTTTGGCTACGTGGTGCGTGCCACTGGTAGATTTTAATCAGCTTGCTTGGCGTGGCTTGAATACCCGTTTCCTCTTTTAATTCACGCATTGCCCCTGCAAGAATGCTTTCATTCTGCTCTAAATGCCCTGCGGGCTGGTTTAACGTCATTTTGCCGTACTCAAATTCTTTCACAAACAGAAATTTGCCTTGGCAATGAACGACGCACGCCATCATAATATAAGGTCTATGCATTGGATTTCCTTAATTTTAACCTTTGATAAAGGGCTTCAAGTTCTTGAGCCGTCAATTGATAATACTGCCCTAATGGCAAATTTTCCACGCTAAATCCCGCCATTTTGCCACGAATTAAACGCAATGTGGGAAAGCCAATATGTGCGGTCATTCGGCGAACTTGGCGATTTTTGCCCTCGCTAATTTTAATTTCCAACCAACTTGTCGGAATGCTCTTGCGTACGCGAATAGGCGGATCCCGTTGCCATAAAAAAGCTGGCTCAGAAATTACCCGCACTTTTGCCGGTAACGTTTTGCCCTCTTTTAATCTTACCCCTTGGCGTAGTGGTTCAAGCTCAGGCTCTGTCGGCTCGCCTTCCACCTGCACGAAATACGTTTTTTCCGTTTTGTATTTAGGATCGGCTAAGCGATGCTGAATTTCACCGTTATTCGTGAGAATTAACAGCCCTTCGCTATCGCGATCTAAACGTCCTGCGGGATAAACCGATAAAATAGGAATAAAATCTTTAAGTGTTTGTCGCCCGTTTTCATCGCTAAATTGACTCAGCACATCAAAGGGCTTATTAAACAGCACCACTTTGGTGTGTGCAAAATCAGGGACATTTGCTTTTTTACGCGCAAAATGCTGAACCGTTTTTTTTGCGTAAATTTTGCCGTTCTTGTTGATTACGGCTTGAAAGAAATTTTGCCTTCATATATGTTATGAGAATGAATAAAGATCAATCTAAACGCACATTTTTACCAAACTATCAATGTGCTTTCTCTGCTCACTATAACACAACATCAACCATTAAAGGAGAATCCAATGAGTCAAACCCAATCCGCCGTTGTTATTCCTCAGGGGGAAAAAATTCGTTTAGACGCACAAGGGGGATTGATTGTCCCTGATAACCCCATCATTCCTTTCATTGAAGGTGATGGCATTGGCGTGGATGTCACACCAGCAATGCAACGCGTGATTGATGCCGCGGTGGAAAAAGCCTATCAAGGCAAACGCAAAATTGCTTGGTTAGAAATCTATGCGGGAGGCAAAGCCAATGAAGTTTATGGCGAAAACACTTGGTTACCTGAAGAAACCCTTGATTTGATTAAAGCCTATCACGTTGCCATTAAAGGCCCGTTGATGACGCCTGTTGGCGGTGGCATTCGCTCTTTAAATGTGGCAATGCGTCAAGGATTAGATCTTTATAACTGTTTACGTCCAATTCGCTATTACAGCGGCACGCCAAGCCCAGTAAAACACCCTGAAAAAGTCAATATGGTTATTTTCCGTGAAAACTCTGAAGATATTTACGCCGGGGTGGAATGGAAAGCCGGCTCGCCTGAAGCAGATAAAGTGATTCAGTTCTTACAGCAAGAAATGGGGGTGAACAAAATCCGTTTTCCACAAGACTGTGGCATTGGCATCAAACCCGTCTCAAAACAAGGAACACAGCGCCTAGTGCGTGCTGCCTTACAATATGTCATTGATAATGATAGAAAATCCCTCACATTAGTGCATAAAGGCAACATTATGAAATTCACCGAAGGCGCGTTTAAAGAATGGGGCTACGAAGTGGCGAAAGAATATGGTGCAACGCTCATTGATGAAGGCCCGTGGATGAAGCTGACTAACCCCAAAACAGGGCGTGACATTATCATCAAAGACGCCATTGCCGATGCATTCTTGCAAGAAGTGTTGCTCCACCCAGCCGATTACGATGTCATCGCCACACTCAACCTAAACGGCGACTACATTTCCGATGCCCTTGCTGCACAAGTGGGCGGAATTGGCATCTCACCAGGGGCAAATATCGGTGCGGAAGCGGCAATTTTTGAAGCCACCCACGGTACAGCACCAAAAATCGCAGGGCAAAACAAAGGCAACCCCGGTTCATTAATCCTAAGCGGTGAAATGATGTTACGCCATTTAGGCTGGACAGAAGCAGCGGATTTAGTGGTAAACGCAGTCGCCAAAGCCATTGAAAACAAAACCGTTACCTTCGATTTTGCTGAAATGTTAGAAGGTGCGAAATTGTGCTCCACGTCCGAATTTGCTGAAGAAATTGTGGCGAATATGTAGTTTCGCAAATCTCCCCTAACTCTATTTGCTAAATGGGGGGATTTTTCTTTAGTAAAATGGTTTAAAGTGCGGTGAAAAAATCAGAAATTTTTTACCGCACTTTTTCGTAAATATTGTTTGATGAGTTGCGTAGGGGCGTATTATATATCTCCAATAAAATTGAATATAAAAACGGGCGTATACAATACACCCTTACAAATCTATATGCCCCTAAAGATTCGGTATTATGTAGCAGTTGCACAAAGTCCGAAATTTGACTAATTAACAATATAAATTTGAATGCCTTTTCGAATAAAAATCGTGAAAGGCATTTATTTTCCCTCAAATTCTAACTTCAATCTCGCAATTTTTCACGCTAATTTTCCAGTTTTCTAAACTTAAGGTGTAACTATTCAGCTTGACCTTTATTCAGGTAAGCCATTTCACTCTCTTTCTATCAAAGTCTATCAGTGTCTATATAAGTCTATGTCGCCATCAGCATTTCATCATATTTGATTTGTCTTCAAGACGTTTGAAGTAATTCTGTGAAATTTCACTAGGTGTAAAAGCTTTCATTCCGAGTAATTCACCTTCACGATGATTGCCTTGCCAGTAACCTACCCATTCTTTGAGTGGTAGCACCCACAGGCAACGTTCAAGAACATCTTCGAAGAGTTTCCCAGTAGATTTGCGGCAATTATCTGATGAACAAGCCGCGTAATTCGCATAGCGTAAAGCATACTTATTATCGGTTTTGTGGTGTGTGCCACGCATTAAATCGCGCATACTCGCATTGAAGGATTCCGCGAGATTGTTATTTATGCCTTTAGCACTATAGGCTTCTTGATGATTAACCGACCAACGATGATAGTGAAAATCTAGGTTGTTATAGGCAGGATTTTCATCGCACATAATATCGCTACCTGCTTTTACAAAGCGCTGATTGAGAGCAAGGACGGTATCGGCGTTTTCGGTGTAATCCATTGCGACGATGGTGCGGTTTGCACCTCATATTTCACTATCGTTTGAAGCATGTTGGTTCAGACTGATAATACAACGTTTGGTCGCTCTAAACTTAGGAAACTTACGTCCTTTTTCATCAGATTTTTGCCGTTATTTGTAATTGTTCTTGCAGAAATTAGTGGGGCGTAGTCGAAAATTAATCCACATGCCATCTTGATGGACTTCACCTGATAACGGAACTAAATCGCGTGTTTTGAAGATAGCTTCACGAACTTTTCCGCAAAGTACAAAAGCCGTCTTGTAGTTGAGATTGAGAAGTCGGCTGACATTAATGGCACTAATGCCTTTTGAGCAACTTACCATCATCGTTATTACGGCAAGAATATCGACTAACGCTAATTTATGGAAAGCATCATCTTCGGTTAAGCGAAAAATCGTTTTAATATCAATCGTTTTAGATTTGCCTGAAAGTAAATAGTGTTGAGCCATGTGAATTTCCTTGTGTGGTACAAGGCATTCGAGATTTGCTAAACACTAGACATAAAAAATCGTCCACTTGAAAACCTCAAGTCGGCTCAAAGCGTTTTCGCCTCAAATACCGGTACTAACACAAGAAAACCTGTGATCAAACACCTAGATAAACATATTGCGACATTCACCTCATAATCTAGCAAGTTACGCAAATTTTTACCGTTTATCAGCCTTTCCAATTTAAGGGAAAATTAAGGCAAAATTGATCCGTTGGCTTTATAAAATTGACAACAGTTTTTATAAAAAAGCTAGAGCATATAGCTCTAGCTTATAAGATTAAGCAGTTCTAAAATTTAATAATTTAGATATTGAATCATTAATAACTTTTTCTTTATATTGTACTCTACCATTTTGAATAGAATTATCAAGAACCCTTCTGATGATAATCTGCTCATCATCCATTAGGCGTTCAATAGCCGAAGAAACACACTCATCCAATTCTTTTATGTATTTTTCTTCATTTTCTTTATTAAGAAGAGACGAGATCTCTACCTTTATTCTATTATTTGAGCAATGAGTTTTTAAATCATTAAAATCAATATTTTTCTTATTGATCTCATCAATTAAATATGACTGCAACTTTTCTTCCAATTTTATTCTTTTCTTAAAATTACGCAAAGATAGGACGAGAGTTATCATAGCTAAAACTAAAGAAAACAATTGCAATATAATAAAGATACGTTCCATAGTAAACTCCTCTAGCTCTAATTAAAACTCCAAAACGCTTCACAATCTATCGCATGACGCTTAAATCTTTCAATAAGATGTATTATAAAAAACAAACCTAACACGCAATAAATATAAAAAGTGTCAATCTTTGTTGAATTATCTTCCCCACTTATATTTATAGCACTGCCATATAAAGCGGTTAGAATTAAAGCGACTACAAGACTTAGTGCAAATATAGACGTTTTCTTTGAGGAAGAACCTAATGATAAACAATACATTGAAGTTGATATTAATAAACTGGATAAACTTACAGGACCTTTTTTAAGTAAAAATTCAATTATTAATGGAGCTAAAGGTAACACCATATGCATAGATATACATAGAAAAAATTTATCCCAATGAAACTCTTGAATCCAATACGATATACGCTTAATTTTATCTTGTGCATTATTTGGGAACGGATGTATGCTCATGTTAACCTTGTTTGTTTTAAATCACATCTGATAGAGATTTTAGTAATGGTAAGATAATCATCTTATATTGACAAGTAATTTTTATTTTTCCCTATGGTATTTTTTTACATCGGTCTTTAAGAAGGGACATCTAAAGGTTTTTCATCAAAAAAAGCAACCCCTTTCGAGATTGCTTTGGATTAAAGATAATGAACAAGACCTTCAAAACCTTGCGGCTAAGAGTCGGTTTGCAGATTACTGCAAATTCTGTGCTGGCAATGCTGGATTTGGATTGCCTGTAATATGCGGACTATAAGGATAGTTCGCACCGTAAAGCGATGCTGGACCGATTGGACCCGCAATTTTTTTACTTGTACCTGAGTTAAGTTCCGTACCTTGTGCTTTCACCACGATACGGCGGTTCGGGAGTAAGCACTCTTTAGTGGCTTTATCGTTACCTTCACAGGCTTTGACTTGATTCACTTTATCATAACCTACCGCACTTAACTCCGCTTTTACGGTCCGCACGGCGTTGCGAAAGGTCTAAGTTGTACGGCTCTGCCCCCATACAGTCGGTGTAACCTTCAATGATTGCGGTTTTCACATTTAGACTATTTAATTTGTTCACCAATTCCGCCATCACTTGTTTCCCTTCCGCTTTTAAATCTACTTTATCGAAATCAAACAAGAAGCCTGAACTTAAATTAAACTCCTGGTCGGTATTACAACCATTCGGGAACTAAAAGAAACTTTAGGCGTTCATATTACTGCCAAAAAGCACTTTGTATTGGCAAACTTTATGTACGCCGTTTTCACGATAGTTAAAGACATAATCCCATTCGCGTACACCGTACAAACCTTCGGCAAAATGTGGGCGGTCAATGAGATTGTAAAGTTGGTCTTTATTCATTCCGCGTTCGATTTGGCGAACGTTATCCCAGTTTACCCACGAGCCGAATTGTGAACCGTCGTGATTGAATTTAGATTGCTCAATCTTAGGAAAGACGGGATTATCTGCTGTACCGTCTTTGGTTAGATTGGAAAGATTGCTGCAAGCGGTCAATAATGCATAAGAGATTGCAAGTGCGGTCAATTTTAATGATGTTTTTATACTGTTAAACCTTTTCTAAATAATGTGAAATTCGGGAAAGGGAACGCCATTGCTGGCGTTCCGTTGCATCAATGAATGTTAATTACCATTCGTAGCCAGCCCCTACTTTACCGCAAGAGTTTGCGTTAGTGTGAAGTCTAAAACAACGTTACCGTTGTCGCTCGCACTAGAGTAACCAACAGCGACTGCATTTTGACCTTCATAAGTCCCTACGGCGGTAAATACCATTGATTTACCATTGCCACGAACTTGAGGTAATACAGCGGTAGCATTTGCACCTGCGATATCTGCTTTTAAACGTTTATTTTGTTTTTCTAAACGTTGTTCCACATTATTTACACGACCACACGTTTTTTTGAAACTATTTGTTTTTCGTTTTTCATTAATAATAATTTATCTATCAGAAATGGCTGCTCGATTTTTATGTAACTATTTTTGATCATTTTGTAACTTTTATTAAATCATAGTTACAATTTTTTATGTGGGAGTGATAGCTTTCGCAACTATGAAAAAAGATGAAAAAACGCAACAAGATCAGCGAGAAAGACTACGTTTTGCTGAAAATTTAAAGAAAGGATTAATTGCCAAGGGTTATGCCGCCCGTGGCAATGTTCTTGAACGTGAATTTAATTTGCGTTATTACGGTGCGTCTATTACTCCACACACTGCAGGAAAATGGTTGCGGGGTGAGAGTATTCCACGTCTTGATAAACTGAAAACACTTGCTAGTTGGCTACAAATTAATTTGACGGACTTGGTATCCCCTGAAAAACTAGAACGCCTAGAAGCTGGCGAACTTCGCCGTTCAGATATTTTGGAACAACATCGCTGGGAAAACATCGCCACCCAACAAGACAAAGCCCTTTTCAGCCACTTCCTTGATCTCCCCGAACCTCAACGCAATGTTGTACGAGAAGTGATTATGGCGCTATATAAACAACACTGCGAATAATTGGTTTTTGCCTGTAGTGGCGGACCTATGTGCCCGCCATTTTGATTTTTCCATTTGTTGCTTGGAAAACATTATTTGGGCAACAGACAAATCTCCCCTAACCCCTCTTTGCTAAAAACGGGGACTTTGATGAAGAAAAAGTGATAGTCTGAAATGAAAATAATCACAAAAGTGCGGTGGAAAATTTCGAGATTTTTTACCGCACTTTGTGATTTTAGGGTATGCTAGGCACTTTCCTTATGGCTGAAATAGTTAAAAGATAGATAAAATGAGCAACGAAATTAAACTGAATTATCACAAAACCCATTTTCTGACGAGTGCGCCGAATATTCGCGTGTTGCCTGAAGATAGCGGTATGGAAATTGCCTTTGCAGGACGTTCTAACGCAGGAAAATCCACTGCACTTAACGCCTTGACCAATCAAAAAAACCTTGCCCGCACGTCCAAAACCCCGGGACGGACGCAATTAATTAATGTGTTTGAAGTGGAACCGTTCTACAAATTGGTAGATTTACCGGGCTATGGCTATGCTGCCGTGCCTGAGCAAATGAAAATCCAATGGCAGAAAGCTTTGGGCGAATATTTGCAAAAACGTGAATGTTTAGGCGGTGTGGTGATTTTAATGGACATTCGCCACCCTTTGAAAGATTTAGACCAACAAATGATCGAATGGGCGGTGTCTGCTGATTTGCCAGTGCTGTTATTGCTCACCAAAGCGGATAAACTAAGCCAAAGCGCCGTGAGTAAGCAAGTGAAAATGGTGCGCGAAGCCATTTTGCCATTCCAAGGCGATGTGCAAGTAGAAGCCTTTTCCGCCTTGAAAAAACAAGGTATTGATAAACTAGCAAGAAAATTGGATAGCTGGTTTAGCGCTGTGATTGTGGAAGATGAAGAAGTGTAATCAACGAAAAAGTGCAGGGCAAATTCTGCACTTTTTTTACAAGTATTCTAAAAAATAAGTGATAATTGTTTATGATCTTTTAACCCCATGAATTCTAATCTCGCATTTGGAACTGTAGGAAAATCTTGTTTAACTAACGCACTAAATTTTTCTAACCATTTATAATTCTTACTTTCCGTCTGCTTAACTAAATACCAAAGCACTAAAATTCTACCAAAAACTCTTTGTGCTGTTTTTTCATTTATTTCAATATCTTGATTTGGAGGCAAAATAATAGCATTAAAGTCTTTATTCCAAATTCGAGAGTGGTGAGCGCATAGATTTCTTAAAATATTAATTTCATGTAACCATTTTCCAAATTTATTACTATCAACATTAAATTTTTTAGCAATCTTTTTCTTATATGAACCTTTCAAAAAAGAATAGTATTTTGATAGCATTCCAAAATCCCATATTTCTATAATAACCCAGAATGGAATCTTCTTATTTTGATTACGATGATAAAGAATAAACTCTGAACGATTACCCTTAATTTCTTTCTCTAATTTTGGTAACCATATATCATAATAGCTTTTTCTTACCTTTTCAGAAGCCAAGTTAAGAAATATCTCTTTTTCATAAGCTAATGGATCAATGCGGCCTAGCTCATGTGCGATTATAGAGCGTATATTAATTTCAAGACGTTCAATAATATCTAATAACAATAATCGTAATTTTTTATCAAATAAATACAATTTATAAATATCTTCAAATTTTGTGTTTGGAAGAAACTCATCAATAAATTGTGTTTTTTGATTTCCGTCGTGAATTATCGTTTCTATTTTCCTGCTAGTAAACCAAAAGCCAGATAAACGATAATATCCAACTTGAGAAAGTTTTCTTGCAGCATAAATAGGATCTTCGATAATCATATTTCGAGAGAGTAAGATATCAACTAAGGAACTATATTCTTTGTGAGGCTTCGTTGCAGACATACTAAAAATATGAAGAAGAAAGGTAAGGAGGCAGCTTTAACTCTTAACATTTCGGGTTAAGGTCAGTTTTATCTTTTAGGCTGCCCCACGATTGCGGCTATTATATATAAAGTAATACTAAACGCAAGCTAGCTCTCTCATTTTCTCGATCCCGATCGCAAAAAAGTGCGGTGGGAATTTTCTTTATTTTTGGCTTTTTCTATATTAGTTCTTCAAATGAAATGAGATAAAGGATAATAAATGTCATTAGCCATTGTTTATAGCCGTGCGTCAATGGGGGTGCAAGCGCCGCTGGTTACTATTGAAGTGCATTTAAGCAACGGGAAACCGGGTTTTACCCTTGTGGGATTGCCAGAAAAAACGGTGAAAGAAGCACAAGATCGCGTGCGAAGTGCGTTATTGAATGCCAATTTTAAATACCCTGCCAAGCGGATTACAGTGAACCTTGCACCCGCAGATTTACCTAAAGACGGTGGGCGTTTTGATCTGCCTATTGCCATTGGGATTTTAGCTGCTTCTGAACAAGTTAATCCTGAACGTTTAAAGCAATTTGAGCTACTGGGTGAACTGGCTCTAACAGGTCAATTACGTGGAGTTCACGGCATTATTCCAGCGATTTTAGCGGCTAAAAAAGTGCGCCGTTGCCCGATTATTGCCAGACAAAATGCCAATGAAGCGGCTTTAGTCGCCGATCAAAAAAGTTATTTTGCGCAGAATTTATTAGAGGTGGTGCAATTTATTAATGAACAAGAAAAACTGCCCCTTGCCACGGATTTAACCACGCAAAGTGCGGTGGATTTTTCTTTCAAAAATCAAGCAGATTTAACGGATATTATTGGTCAGCAACACGCTAAACGAGCCTTAACCATCGCCGCTGCAGGGCAACATAATTTATTGCTTTTAGGGCCGCCTGGTACGGGAAAAACAATGCTGGCAAGCCGTTTAACGGGGTTATTGCCAGAAATGACCGAGCAAGAAGCCATAGAAACTGCTTCCGTTACTAGCCTTGTACAAAATGAGCTAAATTTTCAAAACTGGAAACAACGCCCATTTCGTGCGCCCCACCACAGTGCGTCTTTGCCTGCTTTGGTGGGTGGGGGAACGATCCCAAGGCCGGGGGAAATCTCCCTTTCGCATAATGGCGTGTTGTTTTTAGATGAGCTACCAGAGTTTGATCGCAAAGTGCTAGATGCTTTGCGTCAGCCGTTAGAAAGTGGCGAAATCATTATTTCGCGCGCCAATGCGAAAATCTGTTTTCCAGCAAAATTTCAACTGATTGCGGCAATGAACCCAAGCCCTACTGGACATTACACTGGTGTGCATAATCGCACTTCACCACAACAAGTGATGCGCTATTTGAATCGTCTTTCAGGGCCGTTTTTAGATCGCTTTGATTTATCCATTGAAGTTCCCCTTTTGCCTAAAGGTGCATTACAACACATTGAAAATAAAGGGGAAACCAGTGAACAAGTGCGGTCGAAAATTATTAAAGTTCGTGAAATTCAATTTGCCCGCGCTGGAAAAATCAACGCACATTTAAGTAGTAAAGAAATTGAACGAGATTGCAAAATTAGCTCGCAAGACGGTATTTTTCTTGAAAATACGCTCACTCAATTAGGGCTTTCTGTGCGTGCTTATCACCGCATTTTAAAAGTGGCTCGCACCATTGCAGATCTAAATAACGAAAAGCAAATCCAACGCCCTCATTTGGCCGAAGCGCTTTCCTATCGGGCGATGGATCGACTGTTGCAGAAACTTTCAAAGAATTTAGGATAAGCTGAAATTTTATAAAATTTCTAACCGCACTTTATATTTGGTCTGAAAAAGAACACGAGAAAAATTATTTTCTATCATCAATATTTTTTAGTAAATAATTCCCTTGTTCATCGCATAGGCTGCGGAAACCGACGTTGGTGATTTTTAGTTTGGGATCTCGGTTAATCTGGGAATAATCAAAATTTTCGTGGTGATGGCCGTGGAAAATGTGCGTTGCGCCGATTTTTTTCGCCAATTTGTTGAATACGGAAAAGCCAAGAGGGTGGGGTCTTGGTGCTTCGTGGGAGATGAGGATATCCGCTTGCAGATTTTCTAGTTGCTCAAAATCAGAAGGAAAAATTGAGGTGCGGTGGCGCAATGGCAAACCTCCGCGCCAGATTTTCTCTTGTGGGCAATATTGACAATAATGGATTGGGTCGAAAAAAACAGGTTTATTGGGTGGCATCCAAATTTGTCCGCGGAATACGCCACCTAATCCAGCAATGCGTTTGCCTTGAATGGTTTGTACGCGTCCGTGTAGGTTTCGGCTTTTCCATTCTGTTCCCCAAATGGCTTCAAAGGCGGCAACGGTTTTGCTGTCGTGATTGCCGTGAATAAACCAGAGATCGCAATATTGCGCCAATTTATCCAATTCTTCTGTGGTGGTGAGTTGTAAATCCC
Organism: Avibacterium sp. 20-132; assembly: GCF_023611925.1. Classification (NCBI taxonomy): domain Bacteria; kingdom Pseudomonadati; phylum Pseudomonadota; class Gammaproteobacteria; order Pasteurellales; family Pasteurellaceae; genus Avibacterium; species Avibacterium sp. 20-132. The sequence continues at coordinate 726,629 of NZ_CP091456.1, forward strand.
CGAGTATGACAAGGGCGATACCCTCTTGTTCTTGCACAAAAGGGTAAAGATGGTCGTATCTTCCGTGTGGGTCGCCTGCAAATAAGATCATAGGGGCTGTTATTCCTCAAAAATGGATTTATCGTTGTTTAGTTCGGGAAGCTCTTCTTCATTGAGAATTTTTTCTACAATGGATTTCACCTTATTATAACGCTCTAAATAGCTTGGTGATTCAATTTCAATATAAGGCACGTTATATTTATCCAATAATTTTTTCAATAATTGTTGGAAACGTTGGCGCTGTTTGTGGCTACCAAGGCTACGCAAGCCGTCATCTACCCATTTGGTGTTGTTGTTCAATAAAATCGTAATATCGAAAGGATATTCTTTGATCATTGAATCCAAAAACGGGTGCGCTTTGCCTTCATATTGAATACAAAATGCTTGTGTGGTGATGAAGTCTGTATCCACAATCGCGACTTTATGGGCGTGGCGCACGGCGTAGTCAATATAACGTTGATGACCTAACGCCATTTGTGGGTAATCAGAATATTGCATCGCTTGTTCATCACCCCCTAATTTTTCAAACACAAACTCACGCCCATATTCCCACGCTGACGTGGTGTTGAATACGGTGGCAAGTTTATTAACTAACACGGTTTTTCCGCTGCTTTCGCCGCCTAAAATGGCAATAGTTTTAGCGAAAAATGGACGCACTTCTTTCGGGATAAATTTCCAATAATGGAAAGGCGTATTACGAATTTTGGTGGCAGAAACATTAAAGAATTGACGCTGTGGATCAACCAATTCCACCTGTAAATTCAAATATTTTTCGTAAGGTGCTTTGTCTTGCGGTTCGCTACTAAATACCACGCTAGGATTCACCTGTTTTTCTTCAAAAAGCTGTTTAACCCGCTCTGCCCACGCAGACCAGCCGTTCGGATAGCTCGGCAAGCCGTCTTCCACTAAATGATGAATGAAAATTTGGTTTTTCTGATATTTAAAAATTTGTTGCATCCAACGCAGACGATCTTGCACCGTTGGCATACGCTTCATTTTGCTGTCATAAAATAATTTCAGATCGCGCTCTGTATCGCTACACACCACAACGTGGACTTCATCTACTTTACTGAACGCTTCATAAATCATATTAATATGCCCAGTATGCACAGGGTAAAACTTGCCAAAAATCACCCCCACTTTTTTATCTTGCAGATCCGTGATTTGTAGCACTTTATGCAAGGCAGACAACTTGGTCGCGCTTGGGTTTTTGATTTTGCCACTCACCAGCTGATTAAAATAAGCGCGGGTAATGTTGGCTTGCTCACAAACCTCGTTCACTTTTAGATTTAACTGCTTGCGTTTTTGTTGTAGATAGGCGAAAGCGGACATCTTGAAATTCCTTATATTGCCAAATTTATTCAGAAAAAAGACCGCACTTTTCGTTTAATAATCAAAGTGCGGTGAGATTTTAGCACGTTTCTTGCCCTTGATCTTGCGCTTGCAACAGGGCATCGATACGCTTTTCTAACTCGTTCAGTTTCTCACGAGTACGCATTAAAACTTGGGTTTGCACATCAAACTCTTCACGGGTTACAACATCTAATTTGGCCAATTGAGCTTGCAAAACTTGTTTGAATTTTGCTTCTGCATCTTTACCAAGTTCTTTCATTCCTTGCGGTAAAGAATTTTGCACTTGTTGTATAATTTGCTCTATTTTTTGTGGATTTAGCATAAAGACCTCACATTATTGCGTCAATGTGGCATATTGTATGCAATATCGGCGCAAAGAAAAACATTTTTTCTCTATTTAGATTGCGTTATACTATGCAGGCATTCTCAGGGCAGGGCGAAATTCCCTACCGGTGGTAAGTGCAGCACGCATAAGCCCACGAGCGTTTACCTGCAAAAGTAAAGTCAGCAGATTTGGTGAAAATCCAAAGCCGACAGTTAAAGTCTGGATGAAAGAGAATAAACAGATTTACCTTAGGTAAAATCTGCCTTTGTTATTGGATTTTCTTATCTAATGAAAAGCCTTTCCTCATCAGCCCTGATTCAAGTATCCATTAATTTTTTAACAGGTTTTTTACTATGAATCAGTCAATTTTATCCGCATTTGGCACGCCACAAGAGCGTGTTGAAAAAGCCATTGAAGCTTTCAAACAAGGCAATGGCGTACTCGTTTTAGACGATGAAGATCGCGAAAATGAAGGGGATTTAATTTTCCCAGCGCAAACCATCGAACCTGCGCAAATGGCAAAACTTATTCGTTACGGCAGCGGCATTGTTTGCTTATGTTTAAGCGATGAAATTTGCCAACAGCTTGATTTGCCGCCAATGGTACAAAATAACACCAGCGTCAATAAAACGGCATTTACCGTAACCATTGAAGCCGCGGAAGGTGTATCCACAGGTGTTTCTGCAGCCGATCGTGTAACCACCATCAAAGCAGCCGTTGCAGATAATGCAAAACCGCAAGATTTACACCGCCCAGGGCATATCTTCCCATTAAGAGCCGCAGAAGGTGGCGTATTAAAACGCCGTGGACACACCGAAGCCTCCGTCGATCTTGCAGTGCTTGCAGGCTATAAACCTGCTGCGGTAATCTGTGAAATCACCAACGATGATGGCACAATGGCACGCACCCCTGAAATCATTAAATTCGCGAAAGAATTTGGTTATCCCGTGATGACGATTGAAGATTTAGTGCAGTATCGTTTAAAAGGTGAGTAAACAAATATTGAAATAGCAGGATTTTTCCTGCTATTTTTTTATCTATAGGCTTTAAACTGTTTTATACCTAGGGTTTTCTGCATTAAATTAACCAGATAACTTTATTGAAAATGTAAAAGTCTTGATCTACAAGGTGATATAAATTAACTTATCCGCAAGATTACTGATAATAAAAAAGCCTGCATATAGCAGGCTTTTCAATATCAAAATTATATTATTCAGCTGATGAAGCTTCTTCAGCAACAGCTGGACGATCTACTAGCTCAATGTATGCCATTGGAGCATTATCACCAGCACGGAAACCACATTTTAAGATACGAGTATAACCACCCGCACGTTGTGCAAAACGTGGACCTAATTCATTGAATAATTTAGCAACAGTTTCAATGTTGCGAGTACGAGCAAAAGCTAAACGACGGTTTGCAACACTGTCTTCTTTTGCTAATGTAATTAACGGCTCAACTACACGACGTAATTCTTTTGCTTTTGGCAATGTTGTCTTAATGATTTCATGACTAACTAATGCACTTGCTAAATTACGGAACAGCGCTTTGCGATGGCTGCTATTACGGTTTAGTTGACGACCACTCTTACGATGGCGCATGATCTTATCCTTCTCAGAAAAATCTTAACCTAATGACCACTAATCTTCAGCGATACTTGCTGGTGGCCAATTTTCAAGGCGCATACCAAGTGATAAGCCACGAGAAGCCAGCACATCCTTAATTTCAGTAAGTGATTTCTTACCAAGATTAGGCGTTTTTAATAACTCAACTTCTGTACGTTGTACTAAATCACCGATATAGTGAATTGTTTCTGCTTTCAAACAGTTAGCAGAACGAACTGTCAGCTCTAAGTCATCAACAGGACGTAAAAGAATCGGATCAAATTCCGGTTTTTCTTCCTTGACTTCAGGCTGACGAACATCTCGCAAATCAACGAATGCATCAAGTTGCTCTGCTAAAATTGTTGCTGCACGGCGAATTGCTTCTTCTGGATCAATAGTGCCATTTGTTTCTAGCTCAATCACTAACTTATCTAAGTCAGTACGTTGTTCTACACGCGTTGCTTCAACATTGTAAGCAATACGTTGAACTGGGCTATAACAAGCATCTACTAATAAACGACCGATAGGACGCTCTTCATCTTGAGAATGAACTCGAGCAGAAGCAGGAACATATCCTCTACCACGTTGTACACGAATACGCATATTAATTGATGCATTTTCATCAGTAAGATGGCAAATGACATGTTCAGGATTCACAATTTCGACATCACCATCATGGGTAATATCTGCTGCAACAACAGGGCCAATTCCAGATTTGCTTAGTGTCAGAAATACATTATCTTTATTCTGTACTTTAACCGCTAGGCCTTTTAAGTTTAGAAGTACTTCAAGAATATCTTCTTGAACCCCTTCTTTGCTACTATACTCATGCAATACCCCATCAATCTCTACTTCAGTCACAGCACAACCTGGCATTGAAGATAGAAGAATTCGGCGCAATGCATTACCTAGAGTATGGCCGAAACCACGCTCTAACGGTTCTAAGATCACTTTAGCATGAGTAGAGCTAATTTGCTCAATATCAACTAAATGTGGTTTTAAAAATTCTGTAACAGAACCCTGCATTTTATCCTCTCTTTGCTACGAAGCTTTAACTATTATTTAGAGTAAAGCTCTACGATCAGATGTTCGTTAATGTCTGCTGATAAATCAGAACGTTCAGGAACACGTTTGAACACACCTTCCATTTTAGCAGCATCAATTTCTAACCAAGTTGGTTTTTCTTTTTGCTCTGCTAATTCTAATGATGCTTTAATACGAGCTTGTTTCTTAGATTTTTCACGAATAGCTACAACATCATTTACTGAAACTTGGAAAGATGGAATGTTAACCACACGACCATTAACAACAACTGCTTTATGGCTCACTAATTGGCGAGCTTCTGCGCGAGTTGCAGCAAAGCCCATGCGATAAACAACGTTATCCAATCGACCTTCTAATAATACTAGTAAATTTTCACCAGTATTACCTTTTAGACGGTTTGCCTCTTTATAGTAGTTACGGAATTGACGTTCTAAAATACCATAGATACGACGAACTTTTTGTTTCTCACGTAACTGACTACCATAGTCTGACAAACGAGGTTTACGAGCACCGTGTTGACCGGGTGCTGTATCAATTTTACATTTTGAATCAATCGCGCGTACTCCTGACTTAAGGAATAAGTCAGTACCTTCACGACGGCTTAGCTTGAGTTTTGGACCCAAATATCTTGCCATTTTCTTTCTCCAACTATCCTAATACGTCTTATACACGACGTTTTTTCGGTGGACGACAACCGTTATGTGGGATCGGGGTAACATCAGTAATATTCGTAATACGGAAACCCGCTGCATTTAATGCACGGATTGTCGACTCACGACCTGGACCCGGTCCTTTTACCATAACTTCCAAGTTCTTTAAGCCAAATTCTTTGACCATTTCTGCACAACGTTCAGCAGCTACCTGAGCAGCGAACGGAGTGGATTTACGAGAACCACGGAAACCTGAACCACCAGCAGTAGCCCATGCTAGAGCATTACCTTGACGGTCAGTAATCGTAACGATTGTATTATTGAAAGATGCGTGAATATGAGCAACGCCATCTACTACTTGTTTTTTTACACGTTTACGTGCACGAACTGGTGTTTTTGCCATTTAATTTACCCCGACTTATTTCTTGATCGGCTTACGTGGACCCTTACGGGTACGCGCATTAGTTTTAGTACGTTGACCACGCACCGGTAAGCTACGACGATGACGTAAACCACGATAACAACCTAAATCTAATAGGCGTTTAATGTTAAGTGTTACTTCACGACGTAAGTCACCTTCAACGGTAAATTTACCAACTTCGTCACGCAGTTTATCAATCTGCTCTTCAGACAATTCTCTGATCTTAACGTCTTCAGCAATTCCTGTTGCAGCACAAATAGCTTTTGCTCTAGTTTTGCCGATACCGTAAATTGATGTTAATGCAATTACAGTATGTTTTTGATCAGGAATGTTAATGCCTGCAATACGGGCCACTATGCACTCCTATTATTTTAACTAATTTGACATACTGATCTTGAAAAGCCCGTTTTCAGGATACTCAAACAGTATGTCAAGGACATAAATGAGCTGAGCATTATATATGCCCAGCTGGTTCTTTGCAAGAAAAATATCAATTAACCTTGACGTTGTTTATGTTTAGGGTCGCTACATAATACACGAACAACACCTTCACGTTTAACAATTTTACAGTTACGACATAATTTCTTTACGGAAGCACGAACTTTCATTGCTTATCCCTTTTACTATATGAGCATTACTGCCCAAAACCTTTAAGGTTTGCTTTTTTCAACGCAGATTCATATTTTGTTGACATTAAATGACTTTGAACCTGAACGATGAAATCCATAATTACCACTACAACAATCAGCAAAGATGTACCACCGAAATTGAATTGAACATTCCACGCTGACGTCATAATATAAGGAACTAAACACACGAATGTAATATATAGACCGCCAATCAAAGTTAAACGGGTCATTATTTTATCAATGTAGCGTGATGTCTGTTCACCTGGTCTAATTCCCGGAATAAATGCACCAGATTTCTTCAAATTTTCTGCTGTATCACGCGGGTTATATTGCATCGCTGTATAGAAGAAACTAAAGAAGATAATAGCTACTGCATAAACGATCAAATATAAAGGCTGACCTGGATGCAATAACATCGATAAGTCAGTTAACCAATCTAAACTTGCTCCTTGCCCAAACCAAGATGTAATGGTAGCAGGAAACAAGATGATACTCGAAGCAAAGATAGCAGGAATTACGCCCGCCATATTTACTTTAAGTGGTAAATGAGTGGTGTGACCGCCAAGGATTTGACGACCTTGTTGACGTTTTGCATATTCAACTTTAATTCTACGTTGTCCTCTTTCAACGAAAACAACAAAATAGGTTACTGCAAAAACAATAACTGCGATGAGCAACAGAACTAACAAGTGCATTTGCCCTTGACGCGCTTGCTCAATTGTTGCGCCAATTGCTGATGGTAAACCAGCAACAATACCTGCAAAAATAATTAAAGAAATACCATTACCAATGCCGCGTTCGGTAATTTGCTCACCTAACCACATTAAAAACATTGTTCCTGTAACTAAACTAATTACAGCAGTAAAGTAAAAACTAAATCCCAAATTAGGTACTAATCCTGGCAACATATTAGGCAATCCAGTAGAAATACCGATTGCCTGGATCATTGCAAGAACTAATGTCGAATAACGTGTATATTTACTAATTTTTCGACGACCAGTCTCACCTTCTTTCTTTAATTCTGCTAAAGCAGGATGAACCGTTGTCAGTAGTTGGATAATAATAGATGCAGAAATATACGGCATAATACCCAATGCAAATACTGACGCTCGGCTCAAAGCACCACCAGAGAACATATTAAACATATCAATAATGGTGCCTTTTTGCTGCTCAAGTAATTGAGCTAAAACAGCAGCATCAATACCAGGAACCGGAATGAAAGAACCAATACGGAAAACAATAAGTGCACCGAGCACAAATAATAATCGACTTTTCAGTTCACTTGTACCGCTTTGAGTACTTCTATTTTGATAACCTGGTTGCTTAGCCATTTATTAATTATTCCTCAACTGAACCGCCAGCCGCTTCAATTGCTGCTTTAGCGCCTTTAGTTACGCGTAAACCACGAACAGTTACTGCGCATTTCACTTCGCCAGAAAGAATAACTTTTGCAAATTGAATATCTTTAGTTAATACATTAGCCGCTTTTAACGTTTCTAATGTTACAACATTTCCTTCAACTTTTGCTAAATCATTCAAACGAACTTCCGCAGTTACCGCTGATTTCATTGAGGTAAAACCAAATTTTGGTAAACGACGATATAAAGGCATTTGTCCACCTTCGAAACCGCGACGAACACCACCGCCAGTACGAGATTTTTGACCTTTATGACCACGTCCACCTGTTTTACCTAAGCCTGAACCGATACCACGACCTAAGCGTTTTGCACTATGTTTAGCACCTTCAGCCGGAGATAGAGTATTTAAACGCATTCTCTTATTCCTCCACTTTAACCATATATGAAACTTGGTTAATCATCCCACGTACAGCAGGAGTATCAATTAGTTCAACAGTATGGTGCATACGGCGAAGACCTAGTCCACGCAAGGTAGCTTTATGCTTCGGTAAACGAGCGATAGAACTACGAACTTGAGTTACTTTAATAGTTTTAGCCATTGTCCATTACCCCAAAATTTCATCAACGGTTTTGCCACGCTTAGCAGCAACCATTTCTGGTGATTTCATATTTGCTAGTGCATCAATTGTTGCACGAACAACGTTAATTGGGTTAGTTGAACCGTATGCTTTAGAAAGAACGTTACGAACACCAGCAACTTCTAGTACTGCACGCATTGCACCGCCTGCAATAATACCAGTACCCTCACTAGCAGGTTGCATAAATACGCGAGAACCTGTGTGAGTACCTTTAATTGGGTGTTGTAAAGTGCCTTCATTTAAAGCCACAGTAATCATATTGCGACGAGCTTTCTCCATCGCTTTTTGGATCGCTGCCGGAACTTCGCGCGCTTTACCATAACCAAAACCAATACGACCATTACCATCGCCAACTACTGTTAATGCAGTAAAGCTCATGATACGACCACCTTTAACTGTTTTTGATACACGGTTTACCGCGATTAGCTTCTCTTGCAGTTCACCAGCTTGTTTCTCGATGTTTGCCATCTCAAATTACCTCTATTAGAACTGTAGACCAGCTTCACGGGCAGCGTCCGCTAAAGACTGGACACGACCATGATATTTAAAACCGGAACGATCAAATGCAACATCTTTGACACCTTTTGCCAAAGCTCTTTCAGCAATGATTTTGCCCACTACTGCGGCTGCATCTTTATTACCGGTATATTTAACTTGCTCACTAATTGCTTTTTCGACTGTAGAAGCAGCGGCAAGCACTTCTGAACCGTTTGGTGCAATCACTTGTGCATAAATATGACGAGGAGTACGGTGAACAACTAAACGAGTTGCACCTTGTTCACGCATCATATGACGGGCACGAGCTGCACGACGGATACGAGCTGATTTCTTATCCATAGTGTTACCTTAATTATTTCTTCTTAGCCTCTTTTGTACGTACAACTTCGTCAGCATAACGTACACCTTTACCTTTGTAAGGCTCAGGACGGCGATAAGCACGAATATCTGCTGCAACTTGACCAATCAATTGTTTGTCAGCACTTTTCAGAACGATTTCTGTTTGTGATGGACATTCAGCAGTCACACCTGCAGGTAATGTATGCTCAACAGGGTGTGAGAAACCCAAACTTAATGCAACTACGTTACCTTTCATTTGTGCTCTATAACCAACACCCACCAATTGTAACTTCTTAGTGAAGCCTTCAGTAACACCGATAACCATTGCATTAACTAATGCACGCGCTGTACCCGCTTGTGCGTCTGCACCAACTACCCCTGCACGAGGAGCAAAAGTTAATTCATTATTATCTTGTTTAACTTCAACTGAGTTATGAATAGTGCGAGATAACTCGCCATTTTTACCTTTAACTGTTAGTAGCTGTCCGTCAAGTTTAACCTCAACGCCGGCAGGAATACTAACAGGTGCTTTTGCAACACGAGACATTTTCTTCCTACCTCTCTATTAAGCTACATAACAAATAACTTCACCGCCTAAACCCGCTTGACGAGCTGCGCGATCAGTCATTACACCTTTAGATGTAGAAATTACTGCTACACCCAATCCGCCCATAACTTTCGGTAATTCGTCTTTACGTTTATAAATACGAAGACCAGGACGGCTTACGCGCTGAATGCTTTCTACAACAGGCTTCCCTTGGAAATATTTTAAAGTAATTTCCAATTCAGGCTTAGTGCCTTCTAAAACTTTAACGTTTTCAATATAACCTTCCGCAGCTAATACATTGGCAATTGCCACTTTTAGCTTGGATGAAGGCATATTGATCACAATTTTATTCGCAGCTTGACCATTACGAATACGGGTCAACATATCTGCGATTGGATCTTGCATACTCATTGTGCTTTTACTCCGATTCCAAAATAAAGTAGTAAATTACCAACTAGCTTTTTTAAGGCCAGGAATTTCACCACGCATTGCTGCTTCACGAACCTTAATACGGCTCAAACCAAACTTACGTAAGAAACCGTGTGGACGACCAGTTTGGTTGCAACGGTTACGTTGACGGCTAGGGCTTGAATCACGTGGTAAAGACTGTAACTTTAACACTGCTGCCCAACGATCTTCATCTGATGCATTGACATCAGAGATGATTTTTTTCAATTCCATACGTTTTGTATAGAATTTCTCAGCGAGTTTTACGCGTTTGACATCGCGTGCTTTCATTGATTGTTTAGCCATTTGTAACCTGCCTTATTTACGGAATGGGAAATTAAAGGCAGCCAATAGTGCTTGACCTTCTTCATCGCTATTAGCAGTAGTAGTAATAGTGATATCTAAACCACGAACACGATCTACTTTATCATAGTCGATTTCAGGGAAGATAATTTGCTCACGTACACCCATACTGTAGTTACCACGACCATCAAATGATTTCGCACTTAAACCGCGGAAGTCACGAATACGTGGAACAGCGATTGTAATTAAACGTTCAAAGAACTCCCACATACGTTCGCCACGTAGTGTTACTTTACAACCGATTGGATATCCCTGACGGATTTTAAAGCCAGCAACAGATTTGCGTGCTTTAGTAATTAAAGGTTTTTGACCACTAATCGCTGCTAAATCCGCAACTGCGTTATCTAGCAATTTCTTATCGGTCAATGCTTCACCCACCCCCATATTCAGGGTAATCTTTTCGATTCGTGGGACTTGCATGACAGACGAGTAGTTGAATTTCTCTTTCAATTCATTAACTACTTGATCTCTGTAGTAATCATGCAGTTTCGCCATCGCATTACTCCAGTTTTTAATTAAATAATTTCATTGTTAGATTTAAAGAAGCGGACTTTTTTACCATCTTCAAATCTAAAACCTACACGGTCAGCTTTGTTTGTTTTTGGGTTAAAAATCGCAACATTCGATACATCAATTGCTGCTTCTTTTTTCACTAAGCCACCTTCTTTTCCTAATGCAGGAACTGGTTTCTCGTGTTTAGTGATAATGTTGATACCCTCAACAATAACTTTACCGTTTGGTAACACTTTAGTTACCTTACCACGTTTGCCTTTGCTTTTACCAGCAAGAACAATTACTTCATCATTTTGACGAATTTTTGCAGCCATTTCTTACTCCTTATAGTACTTCTGGCGCCAAAGAAATGATCTTCATAAACTTCTCAGAACGAAGTTCACGAGTCACAGGTCCAAAAATACGAGTACCGATTGGTTGCTCTGTGTTATTGTTTAAAATTACACAAGCATTACCATCGAAGCGAATGACTGATCCATCTGGGCGACGAACACCCTTCTTGGTGCGCACAACAACTGCTTTTAATACATCACCTTTTTTAACTTTACCGCGTGGAATTGCTTCTTTCACAGTAATTTTGATGATATCACCAATAGCAGCGTAACGACGGTGCGATCCACCTAGAACCTTGATACACATTACACTGCGAGCGCCTGAGTTATCAGCAACGTCCAGCATAGTCTGTTCTTGGATCATCTTAGTACTCCGCTAAAATTAATAACACCCTCTCGGGACGAACCTATCCTTACAGGATAGAGGATGAATTGTACTATAAAAAATGCTATGAATGCAATATAAAACTGATCTCTAAACACTATTTTCCTTAGAAAAAATCATATAACTCCCCAAATCAAAGTGCGGTGTAATTTTGACAGATTTTTCTTGCATCTTTTTTCTCTTACTTATGTCTTTATACCCCAAACATATCAGACATAATTAATAGCTATTAAATATACTTATATATAATATCTTTTATCTTTGGATTATGACTTAATCTAGCCTATTCATTCTCAGTGATGCTTATCTGCTTTTATTCCCTAAAAAACAAAAAACGCCACAGAGTTCCCTCAATGGCGTTCTTCTTTCATTCAAAACCTGGCGGTGCCCTACTCTCACATGGGAAACTCCCACACTACCATCGGCGTTACAGCGTTTCACTTCTAAGTTCGGCATGGATTTAGGTGGGTCCACTGCACTAACGCCGCCAAGATAATTCTTTCGCTTATCTAAAGCTTATCTCTCTTATCTACAGACTTCAAAGCATTCCGCTCTAAAATCTCTACTCTCTCAATCAAAAACAAGCCAAAATCCTTGAGTGTTGTATAGTTAAGCCTCTCGGGCAATTAGTACTGGTTAGCTCAACGACTCACATCGCTTACACACCCAGCCTATCTACGTCTTAGTCTCAAACAACCCTTACCAACTTAAAGTCGGGGAGAACTCATCTTAAGGCAAGTTTCGTGCTTAGATGCTTTCAGCACTTATCTCTTCCGCATTTAGCTACCCAGCAGTGCCTCTGGCGAGACAACTGGTACACCAGTGATGCGTCCACTCCGGTCCTCTCGTACTAGGAGCAGCCCCTCTCAATTCTCCAACGCCCACGGCAGATAGGGACCGAACTGTCTCACGACGTTCTAAACCCAGCTCGCGTACCACTTTAAATGGCGAACAGCCATACCCTTGGGACCTACTTCAGCCCCAGGATGTGATGAGCCGACATCGAGGTGCCAAACACCGCCGTCGATATGAACTCTTGGGCGGTATCAGCCTGTTATCCCCGGAGTACCTTTTATCCGTTGAGCGATGGCCCTTCCATTCAGAACCACCGGATCACTATGACCTGCTTTCGCACCTGCTCGACTTGTCTGTCTCGCAGTTAAGCTTGCTTATACCATTGCACTAACCTGACGATGTCCGACCGTCATTAGCAAACCTTCGTGCTCCTCCGTTACCCTTTGGGAGGAGACCGCCCCAGTCAAACTACCCACCAGACACTGTCCGAACACCCGTTTCAGGCGCTTCGTTAGAACATCAAACGTTAAAGGGTGGTATTTCAACAACGACTCCACGATAACTGGCGTTACCGCTTCATAGTCTCCCACCTATCCTACACATCAAAATTCAAGGTTCAGTGTCAAGCTATAGTAAAGGTTCACGGGGTCTTTCCGTCTAGCCGCGGGTACACCGCATCTTCACGGCGATTTCAATTTCACTGAGTCTCGGGTGGAGACAGCCTGGCCATCATTATGCCATTCGTGCAGGTCGGAACTTACCCGACAAGGAATTTCGCTACCTTAGGACCGTTATAGTTACGGCCGCCGTTTACTGGGGCTTCGATCAGGAGCTTCTCTTTCGATTACACCATCAATTAACCTTCCAGCACCGGGCAGGCATCACACCCTATACGTCCACTTTCGTGTTTGCAGAGTGCTGTGTTTTTAATAAACAGTTGCAGCCAGCTGGTATCTTCGACTGGTTCATGCTCCATTCGCAAAGAACTTCACACTACGCCAGCGCACCTTCTCCCGAAGTTACGGTGCTATTTTGCCTAGTTCCTTCACCCGAGTTCTCTCAAGCGCCTGAGTATTCTCTACCTGACCACCTGTGTCGGTTTTCAGTACGGTTTAGTAAAGCCTGAAGCTTAGTGGCTTTTCCTGGAAGTGTGGTATCAGTTACTTCAGCTCCGTAGAGCCTCGTCATCATCTCTCTGTGTTGACAGTAGACCGGATTTGCCTAGTCTACCCACCTACCAACTTAAACGTACATTTCCAACAGTACGCTAACCTAACCTTCTCCGTCCCCACATCGCAGCTTTACCAAGTACGGGAATATTAACCCGTTTCCCATCGACTACGCTTTTCAGCCTCGCCTTAGGGGCCGACTCACCCTGCCCCGATTAACGTTGGACAGGAACCCTTGGTCTTCCGGCGAACGGGTTTTTCACCCGTTTTATCGTTACTTATGTCAGCATTCGCACTTGTGATACGTCCAGCAAACCTCTCAATTCACCTTCTTCCGCTTACACAACGCTCCCCTACCCAACAATCTTTCGATTGATGCCGCAGCTTCGGTACTATATTTTAGCCCCGTTACATCTTCCGCGCAGGCCGACTCGACTAGTGAGCTATTACGCTTTCTTTAAATGGTGGCTGCTTCTAAGCCAACATCCTAGCTGTCTAAGCCTTCCCACTTCGTTTCCCACTTAATATAGATTTTGGGACCTTAGCTGGCGGTCTGGGTTGTTTCCCTCTCCACGACGGACGTTAGCACCCGCCGTGTGTCTCCTGTGCAGTACTCTTTGGTATTCGGAGTTTGCATCGGTTTGGTAACCCGGGATGGGCCCCTAGCCGAAACAGTGCTCTACCCCCAAAGGTATTCACACAAGGCTCTACCTAAATAGATTTCGGGGAGAACCAGCTATCTCCCGGTTTGATTGGCCTTTCACCCCCAGCCACAGGTCATCCGCTAATTTTTCAACATTAGTCGGTTCGGTCCTCCAGTTAGTGTTACCCAACCTTCAACCTGCCCATGGCTAGATCACCGGGTTTCGGGTCTATACCTTGCAACTCATCGCCCAGTTAAGACTCGGTTTCCCTTCGGCTCCCTTATTCAGTTAACCTCGCTACAAAATATAAGTCGCTGACCCATTATACAAAAGGTACGCAGTCACCCCAAAGGGCTCCCACTGCTTGTACGTACAGGGTTTCAGGTTCTATTTCACTCCCCTCACCGGGGTTCTTTTCGCCTTTCCTTCACAGTACTGGTTCACTATCGGTCAATCAGGAGTATTTAGCCTTGGAGGATGGTCCCCCCATCTTCAAACAGGATTCCTCGTGTCCCGCCCTACTTCTCGTAAGCTTAGTACCACACGCGATTTTTTAGATACGGGGCTATCACCCTGTTTCGCTTGACTTCCCAGTCAATTCTCCTAAATCACTTGCTATCACTTACTGGCTACTCCGCTTTCGCTCGCCGCTACTCACAGAATCTCGGTTGATTTCTTTTCCTCGGGGTACTTAGATGTTTCAGTTCTCCCGGTTCGCCTTGTTTACCTAGTTTATTCAGTAAACAATGATAGGTTCTTCACCTATCGGGTTTCCCCATTCGGACATCGTGGGTTAAACGCTTCTTATCAACTCACCCACGCTTTTCGCAGATTAGCACGTCCTTCTTCGCCTCTGATTGCCAAGGCATCCGCCCTGTACGCTTTCTCACTTAACTATACAACCTCAAGGATTTTTTCCTTAAAGCTATCATCGTCATTCGTTGAGAATCGCTTACTTGCTTTTGTTCAAGTAAGTCTTCTTCTACTCAGACTTCTTCAATTCAGTGATAAACTTTATCCTTTATCACCGGCTTGAAAGTCTCTTCAGTTTTCAGCTTGTTTTTACATTGTTAAAGAGCAATTCGCTATAAGATTAGCTTTATATGGCGTCCCCTAGGGGATTCGAACCCCTGTTACCGCCGTGAAAGGGCGATGTCCTAGGCCTCTAGACGAAGGGGACTACATATAAAGATAATCTCTACTACATCCTTTGCTTCTCATTGTCTAACATCAATCAACCAATCTGTGTGAACATTCGTCTTCTCTTCGGTAAGGAGGTGATCCAACCGCAGGTTCCCCTACGGTTACCTTGTTACGACTTCACCCCAGTCATGAATCATACCGTGGTAAACGCCCCCCTCTCGGTTAAGCTATCTACTTCTGGTACAACCCACTCCCATGGTGTGACGGGCGGTGTGTACAAGGCCCGGGAACGTATTCACCGCGACATTCTGATTCGCGATTACTAGCGATTCCGACTTCATGGAGTCGAGTTGCAGACTCCAATCCGGACTTAGATGCACTTTCTGAGATTCGCTCACCCTCGCAGGCTCGCTTCCCTCTGTATGCACCATTGTAGCACGTGTGTAGCCCTACTCGTAAGGGCCATGATGACTTGACGTCATCCCCACCTTCCTCCAGTTTATCACTGGCAGTCTCCTTTGAGTTCCCACCCATAGTGCTGGCAACAAAGGATAAGGGTTGCGCTCGTTGCGGGACTTAACCCAACATTTCACAACACGAGCTGACGACAGCCATGCAGCACCTGTCTCAAAGCTCCCGAAGGCACAAACTCATCTCTGAGTTCTTCTTTGGATGTCAAGAGTAGGTAAGGTTCTTCGCGTTGCATCGAATTAAACCACATGCTCCACCGCTTGTGCGGGCCCCCGTCAATTCATTTGAGTTTTAACCTTGCGGCCGTACTCCCCAGGCGGTCGATTTATCACGTTAGCTACGGGCGCCAAGCTCAAAGCCCAACCCCCAAATCGACAGCGTTTACAGCGTGGACTACCAGGGTATCTAATCCTGTTTGCTCCCCACGCTTTCGCACATGAGCGTCAGTATCTCCCCAAGGGGCTGCCTTCGCCTTCGGTATTCCTCCACATCTCTACGCATTTCACCGCTACACGTGGAATTCTACCCCTCCCTAGAGTACTCTAGTAAACCAGTCTGAAATGCAATTCCCAAGTTAAGCTCGGGGATTTCACATCTCACTTAATTTACCGCCTGCGTGCCCTTTACGCCCAGTTATTCCGATTAACGCTCGCACCCTCCGTATTACCGCGGCTGCTGGCACGGAGTTAGCCGGTGCTTCTTCTGTGACTAACGTCAAATCAACGTGCTATTAACACGTCCACCTTCCTCATCACCGAAAGAACTTTACAACCCGAAGGCCTTCTTCATTCACGCGGCATGGCTGCGTCAGGGTTCCCCCCATTGCGCAATATTCCCCACTGCTGCCTCCCGTAGGAGTCTGGGCCGTGTCTCAGTCCCAGTGTGGCTGGTCATCCTCTCAGACCAGCTAGAGATCGCAGGCTTGGTAGGCCTTTACCCCACCAACTACCTAATCCCACTTGGGCTCACCTTATGGCTAGTGGCCTTGCGGTCCCACTACTTTAATCCTCAGATATTACGCGGTGTTAGCCATCGTTTCCAATGGTTATCCCCCTCCATAAAACAGATTCCCAAGCATTACTCACCCGTCCGCCACTCGTCAGCATCGAAAGCAAGCTTTCAACCCGTTACCGTTCGACTTGCATGTGTTAAGCCTGCCGCCAGCGTTCAATCTGAGCCATGATCAAACTCTTCAGTTTAATCTCGCTCAATGAATACATAACGTTATATTCTTTTCGAATCTCAAGTTAAGCATCATTGATTTCTAAATTTTAAATCTTTTTGAAAATCAACGAATGCCCACACAGATTGTCTGATTGATTGTTAAAGAGCAAAAAAGAACGACGCGATTTGTATCATCTTAATTTCTACAACGTCGCGTCGTTGTGTGCGGCGTATTATAGACATCTCGAAAATCTTTGCAAGTGTTTTTTTTGCAAATTTTTAAGATTTTTTATCGCCTGATGACTTTTACGCCAAGTTGCAAAATTATTCACCTAAGTGCGGTGAAAATTTATCGAATTTTTATACCGCACTTTGCTTTTACGTCCTTTTAATTTCACATTTTACTTTTTCATTTGCTTAATTAAAGCAGGTAATTGCGCAATGCTATTTATCACAAAATCAGCGGTTTGTTCACTTTCGGCGGTGATCGCTTTGCCTGTACGCACTAAAACACAATTTTTCACACCAGCTCCTTTGCCAGCTTGCATATCTTCTTTTTTATCACCCAGCATAAAAGACTGCGCAGGATCGATATTCAATTCTTCTATTGCCTGTAATAACATACCCGATTTCGGCTTACGGCAATCGCACGCTTCTTTATATTCTCCTTTGCCTTCAGGGTGATGAGGGCAATAATAGATACCATCGAGATCGACACCGCGATCTGCCAGTGACCAATCCATCCATTCGGTGAGTTGTAAAAATTGTTGTTCTGTAAAATAGCCTCTTGCAATGCCCGATTGATTCGTTACCAACACCAATAAATAGCCCATTGCCTTAAGTTGTTGCAATGCCTCAATGCTCCCCTCAATAAATTGAAAGTCATCAATTTGATGGACATAACCGTGATCAATATTGATCGTCCCATCTCGATCGAGAAAAATCGCTTTATTCACCTTCTTATCCTTATTATATTAATGCTTGCTATTTTGTTGCATTATGACGTAATTTTATTCTAACTAATAGCGGAACATTCTAAAAATCTTGTGAATAAATATTGACACAGCATTCTAGACGTCTAAAATACCAAAAACTTAAATTTAAGCATATAAAAAGGGCTTATATGATTAAGCTAGAAAACCTTAGTAAAATTTTCGACATTGCGGATAAAAAAATCACGGCACTTGATAACGTCAATTTGCACGTTCCGAAAAGGCAAATTTGCGGTGTGATTGGTGCCTCAGGTGCGGGGAAAAGCACGCTAATCCGCTGTGTCAATTTATTAGAACGACCAACTTCTGGTTCTGTGATAGTAAATGGCAAAGCATTAACCCATTTATCCGATAGCCAACTGATTCAAGAACGACGCAATATTGGAATGATTTTCCAACATTTCAATTTGCTCAGTTCACGCACCGTCTATGGCAACATTGCCCTGCCACTAGAATTAGCAGGTGAAAGCAAAGCTGACATTAAACAAAAAGTGGAACAGTTGCTTGCTTTAGTTGGATTAAGTGAAAAACGTGATGTTTACCCAGCCAATCTTTCAGGTGGACAAAAACAACGTGTTGCTATTGCGCGCGCCTTAGCCAGTGATCCTAAAGTACTCCTCTGCGATGAAGCAACCAGTGCGCTAGATCCCGCCACCACGCAAGCAATTTTAAAATTATTAAAAGAAATTAACCGCACTTTAGGTATTACTATTCTATTGATTACACACGAAATGGACGTAGTAAAACGGATCTGCGATCAAGTGGCGGTGATTGACAAAGGGCGACTTGTTGAACAAGGTTCGGTGAGCGAAATTTTCTCAAATCCAAAAACTGAATTGGCACAACAATTTATTAGCTCAACATTCCACATTAATTTGCCGGAAGAATATTTGGAAAAATTATCACCAACCCCAAAACACCCGAATGCTTGGCCAATTATTAAATTTGAATTTACGGGGCGTTCCGTAGATGCGCCGTTACTTTCACAAGCTTCCAAACGTTTTGGCGTGGATTTAAGTATTCTCACCTCACAAATTGACTATGCAGGTGGGGTAAAATTTGGTTTTACCATCGCAGAAGTGGAAGGCGATGAAGACGCGATTACGCAAGCCAAAATTTATCTAATGGAAAATAATGTTCGTGTGGAGGTATTAGGTTATGTGGACTGAGTTTAGCGCTGAATTTTCCCGTCAGCTTACCCCACAAGTTTGGCAACTGATTGCCAACAGCTCTTTTGAAACAGTTTATATGAGCCTTGTGGCAACCTTTTTTGCTGTATTATTTGGCTTGCCATTGGGCATCATCACCTTTCTAACCAAAGAAGGGCAAACCCTAAATAACAAAAAATTGAACCGCACTTTAGAAATCATTATTAATGTTGGGCGTTCAATTCCTTTTATCATTTTATTATTTGATTTAATGCCCGTAACGCGTTTTCTGGTTGGCACCACCTTAGGCACCACAGCAGCAATTATTCCATTAAGTGTTGCTGCCTTGCCTTTTTATGCACGCTTAACCGTAAACGCCTTAGGCGATATTCCTACGGGGCTAACAGAAACCGCCAAAGCAATGGGAACAAACGTTTGGCAGTTAGTTACACGCTTTTATTTACCCGAAGCCTTACCGATTCTGATTAAAGCAATGACACTCACTTTAGTCACACTGATTGGTTATTCCGCAATGGCTGGCGCAGTGGGCGGTGGCGGTTTAGGTAACACCGCAATTTCTTTCGGATTACACCGCAATATGCCTTATGTGCTTTGGGTTTCAACCATTATCATCGTACTTATCGTTATGTTATGCGAAAAATACGGTAACAAATTAGCGGATCATTTCGATCATCGTTAATCTCAACATCCACTTAACTCACTAAAAAGGAAAGTAAAAATGAACTTTAAAAAATTATTCACGGTAGCCACACTTTCATCGGTTTTAGCACTAACCGCTTGTAAAGATGACAAAAAAGCAGAAACCACCGCCTCAGCACAACCTGCTACACAAAAAATTAAAGTGGGCGTAATGTCAGGGCCAGAACACCAAGTGGCGGAAATTGCGGCAAAAGTAGCGAAAGAAAAATATGGTTTAGATGTCGAATTTGTCGAATTTAACGAATATTCATTACCAAACCCAGCGGTAAGCAATGGGGATTTAGATATCAATGCAATGCAACACAAACCTTACCTTGATAAAGATTCGCAAGAACACGGCTATAAAAACCTTGTTATCGTGGGTAACACCTTCGTTTATCCATTAGCTGGTTATTCGAAAAAAATTAAAAATGTGAGCGAATTACAAGACGGTGCAATCATTGCTGTGCCAAATGATCCAAGTAACCTTGCGCGTGCATTAATCTTATTAGAAAAACAAGGTTTAATTAAACTTAAAGACAACACAAACCTATTCGCAACCTCTTTAGACATTGTAGAAAATCCAAAACATCTACAAATTAAAGAAGTGGATACCTCTGTGGCAGCCCGTGCATTAGATGATGTTGATTTGGCGGTTGTTAATAACACTTACGCGGGTCAAGTTGGTTTAAATACACAAGAACACGGTGTGTTTGTCGAAGATAAAGATTCGCCTTATGTAAACATTATCGTAGCGCGTGAAGACAACAAAGACAGCGACGCGGTGAAAAACTTCGTAAAAGCGTATCAAACCGATGAAGTGTACCAAGAAGCAGTAAAATACTTCAAAGACGGCGTAGTTAAAGGCTGGTAATTTTAACCCCTTTTTTCACCTTGCCCCTGACCATTCAGGGGCATTATTTTCTCATCGAAAAAACACCGCACTTTTCTTGTTCAACAAAAATGAACGCTCTATAATAGCAACCCCTTTACTTATTCCCAAAAAACGTATGGACATTGCAATTTATATCCAATTTTTCGTAGGACTGATCGCACTCGTCAATCCACTGGGTGTCATTCCTATTTTCTACTCAATGACATCAGATCAAACACCTGCACAGCAAAATCGCACTGGGCTTATTACCTGCTTTTCTGTTACCGTGATTTTGTTGGTCAGCTTCTTCTTTGGCAATATGATTTTAGATGCCTTTCATATTTCCATTAACTCTTTCCGCATTGCGGGAGGCATTTTGGTAGCGATGATCGCACTGACAATGATCAACGGTAAAATCGGTGATCATAAAATCAATAAAGAAGAAAAAGCAGAAAATTTTGACGATTACAACAACATTGCCGTTGTGCCATTGGCAATGCCAATTATGGCAGGCCCCGGCTCAATCAGTGCCACCATCGTATTTGGCTCAAATCAGCATACCATTATGGATTATATTTACACCTCACTCACTATTGCCATTTTCGGGCTATGCTGTTTTATCTTATTAAAATATTCTGAGCCATTGATTAAAAAACTAGGCAAAACAGGTTCCAATGTGATTACCCGTATTATGGGGTTAATTTTGATGTCTCTCGGGGTTGAAATTATTGTTGAAGGGATCAAAAACCTTCATCTCTTCTGATTTATTTTTTAAAGTGCGGTGGTTTATTTAGAATTTTTTCATAAACCACCGCTTTTTTTTGATAATCAGCTAATTTTTTATAAAAAACCATTTTTTTACAAAAAAATATTTGCAATAGATCCCCTTTTTGTTGCATAGTAATTCCCAAGCCAACTTTCTAAGGCTTACCTAAAGACTGTACAACAGGACTTTAGCCATTCTAATAATAAATTTATCAACATCATACACACATAAAGGAAGTAAATTATGTCACAAGTTACCTCATTAGAAGAATTCTTAGCCAAAGTTGAACAACGTGATGGACACCAACCAGAGTTTTTACA
This sequence comes from Avibacterium sp. 20-132, assembly GCF_023611925.1. Lineage (NCBI taxonomy): Bacteria > Pseudomonadati > Pseudomonadota > Gammaproteobacteria > Pasteurellales > Pasteurellaceae > Avibacterium > Avibacterium sp. 20-132. The sequence continues at coordinate 748,297 of NZ_CP091456.1, forward strand.
AGCTGTGCGTGAAGTGTTCACTTCGATTTGGCCATTCTTAGAGAAAAACCCACAATATCGCTCACAAGCTCTTTTAGAGCGCCTTGTTGAGCCTGAGCGTTTAATCCAATTCCGCGTAGCGTGGACAGATGACAAAGGTCAAGTACAGGTAAACCGTGCTTTCCGTGTTCAATTCAGCAGTGCAATTGGGCCATTTAAAGGCGGAATGCGTTTCCACCCTTCTGTAAACCAATCAATTCTAAAATTCTTAGGCTTTGAACAAATCTTCAAAAATGCCCTCACCACATTGCCAATGGGCGGTGGTAAAGGGGGTTCAGACTTCGATCCTAAAGGTAAATCTGACGGCGAAGTAATGCGTTTCTGCCAAGCATTAGTGAGCGAGCTTTATCGCCATATTGGCCCCGATACAGACGTTCCTGCAGGCGACATTGGTGTTGGTGGTCGTGAAGTGGGCTATCTTGCTGGGATGATGAAAAAATTATCTAACCAAGCAGGCTGTGTGTTCACAGGGCGTGGTTTATCATTCGGTGGTAGCTTAATTCGTCCAGAAGCGACAGGCTATGGCTTAGTATATTTTGCACAAGCAATGCTTGAAGAAAAAAATCAATCTTTCCAAGGTAAAACCGTGGTTGTGTCAGGTTCAGGTAACGTCGCACAATATGCGATTGAGAAAGCCTTACAACTTGGCGCGAAAGTCGTTACTTGTTCTGACAGCTCTGGCTACGTTTATGATGAAGCGGGTTTCACCCCAGAAAAATTAGCTGCGTTGATGGAAATCAAAAATGTACAGCGTGGTCGAGTGAAAGATTATGCAGAAAAATTCGGCTTACAATATGTTGCGAACGAGCGTCCGTGGAGCGTGAAAGCAGACATCGCCTTACCTTGTGCAACACAAAACGAATTAGACCTTGCTGATGCACAAAAATTAATCGCTAATGGCGTACAACTTGTGGCAGAAGGTGCAAATATGCCAACAACGATTGAAGCAACTGACGCATTACTTGAAGCTGGCGTATTATTTGGTCCGGGTAAAGCGGCAAATGCAGGTGGTGTGGCGACTTCAGGCTTAGAAATGGCACAAAGCTCACAACGTCTATACTGGACTGCTGAAGAAGTGGACGCGAAATTAAAACAAATTATGCTCGACATCCACGCTAACTGTAAAAAATACGGCACAGTGGAAGGTCAAGCTAACATCAATTATGTCACTGGTGCAAACGTCGCTGGTTTCGTAAAAGTTGCTGATGCAATGTTAGCGCAAGGGGTTTACTAATAATCCTTAAAGAGCAAAACACATTATGGACTAAGCAAGCAGAGCGAAAGGACATTAATGTATTTATTAAGATAAAGGGGGTTAAACGCCCCCCTTTATTTTCTCTGCTAATCATTTATAAACAGGTAAAAATTCATAAAAAAACCACCGCACTTTTTTACGATGGTTTTTCTTTTCCCGAGTTTTCACTTATCCTAAAAAATACTTATACGCCGGGCTATCCGTTACATCTTGATAGGTGTAAGCCAGTTCTTCCAAATGTCCGTTAAAACGAATTTCATCATTTTCATCTAATTGGAAGCCAGCAAGCACATTGCCATAATCTGCACCGTGCGCACGATAATGGAACAAGGAAATGTTCCAGTGTGTGCCAAGCATTTCAAGGAATTTAAGCAATGCACCTTTCTGTTCTGGGAACTCAAAACTGTATAAACGTTCTTTAGCTTGGCTTGATGAGCGTCCACCAATCATATAACGAATATGGGTTTTCGCGACATCATCATCAGACAGATCCATCACCGCATAGCCGTTTTGTTGTAGCTGGGCGATGATTTCATTTTTTTCCTTTTCACCACTGATACGCACCCCAACAAAGATACAGGCTTGCGCTTGATCGGCATAGCGGTAATTAAATTCTGTTACCGCACGATCGCCAAGCAAATGACAAAAACGCAAGAAACTGCCTTTTTCTTCGGGAATCGTTACCGCGAGCATCGCTTCGTGTTTTTCACCAATTTCACAACGCTCAGAGACATAACGTAAAGTATGAAAATTCAGGTTTGCCCCAGATAAAATATTGACTAAGGTTTCCCCTTGAATTTGATGTTGTTTGACATATTTTTTAAGCCCAGCCAGAGAAACAGCGCCTGAAGGCTCCGCAATTGCACGAACATTTTCAAAAATGTCTTTCATTGCCGCACAAATTTCATCACCGTCCACCAGCACCACATCATCAAGATATTGCTGACATAAGCGGAACGTTTCATCACCAATGCGTTTTACTGCCACCCCATCGGCAAATAATCCCACTCGTTCTAGATCCATGGGTTGCCCTGCTTTTAACGCTTGATACAGGCACGCCGAATCTTTGCTTTCCACGCCAATCACTTTAATTTCTGGCATTAATTGTTTAATTAACACGGCAACTCCCGCTGCCAAACCGCCACCGCCAACGGGGACAAAAACCCGATCGATATTAGAAGATTGTTGTAATAATTCCAGTGCTAAGGTGCCTTGCCCTGCGATCACTAAAGGATGATCGAAAGGAGGAATGAACGTCATATTTTTCGTTTTAGCCAGCTCAATCGCTTTACTTTTTGCTTCATCGAAGTTTGCGCCATAAAGCAACACATCGCCACCAAAGCTGCGCACCGCTTCAACTTTAATACTTGGCGTATTCTGTGGCATCACAATTAATGCCTTTAAGCCAAGATGCTTGGCGGATAGCGCAACGCCTTGTGCGTGGTTACCTGCGGACGCGGCAATGACCCCAGCTTGATGTTGTTGTTCGTTTAATGCGGCGATCATTGCGTAAGCACCGCGTAATTTAAAACTATGCACTGGCTGGCGATCTTCACGTTTAATTAAAATCTGATTAGCTAAGCGAGAAGAGAGTTTTTCCATCGGCTGTAATGGGGTGGTTTGTGCTACTTGATAAACCACTGAACCTAATTTTAAAATGGTTTTTAAATAATCGTCCCCGCTGGGTGTTGGGCTGTTGAATGAAAGGGTTGTCATTTTATTATCCTTAAATAAAACCTGAAATAATATTAATCAGTAAAGAAAGCACGGTAACGTTAAAAATAAAGGCAACAATGCTATGAATCCCGCCTAAAATACGCCCTGCTCTTGATGAAAACATAACATCGGCGGTTTGCGCTGAAGTGCCTATAATCAAGGCTGTATAAATAAAATCATAATAATTTGGCTCGGTTTGATAACCATTCTTCCCATCACTTTGGGGAATTTGTAATGGCATTGGCTCACCGCTTATTTTGCTATGGTAGAAAAGATGAGCATACCGAATGGCGAATAAAATATGAATGACTAGCCAAGAAAGAAAAATAGAAATAATAGCCACACTGATATACCACATTTTTTCCATAACGGGCAAATTTTGTGCAATACTCACTAAACGGACTAAGGCAACAAGACAAGCGACAATAATAATGCTCACAATGGCAAACATCGCTTTTGTTCCTGTTTGGCGTTCTTGTAAAAGTGCGGTCATTTTTTCGCGATGACGATGTTGCTGGCGAATTGTCCAAAATGTCCAAAATAAATACAGGCTCATTCCTATATCCCAAGAATAAATCAGATCAATGCTGATCTCGCCCTGAGAAAGCAGGCGAAAACCTAAAAAAGCAAACACAACAAGGATCAAGCTGGTATAAAATTTAATGTGTTGCTTTAACATTTTTAGCATAATGTTTCCCTTCACGACCTAAGATTATAGGTACAATGATAAAAAATAGGTGAAAAAATGACCGCACTTGATTCCGTGCAGTCATTTTTCTTTAATCGGCTAATTTAGTGCGATCTCTCACCGCACCTTTATCTGCAGAAGTGGCGAAGTGGCCATAAATTTTCAGTGCTAACGACACTTCACGCTGACGATTCGCTGGTTTCCAGCCTTTTGCATCTTGCTCTGCACGACGGACCGCCAATTCTTGTTCAGATACCATTAATTGAATAGAACGGTTTGGAATGTCGATCTCAATGGTATCGCCATCTTTCACTAAGCCAATTACGCCACCTGCTGCCGCTTCTGGCGAACAATGTCCGATAGATAAGCCTGATGTTCCACCAGAAAAACGCCCATCGGTTAATAATGCACAAGCCTTGCCTAGCCCCATTGATTTTAAGTAACTGGTTGGATAAAGCATTTCTTGCATACCCGGCCCGCCTTTTGGCCCTTCGTAACGAATCACCACCACGTGGCCCGCTTGCACTTTTCCACCTAAAATGCCATTAACCGCGTCTTCTTGGCTTTCAAAGACAATGGCGTTTCCGGTAAATTTTAAAATCGATTCATCTACCCCAGCGGTTTTTACAATACAACCATCTAAGGCGATATTACCTGAAAGCATTGCAAGTCCACCATCTTGGCTATAAGCAAATGCTTTACTACGGATACAGCCGTTTTCTCTGTCATCATCAAGGCTTTCCCAACGGCAATCTTGCGAAAAGGCTTGCGTGGTGCGAATGCCAGCCGGCCCTGCACGATAGAATGTACGAATTGCTTCGTCTTGAGTTAGCATAATGTCATATTTGGCTATTTGCTCTGCCAAGCTTAACCCTAATACGGTGCGAGTTTGGTTATCCAGCAGATTCGCACGATCTAATTCACCTAAAATGGCCATTATACCGCCTGCTCTATGAACATCTTCGATATGATATTTCGCAGTATTTGGGGCAACTTTGCTTAAACAAGGCACGCGACGAGAAAGGCGATCAATGTCTGCCATCGTGAAATCCACTTCGGCTTCTTGCGCTGCCGCCAATAAATGCAAAACGGTATTGGTTGATCCCCCCATTGCAATATCTAAGCTCATCGCATTTTCAAAAGCGGCTTTCGTGGCAATCGAACGTGGTAATACAGATTCATCATCTTGTTGATAGTAGTTGTGGCAAAGTTCAACAATTTGTTTCCCTGCATCTAAAAATAATTGTTTACGATCTTTATGCGTTGCCAAACAAGAGCCATTACCCGGCAAGCTTAAGCCTAATGCTTCCGTTAAACAGTTCATTGAGTTTGCAGTGAACATTCCAGAGCAAGAACCACAGGTTGGACAAGCTGAGCGTTCAATGGCTTCAACATCAGAATCGGACACATTTTTATCCGCACTTTGTACCATTGCATCGACTAAATCTAATTTAATCAATTGATCAGAGAGCATGGTTTTTCCGGCTTCCATTGGACCACCAGAAACGAAAATGGTTGGAATATTTAAGCGTAATGCTGCCATTAACATTCCCGGGGTAATTTTATCGCAGTTGGAAATACACACCATTGCATCGGCACAATGTGCATTCACCATATATTCTACACTGTCGGCAATTAAATCACGAGAAGGTAGGGAATACAGCATTCCACCGTGTCCCATTGCAATGCCATCATCAACGGCAATCGTGTTAAATTCCTTCGCCACACCACCAGCTTGTTCGATCTGCTCTGCAACTAATTGCCCAATATCTTTCAAGTGAACGTGTCCCGGTACGAATTGTGTAAATGAGTTCACCACCGCAATAATGGGTTTTCCAAAATCATTTTCTTTCATTCCTGTTGCACGCCATAAGGCGCGTGCGCCCGCCATATTGCGACCTTGTGTACTGGTTGCTGAACGTAATTTAGGCATAATCTCTCCAAACTTTGACAAATTTTTAAATTAAATACAATGCGATAAAACGCAATGAGGCATTTATTTCTTCAGTTAGCTGATGAATTTAACGCAATGACATCAGGTAATTTCACTAATTGATTGACTAATAATTCCACCGCTCTTTCACTTTGCACAATGACTTGCAAGGTGATTTCTTGTTGCTGGCTTTCGGTTTGTAATTTTACCACTTCAAAACCACGATGACGCATTACGCGCAATAAACGCTCTAAGGTTTCTGGCCGTCTATTGGCACGAATTGATAATTCATACTGTTGCATAATTCTCCCCACAATTCCTTTTTTTATTCTTCCAGCATATCCACATTGCAAGCATTTGGCGGAACAAGTGGCCACACGTTTTCTTCTGCTGGGATACAAATATGTAATAAATAAGCCCCTTCTGATCGGAATAAACGATCTAATGCCCCTTGCACTTCTTCCCCTGATTCAATGCGTTCACCCTGAATATCAAAGGCAGAGGCAAGGGTAACGAAATCAGGGTTATCATCAAGAATGGTATTACTATGACGAGCTTGGAAAAATAAGGTTTGCCATTGGCGTACCATACCTAAGCGTTGGTTGTCTAATAAAATGATTTTTACTGGTGTTTTGCCACGTTTAATCGTGCCAAGTTCTTGTACGTTCATCATTAATGAGCCATCACCCGTAATTAAAATCACCTCATCATTGGGACGGGCTTTTTTCGCCCCAATCGCTGCAGGCAAGCCAAATCCCATTGTGCCAAATCCTGCTGAGGTAATAAAATTTTCTGGGGCATAATGTTGCATATGCTGTGCTGACCACATTTGATGCTGTCCGACATCAGTAACCACAATGGCGTTTTTTGCTTTTTGCTGAGAAACCGTGTTAAGCAACCACCAAGGATTAATCGGTTGTTTCCCCTGATTTTCTGCATAGCGAAAATCAAACGCTTGTTTGAGTTTATTGATTTCTTTATGCCAATCAGCCAATGCTAATTTCATTGCTAAGGCGTGAAAAATCGCATTTAAATCACCACGTAAAGCCACATCAGGACGACGTAATTTACCGAGTTCAGCAATATCAATATCGCAATGAATCACTTTCGCCTTAGGGGCGAAGGTATCTAATTTTCCCGTTACACGATCATCAAAGCGCGCTCCGAACACGAGCAATAAATCTGACTCTTGAGTGGCTAAATTGGCGGCTTTGGTGCCGTGCATACCGATCATTCCCATATAATAAGGCGTATCAGGCAAAATTGTGCCTAATCCCTTTAACGTGGAAATACTTGGGATTTCGGTGATAGCTAAAAATTCACGCAAGGCAGGAACCGCATTCGCCATTCCTACGCCCCCGCCAACATACACCACAGGACGTTTCGCATTTCTCACTAATGCCAATGCTTTTTCTAATTCGACAGGATCAAGTGCGGTTGGTTTTTCCACAGGAAGGGTAAAAGGCTGTAAATCGGTTTCAGCAAATTGCACATCTTTTGGAATATCAATCAACACAGGACCGGGGCGACCACTTTGCGCGATTTGAAAGGCTTTGGCGATAATTTCTGGTAATTCATCAATATGTTGCACAATAAAACTATGTTTCGTGCAAGCAAGAGATAACCCTAATACATCGGCTTCTTGAAAGGCATCTGTACCGATTAATGAGGATGCCACCTGCCCCGTAATCGCCACAACTGGAATGGAATCCATTAACGCATCACCTAGCCCAGTGATTAAATTGGTTGCACCTGGACCTGAAGTGGCAATACATACGCCTGTTTTACCGCTGGCTCTGGCATAGCCAATTGCCGCCATCGCAGCGCCTTGCTCATTACGACAGAGTAAATGTTCCAACCCTGAATCATAAATGGCATCATAAACTGGCATTATCGCCCCACCGGGATACCCAAACACCACATCAACCTGATGCGCCTTTAAACATTCGGTTACTAATCTTGCACCGTTCATTTTTCACCTATCCTATATCATAAATTAGTTATAAAAAAAGCCTCTCAGCAATCTCTGCGAGGGGCTTTCTAATAAGTATAAATCAGGTTTAATTATTCTAATTATTAGCAAGCCAACACCTCGCAGTGATAATCACCACGAGGTTAATAATAATGCTAATAAGAGAATAATGTTTTGTCATTGTATGAATAAAATCTGAATAATTACCGTTACTGGCTACTATTGATACCACATTGAAAATAGAAATCAAGGAATTTTTCTATTTAGCAATCGTTTTCTTATAAAAGAGAAAACGTGAAAGAAAAAGTGCGGTCATTTTTTCGTATAATTTGCTATGATATTCGCTGTTTTTGTTGAAGGAGCTTAATTATGCAAAATCAACCCTTTCGTGCCGTCGTATCCGATTTAGATGGCACATTGCTCAATGGAAATCACGTGATTGGTGATTTCACAATTGAAACCCTCGAAAAATTATCCCAAAAAAAGATTGATATTATTCTCGCCACAGGGCGGAAATATGAAGATGTGGCACATATTGTAGGCAAAGTGAAACTGGATAACGCCGTGCTCATTACTTCAAATGGCGCAAGAGCGCATAATTTGCAAGGTAAATTGCTGTTGAGCAACAGTTTGCCCGATGCAATCGCAATGGAAATAATGCAAACCCCTTATGATAAAAAAAATGTGTTTGTAAATAGCTATCAAGAAGAGGGTTGGTTCATTAGCCTAGATATGCCCGAATTAGCAAAATATCATCAAGATTCTGGTTTTATGTATCAGGTTGTGGATTTCAACCAACATCACGGGAGTGAAACAGAAAAAGTCTTCTTCATTGGCAGAACGCCCACCGATCTCGCCCCAATTGAAGCACATATCGCACAACATTTTGGCGAGCACGTTTATATGACCTATTCCACCCCACAGTGTTTAGAAATTATGAATAAAAATGTGTCAAAAGCCACCGCACTTGCTAAAGTTGTAACAAATCGCGACTATGGCTTAAATGCTTGTATTGCCTTTGGAGATGGAATGAACGATGTGGAAATGCTCAGCGAAGTAGGAAAAGGGTGCATTATGGGCAATGCTGATCCACGTTTAGTGCAAACTTGCCCGCGGTTAGAACAAATCGGTTTTAACCGTCACGAAGCTGTCGCAAGTTATTTACGCGCCACCTTTGGTGTGTATTAGAGCAAAATAAGCGGGTATCAGGCGAGATGGCAATTTGGCAAACATTACTCATCATCAGTACTGGCGCAGCACTAGGCGCTTGCACACGTTGGGGCTTGAGTGAGTTATTAAACCCACTGTTTTCATTTCTCACGTTTGGTACACTGATCGCCAATTATCTCGGCTGTTTTTTAATTGGCATCTTACTCGCTCTCGCTTGGCAATCCCCTCAGTTTTCTGGCGAATGGCGATTATTTTTAATCACAGGATTTTTAGGCAGTCTCACCACCTTTTCTTCCTTTTCAGCGGAGGTCATTAATAATTTCTTAAATGAAAAATGGCTGTCCGCACTGACCATTATTGCCTTACATCTTGCTGGTAGCCTATTATTTACCCTGTTGGGCGTGTTGTTATCTCGTTATTGGCGATAAAGGCTTGTACTGTATTTAAGGCTTCGGCACGAATTTTATCCCGTTCAAATAAAATCTCGTGCTTGGCATTTTCCAGTGTAATTAACTTTCCTTGTGGCAAGCAGGCAACTAATTTTTCCAACTGTGCATTTTCTACAATTTTTTCTTTGCCAGCTTGCAAAACCAAGACAGGAATTTCAATGCGCGACAAAATTTTTTCCAACCCTTTAATTGCCGTTAAACACAAATGCACCCAGCGGAACGTTGGCCCGCCAAGACTTAATTCAGGAAAATAGCGATTAATACGATTCATCCATTTCATTCTGGTTTTGCAGAAACTGAGTTCATTTAACTCAAGATTGGTGGGTTTATAAGCAGTTTTGCCGAATACATAACGCTGTCCTTGTCCAACTAACATCATCAAATTAATGATCAACTCATCACGCAATAAATGTTTGGTCGGCAAGCCAAAAAATGGCGAAGAAAGCACCGCACATTGAATCTGATGATCATAATTCGCCAAATAATAAGCCGAAATCAGTGATCCCAACGAATGGGCAAGCAGGTATTGTTGCGAATAATCGTTGTGGCAAGTAATTTGCTTAATTACCGTATCCATATCCTCACAGTAAAAGCGAAATTCATCAACGTAACCTTTGTCTTTATCCGTTAATAAACGTTGAGAATACCCCTGTCCACGGTGATCAAAAAGCAATACATCATATCCCCATTGATAAAAATCATAAGCCAACTCCGACCATTTCAACATATTCTCCGCCCGTCCATTGACTAAAATCATCAATTTTCGCTCCGCACTTGGCAAGGTTTCTGCGTGCAAAAAATGGCGATAGGCAATTTGGCAACCCTGCTTCCCCGTTAAATATTGGATAGGAAATTGATCGACAAAGGGCATTAATTGCTGTAACGCAAATCGACAAAAATGAGGTTCTCGGTGTAGGCAATTTGGCATTGGATTACCCTCAATAAAACAAAGATATCACGATCATAAAGGAAAGCTGATAAGAAAGATAGAACATAATGCCACATCAGAGGTTCTGACTTTTTGATAAAACTTCATATTTTTAAAGTGCGGTGTTTTTTTCGTTATTTTTATACAACAGCCCTATTGCTAAACATTCAAGGGAAAATAAAACATTTTGCTATTCAAATTCACTAAAAAATCCATAAAAAAGCACCGCACTTTATTTTCAGCCGTGCGGTGCTTTCTATCTATTCGTTTTTCAATGAGTTTTTAACTTAAGAATTACGCCACGAGTTGTTTTAAAATACGGCGAACAGGCTCTGCCGCCCCCCATAGTAATTGGTCACCAACAGTAAAGGCGGCGAGGTATTCAGGTCCCATTGCTAATTTGCGTAAGCGTCCTACTGGTACGCTTAATGAGCCTGTTACTTTTGCAGGGGTTAATTCGCGTAAAGTGGTTTCTTTATCGTTTGGAATCACTTTCACCCATTCATTGTGAGATGCAAGAATTTGCTCAATTTCGTCTAATGGCAAATCTTTTTTCAATTTGATGGTGAAGGCTTGGCTGTGGCAACGTAATGCGCCAATACGCACACATAAGCCGTCCACTGGGATTGGATTGTCACTTAAACCTAAAATTTTATTGGTTTCTGCATAGCCTTTCCATTCTTCTTTCGTTTGCCCTGTTTCCGGTAATAATTTATCGATCCAAGGGATTAAACTACCGGCAAGTGGCGCACCAAAATTATCAATTGGGAAGGACGCATCACGCATTTTTGCCGTTACTTTGCGTTCAATATCTAAGATTGATGAAGCTGGATTTGCTAATTCAGCTTTAACAGACGCTTCTAATTCCCCCATTTGCACTAATAATTCACGCATATTTTTTGCACCCGCGCCAGAGGCAGCTTGGTAAGTGGCAACGGATACCCATTCCACCAAATCACGTTCAAATAATCCGCCTAATGCCATTAACATTAAGCTCACTGTACAGTTTCCGCCCACGAAGGTTTTCACACCATTTTTTAGCCCTTCACTGATCACATTCTGGTTTACAGGATCAAGTACGATAATTGCATCTTTGTCCATACGTAATGCAGAAGCTGCATCAATCCAATAGCCGTTCCACCCTGTTGCTTTTAGTTTTGGATAGACTTCATTGGTATAATCACCGCCTTGGCAGGTAACGATAATGTCTAATTTTTGTAATTCCGCGATGTCAAACGCATCTTTTAACACACCAGCTTCTTTGCCCGCGAAAACAGGGGCTTTTTGACCGGCTTGTGAAGTGGTAAAAAAGATAGGGTTGATATTCGCGAAATCATTTTCTTGCTGCATACGATCCATTAGTACGGAACCCACCATTCCACGCCAACCGATAAAACCAACGTTTTGCATAAAATTTTCCTTATAAGTAATGTTGTGTTGAAAATAAAATCTGGATGAATTATGCCCAGTAAAAAGGTTAAAAGTATAACCCTTCGGCTTTAATTCACAGGAAATTAATTACGTTAAACCGTGCAAAAAAACGTACAAGATAGCGTAAACAAAAGCAAGCATTTTTCTAAAAAAAGTTGCGAATAATTGATCTTTCTATAAAGAATACTCAATTTAGCTCGGCGAGCGTTGAAAAAATCGAAAAAGGAAAGAAAAATCCCCTTTTTACAAGGCAAAAGGGGATTAAAAGAACGAGAAAAATTAGCTGTATTTTTTTGCCGATAACCACGCGGCGATGTAGCCCAAGAGAGCACACATTGCGAGCAAAAATAGTAACTCGCCAATCATTATGCCGTGTAGCTCAAAATTTACCGCAAAAATTTCCGTCACATATTTCACCGCACTTGTAAAATAGCCAATTACAATGGCACTGAACACGCAAGCCAATAATCCTCCTAGGACGGCATAGATCATACCTGTGTAAAGGAAAGGACGTAGGATAAATTGATCTGTGGCACCAAGCAATTTCATCACTTCAATATTCGCTTTGTTGCTATACACATCAGAGCGAATACTGTTGCCAATCACGAGAAAAACGGAAATAGCCATCAAAAGTGTGCAAACTACCGCAATATGTGCAATGAGCCACGAAAGTGCGGTGAGTTTTTCCATTAAATTATTATCTAAACGCACTTCTTGCACGCCTTTTATTTTAGCTAAGTTTTCCCTTAATTCATTGCGTTTTTGGCTTTCATTATAGTCTTTGCTTGGCTTAATAATCACTACCGCAGGCAGCGGATTATCATCTAGAATATCCAAGCCTTCACTAAAACCAGACCAGTTTTTAAACTCATTAAGACTCTCTTGACGAGAAATATAATTCAGACTTTCTACCCCAGATTGTTGGCGAATTTTTTCCACCACTAAATTAGCATCGGCTTCCGTGAGATTTTTATGCAAATAAACGGTAAATTCGCTTTCAGGATAAAATTGTGTGGTGGCTTGATGAATATTTTTCCATAACAAATAGCTCACCGTTGGCACAGTTAGCGAAGCGGCGATCACGAGAATGGTTAATAGGGTGGCATATTTTTTCTTAATTAGATCTGCCAGCACCGCTCGTAGCACATAATGGGTTTGAACCCACCAAGACGCATTAATTGGACGAGAACTCATTTCACTTTCCTTAACGTAAATGACCTTGTTCTAAGATTAAACAAGGTTTTGGTTTTTGTTGAACAATATTAATATCGTGAGTGGCAATTAACACCGTCATACCAAGGCGGTTAAACTCTTCAAATAAATTAAAAATATCGAGAGAAAGCGCGTTATCTAAATTGCCTGTTGGCTCATCGGCAAGTAATAATTGAGGCTTATGTACAATGGCACGAGCAATATCCACGCGCTGTTGTTCTCCACCAGATAAATGGATAGGCAAGTGATTGGCACGATCACGTAAACCAACACGATCTAACGCGGCTAAGGCTCGACTTTGTGCTTCTTTTGGATGAATACCTGAAATAATTAATGGTAATGCCACATTATCAACAATACAACGATCGGCAAGCAGACGATAGTCTTGATGCACCATACCAATTTGGCGACGTAAAAATGGCAATTCGTGTTTAGACAAACGTGTAATATCGTGTCCGTTAAACCAAATTTGCCCGCCATTCGCGCGCTCCATTCCCATAATGAGTTTCAATAAGGTACTTTTTCCCGCGCCAGAATGCCCGAGAACATAGGTCATACTCCCTACGGGAAGATGAAAGTTTAATCCCTGCAAGGCAGGCTTGCCGCCTAAATAAGCCTTGCTGACATTTTCAAAGCGTATCATCGTTGTTATCTCTTTTCTTTTATGTTAAGCGGATGATTATAACGGATATTCTCATTTTTTGAGCAGAAATTTGTGGGATAAATGTAAGGAATTGTCAATCAAACTAGAAAATGACGAGCATAACTAAATTGCTCATCATTTTTATCCATTAATCCAATAGTTTACCTTTCAATTCTGGAATTAAGAAAAGGGTCGCGATCATATCGATCACATAAATCAAGGCAAGGAAAGCAATCGCAGTAGAAAAAGAATAAGTCGCCACCACTGCCCCGACAACTACTGGGCCAAAGCCACCTACAGCACGTCCAAGATTAAACAACACATTTTGTGCAGTGGCACGAGCTTGGGTCGGATAGGCCTCTGCCATTAATGCACCATAGCCCCCCATCATTCCGTTTACGAACATTCCTAAGAATGCCCCCGCAATGAGCATAGCGCTTGGTTCAGTCAGTTGCGAATAAGTGATGACGCTGATAATAGCACCAAGCTGGAAAAGCAGAAAACTTGGCTTACGCCCGATTTTGTCGGCAAGACGGCCAAAAATCCAGATACCACTCATCATTCCACACACAGTTACCGCAGTCCAAACACCAGATTTAGTTAAACTGAACCCAAGCTGTTTAGAAAGGAAGTTAGGTAACCAAATCATTATGCCGTAATAACCAAAATTTTGTACAGATGTAAGTATCACCACGCCCAAGCTCACTTTTGCTGTTTGCTTATCTTTCACCAATAATTGGAAAGACTCTCGGAATGCCTGCCATTTAGATTGTGTAGGATGTGTAGTGGAAAGTGCGGTCTGTTTTTCCGTAAAAACCTCTGGCTCGTGTAATTTTCTTCGTAAATACCACGCAACAAGAGCAGGGAAAATGCCCACAATAAACATTACTCGCCAGCCGATTATTGGCAATAATAATGGGGTAAGCAGCACCGCGCCCAATACACCGATTTGCCACCCAAGCGCCACATAAGAAGCTGCTTTGGCACGATGGCGAGCAGGCCACGCTTCTGCCGCTAATGCCATTCCAATCCCAAATTCACCACCTAAGCCAATACCAGCAATAGTACGATAGATTAGTAAATCCCAATAGCCTTGAGCAAACGCACATAACCCTGTAAACACGGCAAAGAGAACAATTGTCCAAGTTAATACTCGCACACGTCCATAACGATCACTTAACGCACCAAAAATTATGCCACCGGCTACCGCTCCGATTAATGTCCAAGTAACTAAAGATCCTGCCTGGGCGCTTGATAATGCTAAATCAGCAGAAATGGCACTAAGCATAAAGCCAAGAATGAGTAAATCAAAACCGTCCATTGCATAGCCCACGGCAGAGCCAATCAAGGCTTTCCAGCCATAATCATTTACGTTGTTTTTCATAGATGTCCTTTTGCTACTCACGGGTAGCCTTTAAAGTGTTAAGAAAGGAGATTTGCTAATATATACATAAAAGCACATCACAAAAGCGTGCATAGTGTAGTCAATTCGTTTGCGTTAAGCAATGAGAACAGACTAGAAAATGAAGAATAAAAAACAGCCTTGCAAATCATTACAAGGCTGTTAGAAAACTTATTCCACCGTAACCGCTTTAGCAAGATTACGAGGTTGATCCACATCAGTGCCTTTAATTAAGGCAATGTGGTAAGAAAGGAGTTGTAACGGCACAGTGTAAAAAATGGGTGCAGTAACTTCATCAACTTTCGGCAATACGATCGTTTTAAAGCCTTCGCCATCGCTGAAACCCGCATCGTGATCTGCGAAAATATAAAGCTGACCACCACGAGCGCGAACTTCCTCAATATTTGATTTTACTTTTTCCAGTAAATCATTTTCTGGCGCAACCACAATCACAGGCATATCGCTATCAATTAGGGCTAATGGGCCGTGTTTTAATTCTCCTGCCGCATAGGCCTCTGCGTGAATATAAGAAATTTCTTTCAATTTCAATGCAGATTCCATTGCAATGGGGTAAAACTCACCACGTCCTAAGAATAATGTATGATGTTTTTCAGCAAAATCTTCAGAGAGTTTTTCAATCTGTTTATCAAAAACTAGCGCACTTTCAATTTGTGCTGGTAAGCGTTGTAAAGCCTGTACGATATGATGTTCTTGTTCTTCACTCACAGTGCCTTTTAAACGCCCAATTGCTGCATTTAATAGTAATAAGCAAGTTAATTGCGTGGTAAATGCTTTGGTGGATGCCACACCAATTTCCACCCCAGCACGGGTCATAAAGGCAAAATCAGATTCACGTACTAATGAAGAGCTTGCCACGTTACAGATGGTCATTGCTGTCATATAACCCGATTCTTTCGCTAAACGTAATGCAGCTAAAGTATCTGCTGTTTCTCCTGATTGTGAAAGGGTAATTAATAAACTGTTTGGACGTGTTACAAATTTGCGATAGCGGAATTCCGAAGCAATTTCCACATCACAGCTCACCCCAGCAATAGATTCAAACCAGTAGCGCGCAACCATACCTGCATTATACGACGTACCACAGGCAACAATTTGAATATGTTCCACTTTTTTCAAGATTTCTGCGGCATTAGGGCCAATGGCATCAATATTCACTTTACCATTGACGATGCGGCCATCTAAGGTATTCATAATTGCAACAGGCTGTTCAAAAATTTCTTTTTGCATATAGTGGCGATATTGTCCTTTATCTGCCGCATCCGCTTCAAAATGTCCTTCGTGTACTTCACGCTCAACGGCATTACCTTGCGCATCAAAAATTTGCACATCTCGGCGAGAAATTTCAGCAACATCCCCTTCTTCTAAGTAAATAAAACGACGTGTAACACTTAAGAGGGCAAGCGGATCAGAGGCAAGGAAATTTTCTCCCACACCTAAGCCGATAACCAATGGGCTACCAGAACGAGCGACAACAAGATGTTCAGGTTCATCTTGATACATCGCAACCATACCATAAGCGCCGCGCAATTGTGCCACGGTTTTTTGCACGGCGTCTAATAATGAGCTAGCAGTGCGATATTCCCATTCTACTAGGTGCGCAATAACTTCTGTATCGGTTTGAGAAAGAAATATATAACCGCGTTTTTGCAATTCCTCACGTAATTCTTCGTAATTTTCAATAATACCATTATGTACAATAGCAATTTTACCAGAGCGATGTGGGTGAGCATTAGCTTCTGAAGGCTCACCGTGGGTAGCCCAACGTGTATGTGCAATCCCTGTTCCGCCTAAAATGGGGTTCGCTTCAATCGCTTCATCCAGCGCATTGACTTTCCCTACTCGGCGAACAATTTGCATATTATGATCTGCATCTAATACCGCCACACCCGCGGAATCATAACCACGGTATTCCAAACGATGTAATCCATCAACCAGAATTTCTGCTACATCACGTTGTGCTACTGCACCAACAATTCCACACATAAAATATCCTTTGTTTCAATGTTAAAAAAATAATAAAAAATACTTAAAATTTAGACCGCACTTGCACAAATAACCTCTACGCCTTGTGCTTCGATTTGCTGTCTAATGTCTTCTGCCAACAAATCATCTGTGACTAATACATCAATTTGTTGCCAGGTTAATTCGATATTTGGCATTTTTCTGCCAATTTTTTGTGATTCCACCATAACGATAACTTCACGGGAAACATCCGCCATAACACGACTTAAATCCACTAATTCATTAAATGTCGTGGTACCGCGTTCAAGATCAATGCCATCTGCACCAATAAAGAGCTGATCAAAATTGTATGAACGTAACACCTGTGCGGCAACTTGCCCTTGAAAAGATTCAGAACGGGTATCCCAAGTCCCCCCTGTCATCAATAGCGTTGGCTCATTTTCTAAAGCACGCAACTGCGTGGCGACGGAAAGTGAGTTCGTCATCACGACCAAACCTTGCTTCTTATTGAGCTGATTGATCAATGCAGCGGTTGTGTTACCGCTATCAATAATGATGCGATTATGATCGGCAATCCGTTCTGCCGCTTTTTTTGCAATCGCTAACTTTCGTTTTGAAAGATGCTCGTCTTGGTTTTCATCCAGCAATTCTTGCGGCATTAAAATCGCCCCACCATAACGGCGTACTAATACTCCATTTGCCTCAAGCGCGGTTAAATCTTTGCGAATAGTCACTTCTGAGGTGTCAAATAATTGCACAAGTTGCTCTACACTAACTTCACCTTGGCTTTGTAATAATTGCACAATACGATGACGGCGTTGCTGGGTATTTCTTGGCTGAATATTTCGTTTCATAACACTTAATCAGATTTAAATTTCGGTTCGGAATATTATAGAAAGAAAAGGAAAATGTAAATAGAAAATTGGTTAAAATAGAGAAGAAGGCTATTTATCAAGTAGCATAAATAAAAAACCCTGCATTACGCAGGGTCAGAAAAATAAAGACAATAATTATTTAATTGCGTCTTTTAATGCTTTACCAGCAACGAATGCAGGCACTTTAGAAGCAGCAATTTGGATTTCTGCACCCGTTTGCGGATTGCGACCAGTACGTGCTTTACGCTCATTCACTTTAAATGTACCAAAGCCGATTAATTGAACTGGTTGACCTGCTTTTAAGCTCCCTGCGATAGCATCTAAAGTTGCTTCTAATGCAGCTTTAGCTTGTTTTTTATTTAACTCTGCTGCACTTGCAATTGCATCAATTAAATCCGTTTTGTTCATAAATTAGTACCTTCTCTATTTTCGATTAAATTAAGCGTATTAGGACATACCTAACACCTAAGTCTATTAAGAAATACTGTATTCACAGTGTGCTAAAGCATAAATCAACTTCGATATAAAACAAAGCAATAAATCACAAAAATGTCGCCTAAATCACATTATTGGTTAAATTCTATACCGATATTTGAAATCCCTTCAGCTCGAATTTCATTTTTAAGGGTTAAAATCAAGGAAATATCACGCTCTTCGCTCTCTCGGAGCGTACGGTAGATCTGCCATTGTACATCTAGTTCTTGCTCAATTTCTTCACTTGCTTTGAGTTCTTGCTCGGATAATTCCCGATCTAAATGCATTTCCAATAATCCAGTAACAGTTTGCAAAGAAATCAAACTCACTTGCACCGCGTGTTCTAAAGTTTCTCCCGCAATCAGGCTGTGTAATAATTCAGAAAGCGCCTCGCACGCATCAATCGCGGGCACTACACCATAAAAGTCGTAATTATTTACATCTGGGATAATCGACTCAAACTTTTCTAACTGATTATCAAAATTGATGTTTGCCCCTTTCACGGTTAAATATTCCCAGGTTAAATTCAGAATATTTTGATAAACTCGACTTTGCTCAGGCTGCTCTGTTACTTGGCAAAAAAGCTGAAAATTCGGCAACATTCGTTCACATAGGCACGCCATAAAAGTGATATGCTGCCAACTTGCTAAATGTTCTAAGCGTTTATGAATAGGATTACGCATTGTTTGCCCTTATTTATGATAAGACTGAGAATAATGATGAATCGCATCAACGAAAATCTTCGGACTGATTTCAGGTACATCTTGATGAATACCATGACCAAGATTAAAGATATGCCCGCTTCCTTCACCAAAATCCGCCAAAATTGACCGCACTTCTTGTTCAATGCGTTCAGGAGAAGCATAAAGCACGGAAGGATCCATATTACCTTGTAGTGCCACTTTATGCCCGATACGCTTTTTCGCCTCTGCGAGATCCACGGTCCAATCCAAACCAACTGCATCACAACCTGTGTTCGCGATATGTTCTAACCACAATCCGCCACCTTTGGTGAATAAGGTAACTGGTACTTTGCGTTCATCATAATGACGAATGAGGTTTTCCACAATTTTTCGCATATATTGTAGCGAAAATTCAAGATATTCACGATGCGCTAGCACACCGCCCCAAGTGTCAAAAATCATCACTGATTGCGCCCCTGCTTTAATTTGCGCATTGAGGTAAAGGGCAACGGAATCCGCTAATTTGTCGAGTAATAAATGCAAGGTTTTTGGATCGCTATAAAGCATTTTCTTAATTTTCGTGAAAGCCTTGCTGCTACCACCTTCCACCATATAAGTCGCAAGCGTCCAAGGACTGCCAGAAAATCCAATTAACGGCACTTCACCTTTGAGTTCACGGCGAATAGTTCGCACTGCATTCATCACATATTGCAATTCTTGTTCAGGATCAGGAATCGGCAAATTTTCCACCGCACTTCTATTTTCTATTGGATGGGCAAATTTTGGTCCTTCCCCAGCCCCAAAGCTCAAACCTAGCCCCATTGCATCTGGAATAGTGAGAATATCAGAAAACAAAATTGCAGCGTCCAAATTATAACGGCGTAAAGGTTGTAGCGTAACCTCACAAGCCAGCTCGGCATTACGACAAAGGGACATAAAATCCCCTGCTTGCGCACGTGTGGCTTTATATTCTGGTAAATAACGCCCTGCTTGACGCATCATCCATACTGGGGTCATATCCACAGGTTCACGCAGAAGCGCACGTAAATAACGATCATTTTTTAATTCAGACATCTTAACTTCCTTTATTTTTCTACCGCACTTTTATCATCAGCGGCACAAAGTGCCAGTGTGGCATTAATTAACTTCAACGCAATAGTGCCTTGTGGTGGCAAATTTGGCAAGGGTTTATCATAATCAAACCACTGTGCATCTTGAATCTCTGTCTCTTGCACACGAATCTCCCCCGAAACATAATCAGCTAAAAACCCCACCATTTGCGAATTAGGAAATGCCCAAGGCTGGCTACCAAAATAGCGAATATTTTTCACCTTGATTCCCGTTTCTTCAAACACTTCACGTTTTACCGTTTGCTCAAAACTCTCCCCCGCTTCCACAAAGCCCGCCAAGGTTGTGTACATTTTTTCTTGTTGATGACGCTGATGATTAGCGAGCAAAATCTGCTTACCACGGCGAACTGCCACGATAATTGAAGGGCAAATCACAGGATAAGTGCGGTAAGAACAGGCGGAGTTTTCACATTGCACCGCCAATTCGTCTTTCACCATTGCCATTCTCGCCCCACATTTCCCACAAAAGCGGTGAGTTTTTAGGAAATGGTTAATTTCTACACCACGATTGAGCAAATTAAATTGTGTTTCAGGCAAATGCAACAAACTACGCAAAGACGTGTAAGTTCGTAAATCTTCCTGTTCTGCAACAAGCCAAAGTGGTTGATCATTCCAACGCCCAATTTCCATTGCTAAAAGCCCCGTTAATTGAAACGCTTCCGCCTTGCCCTCAGGTAATTTTTCATTTACCAGAAAAATGTTTGATCCTTGGGTTAAAAGCCAAGCGCCTTGCGTTGTGGCTGCAATAGGTTGCATAGAAAAATTCATAAAAACTCACCGCACTTTTGTTAGGGTTGTATTAATAAGTATTTCTAATGAAATATGATGAGGCATTTTACAGGTTTATCAATCAAAAACTATTAAAATTTACGCAAAAAAATAGTGCGTTATCGCACTATTTTTTAAATATTAAATCGGTAAAATCTCTCGACCAAAATTTTCGTTAATCATTTCCGCAGCAGCGAGATAAAATGCGGCTAATGCTGTGATTAACCCTAAATACCCACCAATATTCACGATATGGTGATAACCAAAACCATCGCCGATTGCTAATGCGTAGAACGTTAGCACAAGAAAGAAGAAGACCACACGTAA
Organism: Avibacterium sp. 20-132; assembly: GCF_023611925.1. Taxonomy (NCBI): domain Bacteria; kingdom Pseudomonadati; phylum Pseudomonadota; class Gammaproteobacteria; order Pasteurellales; family Pasteurellaceae; genus Avibacterium; species Avibacterium sp. 20-132. The sequence goes on from NZ_CP091456.1 coordinate 769,375, forward strand.
CGCTTTTGGTTTGCTAAATGAGGCAATAAACATCATTAAAGTAAAAGTTCCCCAAGCAGCTAAATAACAACCTAAAAAGGCAGGGCTTGCAGTTGGCATAAATTGTACGAACAATGCCCAAGACCACCAGAATGCCCCATAGCTGATGAAAGCAGTAAAGCCAAAGGTATTACCTTTGCGGTATTCCATTATACCTGCGATTAATTGTGCTGTTCCACCAAAGGCGAATGCCATTGCTAACACAACTGCGATCCCATCTTGTTTAGCAAAAATCCCTGCATTAATTAAACTCAATAGCCACGTTGTTAAAGCAAAACCGCATAAGCCTAAAGGCCCCGGATTTGCCAATTTTTCTGTTGTTTGAACTGTCATTTGTTTTCCTAGTTTGTTAATAAAATGAAAGGGCGGATTATGCTTGATATTATTTTGAAAATAAAGCAATTTTATCGAAATTGAGAGGAAAAATTTAACTCAGATAACGTTTTAAGAGCGGTATAAAATTTATGAATTTTTCACCGCACTTTATATGCTTACCTAAATATTAATGCCCCTAATCCCAAGTAATAAAAAAGCCCGAAATGATATTCGGGCTTTCGATGACTTAAAGACTAAATTTTATTCTGCATCTTCTGCCATATTTAACATTTCTGCTAAACTTGCGGTGGCATCATCAGCACTGAATGTAAATTCAGAGGCAATGTCTTCATCTGAAACCATTGAGGCTTTCGTTGGTTGCTCAGGTTCTACAATACCCGCAGCACGGTTTTTCTGGCGTTGTTGGTGATACGCAAAACCTGTACCTGCTGGGATCAAACGACCAACGATAACGTTCTCTTTCAAACCACGCAATTCATCGCGTTTACCTGCCACAGCTGCTTCCGTAAGCACGCGAGTGGTTTCTTGGAATGAGGCGGCTGAGATAAAGGATTCGGTCGCCAATGAGGCTTTGGTGATACCCAATAACTCACGCTCAAACTCAACCAATGGTTTACCTTCCGCTTCACGTTTTTGGTTAACCATTTTCACACGTGCAACTTCTACTTGCTCACCTTCTAAGAATTCAGAGTCATAAGCCTTCGTGATGATGGCTTTACGCAACATTTGGCGAACGATAACTTCGATATGTTTATCGTTAATTTTTACCCCTTGTAAGCGGTAAACTTCTTGCACTTCGTTAACAATGTAATCAGTTACTGCGTGTACACCGCGCAAACGTAGAATATCGTGTGGCGTTTCTGCACCATCAGAAATCAGATCCCCACGCTCTACCATTTCGCCTTCAAATACGTTGAGCTGACGCCATTTTGGAATCATTTCTTCGTACACTTCACCTTCTGTTGGGGTGATAAGTAAGCGACGTTTACCTTTGGTTTCTTTACCGAAGGAAACAATACCGGAAATTTCTGCTAAGATTGCAGGTTCTTTCGGTTTACGCGCTTCAAAGAGATCGGCTACGCGTGGAAGACCACCGGTAATATCTTTGGTTCCTGCTGATTCTTGTGGAATACGTGCAAGGGAATCCCCGACGTGAACCTCTGCACCATCTTCAAGGGTAACAATCGCTTTACCCGGTAAGGTGTACTGCGCTGGCATATCCGAACCTGCAATGAGAACATCATTACCTTGTGCATCGACTAGTTTGATAGTTGGACGTAAATCCTTACCGGCTGTTGCACGCTCACCCACATCTTGTACGACGATTGAAGATAAACCTGTTAATTCATCGGTTTGACGAGTTACGGTTAAACCATCAACAATATCAACAAATTTCACGAAACCTGATACTTCGGAAACCACTGGCATAGTATGTGGATCCCAGTTTGCAACGGTTTCCCCTGCGTTCACTTCATCACCATCTGCTTTGTTTAATACTGCACCGTAAGGCACTTTATAATGCTCTTTGGTACGACCAAAGGCATCAATGACAGTTAATTCAGTGTTACGAGAAGTTAATACCAATTTGCCTTCTTTGTTGGTAACAAATTTCACGTTTGCTAAACGTAACGTACCGTTATTCTTAACTTGAATACTTGATTCTTTTGCTGCCGCAGATGCCGCACCACCGATATGGAATGTACGCATCGTTAGCTGTGTACCCGGCTCACCGATTGATTGTGCAGCAATAACACCTACCGCTTCACCTTGGTTAATAAGGTGTCCGCGCGCCAGATCGCGTCCGTAACATTTCGCACATACACCAAAGTTAGTATCACAGGTTACGACTGAACGTACTTTAATGCTATCAACGGAATTTTCATCAATGAGGTCACAAAGTTTTTCATCTAATAAGGTATTACGTGGGATTAAAACTTCGTCTGTACCCGGTTTTAAGATGTCTTCTGCGGCAACACGACCTAATACACGATCACGTAAAGGCTCTTTTACATCGCCCCCCTCAATTAATGGGGTCATTACGATACCTTCGTAAGTACCACAGTCATCTTCAATGATCACTAAATCTTGTGCCACATCCACTAAACGGCGAGTTAAGTAACCTGAGTTTGCCGTTTTCAATGCGGTATCCGCCAAACCTTTACGCGCACCGTGGGTTGAAATAAAGTACTGAAGTACGTTTAGCCCTTCGCGGAAGTTCGCGGTAATTGGTGTTTCGATAATTGAGCCATCTGGACGAGCCATCAAACCACGCATACCAGCAAGCTGACGAATCTGTGCGGCAGAACCACGCGCCCCAGAATCAGCCATCATAAAGATACTGTTAAATGACGCTTGTTTTTCCAGCTCCCCTTCACGGTTTACGACTTCTTCTTGTGAAAGGTTTTCCATCATCGCTTTAGCAACACGTTCATTTGCGGCTGCCCAAATATCGATGACTTTGTTATAACGCTCACCTGCGGTAACTAAACCTGATTGGAATTGCTCTTGAATTTCTGCAACTTCTTGTTCTGCGGCTGAAATAATTTCATATTTTTTCGCCGGGATCACCATATCATCAATACCGACTGATGAACCAGAACGTGCAGCATAAGCAAAACCAGTGTACATAATTTGGTCAGCAAATAGCACGCTCGCTTTCAATCCAAGACGACGATAACTTTCATTGATTAATTTAGAAATCGCTTTTTTGCCTAGGGTTTGATTGAATAAGCTAAATGGCATTCCTTTTGGTGCAATCATCCATAAAATGGCACGACCAATTGTGGTATCCACAAGGTTCGTTTGTGGAACAAACTCATCAGCAGCATCTTTCACATATTCTGTGATACGTACTTTCACACGAGAATGTAATTCAGCTTGTCCTGTACGATAAGCTTTTTCTGCTTCACGCGGATCTTGTAATAACATTCCTTCGCCTTTACCGTTCACTTTATCGCGTGTCATATAGTAAAGACCTAATACCACGTCTTGTGATGGTACGATAATCGGCTCACCATTAGCTGGTGAAAGAATGTTGTTGGTTGACATCATCAACGCACGTGCTTCAAGCTGAGCTTCAAGGGTTAATGGTACGTGAACCGCCATTTGGTCACCATCGAAGTCCGCGTTAAATGCGGCACACACTAATGGGTGTAATTGAATCGCTTTACCTTCAATTAAGATTGGTTCAAAAGCCTGAATACCCAAACGGTGCAAGGTTGGCGCACGGTTTAATAAGATTGGATGTTCACGAATCACTTCGGCCAAAATATCCCATACGATAGCATCTTCACGCTCAACCATTTTCTTCGCCGCTTTGATGGTTGTTGCAAAGCCACGGCTTTCTAATTTCGCGTAAATAAATGGACGGAATAATTCCAATGCCATTTTTTTCGGTAAACCACATTGATGTAGATGTAAGTATGGACCCACTGTAATTACAGAACGACCAGAATAATCAACACGTTTACCTAATAAGTTTTGACGGAAACGACCTTGTTTACCTTTGATCATATCCGCAAGTGATTTCAATGGACGGCGGTTAGAACCCGTAATTGCACGACCACGACGACCATTATCCAATAACGCATCGACAGATTCTTGTAACATCCGTTTTTCGTTACGCACGATAATATCCGGTGCAATCAAGTCTAATAAACGTTTTAAACGGTTATTACGGTTAATCACACGACGATATAAATCATTTAAATCAGACGTTGCAAAGCGTCCGCCATCAAGCGGTACTAATGGACGTAAATCTGGTGGTAAAACAGGTAATACTGTCATCACCATCCATTCAGGTTTATTGCCTGATTGAATGAAAGATTCTAATAATTTTAAGCGTTTAGTGATTTTTTTACGTTTCGTCTCTGAATTGGTTTCTTGCAATTCTTCACGCAAGTTCTCGCATTCCACTTCTAGATCCATATCGCGTAATAACGCTTGGATCGCTTCCGCTCCCATTTTCGCTTCAAATTCGTCAGCCCAACGATCTTCAGCGTCCATATATTGTTCTTCCGTTAATAATTGACCTTTTTCCAGATCCGTCATTCCCGGTTCAGTAACAATGTAAGATTCAAAATAAAGTACACGTTCAATATCACGCAACGGCATATCTAATAATAAACCGATACGGGATGGTAAAGATTTTAAGAACCAAATGTGTGCAACTGGAGAAGCTAACTCAATATGTCCCATACGTTCACGACGAACTTTTGCTTGAGTAACTTCGACACCACATTTTTCACAGATCACACCACGGTGTTTTAAACGTTTATATTTTCCACATAAACATTCGTAGTCTTTTACTGGCCCGAAAATACGCGCACAGAAAAGCCCGTCACGCTCTGGTTTAAACGTACGGTAGTTGATAGTTTCAGGTTTTTTAACTTCACCAAATGACCAAGAACGGATCATATCCGGTGAGGCTAAACCAATTTTAATCACATCAAAATCTTCTGAAGTTTTTGATTGTGCTTTTAAAAACTTAACTAAGTCTTTCACAGATTTTGCTCCTGTCGGAGTTAAACTTATCCAAGTGCGGTGTAAAATTTCAACATTTTTTCACCGCACTTGAGCGTACTTTAGCTTTCGCTTATCAGATTATTCTTCATCTAAGTCGATGTTAATACCCAGTGAACGAATTTCTTTCATAATTACGTTGAAAGATTCTGGCGTACCCGGATCCATTTGTTGGTTACCGCTCACGATATTTTTATACATCTTCGTACGACCATTCACATCATCAGATTTCACTGTAAGCATTTCTTGTAAGGTGTAAGCCGCACCATAAGCTTCGAGCGCCCATACCTCCATCTCACCGAAACGCTGACCACCAAATTGTGCTTTACCACCCAATGGTTGTTGCGTCACAAGACTATAAGAACCTGTTGAACGTGCGTGCATTTTGTCATCCACTAAGTGGTTCAATTTGAGCATATACATATAACCCACGGTTACAGGACGTTCAAATTTCTCACCGGTACGACCATCATATAAGGTGATTTGACCAGACGTTGGTAAGCCACCTAGCTCTAACAAGCCTTTAATTTCTTCTTCGTGCGCCCCGTCAAATACTGGTGTTGCTAATGGTAAACCTTTGCGTAAGTTTTGCGCTAAACGCATCACTTCTTCATCTGTAAAGGTTGAAAGATCCACTTTTTGTGAGCCACCACCTAAGTCATAGGCTTTTTGGATATAACCACGCAATTTCTCAACATCTTGTTTTTGTTTGATCATTGCATTGATTTGATCACCAATTCCTTTCGCCGCTAAACCTAAGTGTGTTTCAAGAATCTGACCAATGTTCATACGTGAAGGTACGCCCAGCGGGTTCAATACGATATCCACTGGCTGACCATTTTCGTCATACGGCATATCTTCAACTGGGTTAATTTTTGAGATAACCCCTTTGTTACCGTGACGACCCGCCATTTTATCACCCGGTTGGATTTGACGTTTCACTGCAAGATACACTTTCACCACTTTCAATACGCCCGGTGCAAGATCATCACCTTGGATAATTTTGCCACGTTTGACTTCAAGTTTGTGTTCAAAGTCTTTGCGAAGTTCTTCGTATTGTTCGGCTAATTGTTCTAATTGGCTTTGTTTGTCTTCATCTGAAAGGGTTTGTTCTAACCATTTTGTGCGTTCTAGTTTATCTAACTGCGCTTCAGAGATTCCGCCAGAAATTAATACGTTACGTACACGAGCAAATAAACCTGCTTCTAAGATCTCTAATTCTTCGACAAGATCTTTTTTCGCTTGTTTTAATTGCATTTCTTCAATTTCTAATGCACGTTTATCTTTTTCTACACCATCACGGGTGAAAACTTGAACGTCAATCACAGTACCTGATACGCTATTTGGTACGCGTAGTGAAGAATCTTTTACATCTGAGGCTTTTTCACCAAAGATGGCGCGTAATAATTTTTCTTCTGGGGTTAATTGGGTTTCACCTTTTGGTGTGACTTTACCCACAAGAATATCGCCGCCTTTTACTTCTGCACCAATATATACAATCCCTGATTCATCGAGTTTGCTTAATGCGGCCTCACCGACGTTTGGAATATCTGCGGTGATTTCTTCTGAACCCAGTTTGGTATCACGTGCCACACAAGAAAGTTCTTGAATATGAATAGTCGTGAAACGATCTTCTTGTACTACACGCTCAGACACTAACATTGAGTCTTCAAAGTTATAACCATTCCAAGGCATAAATGCGACGCGCATATTTTGCCCAAGCGCAAGTTCACCTAAATCTGTTGATGGCCCATCAGCAAGAATTTCACCACGTTCAATAGGCTCACCTAATTGCACACAAGGAATTTGGTTGATACAGGTGTTTTGGTTAGAACGGGTATATTTCACAAGATTGTAAATATCAATCCCCGCTTCGCCTGCGATAGTTTCATCTTCGTTTACTTTAACCACGATACGTGAAGCATCAACATATTGGATTGTTCCACCGCGTTTTGCGACTACCGCTACCCCAGAGTCTAATGCCACAGGTTTTTCCATACCTGTACCGACTAATGGTTTATCTGCACGCAAGGTTGGCACGGCTTGGCGTTGCATGTTCGCCCCCATCAAGGCACGGTTTGCATCATCGTGCTCAAGGAATGGAATCAACGCTGCTGCCACAGAAACGATTTGCTGTGTTGATACGTCCATATAGTGAATTTCTTCTGGACGATATAAACCAGATTCACCATGCTCACCACGACAGGTTACGAAAGTATCGGTAAAGCGTAATTCCTCATCTAAATTTGAGTTTGCCTGTGCGATGATATATTTGCCTTCTTCAATGGCTGATAAATATTCAATTTCTTCCGTAACTTGACCATTTACCACTTTGCGGTATGGGGTTTCTAAAAAACCGTAATCATTAGTACGCGCATACACCGCTAGCGAGTTGATCAAACCGATGTTTGGACCTTCAGGCGTTTCAATTGGACACACACGTCCATAATGGGTTGCGTGAACATCTCGCACCTCGAAGCCTGCACGTTCACGAGTTAAACCGCCCGGCCCTAATGCAGAAATACGGCGTTTATGCGTCACTTCTGAAAGCGGGTTATTCTGATCCATAAATTGAGAAAGTTGTGATGAACCAAAGAATTCTTTCACCGCTGCTGAAATTGGTTTCGCATTAATTAAATCTTGTGGAGTTACCGCTTCAAGATCGCCTAAAGAAAGACGCTCTTTCACTGCACGCTCAACACGTACTAAACCAATACGGAATTGGTTTTCTGCCATTTCACCCACAGAACGAATACGGCGGTTACCTAAGTGGTCAATGTCATCAACTTCACCACGACCATTACGGATATCAATCAATTTACGCATCACATTGACAATATCTTCTTTACTTAAGATACCGCTGCCCGTTGTTTCTTCAATGCCTAAAGAGCGGTTGAATTTCATTCGACCTACCGCCGATAAATCGTAGCGATCTGCCGAGAAGAAAAGGTTATCAAACAAGCCTTCTGCCGCTTCTTTTGTTGGTGGCTCACCCGGACGCATCATACGATAAATTTCAACCAATGCACTCAAACGATCAGTGGTTGGATCAACACGTAAGGTATCTGAAATATATGGACCGTAATCTAAATCGTTCGTAAATAGGGTTTCAATGGTTTTATAACCCGCTTGTGATAATTTTGCTAAAACCTCTAGTGTCATTTCACCATTGGCTGGACAAATCACTTCACCCGTTTCAAGATCAACATAGTCTTTCGCAGCCACTTTGCCTACAATGTATTCTGTTGGCACTTCAACCTGAGTCACATTGTCTTTTTCAAGCGCACGAATATGACGAGCGGTAATACGACGACCCACTTCAACATAGGTTTTTCCATTTGCCACAATATCGAAAGTTGCCGTTTCACCACGCAATCTTTCTGGCACTAAGGTCATTAATAATTTGTTATTTTCAATTTGGAAAACGACTTTATCAAAGAATAAATCTAAAATTTCTTCTGTCGTGTAGTTTAAGGCACGCAAAATAATGGTCGCAGGTAATTTACGGCGACGATCAATACGCGCATATAAGTTATCTTTTGGATCAAATTCAAAATCTAACCAAGAACCACGATAAGGAATAATACGTGCATTATAAAGCACTTTTCCTGATGAGTGTGTTTTACCTTTGTCGCTATCAAAGAACACACCAGGGCTACGGTGCAATTGCGAAACAATTACACGCTCAGTACCATTAATCACAAATGTTCCATTATCTGTCATTAATGGAATTTCACCCATATACACTTCTTGTTCTTTAATATCTTTGATCGTACCCGGTGCGGCATCTTTGTCATAGCTAACCAAACGCAATTTTACCCGTAATGGCGCAGCATAAGTGGTACCGCGAATTTGACATTCACGCACATCAAATACGGGCTCACCTAAACGGTAGCTGACATATTGTAATTCTGTATTGCCATTATTGCTGACAATCGGGAATACAGAACGGAATGCCGCTTCTAGACCTTGCTGACCCTCAGGATCTCTTTGGATAAATTTATCAAAAGAATCAAGTTGAATTGTTAATAAATATGGTACATTTAAAACTTGCGGACGCTTGCCGAAGTCTTTACGAATACGTTTTTTCTCAGTATAGGAGTAACCCATTGGTTTTCCTCAATAAATTTTAGTGAGACCGAGTTGAAAGAAAATAAAAGTGCGGTCATTTTTTCGCTTATTTTCAATCAATGATGAATCCGTTTCCAGATACCGCACTCTGAACCTTACTTCTGATGAGCGGGTTGCCATCAAACTACCAGAAAACTAGCCTGATTCACGCAACAAAACGGTGATTATTCAGTATATTTTTAATCCAAACTATTTAGCGGAATTAAAAATGGCTGATGATTATATAAGAAGGGATAAATAAAAGTCAAGTAACTAGAGCTATATAAATAAAAACCCCGATATTTCTATCGGGGCTTTTAGAACCAGAATTGGTCGCAGAAAAATCAAAATTATTTGATTTCTACTTGTGCGCCAGCTTCTTCTAATTCTTTCTTAAGTGCTTCAGCTTCTGCTTTAGCAATACCTTCTTTTAATACTGCTGGTGCAGATTCAACTAAGTCTTTCGCTTCTTTTAAGCCTAAGCCAGTTGCACCACGTACTGCTTTGATTACTGCTACTTTGTTTGCACCAGCTGCTGCAAGTACTACATCAAATTCAGTTTTCTCTTCTGCTGCACCTGCGTCACCGCCTGCTGCTACTGCTACTGCAGCCGCTGCTGCTGAAACACCGAATTTTTCTTCCATCGCAGAGATTAATTCTACGATTTCAGTTACTGATTTAGAAGCAATCGCTTCAATGATTTGTTCGTTAGTTAATGACATAACAATCAATTCCTAAAGTAAATAAATTAAACCGAATAAGAAACGCTGTAATTAAGCTGCTTCTTGTAATTTGTCGCGTAATGCTGCAAGAGTGCGAACAAGTTTGCCTGCCGCAGCTTCTTTCATTGTACCCATTAAACGTGCAATTGCTTCTTCGTAAGTTGGTAATGTTGCTAAGAATTCAACATCTTGGATCTTACCTTCAAAGGCTGCACCTTTAATTTCAAACTTATCATTTGCTTTTGCAAAATCTTTGAACAAACGTGCTGCTGCACCTGGGTGTTCAGTAGAAAATGCGATAAGTGTTGGACCTACAAACTCATCTTTTAAGCATTCATAATCTGTGCCTTCAACTGCACGACGTAACAAGGTGTTACGCACAACACGCATTGAAACACCAGCTTCACGAGCTGCTTTACGTAATTCAGTCATTTTATCAACAGTCACACCACGGGAATCCGCGATAACTGCTGACAGGGCACCTTTGGCTGCTTCATTTACTTCAGCAACAATTGCTTGTTTGTCTTGAAGATTTAATGCCATTGGCTGTTAGCTCCTGATACACTCCGCCTAAGCGGAACTTCTAAAAAATCTCAAAAAAATAACCGCACTTTAAATTCGTGAGCTCTCTCTTTGAGGCTAAGGTGTCCAGAAGCAGAAAATTCTGTCTGTCCACCATCTACGCAGGCATTGCTATTAAGAAATGAAACCATTTCACCTACGGTCTTGGACGGGGCTTGATAGTAAGCACCATCAAAAATCTGCCGAAACAGATTTAGGTCGGGCATTATAGAGAGATTTATCATCAATGTAAATAAAAAGTTCCATTGCTCAGCCATTTTCTCAGTATAAAACCCAATATAAAAACGGCTTATCAATACAATAAGCCGTTTTTTAAACTCAAATTATAGACTGTTTTGATCTACTGCGACACCCGCACCTTGAGTGGTAGAAAGACTTACTTTCTTAATAAATACGCCTTTAGCAGAAGCAGGTTTTGCTTTTGTTAAGGCAGCTAGTAATGCTTGTAAGTTTTCTTTTAATTGCTCAGGGGTGAAGTCTGCTTTACCGATTGTGGTGTGAATGATACCGTTTTTATCATTACGGTAACGAACCTGACCAGATTTTGCATTTTTCACTGCTTCAGCAACGTTTGGAGTTACAGTACCCACTTTCGGGTTTGGCATTAAGCCACGTGGCCCTAAGATTTGACCTAACTGACCTACAACACGCATTGCATCAGGAGAAGCGATAACAACATCGAAGTCCATTTCGCCTTTCTTGATTTGCTCTGCTAAATCTTCCATACCCACTAAATCTGCACCCGCTTCTTTCGCTGCTTCTGCATTAGCACCTTGAGTGAACACAGCAACGCGAACATTACGACCAGTACCGTTTGGTAATACAGTCGCACCACGAACGTTTTGGTCAGATTTACGTGCATCAATACCTAAATTTACTGCCACATCAACGCTTTCTACGAATTTAGGGCTAGTAAATTGTTTTAATACTGCGATCGCATCATTGATTTCATAAGCTTTGGTTGAATCAACACCCGCTTTGATTGCTTTCATACGTTTGGTTAGTTTAGCCATTGATTAGTCCTCCACTACCAAACCCATTGAACGTGCAGTACCTTCAATAGATTTCATCTTAGTTTCGATTGTTGCACCAGTCATATCCGCTGCTTTAGTTTCTGCGATTTCACGGATTTGTGCTTGAGTTACTTTACCTACTTTATCTTTGTTTGGTTTACCAGAACCAGATTTAATGCCAGCTGCTTTTTTCAATAATACCGCTGCTGGTGGAGTTTTAGTAACAAAAGTGAATGAACGGTCTGCATATACAGTGATCACTACTGGAATCGGTAAACCTTTTTCTAAGCTTTCAGTACGTGCGTTGAATGCTTTACAGAATTCCATAATGTTCACACCTTGTTGACCTAATGCAGGACCAACTGGTGGTGAAGGGTTAGCCATACCTGCTGCAACTTGCAACTTAATATAGGCTTGAACTTTCTTTGCCATTTTAATTTCCTCGTTATGGGTGATAACGCTTTTCAGCTCCCCGTGATTGAAAGCACTTATCGTGCGATTACATAACAATACGCGAAAGATTTACGCGTAAGGTCGCGAATTATACAAATTCTTGCGAATATTGCCAAGCAAAAATTACAATTTGATGATACTAAAAAAATGGCAAGTATCAACTTGCCATTTATAATTAGATGTTTATTAATTATTTTTTTCTACTTGACCAAACTCAAGTTCAACTGGTGTAGCTCGACCAAAGATAGAAACCGATACTTTCAGACGACCTTTATCGTAATCGACTTCTTCAACCGTTCCATTAAAGTCTGCAAACGGACCTTCTTTAACTCTCACTTCCTCACCAGGTTGGAAGACAGTTCTTGGTTTTGGTTTGTCAGAATTTTGCTCTAGACGATTTAAAATAATGTCAGCCTCATGGTTACTAATCGGCGCAGGCTTATCTGGTGTACCACCAATAAATCCCATTACGCGTGGCACACTACGCACAAGCTGCCAAGTGTAATCATTCATTTCCATTTGTACCAAGACATAACCGGGGAAGTATTTACGTTCACTTTTACGACGCTTCCCCCCCACGTTCTCAACCACTTCTTCTGTAGGAACAAGTACTTCACCAAATTGATCTTCCATTTGGTGCAATTTAATATATTCGCGCAATGTTGCTGCTACACGGCCTTCAAAGCCAGAAAATGCTTGTAACACATACCAGCGTTTTTTTGGTGTATTCTCTGTCATCTTAGAACCTCAAATTTGTTAAGAAATTAATTACAGAAACAATAATAGAATCAAGTCCCCATAAAATGAGAGAAACAATCATCGTAACAGCCATAACAATCAAGGTTGTCTGCATTGCCTCAGAACGTGTTGGCCATACAATTTTTCTTAATTCTATTCTAGAGTCTTTCAAAAAGGCGCGTGCTTTTGTCCCTTGGTTAGTAATAGCTAAAATACCCAAGGCAATAAGTAATAGAATCACTACTGCAACCACACGGATCGGAGTAGAAAATTGGTCTGCAAAATAAATATTTCCAACTGCTGCCACAGCAATAATTACCATACTGAGTAGCCATAAAAAGGTATTTAGTCCTTTTGACTTCTGAAGATCTTCCGCTTGTTCAGCGTGTTTCTTTTTATCAATATTTGACGCCATAATTGTATCCATTATTCAATAAAATCGGGATGCTGTTCTGAACGCGCAATTGTAGCATTTTCTTATTTTGTTGCCTATCAAAAATCATAGAAAATTTAACGATTTCTTACAAAAAAGAAATTAATCATTCCCTATCATTTCAACGAAGAGATCACATCTTTCATCATCTAAAGTGCGGTGCCTTTCCAGTAAATTTTTGCTTTTAAGTTAATAAGCAAATAATTATTAGATGTAAAGCATACGAATAATAAAGGAATAGTAACCACTCTATTTCTAGAAGTAACAAAGAGATAGCCTGACCCAATTTAGCAAATTAATCAACAATTCTTAAAATCAAAGTGCGGTGCTTTTTCGTGAAGTTTTTCATTTGCCCAATCAACTCAGTTTGCGCAACATTTTTAAATTAGCAGTAAAAAACAAAAGGGCATCTTTCGATGCCCTCTTTCGATTTTCTGATAGCTTTCTAGTGTTACCTAGCAATAATCATTATTTGATGATTTTCGCTACAACACCCGCACCTACTGTACGGCCACCTTCACGGATCGCAAAGCGTAAACCTTGATCCATTGCGATTGGGTGAATTAAGCTTACTGTCATTTTGATGTTATCGCCTGGCATTACCATTTCTACGCCTTCTGGTAACTCAATTGTTCCTGTTACGTCAGTGGTACGGAAATAGAATTGTGGACGGTAACCTTTGAAGAATGGCGTATGACGTCCACCTTCTTCTTTTGATAATACGTAAACTTCTGATTCAAAGTCGGTGTGTGGCGTGATTGAACCTGGTTTCGCCAATACTTGACCACGTTCGATTTCTTCACGTTTTGTACCACGTAATAATGCACCGATGTTTTCACCTGCACGACCTTCGTCAAGTAATTTACGGAACATTTCTACACCAGTTACAGTTGTTTTCGCTGTTTCTTTGATACCAACGATTTCTACTTCATCACCTGTGCGGATGATACCACGCTCTACACGGCCTGTTACTACGGTACCACGACCTGAGATTGAGAATACATCTTCGATTGGTAATAAGAACGGTTGGTCAATCGCGCGCTCTGGCTCTGGGATGTAAGTATCTAAGTGATTTGCTAACTCAAGGATTTTTTCTTCCCATTGTGCATCACCTTCTAACGCTTTTAATGCTGAACCACGTACGATTGGGGTATCATCACCCGGGAAGTCATATTGAGAAAGAAGTTCACGTACTTCCATTTCAACTAATTCTAATAACTCTTCGTCATCTACCATATCGCATTTATTTAAGAATACGATGATGTATGGTACACCTACTTGGCGACCTAATAAGATGTGTTCACGAGTTTGTGGCATTGGACCATCTGTTGCTGCTACTACTAAGATTGCACCGTCCATTTGCGCTGCACCTGTAATCATATTTTTTACATAGTCCGCGTGTCCCGGGCAGTCAACGTGTGCGTAGTGACGAGTTGGGGTATCGTATTCAACGTGTGAGGTGTTGATGGTGATACCACGCGCTTTTTCTTCTGGCGCGTTATCAATTTGGTCAAATGCGCGTGCCGCACCACCGTAGTGTTTTGCTAATACGGTTGTGATCGCTGCTGTTAAAGTTGTTTTACCATGGTCAACGTGGCCGATTGTACCCACGTTTACATGCGGTTTTGTACGTTCAAATTTTTCTTTAGACATTGCTAATGTTTCCTTTAAGTAAAGTTCCGTAGCACATTACTGCACTACGGTGTTTAATATTCAATTATTTTTTACGTGCTTCAATAACTGCTGCTGCAACACTTGCTGGGGCTTCAGCATATTTCAATGGTTCCATTGAGTATGATGCACGACCTTGAGTTTGTGAACGAAGATCCGTTGCATAACCAAACATTTCAGAAAGTGGAACTTCTGCATTGATTTTAACAACAAATTCGCTTGCTTCTTGACCGTTTACCATTGCACGACGACGGCTTAAGTCACCAATTACATCACCCACATATTCAGGTGGCGTTTCCACTTCCACTTTCATAATTGGCTCAAGTAATACTGGGTTCGCTTTGTTAAATGCTGCTTTAAATGCAATAGATGCCGCCAGTTTAAATGCTAATTCAGATGAGTCTACATCGTGGTATGAACCGAAATGTAAACGCACACCTAAATCAACTACTGGATAACCCGCTAATGGACCAGATTTAAGTTGTTCTTGGATACCTTTATCAACCGCAGGGATATATTCACCCGGAATTACACCACCTTTGATTTCGTTGACAAATTCATAACCCGGACCTTCAGGATCTAATGGGTATAAGTCGATAACAACGTGACCATATTGACCGCGACCACCAGATTGTTTTGCGTGTTTCCCTTCAACATCATTTACGCGTGTACGAATAGTTTCGCGGTAAGATACTTGTGGTTTACCAATATTAGCTTCCACTTTGAACTCACGTTTCATACGGTCAACGATGATATCTAAGTGTAACTCACCCATACCAGAAATGATGGTTTCGCCTGATTCTTCATCAGTGTGAACACGGAATGAAGGGTCTTCTTGTGCAAGACGTCCTAATGCTAAGCCCATTTTCTCTTGGTCTGCTTTCGTTTTCGGTTCTACTGCAACAGAGATTACTGGCTCTGGGAATTCCATACGTTCAAGAATGATCGGTGCATCAACTGCACATAATGTATCACCTGTACCTACATCTTTCAGACCGATAGCAGCAGCGATATCACCCGCACGAACTTCTTTGATTTCTTCACGTTTATTTGCGTGCATTTGAACGATACGACCAAAACGCTCACGTTTTTCTTTCACTGAGTTCAATACTGTCGCACCAGACTCAACCACACCAGAATATACACGGAAGAAAGTTAAGTTACCCACAAATGGGTCAGTTGCGATTTTAAATGCTAATGCTGAGAATGGTTCATTATCATCGGCGTGACGCTCACCTTCAGTTTCATCAGGATTGATCCCTTTGATTGCAGCGATGTCTGTTGGTGCTGGTAAGTAATCAATTACCGCATCAAGCATTGCTTGTACACCTTTGTTTTTGAACGCAGAACCACAGGTTACAAGAATGATTTCCGTAGCCAAGGCACGTTGACGTAATGCACCTTTAATTTCTTCTTCAGTTAAATCTTCACCACCAAGGTATTTTTCCATTAACTCTTCTGAAGCTTCTGCCGCTGCTTCAACAAGATTTTGGTGCCATTCTTCACATAATTCAACCATATCTGCTGGAATATCATCATAGGTAAAGGTCATACCTTGATCTGCTTCATTCCAGTTGATTGCCTTCATTTTAAGAAGATCAACAACACCTTTGAAGTTTTCTTCTGCACCAATCGGAAGTTGTAAAGGAACAGCATTACCACCTAAACGTGTTTTGATTTGTTCAACAACACGCAGGAAGTTTGCACCAGTACGGTCCATTTTGTTTACGAACGCAATACGAGGTACTTTATATTTGTTTGCTTGACGCCATACAGTTTCAGACTGAGGTTGAACACCACCTACTGCACAGTAAACCATTACTGCACCATCCAGAACACGCATTGAACGTTCTACTTCGATAGTAAAGTCAACGTGTCCCGGAGTATCAATCACGTTGATACGGTGTTGTGGGTATTGCTGAGACATACCAGACCAGAAAGCGGTTGTTGCCGCAGAAGTAATGGTAATACCACGCTCTTGTTCTTGTTCCATCCAGTCCATGGTTGCAGCACCATCATGCACCTCACCAATTTTGTGACTAACGCCTGTATAGAATAGAATACGCTCTGTGGTTGTTGTTTTACCAGCATCAATGTGAGCACTAATACCGATGTTACGATAGCGCTCAATAGGAGTTACACGAGCCATTATTATTTCCTTGTTTGGAATTCAATAAATTAAAATTTTAAATATGGATAAGGCTTCACCGCATAGCAAAATGTGATGAAGCCTAAAAATCGTTTGATTAACAGATTACCAACGGTAATGTGCAAACGCTTTGTTAGCTTCAGCCATACGGTGAACGTCTTCACGTTTTTTCACTGCTGCGCCTTTGTTTTCTGATGCATCAGATAATTCATTTGCTAAACGTAAAGCCATTGATTTATCACCACGTTTACGTGCTGCCTCAACGATCCAACGCATACCTAATGCGTTACGACGTGCTGGGCGCACTTCAACTGGCACTTGATAAGTAGAACCACCAACACGGCGAGATTTAACCTCAACCGTTGGGCGTACGTTTTCTAGTGCGATTTCAAATGCTTCTAACGCTTCTTTGCCTGTACGTTGCGCTAAAGTCTCTAACGCACCATAAACGATAGATTCTGCGATAGATTTTTTACCATCTACCATTAATACATTAATAAATTTCGCAAGTAATTCTGATCCGAACTTTGGATCTGGAAGAATTTTGCGTGGTTCAATACGACGACGACGTGGCATTGCAATTTCTCCGTTTTTTTATCTTCAGGATTATCCAAAACTCTTTGTGTAAGAGATCTTACGTTTACTGGAGTTTATGATAATTTATTTAATTTAATTCGCGTTTGGCCTTACTTAACGGAGAACCATTAAGCTTTAGGACGTTTAACGCCGTATTTAGAACGACCTTGTTTACGATCTTTTACGCCAGCACAGTCTAATGCACCGCGTACAGTGTGATAACGCACACCCGGTAAATCTTTAACACGACCGCCACGGATAAGCACAACGCTGTGCTCTTGAAGGTTATGACCTTCACCGCCGATATAAGAAGTTACTTCGTAACCATTTGTTAAACGAATACGGCACACTTTACGTAATGCTGAGTTCGGTTTTTTAGGTGTAGTTGTGTACACACGAGTACACACGCCACGTTTCTGCGGGCAAGCCTCTAATGCAGGAACGTTGCTTTTTACAACCTTTTTCACACGCGGTTTGCGTACTAATTGGTTGATAGTTGCCATTAAAAAAGCTCCAGTTTATTAATTGTTATTCATAGAAGAATGTTTACTTTTTGTTCTACCTTAGAATAGATAGACGCCGAATTTTAATCTTAGAGAGTAAGAATGTCAAGTCATAGAACAAGCAAAGGGTGAAGCCTCCCACCTGATCATTAAGTTGCCTACAATCCCACCTGTGGGAAATATTGCTCAGTGAGTTCCACTAAATTCTGCAAAGAAATTAACCGCACTTTATTTTCATCGTTATTTACAAAGTGCGGTGCGATTTTTTGTAAATTTCTGGCGTGAATGTCGTTTTCTAGCACATAATAAGGCTGGCTTAATTGCGCGAAAAGTTCAGGGTGTTTGAGGGGAAGAAGTACGCCGTCTTGCCACAATACAAGGCAATCTTTTTTGGTGAAATGAGCAAAATAACGGGCGAGGGTTTGGCTGTCGTAATCCGCTTTGGCGAAGGTATAAAGCATAATGATTTCCTGAAAAAAGAATGAAACGAAACAGGTTAAAATGTCAGCACTTTTTCTGCCTGTTGTAATTTTTCCATCAACACGGCACGGGGCAGTATTTCGCAATCGATCAACCAATTTGTTTTTTCAAGCTGTAAGGCTTGCACCGATTGTTGGCACAGATAACGCTGTTCAATATCGTATAAATCGAGCAATTTAAAAGGCTGGCTCACGTTTTTTTGTAAAATTTCTTCGCTTTTTTGATAAGCAATTAAATTAAAAATCCCGTCATCTAAGAAAAATACGGCAATTTCACTTTCATCACAAAAAGCTGTGGCGGCAAGTAGGGCATCTAAACCTTCTCGGCTTGTTGCTGTGCCGTAAGGCGGTTGGGTAAATACAAAAGCCAGTTTAATCATAGGGTTATCACTCGATCTGCTTGCAATAAAGCTTGGCTAAATTCGCCGAGTCCGGCTAACACAAAGTTTTCTGCTAAATTATTTTGTTGTTTATCTTTGCTGCTTAATGCGTCCACAATACCTCGGCGTTGTGAAGCGGCAATGCAAAGATGCAAAGGAATATTATGCTGTTTGCTCAGGGTTTGCCAATGTTGTTGTAAATTAAATTCGTCATTAGCGGGATAGACAAAACCGTTGCCGTTGCTTACGCCATTTTGCATAAAAAACACTTGGCTGATTTGATGCCCTTTTTCAATCAAGGCTTGGGCAAGTTGGTAGGCAAGAAATGCACCTTGTGAACCATAAATAGGCTGTTTTACGGCGATGACATAACGCATTATTTAAGCTCATCTTGTTTAATTTGGCGAATATACAAATACACGGTATGACGAGAAATATCTAAGCGTTCCGCCACTAAATTAATTGCATCTTTTATATCAAAAATGCCTTTTTCATATAAAGAAAGGACAATTTGACGATTTTTATTGTTATTCGCAACTTGGGGATCGGTGCTAATTTCTTCTACCGTTTGTTCGATGGTTTGGCTAACTAATTCCTCAACAGAACTGGCAAAATTCACTTCTGAAGCAGAATGTTGTTCCGCAGGGGGCATTAATGCTTGAATAAATTGGTTCACGGGGACATCTAAATTGATATTGATGCATAATAAACCGATGATCCGTTTTTCACGATTACGAATCGCAATGGTCACTGATTTCATCAATGCGTTACCCTTTGCGCGGGTAAAATAGGGCTTGGAAACATTCTCCGTTTGCATTGTTTTGAGCGATTTCAACGCAAAATCCGTAATGGGCGAGCCAACTCGACGATGGGTATTATGCCCGTTAGCAATGCAAATGGCAGAATGCTCAAAGTCTTCAAGAGAATGTAGCACAATTTCACAATGACTGCCGATTAATGCACTCACACCATCTACTACTGCGACATAAGAGGTTAAAATAGCACGATCTTCATCCGTAAAAGGGCGTCTATCTGTTAGCATTGGTTTTTTCTCAAAATGATGGAAAAATCGACCGCACTTTGCTTTTAAGAAATAAAGTGCGGTCGTTTTTGATTATTTTTTCTCAGGGATTACGTCTAATACTTCAACCTTAAAATATAACGTTGCATTTGGTGGAATTGAACCTGCGCCTTGTTTACCATAAGCTAAGTCAGCAGGAATTAATAAATCAATTTTACCGCCTTTTTTCACGAGTTGAAGCCCTTCCGTCCAGCCCTTAATGACTTGATTTAATTTGAATTCTGCTGGCTGACCACGTTCAACCGAACTGTCAAATACCGTGCCATCTGCTAATTTTCCTGTGTAATGTACTTTCACTTTATCTTCAGGTTTGATCGCCGCCCCTTCGCCTGCTTTTTCAATGCGATACATTAAGCCAGAAGCAGTTTTTTTCGCGCCCTCTTTTTTCATAAATTCAGCGGTAAATTTCTCATTTTCAGCGTTCACTTTTGCTTGACGTGCTTCATAGACTTTGTCGCCAATCGCTTTTAATTTTTCTTGAACCTGTTGTTCGGTGAAATCGCCTTTTCCGTCTAAAGCATCTTTTACCCCTTGTAATACACGGGTTTTGTCATAATTGATCACATCTTTTTGATCATTAATTAAGGTCTCAAGGAATTGTTTTCCTGTGGCATAACCCACCACATAGGAAGCTTCATCATTGAAATTTTTATCCGTTGCTTGATCAGCAAAAACGGAGCTAGAAACCACCGCACTTAATGCGAGGGTGATAAGAGAGAATTTTTGAATTTTTAACATTGTTTATCATCCTTTATAATGAATCGGAATTTTTGATAGGTTAAATTGTATTGCACAATTTAACAACCATTATTTAAGGATTATTTATGCAAATTCAACTTGAACACGCAAAACAAATTGCCGAATTAGAAACAAAAGTGGCATTTCAGGAACAGGCTATTGAGGAATTAAACCAAGCCTTAGTGGAACAACAATTTATACTTGAGAAAATGCAGTTACAGCTACGTCATTTGGCGGCGAAGTTAAAAGATTTGCAACCTTCCAATATTGCGAGTCAAGCAGAAGAAACGCCGCCACCTCATTATTAAACATAGAAAAAAGGCTAATCACAAGGATTAGCCAAAGGTTTTTATAGGAAGTTTCTAATTTATGCTATGGGATTAATATTTATTTTGCGAAATAGTTTTCTAGATCGTCGCTACCGCCAATATATTCTCCACCGATGAAGACTTGTGGTACGCTTGTTTTACCTGTAATAGCACGCACAGAAATGGTACTTGCATCACGGCCTAACACGATTTCTTCAAAGGTGTAACCTTTCACTTTTAATAACCCTTTTGCTTTCGCACAGAATGGGCAACCCGGTTTAGTGAAGATTGATACCGAAGGTTTTGCTTGCCAATCAGGTTTTAAATATTTGATCATTGTATCGGCATCAGAGACTTTGAACGGATCACCCGGTTCATTTGGCTCAATAAACATTTTTTCCACCACGCCATTACGCACAAGCATTGAATAACGCCAAGAACGTTTACCAAAACCAAGGTCATCTTTATCAACAAGCATCCCCATACCTTCAGTAAATTCACCGTTACCATCTGGAATTACGGTGATGTTTTCTGCTTCTTGATCCGCTTTCCACGCGTTCATTACGAAGGTATCGTTTACGGATAAACAGATAATATCGTCCACACCTAAGGCTTTGAATTCACAAGCTAATTCGTTATAACGTGGTAAGTGTGTTGATGAACAAGTTGGGGTAAATGCGCCCGGTAATGAAAATAACACGACCGTTTTGTTATCAAATAATTCTGAGGTGGTGATATCAACCCATTGATCACCTTGACGGGTATGGAATGTTACTTGAGGAACTTTTTTTCCTTCCATTGTTGCTGTCATCATCTTTCTCCTATTGCGATTAAAGTAATGATTTCTTATTGACGGGGTGAATTATAGTGAAAATCGTGATATAGTTACAAACGATTAATACCTATCCTTTTAATTGTTCCTTTCTATGGTGAGGAAAGCTGAGGAAAATATGAATATCCGTGATTTAGAATATTTAGTCGCACTCGCCGAACATAAACATTTTCGTCGTGCTGCCGATGCTTGCCACGTTAGCCAACCAACCTTAAGCGGACAAATCCGCAAGTTGGAAGATGAACTGGGCATTATTTTATTAGAACGTACTAGCCGTAAAGTATTATTTACTCAATCGGGTTTACTTCTTGTAGAACAAGCACGCACCGTATTACGCGAAGTCAAAGTGCTAAAAGAAATGGCAAGCAATCAAGGCAAAGAAATGACTGGGCCATTGCATATTGGAATGATTCCAACTCTTGGACCTTATCTTTTACCTTACATTATGCCAGCGCTGAAACAAGCCTTTCCTGATTTAGAGCTATTTTTATATGAAGCACAAACTCACCAGCTGTTAGAACAACTGGAAAGTGGACGTTTAGACTGTGCCATTCTTGCCACAGTGCCAGAAACGGAAGCCTTTATTGAAGTGCCATTATTTAAAGAAAAAATGTTGCTTGCCATTTCTCAAGAACACGCTTGGGCAAAAGAAAAAAGTATCCCAATGGACAAATTGAAAGGTTGTGAAATGCTGATGTTAGATGACGGTCATTGCTTACGTGATCAAGCGCTGGGCTATTGCTTCACCGCAGGGGCAAAAGAAAATCCACATTTCCAAGCCACCAGCCTCGAAACCTTACGCAATATGGTTTCTGCCAATGCAGGAATGACGTTAATGCCAGAGCTTGCGGTATTAAACGAAGGGAACCGCACTGGGGTAAAATACCTTCCTTGTGTGCCTGAGCCTTCACGCAATGTGGCATTAATTTATCGTCCCGGCTCACCGCTAAGAATGCGTTATGAACGTGTGGCAAACACCATTAGCCAGATTATTTCCCCAATCCTTCAGCAAAAATAAGAGGGCAAAATGGCAGGTGTTCGTGCAATTCAAAAAGAAAAAACCAGACGTGCATTAATCAGTGCTGCATTTAATCAGCTCAGCGCAGAAAAAAGTTTTTCCAATCTGAGCTTGCGTGAAGTGGCGAGAGAAGCGGGCATTGCCCCCACCTCTTTTTATCGCCATTTTCGCGATATGGACGAACTTGGATTAGAAATGGTTGATGAAGCCGGTCTAATGCTCCGCCAATTAATGCGCCAAGCACGCAAACGGCTAGAAAATGGTGGTAGCGTTATTGTGATTTCGGTCAATACTTTCTTTGAATTTATCACGCACAGCTCTAACGTTTTCCGTCTTTTATTGCGTGAAAGCTCTGGTACTTCGCACGCTTTCCGCACAGCGGCAGCACGCGAGATTAAACATTTTATTGATGAACTGGCAGAATATATCGCCGAACGTAATGGCTATTCACGCCACATTGCGTATATCCAAGCAGAAGGCATTGTTACGCTGGTATTTACTGCGGGCGCAAATGCGTTGGATATGAATAAGGAAGAGCGTGAGTTGCTCAAAGAACGGGTGATCTTACAACTGCGAATGCTGGCTAAAGGTGCCGCCTACGCAGCCCAAAAGGAAAAGCCCATCAAATAAAGTGCGGTGCTTTTTGAGTCAATTTTTCCAACAAAAAACCTGCTTAATCGCAGGTTTTCTTTTATTAACAGTTAGGCTTTTTGCAACTGTTTTTTCAGCTTGGTCAGTTTGTCTTTCATACGCTGACGCTTAAGCGGAGAAAGATAATCAGCAAAAACAATACCATTTAAATGATCAATTTCGTGCTGGATACAGATCGCCAATAAGCCATCGGCATTAAGTAAAAAATCTTTACCATTTTTGTCTAATGCGCGTACTGTAAGTTTTTCTTTACGTGGCACAAAACCATTCATTCCCGGTAAAGACAAACAACCTTCTTCAATGCCTGTTTCGCCAGAACTTTCGATAATTTCAGGGTTAATTAACACAATTTGATTTTCTTTCGTGCCTTCAATGTCGATCACAATCAAACGACGGTGTACATCAACTTGGGTTGCCGCTAAGCCGATCCCTTGTTCGTGATACATTGTTTCAAACATATTCTCAATCAATTGGTGTAATTCTTGGTCAAATGTTTCCACCGGTTGCGCGACGGTTTTAAGGCGCTCATCGGGGTAAATCAATACATCAAGTAATGCCATAAATTCATTATTCCTTTGCTAAAACTGTCGGCATAGTTTAACGGCTTTCCGCTAAAACGCCAATAAAAACAACCGCACATTGCGTTTTTCACCCAATAAAAGCGCCGCATAAATATGCGGCATTGCGCGAATATGATCTTCCTTTTAATCACGGAAGTTATTAAATTGGAAAGGTTGCCCTAGTTCGGCATTTTTCACTAATTGAATCACTGCTTGCAAGTCATCACGAGATTTTCCTGTGACACGCACTTGCTCTCCTTGAATTTGAGTTTGTACTTTGAGCTTAGATTCTTTGATCAACTTAGTGAGCTTTTTCGCCATCTCCGTTTCGATCCCTTGTTTCAGCTTAATTTCTTTACTGAAGGTTTTTCCGCTATGCTCATATTCAGTAGGAATAGCCAATGATGCAGAATCAATGCCACGCTTAATACAGGCATTACGCAAAATATCCACCAATTGCTCCACTTGGAAATCCGATTCACTTGCGACTTTAATGGTTTCATTTTTTTCGTTTAATTCGATAGAAGAAGGCACATTGCGGAAATCCCAACGGTTTGCTAAATCACGGTTGGCATTTTCTACCGCATTACGCACTTCGTGTGCGTCTAATTCAGAGACAATATCAAATGAAGGCATCATTACTCCTCGTTTTTCGTTATTCGGTCATTCGCACCTAAAATACATAACAGTGCGGTTAAGTCGGCAAAGTTTACCACAATTTGTGCTTGTTGTTGCACTTTCGGTTTAGCGTGGAATGCCACCCCTAAATTTGCGACATTCATCATTGGTAAATCATTTGCGCCATCACCAATAGCAACCGTGTTTTCCATTGGCACGCCATATTGTTCGGCTAATTGACGTAAGGTTTCCGCTTTATATTGCGCATCCACTACGCGACCTTGTACTTCACCGGTTAAAATTCCGTCCACAATCTCAAATTGATTGGACACTGCTGCATCAAGCCCTAATTCGGCTTTTAAATAATCGGCAAAATAAGTGAAGCCGCCTGAGGCAATTGCCGTTCGCCAACCATATTTTTGCAAACCTTGAATGGTTTCGCGTAAACCTGAGGTGAGTGGTAATTTCTCTCGCACTTGTTGCAAAATTGTTTCCTTCGCCCCTTTTAATGTAGCGACACGGCGACGCAAGCTTTGCTCGAAATCTAATTCACCACGCATTGCTTGCTCGGTGATTTCAGACACCAGCTCACCTGTGCCAGCCAATTTCGCAATTTCATCAATACACTCAATTTGAATGGCGGTGGAATCCATATCCATCACTAATAAGCCTTTTTTCTGCAAGCGGGCAGAAAAATTGAGTAATGCAATATCCACCTCTAATTGCTGTGCGTAGGCTTGCCATTGTGATTGCCAATAACCTTGTAATAGCACTGCAAGATAATGCCCTTCGAGCCAATAGTCAAAAATGGTAAAATTTTCACCGCACTTTTGTTGGAATTGCTGTAACTTGGCAAGACTTAACGTTTCACCATAAAGCATAAAATAATCTTGTCCTGTGGAAGCAGGTTGTTCCCTTTGCCACGGGCAAGGTAAGTGAGGATAGTGTTGTTGTAATTGACTGAGATTTTGTGTTTGCATAGAAAATCCTGTAAATTATCGGCATTTTTACGATTTATTGTGTCGTGCAATCATAAATAGACTAAAATAACGCCTTATTCTAGCTTATTTTGTGAAATCTTGGGGAAAATAACGTGCAACTTATTAAAGAAAAAGCACTAAAAATTGCGATGATTTTTATCATCATCTTATTTTGCCTTGGCATAATGGGCGTGATTTTATTCGGCGTGCAGCAATTTAAGCTAGGATCACAATTAGCCAGTATTAACCAAGTCACCAATCTTTCCCATTTATTAGTGCGTCAGCAAGCGAATTTATTTTCAATGCTCTTGCTCAATAATGCAAAATCAGAACAACTAACCGAAAACTTGGATAATTTTGTGAAAGAAGATTTTATCCTTGACGCCTCGGTTTATTCTCAGCGGGGCGAGCTGTTAGCGCAGAGTTCCAATGCTTCATTGTTACGTCTGCAATTAGGGCTTGATCAGCCCGTAGCAAAAGAAATCATCAATCAGCAAATTGTTGAACCGATTTATTCTTCTGAGGGGGTAGAAGGTTTTTTGCGTGTTACCTTCAATAATAAATATGGACAAACGACACAAAGCAAAATCAACCTGATTTTTAACCGTCTTTACGGTGAGATCATTATTGTGTTTCTCACTGGCGTGCTATTTGCCAGTTCCATTCATTATTTTTTAAGCCGTTATCGCCGAGTGAAACGCAAACAACTTGAGCTTTCACAACCAGTTAAAAAGCCATCCTCTCCAACAAACCGTTTAACCTATCATCGCAAACGCAGACGATTTAAAAATAAAGCATAAAAAAACCGCACTTTTAAAAGTGCGGTTTGATTTTGCTAAATTTTTTAATCTTAAATTATGCTAATTTTTTAATTTGAGCAGATAATTTAGATTTGTGATTTGCTGCTTTATTTTTGTGGATTAAGCCTTTAGATGCCATACGGTCCACAACTTTTTGCATTTCTAAGAAAGCCGCTTGTGCAGCCGCTTTTTCACCTGCAGCAACTGCAGCATATACTTTCTTAATGTAAGTACGCATCATAGAGCGTTGGCTTGCATTGTGTTGGCGACGTTTTTCTGATTGAATCGCGCGTTTTTTAGCTGACTTGATATTAGCCAAGGTCAAACTCCTAAAATTTCTGTTGAATTTACAAATAAAGGCGTGAACTATGCCTTTTCTCTATACAATTGTCAATAAAACAATTTATTAAATACTGTCTGAGGCTCGGTGAGACACAACCGAAAAATTTGCATCGTTCGCTAAAAATTTGGCTTGAAATTAGCCCACCGAAACGATGTGGGCGAATTTTATCAGTTTTTTTGCCTAGAATATAGCTTAAAAACGAAATTTCTATACAATTAAGCCAAATTTTTCTTGATGAGAAAGCAATTTTGAGTAAACGATTATTAAAATCTGGCATTATCGTCAGTACAATGACTTTATTATCTCGCGTGCTTGGACTGGTACGAGATGTGATTATCGCCCACATTATTGGGGCGGGTTTAAGTGCTGATGTGTTTCTTTTCGCCAACCGTATCCCTAATTTTTTACGCCGTTTATTTGCTGAAGGGGCATTTTCCCAAGCATTTGTCCCTGTCTTAGCAGAATACCAAAAAACAGGTGATCTCAATAAAACGCAACAATTTATCAGTAAAGTATCGGGAACATTAGGGGGCTTAGTCACCCTTGTTACCGCCTTTGCGATGGTTTTCTCTCCTGTAGTTGCCGCCATTTTCGGCACGGGCTGGTTTATTGATTGGTTGAATGATGGGGTAAATGGGGTGAAATTTGAGCAAGCCTCGCTGTTACTCAAAATTACCTTTCCTTATTTATGGTTTATTACCTTTGTTGCCTTGTCGGGGGCAATTTTAAACACGCTAGGTAAATTTGGTGTAATGGCATTTTCGCCCGTGTTACTTAATATTGCAATGATTTGCGCCGCCCTTTTCCTCGCACCGCACACTGCCAGCCCAGATCTTGCGCTTGCCATTGGGATCTTTATGGGTGGTTTGTTGCAGTTTTTATTTCAGTTGCCTTTTTTAAAACAAGCGGGATTATTAGTAAAACCGAAATGGGCGTGGAATGATGAAGGGGTAAAAAAAATCCGCACACTGATGCTCCCAGCCTTATTCGGGGTTTCCGTCAGTCAAATCAATTTATTGCTTGATACCTTTATCGCCAGTTTCTTGATGACAGGATCCATCAGCTGGCTTTATTATTCCGATCGCTTGCTCGAATTTCCTCTTGGATTATTTGGTATTGCGATTTCTACTGTGATTTTGCCAACACTCGCGCGCCACCACGTTAATCGTACAGATAATGCAGAAAAAAGTGCGCTGGATTTCCGTAACACGATGGATTGGGGAGTGCGAATGATTTTATTGCTTGGCGTGCCAGCAATGATTGGTATCGGAGTACTTGCCCAACCAATGTTACTCGTTCTCTTTATGCGCGGTGAATTTTTATTTTCTGATGTGCAAGCCGCGTCTTATTCTTTATGGGCATTTAATATGGGGTTACTCAGTTTTATGCTAATCAAAATTCTGGCCAATGGCTATTATGCCCGTCAAGATACCAAAACGCCGGTGAAAATCGGTATTATTGCGATGGTGAGCAATATGGCATTCAACCTGCTTGCGATTCCATTTAGTTATGTTGGCCTTGCCATTGCATCGGCAATGTCTGCTACCTTAAATGCCTATTTACTCTACCGTGGTCTGGCGCAAGCCAATGTGTATCACTTTAGTAAACAAAGTGCGGTGTTTTTTGTCAAAGTTTTTACCGCTGGGCTAATAATGGGGGCTGTCATTTGGCACTATTGCCCAAGTTTAATTCAGTGGCAACAAATGGCATTGCTTCAGCGTATTCACTGGCTAGTGTGGCTCATCGCACTCGCCGCACTGATTTATGGCGGTGCTTTGCTACTTTTAGGCATCCGCAAACGCCATTTAGTACATTCATAGACAGTATTATCAAAATAACAAAAAATTTCACTAAAAAATACCGCACTTTAGCGTTGAATATTTGCGAAGCACATTGCGAAAACGTAAACTAGCACAAGATTATTGGGGAACATTATGAAATTATTACAGCAGAAAAAACGCCATTCACTCAGTGTGCTGAGTTTGCTGGCGACTTGTGTTTTAACCAGTCTAAATGTTTACGCTGAGCATACTGTCGATCTCAAAGTCATTGGTGTAAAAGGGGTAAAAGCCATTGAGAATGTGGATATTTACACCAAGATGATCGATCCTGAAGAAGCCGATGGTTCAGAACGCTATCAATATATCGTAAGCGAAGCGATCAAAAAAGCCTTGCGCGTTTACG
This sequence comes from Avibacterium sp. 20-132, assembly GCF_023611925.1. Classification (NCBI taxonomy): domain Bacteria; kingdom Pseudomonadati; phylum Pseudomonadota; class Gammaproteobacteria; order Pasteurellales; family Pasteurellaceae; genus Avibacterium; species Avibacterium sp. 20-132. The sequence continues at coordinate 798,193 of NZ_CP091456.1, forward strand.
GCTATTACAACATTAATATTGATTTCACCTTGCAACCTGCGAAAGGGGGAAAACGCCCTGTACTCATCGCCGATGTCAATGCAGGTAAACCTGTTTTGCTGACAGGAATGGATATTCAAATCTTGGGACAAGCAAAGGAAGATGACACTTTTCAAGCATTGAATAAAAAATTACCCAAACTTGGTGAATTGCTTTATCACTCCAAATACGAAGATTACAAAAGTGAATTACAACAATTAGCCTTAGCCCGAGGCTATTTTGATGCAGATTTTGACGTTTCCCAGCTTTTAGTTCGCCCTTCCACCTATCAAGGCTGGTGGAAGATTATTTTTGATAGTGGCGAACGCTACCGCTTCGGCAAGTTTACCTTTGAACGCTCACAAATTCGCGAAGATTATTTGCGTAATATGATGGAAATTAAAGAGGGGCAACCTTATTTAATTAATGATCTCTCAAACTTTACCAATGATTATACCTCGACTAACTGGTTTAGCTCCGTGTTAGTGCAACCTCACCTTGATGAAAAAAACAAAATCGTTGATGTGGATGTGTTACTCACGCCACGCAAAAAAAATGCGATGGATCTCGGTATCGGTTATTCCACTGATGTAGGACCTCGTTTCCAATGGGGCTGGACCAAACCTTGGATCAACAGTCGTGGGCATAGCTTCCGTTTTAATCTGTATGCTTCTGCGCCGAAACAAACGGTGGAAGCGGTATATAAAATGCCATTGTTAAAAAATCCCCTACGTTATTATTATGAATTTTCCACCGGTTATGAACGTGAAAAAACAAATGATACCGAAACATCGTCAGGCACCTTTGCCGCATTACGTTATTGGAATCGCGTTTCTGGCTGGCAACACGCACTAGGATTGCGTGTACGTTATGATTCTTTTACCCAAGCCGATCATTCTGATAGAACGTGGCTGGTTTACCCAACAGGCTCAATCAGCCGAACACGCTTAAAAGGAGGATTATTCCCCACTTGGGGCGATGCACAGCGTTTGACGGTGGATTTAGGACGTAAATTATGGCTTTCTGATGCAAATTTCTTAAAAATTCAGGCGTCTAGCGCTTGGATTCGTACCTTTGCCGATAATCATCGATTTGTTTTACGAGGTGAAATTGGTTGGTTGCACACCAAAAATATTGAGAAAATTCCCCCCGCACTTCGTTTTTTTGCCGGGGGCGATCGCAGTGTGCGTGGTTACGGCTATAAAAAAATCTCACCTAAAAATTCTGATGGACAGCTTATAGGGGGAACTCACCTTATGGCTGGAAGTTTGGAATATCAATACCAAGTTTATGAAAACTGGTGGCTCGCCACCTTTGCGGATACAGGGCTTGCAGCAAATACGTACTCCGTTAATGAATTACGTTATGGCGCAGGCATCGGGGTACGTTGGGCATCACCGATTGGCGCAGTAAAATTGGATATTGCCACGCCCATTCGGGATAAAGACAAAAGTAAAAATGTGCAATTTTACATTGGGTTAGGTTCAGAATTATAGGCAGAAAAAATGACAAAAGAAACGCAACAAACCATACCGTCCAGCCAAGAAACACAACATCAAACTGCTGAACAGCAAAGCGGAGAAAATCAGACGGAACAATCCCCTTCACCAAAGAAAAAACGTTCCCTATGGCGAATGTTGCTATGCCTAAGTGCGGTGATTTTTTTGCCCATTTTTGTCTTGCTTGCCACTCTTGCGACTAGCCAAGGTCAGCGCGGTCTTATTCAGCTTGTTGATAAACTTATGGATAGCCTTTCTATTGCGCAAATAGAAGGCGGATTGCAAAATGGACTCACCCTGCATAATGTGAAATTTCAGTCAGAGGGCGTCGATACTCAAGTTCAACAAGCCCATCTGCAACTGGATTTAGCTTGCTTGTTAAAAGCCAAAATTTGCCTGAATGATCTCACCATTCAACAACCGAAAATTCAGATTGATACCTCACGGCTTCCGCCTTCAGAAGAAAAGGATAACAATCCTAGCCCAATGAAAAAAATCCACCTCCCTGTGGCAATACAAGTAGATAATGTGCAAGTGCAGGATTTAGCGTTAAATATCGATCAAACACAAATCAATTTAGCTCATTTTTCCACCGCACTTAGCCTAAATAATGAAAGCGGTTTTACCCTTGCACCAACACACATTAATGATTTGTTAGTGCAAACTTACGCCTTATCAGAAAAAGAAAAAAACGCAGAAAAAACCGCGATAAAATCAACCAAGCCAACGACGCAAGCCATTGATTGGCAACAGCTAGAACAGACACTCACCCCCGCATTGCTTGCCAATTTAAGCAAAATTGAACTGCCTTTCGATTTGCATATTACGGATATTCAAGGTAAAAACTGGCAATATCAACCCCATTTTAACCGCCAAAATAACACGGCGAAAAATGAAGCCACATCCACTGATACACAACAGATTGATGTCCCTTCGTTACAAATAAAAGCCGATGCCACAGGCGATCAAATTCAACTGCAGAGCCTGAATATCACAAGCTCAGTAGGAACGCTAGAGGGGCAAGGTACAATGCAACTGGACGAGGATTTTCCTCTTAATTTTCAACTTAACAGCCAACTGAAAGGCTATGCACCATTAACAATCCCACAAGCGGATCTCAACGTGCAACTTTCTGGAAAATTGCGTGGGCAAACGCAACTTCATTTGCAAAGCAAAGGGGATATTAATGCAGAGCTGGTGGGGAATGTGGCCCTTAACCAAGAAAAAACACCTTTTGATCTCAAATTAACGAGTAAAAACTTACAGTATCCTTTTGATAAAAAAGAAAAAGATCCACTCAAAGTACAAAATGTTATGCTTAATCTCAACGGAGATTTGCTTGCTTACCACGCTCAACTTAACGCTGAAGTTTCAGGAATGGGCGTGCCAAAAACACAGCTGACAAGCCAACTTCACGGTAAACTTTGGCAGGTAAGCATTGAGCAATTTGAACTTAATGCCTTACAAGGTAATGCTCATCTAAGCTGTGAAGTAAACTGGCAAAAAGGCGTGCAATGGCAAAGTGCGGTGGATTTTTCACAATTAAATCTCACCCCATATTTACCATCAATGCCAGCGTTGTTGTCAGGCAATTTCAGCTCACAAGGACAAATTGACGGGCAAAATTGGGCTATTCAAGTACCAGATTTAACGATTAACGGTACGCTTTCACGCCAGCCATTAAGCCTAAAAGGGAAACTGAGTGCGGATAGCACCAAATGGTTAAGTGTGCCAAATCTGTTACTTAATTACGGTGAAAACCGCATTGCAATGCAAGGGGAAATTAGCCAACAATCCGATTTATCCCTTGATATTCACGCACCAAATTTACGTGGTTTATTGCCTGAACTTTCTGCCACCTTATTTGGTTATGCCAAATTAAAAGGGGATATTCGCGAGCCAAATTTAAGCGTGGATTTAACAGGTAACAATATTCGCTTCCAACAATTACAGCTGAATAAATTCGCGATTAAAGGGGATATTCGCTCACATCAAATCATTAGCGGTGAGTTAAATGCCAATGTCGCAGGCTTGAAATATGCTGATGTAGCCATTAACCAAGCAACCCTTGCGTTATCGGGCGATGAAAAAAATCACCAACTACAACTGCAATCACAAGGCAAACCCGTGGCAGCCAATCTAAAAATTGTGGGAAATTTCGACCGCACTTCACAAAACTGGAAAGGACAAATTAGCGGTGTAGATATTCAATCACCTGTTGGAAAATGGCAGACAAATCAAGGGATTACTGTAAATTATAATCAAAATAACATTACAGCTACTGTTTCCTCACATTGTTGGTTAAACAGTGATGTTGAACTGTGTTTTCCACAAACTTTCACCGCTGGAAAAAACGGTGAGGTGCCATTCCAAGTGCGTAAATTAGATTTAGCACTAATCAACAAATTATTAGATAAAGAACAAAACCAAACGCAAATCAAAGGACAATTACAAAGTCAGGGATCGGTGGCGTGGTTTAGTGATAAACCACTCAAGCTGAATGTGCAAGTAACAGGCAATCATTTATCTGTGGCGCAGAAAATTGATTATCGCACCTTTAACCTTGCCATTCCGAAAGTGGATATTAACGCACAAATGGAAAACAACAACCTGAATTTAGATTCCGCCATTGATTTAGCGGAGCAGGGGCGAGTGACCAGCAACCTAAAATTACAAGATTTAGCCAAATCTCGTACCTTAGGAGGAAGCTTGAGTATTCATCGTTTAAACCTCAATTTAGCCAATCAACTGCTTTCCAGTGGTGAAAAGGTAAAGGGTGAAATTGAAGCCAACTTAACCTTCGGTGGCAATCTTAATAGCCCACTGATTCACGGTAATTTTGATGTAAACCATCTCACTGCAACGATGAAATCTCTGCCATTTACTATTAAAGATGGCAATTTATCTATGCGTTTTGCCGGCAATCGTTCGACGTTACAAGGCTATGTGGAAAGTCCCGAAAGCCGTTTAGACATTACGGGCAACGCCGATTGGAAGGATATAGATCATTGGAACACCCACGTGCAGGCGAAAGCGGATCGCTTTAATGTGAATATTCCATCAATGGCAAAATTAAAAATTAGCCCAAATGTAGAACTCAACGCCAATCCAAAATTGCTGGATATTTCTGGTACAGTCGATATTCCTTGGGCAAGAATTGCCATTGAACAATTACCAGACAGCGCCGTTACGGTGAGTAGCGATGAAGTGATTTTAGACGGCCCTGATAAAACCAAAGTGGGGCTAAAAAACGGTGAAATTAAAGCACGTACGAAAAGCGGTATGGAGATTCGTTCTGATCTGAAAATTAGTATTGGTAATGATGTTACCCTCAACGCTTACGGCTTAAACACGAGCTTAAACGGCTTGCTTTCAGTTAAACAAGATAAAGGAAAATTGGGGTTATTCGGGCAAATTTATCTTAAAAATGGACGCTATGCCGCCTATGGGCAAGATTTATTAATCCGTAAAGGACAAATTAGTTTTTCTGGCTTGCCCTCCCAGCCGATGTTAAATATTGAGGCGATTCGCAATCCAACGGCGATGGAAAATAGCAACATTACCGCTGGGGTAAAAGTGATCGGCTTAGCGACAGCGCCACAAGTTACCGTGTTTTCTGATCCTGCAAGTTCACAAGATGAAGCCCTTTCTTACTTACTAACAGGGCGTTCACTAGAAAATAGTGGAGAGGCCGGTTCGGGTGGTTCGATCGGGGCGGCATTACTTGGTATGGGCTTAGCGAAAAGTGGAAAATTGGTTGGCGGAATTGGTGAGGCCTTTGGCGTTCAAAACCTCAGTCTAGGCACGCAAGGGGTGGGCGATAGTTCAAAAGTGACTGTCAGCGGCAACATTACCCCACGCCTACAGCTTAAATACGGTGTGGGCTTATTTGACGGCCTAGCCGAATTTACGGTACGCTACAAATTGTTACCACAGCTTTATTTACAATCTGTTTCAGGGGTAAATCAAGCCTTTGATCTACTTTATCATTTTGAATTTTAGGGCAATTTTATGAATAACGAAAACCTTCTAACCAAAGCCTCTGATTATTTACATCAGCGTGGCGAAGCACGGGAAATCGCAGCCATTGATTTGGGTTCAAACAGCTTTCATATGATTATCGCCCGCATTATTAATGGCTCAATCCAAGTGCTTTCACGCCTCAAACAAAAAGTTCAACTTGCTGAAGGGCTAGATGAAAATAATCACTTAAGCCAAGAGGCGATTCAACGTGGGGTCAATTGTCTTGCTCTCTTTGCTGAACGGCTACAAGGTTTTAAGGCTGAAAATGTCAATGTGGTGGGAACATTCACCCTACGTACCGCCGTCAATAATGCAGAATTTTTACGCCAAGCCGAGCAGGTTTTTCCTTACCCAATTAACATTATCACAGGACAAATGGAAGCGAAAACCATTTATGCTGGCGTTTCTCACACACAACCAGAAACAGGGCGAAAATTTGTCGTAGATATTGGTGGTGGCTCAACAGAAATGATTATCGGCGATGATTTTCATCCACTGATTGCAGAAAGTCGTCATATGGGTTGTGTGAGCTTTGCCAAAAAATTCTTCCCTCAAGGACAAATCTCTGCCGAAAACTTTCAGCGCGCAAAACAAAGTGCGGTGAATAAAATTGAAGATTTGGCTTTTGAATATCGCAAATTAGGTTGGCAATCGGTTCTAGGATCATCAGGAACGATTAAAACCGTCTATCAAGTCATTAGTGCAAATCTTGACCCCAACGGGATTATCACCGCCCAGCGTTTAGCCCAGCTCAGCGAGAAAGTCTTGCAAGTCGCCCATTTTGACGATCTACATTTAGACGGTTTAAATGAAGATCGTGCAGACGTTTTCGTACCGGGACTTGCCATTATCACGGCGGTATTTGAAGTATTCGGTATTGAGCAAATGCGTTATTCCGACGGAGCATTACGTGAAGGCGTGATGTATAGCCTAGAAAAAAATTTCCAAGTAAGTAATATCCGCCAGCGCACCGCCCTTGCCCTTGCAGAACAATTTAACCTTGATGTGGCACAATCTGAACGGGTCTATCAATGTGCCAAACAGCTTGCGGAGCAATACCGCGCTTGGCAAAACAGTACATTACAAGAAGAAATGGTGGATATTCTACTTTGGGCGGCGCGACTACACGAAGTGGGCATTGTCATTAATCATAAAGGCTTGCAAAAGCACTCTGCCTACATTCTACAAAATATGGAACTACCCGGCTTTGATAAAGAGCAACAACGCTTGCTCACCACCTTAGTACGCTATCAAATCAACAACATCAAACGAACGGATTTCACTAAATTTTCTCGTTATGCCGAGCAAGATATCCTCGCCCTTGTGCGCTTATTGCGTTTAGCGATTTTGCTCAATAAATCCCGCCAAGCTACGGTATTAAGTGAAAAAAATTCGCTCAAAATTAACCGCACTTTAGCCCAATGGACAATCCAATTTGACACAAATTATTTAGCACAAAATCCATTAGTACGAAATGATCTCATCGCTGAAAACAAATTATTAAAAGAGATTGATTTGAGCTTAACTTTTTCATAAGTAAGGAGAAACAATGACAAGGATCAATGTTGTCCCACCACAAGAACTTTGTGATCAGCACTTGCTTGCTGAGCATCGTGAACTCACACGTATTCCCAACGCGGTTGCAAAAGGGAAATACAACCTCACAGGGCAACCAGCAGACTACAAATTAGGTGAAGGACACGTTCGATTTTTCTTCAATAAGCTCGCCTTTCTAAAAAAACGTTATGACTTATTACACCAAGAATGCCAAGCGCGTGGTTTTAACGTACAATATTTTTGGTCGGCGGATTTACCCCAAGATCCTAGCCTATGGCAAGATTATCAGCCCACAGAACAGGCGCTAAAAATCAACCGCGAACGTATTCAATTAAGAATGCCAAAAGTACCGAGGTTTACATCATTAAAAAATGTGGAATGTTAAAAATGGATATAAAAAAACGTATTTGAGCAAAAGCCAAATACGTTTTTTCTTTTATAAGAAGATTACTTCTGTTCAACCTTCAATTCAGCATTTTTCAGGTAAGTGAATATTCATTTGCGGGAATGGAATTTCGATACCCGCCTCATCAAACGCAAGTTTGACTTTTTCCGTGACATCAAAATGCACTGCCCAGTAATCCGCCGTGTTTACCCAAGGGCGAACGACCAGTTGTACACTGTTTGCGGCTAACGCGCCCACGGCAATGGTTGGCTCAGGATCTTTCAACACGCGTGGGTCTTGCGCCAAGATGTTTGCCACAATGGCTTTTGCTTGCTCAATATTGGATTTGTAGGCAATATCGAAAATAAAATCAATGCGGCGTGTGCTGTTGCTAGAATAGTTGGTAATGCTATCCCCAAACACTTTACCATTTGGAATTAACACCGTTTTGTTGTCTGCGGTACGCAGTTCAAGCACTAATAAACCAATCTGCTCCACTGAACCTAAAACGCCACCCGTTTCAATTAAATCCCCTTTGCGGAAAGGTTTGAAGATTAAAATCATTACCCCAGCGGCAAAGTTTTGGAGGGAATTTTGTAAGGCTAAACCAATCGCCAAACCTGCTGCGCCAATTAATGCAACAAGGGATGTGGTGTTGATACCAAGCTGTGAAAGTGCGGCGATAATCACCATTAAGAGGAATAAAAAATAGCTGATTGATGAGACAAAGCTGTGTAACATTTCGTCTTTAGTAGAATGCAATACGGCTTTACCAAGCAAGCGGCTGAGCAAGCGAGCGATACTTTTACCAATCACATAGATCGCAATGGCAAGCAAAATTTTTGTACCATAAGGGATCACATAATCATTCAAGAGCGTGTTCATATCCATTGAATGAACTTTATCAATTAACGCTGAGGTTTGCGCTTGAATATCCACCGTATTTTCTGCGGCTTGAGCATTTTCAGTTGTCATAAACTTTCCTTTCGATCATTAAAAATAAAAACAGCGATAAAATGCACCGCACTTTATCGCAGGGCATCATTACTTATTGTTGATGAACGTTGCATAACGGCATCGCTATTTAGTCAAAAAGATTGACGAGATGTTCCGTTCACTTTCGCTTTTTTTTCACCGCGATAATTGTCTCTGTTTATCGACAAAACCCTAAAATAACCTATTTAAATCATATCTCGTAGGGGCGGACCTGTGTGTCCGCCCGTTTAAACATCTCTTTTTTCATCGCGCTTTATTTTGTCAAAAACAAAAGTGCGGTGGAAATTTTGACGATTTTTCCGCGATTAATTCCTTGGCTTCGGGCGAACACATCGGTTCGCTCCTACTGGGTAAAGTGCGGTGAGAAAATCGCTATTTTTCGCCGCGATAATTTTTCTGTTTATCGACAAAAAGCCTAAAATGACGTATTTAAATCATATCTCGTAGGGGCGGACCTATGTGTCCGCCCGTTTAAAAATCTCTTTTTTCATCTCACTTTATTTTGTCAAAAACAAAAGTGCGGTAGAAATTTTGACGGTTTTCCCACGATTAGTTCCTTGGCTTCGGGCGAACACATCGGTTCGCCCCTACAGGATAAAGTGCGGTGAGAAAATCGCTATTTTTCACCGCGATAATTGTCTCTGTTTATCGACAAAAAGCCTAAAATAACTTATTTAAATCATATCTCGTAGGGGCGGACCTGTGTATCCGCCCGTTTAAACATCTCTTTTTTCATCGCACTTTATTCTGTCAAAAACAAAAGTGCGGTAGAAATTTTGACGGTTTTCCCACGATTAGTTCCTTGGCTTCGGGCGAACACATCGGTTCGCTCCTACAGGATAAAGTGCAGTGAGAAAATCGCTTTTGACTAAAAAATCATCGTAATAAGCAACGAAGTAAACCAGTTATTTTTTGGCAAGTTTTTCTGGGCGCTTCCACCCTTGAATATTACGCTGTGGAACGCGTGAGATCACCAGTTCATTTTCCGCAATATCTTTGGTTACCGTTGTGCCAGCGCCAATGGTTGCCCCTTTCGCGATAGTAACGGGAGCAACAAGTTGGCTGTCTGAACCGACAAACACCTCATCACCAATCACGGTTTTGAATTTATTCACACCATCATAATTACAAGTGATCGTCCCTGCTCCGATATTACAATTTGCGCCAATTTCGCTATCGCCAATATAGCTCAAGTGGTTCACTTTAGAGCCTTTGCCAATGTGTGATTTTTTCACTTCAACAAAGTTGCCGATATGGGTTTGTGCGGCAAGTTTTGTACCGGGACGAATTCTTGAGAAAGGTCCAATTTGCGCGCTTTCCCCAATGACTGCATCTTCAAATACCGAGTAAGGCTTGATTTCCACATCATCGCCAATCACGCAGTTTTTAATTACACAACCCGCGCCGATTTTTACACGATTACCCAATGTTACGACACCTTCGATAATCACATTCACGTCAATTTCCACATCTTTACCGTGGGTGATTTCACCACGCAAATCAAAACGGTTTAGATCACGCAAACTTACCCCAGCAAGCAATAATTTTTCTGCTTGTTTACGTTGATAATACCGCTCAAGCTCAGCCAGTTGTAAGCGGTTATTCGCACCTTCTACTTCCATTAAATCTTCCGCTTGCACTGCCGCCACTTTACAGCCGTCTTGGTTAGCAAATTTAATCACATCGGTCATATAATATTCGCCTTGAGCATTGTTATTATCCAATTTTGCTAGCCATTTTCTGAAACTTGCACCACTGGAGACCATTACCCCCGTATTCACTTCTTGAATCGCCAACTGTTCTGGGCTGGCATCTTTTTGTTCTACAATGGCGACCACATTCCCAGCTTGACGAATAATTCGCCCATAGCCAGTTGGATCTTCTAAATGCGCGGTTAATAAGGCAATGCCATTTGCTGGTTTCGCTGCAATCAATTTTTGCAATGTTTCCGCCGTAATAAGTGGCGCATCGCCATAAAGCATTACGATATTTTCATCATCGGCGAAAAAAGGCGCGGCTTGTTGCATTGCGTGTCCTGTGCCAAGTTGCACAGGTTGTAGCACCCAGTTTACATTTTCATCGGCAAGGTGTTGTTGTAATAATTCTGCGCCGTGGCCATAAATTAAATGAATATTATCGGCATTGAGCTGTTTCGCGGTATCAATAACGTGTTTCACCATTGGCTTACCCGCGACTTTATGCAACACTTTTGGCAAGTCGGAATACATTCTTGTGCCTTTGCCCGCTGCCAAAATCACTACACTTAACTTGTTCATAAAAATCCTTGTTCTGTCGGTTTAAGATAAAAATCTGCGCTATTTTATAATAGAATATCGCCAATTCAAATTTTCAATGGAAAAGTTTATGCTCCCTCATTATTACCTTGGCGTAATGTCTGGCACCAGTCTTGACGGCGTTGATCTCGCACTGATGGATTTTTCTGCTCAATCAGCTCAGGTGATTGCCACCGATTTTGTGCCAATGCCACCAAATTTACGAGAAAATCTCACCGCACTTTTACATTCTGGACAAAGCACCCTACACCATATTGGTGAACTCGATCATCAACTTGGCGTACTTTATGCAGAAAGCATCAACCAGTTTTTGGCAAAATATTCTCTCCGTGCAGAACAAATTCAGGCGGTGGGTTGCCACGGGCAAACCATTTGGCACGCACCGCAAGGGCAATCGCCCTTTACTTGGCAATTGGGTGATGCCAATATTATTGTTGCTCGCACAGGCATTACCACTGTGGCGGATTTTCGCCGTAAAGATATGGCTTATGGCGGACAGGGCGCACCGCTTGTGCCTGCTTTTCACCATAATGTGTTTGCTGATCCTACGCGAAATACCGTGGTGTTGAATATTGGTGGAATTAGCAATATTTCTGTGCTTATTCCAAACCAGCCCGTGCTAGGTTACGACACGGGCGTGGGCAATGCGTTGCTAGATAGTTGGATCGCGAAACATCAAGGAAAAAGCTATGATAAAAATGGCGAATGGGCAGCTTCAGGACAAAGTTACCCTGCTCTATTACAAGCGTTATTGGCTGATCCGTACTTCTCCTTACCCGCCCCCAAAAGCACGGGGAGAGAGCAATTTAATCTCACTTGGCTAGAAAAAATTCTGCAAAAACACACCGCTCTTTCTCCTCGAGATGTGCAAGCGACGCTGGCAGAATTTACCGCACAATGCACTGCACAAGAGCTACGGCATTTAAGCCAACACAATGATCTTCCCTGCTTATTACTCGTTTGTGGCGGTGGCGCGAAAAATCCTGTTATTATGGCGCATCTCAGTCGTTTACTTCCTGAATGGCAAATTGCCACCACAACAGACTACGGCTTAGACGCAGATTATTTAGAAGCCGCAGCCTTTGCGTGGTTAGCCTATCGCCGAATACATAATTTACCCTCTAACCAACCGAGTGTAACAGGGGCAACAAAGGCAGTGAGTTTAGGCGTGATTTATCCCAAAGATGATTAAATCAGGAAAACCTAAGAACCCCGTAGGGGCGAACCGATGTGTTCGCCCGAAGCCAAGGAATTGATCGCGGGAAAACCGTCAAAATTTCTACCGTACTTTTATTTTTGACAAAATAAAGTGCGATGAAAAAAAGATGTTTAAACGGGCGGACACACAGGTCCGCCCCTACGAGATATGATTTAAATAGGTTATTTTAGGCTTTTTGTCGATAAACAGAGACAATTATCGCGGCGAAAAATAGTGATTTTCTCACCGCACTTTACCCAAGTGGCGAACCGATGTATTCGCCCGAAACTAAGAAATTAATCGCGGAAAAACCGTCAAAATTTCTACCGCACTTTTGTTTTTGACAAAATAAAGCACGATGAAAAAAAGATGTTTAAACGGGCGGACACACAGGTCCGCCCCTACGAGATATGATCTAAATAAGTTATTTTAGGCTTTTTGTCGATAAACAGAGACAATTATCGCGGCGAAAAATAGCGATTTTCTCACCGCACTTTCCCCAGTAGTGGTGAACCGATGTGTTCGCCCGAAACCCAAAAATTAATCGCAGGAAAACCGTCAAAATTTCTACCGCACTTTTGTTTTTGACAAAATAAAGTGCGATGAAAAAAAGATGTTTAAACGGGCGGACACACAGGTCCGCCCCTACGAGATATGATTTAAATAGGTTATTTTAGGCTTTTTGTCGATAAACAGAGACAATTATCGCGGCGGAAAATAGCGATTTTCTCACCGCACTTTACCCAAGTGGCGAACCGATATGTTCGCCCGAAACCCAAGAGATAAAAAAATGAAAGACAACAGGTTACTCAATCAGCTTTCCCAGCTTACAACGGAACAACGCAATCCAAATTCAATGAATTTAGACGAGCTCTCTGCGTTAGAAATTGTGCAGTTAATGAATGCAGAAGACAAAAACGTGCCGCTGGCTATCGAAAAATGCTTGCCACAAATTGCTAGGGCGGTGGAAAAAATTGTGCAAGCCTTTCAGCAAGAGGGGCGGTTAGTGTATCTTGGCGCAGGCACAAGTGGGCGCTTAGGCGTGCTTGATGCCTCAGAATGTCCACCTACCTTTGGTGTTTCTCACGAAATGGTAAAAGGCATTATTGCTGGGGGCGAACGGGCTTTACGCTATCCTATTGAAGGCGCGGAAGATAATCCACAAAGTGCGGTGGAAAATTTGCGAGAAATTGATTTTAACAAAAAGGATATTCTTGTCGGAATTGCCGCCAGTGGACGCACACCTTATGTGCTAGGTGGCTTGGATTATGCCAACGCCTTAGGGGCAACAACCGTTGCCATTGCCAGCAATGCGAATTCGCCAATGGCACAAATCGCAGAGATTGCCATCATTACAGTCGTCGGCCCGGAAGTACTCACTGGCTCAAGCCGCTTGAAATCTGGCACAGCACAAAAATTGGTGTTGAATATGCTCACCACCGCCAGTATGGTGCTAATGGGGAAATGCTATCAAAATTTAATGGTGGACGTGCAAGCGAGCAATCAAAAATTAGTGGCACGAGCTGTGCGTATCGTAATGCAAGCAACGGATTGCACAGCTGAACAGGCAGAACGAACCCTCAACGTAGCCCATAATAACGCCAAAGTAGCAATATTGATGTTACTGGCAGATGTGGATTATCCCTCTGCAGTACAATTATTAAGCAAAAATCAAGGAAGATTGCAAGCGGCATTAACATCCCACTAAAGTACGGGACGTAAGTATTCCATTACCTTTTCAGCAGAAATCTGTGCCATTGTTGGCGCTTGTAAGTGATATTGATTTTTGCCATAAGTGCCGATTAACTCTGGATTGGTCGCGCCATAAAGGGTGAGGTTAGGTTTATCTAAGGCGGCGCAGAGATGAGCTAATCCCGTATCCACAGAAACCACCGCTTTGGCATTGGCAATCTGTTGGGCGAGTGTGGTGAGGGACATTTTAGGCAGAACAACGGCATTTTCAATGCCTTGCGCGATCCATTCGGCGGTGTGTTTTTCTTTTTCATTGCCCCAAGGCAAATGCACTGCAAAACCAAGTGCGGTGAGATTTTGTGCTAATTTTTTCCATTCTTGATTACACCAATGTTTATCCGCGCGCGTGGTGGCGTGAATCAATAACACATAAGGTGGTACGCCTTGTTGCACGGCAAAATGCTGTGCAATGCCATAATCCCCTTGCTGGCTTGGCAATGTATAACCCAAGACCTGTGCAAATAACTGACGAATGCGTTCTACCGCGTGTTGCTGATAATCAATGGCATAGTGTTTATCATAAAACAATGCCGCCAAAGGTTCGCGTGCGGACTGTTTATCGTAACCGTGCTTTATCCCTTGCGCTAGGCGCACAGCAAACCACGCACTTTTTACTAAACCTTGTGCATCAATCACTGCATCATATTGATTTTGTTGGAGTAATTGACGATAGGCTTGCCATTCTTGCCACGTGTTGCGTTGTAAAAGCTGTTTACGCCAACGGCGAATCGCTATCGGGATCACGCGCTTCACCGCAGAATGCCAAGTGGGAATTTCCGCGAAATTTTCTTCCACCACCCAATCCACTTGCAAATTAGGCAAAGCTTTTTGTGCATCCGTCAATGCGGGCAATGTGTGGATTACATCCCCCATTGAGGAGGTTTTCACTAAGCAAATTCGCATTGTTATGCCTTATTTATGCCTGTTCAAAGTGCGGTAAAATTTCGGTTAATTTTTCCATTACCATTGCTGGGGTAATGTCGATAAGGCTTTGGTGATAGCCTTCGGCACTATCTTTAGCTTTACGAATTTTTTCTAATCCGCCTTTTTGTAAACGAATGATCACCGCTTGGTGAGATAATGGTGGCGTATATTGTGGGCTTGTTGGGCCATAAAGTGCCACAAGTGGACGTTGCACCGCCGCCGCAACGTGCATTAAACCACTATCATTGGTTACCACGCCTTGACAATCTGCAATCAAATCTACCACTTGATTAAGGCTTGTTTGCCCTGCCAAATTTAAGCAATAAGGCTGTAAATTTTCAGGCAAACTGGTACGAATTTCCTCCCCCACTTGCTCATCTTTCGCTGACCCAAAGAGGCGAATGCTGTAACCTTTTTCAATGAGCATTTGTGCAAGCTCAGCATAATGATAATGCGGCCAACGCTTGGCTGGACCAAACTCTGCCCCCGGACAAAAACCAATAGCAGGGCGATGTTGCGCCTGTGCAAGTTGCGCGTGAAAATGACCTTTGGTTTGCTCAATTTGCTGGCTGCTGACCTGTAAATAAGGATAAGGAAAGCGCATTTGCGAAGCGGTCGGCACAGCATTTTTTTCATAGGCCAATGCCACATAGCGTTGCACCATCATAGGGTAATCTTTTTTATTTGCACGTAAATCATTCAAAAAGAAATAACGGCTTTCCCCTTTCCAACCACGGCGACACGCAATTTTAGCAAACACTGGAATAAACGCAGATTTGAGCGAATTTGGCAACACAATTGCCATATCATATTGATTTCTTAAACCTTTTCCAATTTCATAGCGTGCTTTCAAGCCAAAAGTGCCGTGTCCAATGGGCATTGGAAGAGCCTGACGCACCTCTGGCATTCTTTCTAACAGAGGTCGACACCAATTGGGCGCAAGTACATCAATTTGACAGTGAGCATATTGCTGTTTTAAACATTGATATAAACTGTGCGACATCATCATATCGCCAACCCAGGAGGGGCCAATTATTAAGATGTTCATTTCGTGGTTCTCATCAATTTGTGAATTATATCAATTGCCAAGGGGAACTATAAACCTGCCCACTCAAAAAAATCGCACTTTCTCACCACACTTCTATTTGGCTAAAAATAAAAGTGCGGTGGAAATTTTGATAATTTTTTACGACTATCCTATTTATTTCGGGCGAAAACATAGGTTCGCCCCTACAATTTGCTATGTTTATCTACAAAAATAGTCAAAATTATTGGTGTAATCGCACAATAATTTCATATCGTAGGGGCGGACCTATGTGTCCGCCCACTCAAAATCACGTTTTTCCACCGCACTTCTATTTGTGCTAAAAATAAAAGTGCGGTGGCAATTTTGATAATTTTTTACGACAAATCCTATTTATTTCGGGCGAACACACAGGTTCGCCCCTCATCTCATTTAATTGCGTAGTGATGTTATTTATTCAACCACGCCATATATTCGCTGACACCTTCCGCAACAGGTTTGAACGGTTTGTCATATCCTGTGGCACGCAGTTTACTGAGATCGGCTTGGGTGTATTCTTGGTAGCGGCTCTTCAAATGTTCTGGGAATGGAATGGTCTCAATTTGCCCTTTGCCGTGGAATTTTAATACAGCTTGTGCCACTGCCTCAAAACTTTCCGCATTGCCTGTTCCGCAGTTGTAAATCCCCGAAATGCCGTGTTGCCAGCACCAAATATTCACCGCAGCTACATCGCCAACATAAACAAAATCACGCAAGAAATGTTCGCTGCCTGCAAATAATTTTGGATTTTCCCCTTTCAAAATTTGGTTATTAAGGTGGAATGCCACGCTTGCCATACTCCCTTTGTGCTGTTCTCTTGGTCCATAGACATTGAAATATTTAAAACCGCACACAGGTGAAGTTGCCTCTGGCAAGATTTTACGCACATATTCATCAAATAAGAATTTAGAATAACCATATACATTTAGCGGTTTTTCAAATTCACGCGCTTCGACAAAGGTTTTGCTGTCCCCATAAGTTGCCGCACTTGACGCGTAGTAAAACGGAATTTGACGTTCTAAACAATAATGCAATAATTCTTTGGAATATTCATAATTATTTTCCATTACGAATTTGCCGTCCCATTCGGTTGTGGCTGAACAAGCACCTTGGTGGAAAATGACATCAATATCACCTAAATCATCACCCGCCATAATGGATGCGATGAAATCATCTTTATCACAATAATCGGCAATATCTAAATCCACTAAATTGACAAATTTTGTGCCATCTTTTAAATCGTCCACCACCAAAATATCCGTGCGCCCGATCTCATTTAACGCTTTTACGATATTACTGCCAATAAAGCCTGCGCCGCCAGTTACAATAATCATTTTTCAATCCTCATTTGATTTTACTATTGGCGTTTATTCTAAAGGATTTTGCTAATAAGGGCTAAAGAAATTTCGCGCTCACCCCCTCTTTTAGGTTATGATATAGCACAAATTCAGCCAAGATTAAGGATATATGATGCAACCACAAGATATTGCAAAATACATTGACCACACAGCCCTTGCTGCGGATAAAACGCCACAAGACATTCTTAATTTATGCCAACAAGCAATAGCACATCAATTTTGCTCCGTGTGTATTAACTCGGCGTATATTCCTCTCGCAAAACAGGCGCTTGCACAAAGTGCGGTGAGAATTTGTACCGTTGTTGGCTTTCCTTTAGGGGCAAGTTTAAGCCAAGTGAAAGCGTTTGAAGCGGAACAAGCAATTGCTCAGGGCGCAGATGAAATTGATATGGTCATTAATGTAGGGTGGGTAAAATCTCAACAGTGGCAAGACGTGGAACAAGATATCGCAACGGTACTTTCTGCTTGCCAAGGAAAAACCTTAAAAGTGATTTTAGAAACCTGTCTCTTAACCAAAGAAGAAATCATCAAAGTTTGTGAAATCTGCAAAACACTCAAGGTGGCTTTTGTAAAAACCTCTACTGGTTTTAGCACAGGCGGGGCAACTGTTGAGGACGTTACTTTGATGAAGCGCATTGTCGGTGATGAAATCGGTGTAAAAGCCTCTGGTGGCATTCGTGATACCGCCACGGCTATTGCAATGCTTAATGCGGGAGCAACCCGTTTAGGAGTAAGCGCGGGGGTGGCAATTGTGAAAGGAATAAATACACAGGAAAATGGGTATTAATTTTCTTTGAACAGGGTTAAATTGCTTTAAGCATAAAAAAAGCAAGATTACTCAACAATCTTGCTTTTTATCATCATAGGCTAGCATTATTCTTCACTCAAAAAGCCACCGCTTTGATGATGCCACAATTTGGCATAAAGCCCATTTTGGGCGAGTAATTCATTGTGCGTGCCTTGTTCCACAATTTGTCCTTTATCTAATACGATAAGACGATCCATTGCGGCAATGGTAGAAAGGCGGTGGGCGATTGCAATCACGGTTTTGCCTTCCATCATTTTGTCTAGGCTTTCTTGAATCGCCACTTCCACTTCCGAATCCAGCGCGCTGGTGGCTTCATCTAACAACAGAATAGGTGCATCTTTTAACATCACACGAGCAATGGCAATCCGCTGGCGTTGTCCCCCAGAGAGCTTCACGCCACGCTCACCGACGTGTGCATCATAGCCTGTTCGACCTTCTGCATCACTCAAAAATGGGATAAATTCAGAGGCTTCAGCACGTTGTGCCGCTGAAAACATTTCTTCATCACTCGCTGTTGGGCGACCATAAAGAATATTTTCTCGCACAGAACGGTGTAATAAAGAAGTGTCTTGGGTCACTAAACCAATTTGGCTGCGTAAACTTTCTTGGGTTACCTCGCATACATTTTGCCCGTCAATCGTGATTTCACCGTGATTTGCTTCATAAAAACGTAACAGTAAGTTCACAATGGTGGATTTTCCTGCCCCAGAACGCCCAATCAATCCCACTTTTTCCCCGGGTTTAATGGTGAGATTAAAATGGCTGAGTAATGGTTTTTGCGGATCGTAGGAAAAACTCACATCATTGAAATGAATTTCGCCTTTGCTCACTTTTAATGGTAATGCTTGCGGTTTATCGACAATAGTATGCGGTTTAGTGAGCGTATTCATACCATCATTGACAGTACCAATATTTTCAAATAAACGTGCGGATTCCCACATAATCCAACGAGAAATAAAATTCACACGCAATGCCATTGCAATGGCGGTGGCAATCGCACCAACTCCAACACTGCCTTGCTTCCACAGCACAATGCCAAGGATCGCCGTGCTGAGGGTTAAGGTAATATTGGTGGCGTAAGTGATGGTATCTAAGGAGGTAGCTAAACGCATTTGTGCGTGTACCGTTACCATAAATTCTTCCATAGAACGTTTGGCATAACTGGCTTCTCTAGCCCCATGTGAGAACAGTTTTACTGTGGCGATATTGGCATAAGAATCGGTAATCCGTCCTGTCATTAATGAGCGGGCATCCGCTTGGCGCTCAGCGGTTTTAGCTAATTTGGGAATAATAATGCGTAAAATAGTAATAAACGCAACAACCCATAAGGCAAAAGGCAATAAGAACCACGCATCTAATGCAGCCAGCACAATACCTGAGGTGATGAAATACACAACAACATAAACCATAATATCGGCAATGGTCAGTACGGTATCGCGTACCGCTAGGGCTGTTTGCATCACTTTAGCTGAAACACGCCCTGCAAATTCATCTTGATAGAAACTCAGGCTTTGTCCAAGCATTAAACGGTGGAAATTCCAACGTAAACGCATTGGAAATACCCCTTGCAAGGTTTGTAAGCGAACCGCTGATGCGCTGAACGACCAGAACACACTAAAGATCAACAAGCCAGCCATTGCTAAAAGCCAATGGCCTTTTTCTTGCCACAAGGCTGCTGGCGTGTATTTCCCAAGCCAATCCACTACAATCCCCATAAACTGGAACAACACTGCTTCCATCACACCCGTTCCAACAGTAAGCAACGCAAGCAACAAAATCCAGCCACGCATTCCTTCCATATTCGACCAAATAAAGCGAATTAAGCCTTTTTCAGGCGTTTTTGGCGATTGCTCTGGATAGGCATTTAGACGGCTTTCAAACCATTCAAAAATTTTATTAAACATCGTTTTTCCTAAAAATAAAAAGACAGGTTCGCAAGATAAAACAAAAGGATAAGTGCGGTGAAAAATTCAGAGATTTTCCACCGCACTTTATTTTTGCCATTCGCGAACGCAAAAATTGGCGTATTATAGCGAATGCTTGGCTATTTTTTAACAGTTTTATTTCACAAAACCAATCTGTCGCATTTTCTCTAACACCTCTGCCACAGAAATTTGTGTCATTAACTGCTTACCTTTCAGTTTGGTTGCCCAAGGTAACTGATGGGAAGGTTTGCCGAATTCTTGCTGAGCATTTTGTTCATACACGGAAACCACTTCTGATAAATTATGATAAGGCCCTGTTCGCAAGGGATTATGATAAGCATACAAGCCAATAACTGGCGTACCCTGTGCAGTCGCAATATGAGCGGGGCCACTATCAGGTGCGATCAGCAAATCAACCATTCCAATCAGTGCGGCCAATTCCACTAATGAGGTTTTTCCGCTCGCATTTACTGGTTGAAAATTACACAATGCGATGATTTTTTCAATCATTGCTTGCTCTCTAAATGCTGTTGATCCACATAAAATCACATTGATATTTTGACTGTGCGCAATATTGGCAATTTCAGCATAGCGTTCGGCCAACCAATCTTTTTCCAATTTACTTGAACAAGGCGAAATGAGCAGATTTTTTCTTGTTGGATCAATAAATTGTCGAACCGCAGAGCGTTCTTTTTCCCCAATCCCTAAATCCCATTTCGGATTATCCACAGGCAAGCCCAAATAATCCACAAAGGCCCAAAATCCTGCTAGAACGTGCGGATTATTCGGCTCATTGATTTTACGATTGGTAAATAGCCATTGCCCTTCTCGCGCACGATTTTGACTAAATCCAACTTTATAAGTGGCTTTAATACCTAAGGAGATCATTGAAGCACGCAATGCGGTTTGCATATTCAATAGCACATCAAAATGTTCATTACGCAATGTTTTCCATAACGCCCAAATGCCTTTCCAGCCAGTTTTTTTGTCATAAGGAATAAAGCGGATACCTTTCACATTTTGCAATAACTGACTTTCTGTTTTGCCAACAATCCAAGTAATTTGGGTATTTTCCCAATAACGTTGAATTTGTTGCACTGCTGACAAGGCATTGCATACATCACCAATGGCGGAAAGGCGTAAAATACAAATGGATTTTGGAGGCGTGGAAAAAAGTGCCATAGATTTACCTTCGTTTTTCTATTTAATATAGCATTCTTTTTTATTTTCAGTAGAATGTTTTCATTCATCTATTCTATAAGAAATAGACCCAATATGCTTGAACTGCAACAGCAAAACCAATATTTTATTTTTAATCTGGAAACGCAACCTGCGGAGCCAAGCCTCTATTTTGAACCGCAATTTTGGCAGCAACAACAGCGTATTCTTGGATCAGCTAAAGGACGGGGGATCACTTGGTTCGTAAAAAGCGCCGATCTGTTTGGTGTGAATGGGGCTTTGCGTCATTATTATCGCGGTGGTTTATTAGGCAGACTAAATAAAGATCGCTATTGGTTCAGCAATCTTAAGCACACGCGTAGTTTCGCTGAATTTCATCTGTTAAATAAATTACATCAAGAGGGGTTACCCGTGCCAAAACCGATTGGCGCAAGAATTATCAAAGGCAAAACAGGCATTTGCTATCAAGCGGATTTGCTCAGTGAAAAAATCGAAAATGCACAAGATCTCACTGTGCTGTTACAACGCCATAGTTTGCCAGCTGAAAGTTGGCAACAAATCGGGCAATTAATCCGCCAATTACACGACCGACAAATTTGCCACACCGACCTCAACGCCCATAATATTCTAGTACAACATTTCGCTACGCCAGAACAAAAATATTGGCTATTAGATTTCGACAAATGCACAGAAAAATCGGGGAATAGTTGGAAAGCGAAAAATCTCGCCAGATTACACCGCTCTTTTAATAAAGAGGTAAATAAACGAAACATTTTCTTTAATGAGAAAAACTGGCATATTGTTTTACAAAGTTATAATGAGAATAAGATCTAAAAAGGGGCAACAGCCCCTTGCCTACTGATTAAATTTTACTAAGCCAAAAACCGTCCAATAACTTGTCCGCCAACTAAAATCCAGGTCATTAGCATTGAAGTAAAAAACACGCCTAGATAAATATATCCTGTTTTGAGATAACACCAATGATTGATCACAATGAATACAATAAATTGTGGGATAATCACAGCAAGCATCATCATCCAGCGCCCACCAAATTGTGGTAACCCAATGAGATCAAATCCCGGTCCGATTTGCATAAAATCAGGAATGAAGTGGAATAGCCATAAAATAACTAAGCCACTGACAGCAAAGATAAGCGTTTTTATCGACCACATCATTAATGTCGCAGAAAATGTTTTCTGTAATGGTTGTTTCATTTGCACGCCGATGATCAACCCATTGAAAACGAAGAAAAAGAATAAAATAGGTAACCAATAAATCAAAAACAATTCTGCTCGTTCAATGGTGAGTGGCTTTAACAGTGGCCATAGGAAACGCAATTCTACACCCAACCAAGTGTGTAAAAAACAAGTTAAAACATAAAGATAACCTACTGCAATCATACTTAATAATAACGTGCGTAACACTAATGAAATCAAACTAATACTCGCTTGATTAAGAAGTCCCAATTCCTGTAATGAAATCGTTTGATTGGCTTTTTTCCATAATACAAAAAAGAGTAAATTTATGACCGCACTTACAAAAAGCCAGCTAATAATACCATTTCCCATTTCAAGTGGCATAAAGCTGAATTTTGCTGCAATCGGTTCATTGGCACCGCCCCATTGGGTAAAAATAGGGTAGAGCAACATTGTAAGTACAATATTAATTCCAGCAAAATACCACCATTTCTTACAAGAGAGTGCGGTTTTCTCAG
This sequence comes from Avibacterium sp. 20-132, assembly GCF_023611925.1. Classification (NCBI taxonomy): domain Bacteria; kingdom Pseudomonadati; phylum Pseudomonadota; class Gammaproteobacteria; order Pasteurellales; family Pasteurellaceae; genus Avibacterium; species Avibacterium sp. 20-132. The sequence continues at coordinate 820,886 of NZ_CP091456.1, forward strand.
AAATTTGCCGAGTAATTGCAGAAAAATACGGTCGTTTTAATAATCCATTAATTAAAAATAATGCTGAGAGAACTGTACTAAATAATGCAATTAAGCCAGAAAATTCTTTGTACCAATAAGTTTGCTGGTCAGGATCAATCCAATCCTTATCTTTCACGCCATTTTGTAGTGCTTGGTTAAACCATAAAATCGCTTCTTTATTACTTTGTTCTGCAATCATCACGCCAAGATGTGTGCCATTCACTAAAGCGGCACGCCTTGCACTTCCATTCTCAAAAGAACCGTAGGTATGATCCCATTTTAATTGGGCATTGTGAGGCAAAGAAAAAGCATTTAAGCGAGCTGAATTTTTTACTAACTCTTTGACAGGAAAAGTTTTTTCACGGTAACCTCCTATTTCTTCATATAATCCCTGTGTGAGTAGATAATTATGCAATTCAGGATCACCACCATGACTACTTAAGCCATTTACCGCTTTATGGTCAGGATTTAATTTTGCCACACGAATAGCATTTAATGCCCCTGTGGAATGACCGAAAATCCCAAGCTGATCTTTATTAACAAAAGGTAACGTTTTTAAATATTGATAGCCATTATTGGCACCACTAATGGTTTTATTGGACGCAGGTAATTTGGTGGAATAACCGTGTCCAAAATGATCGATTGCAAGGACAACAAACCCTCTTTTCGCCAGCTCTAATGCACCAAAAGTATTTGTTGCTTCTTTATCACTTTGATAACCGTGTAGCGCTAACAAGGCGGGTTTTGGTGCTTGAGCTGTGGCAGAAAGTGGACGATAAAGTTTTGCCACCATTGGTTGTTTTTCTTCTGTGGGAATCGTGATTGTTCGTACATCAATACGCCCAAAATCGCGCTCAATTTGAAAACCTAAGTAAGAAGACAATCCTGCAATGATAAGAAAGATTAAGGCAATGATATAGTTCGTTTTGGTGTTCATTATTTGTTTCCTCTATGGTTTAATGGCTCTGCGTTGCGCTAACAACCAATGAATTATTTCGGGGCTATTAAACACTGCATCCCAAGTGTTATGTGGATTCGCATTTACAATGCCGTTATCACCTGCCTGTTGCATAGTAAATTCGGTATATTTCACATTTGGTGCATTGAGCTTGTCGTGCAAAATGTGGTAATTAATCCTAGAGCCATTCACTGGGGAAACCTTGTCTTCTTTACTATGAAAAAACCAAATATTTTCATTTTTGAGCATTGCTAAATTAGCCACATTCGCATTCCCCTCAATCCACTCTAATGTATTCGCTTCTCGCCCACTCATTAATAAGGCTCCCGCAAAAAAGTGCGGTCGTTTTTGCAAAAGTTTTAATGCCCCTTCTGCCCCACGTGACAATCCAATTAAATAAATCCGTGTAGGATCGATTTGCGGTTCATTCTCTAAAGTGCGATCGATCATTTTGAGCAATAAATCAAGGCGATTATCAGTTTGCCAATGGATACCACCTTGTGGTTCAAAGGGATCAAATACCGTCTGATATTGTGGAGCAAGTACAAACCCTGCTTCATAAATTAAGGTTGCAATAGCACCTTTACTAGACAGTAAATGAGCAAGATTATCTGTTCCCACTTGCCCTGAACCGTGTAGAAATAGGGTGAGCGGATAAGTTTGATTAGTATTAAATTGTGGACGATAAAAGCGATAAGCTAATTGATTTTTATCAGCATTTCCTTCCACTGTTTTGGCAATAAATTCATCAAGATAAGGTGTATGGATCATTGCTTGACTGGCTGATTTCTTAATACTTGTTTTATCTAAGGTTTTGCCATTCGTTAATTTAAGCAGACCGGTTTGTTCAACGGTATAAATTAATCGATCATTGTAATATTCAGGAACTTTTGAGCGTTGGACTTTTTCCACGGAAATAATCTTGTCATTTTTATCCTTTGCTTGAAATCTCATTGGTTGTGCATTTTCTTCGCGTAACCTATAAGGAATGGCATTTTTATCTTGGGTATCTAGCTCAATAATAACAAATTTCCCAGCCTTTGCTTGATAAGCTTTTTGCGCTTGATTATTAACATAGGCTTTCAACACAGTCCGAGAAATTGGTGCTTGTTGATCCAATGTGGTTTGAACCCGATAAAGCTGGCGTAAGTTTGATCCCGATAAAATATTGTCTTCATACTCTAAGGCGATACCACTAATTTTTTGCCCTTGTTCAGTAATCTCACCAATTAAGCTCATTTTTATAGGTTTATCCAATGGTTTGGGCTGATCATTGGCATTAGCCATATTTAGCCCACATAAAAAACTACAAAATAAAAGACCACACTTTTTCATATTTCCTCCATAAGAAAAATTCCGTGTATTGAAAACAACACACGGAATTTATGTAACGTTAAAGTTGTTTATTTTGTCTATTGACATACAACAAAATGCCCCCCAATACCCCAAGAGGAAGAATTAAATCGAAAATAGAGCCATCATTTCCCCAAATTAGATTTGCGAAAATCACCATAGAACCCCCTATAGCCCAAGCGATAGTAGTAGGAACAGACCACACAATCATTTGTTTTTTCACATCACTAATGCCCATCATTCGATTTACTACCCAGAATAAACTGTCATTGAAATAACCAAAAAAGAGTGATCCCATTGTGGCAGCTTGTGCAGCAAGTAACATATTCACCCCCGGAATTTGCGCTAAAATTGGTGCTGAGATAGAGGCAGCGGTAATCATCGCCACGGTGCCAGAACCTTGAATAAAGCGAACAAGTGTTGAAACAATAAAAGGAATTAAGATAGGAGAAATCGGTAAGGCTGCTACTTGTTTGGCTAACTCAGCCCCTGCGCCACTTTCACGTAATACCGCACCTAATGCACCACCAGCACCTGTTACTAATAAGATAATCCCTGCCGTTTTTACCCCTTCTTCTAAATGAAGTGCGGTGGTATTTTTATCTACATTTGGTAAGAGTGCATAAACAGAAATTAATACACTAATCGCCAGAGCGATGATAGGATGCCCAAGGAAGACAAAGGTTTGATAAATTACATTATGTGATAATTCTGGAGCGCTTTTAGCAATTAAATCTAAAATCGCTTTAATAAAAATTAACACGATAGGTAATAAAATTGGCAGTAAAGAAAGCCCTAAACTTGGTAAATTTTTCTTTTCACGACTTTCAATGTAGTCATCATATTTTTGTTTAAGTTCTTCTTGAGTGAAAACCTGTTGATTAAAGTCAGGATATTTTTTATCAAGCCATTTTGCATAGAGAACGATACCAATAACCGGAAATGCGGCCATTGACATACCAACCAATAGCATTGCCCCAATATCCACATTAAATAGCCCAGCAACGCCTAAAGGACCCGGTGTTGGCGGCACAGTATGGTGCGTAACCACTAGTCCCCCTGCAAGTGCAACGCCGAGTGTAAGTAGAGAACGTTTACCATTTTTAGCTAAAGCTTTTGCTACGGGGTATAAAATCACAAAAGCAGAATCTACAAAAATGGGGATACTCACAATATAACCGGTGATCGCTAATGCCCATTCTTCCTTTTTCTTACCAAGTATTTTGATAAAACTATATGCCATTTTTTCGGCCGCACCCGATACTTCTAAGATGCTTCCCATCATTACGCCTAAACCGATCACAATTCCGATTCCCCCTAAGGTGCCACCAAATCCTTTGGAAATCGCCCCTAAGGTTTCTTGAGCCGTCATTCCACCAATTAACCCAGCAATGGAGGACGCAATTAACATCGCAATAAAGGCGTGAACACGGGTTTTCAGAACTAAATAAACCAGTACAAAAACAGCGATAATTAAGCCAATGATTGGCGTAGGTAAACCAAACATATTGTCTCCTTACATATCGTATTGAATGAATTGATGAATGACGGATTTAAAATCCTTATCTGCTTTAAAACCTAATGCCAACGCTTTATGGTTATCAATTTGCGCAGGCCAACTTGCTACAATGTCATTGATTTGTGGATCAAATTGGTATTTAACATACTGTAAAATGTCTTGACCTTTTATTTCCGCAAGGTTAGCTAACATTTCTTTCACGGAAATGCTAAAGCCGGGTAAATTCACAATATGCCAATTCCGTTCTGGTAATTTGGCTAATTGCAAACAATGAATGAAGTTATCCACGACAGTATTAGGGCTAGAGAGCCATAAACCGAGATCGTCTGAAACGGGACAAATACTCTCTTCGCTATGTAACGGTTCACGCATTATGCTACTTACAAATGAAGATGCCGCTTTATTCGGTTTACCCGGACGAATACAAATGGTGGGTAAACGTACTACTAAACCATCGACAAAGCCTTTACGGCTATAATCATTAATCAATAGCTCACACATCGCCTTTTGTGAACCATAAGTAGATTGTGGTGTTACGGCTGTACTATCAGTAATCACCGTAGGTAATTCACCACCAAACACCGCTAAAGAACTGGAGAAAATAAAACGAATATTAGGGTTAGTTCTCCGACATACTTCTAATAAATGACGAGTAGCAAGAAAGTTAATTTCATAACCTAAATCAGGATCTTGTTCTGCGTGGCTACTCACAATAGCAGCCAAATGAAAAAGTGCGGTGGTTTTTGTGGTAATGATTTCCTCTAGCCCCTGCGGTTGACGTAGATCCATTTCGATACAACGTACTCTTGAATCATTATTTGGCGCAATAGGTTTGACGAGATCAATTAATACCAGTTCTTCAATAGGAAGTCTGGTTTGTGTGAGTAAGGCTTTTGCTAAGCGTTGTCCAAGGAATCCTTGCCCGCCAGTAATGACGATTTTCATTGTGTGCTCCTTTTATGAGAAGTGGATACATATTCAATTGCGACGAATAAATTAAGAGGCAAATAATGCTCGATATAATAAAGCGGCTAAACAAGCGCCGATTATGGGGCCAACAATAGGCACCCAAGCATAGTCAAAATGCGAACGCCCTTTATTTTTAATAGGTAAGCAGTAATGCACTAATCGCGGCATAAAATCTCTTGCTGGATTAATTGCATACCCTGTCAGACCGCCAAAAGACATTACGCCCCCTGCTACCGCAGCAAAGACAAAAAACATTGCCATACCATTAGCTGGAATTTGATGTCCTAAGGCAAATAAGATGAATAATAATGAGAAGGTGGCAACGGCTTCAGACAGACAGTTACGCCAATTATTTTGGTTAGATGCAATAGTTGCAAACACACCTAATTTGCTATTTTCATTATCTTCTTCATCTAAATGATCTTTAAATAACAGCCAAATTATTACCGCACCGATAAAAGCACCAATGCACTGAGCGAGAATATATCCTGCGACTAAAGATGCAGGGAAACGCCCTACTGCCCAAAAGCCAATGGTAACGGCAGGATTAACGTGCGCCCCAGTTAGCGGCCCAAAGATAACAGCAATAGAAACCATCGCTAGTCCCCAACCACAAGCGGCGACAATACCACCACTACCGTACATTCCTGATTTTTTTAAGGAAATATTGGCGCAAACACCTAACCCTAATACCATAAAAAAGGCCGTTCCTACCAATTCACCAAGGTAAAGGTTCAAATTTTCCATAATGACCTCCTTCTGCAAGAAAAATAGATGCACCTTACAGCACATCTATTCACCGATTATTCCAACTCAACAATGCAAGTTACTTGGCTAGAATCAAGCCCAGTAATACGCAAGGGTGCATTAATAAACTGCACAATCTTCGCATTATGTGGTAGCTCAGCTAGGTGCATATCTTCAATCACCGTAGTAAAACGTCCGGTGTGATAACCTAAAATGGCTTGATGGCAATGTTTCGGATTTTCACTGTCTGGTATGCGTGATGATGGTGAGCCTAAGGCGAGGAAATCAATACCAACCCCTTTCAAATTTGGAAAAGTATCAGATAAATATTTTCCTGCGCTGGTGGCAATATAAGGGCCTTCATTTTGATAAAGTGTGGGATTTTCTGTACGATATTTTTCAAATCCTGTACGTAAAAAAGCAAAAGAGACTTGAGATAGCATCTCAGCATAAGGTTCTAGATCTTCTTTAGTGATCCCTTCTGCCTCTCCTTTGGGTATTTCAATTAATGCAACTTTTTTGTGGCAAAAATAATCTATCGGTAATTCATTAATACTCAACCCATCCTTTACAAAATGACGTGGGGCATCCATATGGGTGCCACAATGATTGGGTATTTCACTAATAAAGCTACTAAATGGGCAATCTTCAGTAACATCTGTGCATCTGGTTACTTTAACAACAGGTTCACCAGGCCAAGCAACGTCTTTCGGATCTAAAGGGTGAGATAGAAACATAAACATAATGATTCTCCTTGTTCATCAACGTGGATAAGGGCTTGCTAGAAATTTACCCTAGCAAGCAATGTGCTATGCCTTTTTGTAAGGCTCGAACCAATCTAATCCTTCTTCGGTTTTCGCTCTTGGTTTGTATTCACAACCAACATAACCCTCATAACCCATCTCATCTAATTTATCGAAAATATATTGATAGTTAATTTCTCCTTCATCAGGCTCAACACGAGCGGGAACAGAAGCAATTTGGATATGTGCAAATTTCCCCGCCAGTTTGTCCGTTAAGCGGGATAAATTGCCATCTACATTTTGTGCGTGAAAATAATCTAACTGAACAAACACATTATCGCGATTAACCAATTCAACCACTTCTAACGTATCGTATTGGCTTTTCAGTAAGTAATTGGGTTTGACTTCCGGGCTAAGTGCCTCAAGTAGCACCTTAATGCCATAAGGCTTAAATTTATCCGCCGCATAGCGTACATTTTCAATAAATATCGCTTTATACGCTTCACGATCTTTCCTCTCAGGAACAACTGCCGCCATAACGTGAACATTCGGACAATGTAAGGTAAGGGCATATTCCAACGCTAAATCAATATCACGGCGTGCATCATTTTCTCGCCCTGGAATTGCTGCAATGCCCCATTCCCCTTGGCTAACATCACCTGCTTGCGTGTTAAATAACACTTGTTTTAAGCCAAATTGATCTAAACGTTGTTTTAATTCTATGGCTGGATATTCATAAGGCCACAAATATTCTACATATTTGAAACCGGCTTTAGCTGCTGCTTCAAAACGATCTAAAAATGGCACTTCGTTAAACATCATTGTGAGATTTGCTGCAAATTTCGGCATAATTATTTTCCTCTGTTTTCTAAATCTTTTACTTCCATATCAGTGAGATAACGGATATCATGTCCTTGTAAGATAAAGAACAGTTTGGCGGTCTCTTCCAATTCTTCCGTGTTATCCACCGCATCAACCAAGCTCGTTCCCGTCACAACAACACCGTGATTAGCAAGCAAAAAAGCGTTGCCTGATAAAGCTCGCTCCCCTAATTCACGCGCAATATTTACATCACCGGGGCGATAATAAGGAATTACAGGTAGCTTACCGACTCGCATAACATAATAGGGAGTAAAGGCACGCATTGCGTTGGTTGGATTTAATCCCTCCAAACAAGAAAGTGCGGTTAAATAAGTGGAATGAAGATGAACAACCGCATTACATTGCGGATTGTTCTGATACAGCGCCAAATGAAACACATATTCTTTAGAAGGTTTATCACCAGCCAGCCAATTACCTTGCATATCCACAATAGAGAGTTTTTCAATATCTAATCGACCTAAAGAAGAGCCTGTTGGCGTCACTAAAATCCGATTTTCATCTAAACGAACAGATAAGTTTCCAGCCCCACCCACACTATAACCTCGTTTATAAAACGAACGGGCAAGATTTACCATTTCAATTTTTTGTTCTCGTTCTGTCATACTGCCATTCCTTGTGCAAACTCAAAGAAATCCACTTTGCCGAAATTACCCGATTTCAACGCAAGATAAATGGGTTCTTCCAGCGCTTTTAGCCAAGGCACACCCGGCGCAATTTGTTTACCAATATGGAAACCGCTAAAACCAAGTTGCTGTACCACAATGCTAGATGTTTCACCGCCAGCCGTAATGAAATTGGTTACGCCTGCGTTTTTCAATTTTTCCGCTAAACGCGCAAAGGTTTGTTCAATAGCCTGACTGGCGCGTTCTGCACCAAATTCATTTTGAATAGCTTTAAGTTTTTCAGGGGGAACGGTGGCATAAATCATTGGTGCTAATGGTGAATCTAAATTTTCCATCGTCCATTGATATAGCCTGTCCGCATAATCAGGGTGATTAATGGCTTGTTCCACATCAAGGAATAAGTGCGGTGCTTTTTTCTGATAATTTTCCACTTGTTGATTGGTCATTACCGAACAAGAGCCTGACAACACGACAGTTTTTCCTTTTGTTGGGGTAAACGCATTGTCTCCTTTTTTACCGCCACTTAAACGCGCAGCCATATACGCCGCAAGTCCAGAACCGCCTGTTACCAATTTGAAGTCAGCCACGGCATCAGCTAAAACTGCAAGCTGTTGGTTATCAACGGCATCCACCACAGCATAACGGTAGCCTTGTTGCTTTAATTCGGCGAAACGCGCCTTAACTTGTTCACTGCCCTGAATGACATCAGCATAAGCGACTAAGCCAGTTTTTCCTTCTGCTTGAGAATCCATTAAACGGAGCAAATTGGCATCTTTCATTGGCGTAATTGGGTGGTTGCGCATTCCAGATTCATTAAGTAGCACATCGCCCACAAACAAATAGCCATTAAAAATCGTTCTACCATTAATCGGTAATGCCGGCGTGATCACCGTGAAATCATCATTTAACGCCTTTAATAACGCATCCGTAACAGGCCCAATATTGCCTTTTTCTGTGCTATCGAAGGTGGAACAATATTTAAAATAAAACTGTGAACAGCCATTTTGCTTTAACCAATCTAACGCTTGTAAAGATTGTTGAACCGCTTCATTCGCTGGATTTGAACGGGATTTCAAACTAATGACAATGGCATCAACGCTATCTTGTAAAGGCTGTGTTGGTACACCATTCATTTGAACAGTGCGAAGTCCATTTTCTACAAGGAAACTGGCAATATCACTTGCACCAGTAAAATCATCTGCAATTACACCTAGCATCTTAATTTCCCTCCTTTTTTGGTAACTCGATACCACTAAAAATTTTAATCACTGCGCTGTCATCTTCTTTTCCATAGCCAGCGTTGCTTGCTTCTGTAAACATTGAATAAGCCGTGCTTGCCAAGTGCAGTGGGAAATGGAGCGATTTTGCCGTGTCATTCACTAAGCCTAAATCTTTAACAAAAATATCAACCATTGAAAGTGGCGAGTAGTCCCCTTCGACAACGTGTTTCATTCGGTTTTCAAACATCCAAGAATTCCCTGCCGCATTGGTCACAACGTCATACATCAAATCAAGCGGAATACCTGCTTTAGCCGCTAACGCCATTGCTTCAGCACCTGCGGCAATATGTACACCAGCCAAGAGTTGGTGAATGATTTTCACTGTTGCGCCTAAACCAATTTCTTCACCGATGTTATAAACCTTACCTGCAACGGCAGTTAATACAGGCTGTAATTTCTCAAAAGCTTGTTTTGAACCTGATGCCATTACTGTCATTTCTCCTGCCGCTGCTTTTGCAGCACCACCAGAAACAGGCGCATCTAGCATAAGCAAACCTAGCTCTGTTAATTTTTGTGAAATTTCTTTCGCATCTTGTGCAGAAATTGTAGAAGAAACCATCACTGCTGTTCCTGGTTTTAAATGCTGAGCTAAGCCGTTTTCCCCAAATAATACCGCATTCACTTGTGTAGCATTGACCACCAATAAAATGACAGCATCTAATTGCTGTGAAAAATCCACCGCACTTTGACTCACCGCTTTCGCACCATATTGTTTTAAGGTTTCTAAGGCGGCAGGGTTGAGATCTACACCATAGGTATTTAACCCTGCATTCACGCAAGATTTCGCTGCGCCCATTCCCATCGCCCCTAAGCCAATAACTGCAACTGAATAATTTTTCATTCCCATTCTCCTCTGCAATAATGATTAAGATGCAAGTCATTTTACCTATTCTGAAATAAAAAACTGCGACAAAGATCACAATATTTAACATTAAATGTTAAATATTGTTAATTCATTAAATAGGATTTTTCTGAGAAAGACTTTATAATAGGGGAAATTAATCCTTTCGGAGTATGTGATGATTCCTGCAGAGCGACAAAAACAACTGCTTAATCTTATTCGACAGCATAATATTATTAGTATCGCACAATTAGTCGAAGCACTTGGCGTATCCCATATGACAATCCGCCGAGATATTCAAAAACTAGAGCAAGAAGGGCGTGTGGTTTCCGTTTCTGGTGGTGTAAAATTATTAGAACATTTATCAGATGAACTTACTCATAACGCAAAATCTTTACTCTCTACATCACAGAAAGAAAATATCGGTATTTGTGCCGCCCAATCCATTCCACAAAATACAACAATCTATTTAGATGCAGGCACGACAACACTGGAAATCGCCCATCGAATTATTGATAGGGAAGATCTCTTGGTGGTTACCAATGATTTTATTATCGCAGATTTTCTAATGAAAAATGGGCAATGTGAGTTGATACACTGCGGCGGAACGGTAAATAAATCTAATTATTCTTCAGTGGGTGAATTAGCAGCCCAACTCTTAAGGCAACTGGCTATTGATATTGCCTTTATTTCCACCTCCTCTTGGAATTTAAAAGGGCTTACTACACCAGATGAAAACAAACTGCCAGTGAAGCGCGCGATTTTGCAATCTAGCCAACGGAAAGTTTTAGTATCAGATTCGTCTAAATACGGAAAAAGTGCAACTTTTCATATTTGTACATTAAATGAATTTGATCGAATTATTTCCGATCAGGATTTATTAGACAATGCACAAAAAGCCATTCTAGAAATGAAGATTAATTTAGCATTAGTGTGATCCTATGCCTTAATCAATAATTTATTTGAGGTATAGAAGATAAGGTGATTTTCCTTTTTCTATAATCGTTTAAAATGAAAATAAGGCAAGGCGACAGCGACCGCTGCATACAGCTAATACATACAACATAAGGGACTAGTAATAACCATATTATTTTTATTTGAAATGACTATAGCCTATTCATTCTCAGTGATGCTTATCTGCTTTTATTCCCTAAAAAACAAAAAACGCCACTGAGTTCCCTCAATGGCGTTCTTCTTTCATTCAAAACCTGGCGGTGCCCTACTCTCACATGGGAAACTCCCACACTACCATCGGCGTTACAGCGTTTCACTTCTAAGTTCGGCATGGATTTAGGTGGGTCCACTGCACTAACGCCGCCAAGATAATTCTTTCGCTTATCTAAAGCTTATCTCTCTTATCTACAGACTTCAAAGCATTCCGCTCTAAAATCCCTACTCTCTCAATCAAAAACAAGCCAAAACCCTTGAGTGTTGTATAGTTAAGCCTCTCGGGCAATTAGTACTGGTTAGCTCAACGACTCACATCGCTTACACACCCAGCCTATCTACGTCTTAGTCTCAAACAACCCTTACCAACTTAAAGTCGGGGAGAACTCATCTTAAGGCAAGTTTCGTGCTTAGATGCTTTCAGCACTTATCTCTTCCGCATTTAGCTACCCAGCAGTGCCTCTGGCGAGACAACTGGTACACCAGTGATGCGTCCACTCCGGTCCTCTCGTACTAGGAGCAGCCCCTCTCAATTCTCCAACGCCCACGGCAGATAGGGACCGAACTGTCTCACGACGTTCTAAACCCAGCTCGCGTACCACTTTAAATGGCGAACAGCCATACCCTTGGGACCTACTTCAGCCCCAGGATGTGATGAGCCGACATCGAGGTGCCAAACACCGCCGTCGATATGAACTCTTGGGCGGTATCAGCCTGTTATCCCCGGAGTACCTTTTATCCGTTGAGCGATGGCCCTTCCATTCAGAACCACCGGATCACTATGACCTGCTTTCGCACCTGCTCGACTTGTCTGTCTCGCAGTTAAGCTTGCTTATACCATTGCACTAACCTGACGATGTCCGACCGTCATTAGCAAACCTTCGTGCTCCTCCGTTACCCTTTGGGAGGAGACCGCCCCAGTCAAACTACCCACCAGACACTGTCCGAACACCCGTTTCAGGCGCTTCGTTAGAACATCAAACGTTAAAGGGTGGTATTTCAACAACGACTCCACGATAACTGGCGTTACCGCTTCATAGTCTCCCACCTATCCTACACATCAAAATTCAAGGTTCAGTGTCAAGCTATAGTAAAGGTTCACGGGGTCTTTCCGTCTAGCCGCGGGTACACCGCATCTTCACGGCGATTTCAATTTCACTGAGTCTCGGGTGGAGACAGCCTGGCCATCATTATGCCATTCGTGCAGGTCGGAACTTACCCGACAAGGAATTTCGCTACCTTAGGACCGTTATAGTTACGGCCGCCGTTTACTGGGGCTTCGATCAGGAGCTTCTCTTTCGATTACACCATCAATTAACCTTCCAGCACCGGGCAGGCATCACACCCTATACGTCCACTTTCGTGTTTGCAGAGTGCTGTGTTTTTAATAAACAGTTGCAGCCAGCTGGTATCTTCGACTGGTTCATGCTCCATTCGCAAAGAACTTCACACTACGCCAGCGCACCTTCTCCCGAAGTTACGGTGCTATTTTGCCTAGTTCCTTCACCCGAGTTCTCTCAAGCGCCTGAGTATTCTCTACCTGACCACCTGTGTCGGTTTTCAGTACGGTTTAGTAAAGCCTGAAGCTTAGTGGCTTTTCCTGGAAGTGTGGTATCAGTTACTTCAGCTCCGTAGAGCCTCGTCATCATCTCTCTGTGTTGACAGTAGACCGGATTTGCCTAGTCTACCCACCTACCAACTTAAACGTACATTTCCAACAGTACGCTAACCTAACCTTCTCCGTCCCCACATCGCAGCTTTACCAAGTACGGGAATATTAACCCGTTTCCCATCGACTACGCTTTTCAGCCTCGCCTTAGGGGCCGACTCACCCTGCCCCGATTAACGTTGGACAGGAACCCTTGGTCTTCCGGCGAACGGGTTTTTCACCCGTTTTATCGTTACTTATGTCAGCATTCGCACTTGTGATACGTCCAGCAAACCTCTCAATTCACCTTCTTCCGCTTACACAACGCTCCCCTACCCAACAATCTTTCGATTGATGCCGCAGCTTCGGTACTATATTTTAGCCCCGTTACATCTTCCGCGCAGGCCGACTCGACTAGTGAGCTATTACGCTTTCTTTAAATGGTGGCTGCTTCTAAGCCAACATCCTAGCTGTCTAAGCCTTCCCACTTCGTTTCCCACTTAATATAGATTTTGGGACCTTAGCTGGCGGTCTGGGTTGTTTCCCTCTCCACGACGGACGTTAGCACCCGCCGTGTGTCTCCTGTGCAGTACTCTTTGGTATTCGGAGTTTGCATCGGTTTGGTAACCCGGGATGGGCCCCTAGCCGAAACAGTGCTCTACCCCCAAAGGTATTCACACAAGGCTCTACCTAAATAGATTTCGGGGAGAACCAGCTATCTCCCGGTTTGATTGGCCTTTCACCCCCAGCCACAGGTCATCCGCTAATTTTTCAACATTAGTCGGTTCGGTCCTCCAGTTAGTGTTACCCAACCTTCAACCTGCCCATGGCTAGATCACCGGGTTTCGGGTCTATACCTTGCAACTCATCGCCCAGTTAAGACTCGGTTTCCCTTCGGCTCCCTTATTCAGTTAACCTCGCTACAAAATATAAGTCGCTGACCCATTATACAAAAGGTACGCAGTCACCCCAAAGGGCTCCCACTGCTTGTACGTACAGGGTTTCAGGTTCTATTTCACTCCCCTCACCGGGGTTCTTTTCGCCTTTCCTTCACAGTACTGGTTCACTATCGGTCAATCAGGAGTATTTAGCCTTGGAGGATGGTCCCCCCATCTTCAAACAGGATTCCTCGTGTCCCGCCCTACTTCTCGTAAGCTTAGTACCACACGCGATTTTTTAGATACGGGGCTATCACCCTGTTTCGCTTGACTTCCCAGTCAATTCTCCTAAATCACTTGCTATCACTTACTGGCTACTCCGCTTTCGCTCGCCGCTACTCACAGAATCTCGGTTGATTTCTTTTCCTCGGGGTACTTAGATGTTTCAGTTCTCCCGGTTCGCCTTGTTTACCTAGTTTATTCAGTAAACAATGATAGGTTCTTCACCTATCGGGTTTCCCCATTCGGACATCGTGGGTTAAACGCTTCTTATCAACTCACCCACGCTTTTCGCAGATTAGCACGTCCTTCTTCGCCTCTGATTGCCAAGGCATCCGCCCTGTACGCTTTCTCACTTAACTATACAACCTCAAGGATTTTTTCCTTAAAGCTATCATCGTCATTCGTTGAGAATCGCTTACTTGCTTTTGTTCAAGTAAGTCTTCTTCTACTCAGACTTCTTCAATTCAGTGATAAACTTTATCCTTTATCACCGGCTTGAAAGTCTCTTCAGTTTTCAGCTTGTTTTTACATTGTTAAAGAGCAAATAGGATAATACTGATTTTGTGTACTATCATTACTAAATTCTCTGACTAAAATCTATCTTAAGTACACTTACTTAAGACAATCTAAAAGAACTTACTAATGATTTACATCTCATTAAATGATTTGGTGGAGATAAGCGGGATCGAACCGCTGACCTCCTGCGTGCAAGGCAGGCGCTCTCCCAGCTGAGCTATATCCCCAATCATTTCTTCTTCATCACTTGAGTGGTGGGTCTGAGTGGACTTGAACCACCGACCTCACCCTTATCAGGGGTGCGCTCTAACCACCTGAGCTACAGACCCTCAAGGATTCGGGTATTCCTTTGCTTCTCATTGTCTAACATCAATCAACCAATCTGTGTGAACATTCGTCTTCTCTTCGGTAAGGAGGTGATCCAACCGCAGGTTCCCCTACGGTTACCTTGTTACGACTTCACCCCAGTCATGAATCATACCGTGGTAAACGCCCCCCTCTCGGTTAAGCTATCTACTTCTGGTACAACCCACTCCCATGGTGTGACGGGCGGTGTGTACAAGGCCCGGGAACGTATTCACCGCGACATTCTGATTCGCGATTACTAGCGATTCCGACTTCATGGAGTCGAGTTGCAGACTCCAATCCGGACTTAGATGCACTTTCTGAGATTCGCTCACCCTCGCAGGCTCGCTTCCCTCTGTATGCACCATTGTAGCACGTGTGTAGCCCTACTCGTAAGGGCCATGATGACTTGACGTCATCCCCACCTTCCTCCAGTTTATCACTGGCAGTCTCCTTTGAGTTCCCACCCATAGTGCTGGCAACAAAGGATAAGGGTTGCGCTCGTTGCGGGACTTAACCCAACATTTCACAACACGAGCTGACGACAGCCATGCAGCACCTGTCTCAAAGTTCCCGAAGGCACAAACTCATCTCTGAGTTCTTCTTTGGATGTCAAGAGTAGGTAAGGTTCTTCGCGTTGCATCGAATTAAACCACATGCTCCACCGCTTGTGCGGGCCCCCGTCAATTCATTTGAGTTTTAACCTTGCGGCCGTACTCCCCAGGCGGTCGATTTATCACGTTAGCTACGGGCGCCAAGCTCAAAGCCCAACCCCCAAATCGACAGCGTTTACAGCGTGGACTACCAGGGTATCTAATCCTGTTTGCTCCCCACGCTTTCGCACATGAGCGTCAGTATCTCCCCAAGGGGCTGCCTTCGCCTTCGGTATTCCTCCACATCTCTACGCATTTCACCGCTACACGTGGAATTCTACCCCTCCCTAGAGTACTCTAGTAAACCAGTCTGAAATGCAATTCCCAAGTTAAGCTCGGGGATTTCACATCTCACTTAATTTACCGCCTGCGTGCCCTTTACGCCCAGTTATTCCGATTAACGCTCGCACCCTCCGTATTACCGCGGCTGCTGGCACGGAGTTAGCCGGTGCTTCTTCTGTGACTAACGTCAAATCAACGTGCTATTAACACGTCCACCTTCCTCATCACCGAAAGAACTTTACAACCCGAAGGCCTTCTTCATTCACGCGGCATGGCTGCGTCAGGGTTCCCCCCATTGCGCAATATTCCCCACTGCTGCCTCCCGTAGGAGTCTGGGCCGTGTCTCAGTCCCAGTGTGGCTGGTCATCCTCTCAGACCAGCTAGAGATCGCAGGCTTGGTAGGCCTTTACCCCACCAACTACCTAATCCCACTTGGGCTCACCTTATGGCTAGTGGCCTTGCGGTCCCACTACTTTAATCCTCAGATATTACGCGGTCTTAGCCATCGTTTCCAATGGTTATCCCCCTCCATAAAACAGATTCCCAAACATTACTCACCCGTCCGCCACTCGTCAGCATCGAAAGCAAGCTTTCAACCCGTTACCGTTCGACTTGCATGTGTTAAGCCTGCCGCCAGCGTTCAATCTGAGCCATGATCAAACTCTTCAGTTTAATCTCGCTCAATGAATACATAACGTTATATTCTTTTCGAATCTCAAGTTAAGCATCATTGATTTCTAAATTTTAAATCTTTTTGAAAATCAACGAATGCCCACACAGATTGTCTGATTGATTGTTAAAGAGCAAAAAAGAACGACGCGATTTGTATCATCTTAATTTCTACAACGTCGCGTCGTTGTGTGCGGCGTATTATAGACATCTCGAAAATCTTTGCAAGTGTTTTTTTACAAATTTTTACAAAAAATTTTAAAAATATTGTAAGTGATTATTTAGAAAACAAAGTGCGGTGAAAAAACTTACATTTTTGTTTATATTCCACCGCAATACAGCAAATATTAATCCTTAATAGGATCAATCGCTCTCATTCCTTCTTTAGCAAGGGCTGCATTTAACGCCTCTAATGCTTTTTCTTTTTCCTCTTGTGTAAGCATCATTGCGTGCTTTCTTAAAGAAGCCGCTTTTAGATTCCAGAAGAAGTGCAAATTAACACTGAACCCTGCTTTTTTAAGCGTTATATAGCAGTATTCAGCGCCCGCCTTTAAAAAATCATCAAAAGAACGAATCCCAATTTTATTTAAAAGGCGCTCGTGTCTAACAGATAAGTTCACTCGACCTCGAATTAAATCGACCTTTGCCATTTCTTTCTGATTTCTACCTTCTTCTATTTGCTCAATTGACCATAGAATCAGAGATTTATATAAATCTTTATTTTCTCTAACTTTATCAGGAAGAAGATAAAAATTTATACCGCAAGAAACCGGCTTTTCAGAATGTTCCATATAAGGTATTGCGCCTTGGCTCTCCAAATATTGCGCTAATTTCCCAACAGCTCTTAGATAAAAGCAATTATCTTGGAATAAACCAAACATTGATTTTGCCTGAAAAATTCCATAGCTATTAAACACGCCTTTCGCAGACACTTCCCCAATAAGTTCACTGAGTTCTTTTCTAATTTCAAATGTTAGAGTGCTAGTAATACTCATCATACATCTCCTCGCATTTCGGTTAATTATTAAAGTGGCTAAAGTTATATCACATAAAATGTCTCTTTTTGATGAATATTTTCAACTAATTATCATTTTTGCGACACTGATCGTAAATCTACAACATCATCCCCTTTTAGCATCTAAAACACGATAGAATAGTTTCCTTTTCCATCTTTTATTTAAATGGTATTTTCTACTTAATTTTGAGTATATTTTCAAAAATTTTGGAGGTATGGACAAAATTGAGTCTGATTTCCCAATAGCGTAACCCTAATAAACATTTTTTCTGCTATGGCTTTATTTTTAACTTCAATGACAAATAACATCCTTTATAAATATCATTTTATGTTCATTTGTTAGTCCTTAGTGAAAAATTAATTTCGCTTTCATTTGCCTTTGAAATAGCGTTTATGACTTTGGTAGGTGCAAAACTTCGTATCGTATTCATCGGTTTGAATCGGCAATTTGTGATTAAACAAAAATCGTGCCTGACGTAATGCTAAAGGTATGCTTACAATGTTTGCACTACCATTGCTTATGAGTAGAGATGAAATAGGCTTGATACTGTACACCGCATTTCGGACACACGACATTCTTTTCACTTCCCCAACGCAAGGTGTAAAGCATCGAAAACGCTTCCCGCATCAGATAGATGAGCTATCTTGATAGGTGCAAGCGTTCAGGCTTTGCTTGTGAGAAGAAAATGAGATGCCATATTGCGGTTATATCTTGATCAAATTAAAATATGAAACCATCTGCATACCAGATAGATTGAAACAAATTTTAGAAGTAAAAGGCATGCGCCTTAAAGAGTTCTCAGAACTAACTGGAATATCTTATCGTTCAGCAATGAATTACTTGAATGAAGGGCGTGATCCAAATTTGGACGGATTAGTAAAAATTCACGAAACATTAGGAATTAGTATTACTTGGCTATCAACAGGTAATGGGGCAATGTTCTAATCAGCAACCAAAAAAAGTAATATGTCTAATCAAGAAGAAAAGTTAATAGCTGATTACCGTTCAATGCCTGAAAATTTTAAAGAAACCTTTGCAATTTCTTTTAAAGAAATTTCAGATAGGCAATAAATTATACTTGACAAACGAATTTAAGGATCAAAAAAATGAGTCAGTCAGTCAGTCAGTCAGTCAGTCAGTCAGTCAGTCAGTCAGTCAGTCAGTCAGTCAGTCAGTCAGTCAGTCAGTCAGTCAGTCAGTCAGTCAGTCAGTCAGTGATTTTATCGCCCTTGGCATAAAGCACAAGCTGATTTCTATTTCATCTGAAAACCGCATTGAATATCTATTCGAACAGCGTTCCCGCAATTTTGCCAATCCCGAAGAACAAGTACAGGCGGAAATTTATTGCCGTCTGATTTTGCAATACGGCTACCCTAAAGAACAAATCCGCAATTTTGTTTCAGTAACGATGGGTTCTAGCACCAAAGAAGCTGATATTGTGGTTTACCGTGATGCCGAATGCCAACAGCCGCACATATTGGTGGAATGTAAAAAAGCCGAGGTCTCCGAAGCAGAATTTATTCAAGCAGTCAACCAAGCCTATTCTTACGCTTACGCCCTGCCGAATAATGTCAAATTCGTATGGGTAACATCATCCATCAAAAACGAATATTTTTCTGTCGATAAAAGTAAAAATAGCCGTACTACTCTGCCCGATATTCCTCCATTTGGTGTGGATAATCTCGCCAGCTATAAATTTGTCAAAGGGGGAAAACTGTCCACTGAAAAAGGCAAACAGCAGTTCTTTGATTTACAAATTGTTGATGAAGCCGATTTAACCCGCCGTTTTAAACAAGCTCATAACGCATTATGGGCGGGAGGACAGCTTAATCCATCCGAAGCTTTTGACGAATTAGACAAGCTGATTTTCTGCAAAATTTGGGACGAGCGTAAACTACGAAAAGACGGTACGCCTTACGACTTTCAAATTATGCTGGATTTTGACGAGAAAAACGAGGATGGCGTAAAGAAAAACAATCAAGCCTTATTTGATCGTATTACCGCGCTGTATGCAGAAGGTCGAGCCAAAGATCCCGAAGTTTTTAAAGACAACATCCGCTTGTCGCCCGAACGAGTGCGTACCATTGTCGGCTATTTGCAAGATGTCAATTTAAGCAAAACCGACCTTGACAGCAAAGGGCGTGCCTTTGAAACCTTTATGGATTCGTTTTTCCGTGGCAGTTTTGGGCAATATTTCACCCCACGCCGCATTGTGAAATTTATCGTCGATGTCTTGCCGATAACCCACGATAGCTTCGTACTGGATACCAGTTGCGGCAGCGGTGGCTTCCTGCTGCACGCCTTGGATAAAGTCCGCTGTGAAGCCGATGAATATTATCCGCAAGGCAGTACCGAGCATTTCCGCCATTGGCACGATTTTGCCGAGAAAAAACTCTACGGCATTGAGATTAACGAACAAATCAGCCGCGCCGCCAAAATGAATATGATTATTCACGATGACGGGCATACTAATGTGATTTCTGCTGATGGCTTGTTAAGCGACATCGAGCTACAAAATCAAAGCAATAATATTGGCTTTAAATATAATCACTTCGACTTTATCATCACTAATCCGCCATTTGGTAATATAGTCAAGCAAACCGAAAAGGCTTATTTGTCTAATTACGGCTTTGGTTTAAAAGATGTTTCTTGGCTAGATACTAAAAACAGTGGTGTACAGAACCGAGATAGTCAAGCCACTGAAATATTATTTATTGAGCAATGCTATAACTTTTTGAAACCAAACGGCTATTTGGCAATCGTTATTCCAGACGGTATTTTAACCAACAGCAGTCTGCAATATGTGCGTGATAGCATTGAAGAAAAATTCCGTATTATCGCCGTAGTTAGCCTACCACAAACTGCGTTTAAAGCCACTGGTGCAGGCGTAAAAAGCAGCGTATTGTTTTTGCGTAAATACGATGCTGCCGAAACCACACGCATCAGCGGTATCAAGCAAGATATTCAAACCACTGTGAAAAACCATCGTCAATATGAAATCACCTTAAAAATGTGGGAGCGCGAGAAAAAAACCGTCTTAAAAAATGCCACAAGTGTGGATTTTGAAGGCGATTTAAAAGCCTTTAAAGAAACCTCTGCTTACAAAGAATGGAAAGAGGGAATTAACAGAGAATACAGCAACAAAATTGCCGAACTCAAAGAAACTCTGCTAGACGATTACCTTGCTCAAAAACGCACCCAACTGCCTGATTATCCGATATTTATGGCAATCGCCGAACATATTGGTTATGACGCCACTGGCAAAGACACCTCTATCAACGAGCTGGACACCATCAGCACAGAATTGGCACGCTTTATTGAAGGAGTGAATAATGGCGAATTTTAATTTTCAGACAGCATTAACGCACGGACAAATGTTTTTGGTGCAGTCGGGGGAGTTGGACGGGCGATTAGATCCTTTATATTATCAGACACTTGAAAATTTTATTTTTGCTAAACAAAAGCATTATCCCGTTAGCAAAATGTCTGATTGCATTGATATGCAAAGGGGGCGATTTGGACACCGCCCAAGAAATGACCCCGCATTATACGGTGGTAAATACCCATTTATTCAAACAGGTGATATTGTTAAAGCCAGTATGAATGCTGGCAATATTCCGTACAGCCAAACTTTAAATGAATTGGGTTTAAAAACCAGCAAACTACAAACGAAAAAAGCCGTCATCGTTACAATTGCTGCAAATATCGGCGATACGGCAATTTTAGATTATCCAGCTTGTTATCCTGATAGCTTGATTGCTTTAACGCCAAAATCAGATAATTTACGGTTGGAATATATCAATATTTATTTCAAATACATTAAATCATATTTGGAAAATTTGGCTCCGCAAGCGGCTCAAAAAAACATCAATTATCAGCAGTTAGCCCCTACGCCGATCGTTATTCCCCCCTTGATGATACAAGATAAAATCATTGCAAAATATCAACAAACTATTAAGGAAAAACAGAAAAAAGAAAAACAAGCCCAAACCCTATTGAACAGCATTAACGCCTATCTTTTAAACGAGTTGCAAATCACATTACCTGAAACTGATAACCGCCTAGAAAACCGTATATTTACCGTACAGATGAGTGAAATATCAGGCAGGGCTTTTGATGCAGAAAGCCAATTTAACAAGCATTACCGCATTCAAGGCGGAAAATACGCTAACAAGAGGTTAGATAAATTAGCTTTTTTGCAAAAAGGACAAAGCATTACTTCCGATGATGTGATTGCTGGCGATTATCCTGTGATTGCAGGTGGACAAAGTAGTCCTTACACCCACCATATCGCCAACCATAATGGCAATGTGATTACTGTGAGTGCTAGCGGTTCAGCAGGTTATGTGTGGTATCACGATTATCCTATTTTTGCCTCGGATTGCACGATGATTTTTTCTAAAAATGAAGATGAAATTTCAACAGAATTTTTAGCGGAAGTATTAAAGCTAAAACAGCAAGAAATTTACAGTTTAGCAAAAGGTGGAGTTCAAACTCATGTTTATGCTAAGGATTTAGCTTTATTGCAAATCCCTGTTCCATCTCCGAAAATCCAACAAAAAATCATCACTCATATCCGCCAAATTCGCCAACAAGCTTCCAATTTACGCCAGCAAGCTAATGAGCAACTAGTTCAAACTAAAGTGGAAATTGAACAAATGATTTTGGGAGTAAGTTAATGGATATTAGCAGGTATAGTAGAGTGATCTTTAGGTAATTTTACCTACTTACGTAGGTTATAATGACTTAAATACTGTATTAAAAACAAATATATTAACCATATTACAAAATAGAGGATATATATAAAGTTTTTGCTCCCACCTATTTTGATAGGTGGGAATTTTTATACGTTTTACCTTAATCTCTGTTCATTTTAAGGATAGCATTACTTAAAATATCAGCAACCAAACGCATCAAAAAATTTCCCTTAACATAATCCAGACAGTATCGTTTTCACAGATTTCTACAAAGGTTATGATGTATTGAATGTGAGTAAATTTAATCATTTACACATCAATACAGCACACATTTTACAGAAAAACAAAATCAACATTAACGGAGTTGAGATTTTTTTAATCAAGCCAGTCTCATTATCTAGTACAATTCCAAAATTACTCTAATTCAACCTAAATTTTTCTGCGTTAATCTTAATAAGGATGTATAGTAATAACCGTAGAAAGTTAAGTGCGGTGATTTTTTTACAAATTTTGGTAAGTACAGATCTATATGTTTACCCACTTAAGCTTATCATTCCTATCATTAGGAAACACACAGATGAGTCCTCTGCAATAAAACCTCTTTTTATCGAGAAAAACTTAATGGAATTTCAAGATCTTAAACTATTTATTGATTTAGCTGAAAATAAACATTTTGCCAAAACAGCAGAACAGCATTATATGTCGCCTTCTACCCTTTCACGGCAAATTAAACGGATTGAAGAGGCGTTAGGGGAAACTTTGTTATTACGCGATAATCGTAAGGTTTCTCTCACACCCGCTGGGGAGTTGTTTTTACAATTTGCTTATCAACAATGGCAACAATGGTTATCTTTAAAACAGCAATTTCATACCAATCAGCAAGAATTACAAGGTGAATTAAGGCTATTTTGTTCGGTTACCGCCGCGTATAGCCATTTGCCCCAAATGTTAGAAAAATTTCGTTTGCGTTACCCCAAAGTAGAAATTCAGCTCACTACGGGTGATCCTGCCCAAGCGTTAGAAATGATCCAGCGCCAGCAAGTGGATTTAGCTTTAGCAGGACGACCTGCGCATTTACCACAAAATGTAATGTTTCATTATATTGATGCTATCACCCTTTCCCTCATTGCGCCACGCGTTGCTTGCGCAACCACGCAATTATTGCAGCAAATGCCTATTGATTGGCAAAAAGTTCCCTTTATTTTGCCCGTAGAAGGGCCTGCTAGACAGCGAATTGATCAATGGTTTCAGCAGAAAAAAATTAAACATCCCACAATCTATGCGACAGTATCAGGACACGAAGGAATTGTCTCAATGGTAGCGCTCGGTTGTGGTGTCGCCTTATTGCCTGATGTCGTGATCGAAAATAGCCCACTTAATTCACAGGTTTCAACATTAACCATTGATACGCCAGTACAGCCTTTTGATTTAGGGCTTTGTATGCAAAAGAACCGTTTAAATTTGCCCTTAGTTCGTGCATTTTGGCAAATGTTAGAGTAAAGTGCGGTTATCATTTCATTTAAATTTAGGTGGGTTATGTTAAAAGGGATTGGCTTTTCACTTTTGGCTTCAATGCTATTTGGCTACATTTATTACTTTTCCACGTTATTACTTCCATTAAGTGGCGAAGATATTTTTGGCTATCGTGTTGTTTTTACTGCGCCTTTTGTGATTGCAGCGGTGTTTATTTTCCGCCAAAAATATATGCTGATCGCTCACTTAAAACGAATTAAACGCGAGCCTTGGTTACTGCTTGTTTTCTTATTTAATGGCAGTATGATGGGGTTTCAAATGTGGCTTTTTTTGTGGGCGCCAAACAATGGAGGTGCATTGAGCGTTTCCCTTGGTTATTTGCTATTACCTCTTGTTTTAGTGGCAGCAGGGCGGATTTTCTTTAAAGAACGCATCTCCCCACTTAAATTTCTTGCCATTATCATCGCCGCAATTGGTATTGGTTTTAACATTTATAGCAAAGGAGGGCTTTCTTGGGAAAGCCTTGCGGTGTGTGGCTATGCTATTTATTTTATGATGCGAAAATGGTTTAAGCTCAATGATATTACCAGCTTCGCCATTGAAATGGTTCTGACCTTACCCGTGTGTATCTATTTTGCCGCTCAAGTAAACATTGCAGAAGTGCAGTTGGTGAATCCCCATATTTTGTCTTTATTATTTCTACTCGGCTTACTCAGTGGCATTGCCTTTAATGCTTACATTATGGCAAGCAGTCTATTGCCAATTAATGTGCTAGGACTATTAGGTTACGCCGAACCGATAATGATGCTCGCCGTTTCGTTGTTTATTGGGGAAAATATTGACGCGGAAAATTATCCGCTCTTTTTATCGTTAATGATTGGAATGGGCTTGATCATCATTGATGGATTACGAGTAATACAGCGAAAAACAACGCCTGTCAGTTACTAAATACACGCCATTTTTTGCATAAAGAAATGTGAAGTGCGGTGCAAATTTTACAGAATTTTTAGCTTCTTCTACACAGACTTATTTTAGTTGTTTATACAAAATATAAAAAATACAAGAGCGAATAATTCATTCACCCAAAAAATACTAAAAAAAGCACCGCACTTTCGTTTTAACCGCCTAATAGCGTTTCAATTTCTTCCTGCACGGTGAACCATTCAATTTCAGCCGTTTCTAACTGTTTTTTATATTCCGCCTGATCTTTTAAAAGTGCGGTAAGATTTTCTTTCATTTCTGGTTGATACAGATCGCTATTGGCAAGTTGTTGTTCTATCTCTGCAAGTTGTTGAGCAATGCTATCCATTTTGTTTTCCCATTGCGTAAGCGATTTCTTCAATGGGGCAAGTTGCTGACGGCGTTCTGCTTCTTTGCGTTTTTGTTCTTTGCGATTTTGACTGCTTTCTTTATTGCTTTCTATTTTGGCAGAAGGCTGGCTTTGGCTGTTTTGTTCGTTAAGCCATTTTTGGTAATCCGCCAAATCACCTTTAAATTCTTCTACTTGCCCATCGTGAACGAGATAAAATTCATCTACCGTATTGCGTAATAAATGGCGATCGTGAGAAACGATGACGAGCGAACCTTGATAATCTACCAATGCTTCCGTTAAGGCTTGACGCATATCTAAATCTAAATGGTTCGTCGGCTCATCTAATAAAAGTAAATTTGGGCGTTGCCAAACAATCAATGCTAATACTAAGCGCGCTTTTTCCCCACCTGAAAAATTAACCACTGGCTCATTAACTTTATCACCATGGAAAGCAAAACTGCCGAGATAATCGCGCAATTGTTGCTCTGTTTGCTGTGGGACAAGTTTTTGTAAATGCCATAAGGCGGTTTCTTCTGCTCGAAGTGTATCTAATTGATGCTGGGCGAAATAACCTAGCTGCACGCCTTTTGCAAGCTGAATATTGCCTGAAAGTGCGGTGATTTCTGCCGCTAATAATTTGATTAAAGTGGATTTCCCCGCGCCATTTTTACCTAGCAAACCAATACGTGAACCCGGTACCAGATTTAATTTTATTTGTTTAAGAATTTCTGTGGTTTGTCCGTTATTTTCATAACCTGCACTCACTTTCTCCATTGAAAGCAATGGGTTAGGTAATGCGAACGGTTCACGAAATTCAAAGGCAAAGGGATTATCCACATAAGCGGGTGCGATAAGCTCCATACGCGCCAAGGCTTTCATTCGGCTTTGTGCTTGTTTGGCTTTGGTGGCTTTCGCCTTAAAACGATCGATATATTTTTGTAAATGTGAAATTTTTTGTTGCTGTTGGCGATAAAGTGCGCTTTGTTGTGCTAATTTTTCCGCACGTTGTTTTTCAAAAGAGGAATAATCCCCGGTATATTCATTAATTCTTTGATTTTCAATATGCAGAATTTTATCTACCACAGGATCAAGAAAATCGCGATCGTGAGAGATCAAAACTAGCGTACCTTGATACTGTTGTAACCAGCGCTCAAGCCAGATCACTGCATCTAAATCTAAGTGGTTGGTGGGTTCATCAAGTAACAACAGATCGGAAGGACATAGCAAGGCTTGTGCTAAATTCAGACGCATACGCCAACCACCCGAAAAAGCACTCACAGGCTGGCTAAGGGCATCTTGACTAAAGCCCAATCCATTTAACAATGCCGCCGCTCGCGCTTGGATTGTCCACGCATCAATGGTATCTAACTGTTCGTGAATGCGCGCAATCGCATTGCCGTCATTGTTTAGATTAGCTTGTTCTAGCTGTTGCTGTAACGTGACATATTGGCGATCACCTAAAATCACATAATCCAGAGCAGAAATAGCAAGCGCTGGGGTTTCTTGATTCACCCAAGAGATTGCCCAATTTGAGGGATAGCTCACCTCTCCGCCCTCTGCACTAATTTCTTTTTTGAGTAACGCGAGTAGCGAGGATTTGCCACAGCCATTTTTGCCTACCAAGCCGACTTTTTGCTTGGGATTAATGGTTGCATTGGCATTTTCTAGCAACGTAGTTTGCCCACGTTTTAACGAAAGGTTGGTAAATAAAATCATTAAATTTCGGTTTATCTCTGATCAACAAAACGGTTATTTTCCACGTTTTTATAAAAATTGCCAATTATTCCAATTTTTTATTGGAAATTTTTTAAAAACCCTTTTCAACAATGTGATCTAGTTCAATTTTTTTCAATAAAAAACAGGCTATGATACAAAATGCTGTTTTACATCTTTGAGGTATAAAAATGACAAACGCTGAACTTATGCAAGAAGGCATAAACTTGATGCTTTCGGGGATGGGGTTTGTACTGGTTTTCTTATTAATCCTAATTTTTGCGATTGGATTAATGTCGAAACTGGTAAATCGCTTTTTTCCTGAGCCAGTTCTCAGCCCACCTGCACCGATAAAAGCACAACCCACTCAAACAGATGATTTAGAAAGATTACGCCCAATTATTGTGGCGGCGATTGCACACCATCGCCGTAACCAAGGGCATTAAATTGATTACGTTGGAGAAAAGACAATGACTGTTGAAAAGAAAAAAATTGCTGTAACTGATGTTGTTTTACGTGACGCTCACCAATCTCTTTTTGCGACGCGTTTACGTCTTGAGGATATGTTACCTATCGCCGCCGAGCTTGATGAAATTGGTTACTGGTCGCTTGAAGCGTGGGGAGGCGCGACCTTTGATGCGTGTATTCGTTTTCTAGGTGAAGATCCTTGGGTACGTTTGCGTGAATTAAAAAAAGCAATGCCGAAAACACCACTACAAATGTTGTTACGTGGGCAAAATTTACTTGGCTATCGCCATTATGCTGATGATGTGGTCGATCGTTTTGTGGAACGTGCTGTCGCAAATGGAATGAGCGTCTTCCGTGTCTTTGATGCAATGAATGATCCACGTAATATGAAACAAGCCTTACAAGCTGTGCGTAAAAATGGCGGACACGCGCAAGGTACGCTCAGTTATACCACTAGCCCTGTGCATACTTTACAAACTTGGCTTGACACCACAGAACAATTATTAGCAATCGGCATTGATTCTCTGGTAATTAAAGATATGTCCGGCATTCTTTCTCCAATGGAAGCATATCACTTAGTCAGTGAGATAAAATCCCGCTTTGATGTTCAACTTCACCTTCACTGCCACGCCACAACGGGAATGGCAGAAATGGCATTGTTAAAAGCCATTGAAGCAGGCGTAGATGGCGTGGATACGGCCATTTCTTCAATGAGTGGAACTTATGGACATCCAGCCACAGAAGCCTTGGTCGCCACCTTAAAAGGCACACCTTATGATACGGGATTAGATATTCAAAAATTAGAGAAAATTGCTGCTTATTTCCGCGATGTTCGTAAAAAATATCATAAATTTGAGGGGCAATTAAAAGGCGTTGATAGCCGTATTTTAGTGGCACAAGTACCGGGTGGAATGCTCACGAACCTTGAAAGCCAATTAAAACAACAAAATGCCTCCGATAAATTGGATTTAGTATTGCAAGAAATTCCAAAAGTGCGGGAAGATTTAGGCTATATTCCATTGGTTACTCCAACCTCTCAAATTGTCGGCACACAGTCGGTGATTAATGTATTAATGGGTGAACGCTATAAAACCATTGCGAAAGAAACCGCAGGGATTTTAAAAGGCGAATATGGTCGTACACCAGCGCCGGTAAATGCAGAATTACAAGCCCGTGTATTAGAGGGTGGCGCACCAATTACCGATCGCCCCGCGGATCATCTTGAGCCAGAAATGGAAAAATTGATCTCAGAAATAAAACAACAGGCGAAAGAAAAAGGTATTAAGCTCTCTGATAATGAAATTGATGATGTGCTGATCGTGGCATTATTCCCACAAGTTGGCTTGAAATTCCTCGAAAATCGAGGCAATCCTGATGCCTTTGAACCGGCACCAAGTGAAGTTCAAGCCGGTGAAAAAACATCACAAAAAACAACCGCACTTGAAAAACAACGCACTTCAGGTTCCGCAGTTTATACTGTAGAGTTAGAAGGCAAAGCCTTTGTGGTGAAAGTAAGCGAGGGTGGTGATATTAATCAAATCACGCCTGTTGCCCCACAACCTGTTCAAACTGCGCCACAGCCATCTCCAGCGTCTCAACCCGCTCCGCAAACAGCCTCAGGCACTGCCGTGACCGCACCAATGGCTGGCACAATTTGGAAAGTGGTGGCAACCGAGGGGCAAAAAGTGGCAGAGGGTGATGTATTGCTTATTCTTGAAGCGATGAAAATGGAAACGGAAATTCGTGCTTCGCAAGCAGGAACAGTGCAAAACATCAGCGTGAAAGCCGGTGATTCTGTTGCTGTAGGCGATACCTTATTAACCTTAGCATAAGTGCGGGGGAAAAATGGAAAGTATTTTATCTTTACTACGAGGAATGGGCATTATGCACCTAGAATGGGGGCAGGCGGTGATGATTGGCGTCAGCCTTCTGCTCTTATGGCTTGCCATTGCCCGTAAATTTGAGCCCTTGTTATTATTGCCTATTGGTTTTGGTGGACTGCTCTCTAATATTCCAGAAGCTGGATTAGCCATGACCGCGCTGGATAACTTGCTACATAATGGAACAAGCCAACAGCTCGCGATTATTGCCAGTAAATTAGGTACTATAGCAGATCCTATTGCCATTAAAGCCGCACTTAACAATGCCTTACCTTCTGTACAAAATGAATTAGAAGTCATAGCAGGCGATATGGGTTATAGTGCTGGGGTGTTAGCATTATTCTATAAAGTAGCGATTGGTTATGGCGTTGCCCCCCTCATCATTTTTATGGGCGTAGGAGCAATGACGGATTTCGGCCCCCTCCTTGCTAATCCACGAACATTACTCTTAGGGGCAGCAGCTCAATTTGGGATTTTTGCCACAGTATTAGGGGCATTAGGGTTAAACTGGCTTGGTATTATTGACTTTACCCTACCACAAGCCGCCGCAATCGGCATTATTGGCGGAGCAGACGGCCCAACCGCCATTTACCTCGCCAGCAAACTCGCTCCTGAATTATTAGGCGCAATTGCAGTTGCCGCTTATTCTTATATGGCATTAGTTCCACTTATTCAACCGCCAATAATGAAAGCCCTTACCTCACAACAAGAGCGTAAAATTAGAATGGTGCAAATGCGTACGGTGAGTAATCGCGAAAAAATCTTGTTTCCAATCGTGTTATTAGTGCTTGTCGCATTACTGTTACCT
This sequence comes from Avibacterium sp. 20-132, assembly GCF_023611925.1. NCBI lineage: Bacteria > Pseudomonadati > Pseudomonadota > Gammaproteobacteria > Pasteurellales > Pasteurellaceae > Avibacterium > Avibacterium sp. 20-132. The sequence continues at coordinate 850,629 of NZ_CP091456.1, forward strand.
GATGCAGCACCATTATTAGGTATGTTCTGCTTTGGTAATTTAATGCGTGTGAGCGGTGTGGTTGAACGTTTAAATGATACGGCACAAAATGCCCTCATTAATATCGTAACAATCTTCTTAGGGCTTTCTGTCGGGGCAAAATTGGTCGCAGATAAATTCCTACAACCACAAACCCTTGGCATTTTATTATTAGGAATGATCGCTTTTGCTATCGGCACGGCATCTGGTGTGTTAATGGCAAAATTAATGAACCGCTTTAGCAAAAATCCAATTAACCCGCTTATTGGTGCCGCAGGTGTATCTGCCGTACCAATGGCGGCTCGTGTTGCGAACAAAATTGGTTTAGAAGCCGATCACCAAAACTTCCTGTTAATGCACGCAATGGGACCAAATGTCGCTGGCGTTATTGGATCTGCCATCGCAGCTGGGGTAATGTTGAAATATATTTCAGCTATTATGTAAAAGCACATAAAAAAGCCACCTTAGGGTGGCTTTTTTACTTCACACTTCACACTTCACACTTCACACTTCATTCTTCATTCTTCATTCTTCATTCTTCATTCTTCATTCTTCATTCTTCATTCTTCATTCTTCATTCTTCATTCTTCATTCTTCATTCTTCATTCTTCATTCTTCATTCTTCATTCTTCATTCTTCATTCTTCATTCTTCATTCTTCATTCTTCATTCTTCATTCTTCATTCTTCATTCTTCATTCTTCATTCTTCATTCTTCATTCTTCATTCTTCATTCTTCATTCTTCATTCTTCATTCTTCATTCTTCATTCTTCATTCTTCATTCTTCATTCTTCATTCTTCATTCTTCATTCTTCATTCTTCATTCTTCATTCTTCATTCTTCATGAATGGTTATGGATTTTCTTTCCCTACGCAAATAATATATAAACAATCCCAAAGCAATCACTGCCGCCAAAATAGCATACAGCGTAATTAATTTGCTTAACACATATTGCTCAGAAAAATAGCCGATAAGTCCAAAAGTACCCACCATAATTAAAGAACCTAAAGAATTTGCTACAGACTGTAAAAAGCTGCGCTGATCAGAGGCAATACGATGATTTAAAATGACATTTAAAGAGGTATCAATAATTTCATAACAAATTAATAAGAATACAAATTGAATTATCATCATTGAGGCTGAAGGGAAAACATAACTCACCATTAACATTAAACATAACATCACTAAGAAAATGATAATGGATTTCTGCTCCGTAATCTTTTCTGCAATATGCCCTGAAATGACCGATGAAAAAGCACTAAAAATAAATGACCCAGAGTACACTAATCCAATTAATGCCATATTTATGGAAAACTCTGCTAATATTTCTTGATAGTACAACGCAATGGAGCTGAACACGCCTTGTAAAATCCCGATAACTAGAATCAGTAAAGCAACGGGGTGTGCAATGAGCATAAAAAATAACGCTTTTTTCGACCGCACTTCTATTTCTTGAAGATCAACAGCCCCATCAGCAGCCACGGTCTCACCTTGCGTTTTTTGCGCCAGATAAACATCCCCCACCGTCATCATTAGCCCAAATGCAATAAATTGTGCGGCAATACCTAAATAAAAAACCCAGTCCCAATATTGTTGATCCGCAATCCAGCCCCCAATGAAAGAACTGAAAGCCAAAGCACCAATAGAAAGTGCATTATATAATCCGAAGATTTTATGATAATGTTGTTGCTTATTTTGATAGTGTAAATCATCATATAACAAAGCACGATCGGCGCCAGAAATTAATGCAAGCGCAAAACCAAAAATAATAAAAGCACTAAATGCCATTATTAGATTTGATATATGCAACATTAAAAACAAATAAATGACCGCAAAAAGCCCACCTAGTAGAATAATATTCTTGCGTCCTAAGCGATCAGCAATTTTCCCTGAAGGAATTTCAAATAAAAACATTGTGGCATTTAATGCAATTTGGATTAAAGAGATTTCATAAATGGAAAAGCCTTTCTGCTGTAAATATAAAATCCAAATACTTCGCTCAAAAAACAAATTTGAGAAAAAACCAAACAGCAATAAGATTTTAATATTATTTTTTTTCATAAAAGTATCTCTTCATCTTGAAATAAATCACAAATTCACGCAATATATTTAAATCTTTAATAGTATATAAATTTTTCAAAGAAAAAAGTATATCTCTCCTCTTCAATGTCTTTTTAATAGATAATATATAACAATAAACCTTATATTTAAAATAAATCACTTTAGACAATAAATCTAATACATCATCAATATTCCTAAAATCATCATCAATCATCTTTAAGTAACCCCTAGTTGTATCATACTTGAAATCTTGAATAGTATTCCAATTTAACCTTTCAAAAAAAGGAATATAATTAGCTAATGCAGACTCTACATAAAAGTATTTTTTATTAATCAATCTTAATGTTCGATTTATAAAAATCTTACTTATTCCACATCCTCTAACCAAAGGATGAAGAATAATCCTATAAATGACACTTAAGTTTTTATTAATATAGACAAGACTATCTTCTTCTTCCTCTTTACTATATGGATTCCTATAAGCAATAACACCAACAATTAAATCATTATATATTAATTTATAATAAACCTGTTGATATAAATCAGCAACCTCCTTTGAGCAAGAGGGAAAATAATGATATTTTTCTAATAATAAATAGTCCTCATAAGAGGCTTTCAATATTTTTAAATTTTTAAGAAAAGGATTCTGAACTCTACTAGAATTATAATTATAGTTTGAAACTATAACATTAGAGTGTAAATCTAACAAAATATGCTGATTAGGAAACAAATAATCTTTTATACAAATATCATTAGATATTAATATAAAATTAACCCCCTCCTTAGCTGAAACTCTACTTATATTAAAACTAAGAAAATACGAGGTATCTCTATCTAATGTACTACAAAACTCATCACAATATATATTTTTCACCCCTCTAGAAATAATTAAAGCAAATTTAAACCTAAACTTCTGACCTGTAGATAGATTATTGAATGTAGTCAAATATAAGTATGGCTCAGATAATCCACATAAATTTAAATAGTAAATAGATTTTTCAAAATCTCTATCTATTACATCTATAATTGGTATATTTTTATCAAATTTTTCATTATCTATATCAACATATTCAAACTTATTTTTTAAATATTTACCAATAATAGTTTTACCTACTCCAGAAATTCCACTAATTAGAGTAATACCATATAATTTCTCTATAGACTCAATTGAAGAAAAATCAAATAAACATCTCTCTAAATTAACTATCCCAAACAATTTACAAGTCAAAGATGTTTTTTTACTATTATTAAAACTCAAAGAAACCTTAGTCATTCTTCATCACTCCTTAATTAGATTAAATCTATACAATCCATTTTCATCTATGTAAAATGCATCCGCTTTAAGAGATTTTAAATAAGTAAAATTGAGACTACATATTGGAAAAATTTTAGAATTCAAAGTTAAAAAACGATCTACTATCTCTTTATAAACATCACCATCAATATATGAATTTACTAAACTCATATACTCTTCTCTACGATCATCTCTAATATATTTTGCATAAAATATCATCTCATTAAGTTCACTGTAGTAAACCAAAGATGACAAACTTAAATATATATCATATTTATCCTTATCCAAAGATATATAATTTAATATATCAAATTTACATATAGAAACGGAAAATCCCACTCCCTCTAAAACATCCTTCAAATGGGATATTATTATATCATTTGGATAATAATCTGGATATGCTATACTAACATCCCTTTTTCTCAAAGGAACTATTAATTCATTATCAATAACAGATTTATAAGTATTTTTATCAATTAAAGAATAATCTTTAAGCATGCTAATTATTTTATTAAATTGAGACTCCAAAAAATTAGTCATTTTTTCTAATAGAAAATTTTTTATATATAAAAGATCTTCAGAAACAGTCAGAAAAAATAGTATACTAGACGTATCTATATTAACATCTTTACCTAATAAAGAAATATAATGATCAGGAAAATATGTAGCACTAGTTATATCAATTTTATTTTCATAAAATAAACTAATAGGTCTAATCAAATCCTTACAAAGGATAAAATTTATTTTATTTATAAAAAAATCATTTTTTATTCTAAAATAAGGATTTCTTTCAACTATAACATTAAAAGTTCCAATCTTAGATAATATAAAACATCCATTTGATACTGTATTTACAGGGATTCCATTTTCAAAATAAACTGGAGCAAACTCAATACAAGAAAAAACATCATAATAATTTACATGATAGCTTAAATAGATTATAATCTTATTATCATGGTCGAAATTAGTAATCCCTATTTTAAACTCTCTACCATTATACAGATAATCAGAGACTCCCTCAATAAAGTCCAAATAATAAGAATATTTTGTTTTATGTTTTATTTGATAAAGTAAAGACTGATATATGTCGGAAGAGGTTATACGATTTCCATTAGACCAGTATATATCTTTCTTAAACTCAAGTACGACCATATTATCTATAACATAATGTCTTTGAATATAATAACTATTATACTCCTTTTCATTTTTATATTTAAAAAAAAGTGGCTCATATAAACTAGATAAAATACATTTAGCAGAAAAATCTTGATACTCGAACGGAAGTAATCTTCCAAAAGGAGCATCCAAAATCACTCTTAATTCATTATTCATCGTAGACCCCCTCTGATATATTCAAATTAAAACAAGCTTACTTTATATTCATCAAAACTTATAACCTTTGATAGATATAGCCTTTCATCCTTAGGATTAGCCCAAAATTTTAAGATATCATGAGACATAAAAGATCCAATTATATTATTAGTTGTAGAAATAGATCCTTCTATTATATCCTCGCTAAAACGACTATTATTAAAAGAAAATATATCATCTTTATATATCATATTTTTAATACAAATTGGTCCCCAAAAACCACTATAGATTCCTACTCCACCAAATATACTAGGTATATCTAACTCTTGAGCAACACTAAAAATCATCTGCCTTATATTAGATGGATGATCTGCTGCATTTACAATAAAGTCAGGAGAATACTTATGGCATATATTTTTTATTATTTCTACATCTTCTATATAACTTTTTATAACTTGAACATCAATGCCATCAAAATGATTACATATATAGCTTCTTACAGTCTCTACTTTAGATTTTCCTATATCTTTTCTATTAAAAAAACCTTGTCTATTTAAATTAGATATATCAATAATGTCACCATCAATAAGAACAAAGCTCTTCACACCAAAATTAAGTAAATTTTTTATTATTACTTGACCAATCCCTCCACAGCCTAAAATTAAAACCCTCTTACAACAGATATCTTTATAAAAATCTATTGGAGTAAACTCTTTTCTTTCAGTAAAAGATAATAAACTTTCAAAAAAATATATATTCTTACAAAATCTATCATTTTTTAAATGATTATAGTAAAAAGGAACAACTAAATCCTGTCCTACCAAAAAATCATATATTTCATCATCAAGTATAGATATATCAAAAACTCTATTAGCTAAAATATTAAAATAATATTTTTCTAGATCGTCTATACTGTATAATCTATTTCCATATAACAAAAAACATGTACTATTAGAGTACTTCAAAATTACGTCCTTTTTAAGCTGCATTTTTTTCATAAAAAAATCTCTTGACAATCGTTTTTATTTAAGACATAAGAAAAAAGCTTGTTTTGCAAGCAGATTTTTATCACAATTTAATCAAAATAGGAGCAAAAGATGAAAAAAAATACAACCACTCAAAAAACAAAATCTATGAAAGTTACAGTGAACCATGTAAGAGAAGCAGTAAATCGCTGCTAGAAAAATAGACTAATCTAAAGCTATCTTAGGAATAAGATAGCTTTTTATCATGGATTTGCATAATACTCATGATTTGTGGTCCTTATCTCTTACTATGCATATATTCTCTTAAACGATTATCAATCTTTTTTCTCACTCTAGTCATCCCTTGCGCCCTAAAATGAAATAAACAATATAACAAAAGTTACTATCCAACTATTTTTATTACTCAAGCTCACAATCAGCCCCCAAGTGTTATCTCTGCTTATCAAAATGTTCTTTTCGATGACATATTTTTGTTGTAAATCGCAAAAATGTAGCACACAATATACATAATAAATAATTTACTATCCATTTTTACTATGAGCAAAGAAAAAACACTCAAAAAAGAGAAAGCAAATATTACAAGAAAATCATATCAAACCTTTACTTTTGATGAACGGATCGGAGAGGGATACTTTTCTGCGAGCTATTTTCTAAAAGCGAAGCACATTGCGGAACAAAAAAGACCAAAGCAATGGGTAACAATGCAGTTCTTCCAAAAGCAACAGGCCATTTTATGTGGCGTTGATGAATCCATCGCTTTACTACAACGTTTTGCGCGAAACCCAGAAGGATTAAAAATTTGGGCATTAAATGATGGCGACGCCATTGCGCCCTTTGAAAGTGTATTAATTGTTGAAGGATTTTATGAAGATTTTGCTTATCTCGAGGGGATCATTGATGGCATTCTAAGCCGTTGCACCTCTATCGCCACCAATGTGCGGGCAACGCTCAAGGCTGCCAACGGAAAACCCATTATTTTTATGGGCGACCGCAATGATTATTTTACCTTGCAGCCCACTGATGGCTACGCCGCCTATATTGGCGGAGCAACAATGCAAGCCACTGATGCGATGCACCAATACCAAGGCGGAACAGGCGTAGGCACAATGCCACATTCCCTTATTCAACTGTTTAATGGCAACCTTATTCAGGCTTGCGAGGCCTATATGCAAGTCTATCCTAATTCTTCCCTTACCGCTTTGGTTGATTACAACAATGATGTGATTACCGATAGTTTAAAAGTAGCAAAACACTTCGGTGAAAAACTCTATGCGGTGCGCGTTGATACCTCCGCCAATATGGTAGATCGCTACTTCCTTACCCACCAAGAAACCTTTGGACAAGAGGATTTGCGTGGCGTTAATGTACCATTAATCAAACAACTGCGTCATCAACTAGATCAAGCAGGCTTTCCATGGGTGAAAATTGTGGTGAGTGGTGGTTTTAATCAACAGAAAGTACAACATTTTGAACAACAAAATGCCCCTGTGGATTACTATGGCATCGGTGCCTCTTTGCTCAAAATCTCCATTGATTTTACTGGGGATTGTGTGTGTTTAAACGGCAAAGCACAAGCAAAAGCGGGAAGACGCTACCGTGTTAATCCACGCTTAAGTACGGTACATTTTTAGCACGTTTTTCTCTCCCAAACATTGGGAACAGTTATGAATATTTATAGTAAGGAGAAGTCCAATGAAAGATTATTTAGCCTATTTAATTCAATGGGTTGAGCAGCAACGACAAGATTATAATGCCCTTGGCTATGTGATCGGCATTAGCGGCGGAATTGACTCTGCGGTGGTCAGCCATTTATTAATGCGTACAGGCGCGCCCGTGCAAGGCCTATTACTACCTTCTGCCACAACCAGCACGCAAGATGTAGAAGATGCCAAATTAGTTGCTGAAAGTGCCAAATGCCCTTTATTAACGCTTCCTATCACACCACTGTATGAATGTTTTATGGATTCGATGTCTCCACTATTCAATCAAAATGCACAACACCAAGCCGTGATCAAAGGCAATGTACAAGCCCGTTTGAGAATGCTTGCACTTTATGCTTACGCGCAAAGCCACCAAGCCATTGTAGTGGGAACAGATAACGCTGCAGAATGGTTTACGGGCTATTTCACCAAATTTGGTGATGGCGGTGTGGATATTGCCCCTTTATTAGCCTTACGCAAAGAACAAGTTTATGAGCTAGCAAGGCTATTGAATGTGCCTCAACAAATCCTCACTAAAGCCCCCAGTGCGGGCTTATGGGAAGGGCAAACAGACGAACAAGAAATGGGCGTAACTTATCAAGAAATTGATGCCTTTTTACGCGGTGAACCTATCTCCGCACAAGGCAGAAAACAAATTGATTTTTGGCATCAACGCTCACGCCATAAACGTAGATTGCCTACTTCACCTGTAAAACCTAAGTTGCCATAATGTGGAAAGCATCACTGCATCTGTTTTCTTTATATCAATTATGCTCTTCTTCTCAAGGAGTTTATAAAACAAATCTAAATATTACATTAGAATTTGTCGTATTCACTCCTTCTCACCTGCGCTACTATCAAATAAGCATTATTAAGTCTACTACCAATTCTTACTATCTTTAATTACCTTATATTATTGCTTATACATTGATGGCATTACTTTTTATTGGAACGTTATAAAAATCTTTGGGATTGTACTATATTAACCCTAAATCCCACACCAAAATCGCAGTGTTTTTAGCAATTCTTTTGGTGTGCCAAAGTTAAACCGAAATTCACATTCTTTCAAGGATAACGGAAAAGATTTCTTGTTAATTCCGTTATATTTTCTTAGTGCTCGTTTAGACTGACTCCAAAAATTTTCAATCCTATTATTAATATGATTTTTACATCTACTAAATTGGCATCTTGAACTAAATGGTCGCTAATCACCTCTCTGATCTTACGATAAAATAAGGCGGCAGAATTAGGAGTAATTTCTAGTAAATTTGCTGCTGAACGGGCTGTCATTTCAAGCACAAAAAACTCTAGCAGTTTTCTCTGTATAAATTTCTTTATTTTTATATAACTAATATAACTGTTAATCTAATACAGCCCCTTCTTTTTTATCTAAAGAATAATTTTTCTTCACAAAGCGAAGAATTTTAGTATAAAAGAAACTCAATATTACACCTAAAATAATAAAATAGATTAGGGCTAAAGACGTATCCAAACTATATTTTTTACTCCAAAAATAGAAGAGATAAAAAATAATTAAACAACAAGAAAAATAAAACAAAAGTACATTACGGCCTTTTGCATTTAAGCCATTAAATGGATTATTCGGTTTAATGGTATTTTTATTAATATATAAGGTAGAAAAGTAAACAATAGAAAGTAAAATAATGAGCGATAAAAGTACAAACTCAAGCTCATAGCCAGACACCCAGCCTGATTTTTCGACACGCCTAACCATCATACCACCAAATCCAATTATCATCATATTTAAACATTTTAAGTGTTTTTTCATTGGGTTACCTTAATAATTATTTGAAGGAAAAATACCGCAAAATCGCACCGCACTTTATTTTAGCAATATAAATTTTTACATTCTATTTTGAGCGATATAAAGTTTATAAAACCTAAAAAATAACCCACAAAAACGTGGGTTATTTATATTTTAGATTTATTAAGGCAATAAACTTTCCAACTGCCATAATTCAGGGAAAGTTTCACGACGTTTGATCAAATGAGCTTGATCGCCGTCTACCATCACTTCAATGGCTCTTGGGCGAGAGTTATAGGTTGATGCCATACTTGCGCCATAAGCTCCGGCAGAACGTTGGGCAATAAGATCCCCTTGAGCAATGGCAAGTTCACGCTGTTTGCCTAAGAAATCAGAGGTTTCACAAATTGGCCCAACCACATCATAAACTTTCGTTTCACGTGGCAGGCTGCGATCCACTTCAATGATATTCATATAGGCCTGATACAGCGCAGGGCGGATCATATCATTCATTCCCGTATCTACAATGGCAAAGTTGCGGCTTTCATTGCTTTTTAAATATTCCACTTTAGTCACCAAAATCCCCGCATTGGCGGTAATCGCACGGCCCGGCTCAAGGATAATTTCTAAGTTTGGATAATCCTTTAACTTGGCTAATAAGGCTTTTGCATATTCACTTGGGTGCGGCGCATTTTCGTCTTTATAGGTTACGCCCAATCCGCCACCTAAATCTAAATGTTCAAGCTTAATCCCGTCTTGTTCTAATTGTTTCATTAGTACAATCAAACGATCAGTCGCATCAAGGAAAGGTTGAATTTCGGTGAGTTGCGAACCAATATGGCAATCCATTCCGGTGATTTTAATATGGGGTAACTGACTCGCAATACGATACACTTCACGCGCTTCATCAACGCTCACACCGAATTTATTTTCTTTTAAGCCAGTAGAAATATAAGGGTGCGTGTGGGCGTCCACATCTGGGTTTACACGCAAAGAAATAGGTGCGATTTTATTTAACCGCCCCGCCACGTCATTAATACGGTAAAGCTCGGCAAGGCTTTCAACATTAAAGCAACGAATACCTACATTTAACGCACGTTCAATTTCCTGTTCAGATTTTGCTACGCCAGAAAAAACGATTTTGTTTGCTTCACCACCAGCAGCAAGCACACGTTCTAATTCCCCTTGCGATACAATATCAAAGCCAGAGCCAAGTTTTGCCATCACATTTAAAATGGCTAAATTTGGGTTAGATTTCACCGCAAAGCAAATTAAATGTGGGTGATTGCCTAAGGCATTATCAAAGGCGTGCCAATGCCGCTCAAGCGTAGCCCGTGAATAAACATAAGCCGGTGTACCAAATTGTTGTGCTATTTTACTTACCGGCACTTGCTCCGCCATCAGTTGATCATCTTGATATTGAAAAAAATCCATTAGCTTGTCCTTGAATGCTTATTGTTGTGTTTGTGAATGTTGTTGTTCAGGGAAATAAAGTGGGCCTTTCACACCACAAGCGGTGGCAGAAAGCGTAACTGCCCCTAAAGTGAGGATTAAAATTAGTTTTTTCATCTTGTATTCTCTTGGGTTATCTTAGAAATCTTACGCATAATAACGATATTTATAGAAAGATCTATTCTTTTTTACATCATTTTGCACTTTGTATAAATGGCAAAAACTCTCTATAATTCCGCCTTACCTATTTCGCTTATGGAAAAATTATGAACGTTACAGAATTTCATCAAAATATTGAGCAAGTTTGGCTCAAAATTGAAGAACAATTAGAAGAGCAAGATTGCGATGTGGATTGCGACACGCAAGGTTCGGTGTTTACTATCACCTTCCCTGATCGCAGCCAAGTGGTGGTAAACAAGCAAGAGCCATTGCTTGAACTCTGGCTTGCCAGCAAAGCAGGCGGTTTCCATTTTGCGTTCAAAGACGGGCAATGGATCGCCAATGATGGCAAATTATTCTGGCAATGCTTAGAAGAAGCCTGTCGCGTACACGGCGAGCAAGTGCATTTCGCCTAATGGCTCATTTCATCAATAAACAAAGTGCGGTGCGTTTTTAACCAGTTTTTCGCAAAAAATAATGGAAAAAAACACCGCACTTAAGGTTCTGAACGAGGTTTTTGGTTACCAATCTTTCCGCAACGGACAAGAAGAAGTGATCAACGCCGCCCTTTCACACCAAGATAGCCTTGTGATTATGGCAACGGGAAACGGAAAATCCCTTTGCTATCAAATTCCTGCGCTTTGCTTTTCGGGGCTAACCTTAGTCATTTCGCCGCTGATTTCGTTAATGAAAGATCAGGTAGATCAACTACTTGCTAATGGTATTGAAGTGGATTATCTCAATTCCACACAAACCTTTGAGCAACAGCAAATTGTGCAAAATAAGGCGATTTCAGGGCAGCTCAAATTGCTTTATATTTCGCCCGAAAAGGCGATGACAACCAGTTTTTTCCAATTTATTTCTCATTGCCAAGTGAGCTTTATTGCCATTGATGAAGCTCATTGTATTTCCCAATGGGGACACGATTTCCGCCCTGAATACACCCAACTTGGCGGCTTAAAGCGTTGCTTTCCCAACGCACCGATAATGGCGCTCACTGCCACCGCAGACAGTGCCACAAGGCAAGATATTTTGCACCATTTGCAACTGGATAATCCGCATATTTATATCGGCAGTTTTGATCGCCCAAATATTCGCTATACCTTGGTGGAAAAATTTAAGCCAATGGAGCAGCTATGCCAATTTGTGCTAGGGCAGAAGGGCAAAAGTGGCATCGTTTATTGCAACAGTCGTAACAAAGTGGAACGCTTGGCGGAAAGTTTGCGTAAAAAAGGTGTGGCAGCACAAGCCTATCACGCAGGAATGGAAGCCAGCCAGCGCGAACAAGTGCAGCGTGCCTTTCAGCGTGATAATGTGCAAGTAGTGGTGGCAACCGTTGCTTTTGGAATGGGCATCAATAAATCCAACGTGCGATTTGTAGCACATTTTGATTTGCCACGCAGTATCGAGGCGTATTACCAAGAAACAGGGCGCGCAGGGCGTGATGACTTGCCTGCTGAAGCCGTGCTGTTTTACGAACCTGCCGATTATGCGTGGCTACAAAAAATGCTGCTGGAAAAACCAGAAAGCCCGCAGCGCCAAATTGAACAGCATAAATTAGAAGCCATCGGTGAATTTGCCGAAAGCCAAACTTGCCGCCGTTTAGTTTTGCTGAATTATTTTGGCGAACATCGCCAAGCGCCGTGCAAAAACTGCGATATTTGCCTTGATCCGCCGAAAAAATATGACGGCTTAATTGACGCGCAAAAAGTGATGTCCACCATTTATCGTGTGGGGCAAATGTTCGGTGTGCATTATGTGATCGGCGTGCTGCGCGGAATGCAAAATCAAAAAATTAAAGATAATCAGCACGATCAGCTCAGCGTGTACGGCATTGGCAAAGACAAAAGCAAAGAATATTGGCAATCGGTGATCCGCCAGCTGATTCATCTTGGGTTGGTGCAACAAGTGATGAATCAATTTCATTCGGTGTTACAACTGACGGAAAATGCGCGCCCAATTTTGCGTGGCGAACAGCCTTTAGAGCTGGCAATGCCAAGGGTTTCTTCCATTATGACCGCACAAAGCGCACAAAAAAGTGCGGTACAAAATTACGACAAAGATCTGTTTGCGCGCCTGCGTTTCTTACGCAAGCAAATTGCCGACAAGGAAAATATCCCCCCTTATATTGTGTTCAACGATGCCACTTTGCAAGAAATGGCACAATATCAACCCACCAGCAAACGCGAAATGCTACAAATCAACGGCGTGGGCGCAACCAAATTAGAGCGCTTCGGACAGGCATTCCTGCATATTATCCAAGAGCATAAATCGCTCAATGCCAAAAACAGCCAACCGCTTAAATTATCTAACGAAAAATAACCGCACTTTTATTGTTATTATTTTATTCTTCTTTGGCACATCTCTCTTTTGTGAATTTAATCACAAAAATGAAAAGTATGTAATAAAATCTATTGACACTACAAAGCCAATAATTATTATTAATTAATAATTACTATTTACAAAATCATTATGAACATATCTAAACATATAAAACTTTTATTTTTTTGCTCCGGGGTATATTTTTTCTCCAGCATACTATCAGATATATTTAGAATACCAACTATTTACTTTTATATCAGCATATTATCTTTACTTTATTTTTATAAAACACTAAAAATAAAAAAGTAGTACACATTAATATATCTATAGGATTATTATAATGAGCATTCTTAGAATAACACTAACTTTATTAAGTTTCATTTTATTAATTTCTTGTACATCTATTCAACTCAAGAAAAATGATAAATATGATTTCGATACAGATAAATGTTTAATTCACTCACAAGCTATAGAAACAAATCATCAGAGTGGAAAAATTAAATTCCCAGATCCTGTTTTGCAAGAAATTAAATACAACGAATGTATGAGAAAATAAAAATATAATAATAGTTTTAGTATCTAATTTAACCTATGCTTTGTACTATGAAACATTTATAAGAACACCTAAAAATACGATAGAGAAAATCATTGTAAACGTATTACTTATCGTAGTGATATTTACATTTATTACTCTCTGTTTACATCTAAAAAATAAAGAATAAATAATCCAATTTATTCAAATTTATATGTTGTTGCTTTTATCACTTGATGATTTTTTGTATAATGCAATCGTTTTCGTTATTTTTTAGATTGAGGGATAGTCTATGTCAAGACCACTAAACTTTGTGATGATTTCACCCCATTTCCCGACCAATTTTGAAACCTTTGCCGTGCGTTTGCGGGAAAATGGTTTCAACACCTTAGGCATTGCCGACACGCCTTATGATCAACTGAGTGAAAATCTGCGCAATGCGCTGACGGAGTATTATCGTGTGGATAATATGGAAGATTACGATCAGGTTTATCGTGCGCTGGGCTATTTTGTGCATAAATATGGGCGTATTGATCGCATTGAATCACACAATGAATATTGGCTTGAGCTAGATGCGAAACTTCGCACGGATTTCAATGTATTTGGTTATAAAAATGACGATATGAAATCCATTAAAACCAAATCAAAAATGAAAGAAATTTTCCGTCAAACAGGCTTGAAAGTGGCGAAAGGACGTGTATTTGAAAGCGATGAAGATGCCAGAAAATTAGCACACGAATTGCATTATCCCGTGATTATCAAACCCAATTCTGGCGTAGGCGCGAGCGATACCTATAAGATTAAAAATGCACAAGAATTGGAAAACTTCTTCAGCCATAAAAATCCCAATGTGGAATACATTATGGAAGAATTTATTGACGGCGATATTGTTACCTTTGACGGCTTAACGGATCGCGATGGCAATATTGTGTTTTATTCCAGCCTTGAATATTCCGAAGCGGTGCTGGATACCGTAGAAAAAGATGGCGATATGTTCTATTACGTTCCTCGTGAAATTTCGCCAAAATTGGTGGAACTAGGTCAAAAATGCGTCAAAGCCTTTAATGTTAAAGAGCGGTTCTTTCATTTCGAGTTTTTCCGTGTAAAGAAAACCAACGAATTATTGCCATTAGAAGTGAATTGTCGCCCACCGGGTGGTTTAACCATTGATATGTGGAATTATGCCAATGATTTTGATGTATTCAATGAATATGCGCATATTGTGAAAGACAACCAATTCCACGCGCAAATTTCGCACCCTTGGAATGTGGTGTATATCTCTCGCAAGGCAAATCAGCATTATGCTCATTCCATTGCTGAAGTGTGCGAAAAATTCCCACGCAATATCATTAGCGTACAGCAAGTGCCGGGCGTATTTGCCAAAATTATGGGGGAAGAAGGAATATTGGCGCGCACGCCAAGCCTTGAACAAATGCGTGAAATTATTCAATTTGCACATCAAAAGCAGTAGGAGGCACAATGTTTTTTGAAGCTCGTCATCACTGGAGCGGTGAATTAGGCAGAGAAATGCCCTTCAATGTGTATGGACACAGTGGCAAACCCGTGATTGTTTTTCCTTCATCGGGGGGAAATGAAAATGAATATGGCAATTTTGGAATGATTGATGCCTGCCGTTCTTTCATTGAACGCGGCTTAATCAAATTTTACACCCCTGATTCTTTTGATAAGGAATCTTGGCTCGCGGATCACAAATCAGGGCAAGATATGGCGCAGGCACACAATGCTTATGATCGCTATATTATCAATGAGTTAGTGCCATTAATTCGCTTTGAGTCCCAATGGCAAGGCACAATGATCGCCACAGGTTGTAGTATGGGCGCATTCCACACCATTAACTTCGCCTTACGCCACCCTGATCTTTTTGACACCGCCATCGCCTTAAGTGGCGTGTATGATGCCCGTTTCTTCACAGGAGAATTTCACGGCAACGCGGAAGTCTATTTTAATTCCCCCATTGATTATTTATGGAATCAAAACGATCCGTGGTTTTTAGAGCGCTACCGCCAAAACCATTACATAGTAGCCGTTGGGCAAGGCGCTTGGGAAGAACAACACATCGCCGACACCGCACGCTTACAACAAGCCTTCCAAGCTAAAGATATTCCAGCTTGGTTTGACTTCTGGGGAACAGATGTGGATCACGACTGGCCTTGGTGGCGCGTACAAATGCCTTATTTCTTAGAGAAGTTGGAAGAGCAAGAGTGGTTAAAATAACCCTCACATATTTCTGAGATTCATATTTTCTCAATATCCTACAGAAAAACAAATTTCATATGAATTTTACTTCATAAAACATAAATTTTATATGATAAAAGTTAAAATATGATTATTTCAATATTCTCTTCATTAAATAATTCTTGTAATGTTATAACTTTCTTCCAAAAATTTTGGATACTATTTTTATTTTCTACTTGCATAATAATATTAGTATACCCTTCTTCTGATTGTTTTTTAAATAAAGCTAGCGCAGCTTCTTTACCATATCCTTGATTTTGAAAATTTGGAAAAATAAAAAATTTAGTGATACCAAAACATTTCTGTGTATCTTCAGTTACATCCTCAATATGAATATAGCCAATCAATTCTTCTTTATAATAAATAGCTAATAACTCTTCTTCCCTAGAGAAAGGGCTTATAGAATCTATATTAATCCACTTTGTGCTCTTTACTTGTTCGCTTACTTTTTTGAAAATATCATCATTACGATAAAAGTTTGATAATCTTATCATAAAATTAATTCCTTCATATTTTTATAAAATGTTATATGTATATATAAACTGAGTTAAAATTCATATAAGCTAATAATCATCCAACAACGCAAAATGCAAAAACTCGACAAAATGATCTGCCCAGTGCATTTCGTGATGGATTTCATTTGCCATAATGCGTAAGCGGATATGATCGAGCGGATGCCCTGTGCGTAGCAAAGCCTGATAATAACGCAGGGTGCAATCAATGTAGGCTTGGTTCATATTAGAAATAAATTGCGAATCCATTTCATCGCCTTCATTTGTACCAACTTGGATAAATACGCGGCTTTGTGGTTGTAAAGGGTAGTGATGAATAAAGTGCATAAACGCAGGTTCACTAAACCAAGAAGCAAGGGAAAACACGCCCAAATGGCCAAAAATGTGCGGATAAGCCGCCCCCATATAAGCGGTGATAATGCCGCCCATTGAACTACCTGCAAGCAAGGTGTTTTCTGCATTTGGTAAAGTGCGGTAGGTTTTATCGATAAATGTTTTAACCTCATTAACCACCCATTGCGCATATTCCGCACCACGTCCGCCCACATTGCGCACGTCATCGTTATTGCCCACATCCGTCCGCCAAGGGGCATATTCGTTCAGCCGTTCTGCCCCTGCATTATCAATGCCGACAATAATGAGTTTCGGCAAATGCTGATAATGCTTAATGGTAGGAATAATTTTCCACGAATGACCTGAATAGGATTCTTTGCTATAAAACACATTTTGCCCATCGTGCATATAAAGCACAGGGTAATGCTGCCAAGGTTCGTTGTGATAATCTTTTGGCAACAACACACGCACACGGCGGTGATGATGGTAATAAGGCACATAAAGAAAATGCTCTTGCATTTCCAGATAATGATTAAACACGCTCATCTTTTAACTTCTATAAAAAACGCTGGCAAGCCCAGCGTTTATCACAAATTATTTTCTCGCCAATGGTGGAACGAAAGTGATGCCCATATCCCAAGGCTGTTCAATCCAAGTGTTTTGTGGAATATCGATCACATAATCGTCCACTAAATCCGCCCCTGCCGGTTTTGCGAAAACAGTAACAAAACGTGCATTTGGATAAAGCTCACGAATGGCACGCGCCGTGTTGCCAGTATCTACTAAATCATCAACCACGATAAAGCCTTCGCCGCCATTAGGCACTTGCGCGGCGTGTAAAACATTTAATTCGCCTTGCTGATTATGATCGTAGCTTGCGATACACACGGTTTCAACGTGGCGAATGCTCAATTCACGCGCCAATACCGCAGCAGGAAACAATCCCCCACGGCTCACTGCAATAATGCCTTTCCATTGTGATGCTGGCAATAAACGTTCAGATAATTTGCGTGCGTGCATATGGAACATATCCCAAGTCACAACATATTTTTCACTCATAACTCACCTTAACTTAAGAAAGGAGCGGAAACCGCCCAATAAATAAAATTGCGTTAGGATAACTTGAAACCAATTTTTATGCTATTATTTTGATGAATTTTTTTCATTTGAGGAAAAAACTATGTCTGAAATCCAACAACTTCAACCTACCTTGTTGTGGAAATGGTTCGATCAAATTTGTGCCATTCCTCACCCATCTTATCACGAAGAAGCACTGGCTAATTTCATCGTAAATTGGGCGAAAGAAAAACAATTTTTTGTCGAGCGCGATGAAGTCGGCAATATTTTAATTCGCAAGCCTGCAAGCGCTGGTATGGAAAATCGCCCTACCGTGGTGCTGCAAGCTCATCTTGATATGGTGCCACAAGCCAACGAAGACACCCCACACAATTTCCAAACCGATCCCATTCAACCTTATATTGATGGTGAATGGGTTACTGCCAAAGGCACAACCTTAGGTGCAGATAATGGTATTGGTCTTGCTTCTGCGCTTGCCGCTTTAGAAGAGGAAAACCTTGCTCACCCAGAGTTAGAAGTTTTGCTCACAATGACCGAAGAACAAGGTATGGAAGGCGCAATTGGTTTACGTCCAAATTGGCTCAAAAGCCAAATTATGATCAATACCGATACTGAAGAAAATGGTGAAATTTATATTGGTTGTGCCGGTGGGGTTAATGCTGATCTTAATATTCCGATCCAACAAACAGAAAATACTTATACGCACAGCTATCAACTCGTACTAAAAGGCTTACGCGGTGGGCATTCTGGCGTAGATATTCATACTGGGCGTGTTAATGCAATTAAAACTTTAGTGCGTTTTCTTGCTCATCTACAACAACATTACCCACAAATTAATGTTGCTATTAGCCAGCTTAATGGGGGCTCAGTGCGTAATGCCATTCCTCGTGAAGCATTTGTTACCTTATGTTTTGATGGTGATATAGCGCCATTACAAAGTGCGGTAGAAAATTTTGCAACATTATTAAAAACGGAATTAGCCATTGCCGAACCTCATCTCCAATTATTTTTACAACCCACAGAAAAACCACAAACAATTTTAGACCGCACTTCACAAAATAAGGTTATTAATTTATTAAACGCCCTACCAAACGGTGTAATCCGCAATAGTGATGCCTTAGAAAATGTGGTGGAAACCTCGTTAAGTTTAGGTTTAATAAAGAGTGAAAATAACCACCTTCACGCAACAATTTTAATCCGCTCATTAATTGAAAGTGGTAAACACTATGTGCAAGAAACCTTACAATCTTTAACTGAACTTTGTGATGCGGAAGTGGCATTTTCTGGTGATTACCCCGGTTGGGAACCTCAGCCAGAAAGCAAAATTTTAGCCTTAACAAGCCAAATTTATGCTGACATTTTAGGTTATAAACCTGAAATTAAAGTGATTCACGCAGGATTAGAATGTGGATTATTGAAAAAAATCTATCCAAATTTAGATGTTGTGTCTATCGGCCCAACCATCATTAACGCCCATTCTCCTGATGAGAAAGTGCATATCCCTGCCGTACAAACCTACTGGCAATTACTCACCAAAATTTTAGCGGAAGTGAAGTAATTCATTAAAACATAAGTGCGGTGGAAAATTTGGATATTTTTTACCGCACTTTTTATTTAAAAAATTAAACTCATTCTTTCGATTTTCTCGTTTGATATACAACCAAAATTGAGAAAATAATTGCAGCAATAACGGACAGTAAATCAGCCCCTACCCAGAAATATGAGAGAGAATCGAAATCATAAATTTTATTACCAGCCGAATCAATCACCGTAGTTTTATCAATCATATAACCTGTTAAAAATTCACCAGCCGCTGCCCCCGCATAACCAAAAACGCCCATCATTCCTAATGCAATTCCTGACGCTGATTTGTGGGAAATATCTGTTGCTAATAAACCACCTAAGAAACAAAGTTGAATACCTAAAGTAATACCAAAAACAGAAAGTGCGGCAATAGCAAGCCAAGTGTTACCTGCTGGTGCAAATAAAAATGCGGCAAGAGAAAGTGCATTAAGTAAACTCACTACGACCGTCATAATATTTCGCTTACCTTGCAAGAAACGATCTGATAACCAACCTGAAACGATCGTCCCTAAAATTCCAACAATACTATTTACGCTAATGATTGATGCGGCTTCTAATGTTGTATAACCTTTTCCATTTTCAAGGAAAAATACCCCCCAGCTATTTACACCATAACGACCAATATACATACAGCAAGAAGCCACTGCTAACACCCAAATAGCGGGGTTTTTAATCACATCCCATTGATGTTTCAATACTTCTTTATTGTCTAACTCTTTGGTTTGTTTATCCATTGTAATAATAGGTTTAAAGCCACAAGCAGCGGGTGAATCTTTCATAAACATTATTGCAACTAGCACACCCAGTAATCCCATAATCCCAGCAAAACTGAAGCCAAAGCGCCAACCGAAAGTGGTAATAATTGCGGCAGTAACGACGAAAGTTATTCCTTCACCAACATTATGGGCTACAGACCAAAATCCGTAGTAAGAACCTCGTTCTTTGTCATCATACCAACGTGAAAGTGCAACTACACAAGGTCCAACTCCCATTGATTGTACCCAGCCATTAAATCCCCAAATAATGGTAAGAAAAATTGCACTTGTCGTCATTCCCATTGCAAAATTACATAGTGCAGAGAAAAATAATCCTACAGAAAGGTAACGTACAATATTAGAATGATCTGCTGCGGCACTATTTACAAACTTACCAACAGCATAGGTAATAAAAATAGCAGAGCCTATCACGCCAAGTTCCGTTGGGGTCAAAATATTATTATTTACTAAGGCAGGTTTAGCGACATTGAAAGATAAACGACAAACATAATAAATAGCATAAGCAAAAGAAAATGCCCAGAAACTTTTCATTCTTGTGCTTTTAAACATTGCTTCAGTATAACCTTTAAGCGGAATAGCTGGGCTTGCTTTAAAGAAGTTTAAAATAGACATTGTATTTTTCTCCTAAAAAGTTAAGGTTCGAATAGATTCAAGTTTATTAAATATGCCTTGACAACTGGCAAGGATATAATTTCCTCTTAGTAATCCATCATTGGCTAAAAAATCATTGGTTTGGCCACCAGCTTCTTGAACTAATAAAATACCAGCAAGACAATCCCATGCATTAATATGCGGTTCAAAATATCCAATGAGTCTACCTGCGGCAACATAGGCCAAAGTTAATGCGCCTGAACCATTACGGACAAACATCCCTCCTTCTTTTAATACCTGATCGATAACCGGCACAAACATACTCGGCGGAACACGATGAGACATTCCTAACCCGACTAATCCTTCTTGTAAAGAAATCACTTTTGATGTCGATAAAGGAACCTCATTCACAAAAGCCCCTTCACCTTTCATTGTGTGAAAAAGTTCTTTGTGTAATGGATCATAAATGAGTCCAATGACGATTTCCTGTTTGTAAAGCACCGCAATGGAAATACACCACGCTTGTAAACCATATAAAAAAGGACTTGTGCCATCTATGGGATCAACCACCCAACAAAAGTCCTTATCAAGTCCATCCGCTCCTGATTCCTCGCCTAAAAAACCATCATTTGGAAAGTGAATTTTTAATGCTGTTTTTATCTCTTTTTCAACATTTTGATCAGCTATGCTTACTAAATCTTGCGCTTCGCCCTTTTTATGTTGAATATTAAGTTTATCTCTATTTAAGTAAAATGAGAGCGCTATTTCCCCCACATTCTTAATGAGTTCTTTTGCAAAAACATAACGCTGCTGTATATGGTTATTCATATATTCCCCCTTTTTTCACATTCAATGAAATTAGAACATATATTTCAAAATATAAAAACTTCAAACTTTTTATTTTGAGATATGTTTCACAAAATATTTTCAGGGGATCTTTGGATAGAAAAAGAAAAACCACCCAAAGGTGGTTTTTTTAAATGCGGTTAAATTAGCGTTTGTTTTTGACTAATTTTTCGGTCAGTTCGTAAGCACGGAGTTTAGCTAATTCTTTAGAAAGTTTAGCTGCAAGCAATTCATAATTAGCATCTTTTGCTGAAGAAACAATATTCTCTTCTGCCTGACGTTTTGCTGCTAAAATACGATCTGCATCAAGCTCTTTACCTCGAATTGCCACATCCGCAAGGACAGTAACGACATTCGGTTGAACTTCTAAAAAGCCACCAGAAACATAGATAACTTCTTCATTGCCATTTTCTAAGGTCAATTTGACGATACCTGGTTTAATTGCCGTTAATAATGGGGTATGGCCCGGTAAAATACCAAGCTCCCCTTCAATCCCTGTGGCTTGAATGCTTTTTACTTTACCTGTAAAAATACTTTCTTCTGCACTTACAACCGTTAAATTTAATGTTGCCATTGTGATTCTCCTTCAAGTTTTAATCTGGCTTGAAGTGATTACATATTTTTGGCTTTTTCTAGCACTTCATCAATAGAACCAACCATATAGAACGCTTGTTCTGGAATATGGTCATATTCACCTTCTAAAATACCTTTAAAACCGCGAATGGTATCTTTTAATGATACATATTTACCCGGTGAGCCTGTGAATACTTCTGCAACGAAGAATGGTTGTGATAAGAAACGTTCAATTTTACGCGCACGTGCAACCACAAGTTTATCTTCTTCTGAAAGCTCATCCATACCTAGAATAGCAATGATATCTTTTAATTCTTTATAACGCTGTAAGATACCTTGTACGCCACGAGCGACATCATAATGTTCTTGACCAACAACGAGTGGATCTAATTGACGAGAGGTTGAATCAAGTGGATCTACCGCTGGGTAAATACCTAATGAAGCAATTTGACGACTTAATACAACGGTTGAGTCTAAGTGAGCAAAGGTTGTCGCTGGTGATGGGTCAGTCAAATCATCAGCAGGAACATAAACAGCTTGCACAGAGGTAATAGAACCTGTTTTGGTTGAAGTAATACGCTCTTGTAATGCACCCATTTCTTCTGCAAGTGTTGGTTGGTAACCTACCGCAGATGGCATACGTCCAAGTAATGCGGATACTTCTGTCCCTGCAAGAGTATAACGATAGATATTATCTACGAAAAATAAAACATCACGTCCTTCATCACGGAATTTTTCTGCCATCGTTAAACCCGTTAATGCAACACGCAGACGGTTACCCGGTGGCTCATTCATTTGTCCATAAACAAGAGAGACTTTATCTAATACGTTAGATTCTGTCATTTCGTGATAGAAGTCGTTACCTTCACGAGTACGTTCACCTACCCCTGCGAATACGGAATAGCCAGAGTGTTCAATCGCAATATTACGGATTAATTCCATCATATTTACGGTTTTACCAACACCCGCACCACCGAATAGACCAACTTTCCCCCCTTTTGCAAATGGGCAGATTAAGTCGATAACTTTGATCCCTGTTTCAAGTAATTCCGTGCTGTTTGCTTGTTCTTCATAACTTGGGGCGGCACGGTGAATAGACCACGCTTCTTCCGCACCAATAGGGCCTTGTTCATCAATAGGTTCACCAAGTACGTTCATAATACGTCCTAGTGTTTTTGTTCCTACTGGAACAGAAATTGGTTTACCTGTGTTAGATACGGATAAACCGCGTTTTAAACCATCTGATGAACCCATTGCGATACAACGTACAATTCCACCACCTAATTGTTGTTGCACTTCAAGTACTAAGCCTGTTTCAACATTTAACGCATCATATACTTTTGGTACAGCATCTTGTGGAAATTCAACGTCAATAACCGCACCGATGATTTGTACAATTTTTCCAGTTGCCATTATCGATCCTCTCTACTTAAATTGCTGCTGCACCAGCAACAATTTCATTCAATTCATTTGTAATACTTGTTTGGCGAGCTTTGTTATAAACTAATTGCAAGTCTTTAATTAAATTACCTGCATTATCAGTTGCTGCTTTCATCGCCACCATTCTAGCTGCTTGTTCAGAAGCCAAATTTTCAACCACCGCTTGATAAACTTGAGATTCTAAATAACGAACTAATAAACTATCTAACAATATTTTTGGTTCAGGTTCGTAAATGTAATCCCAAGATTGGGTATGTTCACCTAAATCATCATTGTCTAATTCAGGCAAAGGAACAAGTTTTTCTAAAGTAGGTTTTTGCGACATTGTGTTGATGAACTTATTATAAGCAATGTAGATAGCATCTAATCTGCCTTCTCTATAAGCATCAAACATTTGATTTGCCGTACCAATTAACTCTTCAACAGAAGGCGTATCACCCATACCAGAATGTTGAGCCTCAATATTCAAGCCAAGAGATTGGAAAAAACCGATACCTTTCGCACCAATTAAGCCTAGTGAAACTTCCACTTGTTTTTCTTTCCAACCTTTAATTTCTTGAAGTGCGGTTTTAAATAAGTTGATATTTAAACCGCCACATAATCCACGATCTGTTGAGACAAGTAAGATACCTACTTTTTTTACTTCTCGTTCTACCAAAAACGGATGTTTATAACCAATACTGGCTTTTGACACGTGGCTAATTACACGGCGTATTGCATTTGAATACGGACGTGAAGATGACATTCGATCCTGCGTTTTACGCATTTTCGATGCAGCAACCATTTCCATTGCCTTAGTAATTTTTTGTGTACTTTGAACACTGGAAATTTTGGTTCTTATCTCTTTTGCACCTGCCATTGATTTTCTCCGTTATGTGAATTACCAAGCGCTGTTTGCTTTGAAATTATCTAAAATTGCTTGCAATGTCGCTTTGATTTCATCGTTATAATCGCCAGTTTTGGTTAAACCATTCATAAAGTCTGCATAATTATGTGCTGCATACTCTAAAAGGGCAGATTCAAAAGATGCAATACGATCTAACTCAACATCTTCTAAATAACCGAATTCAACGGCAAATAGAACTAATGCTTGTTGTGCAACGCTTAATGGAGAATATTGTTTTTGTTTCAATAATTCTGTTACTTTCTGACCGTGAGAAAGTTGTTTACGGGTTGCATCATCAAGATCTGAAGCAAATTGAGCAAAGGCGGCTAATTCACGATATTGCGCAAGTGCGGTACGAATGCCGCCAGCCAATTTTTTAATGACTTTAGTTTGCGCCGCACCACCTACACGAGATACCGAAATACCTGGGTTTACCGCAGGACGAATCCCTGAGTTAAACAAGTTAGACTCTAAGAAAATCTGACCATCGGTAATAGAAATTACGTTGGTTGGAACGAAAGCGGATACGTCACCTGCTTGGGTTTCAATAATTGGTAATGCCGTTAAAGAACCTGTTTTACCTGTTACTTTACCCTGCGTGAAACGCTCAACATATTCTGCATTAACACGAGATGCACGTTCAAGTAAGCGAGAATGTAAATAGAATACATCACCCGGGAAGGCCTCACGACCCGGTGGACGACGTAATAATAATGAAATTTGACGATAAGCTACCGCTTGTTTTGATAAATCATCATAAACAATGAGAGCATCTTCACCACGGTCACGGAAATATTCTCCCATTGCACAGCCTGAATAAGGGGCAAGATATTGGAGTGCAGCAGATTCAGATGCAGATGCCACAACAACAATCGTATTTTGTAATGCGCCGTGTTCTTCTAATTTACGCACAACGTTTGCAATGGTTGAGGCTTTTTGACCAATCGCCACATAGATACATTTAATACCAGAGTCTTTTTGGTTAATAATGGCATCAATCGCTAATGCAGTTTTACCTGTTTGACGGTCACCGATAATTAATTCACGCTGACCACGACCAATTGGTACCATTGAATCCACTGCTTTATAACCCGTTTGAACAGGCTGATCAACAGATTTACGATCGATAACACCCGGCGCAATCACTTCTACTGGTGAATAGCCATCATGTTCAACTTCACCTTTTCCATCAATTGGCTGACCAAGCGTATTCACTACTCGGCCTAATAAACCTCGACCTACTGGTACTTCAAGAATACGTCCTGTACATTGAACTTCCATTCCTTCTGAAAGATCAACATAAGGTCCCATCACTACCGCACCTACTGAATCACGTTCTAAGTTAAGTGCCATAGCATAACGATTACCGGGTAATGCAATCATTTCCCCTTGCATTACATCGCTTAGCCCATGAATACGAATAACCCCATCACTAACAGAAACAATGGTTCCCGTATTACGAGGCTGGCTTACTACATTAAACTCGGCAATGCGTTTTTTAATTAATTCACTAATTTCAGTTGAATTTAGTTGCATCTTTTATTCCTCTTATAATTGCAACTCATTTGCTAGACGAGCCAATTGACCTCGGCTACTTCCGTCAATGACAAAATCATCGGTACGAATAATTACACCTGCAATCAGGGTACTATCAATGCTGCAATTTAATTTAACTTTACGAGCAAGTTTCTTTTCCATTGCTACAGCAATTTTATCTTGTTGCTCTTTACTTAATGGTTGAGCTGAGACAACATTCACTTCTGCAATGGCTTGATGTTCTCTGACATAATGTTGGAACTGTGCAAATACTGCAGGAAGTACAGTTAAACGCTTATTTTCAGCCATTAACCGAATCAAATTTTGCCCATATTGATCAAGTTGGTCGCCACAAATTGAAATCACCGTATCAGCAACGCTATTGGCAGATAAATCGCTAGTAAGAAAATTTTGCATCTCTTGATTTTCAACCACTTGAGAAACAAAACTTAACATTTCTGTCCATTTTTCTACCGCACTTTTATTTTGCGCTTGCTGTTCAACGGCAAAATCAAATGCTGCTTTTGCATAAGGGCGAGCTATGGTAGTTAATTCTGACATAAGCTCAACCTTCCTATAATTCTGCAACTAATTTATCAATAATGTCATTGTTTGCCGCTTCATCAACTGTACGACCCACAATTTTCTCAGCACCAGCAACGGCTAAAGAAGCAACTTTTGCACGTAATTCTTCTTGAACACGCTTACGCTCTGATTCAATTTCAGCATGACCTTGTTCAATAATTTTTGCTTTCAATGCTTCAGCTTCTGCTTTTACTTCTTCAAGAATTTCATTACGGCGTTTATTCGCTAAATCCACAATTTCTTGAGCTTGAAGTTTCGCTTGATTCATTTCTTGTTCAATCAAAACTTTTACATCAGCCTGTTCTTTTTTTGCTACTTCTGCCGAGCTTAACGCATTTGCGATTTGGCTTTGACGTTCTTCAATCGCCTTAATAATCGGGGGCCAAACGTATTTCATACAAAATAATACGAAAAGCACAAAGGCGATAGTTTGCCCGATTAATGTTGCGTTAATATTCACAACGGTCCTCCTAACTTATTAGTTATTAACCCTTTACCTAGTAAAGAATTATCCGTTATGCGCCTAATAATGAAGCAAATGGATTTGCAAATGCAAAATATAAACCAATACCTACAGCAATCATTGCGATAGCATCAAGTAAACCAGCAACAATAAACATTTTTGTAAGCAATGAGTTAGCTAATTCAGGTTGGCGAGCAGCTGATTCTAGGTATTTACCACCAAGAATACCAAAGCCAATTGCCGTTCCCAATGCAGCAAAAGCAAACATAATTGCAGAAGCAATGATTGTTGCACTAATTACAGTTTCCATAGTTTTCTCCGTTTGATTAAAAATGGGCTGAGCCCGTTAAAGTTAAAAGAAATTAATGTGCGTCTGATTTATTATAAGCAATGCTTAAATAAACAACCGTTAACATCATAAAGATAAAGGCTTGTAGTGTAACAACTAAAATATGAAAAATAGCCCACGCAAGATGTAATGGAATTCCCAAACTCGCTACAAACATATTAGCTGAATACATTACGGCAATAAGAATAAAAATTAATTCCCCTGCATACATATTACCGAATAAACGTAATGCTAAAGAAACAGGTTTAGAAATTAATGTTACTGTTTCAAGAACAAAATTGACTGGAATAAATGCCCAATGGTTGAATGGATGCATCGTATATTCTTTGACTAACCCAGAAAAACCTTTTGACTTCACTGTGTAATATAAAATTAAGCAAAAAACACCTAATGCTAGCGCAAAAGTAATGTTCATATCCGTAGTAGGCACCGCACGCAATGGGATATGATGATCACCTGAAAGCATTGCAGCAATTTGTGGTAAATAATCTACTGGCAATAAATCAATGGTATTCATAATAAATACCCAGACGAAAATAGTAAGTGCTAAAGGTGCAACAAAATCTCTACTTCCATGGAAATTTTCTTTTACCACACCATTAACCCACTCAACTAAAATTTCTACTGCGGCTTGTAACTTACTTGGAACTCCGGTTGTTGCTTTTTTTGCCACACGACGGAATAAATACAAGAAAATAATTCCAGTAACAATTGAGAAAAGAAGAGAATCAAGATTAAATGACCAAAAACCTTCTCCCGATGAAAGATAAGTTAAATGGTGTTGGATATATTCAATCGATGTTTGAGATGAACCTTCCGCTGACATATGTTTTCCTATGAATTTATTGTAGTGTGATGACTAAAAAGCAACGGAAGCAAATTATTGGCAATAATAACGCCGAAGTAGCCAGAAAATAATGGCAAGGGCAATATAGGGTGTAAGTTCAATAAACAAATTGAAAATAAAATCACCGTTATGCCAAATTTGATCCCTTCACTTTGGTATAAACGTTTTACTTGTTGCGATAAGTCTTTTTTGTTTTTACTAAACATTATCCACAAAAAGCAAAGTTGCGGAACAAATGCACATATCATTCCAGCAAATAAGGATAAAAACTGTGCATCAGTAAGTAATAAAAAAGCACTCAACGTGAGCAAACTAATGAGTAATCCTTCAATGACTAAAATACGATAATATTGTTTTCTTGTTTGTTGTAGAATTTTTGACATCGTATTGATTACTTATAAAAAATCATCTTATAAAATCGAAATAAATTATACAATTCCCACGATTTTATGCAATAGCTAAGCTGACAAAAAAGCACAGCAATGCTAAATATTCTGTCAGAGGTTATTATGGTTTTTTTATCCCGATCACGCTTTCTTTGTTAGTAAAACCAAATGCCGTTCCCCGACTAATTCAGGTACGACTAAAGGCACGATCTTATTAACCCGAATTGATGGGCTTAACGCTGATGCTTCTTGAGGTTGATAAATACCTTTCAAAGCATAAAAAATGCCTTGTTGATTGAGTAAATGAATACACCAATCCGTCATATCTTTAAGCGAGGCAAACGCGCGACTTAATACGCCATCAAAAAGTTCCTCAGGCTGATATTCTTCCACTCGACTCAATACTGGCGTAACATTGGTAATGCCTAGCTCTCGCAGCGCATTACGAATAAAACTAATGCGTTTGCCTAAGCTATCTAACAACACAAAGGTTTTATCTGGGTTGATAATGGCTAAAGGTAAACCGGGTAAGCCCGGGCCTGTTCCGACATCAATAAAACGTTCACCTTGTAAGTAAGGACTGACAACAAGGCTATCCATAATATGCTTGACGAGCATATCTTGCGGATCTCGCACAGAAGTGAGATTGTAAGCCTTGTTCCATTTATCTAGCAAAGCCACGAGCTTAACTAACTGCGCTTTTTGCTGATCGCTCACAGAAAGTGCGGTGCTTTTTAGCAGAAAATTTAATTTTTCTTTAAGTTCTTCAATGTTAGCCATTATTCACCACGCTTTAACATACCTTGTTTTTTCAGGTTCACCAATAAAATAGAAATTGCCGCAGGAGTTACCCCCGAAATACGGCTTGCTTGTCCAATAGAAGTAGGACGATGTTGGATTAATTTTGACCGCACTTCATTAGATAATCCAGATACCGCATCATAATCAAAATTATCGGGAATTTCTGTATTTTCATAACGTTTTTGACGTGCGATTTCTTCTTGCTGATGTTCAATATAACCTTGATATTTGATCGCGATTTCTACTTGCTCAGCGGCTTCTTTATCTTCAATCGCAGGGGCAAAAGGGGTTAATTGCGTAAGAGATTGATAATTCACTTCAGGGCGACGTAATAAATCTTCACCACTTGCTTCACGGCTTAATGGACTATTGAGCAACGCATTCGCTTGTGCTAAATGTTCAGAACGAGGGTGCAACCAAATACTACGTAAACGCTGGCGCTCTAATTCAATATTTTCCATTTTTTGATTAAAACGCACCCAACGCTTTTCATCAATTAAGCCAAGTTTATGCGCCGTTGGGGTTAATCGAATATCCGCATTGTCTTCACGTAGTAATAAACGGTATTCTGCTCGAGAAGTGAACACTCGATAAGGCTCTTTTGTTCCTAAGGTACAAAGATCATCAACTAACACACCAATATAAGCCTGATCACGATGTGGATACCAACTGTCTTTGCCCTGAACATAAAGTCCCGCATTGATGCCCGCTAATAAGCCCTGTGCAGCAGCTTCTTCATAACCTGTGGTACCGTTAATTTGTCCGGCAAAAAATAACCCGTTAATGGCTTTTGTTTCTAGGGTCGGTTTTAAATCACGCGGATCAAAATAATCATATTCAATGGCATAACCCGGTTTGATAATGCGCGCATTTTCCAGCCCTTTCATTGAATTCACAATGCCCATTTGCACATCAAATGGCAAACTGGTTGAAATGCCGTTTGGATAAACTTCATTTGAAGTCAAACCTTCAGGCTCAAGATAAATTTGGTGAGAATTACGTTCAGCAAAACGCATCACCTTATCTTCAATAGAAGGACAATAACGTGGGCCAATGCCTTCGATCACGCCAGCATACATTGGGCTACGATCTAAATTATTCCGGATCAATTCATGCGTTTGTTCATTTGTATGGGTGATATAGCAAGGAATTTGGCGAGGATGTTGATCCACCGATCCCATAAAGGAAAAAACAGGTAATTTTTCATCGCCATGTTGTTTTGCGAGTACATCAAAATTAATTGTCCTCGCATCAATACGCGGTGGTGTACCTGTTTTTAAACGATCTACGTGTAAGTTAAGATCACGCAAGCGATGAGCTAAACTCACTGAAGCTGGATCCCCAGCACGACCGCCTGCATAATTTTCCATTCCAATGTGGATCTTACCTGATAAAAATGTTCCCGCAGTTAAGATCACGGATTTGGCTCGAAATTTTAATCCCATTTTGGTTTCTACACCAGATACACGATCCTGTTCGATCAAAATATCCGTAACCTCTTGTTGGAAAATATCTAAATTTGGTTGATTTTCAAGTGCGATCCTAACTGCTTGGCGATACAACACGCGATCCGCTTGCGCACGGGTAGCACGTACCGCAGGGCCTTTGCTGCTATTTAACGTACGAAATTGAATACCGGCTTGATCCGCAGCCGTTGCCATCAAGCCTCCCATTGCATCAATTTCTTTTACCAAATGGCCTTTACCAATACCACCAATAGCAGGGTTACAAGACATTTGCCCTAATGTATCCACATTGTGGGTTAATAATAAGGTTTTTAATCCCATTCGTGCTGGAGCAAGCGCTGCTTCAGTTCCTGCGTGTCCACCACCAATAACAATCACATCATAATTTTCCGTATAAAACATAATAACCTTAATTGCGTGATAAATTTGATCTTCATAAAAGTAACCGCGTATTCTACATCAAATTGATCATTGCTTAAATCGAAGATTGAAGATCCCGTGAATTTTGTTTACAAGATCAAAGGATCAAGAAAAATGATCGTTGCTTATAAATATAAGATCTCTTTTTATATATAAAGATCTTATTATGATAATTATTAGGATCGCTGATCTTTGTGAATAAGGGTAAAATTCATTTAAAAATAAATGAGTTAGATCCTTTTTAAAGCTGTTTAGATCACCACTTGATCTTGCTGTATATCTTGTGAGTAAAAGCAAAAGTTATCCACAGATAATCGTTAAGATATTTTTATTTACAGAGTAAATACAATATTTAGACAAGTTTCTTCTTAGTTATCCACAGATGAAATTTAAAGAGATCATAAAAAACAAGAAAGCGATCTGATGAAATGATCATCAGATCTAAGGTTAAAGATGAGATAAAAAAGTCGGGATCCAATCTTCGGCATACTGTTCTTGATCGTCCACAGCAAGAACATCAATTGTTAAAGGATCACAAATTTGTTGCGCGCTTTGTTCGGTTAAATGGTCTTGT
The DNA here is from genome assembly GCF_023611925.1 of Avibacterium sp. 20-132. NCBI lineage: Bacteria > Pseudomonadati > Pseudomonadota > Gammaproteobacteria > Pasteurellales > Pasteurellaceae > Avibacterium > Avibacterium sp. 20-132. Next base: position 882,529 of record NZ_CP091456.1, read on the forward strand.
ACAATGTTTACCGCATTGCAGAAAGTATCATAATCGGAATTTCCTAACCCGATCACCGCAAAGCGCAAATGGGATAAATCTGGCTTTCGTAGCTTAATTTCATCAAATAATGGTTTCAAATTATCGGGTAATTCTCCCGCTCCGTAGGTTGAGGTTACAATAAGCCAAAGGGGTTCATTGGCCACCTCGGCAAAATGAGGCCCGTGAAAAAGTGCGGTACAAATTTGTTGTGTTTCTAATACTTGTTGTAGATGTTCTGCGACATATTCTGCGCCACCTAATGTACTACCGCTAATTAAGCATACTTTATTATTCATTTTTACTCCTAAAAAATAAGGCTTAGATAATCACCTAAGCCTCTATTTTTATTAATAAAATTAAACGTTATCAATACGACCTAACAAAGAACGCAAACGTTCTTGCCAGTTTTCATGTTCACTCTTGAGTTGTTCATTTTCATTGCGTAATGTTTCGTTTTGTTGTTGCGCTTGATTATTTTTTTCTTTTAATTCTTCAACTTCTAATTGAAGTAATTCAATCGTTTCAACGGCTTGTTTAATTTTTGTTTCAAGTTGGTCTAAAATTTCTAACGACATAGTGGATTCCTTTTAAAAAAATGGTTAATGAACATAGATGTATGCTTATTCTACCTGAGTTTATTGATTTCGCAAAAAAATTTATCTTTTTATAACGCAATCGTTTGCAGAAATGATAGAATACGCCGATTTTTAAACAACCAAAGGATCAAAAAATGAATAGAGCATTAGCCATTGAATTTTCTCGAGTTACCGAAGCTGCTGCGCTTGCTGGTTTTGCTTGGTTGGGGCGTGGGGATAAAAATGCCGCCGATGATGCCGCTGTGCAAGCAATGCGATTGATGTTAAATCAAATTGAAATGCGTGGTGAAGTGGTGATTGGTGAAGGCGAAATTGATGAAGCGCCGATGCTCTATATTGGTGAGAAAATTGGTACAGGAATCGGCGAAGAGGTTTCTATTGCTGTTGATCCTATTGAAGGGACAAGAATGACGGCAATGGGGCAACCTAATGCACTTTCTGTGTTAGCCGCAGGGGGAAAAGAGACCTTTTTACGAGCGCCTGATATGTATATGGAAAAATTGGTCGTAGGTCCTGAAGCAAAAGGAATGATTGATTTAAACTTACCATTGGAACAAAACTTGCGCCGTGTGGCATCAAAAATGGGAAAATTACTTTCTCAATTAACGGTGATTACCCTAGATAAACCGCGTCACACTGAAGTCATTAAAAAAATGCAGCTACTTGGAGTGAAAGTCTTGGCGATTCCAGATGGTGATGTTGCCGCATCAATTTTATGCTGTTTGCCTGATGGTGGCGCAGATATGCTGTATGGCATTGGCGGCGCGCCTGAAGGCGTGGTGGCTGCGGCAGCTATTCGTGCCTTAGGGGGAGAAATGCAAGCACGTTTAATTCCTCGTCATCAAGTAAAAGGCAGTTCACCAGAAAATCAATCCATTGCGGCAGATGAAATTCGCCGTTGCCAAGAAATGGGCATTGAAGTGAATCAAGTGCTGAAATTAGAAGAGTTAGTGCGTGATGATAATCTTGTTTTTTCTGCCACAGGTATTACTAATGGTGATTTGCTTAAAGGTATTCATCGTCGCGGTAATTTAGCGACAACGGAAACCTTACTGATTCGTGGCCGTTCACGTACCATTCGTCGTATTCAATCTGTGCATTATTTGGATAGAAAAGACACCGCACTTTATCGTTTAATTGATGCCTAACCGCGTTTTATTTGTTTTATGCTCATCTAGGCGGAAGTTCTCCGCCTAATGGGGTTTCCCGCAAATTAAAGTGCGGTGCTTTTTTTCATTATTTTTCAATTTATTATTTACCTGCCTGAGATTTTTGCGAAATTAGCCAAAAGCCTAAAAATTTGCTATAATCTGCCCAATTTTTTATCAATAAAAACAGAGAATTGTTATGTCGAATAATGTCCCAGAAAATTATGGTGCAAGTAGTATCAAAGTATTAAAAGGCCTTGATGCAGTGCGTAAACGCCCCGGTATGTATATTGGTGATACCGATGACGGAACAGGGTTACATCATATGGTTTTTGAAGTTGTAGATAACGCCATTGATGAAGCATTGGCGGGCTATTGTTCTGATATTATTGTGACTATTCATTCTGATAATTCTGTTTCAGTGCAAGATGATGGTCGTGGTATTCCAGTGGATATTCACCCTGAAGAAGGGGTATCGGCCGCAGAAGTGATTATGACAGTATTGCACGCAGGCGGAAAATTTGATGATAATTCTTATAAAGTGTCTGGTGGATTGCATGGTGTGGGTGTGTCCGTAGTTAATGCGCTATCTGATAAATTACAGCTCACCATTCGTCGTCAAGGCAATGTTCACGAACAATTCTATCATTTAGGTGATCCGCAAGCGCCTTTAACCATTATTGGTGAAACTAGCCAAACGGGAACGACGGTGCGTTTTTGGCCAAGTCCAAGCATTTTCACCAATATTGAATTTGAATATGACATTTTGGCTAAACGCTTGCGTGAGCTTTCTTTTTTAAATTCAGGGGTATCCATTCGTTTAATTGATGAACGTGATGATAAACAGGATCACTTTCATTATGAAGGCGGAATCCAAGCCTTTGTGGAATATTTAAACAAAAATAAAAATCCAATTCATCAAAAACCATTTTATTTTTCCACAGAAAAAGATGATATTGGTGTTGAAGTTGCTTTGCAGTGGAATGAAGGCTATCAATCGGAAAATATTCATTGCTTCACCAACAATATTCCACAACGTGATGGAGGAACTCACTTAGCTGGTTTCCGTGCCGCTTTAACGCGAACCTTAAATGCTTATATGGAAAAATCAGGGCTGAATAAAAAAGGCAAGAACGATAAAGTGGAAACCTCAGGTGATGATGCACGTGAAGGGCTCGTCGCGATTATTTCAGTGAAAGTACCTGATCCAAAATTCTCTTCACAAACTAAAGATAAATTGGTTTCTTCCGAAGTAAAAGGGGCGGTGGAATCCGCCATGAATGAGCGCTTGCAAGAATATTTGGAAGAAAATCCAAATGACGCCAAAATGATTGCAAGTAAAATTATTGATGCAGCGCGCGCCCGCGAAGCCGCACGCAAAGCCCGGGAAATGACACGCCGTAAAGGGGCATTGGATATTGCAGGGTTACCCGGTAAGTTAGCAGATTGCCAAGAACGTGATCCTGCTTTATCTGAACTCTACCTTGTGGAGGGGGATTCTGCAGGAGGGTCAGCAAAACAAGGGCGTAATCGTAAAAATCAAGCAATTTTGCCATTAAAAGGGAAAATCCTAAATGTAGAAAAAGCCCGTTTTGATAAAATGCTTTCTTCCCAAGAAGTGGGAACATTAATTACTGCGCTTGGCTGTGGAATTGGGCGTGATGAATATAATCCAGATAAATTGCGTTATCACAGTATTATTATAATGACCGATGCTGATGTGGACGGTGCGCATATTAGCACCTTATTGCTCACTTTCTTCTATCGTCAAATGCCTGAATTAATTGAACGTGGTCATATTTATATTGCTCAACCGCCACTTTATAAAGTGAAAAAAGGTAAAAATGAAGAGTACATTAAAGATGATGAAGCAATGGCGCAATATGAATTGAATATTGCTTTAGATGGCGCAGCGTTATATACCACGAAAGATGCTCCTGCAATGAGTGGGGTGGCATTAGAAAAATTGGTGTCTGAATATAACAGCGTGCAAAAAATGATTGCACGTTTAAGCCGCCATTATCCAGAAAGTGTTTTAAAAACCTTGATTTATCAACCTGAATTAACCGTCGCTTTAATGCAAAATGAAAGTGCGGTGGAATTTTGGGCAAAATCTTTGGTTGAAAACTTAACGGAAAAAGAAAGCAGCGGTAATCATTATAGTTATAAATTGCATTTCAATAGCGAACGCCATTTACACGAAGTTGTGCTAACCGTGCGTACTCACGGCATTGATACAGAATATGTATTTGGCTTCCAATTTATCAATGGTAATGATTATGCCCGCATTGTGAAATTGGGTTCACAGCTCAACGGCTTACTTGAGCCTGATGCTTATATCGCACGCGGTGAACGTCAATATCCAGTAACAACGTTTGAACAAGCGGTAGAATGGTTAGTAAAAGAATCGCGTCGCGGTTTAATGGTACAACGTTATAAAGGGTTAGGTGAAATGAATCCAGAGCAGCTTTGGGAAACCACAATGGATCCTGAAACACGTACAATGTTGCAAGTTACCATTAAAGATGCTGTGGCAGCCGATCAGCTCTTCACTACCTTAATGGGGGATGAAGTTGAACCTCGTCGTGAGTTTATTGAATCTAATGCATTACGAGCTAACTTAGATATTTAATATCTTCTAATAGAAAAAGCCACTTACAAAAAATGTGAGTGGCTTTTTTGTTATCTTTATTTTAAATGAGAATTATTTTTATTTAAAACAATATGTTTTTATCCTATAATCTAACCTTAAATTAATTAGATAAAGGGAGAGGTAAAAATGGATAAAAAAACGACCGCACTATCCGTATTACTCGTTTGTTTAGGCTGCACTACATTTTCCTACGCTGAAGAAACACTTGATGAAATTCTTATTTCCACAGAAAACACAACCAATAAAATTCCAACTACAGAAAAGAAAACAGAGAAAATTATTCAAAATGAACTTATTCGCGATACAAAAGATTTAGTCCGTTATAGCCCTGATGTTGGCATTGTTGATAATGGTCGTTTTATAAAAGGTTTTTCTATGCGTGGGGTTGAAGGTAACCGCGTTGGCATTAGTATTGATGGGGTGAATTTACCCGACAGTGAAGAAAATACACTATATGCCAGATATGGTAATTTTAATTCTTCAAGATTAAGCATTGATACAGAACTTATAAATAATATTGATATAGTTAAAGGCGCTGATAGTTTTCATTCTGGTAGTGGCGCATTAGGTGGAACGGTTAATTACCAAACGTTAGAACCGCAAGATTTAGTTTTAGCTGAGAATCGTTTTGGTGCATTATTACGTACAGGTTATGCGAGTAAAAATAAGGAATGGGTAAGAACCTTTGGGGTAGGTTATGTTGGCCAGCAAGTAGATGCCCTTTTACTATATTCTCAACGGACGGGACACGAATTAAAAAGTAATGGACGTGGCGAGATAGATCAATCTTCAAGTAGTCAACATCCTGATCCTTCTACTCATCGTTATCATAGCTATCTTGCCAAATTAGGGATTCAACTCAATGATCATCATAAAGTTGGAATCGGTATGAATGGACAACAAGGACATCGTTATACTGATGAACGTAGCTATGCATTGTTTGGCGGACAATGGCGTGAAGCAGATGATCAAAATAAACGTTTAAATGTCAATCTTTATTATCTTTATACGCCACAGTCTGAATATTTGGCATTTACAAAATTTGATGTTGATTATCAAAAAACCGATCTTGCAGCGGTAAATTATAAAGGAGGCCGGCATTGGCAAACAGACGAAAAAGAGTTAGATGAAGTTTTTGATAGACGGATGAAAACAACATTTAAACGTGCTTCCTTCTATGTTGAAAGTGAGCCTTTAAGCTTTTTAGGCTCTCATATACTAGGGCTAAAAATGGCTGCAAGTGAACGTCAATTTGAAAATATTAATCATGATACTAATCGCTTTGGTTTAGATTCACACTACACTATTCAATATCCGATTAAAACTAAGCAATATCGTTTAGCATTAAAAGATGATGTTACTTGGTTTCCAACCTTTGACCAATGGACGCCGAAAATTATGGCACATTTAGGTGCTGGTTATGATTATACGAAGTATAACCCACAACGTTTAAATGCACCTTGTAGCACAGCTTGTTTAGCAGAAGGCGCACCTCAAAAAAGCCATTTTGCAAATTGGAGCGGTTTAGCTGGAATTGATGCCCAAGTTACAGATAATTGGACATTTGGCTATTTACTTACAACAGGCTACCGTTTACCCACTGCCACAGAACGCTATTTCACATTTACTAATGCTTATGGTAAATGGAAGTCTAATCCTGCTTTAAAAGCAGAAAAAAGTTTAAATCATACCTTTTTTGCAAAAGGTGAAGGGAAAGCAGGATTATTAGATGTAATGTTCTATCAAAACCACTATCGCAATTTTCTATTTGAGCAGGAAAGTATTATTGAAGAAACAGCTTATGGGCGTACTTTTCAATCACAAATGCAACAAATGGTAAATGTAGATAAAGCTAAAATTCATGGTATTGAAATTAAAGGAAGATTAAATTTAGCACAGCTTTTACCTGCTCCTGAAGGATTAACGCTATTTGGTGCATTGGGATATAGTAAAGGACATTTATCTAATAATGCGAGCTTACTTTCCATTCAGCCAATGAAAATGGTTATTGGTATAGATTATGAGCATCCGCAAGGAAAATGGGGACTATTCAGTCGCTTAACCTATTTAGCAAATAAAAAAGCAAAAGATGCTCAAGTATTTGAAAATAAAACGCGTTGTGTACGCTGGGAATATGATTATTGGTATGACAGAGATATGTGCGTAAAAGATGAACTTTATCAAACAATTGATACCTATAAATACTTGAATAAATCAGCCTATGTTTTTGATTTATTTGGGTATTATAAAATAAATCAACATATCACTTTAAGAGCCGGAATATATAATTTATTTAATCGTCGTTATCAAACTTGGGATGCCTTGCGAGGGATCAACGCAAATAGTACAACGAATACCGTAGATCGTGATGGATTAGGGTTGGAACGTTTTTATGCACCAGGGCGAAATTATAGTGCATCAATTGAAGTTCGTTTTTAATCGTTTTTCTTTATCGCGCTTAGTTAGATAACTATTTTAGGATATTCATATTATGATGATTGATAAAAGGCTTATTAATACTGTTTCTGAAAGTAAAAAATGGATTGCCAAAGCAGTGCTATGGAATTGGGTCGCCTTAGTTGGTGGAATAATTAGTGCCACCGTTTTTGCTCTATGTTTACAATGGGTTTGGCAAGAAAAGCTAGGAATAACAAGTGCGGTACTTTTTTTTGTTATTTTAATATTGGCATTAATTTTGCGTGTATTAGCAGGGAAAATGGCAGTAAATGCTTCCTATCGTGCCAGTACACAAGTGAAACATCAATTAAGAACATTAATTTATCAAAAGCTGGTTTCAATGCCACTAAGTCAAGTTAATCAGCAATCAACGTCCTCTATTATCCAAGTTGCATCTGAAGGGGTAGAACAGCTTGAAATTTATTTTGGACGTTATTTACCACAATTATTTTATAGCTTACTTGCGCCTTTAACTTTATTTAGTATTTTAGTTTTTCTTAATTTTTCTACTTCATTTATTTTATTACTCTGCGTTCCTCTTATTCCCTTTTCTATTATTGTTGTGAATAAAATTGCTAAGCGTTTATTACATAAATATTGGTCTATTTATGTTGGATTAGGTAGTTCTTTTTTAGACAATTTACAAGGTTTAATTACCCTAAAAATTTATCAAGATGATGAATATAAAGCGAAGCAAATGGAGCTTGAAGCAGAGCATTTTCGTAAAATCACAATGAAAGTCCTGACAATGCAGCTTAATTCTGTTTCTATTATGGATTTACTCGCTTATGGCGGGGCAGCTATTGGAATTTTAACTGCATTATTGCAATTTGAAGCAGGGAATTTGACACTATTTGGTGTTATTTTGTTTATTTTGCTTTCATCAGAATTTTTTATTCCATTACGCCTATTAGGATCGTTTTTTCACGTAGCAATGAATGGTAAAGCGGCATCAGATAAAATTTTCGCTTTACTTGATCTTCCTGTTGAAGGTTTACAAAGTGCGGTGGATTTTAACGATAAAAATCCAATTAGTGTCTCAATCAAAAATCTTGATTTTTCTTATAATAATGAAAAACAACTATTTAAAAAATTAAATTTAACTATTCCTGCAAATAAATTAACCGTTTTTGTTGGTGAGAGTGGATGTGGTAAATCTACTTTAGTGTCTTTATTAATGGGATTTTATTCTCAACAATCAGGTGATATTTTATTTAATCAACAAAATGCTGCTGATATTAAACGTGCATCATTATATCAACATATTAGCCTTGTAAGTCATAGTAGTTATATTTTTAAAGGGTCATTACGAGAAAATATGCAAATAGCAAAGCCAGAGACAACTGATGAAGAAATTTATTACTATTTACAACAAGTTAATCTTGATAAATTTGTAAAACAACAAGGTGGTTTAGATATGCCATTATTAAGCCGTGGTAGTAATTTATCTGGTGGGCAAATTCAGCGATTAGCTCTAGCAAGGGCATTGTTGCATAATGCTAATTTATACATTTTTGATGAGGCGACCAGTAATATTGATATAGAAAGCGAAGAAATTATTTTACAGCTAATTCAAAAATTAAAGGATAAAAAAACGATTATTATGATTTCTCATCGTTTAGCTAATGCGATAGAAGCGGATCATATTTATGTTTTACAAAAAGGGGAAATCGTTGAACAAGGTCAGCACCAACAATTAATAGAAAAAAATGGTTTGTACCATCAAATGTTTAGCCAACAAAAACAATTAGAAGCGGTGAGAAAGGGAGAGAAAAATGCATAAAAATGGGTTTGTTATAATGTGGCATCTGGTTAAATTGGTCATACCATTAGCGCATATTATGAGTTTTACGATTATTATGGGAGTGCTTGGTTTTCTTTCCGCAATTTTTATTATGGCGCTTGGTGCAATGGGATTAGCAAATCTCATTGGGTTCAGTACCTATTTAAATTTAAGCCAAATTCTTACCGCACTTTTAGTTTTAGCCGTGGCACGAGGTATTTTACGTTATTTGGAACAAATGTCAGGGCATTATATAGCTTTTAAATTACTTGCTTTATTAAGAGATAAGGTATTTGGTGCGCTACGTAAATTAGCCTTTGTTAAGTTACAAAATAAACAATCGGGTCAATTACTTTCGCTTGTTACCAATGATATTGAGTTACTCGAAGTTTTTTATGCTCATACTATCGCTCCTATTATGATAGCATTCATTACATCAAGTATATTATTGTCTATTTTTGGGCATATTTCCCTTTGGTTTATGCTAATAGCGTTTTTAGCTTATTGTACCATCGGTGTTATCTTGCCAATTTTAACCACTAAAATGGCAAGAGAAGAAGGACGTCAATATCGAGAATTGGTAGGGGAAATGAACGACTATTTTCTTGATAGTTTGCAAGGAATGAAAGAAATTCAACTTTTTAACCAAGCTACTACAAGATTGAATGCAATAAATCAGCGAAGTAAAGCTATTGATCAAGCTTTTTTTAAAATTAAACAACAAGAAGCTAAAGTACGTTGTTATACTGATATCGCGGTATCTTTATTTAATCTTACCATTTTGTTTGTCGGAATATTGCTTTGGTATCTTCATAAAATAGATTTTAGTGAATTATTAATTGCAGTTATTTTATTAATGTCTAGTTATGGACCTGTAATTGCATTAAGTAATTTATCAAACAATTTATTACAGACACTTGCAAGTGGAGAACGTGTTCTCACATTATTGTCAGAACAGCCTTATTTAGAGGAAGTAAAAACAGGGCTAGATTTAAATAATATCGAACAATTAAGTGGAAAAAATATTGAATTTTGTTATGAAAATGAAGTGATATTATCAAATATTGAATTTAGTTTAAATAAGGGACAAATTTTAGGCATTCATGGACGAAGTGGAAGTGGAAAAAGCACCTTACTAAAATTAATAATGAGGTTTTATGATCCTCAAAAAGGCATAATTCAAATTAATGGGAAAAATCTGACCGCACTTAATACTCAGGCATTGCGTGATAATATTGCCTATATTACACAACAAACCTACATTTTTAACCAAAGTATTTATGAAAATATTTTGCTTGCTAAGCGAAATGCAAGCCGAGAAGAGGTCATTAATGCAGCAAAAAAAGCCGCGATTCATGATTTTATTATGGGATTACCACAGGGGTATGAAACAAAGGTTTCAGAACTTGGGAGCAGTTTATCTGATGGTGAAAAACAACGTATCGGTATTGCTCGAGCTTTTTTACATAATGCGCCAATCATTTTGCTTGATGAGCCAACAAGTAATTTAGATAGTCTAAATGAATCAATAATTTTGCACTCATTACTAAACGTCAAAAAAGACAAACTGATTATTCTGGTGAGCCATCGAGCCTCTACAATGGCTATTTGTGATAAAGTCATTGAGATTGCAAATGGACGAATTTCTTAAGTTTTGTTTCTTTTTATAAAATGGGCAATAATTGCCCATTTTATATTTTGCTATTTAACTGAAGATTATTTTTTCATATTATCGTTTGTTAACGGTTTGCCTTGGTATTCTCCCGTTAGGCTATATAAGAAATCAACAATATCGCTAACTTGTTCTTTTGACAAACTTACGCCACGTTGATATTTCAACATCATTTCCACAGCTTGGGTTAAATCTTGTGCGTTTGCATCGTGGAAATAAGGGGCAGTAAGCGCAATATTACGTAATGTTGGTACTTTAAAACGGTGTTTATCATAAGGATTTTTTGTTTGTGCGAAGCGACCGTCATCGGCTTCTGTTAATGGTTTATTACGGTCAGCAAAATAATCTGCTTTCACGCCCATCAGTTCATAAGATTGACCACCTAAATTGATGCCAGTATGACAGGTATCACATTTATATTGGTGGAATAAGGCATAACCGTTTTTCTGTGTTGCAGTTAAGGCACTTTCATCACCTTGTAAATAGCGATCGAAAGGGCTATTTGGGGTAATTAAGGTTTTCTCAAATTCTGCAATGGCATCTGTAATCGTTTTTTCGTTAAAGCCTTCAGGGTAAATTTTTTCAAAAGCTTGTTTGAGTGCTTCATCTTTATTGAGATTATTAACAATTTGTTGCCAATTTTCTGCCCCCATTTCTACGGGGTTTAAAGGCGGTCCTCCTGCTTGTTCTGCTAAGTTTGCAGCACGCCCATCCCAGAATTGAACAACATTGAAAGCTGCGTTATAGACAGTAGGTGCATTAATTCCTCCTTTCTGCCCTTTAATTCCAGTAGAAGTGGCAAGATTATCCACCCCGCCGGTATTCAAACCGTGACAAGTGGCACAAGCAATGGTACCGTCACCTGATAATAAGGTACTATGATAAAGGGTATTACCCAAATCAACTTTGGCAGGATTAACTGGCACATTTTGTGGTACAGGTTGTACGAAGCGTTCGGCTGATGTGCCAGAGGTATTTGCAGGAAGCTGGTATTCTTGACGAACTTTATGAATCCAATCAAGCAAGGTTGTTTTCTCTTGTTCATTTAAACCGGATCCCCAATGTACTATTTTGAAAGAATGAATAGGCATTTCGTTATTTTGAATGACACTTTCAAGTTTAGCTAACGCTGTGGCAGAAATGCGTTGAGGTTGATTAAGATAATCTGTGATGTTATCCAACAAAAAATGAGCTTGTCCTTGTTGAATGTCTTTTTCCATTAGACTGCTAGCGATAGGTAATTTAGCATAAAATGGCATATTAGTGTTGCTGCTATGGCAATATTGACAGCCATTATTATATAACACTGTTTCAACGGCACGTTGCTGTTGATCAGTCGTTTGACTTTCTTGCAAACGGCGTTGTGTTTCTTGTTTATCAAAATGGTGGATATATGCCACCGTCCCTAGGTAAGTGGCGACACTTGCACCAATAAATGTAAATAACCACGATTGAGGTTTCATAAGATTCTCCTTTATAGAATAGTAAGTTAGGAAACATCTCGCACAGTATTAACAATTATTAAGAAAGGAATATTGATAGAAATCAATAAATTTCATTGGTAAATTCTATAGATTTAATAGGTATAATTTTTGTGTGGTTATTTATAATTGTTTGATTATTAAAATAATAAAGTATGATATAGACACACTGCATTATTTTTAGTCTAAATAGTAGGAATATAAAAAAGCCAAAAAAACAACCGCACTTTAGTTATGAGTAAAATTTTGCTTTTATTTGTTGTAATACCGCATTAGGATCAAGTTCCAAAGCAAAGCAGTAATCCATAAATTCTATAACATCAAGACGGCGATCCCCTGTCTCAATTTTCCCAATCAAAGAATAGATCACACCTAAACGCTCTGCTAAGGCACGTTGTGATAACCCCAGTGATTTTCGTTGAGAAATAAATAATTGGCGAAGGAATTGTTGTTCCTCTGAGTGAATTGAGGTTCGTAATTTTTTCATTGCACCTATTTTAGGTTCGGTATAGAATGAACCTGTTTTAGGTGCTAATTAGGAGAATACGATGTCACTTATCAGTAAAACCTTTGGAGGGTTAAATAAAGCATATTATTTTCGCCATCTTTTCTTTGGAGTAGTGATATTTATATTGCTTGAACTACTAATCTTTAATGCAGGAAAGGGGATTATTGATCATAAATTCATTCTTTCAACATTAATGTTCTTGATTTTTACGCTATTGTATCCTTATTCTCGTTTTGTTTATGAAAGTATAGTCGGTTATATTTTCGGAGAGAATGTATTTATTGTGAATGCCATTTTGTTATTAATAACAAAAATGGTAACAATGTTAATATGTTTTATGTTTAGTTGGATAATTGCGCCAATTGGCTTAGTTTTTCTTTATTTTTATCATACAAAACAAGAAAAACAGACTGAACAAGAATGATATAGCCGCTTAATTTTAAGCTAATAAGGCGTATATTATTTTAAGATACGCCTTATTCTATTTTTAGATATATGATTTGCTGTTTTCTATGGTTCTTTCGGTTTAAAAGAAGACGAGGTAATGCAATGGGAATGCTCAGCGTGAATATAATTTGGCATTATTTTAAAATGGGATAATCTTATTTAACAGGACAATAAAATGAGTGTTAAAAATAGCCACATTATTTGTGGCTATTTTTTTATGCGTATTTTTATTTTTCTTTAGGTAATCTTTTTATGGAGAAAAGTAATCCTCCCCAAATGATGACTAAAGCGATGACCATCATAATAATTGCACTATTGCTCATTTAATTGTTCTCCTTTTCCGTGTTCTTTAAGATTGAATAATTCTTCATCTTTCCATTTTAATCGTGAAAGAAGGAATGAAATGACAACAAGGGCAACTGCCATTCCCCAACCGAAGGTATTCACAAACCAAGATGGGTAGCCTTCGTAACCGTTTGTAAAGACTTTTGCACCTTCACTTAATAGCATAAATGCTAAGATACCTGTGGTAAGTACAATACATAGGCGCCAAAAGAACCCTACTTTGAAGGAGGAGGTTTCATTTAAATGTTTACCTAAAATACCAAGCTTTTCATTTGCAACAATTGCAACTAATGAAACAAATGCAACAGCAACAATACCAAAATAATTAACAAATTTATCTAATACATCAAGCATTGGTAAGCCTGTTGTTGTACCGAATAGTGCGGTAGAAATAAACATCATCGGTAATCCAACAATAAATGTCGCTTTGGCACGGCGCATTCTAAGCTTATCTTGTAAAGCAGCAATAATAACTTCAAGGATCGATATAAAAGAAGTTAATGCAGCAAAGGTGAGAGAGGCAAAGAATAATACCCCTAATACTTCACCAAATGGGGCTTTATTGATAATCGTTGGGAAGGCAAAAAAGGCTAAACCAATTCCCCCTTTTGCCACTTCACTCACTTCTTGTCCTGATGCTGTTGCCATAAAGCCTAGCGCTGCAAAAACCCCAATTCCAGCTAATAGTTCAAAACTACTGTTTGCAAAGCCAACAACTAGCCCATTCCCAGTTAGATCCGATTCTTTTTTCAAATAAGAGGCATAGGTAATCATAATGCCGAAACAGATTGATAGGGAGAAGAAGATTTGTCCATAGGCCGAAATCCACACACTTGGGTCAGAAAGTTTTGACCAATTTGGTGTAAAGAGTGCATCTAATCCTTTTGCTGCACCGGGTAAAAATAGCGAGGAAACAACAAGAATAATAAACATCACCACTAATAAAGGCATTAAAATTGATGACGTTTTGGCTATACCTTTTTGTACGCCTAGAGCAAGTACTCCTAATGCTACTAACCATACTGCAATTAATGGTCCAACAATCATTCCAACAAATTCAAAACTAACGCCCTGGGAAATATCCCCCATTTGCAAGAAATCATGTAAGAAGAAATCTATTGGTTTATCTCCCCATGCACCACTTATTGCGAAATAGGTATAACTAGCAGCCCAGCCAAGTACAACAGCATAATAAATGGCAATAATAACGTTCACCATAACTTGCCACCAACCAAAGGTTTCAAAATGGCGGTTAAAACGACGATAGGATAACGGCGCACCACCACGATGGCGATGTCCAATAGCATAATCAAGGAATAAAAGTGGAATACCCGCAGTTAAAAGGGCAACAAGATAAGGAATGATGAATGCACCACCACCGTTTTCGTATGTAGTATAAGGAAAACGCCAAATGTTTCCTAACCCTACAGCAGAACCGATAGCAGCAAGAATAAATGCGCGGCTTCCTGAAAAGGTTTCGCGTTTTGCTGACTGTGTCATAGTACCACCTGATTAAACGTTAAAGAAATGTAAAGGCTAGGAATATAGCGGAATATCAATTTTAGTCAATAGCAAAAAATACGCAAAATTGGATATTTATATCGTTGTTTTTGAATTAAGCTAGTTTTTTATTTTGTAAATTTGTTTATTTTTAGTTTTATATGCTTATTTTAGTGGGTTGATAAATAATCGTGCTAAAAATGCCAACATATTGCCGAATAAAAAACTAGTAGAAAAATTCAAAAAATTTTATAAAAAATGACCGCACTTTTCTTTATCTTTCCGCCATAAAAACAAACCTCGCCTATTTAGCGAGGTATTTTATTCGGTTTAATCGGATTAAAGACATTTAAGCAAGGGCGTTATGTCGGGCATTACCCCTCGCCATAAATGAAAGGCGTGGGCTGCTTGACCAACAAGCATTCCAAAGCCATCGCTATAATGCTGTACACCTTGCTGTTTGGCAAGGGCAATAAAGGGCGTGTCTTCGCCTTTGCTGTATTGCATATCGTACACCGCGCCTGCTTGTTGCAAAATGGTTGGATCAATGGCTACGGTTTGACCTTGTAAGCCTAAAGAAGTGGCATTGATAATAAGATCAAATTTTTGCACGGGAATATCAGTAAGGGTACAACCTTGAATATTGCCGTAGGCGTTGAATTTTTTCGCTAATTCAGTTGCTTTAGCTAAGGTGCGGTTAGCCAGCAAAATCTTTTGTTCCGCTTGTAATAGAGGAAACAGCACGCCTTTGGTTGCGCCACCTGCGCCTAAAATGAGTACTGATTGTTGCGGTTTGAGCCAGCCTAAGCGTTGTAAATCGCTCACCAAGCCGGCACCGTCTGTGTTGTCAGCATAAAGTGTACCGTCGGGTAATTTTTTCAGCGTATTACAGGCAGCGGCGAGCAAACAACGTTCACTATATTGATCCGCCAATTGAAATGCACGCTCTTTGAATGGGGCGGTGATATTGCAACCTTTTGCCCCTTCAGCAAAAAAGCCGAGGAGTTGTTGTTCAAAGTGTTGTTCATCACCGAGCATTGCCACATAGTCTAATGTTTGCTGAGTTTGTTGGGCAAACATTCGGTGAATTTGTGGTGATTTGCTTTGAGCAATGGGATTTCCCCAAACAGCATATTTATCCATAAAAATCCTTATTAACCTTGACGGAAAAGTTGTTGTGTAAACAGATCGCGTATTTCTGAAGGGTTTGTTGCCTTTCCCACCGCCATTTCTAACACAGGAAAGTGTTCGCCAAACTGGGCTTTCACGGCTTGATAGGTGCGACAAGGCGGTAAGCCGGTTAAATTGGCACTGGTGGAGGTGAGTGCAAAGCCCGCTTGTTCGCAGAGCTGTTTTACCGCAGGGTGATCGCTAATACGAACGGCAATGGTAGAGAACTGTCCCGTGAGAAATTTCGGTGTTGTTGGCTTTGCCGGTACCACCCACGTGGTCGGGTGATCATAATGGGCATTCAAGCGTTGCCAGTGCGTTTCATTAAGCTTACGTTCATCAATAAAAGGCAGCAGAAAATCTAACTGCGGTGCGATTAAAATCAACCCTTTTTCCACAGGACGCTGTTTTAAAAGCAATAATTTTTGCACCGCACTTTCACTGAGTGGATTACAGCCCAAGCCAAACACCGCTTCAGTGGGGTAAGCGATGACTTCATTTTGTTTTAATACCTCAACGAGTTGAGCGATATTCTGTTCGTTATTCATTGTCTGTTTCAAATTGATGACGACACGCTTTGTTGGCACATAACCAAATGCGACGCAAAGTGCGGTCGGTTTTTTCTTCTTTTTTCAGCGTACTTATCGGATAACCACATTGAGGACAAGGCACTGCATAGGGTTGGCTGGCAAGGGTAAATTTACATTTTGGAAACTGATTACAGCCATAAAACACCTTGCCTTGGCGTCCGCGTCGTGGCACAAGGCTACCTTTTCCACAAGCAGGACAAGGCAGATGCTCTTGTTCGGGTTCAAGCTCTTCGTGAACGATATAATCACATTGCGGATAATCACTACACCCGATGAACATACCAAATTGCCCTTGTTTTAATTGTAAAAAATGACCGCACTTTGGACAATGTTGGGCTAATTCTTTCAAGACTTTTGTTTCGTGAGTGGGGTGTAAAGGCTTGATAAAATCGCATTGTGGGTAGGCACTGCAACCTAAAAATAACCCTTTTTTGCCTTTTTTAATCTGTAATAGCGAACCACATTGTGGGCAATGTTCCTCGTGTTTGCTGGCTTGAAATAGGCTTTTACTCATCACATTTCTCACTTGATGCGAATAAACTTATCCCAACTTGGCGAAGCAATTGGGCAGTTTCAAACACGGGCAACCCCATCACACCGCTAAAACTGCCATCAATACGCGAAATAAATCGTCCACCTAGCCCTTGAATCCCATAAGCCCCCGCTTTATCTATTGGCTCACCAGTGGCGATATAAGCCAAAATATCTTGTTTAGTTAATGAGCTAAAGGTAACTTGGCTCGTTTGTACAAGGCTATGGATTTGATTAGGCAAACTGACACACACAGCAGTTAGCACTTGGTGCGTTTTACCTGAAAGCAAGCTAAGCATTTGTACCGCTTGGGCTTCATCTTGTGGCTTGCCTAAAATTTCCCCATCGCAAACCACGCTAGTATCTGCGGATAAAATAGGTAAGTGCGGTACAAAATTGGCACGTTTTTCAAGTTGTTGGCGTGCGGCGTGATTTTTCTCTTGCGCCATTCTGCGTACATAATCCGCAGGCAGTTCATCGGCATTTGGGGTTTCATCAATATCCGCATTAAAGATTTCCATTTCCAGCCCCAACTGTTGTAACAGTTGTAAACGGCGAGGGCTTTGCGAGGCAAGATAAAGTTGAGGTTGTTTTGACATTTTTTCCGCTGATTAAACAAAAATTGCATTATACTTTATTATAGTTCTGCAAAGATTTCATCTGAAAAATCTACCGCACTTTGTTTCATTGTTGATCTTAATTTGAACGAAGAAAAAAGCGCGGGGAAAATTTTGTTAATTTTTAGGAAAAATAATGATCGAATTTACACAATCTCAATGGCTTGGGATAACCGTCCTATTGCTTATTTTATCCTTGGTGCTGTTTTTTATTAGCATCAAATATCAACGAGATAAGCAACAACTTGCCCAAGAACTGAATAAAAACGTCAATGATTTTAACCTGTTATTGGAAAAGTATGAAGCCTTGTCGCAACTGCGTTACCAGCTTGAGCAGGACAGTGTGAAAGCGCAAACACGCGCGGAAGGGTTGCAAACACGACTGAATGAACGTGATGAAAAAATCCAATATTTACAACAAGAATTGGACGAAGAACAAGCTCGCCACGGAAATATTGCAGAGAAAATCACAAGCCTTAAAGAACAATTTGGTATCGCCACTGCACAAGTGCATAGTTTACAACATCAGTTAAATCAAAGTCGTGCAGAATTAAAAAGCAAGCAGCAGGAGTATGCCGATTTAAACGAAAAATCCACCGCACTTTTACAACAATTTACCGAACTCAAAACCACGTTAGCGGAAAAAGAAAAACATTTTACTCAGCAACAGGAAGATTTTGTTCAAACAAAACAGCAACTCAGTGTTGAGTTTCAAAATTTGGCGAATCGTATTTTGGAAGAAAAGAGCCAAAAGTTCGATCAAACCAATCAAGCCAGCCTTGATGCCTTGTTAAAGCCATTCCGTGAGCAAATTGAAGGTTTCCAAAAACGCGTAAATGAAATTCACTCGGAATCCTTAAAGGGCAATGCCAGCCTTGAAAGTGAAATTAAAAAAGTGTTAGACGTGGGACTTGCAATGTCGCAAGAGGCGAATAATCTCACTTCTGCTTTAAAAGGGGAAAAGAAAACGCTAGGCAATTGGGGGGAAATTCAGCTTGAACGCGCCTTGCAATTAGCGGGCTTGGTAGAAAATGATCACTATAAAGCACAAGATCATTTCCGCAATGCAGAAGGCAAATCGAATTATCCTGATTTTGTGGTGTATTTACCCGATAACAAACATTTGATTATTGATAGCAAAATGTCCCTTGTTGCCTATGAAAATGCGGTGAGTGCGGACAATGAGCAAAGCCAACAGCAATTTTTGCGTGAACACCACAAGGCGATCAAAAATCATATTGATGAGCTATCACGCAAGGATTACAGCAATTTAATTGGCGTGCATAGCCCTAATTTTGTGCTGATGTTTATTGCGGTTGAGCCAGCTTACATTGAAGCAATGAAACAGGATAGCAATTTGTTTAATTACGCCTATGAAAAAAACGTCATTTTAGTTTCTCACACCACCTTAATGCCGATTTTACGCACCGTCGCAAATTTATGGCGGATTGAACGAGGTAATGCGGAAGCACGAGAAATCAGTGGTAAGGCGGGGGATATTTATAATCAAATGTGCTTGGTGGCAGAACGTCTTGCTAAATTGGGTAATAGCTTGGCAACGGTAAGCGGGCATTATAATCACGCCGTTACCGCCTTTGCAGGGCAACAAGGTTTAGCGGGAAAAATTGAGCGATTTAAAGATTTCTCTGCCAAAGCTAACAAAGTGATGCCACAGGTTGAGCTATTACACAATGATCTTGATTTAGCGAAACTCAGCGCAATTTCAGCGGATCAGATTAAACCCGAAAATCATTGATATTTTGGTAAAAAACAGGTAATTTCATCGCCCACATAAAATGATGAAGGAACGAAGAGTAAACACAGATGGAACATCAATCTATGACATCAAAAGAATCGGTAAAATATAGAACCCCCGTCATATTTAGCCAAATTATTTTTGCTAGCCGCTGGTTACAATTACCCATTTATCTCGGCTTAATTGTCGTACAAGGGATTTATGCCTATAAATTTATGAAATCGCTATGGGAACTTATCTCAAATCTGCAAGAGCTAGATTCCAACGCCATTATGCTTTCCGTGTTAAATTTAATTGATGTGGTAATGATTGCGAATTTATTGGTTATGGTGATTGTGGGCGGTTATGAAATTTTCGTTTCTAAGCTACACACAGATGGGCATCCTGATGAGCCTGAATGGCTAAGCCACGTTAATGCTTCCGTGTTGAAAGTAAAACTTTCTATGTCAATTATCAGTATTTCCTCTATTCATATGCTACAAACTTTCGTCAATGCAGCAAATATGCCAGAAGAAACGATGAAGTGGCAATTATTGCTCCATTTAGGCTTTTTGGTTTCTGCCATCGCAATGGCTTATACCGATAAAATTCTGTATAGCACCAGCCATAAAAATCATTAATTTTTCCTTGTTTGCTGGGGCCTGCAACCTGCTAAGGCGATGAGCAAAAAATAGGTAGGGCGTTTAAGTTTAAGCAGTTAAATCAGGGGCGTGGAAGAACGCCCCTTTCTTTTTCTTGTGGCGATACTGCGCTAGCGAAATGTGTATTAGACCATTTTCTTTAATTGATACAAATAGGCTAAGGCTTGTTTTGGTGTCATTTCATCAGGATCGAGATTTTCTAACATTTTTAGCACCGCACTTTGATTTTCCTCTTCGTCTATCAAATGCAATTCGCCTTGTAATTGCTGATTTATCGGATTGGTTAAGTGCGGTGTATTTTCTGATAATTTTTCTAATTGGGTTAATTTTTGCTTCGCTAATTTTATTACGGCTTTGGGAACACCTGCCAGTGCTGCCACTGCTAAGCCGTAACTTTTACTTGCCGCTCCTTCTTGCACTGCGTGCATAAAGGCGATGGTGTCGTTATGTTCCACCGCATCTAAATGCACATTGGCGATCCCCTTTAACTGCTCAGGCAAGACGGTAAGCTCAAAATAATGGGTGGCAAATAAGGTGAGTGAGCGGACCTTTTGTGCTAGCCATTCCGCGCAAGCCCACGCAAGAGAAAGCCCATCATAGGTGGATGTGCCGCGTCCAATTTCATCAATAAGTACTAAGCTGTTTGCGGTGGCTTGGTGCAAAATATTTGCCATTTCTGTCATTTCAACCATAAAAGTTGAACGCCCTGATGCAAGATCATCTGAGGCGCCAATACGCGTGAAAATGCGGTCAAGCGGTCCAATCACCGCACTTTCTGCTGGCACGAAAGAGCCTATATAAGCCATTAATGCGATCAATGCGGTTTGACGCATATAGGTACTTTTTCCCCCCATATTCGGCCCTGTTATGATCAATAAATGGCGATTAGCACTCAGATTTACTGGGTTTGCAATAAAAGGGCTTTTTGATACCTGCTCCACCACTGGGTGGCGACCATTTTCGATATTCACGCCGATTTCATCACTAAAAGTGGGGGCAACATAGTTTAGGGTTTCCGCTCTTTCAGCCAAGTTGGTTAGCACATCTAGCTCTGCTAAGGCAAGGCTCGCCAACTGCAATGCACCTAAGTGCGGTAATAATTCATCAAAAATTTGCTCATAAAGTTGCTTTTCCAGAGCAAGGGAAGCCCCTTTTGCCTTCAGTACTTTATCTTCATAGGTTTTTAATTCGGGAATAATGTAACGTTCCGCATTTTTTAAGGTTTGACGGCGTACATAATGAATGGGGGCTTTGTGTGCTTGCCCTTGCGGAATTTGAATATAGTAGCCGTGTACGGCATTAAAGCCAATTTTTAGGCTATCAATCCCGGTAGTTTCTCGTTCTCGTTGTTCCAGTTCTTCCAAATAACGGGTTGCACCGTCAGAAAGGGCGCGCCATTCATCAAGCTCTGCATTAAATCCTTCCGCAATCACGCCACCATCGCGAATTAATAAAGGGGGATTTTCAATAATCGCGCGTTCTAATAAATCTAATTGTGGTGAAAAGTCAGCAATCTGTTGAGAAAATGCAGTAAATTGCGGACAGTTTTGTTGATTAAGATAATGTTGAATGGCGGGAATTTGTGCCAATGCCGTACGTAAACGAGTGAGATCTCTTGGCCGTGCTGAACGCAATGCTACGCGTGCTAAAATACGTTCCATATCCCCGACTTGTTGTAAGTGCGGTTGAAATTCTGCGATTAAATCTTGCTGTAAAATTTGGCTAATGGTTTGTTGGCGTAAGGTTAATTTTTCACGATCGCGAATGGGTTGGTGAATCCAACGTTTCAACAAACGACTGCCCATTGGTGTTACGCATTTATCTAATACGGAAGCTAATGTATGTTCTGTGCCACCAGCAAGATTTTGCGTAAGCTCTAGGTTTCGTCTTGTTGCGGCATCTAACTGAATATTATCGGTATTTTGCAGTAAACTCAGACTTTGAATATGAGGTAACGCGGTTCGTTGGGTCTCTTTTGCATATTGTAATAAACAGCCCGCTGCACAAAGTCCAAGCACCGCTTTTTCTACACCAAACGCACGCAGATCTTGCGTACCAAATTGACGATTGAGTTGTTCAATTGCGGTTTTTAATTCAAATTCCCAAACAGGGCGACGACGTAAGCCTTTCATATTTTCAATTAAATGAAACGCCTCAAAATCTTCACAATATAAGAGTTCAACAGGTTGAATACGTTGTAATTCTGCTTGTAAGCTCTCTTTACTCGCTGGCTCACTTAACTGAAAACGCCCTGAGGTCATATCTAATGTTGCCAAACCAAACTTGTCTTTTTCCTGATAAACAGCGGCAATCAGATTATCCTGACGTTCAGGTAATAATGCTTCATCACTGATTGTTCCCGGGGTAACAATGCGTACAATTTGACGTTCTACCGGCCCTTTTGCTGTGGTAGGATCGCCAACTTGCTCACAAATCGCCACACTTTCACCTAGCTGAACTAATTTTGCTAAATAACCTTCCACCGCGTGATAGGGTACGCCTGCCATTGGAATCGGTTGCCCTGCTGACTGCCCACGTTTAGTTAAGGAAATATCCAACAATGCCGCCGCTTTTTTAGCATCATCATAAAATAATTCATAAAAATCCCCCATTCGGTAAAACAACAAAATCTCTGGGTTTTCCGCTTTTAAGCGTAAATATTGCTGCATCATTGGGGTGTGTTGGCTATTTTGATCTTGTAAATTCATTATATTACCTAAATTCTAATTTTTCTTATTTATGATGTTACTTAACGAGTGGTTTTATCATTAGTAAAGACTGATATTGTAGGGGGAATGAAATAAAAATGCTATCTAAGATTAGAAAGGACAAAAGTAGGGATATATTTTTTATTGATATATCCCATAATTTAAATAGAGATTAATTTTTGAAAATTCGTGTGCCAGCTTTCCCCTCAATAGCATTTTGCGCGAGATGTAAATCTGCAATAATTCCAATACCTTGGTGGACTTGAGTGAGATAGCTAATCATCGCATCAACTTTAGGCTGCATAGAACCTTCGTCAAACTGGTATCTTGAAAGCTCATCTATGGTGACGTTTTCTAGTTTTTGTTGATATTCTGTTCCCCAATTTAAGTAAATACCGTCACCATCAGTAAGAATCAAAAAATAATCCGCTTGAATCTGTTGAGCTAATAACGATGCGGTAGCATCTTTATCAATAACACAATCAATATTAATAAAATTACCTTGATGGCGAGCAACTGGAATACCTCCGCCACCGCAGCAGATTACAATGTGATCTTGTTGAAGTGCTGTTTGAATGATCGCTTTTTCTTGGATATCTAAAGGTAAGGGAGAGGAAACAACACGCCTAAAATAGTTCCCATCAGGCTTGAGCATCCAGTTATATTGTTGAGCTAGTTTTCTTGCTTCTTCAGCATTATAAACAGCGCCAATAAATTTTGTTGGTGCTAGGAAAGCAGAATCTTCGGGACTGACTTCGACGTGAGTAAGAATAGAAACAATGGGGATTTCGATTTCTTTTCTAAGCTCTTGCATTAACATTGTTGCGATCATTCCCTGTGTTTCTGCAACTAAGCAGCTTAAAGGATAAGATGGGACATTTGTATAGGTTTCATTTTGTTGTAAGAGTAATCCAACCTGAGGGCCATTACCATGCACGATAACAATGCGGTATAGATGGGAGAGCTTCTTTATTGATATTGCTAGTTGTTGTATATTTTGTAATTGATTTTCATAGGATAATATTTGCCCTCGACGTAATAAGGCATTTCCACCTAATGCGATAATAAGTGTTTTTTTCATTTTTTCTCCTTAACTATTTTTTTATTAGATCTTTATATCTTTTTTAAACTAGATTTATTATAGTGATAATATATTTTTTTAATAAAAAGACGAGTGAAAAAATATGAACTATAAAGACAAAAATTTTGAATTGAATTGTAATTATAAGGTTGTAAGTGTTTTTAAAAATGTGATTAATATAAAAAAAGGTAATAAAATTTATGCAATAATGAATGAGGATATAAGCCCATCCCCTTATAGTTTAATTTTAGAAAATGAGTTATTTTTATTTATAATGAAGCATATTTCTAAGAATGTTTTTATTCCTTACTTTGCTGTAGAGGAAATTAATTGCAAACTTTCTCCTAGTAGGAAATTACTAACTTCTAAAAATATTTTAAAGGCTTTGGATAACATAGTAAGGCCACAAGATTTTTTTGAAATTACTTTTCAGCAAAGAAGAATGAATGCAAAGCTTAAGGAAATGCTTGGTTTAGGACGAGGACTTACGCCTAGCGGCGATGATTATATTGTTGGTTATATGGCAGCATATTACGCTGAAAATGAAGGGATTTTCGAGCCATTTAGAGAAATTGCTGCGATAGCAAAAGATTATACTAACGAGATCAGTGCAAACTATATTGAAAATGCTAGCCGTAGATTATTTAAGCAAGAGATTTTAGATTTAATGAAATCACCAGAAAATAACGTATATATTAATAATATGTTAAGTTTTGGCTCTTCCTCTGGAGTTGATGTTTTATATGGCATCTTTGATTATATTAATAATAGAGATGTTTTTAAGAGAGTATAAAAGGTTTCTTTCGAAACCTTTTTAACTTTTATTTTTTAACTATTTTGATTAATAATAGGTAACATAATGATGCAACTAAAATAGAATCAATAGGTGGAATATAAGTGAGAGTAAAAAAACCTTTTACAGTAAGAAATCCAACTAATGCACCCACAGCCCAAGCGATAAAGGCAGGATATTTGATTTTCTCTTCATCGTTAATATGGTCCTCATTGTAGCCATTTTTTCTATTGATAAAATAATCAGTAATATAAATTCCACAAATCGGTGGTGTTGCAATACCAAGAAATAATAAAAATGGAATGAATAATCCCATAATATCAATACTACCAACAAGAGCGGTAATAACCCCTAAAGTAAGCGTGATTTTCCATTTTGGAAACTGAGGTAAAAGAGTGGAAAAAACTAACGTGCCTTGGAACATATTACCTGCGTTACCAGTAATACACGCAAATATCAAAATAATATAAGCAGGTAGTAAGCTACCTATGATTAACATTGCATCTAATAAAGAATTTTTATCAGTTAATGCACTTGGAACTGCACCAATAAGAAAAAGTAAAGGGTAAGCAATAGCGAAGGTTAGAATTCCAGCTATACAAGCGTGCTTTTTATTTTTTGTAAAACTCCCAAAATCTACGGATGTGGTGACTAAAACAATTATTGTCCCCACGACTGAGGAAATACCTTCGCCAATACTCATCGTATGAACCACTTTACTTGGGGAAAAATTACTTTTTAACGTAAGGTATAAAATGAAGAACATTAATAATGTGATTATTGGAACGGCCCATTTTGCAATTCGACTTAAAAATTCAAAACCAAATGCGGTAGCTCCTACAAAAATTAAACAGCCTAGTAAAACCAGTAAAGGTAAAGGAAGCATCAGTTGGAATTGTGTGGACAAGAAATCTTGTACAGTATGCCCAAACATATTGGCAGTAACAATAATCCACCCTAATAAACTTATTGCCATAATCAGGTTGATAGCGATAGCGCCTTGTGAACCAAAGCTAAATTTTATAAGACCATAGGTGGGGAGACGAGCTTTAACTCCGATCGACATATTGATTGCGGCAAGTAAGGATAATATTATGCTTCCTACCATAATTACAAATACCATTTTAGAAAAAGGGAGCTGGCTCCCTAAACTTGAAGAGGCTAATAAGGCAGGTGTGATTAAAATGCCGAGTAAAATCATTACAATCTGAATTGCCGAGGCATAAGGTGCATCAGCGTTATTGTTTCTATTTGTCATAATGTCTTTCCTTATGGTTATTTTGCCGTTGGCTTAAGTAATTACGCCAGCCACCAGTGTGACTAATTTCTATTTGTCCTTGGGTAAGCCAATTTTCACCTAATACTCCTAATACTTGCTCACCATTGGTTAAATGAACTTTTCCAATTGTTAAACCATTTGGTTCATTTAACAGAATAGTTGCAAGTGCGGTGGGATTTATTGCCCAAATTTCTAACTCAACAGAATAAGATTTTTCCCGTGTTCTTTGCATCGCAGGATGAATATCATTAATTGACCATAAGCGATAATATTCATCGGTTTTATCCTCTCGAATAAATTTTGCCCCAACATTAAGTAAATTATGGTTAAGTGCTAACCCTCTCATTAATGTTCCATTTACTGCAAATAAAATATGTTCATTCATATTGATCTCCTTATTTACAATTAGCGTAGGTTTTATAGAAAGCTTGTAAAGCTTGCGTAAAACATTGCATTGGAGCCGTTGTAATGCCAGCACCTATTTGACCTATCCCCGGTAATTTGTGGGCAATACCAGTATTTATAATAGGTAAAATCCCCGTGTCTATGACTTTTCTAATATCAATACCAACAGCAGTTGAGGTAAAATTTAATGTTGGTAATGTAAATGCAGGATTTTTTCCTATGCTAATATTCTGCATCATTACGCTATGATTAAGAGCATCGTCGGTGGTTCCTCCAACAAATTTTACAATGGCTGGTGCAGAAGCCATTGCAAATCCACCAACTCCTGCTGTTTCTGTAATCGCGCTATCACCAAGATCGGCAGCAGCATCATTTATCCCAAAATTAGGAAAAAATAACCCTTTTACCGCATTTGCAGGAGCTTGAAACCATTGTTGTTTTAATGATGAAATTTGAATGCCAAAATTTACGCCATTTCTTGCCATCACTGTTACCATTGTGCTGTGAGGAACCCCTTCCGCTGCAGATAGCATTGTTTTACAAGCAGCCATTGATAAGTTGAGGAAAAAATGATCATTATTCGTAATAAATTGGATAACACGTTCAAGTTGTTCTAAAGGTTGCTTGACTTTAAGTAAGAATGGAAGGAGCTTTTTAAGAAATAAGCTTGTTGCTGCTGCATTACGATTATGAATTTCATCTCCCATATGTAGTGCTTGTGCCATTATGGGTTTTAATTCAATTGGACCACTTAATTTGAGTGTGGCAGATAAGCTATCAGCAAGTTCTGTTCGCATCCAATGCAAACGTTTAATTACTTCAGGATTATTTGCCCCAAAACGTAATGCTTTGCCTAACCCTTCATTAAAGTTACTAAAGCAACGATGATGTTTATCCCCCATATCTTCTACAACCCATACAGGCATTGATGGGCTAATGATGCCTGCCATTGGACCTACTGCATTATAGTGGTGGCAAGGTTCAAAAAAAACTTCCCCTTGTTCTATGAGCAATTGGGCAGACTCTGTAGTCTTTGCCCAACCTTCAAATAAAATTGCGCCAATAATTGCTCCTTGCATTGGTCCACACATTTCTTGCCATTGTATTGGCGGTCCAGCATGAAGAATCCGCTTTTGATTCATTAATTGTGGAATTGCTTTGTAAGCAGGTACAACATCAACTAAAGCAGGCTGTGAGGTTAGATAACGAGATAGAGCTATTTGATTAGCTTGTTCAATCTTTGGACAATGACTAAGTTCTGCTAACCTTAGACCTATTTCTTTATTACCTTGTGCAGGAGGCTGCCAATGTAAATGTTGTACGGTAGCCCCTGCTTGTTGAATATTTTTGGCAAAGCTTTCTAACCCAATATTAGCGACAGAAAGTGGTTGTTGAAAAAGATTATTCATTGGTATTTCTCCTTTGCAGTATTTCTAGTGCAAAATAGGTAGCTTCAGCATTATTATTGGCAACAAATACACCAATATCTTGTAATTGTTCTTGGATTAATTGTTTATTTTGAATATCTTGAGGAGTACCACAAATATGCGCAATTAAATATGGTGGCGAATTTTGTTGCTGAATTTTTTGCAGAATAGGAAGTAATGTTTCTGTGGGGATTAAATTTGCCCCATAACCCAAGACCAGATCAAAAAGAATAACGGCAACTTCAGGATCAAGTCCTTCTTGTAAAAGACGTTGATTACGTAAAGTTGGATCAATCATAGGATGAGGTTTGCCTTGAGTAAAGAAATCATCTCCGAGATCTAATAATGTATGTTGCTGGCTTTGATTAGCCTCTTTTAGCTTCATACCCTCAGCAATAGGAGTGTTAGAAAACAAACGCAATCCTGCACGATGTAGGATTTGTTGTGCTTCAAAGCAAAATGTTCCACCAGAAAAAACACCACGTATATATTGTTGTTCTATTTTTAATGAACAAGGGGAATTTTTCATCCTTGATGGAATATGAGGAGGAATACGTTGTTTCCTTAATACAGCAACTGCTACTTCAGCCGTATGTGCTAAAGTTTTGGCATAATAAAGATTATCTTCCTGATTTTTTGCAGAATGCTGTCCTAAAAAATGAAATACAACAGGTTTATTTATCTGCATTGCTCGTTTTTTAATTTTTTCTGCAATATTTGATGCTGGTGGCTTAGAAATTAAAACGATGACTTCTGTTTTTTTATCTTTTTCTAATAAATCCATTGCATATAGCATAGATATGCCACCAATTTCTTGGTGTAAATCATGTCCTCCAGTACCAATAGCTTGAGAAATTCCTTCTCCAAGTTTATCTATATTACAGGTGACTTCTTGTAAACCTGTACCCGAGGCTGCAATAATACCGATATTACCCGCACGCACGATATTAGCAAAACCTAAAGGAATGCCATTGATTATGGCTGTACCACAATCAGGCCCCATTACTAATAAATCTTTCTGTTGTGCGAGGGTTTTTATTTGTTTCTCTTCTTGGAGAGAAACATTATCGCTAAAAAGCATTACATTTAATCCAGCATTTAATGCCTTAATAGCTTCAGCTGCTGCATATTCACCGGGTACAGAAATAAGCGCTAAATTTAGTGCGGTATTTTTTTCTACTGCATTTGATAGGCTTGTTATTTTGGTAGTACTTTTATTTGCTATTGTTTGCTTTGGTGAAGAAAGAAGTGATTGCTTAGCTAAATGAATGGCTTGTTCACATTCATTTTTGTTTCCTTTGACGATAATGACTAAGTCATTCGGATTTGCTTCAATAGCTGGAAATCCAGCATCGACTAAGCGAGTCAAGTTTGCAGGAGTACCCATAATCACAGAAGCTTGTTCTATACCGTTAATGTTTGAAAGCTTCGCTGAGAGCTGCATTAGTGAAACCGAATCTTGGTAAAGATTCGGCAATATTAAATATTCGACAGCCATATTTCCACCTATGAAGTTAATGCCTTAATAATTGCTGTTGAATGAGAAACCCAGCCAAAGATTGCGCCTTGTGCTTTAATCATTTTCAGTGCATATTCTTGAAATTCAGGAAAATAAGATCCCACACAATCTTCAGGGATAATACATTCATATCCACGATCATTTGCTTCACGAACGGTTGTGTTTACACATACTTCCGTTGTTACACCACAAACAATAAGGGTTTTAATGCCCTGATTTTGTAAAATTAAGTGTAAGTCTGTTTGATAAAAAGCCCCTTTACCAGGTTTATCAATAATGGGTTCTCCTGCGATAGGGTATAGTTCAGGAATAATATCGTGTCCTTCTTCACCGCGGATGAGTATGCGCCCTTTAGGACCTTGTTCACCAATAAAGGTTTTTCCGCCACGTGTTAATTTGGCTGGAGGGCAATCACTTAAATCTGCTCGGTGTCCTTCACGCGTGTGAATAATAAATAATCCTGCTTGTCGTGCTGCAGCTAAAACACTTTCACAGGGTTGAATAGCTGAACGAACGAGATTGACATCATTACCTAGTGCCTCTCCAAAACCGCCAGGTTCTACAAAATCACGTTGCATATCAATCATTAATAATGCGGTTGTTTGAGGGGTAAAGTTTAATGGGAATGGTTCCGCTTGAAATTGTTTTAACATAGTCAGTATTTCCTTTTGTTGATAAAAAATCTATTTTCTTTGAAGGGATAATATAAAGAAAACTTCATCAATCATAGGAAAATAAATTGATGAGTAGAAAGGAATTTTATTGAAATAAACAGAATATCTTATAAATGAAAAAATATTTTGTGATGTGAATCACAAGATATTTCTTTTTTTCAAAATAATTGAATAGTAAAGTCAAAATATATTAATTGAATATTATTGACACCAAATTGTTTGTATATGAGGTTGCATAATATAATCTAGACACCAAGTTAATACTTTTCCTTGCATTTGAGTGTTCCAAGCATAAAATAGCTGCGTTGGTTGTTTTTGTTCTGAAATGGCTTTTTTTAGCACTCTTCCTTGATCAAGTTGAGTCTTGATTCTGTGATGAGGAATATATCCGATACCTACTCCCGCTGTAATAAGCTTAATAGCAGTTGAAAGCTCAGAAACATAAATCACTTTTTGCCCTTCCAATGACCAAGCAACCTGCTTATCCATATTAAATGATGTATCTTCAACAACAATTGCAGGATGTAGGCGTAATTGTTCTGAGGTTAGAACAGTTGTGAGGTGAGCAACTGGGTGGTGAGGTGCGACCACAAAATCCCATTCTATTTTACCAATTGGATGATAGACAATGTTTTCTATCTTAGGGGCAGTATGTGGTGCGCCAATCACAAGATCCGCTTTTTGCTTATATAAAGCTTCCCAACATCCATTATAAACTTCAGTGTGGATTGACAATTGTGTCGCAGGGAAAAGAGCGGTGATTTTTTCTGTTAATTTTGCAAGAGCATCGTAGTTAATAATATTGTTGACAACAATGGTAAAAGTTCGTTCCACTCCATTTTCAATGGTTCTAGTTTGTGTAATTAAATGCTCATAAGCGTTAAGTAACCATTGACTGTGATGAATAAAATATGTCCCTGCTTCGGTGAGTTTAACTTGTCGTCCTGAGCGATCAAATAAGATCACGCCAAGCTCATCTTCTACTTTTTTTATTGTATAGCTAATTGCAGATGGTACTTTATATAATTTCTCTGCTGCAATAGAGAAATTTCCTGTTTCCGCAATCGTATGGATAAGTTTTAAAATTTCAGGGGAGAGAGACATATTGAGATTCCTTTCTAGTTATTTTATAAAACATTAACTATTATAGTTTGATCGTATCAACCTTAAACGGAAATTTTACTTTCTTCAAGAATAACTGGAAGTTTTTTGATTTACCATTTTATGATTGATTAAATATTACGGGTAGCAAATAACTAAACTATCCACTTAAAACCGTCGGTTTAGATGTGTCTGGTTTGCTGCAGATGCGGGGGCAGTTAGATTGATGTTTATTTAATTATGAAATTCTATGAGAAAAAGAAAAATTTTACTTGATACTGTATATCAATACAGCTATATTATACAGCAATTCTGATGATGAATTTATATAAGGATAAGCAAAATGGCTAAAGAAGAGAAAGCGAAAAAAAGCGAGAAACCACAAATTACCACTCAAGAAGAAAAACAAAAAGCGCTTGCGGCCGCACTTGGTCAAATTGAAAAGCAATTTGGTAAAGGGTCTATTATGAAATTGGGTGAAACCCAAGAATTAGATATTGAATCTATTTCTACAGGATCTCTTGGTTTAGATATCGCCTTAGGTATTGGTGGTTTGCCAATGGGACGTATCGTAGAAATTTATGGGCCAGAATCTTCAGGAAAAACCACATTAACCCTTTCTGTTATTGCACAAGCACAAAAGTTAGGTAAGACCTGTGCTTTCATTGATGCAGAACACGCGTTAGATCCTATCTATGCGGCAAAACTCGGGGTTGATGTAAAAGAATTGCTCGTTTCTCAACCAGATAATGGTGAAGAAGCATTAGAAATCTGTGATGCCTTGGTTCGTTCTGGTGCGATTGAAGTGGTGATTGTGGATTCTGTCGCTGCACTTACACCAAAAGCAGAAATTGAAGGAGATATGGGCGATGCACACGTTGGTTTACAAGCGCGCTTAATGTCGCAAGCTTTGCGTAAACTAACGGGGCAAATCAAAAACTCAAACTGTTTGGTGATTTTTATCAACCAAATTCGTATGAAAATTGGTGTAATGTTTGGTAACCCAGAAACCACTACGGGTGGTAACGCATTAAAATTCTATTCTTCTGTGCGTCTAGATATTCGTCGAGTAGGTGCAGTAAAAGATGGTGATGAAATCATCGGTAATGAAACACGTGTCAAAGTGGTGAAAAATAAAGTGGCGCCACCATTCCGTCAAGTGGATTTCCAAATCCTTTATGGTGAAGGAATTTCACGCAACGGTGAATTAATTGAATTAGGTGTAAAACACAAATTAGTTGATAAAGCGGGCGCTTGGTTCTCTTATAACGGTGAAAAAATTGGTCAAGGCAAAGCGAATGCGATGAAATGGTTAGCAGAACACCCTGAACAAGCTCAAGAATTAGAAAATAAATTACGTGAAGAGCTTTTAGCTAATCCAGATAAATCACTCATTGCAGATATTGAAGCCGATCAAAATGCAGAGATGGCAGAAATAGATTCTGAATTTTAAACCTTTCGATTAAGTAATATTAAAAAAGTGCGGTAATTTTTGACCGCACTTTTTCTAAATATAATTGACCTATATCTTCGTTTTTCATAACATTCCCCTTTCAGAACTTTATTTTTTACCATTTTTTAGATCTTGCAAATTCTTTTTAAATTTTGCTTGAGCTTCCCAATATTCGGGCTTATGTACCCCGAACAAAAACAAAAAAAATAATTGCGTTATTACTAAAATAATTACAACCTTAGGAACAATTAACAACGACAAAATAAAGATTATTAACGGTAAACCGGCAAAAAGTACAGCAAACATAACTCCCCCCTATCTGT
This sequence comes from Avibacterium sp. 20-132, assembly GCF_023611925.1. NCBI lineage: Bacteria > Pseudomonadati > Pseudomonadota > Gammaproteobacteria > Pasteurellales > Pasteurellaceae > Avibacterium > Avibacterium sp. 20-132. The sequence continues at coordinate 915,208 of NZ_CP091456.1, forward strand.
TTTTATTCGTTGTAATCATCTATGCAGATGATGCTTGGTGCGTTTTCTATACGATCGCGATCTGGGCGATTATAATTCATTTCCCATAAATATTCTAGTCTTCGGCTTGTTAATCCGGTTTTCCTCAATTTGTCAAGTTCGTATTTTATTATATTTTGGGCATCCTTAAATTTTGCTTTAAAACTTTTATTATTATAAAGCACCTTGTTTTTTGCTAGTATTTGTTCCGCCTCATTGATTTTAGTAAAATCAATAACTTTATTTAACATATTAATAATAAAGCGAGGAAAAATGACTTCATTGGCGTTAAATTATGTGGTGAACTTACTTGCTCGTCGTGAATATAGCGAATATGAATTACGTTGTAAAATGCAAGAAAAAGCCTTCAGTGAAGAGGAAATTGAACAGGCTTTGGCTTTTTGTCAGGAGAAAAATTGGCAAAGTGATCGCCGTTTTACAGAAAATTATTTACATTACCGATCACAAAAAGGCTATGGATTAAACCGTATTAAGCAAGAGCTTACTCAATTAAAAGGGATTTCATCAGAGACGTTAAATGATGCCCTTGCTGAAACGGAGATTAATTGGCCTGAGATTGCACAGACTGTTTTACGCAAAAAATTTCCTCAGTACGCCCAACAACAAGATTTTAAAATGAAACAAAAAATCTGGCGTTATATGCTTTCACACGGTTTTCAACGTGAAGAATTTGCTGATTTAGTCGGTGCGGGGGAAGATGATTTTTACTGAAAGAAATAAGATTGACTCAGCGCCTTTTCTTTTCTACAAAATATTTGCACAAATAGCCCTTTCTTCTTTGAGTGAACCTCACTCAATGATAAACTAACGCCAATTTTTTCTTAAATAATGAATATAGGAAACAACAATGCGAGCGAGTCGATATTTATTTGCTACTTTAAAAGAAACCCCAAATGATGCACAGGTGGTAAGCCATCAATTAATGCTACGTGCTGGAATGGTACGCCCTTTAGCCTCAGGGCTTTATAACTGGCTACCAACAGGGTTGCGCGTACTCAAAAAAGTGGAAAATATTGTACGTGAAGAAATGAATAAAAGTGGTGCAATTGAAGTAGAAATGCCCGTTGTTCAACCCGCTGAATTATGGCAAGAATCCCAACGTTGGGAACAATATGGTCCAGAATTATTACGCTTTCAGGATCGTGGGCAACGTGATTTCGTCCTCGGCCCAACCCACGAAGAAGTGATTACGGATTTAGTTCGCCGTGAAGTGAGTTCTTATAAACAACTTCCGCTTAATTTATACCAAATTCAAACCAAATTCCGTGATGAAGTGCGTCCACGTTTTGGGGTAATGCGCGGTCGCGAATTTTTAATGAAAGATGCGTATTCTTTCCACACAACAAAAGAAAGTTTGCAAGAAACCTATGAGGTGATGTACCAAACTTACAGCAACATTTTTACCCGTTTAGGTTTAGATTTCCGTGCTGTTCAGGCGGATACGGGTTCTATTGGTGGTAGCGCCTCGCACGAATTCCAAGTGCTAGCACAAAGTGGCGAAGATGATATTGTGTTTTCCACAGAATCTGATTTTGCAGCGAATATTGAACTCGCAGAAGCAGTGGCTCAAGGTGAACGAGCCGTTCCAACATTAGCAATGGAATTAATTGATACGCCTAATGCCAAAACAATCAATGAACTTATTGAGCAATTTAATGTGCCAATAGAAAAAACCGTGAAAACGCTGATTGTCAAAGGTGCAAATGACGCTCAACCATTGATTGCGTTAATCATCCGTGGCGATCACAACTTAAACGAAATCAAAGCACAAAAATTAGCACAAGTGGCTGATCCTCTCGAATTTGCTGATGAAGCTGACATTAAAGCGAAAATTGGTGCAAGTGTTGGTTCTCTTGGGCCTGTAAATTTACCGATCCCAGCCATTATTGATCGTAGTGTGGCATTAATGAGTGATTTCTCAGCTGGCGCAAATATTGATGGCAAACATTATTTTAATATCAACTGGGAACGTGATGTGCCAATGCCAGAAATTGCAGATTTGCGCAATGTAGTAGAAGGTGATCCTAGCCCAGATGGTAAAGGGTCATTATTAATCAAACGTGGTATTGAAGTCGGACATATTTTCCAACTGGGTACAAAATATTCTGAAGCAATGAAAGCCACTGTACAAGGCGAAGATGGTCGCCCACAAACGATGATTATGGGCTGTTACGGCATTGGCGTGAGCCGTGTGGTTGCCGCAGCGATTGAACAAAGCCACGATGAGCGTGGCATTATTTGGCCAACAGATGCCATTGCACCGTTTACCGTTGCTATCGTCCCAATGAATATGCACAAATCAGAAAGCGTGCAAGAATTTGCAGAAAATTTGTACCGCACTTTACTTGCTGAAGGAATTGAAGTGATTTTTGATGATCGTAAAGAACGCCCGGGTGTAATGTTTGCAGATATGGAACTCATTGGTGTACCGCATATGTTAGTGATTGGTGAGAAAAACCTGCAAAATGGCGAAATAGAATACAAAAATCGCCGAACAGGTGAAAAACAGATGATCAACAAAGATCAATTAGTCGAATTTGTGAAACAACAAATCAAATACTAAATAACGGAATTGGGCGGCAAAAGTCGCCCAATTTTTTGCCTAAAAACTAACGAAAAGTACGGATTTTACTTCTTTTGATTATTTTTATTCATTTTGATGAACTAAAAATGATATAGATCAGCGTTTAATAATTAATCAAGCGTATAATCAAAATTATTTTATTATGTGAATTATTCATCAAAATAGAGGCAAAAATGAAAAAATTAATCATTTCAAGTATTTTAGTTGCATTGTTAGCGGGTTGTTCTCAAACTCCATACCAAGCAAAAATACATCCCCACTGGGGATATAGCGGTGAAACTGATCCACAGCATTGGGGAGAGCTAAGTGTCGACTATCAATTATGTGAACGAGGTAAAAATCAATCGCCAGTTAATTTTACTAAAGCAGTAACTTCATATAACAGCGTAAAATACCAATATCAGCCGAGTCATATTAGCCTAGTGAATAATGGGCATACTTTACAAGCTTCGTTACAAACAGAAAATAATCAACTAAAGATTGATGAAAAAGTTTTTGTTTTACAGCAATTTCATTTTCATAGCCCAAGTGAACACCAATTCCAAGGTAATCACTTCCCTGTAGAAATCCATTTTGTACATAAATCTGCAACAGGTGAGCTGGCTGTACTTGCGGTAATGGTAAAAGAAGGGAATGCAAATCCGGTGTTGGAGGAATTATTGCATAATCCCTTGAATATTAATGAAAAAAAGGTATTGGCACGACCGTTAGACATTATAAAATTATTGCCGCAAAGTAAAGGACATTATCGTCTTAATGGTTCACTCACAACTCCGCCTTGTAGTGAAGGAGTAAATTGGGTCGTTTTACAACAACCTATTAATGCAAGTAGTGAGCAACTTCAATTATTCTCACGTACTTTAGGTCATAACAATCGCCCCGTACAACCAATGAATGCCCGAATTGTTGTAAGTGAATAGAGATAAATGGGGCATTTTAATGCCCTTACTTTTTTTATATGTTTGACTGAAATTCTCCCGTTATTCCGACCGCACTTTTTCCTTGCGCGATCTTGCCCTAAAACATAGAATAGCCCTCGTAAAAATGAGATTAGCTCATTTTGTAAACGATATTGAGTAGTAGATTTTTAATGACTGAACAACAAACCAGCTTTGCGGATCAAAAACGCAAAACCGTTGAAACCGCTGAATTTACCGCAGATGGACGCTACAAACGTAAAGTGCGTAGTTTTGTATTGCGTACAGGACGATTAAGTGATTTTCAACGTAATATGATGAATGAGAATTGGCCAACTTATGGTTTAGCACATCAAACAGAACCTTTTGATTTTAAACATATTTATGGCAATGATAAGCCAGTTATTTTAGAAATTGGCTTTGGGATGGGAAAATCCCTTGTTGAAATGGCGGAACAAAATCCAGATAAAAATTATCTCGGTATTGAAGTGCATACTCCCGGCGTGGGGGCTTGCATTGCTTATGTGGTGGAAAAAAACGTGAAAAATTTACGTGTTATTTGCCACGATGCCACAGAAATTTTACGCGATTGCATTGCAGACAGTAGCCTTGCTGGTTTACAGCTCTTTTTCCCTGATCCTTGGCATAAAGCTAAGCATCACAAACGCCGTATTGTACAGCCAAATTTTGTGCAAACAGTTTGCCAAAAGCTTGTTAGTCAAGGCTTTATTCATATGGCAACAGACTGGGAAAACTATGCAGAACAAATGTTAGACGTGTTGCAAAATAATCCGCAGTTACGCAATACATCTGCCACCAATGATTATATTCCACGCCCAGAAAGCCGTCCGCTGACGAAGTTTGAACAGCGCGGTCACCGCTTAGGACACGGTGTATGGGATTTATATTTTATTAAAACTGAATAATATCACTCAAATAATACGAGGAGAAAACAATGGCAATTCAACGTAACAGAAGACAACGCAAAAAAATGCACCTTGCCGAATTCCAAGAATTAGGCTTTTTAGTAAACTGGCAATTTCCTGAAAATACGCCAATTGATACAATTGACGAGGTTGTTGATCGTTTTATCAACGAAGTGATTCGCCCAAATGGCTTAGCTTATGAAGGTAGTGGTTATTTGCATTGGGAAGGTTTAGTCTGTTTAGAAAAAATTGGAAAATGTGATGAAAATCACCGCGAGTTAGTGAAAAACTGGTTAGAAACCAATGGATTACAGCAAATTGAAATTAGCGAACTGTTTGATATTTGGTGGGAATATCCAGCAAAATAATGGGATTATAAACAAAGTTTATTTTTTGTTGTTAATAAGCGTATGTAATCCCTTTGCGGATATATTTTGATTTAGGGGAGGATGATTTCTCCCCTTAATGTTATACGGCTCATTAAATTCATCACTATCACCAAAATAATACCATCTACCTTATACTTTTAAGTAAGCCCCCTAGTCAGCACTATTGTATGAGAAAGGGGCTTAAATTGCCTATTTAGCCCATTATTAAAAAACTGGAACTCAATAACGCCAACGTTTTTGAGTCTGCTTGCTGATAATCTTTCGGTATTTAAGTTTGATTGTATCTTTGGTTTAGTTGCCGAGTTATAGCCTTTGTAATAATGTTTTTACTTCAAGCCATAAATATACATATTTATTTGCTGTTATTTTTTATTGGATTACCCTCTTTTATAAGGACTATGCTAGGTTTTGTTGCAAAATATGCAATATTTAATTTTAATAATATCAATTTACGCAATGTAAAGAAACGGTATAATTCCACCACAATAAGTAACAAACACAATATCTCAACATAAGGATACAAAATGGCTAATTATTTCAATACATTAAACTTACGCCAACAATTAGATCAATTAGGTCGTTGTCGTTTTATGGATCGCGAAGAATTTTCTGATGAAGCGAATTTCTTAAAAGGTAAGAAAATTGTTATTGTCGGGTGCGGTGCGCAAGGCTTAAACCAAGGGTTAAATATGCGGGATTCTGGTTTAGATATCAGTTATGCGTTACGCCCAGAAGCCATTGCAGAAAAACGTGCGTCTTTCCAACGTGCCACTGAAAATGGGTTTAATGTTGGGACTTATCAAGAACTGATTCCAAGTGCCGATTTAGTCATTAATCTAACGCCTGATAAACAGCATAGTAAAGTGATCGCCGATGTGATGGGATTAATGAAAGAAGGTGCGGCACTAGGGTATTCTCACGGGTTAAACATTGTTGAAGTGGGCGAGCAAATTCGTCCTGACATTACCGTTGTGATGGTTGCACCTAAATGTCCGGGGACGGAAGTGCGTGAAGAATATAAACGTGGTTTTGGTGTACCAACGCTTATTGCCGTTCACCCTGAAAACGATCCAAAAGGTGAAGGTATGGCGATCGCAAAAGCTTGGGCTGCGGCGACAGGTGGACATCGTGCCGGTGTATTAGAATCTTCCTTTGTCGCAGAAGTGAAATCTGACTTAATGGGAGAACAAACCATCCTTTGCGGTATGTTACAAGCGGGGTCAATTCTTTGTTATGACAAATTAGTGGCTGACGGTAAAGATCCTGCTTATGCTGGGAAATTAGTGCAATATGGCTGGGAAACCATCACCGAAGCCTTAAAACAAGGTGGTATCACACTTATGATGGATCGTCTATCCAACAGCGCTAAATTACGTGCCTTTGAACTTGCAGAAGAAATTAAACAAGAGTTGGATTTCTTATTCAAGAAACATATGGACGATATTATCAGCGGTGAATTTTCCCGTGTGATGATGGAAGATTGGGCAAATGGCGATGCTAATCTATTAAAATGGCGTGAAGAAACAGGAAAAACCGCCTTTGAAAATGCACCAAAAGCAGAAGGAATCAAAATCAGCGAACAAGAATATTTTGATAACGGTGTATTAATGGTTGCAATGGTAAAAGCAGGCGTGGAGTTGGCGTTCGATACGATGGTTTCAGCGGGCATCTTTGAAGAATCTGCTTATTATGAATCCTTACACGAATTACCATTAATCGCAAACACCATTGCACGTAAACGCTTATATGAAATGAATGTAGTTATTTCAGATACGGCAGAATATGGAAACTACCTCTTTGCTAATGTTGCAGCACCAATTTTAGCGAAAACAGTAATGCAACATTTACAACGTGGTGATTTGGGTGAACCAACCCCAACCGTAGAAATTGACAATATCACCTTACGTGATGTGAATGATGCAATCCGCAACCACCCAATTGAGTTAATCGGTCAAGAATTGCGTGGTTATATGACAGATATGAAACGCATTTCTTCACAAGGATAAGTCGTTGCTTGAACTAGAAAGCCAGCATAATTGCTGGCTTTTTTGTTGATAAAAAATGTTATAAAAATGCACCGCACTTTACTAGGTGGCAAAATAAAATGAACTAATTGCTAAATAAATTGCCATATTAAGGAAATAACTATTGAGGAAGTTCTTATGGATTTTAACCAAATTTTAAATCAAGTATTTAACGTTGCTAAAGATCAACTAGGTAAAACAATGAATGGTAATTCCACCGCTGACAAAATTACTAAAGCGGGCGGCGGTGCTGCAGCAATTGGATTGCTTTCTATGATTTTAGGACGTAATGGTGGGGCAAGTCTGACCAAGTTAGGTTCTCTTGCCGCACTTGGTAGCTTGGCGTATCAGGCTTATCAACAATATCAACAAAAAAATTCGCAAAATTCTACCGCACTTAGCGAAGAAATCTTTGTCGATACCGTAGAAAAGGCGACTTCAGGACAATTAATTTTACAAACAATGATTGCCGCTGCGGCAGCTGATGGTGCTATTACTGATGAGGAAAAACAAGTCATCATTACTGAGGCTGGGAATGATCCCGAGGTGTATCATTGGTTAGAACAACAAATCAGCCAACCGATTTCTATTGCTCAGATCGCTCAACAAGTCGGCAACGATACCGCATTAGCTTCACAAGTCTATTTGGCCGCCCGTGTCGTGTGCGGTGAATTAGATCGTAAAGAAATTATCTTTCTAGCCAATCTTGCCACAGCATTAAATCTTGATGATGCTTTAGTTGAACAATTAGAGAAACAAGCGGGTTTCTAATTGCATCAAAGGTCGCTTTTAAATCAAACGGTGTGTTTAACAACACACCGTTTTTGTTTGTCGTCGGATAGATACAATGAAGAAATCATATTCCCTCTTTTCTCATAGTGTAGAAGAGAGATTGAAGTGCGGTGCTTTTTTAGCAATTTTCTTGTTTTTTCACATCGTCCCACAATAGGTCGAGTTCTGTCAGTGTGCTGCTTTGCAACGATTTACCTTGTTGTTTGACACGCGTTTCTACTTGACGAAAACGGCGTTCAAATTTTTGATTCGCTTTGCGTAAGGCTTCTTCTGGGCAGCAATGCAGATGGCGGCTTAAATTCACCACAGCAAAAAGTAAATCACCAATTTCTTCTTCAATTTTTGCTTGTTCTTGTTGTGGACGAGCAAGTTCAGTTTGTACCTCTTGCAGTTCTTCTTGCACTTTAGCTATAACAGGTTGGATGTTATCCCAATCAAAGCCGACTTTTGCACAGCGTTTCTGTAATTTTTCTGCTCGCATTAAGGCGGGGAAGGATTGGGGAATATTATCCAAAATGGATTGGTAGGCTTTATTTTTATTTTCTTGTGCTTTGATTGTATTCCAATGACGCAGAGCTTCTTGCTCGTTGTGTGCTTTTGCTTCACCGAAAACGTGTGGATGGCGACGCAAAATTTTTTCTGCCACCTCATTGATAACCTCATCAAAGGTGAATAAATTATCTTCTTTGGCAAGTTGGCTGAAAAAGACCACTTGGAGCAATAAATCGCCGAGTTCTTCGCGTAAATTGTCCGTATTTTGTTGTTCGATTGCTTCCACCACTTCATAGCTTTCTTCTAATAAGTGGGGGATCATTGTTTGATAGGTTTGTTCAAGATCCCAAGGACAGCCTCCATTTGGATCACGCAATTTGGCAATGAGTTGTACAAAATCTTGAATAGAATAGTTCATTTTTATCCTTTATGTATCAGGGTTGGCACGCAAGAAATGGGGCGATAATAGCACAATGTTTAGTGGGCTTAAGTAAAATTTTATGGCGAATTGCGATTTTTTTACAAATAAAAATAAATGTTTTTTCTAAAACGTGATCAAGTGCAAATTTTTTTTATTTGACTAGTGCTAGTATTACACCAAAAGAAATTGATTAACCTCTAAGATAATAAGGAGTTAGTTATGTATAAACACATTTTAGTTGCTGTTGATCTTTCTGAAGAAAGTGCATTCTTGGTGGAAAAAGCGGCAGGCGTTGCCAAACGCAATGAGGCGAAGTTATCCATTATCCACGTTGATGTAAACTTCTCTGATCTTTATACGGGGTTAATTGATGTGAATATGTCTTCAATGCAGGATCGTATTTCCACCGAAACCCATCAAGCCTTAGTTCAATTAGCGGAGCAATCTAGCTATCCTGTTTCAGAGAAACTAAGTGGTAGCGGTGATTTAGGGCAGGTTTTAGCGGATGCCATTGATAAATATGATGTGGATTTATTGGTGACAGGTCATCACCAAGATTTTTGGAGTAAATTGATGTCTTCCACTCGTCAAGTGATGAACACAATTAATGTTGATATGTTAGTTGTTCCATTACGCGAAGAATAGCGATTTAGCTGATTTATTCTGATTTGTGATCTGTACTTTGGCGATGAAAAACATCATCGGAAAAAGTGCAGATCCTTTTTATTTTGGGAATTGAAAAAAGTTTTTTCTAAATGTTAAAAATGTGCCAAAATAGCAAGATTCGTAACGAATTTAATGAAGATAAAATAAGGCAATTTAATGAAAACAACCGCAGAAATTAGAAAATCATTTCTTGATTTTTTTCATAGTAAAGGGCATCAAATTGTCCCAAGTAGTTCACTGGTTCCAGAAAATGATCCAACATTATTATTCACCAATGCAGGAATGAACCAATTTAAAGATGTATTTCTTGGTTTAGATAAACGCGCTTATACCCGTGCAACCACCGCTCAACGTTGTGTGCGTGCAGGTGGAAAACATAATGATTTAGAAAATGTGGGTTATACCGCGCGCCATCATACGTTTTTTGAAATGTTAGGTAATTTCAGCTTTGGCGATTACTTCAAACAAGATGCGATCACTTTTGCTTGGGAATATTTAACTTCAAGCGCGTGGTTAGGCTTACCAAAAGAAAAACTTTGGGTAACCGTATATGAAACCGATGATGAAGCCTATGATATTTGGCATAAACAAGTAGGCGTACCAGCAGAGCGTATTATTCGTATCGGCGATAACAAAGGCGCACCTTATGCTTCGGATAACTTCTGGCAAATGGGTGATACAGGTCCTTGCGGTCCTTGTACAGAAATTTTCTACGATCACGGTGATCACATTTGGGGAGGTCCACCGGGTTCACCAGAAGAAGATGGCGATCGCTATATTGAAATCTGGAATATCGTATTTATGCAGTTTAACCGCCAAGCAGATGGCACGATGGAAAAATTGCCAAAACCGTCAGTGGATACGGGAATGGGGTTAGAGCGTATTACGGCGGTATTACAACACGTTAATTCCAACTATGATATTGATATTTTCAAAGTATTGATTGCAAAAGCGGCAGAATTAACGGGGGAGAAAGATTTAACTAATAAATCCTTACGTGTCATCGCCGATCACATTCGCTCTTGTGCTTATTTAATTGCAGACGGCGTGTTGCCTTCTAATGAAGGGCGAGGCTATGTGTTACGCCGTATTATTCGCCGAGCAGTGCGCCACGGGCATTTACTTGGTGCGAAAGACGCCTTTTTCTACAAGCTTGTGCCAACTCTTGCAGAAGTAATGGCTGAAGCAGGTAAAGAGATTAAAGAAAATCAAGCACATATTGAAAAAATCTTACGCTTAGAAGAAGAACAATTTGCACGTACCTTAGAGCGTGGCTTAGCGTTATTAGATGAGGCGTTAAGCCAAGTGAAAGATAACGTGCTTTCTGGTGAAGTTGCCTTCAAACTTTATGATACCTTTGGTTTCCCATTGGATCTTACCGCAGATGTGTGCCGTGAACGCAATATCGTGATTGATGAAGCGGGCTTTGAACGTGAAATGGAAGCACAACGCCAACGTGCGCAGTCGGCAAGTCAGTTTGGTATGGATTATAACAACGTTATCCGTGTGGACGGTTCAACGGCGTTTGAAGGTTATAGCGAATCAGAAAGTCTCGCAAAAATCACCGCACTTTTCTGTGAGGGAAAATCTGTAGAACAAATTAGCGCAGGACAACGTGCGGTAGTCATTTTAGAAAATACGCCATTTTATGCAGAATCTGGCGGTCAAGTCGGGGATAAGGGGCGTTTAGAAGGGCAAAATGTCTTATTTAACGTCACAGACACGCAAAAATATGGTCAAGTGTTTGGACATATTGGTGAATTAGCCGAAGGCACGTTAAGTGTTGGACAATCAGTAAATGCCGTGGTGGATGTAGCACGTCGTAAACAAATTTCCTTAAACCACAGTGCCACTCACTTATTACACGCCGCATTACGCCAAGTGTTGGGTAACCACGTTGCACAAAAAGGCTCATTGGTGTCAGACAATTTATTACGCTTTGATTTTGCACAACCTGAAGCCATTTCTAAAGCACAATTGTTTGAAGTGGAAAAATTAGTCAACCAACAAGTGCGTGCGAATCACCCTATTCAAACTGACATTATGGACCTAGAGGCCGCGAAAGCAAAAGGTGCAATGGCATTATTTGGCGAAAAATACGCCGAACAAGTGCGTGTTTTGACAATGGGCGATTTTTCTATTGAACTTTGTGGCGGAATTCACGCCCAATATACAGGTGAAATTGGGTTATTCAAAATCATCACTGAAAGTGCAATTGCGGCAGGAATTCGCCGTATTGAAGCCGTAACGGGAGAAACTGCGATTGATTGGCTTCACCAACAGCTTGGTGTGTTAAATCAAAGTGCAGATTTATTGAAATCTGATGTTTCCTCACTGACGGATAAAATTCACCAATTGCAAGATAAAGCGAAGAAAGCGGAAAAAGAATTGCAGCAATTAAAAGAAAAAGCGGCAATGCAAGCTGGATCGGATATTGCAAAAAGTGCGGTGAAAATTAATGGTGTTTCTGTGGTATTACAGCAACTCGATGGTATAGAAACAAAATCACTGCGTGTGATGGTTGATGATTTAAAAAATCAACTCGGTTCAGCCGTGATTGCCTTTGTTTCTGTCTTTGACGGTAAAGTCAATTTAGTTGTTGGTGTAACAGCGGATTTAACTGCAAAAGTAAAAGCGGGTGAGTTAGTTAATCTAATGGCACAACAAGTAGGCGGTAAAGGCGGCGGTCGTCCAGATATGGCAATGGCTGGTGGCTCACAGCCTGAAAATGCAGAGAAAGCCCTTGCTGTTTGTTCTGAATGGCTAAATTCTCACTTATAAAATAAAAATTTTGTGTCGTAGCTCACAACTTTGCATTTCAGTCATCACGTTGTGAGCGTAAGTACGGTAATATTTTGGGGAGATGTACCCTAGGATATAAGGGGTAAATGATCGATAGGGATGTCGAAGAAAGGAAATGAGGAGGTTGTATGCTAATCTTAACCAGAAAAGTTGGCGAAAGCTTACTCATTGGTGATGAGATTTCTATTACGATATTAAGTGTTCGTGGTAATCAGATTAAAGTTGGTGTGAATGCACCAAAAGAAGTATCTGTCTATCGAGAAGAAATTTACCAACGTATTAGAGAAGCAAAAGATGAGCAATCATCTTAATTAGGAAAAGGAAGTGGATGTTATGGGTAAATTAACTTGTTTTAAAGCGTATGATATTCGTGGTCGTTTAGGCGATGAATTGAATGTGGATATTGTCTATCGCATTGGTCGAGCATTTGGACAGTTTTTAAAGCCTAAAACTATCGTTGTTGGTGGTGATGTGCGTTTAACCAGTAAAGAATTAAAAAGTGCCGTCACAAATGGCTTATTAGATTCTGGTGTGAACGTCATTGATTTGGGTGAAACGGGAACTGAGGAAGTTTACTTCGCCACTTCTTTTCTTAAAGCCGATGGCGGAATTGAAGTTACCGCAAGCCATAATCCAATGGATTATAACGGCTTAAAATTGGTGCGTGAGGGGTCGCGTCCAATTAGTGCGGATACTGGTCTTGCGGATATTCAGCGTTTAGCAGAGGAAAATCATTTTCCACCTGTAGAAAAACGAGGAGAATATAAGCAACTTTCCGTGTTAGGTGATTACGTTGAGCATTTATTGTCTTATATCAATTTAGATAATTTAAAACCAATGAAATTGGTGATTAACTCAGGAAATGGCGCAGCAGGACACGTTATTGATGCGATTGAAGCGCAATTCCGAGCAAAACGTGTGCCAGTGGAATTTGTGAAAGTTCATAATAATCCAGACGGCACATTCCCAAATGGGATTCCAAACCCCATTTTGCACGAAAATCGTCAAGATACTATTGATGCGGTGCTTGCGCATAATGCAGATATGGGGATTGCTTTTGATGGCGACTTTGACCGTTGTTTCTTATTTGATGAAAAAGGCCATTTTATTGAAGGTTACTACATTGTTGGGTTGCTTGGTCAAGCTTTCTTACAAAAAAATAAAGGGGCGAAAATCATTTATGATCCACGCCTGATTTGGAATACCATCAAATTAGTGGAAGAAAATGGCGGTGAGGCAGTATTATCTAAATCTGGCCATTCTTTCATTAAAGAAAAAATGCGTGCTGTTGATGCTATTTATGGTGGGGAAATGAGCGCGCATCACTATTTCCGTGATTTCTTCTATTGCGACAGTGGAATGATCCCTTGGTTACTCGTAATGGAATTAGTTTGTACCACAGGCAAGTCTCTTGGTGAATTAGTGAACGAAAGTATTAATACTTTCCCATCACCGGGAGAAATTAATAGCAAACTGACGGATGCTAAGGCAGCGATTGATCGTGTACGGGCGGCCTATGAAAAAGACGCCATTTCGGTCAATGAAATTGATGGCATTAGTATTGAATATCCTACTTGGCGTTTCAATTTGCGTACCTCAAACACGGAGCCAGTCGTACGCTTAAACCTTGAAACACGAGGTGATAAGCAATTAATGACAGAAAAAACCGAAGAAATTCTGGCGTTATTACGTCAATAATATGTAAAAAAGCACCGCTCTTTGGTTTACGGTGTCGCATATCAACGTGGCTATCTGAGATAGCCGCTTTGCTATTTTCACAACAACCCTATTATTAAAGTGCGGTTGTTTTTTTAGAAATTTTAGAAAAGGAAAACCAATGAAAGTCATTATTCCTGTTGCAGGTCTTGGTACGCGAATGTTACCTGCGACAAAAGCCATCCCTAAAGAAATGCTGACGTTAGTGGATAAACCCTTGATCCAATATGTAGTGAATGAGTGTGTCGCAGCGGGGATAAAAGAAATTGTCCTGGTTACCCACTCTTCTAAAAATGCGATTGAAAACCACTTTGACACCTCTTTTGAGCTGGAAACAATGCTGGAAAAACGGGTAAAACGCCAGTTATTAGAAGAAGTCCGTTCCATTTGCCCGAAAGATGTTACCATTATGCACGTTCGTCAAGGTAACGCCAAAGGGTTAGGACACGCCGTATTATGCGCACGTCCAGTGGTAGGGGACGCGCCTTTTGCGGTCGTGTTACCTGATGTGTTATTAAGTGATTTCAGTGCAGATCAACGCAAAGAAAATCTGGCGGCAATGATCAAACGTTTTAAAGAAACCAATGCGAGCCAAATTTTGGTTGAGCCAGTTTCTGAACAGGATATTAGTAGCTATGGTATCGTAGATTGCCAAGGTGTGCAGTTTAACCCGGGTGAAAGTGCAAAGATTAAACGAATCGTAGAAAAACCCGCGGTGGAAGATGCTCCTTCTAATCTAGCTGTGGTGGGACGTTATGTTTTCTCAGCGAGCATTTGGGATTTATTAGCTAAAACCCCTATTGGTGTGGGTGATGAAATTCAATTAACAGATGCTATTGATATGTTAATTGAAAAAGAAGAGGTTGAAGCCTTTCATCAGACTGGGGGGAATTTCGATTGTGGTGATAAATTAGGCTATATGCAAGCTTTTGTGGAATATGGCGTAAATCATCCTAAACTGGGCAGTGAATTTAGTGCTTATTTGAAGCAATTTGTTAAAACGCTTTGATCGTTTTTATTCAGTAAAGGAATGAGGGTTAAACATCATTCCTTTTTTATTTTTCTTGTATATTTAAATTTTGTCAAAAATTTCCCCTTATTTTTAAGTGATTTTAATATTCTCCACGCGAATTCCTGAGAAATCCCCTCTCCCGCTTGACAATAAAATCATAAAACTCTATAACTTTCCCATTTTCTAGTGGAAAATCATTTTGATTATTTATTAATATAATATTAAATGCTGAGTTTTAAGAGGTTAATAAAATGTTATCTGGAAAAGATGTTGCGATTTTGGGAATGATGATTTTTTCTCTCTTCTTAGGTGCTGGGAATATTATTTTTCCACCAATGGAAGGATATTATGCTGGAAGTCTGTGGTTTTGGGGGGCGTTAGGGTTTCTATTAACAGGCGTACTTATGCCTTTTATTACCTTAATTGTCGTAACCTTAAAAGGCTGTGGGGAAGAACTTTCCCTCGATTTACCTAAGTGGGCTCAGGTGGCGTTCTGGACAATTTTATATTTAGTCATTGGCTCAACCTTTGCAATGCCGAGAGTCACAAATGTTGCTTATGAAATGGCGTGGCAGCCCTTGAATTTATTGTCTGGTGAGTATTCCCATATTATTTTTGTGACGGTATTTAACTTAATCGGAATGAGTTTTATGCTAGGGCGCAGTACAATGATTTCTAGCATTGGGAAATTTATGGCGCCTGCATTACTGGTACTATTAACCATTGTTGGGTTTGAAGTGGTGAATGCACCACTTTCAGATATTGTTGAACCAAGTCAGGCTTATAAAGATCATTCTGCGATTGCAACGGGGTTGATTGGTGGCTATCAAACAATGGACGTGCTTTCCGCAATGGCATTTGGCGGCATTGTCGCACGAGCATTAGCGGTGAAAGGGGTTTCAAATAAACGTGCGATTTTACGTTATACCCTGACGGCGGGCGCTGTCTCAGTGGTGTTATTGAGTTTACTTTACTTATGTCTCTTCTATTTAGGCGCGACGGGTGAACAAGTGGCTCAAACATCAACCAATGGTGGACAACTTTTTGCGCAATATGTGAATGCGTTATTTGGGCGTGAAGGATCTTGGATTATGAGTGCTATCGTACTGTTAGCTAACTTAACAACCCTTGTGGGCGTCACCAGTGCTTGTGCAGATTATTTTTCAAAATTCCATCCTCGTTTAAATTACACCTTCTTCGTGGTGTTATTTACCATTTGTACCATTATTATTTCTGAAACAGGATTGAACACGTTATTACGCGTTACCATTCCAGCATTGTTATTAATTTATCCTATCGCCATTATGCTGGTTGTAATGCAGTTATTACGTCATAAGTTAGGCATTACTCGCACAGGGTACAACTTTATTATGGGGATTACTGCCTTATTTAGCGTAACCGATAGCCTAAAAAATATGGAATTATTACCGCACTTTATTCAGAACCTATTAGCGCATATACCGCTCCATCAGGAAGGCCTAACGTGGTTATTGCCAACCTTAGCAATGATGATGCTCTGCACGCTATTTAAAACAAAAAACGTTTCTGCCTAACATTAAGCCCTCCTTGTGAGGGCTTTATATTAAAGTGTGGTGCTTTTTTTATTATTTTGATCTTTCATTATTCAGCGGTAAAATTCGCATACGGAAATTGAACGAGAAAAAAATGATGCTAGATATTGTCTTATATGAGCCAGAAATTCCCCAAAATACAGGAAATATTATTCGCCTATGTGCGAACACGGGATTTCGTTTGCATTTAATTGAGCCACTTGGCTTTACTTGGGATGATAAACGTTTGCGCCGTTCTGGCTTGGATTATCATGAATTTGCCGAAATTAAAAAGCACAAAACCTTTGCGGATTTTCTTGCCACAGAACAGCCTAAACGCTTATTTGCAATGACAACCAAAGGGCGTTTAGCACATAGCCAAGTTTCGTTTCAAGCTGGGGATTATTTAATGTTTGGGCCAGAGACCCGTGGTATTCCAATGGCGATTTTAGATGAAATGCCAATGGAACAAAAAATTCGCATTCCAATGACAGAAAATAGTCGCAGTATGAATTTATCTAATTCTGTTGCGGTAGCGGTTTATGAAGCGTGGCGGCAACTTAATTATTCTGGGGCGATCAATTTTGATCCCGAATGATAATAAAAAGGCACGAAATAATTCGTGCCTTTTTATTTGTTTTACGATTAATAATAAGAATGTTCACCGCGTTGATGCTCGGTTACATCTTTAGCGCCTTTCAATTCATCAGGGAACAAACTGACTAATTGTTTTTCAACCCCATCTTTAAGGGTAACATCAACCATTGAACAACCATTACAACCGCCGCCAAATTGTAAAATAGCATAGCCCTCTTCGGTTAAATCAATCAGCGTAATATGCCCACCGTGTCCTGCCAGTTGCGGATTAATTTGGGTTTGAATGACATATTCTACACGCTCAATTAAAGGCGCATCATCTGCGACTTTACGCATTTTCGCATTGGGTGCTTTGAGCGTAAGCTGAGAGCCTAATTCTTCTGTCACATAATCAATTTCAGCGTCTTCCAAAAACGGTAAGCTCACCTCATCAACAAAGGCGGAAAAGGTATCGTATTTCATTTCGGTATCGGTAGCTTCTACACTGTTTGGCGGGCAGTAAGACACCCCACATTCCGCGCTTGGTGTTCCCGGATTAACCACAAAAATACGAATATTCGTGCCTTCTTCTTGTTGATCTAATAAACGGCGAAAATGAGCTTGCGCCGCATCAGAAATCGTAATTTGTTGCATTATTTATTCCTCAGTAATACTTGAGCTAGATAGTCAGGCATCATACCCCTAGATAGATTTTTTTTCCACCTTTTCTTTTATTCGGTATTTTCTATACACAAGATACTACTCGGTGTGGAAAGCCCGCGCTAATCCCCAAACTTGAATATTTTCCACGCCTAATTGACGAAAATGTTGAGCGATTTCATTTAAGGTTGAGCCAGTGGTGATCACATCATCAATCAATGCAATAGAGCGGTAATTGAATGTTTGGTTTTCAAACCTAAAGGCGTGTTTTAAATTTTGTTTACGCGCTTTAGCGTTTAAACCAAGCTGAGGGGGCGTGTGTTTTATGCGTTGAATAAATGATGAATGACAAGGAATAGCTAACCATTTTGCTAAACGCTTGGCGATTAAATCAGCCTGATTATAGCCTCGTTTCCACTGGCGAAAATGGTGCAGTGGCACAGGAAAAATGGCTTCTGGAAAGTGAAGGGAATGTTGTCGCCTTGCCTCATAAACCGCTAATAAAAGCAAGCGTGCTAGGGTATTGTCTAACCAAAAGAGATGGTGGAATTTAAATTGCTGAATTAATTTCGATAAAGGTGGATCATATTTGCTAACCATAACAATTTGATCCCAGCGAGGAGGAGTTGCTGTGCAATGTCCACAATGTTTAACGTAACTTGGCGTTGGCATTCCGCAACAACCACAATAGACGTAACGTTTCAT
The DNA here is from genome assembly GCF_023611925.1 of Avibacterium sp. 20-132. Lineage (NCBI taxonomy): Bacteria > Pseudomonadati > Pseudomonadota > Gammaproteobacteria > Pasteurellales > Pasteurellaceae > Avibacterium > Avibacterium sp. 20-132. The sequence continues at coordinate 933,479 of NZ_CP091456.1, forward strand.
TGCTTTATTGCAAGTTGTGCATATACCCTGTTTCTCTTGCGATAAAACTTGATGGCATAAGACACAACGAAAACCGAAAAAATTCACCAATTTTTCCACCGCACTTCTCTTTTGGTTGAACCCACTATAATTGATTTTTCTAAGAAAAACACTTTTTCTGATCAATTTTCCGATCTTGATCGCAAAAAATGGTAAAATTTGCTCAAAATTTAGTAAAAGAGGATAAAAATGACCGTACCTAACTATCGCAAGCAAATTAAAGCCGTTTTTTTTGATATTGATGAAACCTTATTTGTAAAAAATAAAGTTCATTTTCCAGAAAGTGGCAGACTTGCCATTCAAAAATTGCACGCGAACGGGATTTTAGTCGGCATAGCAACAGGGCGCGCACGTTGCAGTTTTCCCGCTAAAATTAATGAAATGGTGGCGCAAGAAGGGATTCACACTTTCGTCACAACCAACGGACAATTTGCTGTGCATAATGAAGAAGTGATTGAAAAACACCCTATTCCAACAGAAAAAGTGCAACGGCTAGTGAATTTCTTTGATCTTCATCATATTGCCTATGCGTTTGTTTCTAATGATAAAATTCGTGTTTCTGAAATGACGCCAATGTTAAAACACGCCCTTGATCCAATCACCACAGATTATCAAGTGGATAAAACCTATTATCAACAAAATGATGTGTACCAAGTGTTAGCATTTTATGCAGAAGACAAAGATGAACTCGTCGCGCAGGCACATATTTTGGACGATCTCAAAACCGTGCGTTGGCACGAAAATTCTGTCGATATTTTTGATGCGGAAGGCTCAAAAGCGAGAGGAATTGAAGCGATTGCCCATCATCTTGGCTTTTCGATGGAAAATGTTATGGCATTTGGAGACGGCTTAAATGATCTCGAAATGCTCAGCGCAGTTGGCGTTGGCGTAGCAATGGGAAACGGACACGATACCTTAAAAGCTGTTGCCAATCACGTTACCGATCATATTGAACAAGACGGTATATATAATTTTCTTGTAAAATCTGGTTTGATTGAATAAGAAGGAAAACTAATGCTAAACCTTGATGCACTAAAAACAATGCGTCCCGTTATTATGACGCCAAGCCACGACGGGAAATATTTTCATAATTATGTGATTTCATTACTTAATTTAACAAGCTCAGCAGCAAACCTTGGTTTGCACTTACAGATTTCTTTACAGCGTGGCGAAAGTTTAATTACACGAGCAAGAAATAATGCTGTCGCAGAATTTTTAGCCAATAAACAGTGGACACATTTATTTTGGATTGACTCCGATATTGGTTTCTCTGTTGATGCAGCTTTGCGTTTACTACTTTCGGACTATGATATTGCCGCGGGAGTTTATCCCCTAAAATACGAACAATTTCCAAGTGAAATTCCTGCTGGAATGACAAAGCAAGAATTTGAATCTGCCAGCACAAGATACACGGTAAATACTGGAGGTGTAGAAGGCGATAAAGTGCAATTAGAAATTTTACCTGATGGTTTTATGGAAATGGATGAAGCCCCAACAGGATTTATGTGCATAAAACGTGAAGTCTTTGAGAAAATGATCGCGTATTATCCCGAATTACAATATGTGCCAGATAGCATTGGCTATCAAGATTTAGGGCTACATTATCGTTTTTTTGATGTAATGATTGATCCACAGACTCACCGCTATCTTTCTGAAGATTACGGTTTTTGCTATTTATGGCGTAAAATGGGCGGCAAAGTATATATTGATTGCCAGTCTAATCTTACCCACCAAGGGGCAAAATTATATACTGGCGATTTTGCCAATTCACTTATTCATAACTTACCAAATGCAATTGGTGCGCCAGCAGGCAAAATGATGCAAGTGAATGGATTGCAATATTTAAAAACGGAATAAAAAACAACCGCACTTATTAAAGTGCCTCTAACGAAGGAAATAGTATGGCGACTTTACAAAATGTTCTTGATGAACCAAATAAAAATACCATTTTTATGGTGTGGAATTTTCACGATAATCTCGATATTAAACCCGCATTCCAACAGCTTTGTGGTTTAGTGGGTAACTTAAATAATACAGCAAAAACACGTTTTCCCGATGCGAAAGCCAGCGTGGTGATGGGCATTGGACACGATGCGTGGCTACGCCTTGATTTACCTAAACCATTACCGAAAGAACTTGCCCCTTTTGAACCAATAAAGGGATCAAAATACACTGCGGTGGCAACGCGTGGTGATTTACATTTTCATATCCGTTGCGATCAACCAAGTTATTGCTTTGATATTGCACAAAATATCGCAGATGTGTTGCGCGATGTGGCAAAATGTGTGGTCGATATTCAAGGGTTTCGTTATTGGGACGGGCGTAGTATTCTCGGTTTTGTGGACGGCACAGAAAACCCGCACGATCCAGAAGAACGCATATTATTCGGTACCATCGGTGAAGAAGATCCCGCTTACCAAGGCGGTAGTTATTTGTTCGTACAAAAATATGTACACGATATGCAAGCGTGGCGTGCATTACCTGTAAATGAGCAAGAAAAAGTATTTGGTCGTTCTAAAGCCGATGACATTGAAATGGACGATGATAGCAAGCCAAGCAACAGCCACAGTGCATTAGCCAATGTGGGCGATGATCGCAAAGTCATTCGCGACAATATGCCATTCTCCGCAAACGGCGAGGTGGGAACCTATTTTATTGCTTACGCAAATACCTTTACCACAGTGCAAGCAATGCTAAACAATATGTTTATTGGTAACCCCGCTGGTAATTATGACCGCTTGCTTGATTTCAGCCGCACCCGCACAGGAACACTTTTCTTCGTCCCAACGTTAGATATGTTAGATGAATTTGCGGAGTAATTTTCATTAAATAACAAAAAGCCACTTTATTATGTGTGATGTGGCTTTTTGTTTATTACGCTTTAATTTTGTAATGATGCTACGGCATTTTCTTTCAAACTAAAATAACAATAAATTTAAAATTATTTATTAGCTTGATTTAATACTGTTATACTTTTCCAACCTTCATTAGTGAGAATTAACACCGTACGTTGTTGATTTTTCGCTTTATCAAACAGGCGTCCAAATAATTTTTCTACATCGTTATTTGTTGCCCAAGAAGCAACATTTTCATAGCTTACCGTATAATTTACTTGAGAAAGTTTTCCCCCTGATGCTCGTTCATTAGGTTCAGTGAATGTACCCACAGAATCTAATTTTAATGCCCCCGTACAAAATTTAGTTCGCGAAAACATCCCTGTGCTGAAAAATGGTTTACCTTGTTCAGTAACTTCATAAACATTCACGTTAAGGATTTTTTTCTTTCCCCAATCTAGTTTTTCAAGTTTGTCTGCTTTTGAAGTAAGCAGTCCTGCTTTGACGAAATAATCTGCCTGAGCAAGTGATTGTTGTATACGCTGATCAGATACATCTGTGTTTAAAATCAATGCAGCATTATGAAGTGGTGATTGGTCAGAAACGTATGTACCAGAAGGTAACGAAATACAAATAGCTGGGCTTTTTTGTAATGCCAATTGTTCTTCAATCGCTTTTGCGAAATTCTCTTTATTGGCTTCTTTAGGATCATTACAAGCGGTTAAAAATAAGCTTGCAAAGAGAGTTGAGAATATTAGTTTATTGCGGATTGCGGATTGCGGATTGCGGATTGCGGATTGCGGATTGCGGATTGCGGATTGCGGATTGCGGATTGCGGATTGCGGATTGCGGATTGCGGATTGCGGATTGCGGATTGCGGATTGCGGATTAGTCATTGTATTCTCCTTAATAGTGAAACAATCAAGATTTACAGTTGAATTAATAAATATGAACAACATTCTAACAAAGCCCTTTTAAAACACAATATCACGCCTAAAAGTCTATTATTATTTTTCTCAAAACTTCAAATAAAACGCCTTCGTCAATTCCACAAAATCAGGGTGATATTGATTATTTTCGTCATAAATAATCAGTTGGGAATGTTGCATTGGCGCGGGGTGTTTGCGGAAAGTAAGCAACAGGCGTTGCGCGGGCTTGCCGATTTTGGTGATCACATCACATTGTTTTGTACAGTAAAGTGCGGTGCTTTTTTGCAAGATTTTTCCTGCGTTATAAGGAAGAATAAATTGGATTTTGCCCTGTTCATTCAAACATTGTGCTGCGATATTTAGCCAATCATTATGGCTCTGTTCAAGTGTATAGCGAGCAAGATTGCGTTGGGGTGTTTTGCAATCTTGTGCAGGGGAAAAATAGGGCGGATTGGCTACAATTAAATCAAAAAGATGTGGGGGATTTTGTGCGAATGTTGCAATATCTGTATGATATAAGGTCATTTTTTTCGCCCAAGGGGAATGTTCAAGATTTTCTTTTGCCTGCTCTGCGGCTGCGTGATCTCGCTCAACGGCACTAATCTGGCAATGTTGTGCGGTACGCTGGGCTAACATTAAGGCGATCAACCCTGTGCCTGTGCCAAGATCTAACAGCGTCTGAGCCTCTTGGATATCTGCCCAAGCCCCAAGCAAAATGCCATCTGTTCCGACTTTCATCGCACAGCGATGGTGATTCACGTGAAATTGTTTAAAGCTAAAGCCCTGATTTTCCTTTGTCATAAACTTCCTAAAAATTGACCGCACTTTAAACGCAAAGTGCGGTATAATTCGCGATAATTTTCCTTAATAGTAACAAGAAATATGAACTTAGCACAATTTGAACAATTGGATCTCGCCCCTGAATTATTAAAAGCCTTGGCAAAAAAAGGCTATCAACGCCCTACTGCCATTCAGTTAGAAAGCATTCCAGCAGCGATGGCGGAACGAGATGTGCTAGGTTCAGCGCCAACTGGCACAGGAAAAACTGCCGCTTTTTTATTACCTGCGTTGCAACATTTGCTTGATAATCCACGTCGCAAACCCGGCACGCCAAGGGTGTTGGTTCTCACGCCAACCCGCGAATTAGCGATGCAAGTGGCAGAACAAGCGGAGCAATTGGCACAATTTACCTCTCTTGATATCACTACGATCACCGGTGGCGTCGCTTATCAAAATCACGGCGAGGTGTTTAATGATAATCAAGATTTGGTCGTCGCCACTCCCGGACGTTTATTGCAATATATTCAAGAAGAAAATTTTGATTGCCGTTCCGTAGAAATACTGATTTTTGACGAAGCGGATCGAATGTTACAAATGGGCTTTGGGCAAGATGCGGAAAAAATTGCGGCGGAAACGCGCTGGCGCAAACAAACTTTACTCTTCTCAGCCACTTTAGAAGGTGAACTATTGAGGGATTTTGCGGGGCGATTACTCAATGATCCCGTACAGATTGATGCCGAACCAAGTCGCCGTGAGCGCAAAAAGATTCAACAGTGGTACTATCACGCAGATAGCGATGAACATAAAGTAAAATTGCTTGCCCGTTTTATTGAACAAGAAAAAGTGAGTAAAGGCATTATTTTCGTTCGTCGCCGTGAAACCGTGCGTGAGCTTTCTGATACCTTGCGGAAACGCGGCATTCGTAGCACCTATTTAGAAGGGGAAATGGCGCAAACGCAACGCAATAATGCCATTGATAAACTCAAAAATGGCGTCGTTACCGTGCTAGTTGCCACCGATGTTGCAGCACGCGGTATTGACATTGATGACATCAGCCACGTGATGAATATGGATTTGCCTTACAGTGCAGACACCTATTTACACCGTATTGGACGCACTGCTCGAGCAGGTAAAAAAGGCGTCGCCGTGTCTTTTGTTGAAGCCCACGATTATAAGCTGCTTGGCAAAATTAAACGTTATACTAAAGAGCTACTCAAACCACGCCTTATTGAAGGGTTAGAACCTCGCACTAAAGCCCCGAAAGATGGTGAAGTAAAAAGTGTCAGCAAAAAACAAAAAGCACGTATTAAACAAAAACGTACAGAAAAGAAAAAATCGGCACAACAGAAAAAAACCAAACTCCGCCATAAAGATACGAAAAATATTGGCAAACGACGCCAGCCAAGCGGAGGAGAGGGATAGCCCTCTCCTTTATTTCTACTTACTTTCCATTATTTTCTATTCGATACAAAAATTTGCAAACCGATTTCTTATAACTAAAAGAAATATCTCTTCTCAATTAATTATTGGCTAGCCATAAAAAATTTCTCGCATAATACCTGCGCTTAATAAAGAAATGAGAGGAGAAGTTTATGCTTTGGACGATTTTTTCGGGAGGAATTCTCGGTGTTATTTTTGGCTTTGTATTGCAGCGTACGCGTTTTTGTATGACGGGTGGTTTTCGTGATATGTACACGGCGAAAAATAACAAAATGTTTTATGCCTTTTTACTGGCGATTTTAATTCAAAGCGTGGGGGTGCTGACGCTTGTAGAGCTAGGTTATGTTTCATCGCCTTACGAAGATTTTTCTTTGCTAGGCACGGTTTTGGGATCTTACCTATTCGGTATTGGCATTGTACTTGCTAGTGGTTGTGCTACGGGGACGTGGTATCGTGCAGGCGAAGGGTTAATCGGAAGCTGGCTGGCGTTGGCAATGTATATGCTGAGCGCGGCGATGATGAAATATGGCGTGTTGGTAGAGTTCAAAAACAGTGTCACCCGCTATACCAGAATGAATGATAACCTTGCGGCCCAATTGGGGATTTCTGTTTGGTGGTTAGTGGGGTTATTGGCGATCGCGGTGGTATTTGGCATCTCGCGCACGTTAAGTAAACGTCCTAAAAATAAAGTGGCAACCTTACCGCAAAAATACCAAGGATTACGCCATTGGCTCTTTGAAAAGCGTTATCACCCCTTTGTTGCCGCGGTAGCAATTGGCATTATTGCGTTGGTCGCTTGGCCAGCGAGTGAAAGCACGGGGCGAGCCGGTGGATTGGGGATCACCACGCCTTCTGCAAACCTGATTCATTTTTTAGTAACGGGTGATGAAAAGCGGTTAAATTGGGGCGTGTTTTTGGTGATAGGTATTTTTATCGGTTCTTATCTTGCTGCAAAAGGAAGCCGTGAGTTTAGATGGCGCTTGCCCGATACTAAAACACTTTATCACAGTGTGCTAGGTGGATTTTCGATGGGCGTTGGCGCATCACTAGCGGGTGGTTGTACTATTGGTAATGGTTTAACAGCGACGGCGGTGATGAGTTCTAAAGGTTGGATCGCCCTTGCTTTCACCATTTTGGGCGTATGGACAATGGCTCACATTTTATTTATTCGCCCGCGTAAATTGGCGTTGGTGAACGCCTCAGCATAAGCATCATTGACAGAGAAGGAGATTAAGATGATCGTAAAATTAGAAACAGCAGGGTTGGTTTGTCCATTTCCATTGGAAGAGGCTAAAGCGGTAATGGCAAAATTAAATGCTGGTGATGGCATTGAAATTGAATTTGATTGTACTCAAGCCACAGAGGCGATACCCAACTGGGCAGCTGAGGAAGGTTATGACGTGACCCATTTCGATCAAATTGGCGATGCGAAATGGACGATTACGGTGGTGAAATAGCTTTTCTTTCAAGTGCGGTGGAAAATTCTTCATTTTTTCACCGCACTTTGATCTCGTTCTTTTCCCACATATCCCCTTGACGAATACGCCATTGAAGCGTAACATTCCGCACGATTTAGCAACAAGAGGACACACACTTTGGACAGTCATAGTCGATACCCAATTTATCGTTGATCTAAATCTCGTCCTCCACTTATCGGCGAGATTTCGCAGGTAAGTTTCATTACCTCAATTATTAGGTATCTTTAATTAAATAATCAAAAATTTTGTACCGCACTTTTGTGTTGATTATTTAGTTTTCTTTTGTTCATCGGGTTTGTTCATAATCCCCCAAGGAGTATGACAAAATGATTAATGCTTTTGCACTAGAAAATGCACGTTTAATTCGACTAGATGACGGTGATGAAAATCTTAATGCTGCCATTTGGATTGATTTACTCGAACCCTCAGGTGAAGAACGTGAAATGTTGCAACAAGGTTTAGGACAAAGTTTGGCATCCTTCCTCGAATTGGAAGATATTGAGGCATCAGCACGTTTTTTTGAAGATGAAGATGGCTTACATTTGCACTCGTTTTTCTATTGTGAAGATGAAAATGATTACGCTGACTTGGCTAGCGTGGCGTTCACCTTGCGTGATGGACGCTTATTCACCCTGCGTGATCGTGAACTTCCTGCTTTCCGTTTATATCGAATGCGTTCACGTAGCCAGCGTTTAATTGAATGTAATGCTTATGAAGTGTTATTAGATTTATTTGAGACAAAAATCGAGCAACTTGCTGATGTTATTGAAAACGTCTATGCGGATTTAGAAAAATTAAGCCGTGTTATCTTAGAGGGAAAACAAGGTGAGGCGTTTGATGAGGCATTGGCAACCTTAACGGAACAAGAAGATGCCAGTTCCAAAGTGCGCTTATGTTTGATGGATACGCAACGTGCATTGAGCTTTTTAGTGCGCAAAACACGTTTGCCCGCCAATCAGTTAGAACAGGCGCGTGATATTTTACGCGATATTGAATCTCTCCAACCGCATAATGAATCCTTATTCCAAAAAGTGAATTTCTTAATGCAAGCGGCAATGGGTTATATCAATATTGAACAGAATAAGATTATGAAATTCTTCTCAGTTGTTTCGGTAATGTTTTTACCTGCAACACTTGTCGCATCAACTTATGGAATGAACTTTGAATTTATGCCAGAATTGCATTTAAAATATGGCTATCCAATGGCAATTGGCTTAATGATCGTCGCCGCGCTTACGCCTTATATTTATTTTAAACGTAAAGGCTGGTTATAATTTTTAAGGAGGAAATAATGGGTTTAAATTCCCTTCAATTTTTAGTTTATACATTAATTAATGTGTTTAGTTTCGTCTTAATTTTACGCACTTGGTTTCAATATAGCCGTGTGGATTTTTATAATCCTTTTTCGCAAACCTTAGTCAAATTTACACAGCCAGTGGTTGCGCCTTTACAAAAATTTCTTCCTACGGTTAAAGGATTAAATACTGCGGCATTAGTGCTATGTATTATTTTAGGTACAATAAAATACCCTTTGATTGATTTATTGGGTTCAGCAGAACTTGCGGCAAGCCCACAAGCTTATCTTTTTATTGGCTTGCTACATACCTTACGCACACTCGGGGAAGCGGTGATTTATGTGTTATTTATCCAAGCCATTTTGAGCTGGTTTAATCGTGGGCAAAATCCATTGCAATATACCCTTTATCAACTGACTGAGCCTTTGCTTAATCCTATTCGCCGTATTTTACCGAATACAGGAATGATTGATTTTTCCCCAATGTTGTTGGCATTTTTGTTATTTTATGCCAACCGTGTTATGTATGATATTGCCCCTATCTTATGGCAACTCGCCTGATGAATGCCGCCGGACAAACAGAGAAAGGAATTCGGTTGCGGATTTTTCTGCAACCGAAAGCAAGTAAAGACCAACTTGTTGGCTTACACGACAACGAGCTAAAAATTACCCTTACCGCTCCGCCCATTGATGGTCAAGCCAACGCCCATTTAGTTAAATTCCTAAGCAAACTGTTTAAAGTCCCCAAAAGCAGTATTATTATCGAAAAAGGCGAACTCAACCGCCATAAACAAATTTTTATTCCTGCACCCAAAATTATTCCTGAACAGGTTTTGACGTTATTGTGATAAGAAAAATGCTCTCAATTCGTGAGAGCATTTTTATTTTTTAGAATTGATAATTAAAGGTTGCTATCATCTTGCGTTCTTGATGGTTGTTAGTTTGTACACTGAAATCAAAGGTGTAATTACCAATATTTTTGGCAATTCCGAGTTTGCCTATCCATTCTTGTTTTGAACGAGTGAGTTTGTATTCTTGTCCATTTAATTGAAGACGATATGGTTCATCTAAGTTTACTTTCCAAGCTGGCTCAAGGTAAAGTGCTATGCCACCAATATGGTAGCTAAATTTACTTGATAGCTGTGTTTGAACAGCAAAATGATGGGCGAGTTTGCCATTATCTGGCAGTTTGCTATCTAGTAGATAAGAACCTAGCACACCAACGCGTGGTTGAATGGTAAATTGGTTAATAGCAAAGGTTTTATCATAACCAAGATAAAGGTCGAGATAATCTGCGTGTACAGTGCTATCAAAAACGTGACGATAACGAATAAAGCTAGAAAAATCATACCATTTCGCGTTAGCACCAATACCTAACTGATGAATATCATTATAACGATATTCTGCAAACGCCCCGACTTTTGTATGATCATTCAAGGATTGGTTAAACCCTGTTTGGAATTTTCCACCTAACCCCTGTTTATTGCTTTCACTTAATGTCGCTGTGAAATAATGATCATAGTTGAAGTTATCAATGATAGAAACATCTATATCGGTTAGATTTCTTAGGGTTTTCGCATATTTATCAAGATAATCTTGGCTAAACGCAACCTGTTCAGAAGATGTTTGAGCGGTAAGATTTTCTTCTTCATCATTAGATTCCACCGTTTCTTCTAAGGTTACAGTATGATTATTATCCTCAATTTGAGTTGGTGTAGGAGTTGTGCTGCCTTTATCATCCTTATCCACATTAGATTCAACGGCATTGTCTGATGTATCCGAGAGTGTATCCGTATTGTTATTTGATGTTACCGCTGGATTATCTTCAGAATTTTCAGATGTGGTTTCTGTTTTTGGGGGTTCTACGGAGTTATTTTCCTTATACTGGCTTTCCTCAATAGCTGAGAAATATTTTTGGTGATTATCAAGCTTAAAGGTAAATTCTGTTTTTTCTCCTAAAATTGTGGCAGTGACATTATTACCAACTTGTAAGATATATTTACCAAGTACTGACAAATTAATTTCATCATTAAGTGTCAAAGTTGGATCAGCAACATACACATCTAATCGCCCATTTTCTTCTGTTTTGATAACAGAAAGAGGATGATTCACCGTTAAACCATCAACCTCGCCTGCCTCAAAGAAATTAGCAAAGAGGCTATGGCCTACTTTTACTGCGTGTTGTTGGGCATTTTGTCGTAGAATTTGGATTGAATTTGTATCAAAATGGTTTGCTTCATCTGCACGATAACCCGGCATAATGAGGTAAGCATAACTCGCCTCTTTTGGTTTTGTTCCGTGGTTTAACCAAATTTTAGCAAATTCTGTTGAACCATCTTTACCCTTCTCAATAGCCGTATAGGGTTGCTGCTTATCAAGGATTTTATAACTGATAGTTTGTTGCGTGTCAGGATCGGTAAAAGAAATGGTATCACCAACCTGAGATAAAGTTTGCTTGCCATTGATGACTCTATTATCAATTGTTGTTAATACTTCACCTTTATCTGTGCTAGCAATATTTGAGCCTAGCGCGAGTACCATATCACCTAGCAGAACCCAAGATTTTTTCGCAGTCGTCTTATCATTATAAGACGTGAAATCCATTGCAATAATGGCTTTAGTGGCATTGCCTTGTGAACCATCTGCCTTAATACCATTATCTACACCACCTACAAAGGTTTTACTACTACGATCTTTTAAATATCGACGTTGCTTAGAGCCATCTTTCCGAATAGCGGTGCTTTCGGTCGTTCCCGGTAGCATATAGGTATCGACATTATGCCAATAATTTGTAAATGAATCGGTACGTTGGTTATCATAAATATAGGTCATTCCATCACCAGTGTACCAACCTTGAAGGTTCTCACCATTCATACTTTCATAGGCAGCAGTCCGATTAGAATGCATTGCAATAATCACTGTTCCCTTAGGACTTTTTTGCACAGCACGATCCATAAAAGAAAAGCGTTTTACCCCAATGGTTTCGGTTGGTTTAATATTTGGGTTATCAAGGATATTTTTTAAAATATTCCGCACTGTATTGTTTGGCGCATCCTCAATAGAATAATGCTGTTCAAGTAGCGTGCGCTTTAATAGTCCTTGTAATGCTGGTTTGTATTTTTCTGGCGCACTATCAATTAATAAGGAAATATCACTAATAAAGCGTTTTGCACGGGTAATATCACTACTATTTTCTCGGGTTATAGCACGTCCATTTACAGCGTCATTCATTCCTCCATTTACTAATAACCAGCTATATCCTTTAAGAAGTGACTCATAAATATTATCCATTTTGGGATCACTAAAAACAAAGTTTGGTGAATCTTTAAGCATATAAGCAAAAAGTCCTAATCCTTCAATTAAGACAGAGGCATAAGTGCCATTGTAAGCCACAGAAGAGTGTTGAATAAATGAACCATCAGCATAAAATCCATCATTTAATGTTGCATCATCTGTATCTCTGATTCCATTTTTAAGCTCGCCCACATCATAAATTGCTTGAATAGCCTGTTGAACCTCCGCATTATTATGAGTTAATAAACCGCGTGCCAGTGATACAGTTGAAGTATCCGTGCGGTTTCCACCTGTACTTGTTCTTTCATATTTTGATGTGGAATATTTCGCCGCTTCAGCATTTGCGCCACTTTTTGTTGGATCTGGTTGGAAATACGTTGTCGCAGCGATTAATTTTTCTTTCAAATCAGCTGGTATGTCATCGTTCATCAAAATTAAGACATCATTTAACGATTTGGGAATACCAATTTCCCAGTGCCACCAGTTACCATATTCTTTACCGCCGACTTGATAACCGCCCGTATGAATTTTTTCCAAAGAAGAAATAATTAACTGTTTAGTCTCTTGGTTTTGGTAAAATTGTGAACCAGATTTATTATAGCCTACGGCTAAATCTCTGATTGTATTCACTGTTGAGCGAATTTTTGCGCCAGCTGTTTTTTGTTCACTAAAATCAAACGTATCCTTATTTAATAATGCCTGTTGTGCATTGCTAGCGATATTATTTGTGGTATCTACTGATATCCCTGTAAGGTGAGTTTTCCAGTTTTGCAAGATTTGATCATAGGTATTTTGTGTTTTGCCCTGTTCTACGGTTAAAACAGAATTTGTTACAGCTTGGACAGGGAAAGTTGGAATGGCGGCTAACATCACGGGAGCTAGCATACACATCACTTTTGATAAACGAAATTGAGGCATTTTTTTCTCCTTAACTAATAGTAGTAATGCACGTTATGCTACGCGGATGAAAAAGAGAACTCAATTTCTCTGTTTTGAAAATATGAACAAGATCACAATAAAAATAAAACGATTTTTTATTTTTGTGCATCAGATATCAAATATAAGAGAATAATACATTACAAAGATATGATTATTGAATGGCACACTAAACGGTCGTGAAAGTTAATGAAGGATGATATTGAGGAATTGAGCAACAGAGGATTTGTTCTACGAAACAAAAGTGCGGTATATTTTCACCGCACTTTTTATATAACTAAAAAATCTAACCAATAAATTTTTATTCTTTTTCAATCAGCAATTTTATTGTTTAAAATGATTGCTCGTTTATGACTTCAATAGGGAAGAAAAATGAATTGGCAGTATGTTTTTGACAATATTCCAAAATTTATTGATGCCAGCATTATCACTTTACAGCTATCGTTTTTGAGTATTGTGTGTTCTCTCCTTATTGGGTTTTTGTGTGCTGTGGTAACCAGCTATAACGTTCGTTTTTTGCATTCCTTCGCTAAAGTCTATATTGAACTTTCTCGTAATACCCCATTGTTGATCCAGCTTTTCTTCCTTTATTTTGGATTATCCAAATTAGGAATTAAGTTAGAGGGATTTACTTGCGCCGTTGTGGGCTTAAGTTTTCTTGGGGGAAGCTATATGGCTGAGGCGATTCGAGCGGGGATTGAAGGTGTTCCAAAAGGGCAAGTTGAATCGGCTTTGAGCTTAGGATTAACACCCACACAAGCTTTTATTTATGTCATCACGCCGCAAGCCTTAAGCCTTTCACTGCCTGCGATTGGGGCAAACTGTCTTTTTTTAATGAAAGAAACCTCTATTGCCAGTGCGATTGCCATTGCAGAATTAATGTTTATGGCAAAAGAGTTAATTGGCTTAGATTATAAAACGAACGAAGCATTATTTTTATTAGTCACCTTTTATCTCATTATCTTATTGCCAGTTTCATTTTTTATTCATTATTTAGAAAAACGTAGCCGTTACGCTAAATATGGGAGGATTTAATGGGATTAGCTATTTTATTAGATGGAAATAACCTTCAACGGTTATTAAATGGTTTAGCCGTAACCGCAGAAATTGCATTTCTTTCCGTATTATTTTCTTGCGTTTTAGGCATATTACTTGGCATTGCAATGACAAGCCAGCAAAAAATAATACGAGGAGTTTGTCGTTTATATTTGGAAATAGTGCGAATTATTCCTTTATTAGTTTGGTTATTTATTGCGTATTTTGGTTTAGCTAAGTGGTTCAATATTCATTTAAATGGAATGGCAGTATGTATTTTAGTATTTATTTTTTGGGGAACTGCTGAAATGGGCGATTTAATGCGTGGGGCATTAAGTTCTATTGAAAAACATCAAAGAGAATCTGCTTATGCCCTAGGATTGAACGCAACACAAACCTTCCTATATGTATTGCTTCCGCAAAGTTTAAAACGGGTTACACCAAGTGCAATTAATTTATTTACCCGAATGATTAAAACCAGTTCATTAGCAATGTTAATTGGCGTGTTAGATGTAGTAAAAGTAGGGCAACAAATTATCGAAACCTCCTTATTTACTGATCCTTCTGCTGCATTTTGGATTTATGGACTTATTTTTCTTTTATATTTCGCAATTTGTTATCCCTTATCTCGATTTTCTCGCTATATGGAAAATCATTGGGAACAGTAAAAGGAAATCAAAATGGCATTATTAGAAATAAAACAACTGATAAAAAAATATGAAAAAACTACCGCACTTCAAGGAATTAATTTAGCTATAAAAAAGGGCGAAGTTGTGGTTTTGCTTGGGCCTTCAGGCTGCGGAAAAAGCACCTTACTACGTTGCATTAATGGGCTGGAATCCATTCAAAGTGGCGAAATTACCTTGCAAGATCAAGGTGTATTAGGCAAACACGTGCCTTGGGTAAAAGCGCGCCAGCATATTGGAATGGTTTTTCAAAACTATGAATTATTTTCTCATCTTTCAGTGATTGACAATATTTTGCTTGGGCCAATAAAAGTTCAGAAACGCTTGCGTACGGAAGTAGAAAAGCAGGCTGATGAATTACTTAAACGAGTAGGGTTGCAAGATCGCAAAAATGCCTATCCGCGTGAGCTTTCTGGTGGGCAAAAACAGCGTATCGCGATTGTACGTTCTTTATGTATGAACCCAGAAATTATGTTGTTTGATGAAGTTACCGCAGCCCTTGATCCCGAAATGGTGCGTGAAGTGTTAGATGTGATTTTAGCACTTGCTAAAGAAGGAATGACAATGCTCATTGTTACGCACGAAATGGCGTTTGCTCGCCAAGTGGCGGATCGCATTATTTTTATGGATGCAGGAAAAATTGTGGAGGAAAACACGCCAGACTTATTTTTCACTAACCCGACTTCCGATCGGGCAAAAGCCTTTTTAAACATCTTAAACTATGAACCAAGAGGAATAGACTATGCAGAAAACATTTAAAAAAATCACCGCACTTTTTGCCACCACATTGCTTGCAGTTAGCTTAACGGCGTGTAATGACAACGAAAGTAATAACGCACAAAATCGTCTTCAGCAGTTACAGAAAGCTGATAGCATACGCATTGGCGTTTTTAGTGATAAACCGCCTTTTGGCTATGTAGATAATCAAGGTAAAAGCCAAGGTTTTGATGTGGAAATTGCTAAAGCCATTGGAAAAGATTTGCTTGGTGATGAAAACAAAGTGCAATATGTTTTAGTGGAAGCGGCAAATCGCGTGGAATATTTACAGTCTAACAAAGTAGATATTATTCTCGCCAACTTTACCGTTACCCCAGCTCGAAAAGAAGCGGTGGATTTCGCCAAACCTTATATGCAAGTCGCGTTGGGCGTGGTATCAAAAGATGGCGCGGTTATCACTGACATCAATCAATTAGCAGGCAAAACCTTGTTAGTCAATAAAGGCACAACGGCAGATGCTTACTTCAGCAAAAACTACCCCAATATCAAATTATTAAAATTTGAACAAAATACAGAAACCTTTGACGCTTTAAGAGATGGACGTGGCGATGCACTTGCCCACGATAACACCTTGCTCTTTGCTTGGGCAAAAGAAAATCCGGGCTTTACCGTTGGGATAAAAAACCTGGGTGATCAAGATGTTATTGCGCCTGCAGTGAAAAAAGGGGACAGCGCATTGCGTGCGTGGCTAGATCAGGAAATCGAGAAATTAAGCAAAGAAGGCATTTTAAAACAAGCTTATGATAAAACCTTGTTGCCTGTTTATGGTGATACCATCAGTGAAAAAGAAATCTTAGTAGCTTATTAAGCTTAAACCTGAAGAATAACAAAAAGTGCGGTATGTTTTCACCGCACTTTTTCGTTCCATAAATCCTCTTATTTGATTTGAATATTCACTTTATAACGTGAAGTTAAATTTTTAATGGATTGAGCTTTAGGCTGGAGTACGCGGACTTCATAACGTCCTGTTTTTGGTAGCGTATAAGGTTCATTTTGTACAAAATCATCGTTACCATAAATAATCGCTTCCGCTGCGCCTTTTGTGTTTAAGTTAAAGGTTAAGGTTTGCCCTGCTTTGGCATAAAACGCATAAGTGCGACATTGCCAGCCTTTAATTTTTCCATTGTAACTGGCTGAAGACGCACCCTTTTTAAATTTCACATTGGTAACAGGACAATCAGCCGCATAACTTGGTACCGTTGCTAAAATGGCTGAACCAATGACAATGGCTGAAGCCAAGGTTTTTATCGCTTTCATAAATAGCTCCTAAATGTGTTTTTGATAAGCCTATTGTTAGACTTTGCCCTACAAACGAAGTTCAAAAATTTGTTTATCTGGGTTTACTTTAAAGCCTGCCATTTCTAACAAATTATGCTGTTGACTACGTTGTTCTACAATAAGTCGAGTGGCTTGCGTATAACGAACAAACTCCGTTGCTTTCGCAATAAGTGCGGTATAAATTTTTGATGAATTTGCGTGTTGCTGTACAAAAATATCGGTAAGTTGCCAATAACGTTGAAGTTGTAACGAAGAAAGACGCGGGTAAAGTTGAATAAAACCCAGTGCTTGATTTTGTTCATCGACAGCAAGGAAAAAAATACTTTCACTGAAGCGAATTCGATTGGTCAGAAAAATTAAGGTTCGTTCTGGGTTTTCCACCATACCTTGTGAAAGACGATATTGCTCAAAGAGGGGGAGCAATAGCTCTAGATTCCATTGTTCAGCTTTAAATATTTTCATATTGATGATTTTTTGTGAAATTTATACAGTGAATTGTATCTTTTTAACACAAAATAATCATCTTTTCGGAAAAATTTTTTTCAAATTTGCCTAAAATCAACGGTAGAACATAAAAAATTTGATATAGTAATGCGGTTATTTTTTATTAATTACTATGGAGAAAAATTATGGCACGTCGTCCTTTAGTTATGGGTAACTGGAAATTAAATGGTAGTAAAGCGTTTACCAAAGAATTAATTGAGGGTTTAAAAGCGGAACTTGCCGGTGTGAATGGTTGTGATGTGGCAATTGCGCCACCTGTGATGTATTTAGCGGAAGCGGAAGCGGCGTTAGCGGGTAGCCAAATTGCGTTAGGCGCACAAAACGTTGATGTGAACGTGCAAGGTGCATTTACAGGCGATATTTCAACCGCAATGTTAAAAGATTTTGGCGCGAAGTACATCATTATCGGACATTCTGAACGCCGTACTTATCACAAAGAAAGCGATGAATTTATTGCGAAAAAATTTGCGGCATTAAAAGAAGCTGGTTTAATCCCTGTGTTATGTATTGGGGAATCAGAGGCTGAAAATGAAGCAGGCAAAACAGAAGAAGTATGTGCTCGCCAAATTGATGCTGTGATCAATGCGCTAGGCGTAGAAGCCTTTAATGGTGCGGTGATTGCCTATGAACCAATTTGGGCGATCGGTACAGGGAAATCAGCAACGCCTGCACAAGCACAAGCGGTTCACGCCTTTATTCGTGGGCATATTGCTGCCAAATCACAAGCTGTTGCCGATCAAGTAATTATTCAATATGGTGGATCAGTAAATGATGCCAATGCGGCGGAATTATTTACTCAGCCAGATATTGATGGTGCATTAGTTGGTGGTGCTTCACTAAAAGCCCCTGCTTTTGCGGTGATTGTAAAAGCAGCTGCGGCGGCAAAAAACTAATTCCATTTTCCTTTTCATTAAATCTGCTCATCTCGGGCAGATTTTTTTATCTCTCAATTTTACTTACACAGTAAGTCTAGCCTTTAAGCATTTAAAACAAATTCCGCACACAAGTTTGCAAAATTGTGATCCCTATCACTGCATAACTATGATATTTATCATAGTCTGCTTTGGGTAAATCAGTTATGTTGGAATTTAGGTTTATAAAATAAATGGAGTTGAGGATGAAATATTACGCAGGTGTGGATATTGGCGGTACAAACACAAAAATTGGTATTTTAGATAGCCATTTTAATATTCTCGCAGAACAAAGCATTGCAACACTATCTCAGCAAGGTGCAAGAACCACTTTTTCTCGCATTTGGCAGACTATTTTGGCTTTGCTTGCACAAAACCAGCTTTCAGAAACCCAATTAGAAGGGATTGGTTTGGGCATTCCCGGCCCCGTAGTGAATCAAGCGGTAGTCAAAATTGCGGCTAACTTTTCTTGGGGAGATGATTTTAATGCCAAACAATTAATGGAAGACATCTCTCATAAAAATGTGGTGGTGGAAAACGATGTACGCGCCATTACCTTAGGAGAACATTTATTTGGTGCGGGAAAAGGAATTGCGAATCTTATCGTTGTCCCCATTGGTACTGGCATTGCTTCAGGTATTTTGTTAAATGGCAAGGTATTGTCTGGTTCTGGCGGCTGCGCAGGCGAATTTGGGCATATAATGGTGAACGAACAAGGAATGAAATGTGGGTGCGGATTAACAGGTTGCTTAGAAACCTATACCTCTGCACCGGGGTTAGTTAGAGAAGCAAAAAAATTATTACTTGAAATGAAGTGCGGTGAGTTTTTTCAGCGTTTTTCCACTGATTTAGATGCCCTTCAAGCACATCATATTTTTGAATACGCCAAAAAAGGAGATGAACTAGCCCTACAAGTGGTGGATAATTTTGCAAAATATTTAGCTTACGGTTTAGGCGTGCTGATCAATATTTTTAACCCTGAACTTATCGTCCTCGCTGGTGGAGTCGCAAAATCCGCTGAGTTCATCATTGAAAAAGTACAAAAATTTCTACCGCACTATGCCCTAGGCGTTTCCTTACAAAACTTACAAATCAAACCAAGCCAATTACTTGATTCCGCAGGCGTAAAAGGGGCAGCGGCATTGGTGATAAAATAGTGCTATGACACAATAAAAAAGTAGGAAATGATTTCCTACTTTTTATTTTTTGCATTTATGCTATCAGTTTACTGAATTTTTTCTTTCACCTTTACATCCACTTTTTCCTGCAATTCCGCTTCTGCAGAAAAAATAAATTTACTGGTGTATTTGTTGAACGTGTTTTCTGCATAGCCTCCCCATTCTCCCGCAAACGTACGCTGTCCACCGCCATAAACAGGCAAGGTGGCCCCATCTATTTCCTTATTAATATATTGATTAAACCACCTGTTTAATTCTCGCCGCATTTCAGTGATCTGTTGTTGATAATCGGGATTGTTTATTTGATTATGACGTTCATCAAGATCATTACGCAGATCATAAAATTCATAAGGCCCATCAGGATAACGATGAATATATTTAAACGAGCGATTACGGATCATTCTAGTTGGTCCATATTCATCAAAGATCACTAGATGATTTTCTTCTAACGGATTTGAGGAATCTTGCTTCAGTAGGGAAGCAAAACTTTTTCCGGGATAGCGTACCTGTGCTTGCTGTTCATCATTGATATTGAGATATTCCAACAAGGTATGGCGGAAATCATAATGGCTTAACAGATTATCTACGGTATCTGTGGATAAATGATTTTTGTGATAGAGAATAAACGGTACTTTTACAGAGGTATCGAACATATTCACAGGGCTTGTGCCATTGCCTTTACCAAAAATACCGTGATGCCCCATATTCATACCATTATCACTGGTAAAAATAATCAGTGTATTTTCTAAAATTCCTTTTTCTTCAAGCGAATGAAGAATTCGTCCAATATTAAAATCCATTGAAGTCAATGCTGCAAAATAGCCGCGTAATATCTCTAAACGTGCTGTTTCATCACCTTCAAAGGTTTCATAAATTTTCCATGGATGATAAGGATCCCGTGGGCAAGATTCAAATTGACAATCAGCATAAAGATCAAGCATTTCCTGTGGATGATTTTTTCTATCCCAAGGAGAATGCGGTGCGGTATAACTTAAATTAAGAAAAAATGGCTGTTTCGCATTATGTACCTTTTCAATAAAGTCTAGCCCATAGTCGGTAATTTTATCCGTAATATATTCAGGTTCTTCAATGAATACGCCATCTTGATACATTGGCGCATTAAAATAAGGACCACCACCACGCTGATGGGAATACCAATGATCAAAACCACATTGTGGCATATCTGCCATTCCTAAATGCCATTTTCCACTCATTGCACAGTGGTATCCGTGCTGTTTTAATTGATCAACAAAAGTGGATTGCCCTTTTAAATAATGTTCTGTGGTAGCGCCATTTTCCCATTCTTCTAACCAATCGTGAATACCGTGCTGGGAAGGTATTCTCCCCGTAAAAATAGATGCTCGAGCTGGAGAACATACTGGCGATACGCAGAAAAAGTTTTCAAATTTTTTTCCTTGCTGAGCAAGGCGATCAATATTTGGGGTAATCGCGTCTTTATTGCCATAACAACCTAATGCCCAATACCCCAAATCATCAGCGATTATCATTACAACATTCGTTTTTTTCATCTTTGCTGACCCCTAACATTGTTTTAATATTTTGAAATCCTTTTTTACCTACGATAAAAATAGTACATACATACCAAATTAATCCACAAAGAATTAATCCTTTCCAAAATAAAATGAGTATCTCTGTCATATTTCCCCCTATTTACGCAATGCATTTTTTAGCAATGAACCCACAATCATTGCAATCCAAGCAAAAACAAATGCTGCAATACCTGAATAATAAGGACCAATTTGACTCGCAATCGGTTCAAGGGCGGGAATTTGCTGTGCAACTAAGTATGAAAGTGGCGTTAATGCACCGACCAC
Organism: Avibacterium sp. 20-132; assembly: GCF_023611925.1. Classification (NCBI taxonomy): domain Bacteria; kingdom Pseudomonadati; phylum Pseudomonadota; class Gammaproteobacteria; order Pasteurellales; family Pasteurellaceae; genus Avibacterium; species Avibacterium sp. 20-132. The sequence continues at coordinate 954,707 of NZ_CP091456.1, forward strand.
AATTGTTGCATACGCCCCCCAGTTATTGGCTTTTTTGAAATAACAAGCTGAAATAAGTAATGTTGATACCGCCACAGAATAGATTGTCGCCGTTAAGGTCATATAGACCCAAAGATCACTTTTCAATGGATACCATAATCCATAAAAGAGCAAGAAAATACCAATTAAAGCGACTAATACTCGATTCACGGCAATAGATTTACGTTCGGACCATTTATTTTGATGGAAAATGATCAAAACATCATTATAAATAACACTTGCCCAACCTAATAAATATGATGAATTCGTGGACATATCTGCCGCCAACATAGCCGCAACAAGCAAACCGATAATACCTGTTGGAATCACAATGGATAGCATTGTTGGCATCGCTTGAATCGGTTTGCCTCCTACACTTTCTAAACTAACTAATGATAAAGCGGCAACACCCCACATCACAGGAATTAAAGAACGAACGATATAAAATAAACTTGTACGGGTGTACATTTGTTTCGCCACTTTCTCATCTTTTGCTGACAGGACACGTGAAACCATCGTTTGCCAAGTTAGCACGGTGGCAGTTAAGACTAAAGCGGTGTAAAGCACATATTGCCAACCTAAATTTGGATTAACAAAAGGGTTAATTCCTCCCATACCATAATTTGAAATAGCCGTATCAAATAAAGTATCCCAACCAATTTGATAAAAAATAGTGCAAGTGGTAAGAACTAAGCCAACACTCATTAAAATAAATTGCATATAATCTGTCACTAAAACAGAAAGCATACCGCCCAATATGGTATATAACGCAACAACAAGTAATAAAATCGTCATCGTAATTTCTAAATATTCAGGCTTAAGTCCTGCTACCGCAACTAAAAATTCCCCGCCTGTACGCAAGAAAACGCCCATATTAAGTAAGCCACCAAGAACAATAACGACACCAGCAGCCCATCGCACTTTTTTACCAAACTTATGCTCAAAGAACTCGGGAATAGTTACCACGCCTGCTTTACGTAAAGGTTCAATACAAAATCCTGTTTTCCCTACAGTGAACATCACGATAGTCATAATTAATCCCACCGTTGCCCCCGCAAAACCATATTTATAGCCTAGTTGAGCTGCAGCCATACAGGTAATGATGCCAAATTCCGTGGCAGCCAAAGAGGCAATCCCTACGTGTAAATCTACATTTCTACCTGCAACGAGGAAATCATTCACATTTTTGACATATTTACGCACAATAATGCCGACAACAAGACTTAATAAAATATAAAGTCCAACAATACTGCCATCTATACTCCAGTTAAATTGCATATTTTTCTCCCTGTGATATATAGAAACTATAGTTGTTGAAGTTGGGAATAAAACAACGCGATCTAAGTGTGTTTTATTTCAACATTGCCTGACGATATTTTTCATCGCTAATAGCAGTTTAGAGAAAATGGTAAGAGAGGAAATATGATGAGAATCATAAAGTGCCTGTGATGTAGATCACAGATTGAAAAATTACTCATTGAAAATGTGGAAAATTTTCACCGCACTTTAGATTTAATCGTTATTGATTACTGAGAGGGAAGAATCACCTTAATCAATATGTAAGTGTATATGGCGATGCGAAAACATCGCCATATTAGAAAGTGCGGTCTATTTTTGGCTTAAATTTATTTTATAGACTGCAAAACCAAGTTCATCTTGACCGATATAATCCATAGGGTATTGGGCTTTTTCTTTGATAAACGTATTGGCTTTCTCACTTGGTGACGTTTCCACTTGGATATTGAGTGGTATCTTTGTTGCAATAGGGGCTAATCGCCAGTTATTGTCTGCTGAAGGTATCACCTCGCCTTTTTCTTTTGTGGTTTGGCTGATATAGTTCGCTAAAATTTGGCGATTTTCATCTGGTGCGGCAAAGACAATATGCGCATCCCCCGTTCCCGGGAATTTGCCAGAATATGCGCGATAATTATTCGTTGCGATTAAAAACTGATCGCTCTCTTGCACGGGCTTACCTTGGTAAGTCAGGTTGACAATGCGCGAGGCGGTAGGATTGATGAGTTTGCATTCTCCATCATAACGTGCGGGTTGGCTCACATCAATTTGATAATTAACCCCATCAATGACGTCAAAATTATAGGTGCGGAAGCCATTCCAGTTTAATAAAGGTTGTGCTTTATCACTCTGTGGATCAATCTGATTAAACATTCCCGCACTGCATTCAAGCCATTGTTTAAGTTCTGCCCCACTCACTTTTACGATCACTAAGGTGTTGGGATAAAGGTAGAGATCGGCGGCGTTGCGGAAGGTTAAATTCCCTTTATCTACCTCAACATAGGCGGTTGGATCGTTTTTACGTCCGCCAACTTTAAAAGGGGCAGCCGCGCTTAACACGGGAATTCCTGCCAGCTCTGGTAGGTTTTTAACGACATTTTCAGCATAGGCTTTCTGTGCTTGATTAACAATTTGTACCGTTGGATCATCTTGGAATAGCGCGAGGAAACTATACATATTGTCTGATGCTTTACCAATCGGTTGTGCAACAAATTCACGCGTTGCTTGATGAATAGGTGCAAGTAATGCCGCAATTTCAGGATGGTTGCCTATGAGGGCTTTCTTTTTATCCGCATCATAAATTGGGCGCAATGCCGCTTTACCGTCAGTCACAAACCATTTGCCATTATGTTGGTTTAAGGTTAAATCAACCACACTGATATTATTTGCCCAGTAACCCGCCATACTTTCAGGTACGCCGTTCATTGTGCCTTTTTCAATATCTGCGCCTTTACTGTGGGCAAATTCTTTATTCGGGAATAAACGGTGTGAATGCCCAAAGATAATCGCATCAATTCCTTTTACATCAGCTAAATGGAATGCGGCATTTTCTTCCCCTTCTTTATAAGGTTCATCGGAAGGCCCTGTATGTGCCAACGCCACAATAATATCTGCCCCTTTTGCTTTTACAATAGGGACATAGTGTTCTGCGGTTTTCTTAATATCATAGGCTTTGACTTTACCTTCTAAATTTGCTTTATCCCACACCATAACCTGTGGTGGAACGAAACCAATATAACCAATCTTAATCTGATGCGATTTTCCGGCATTATCTGTCACGGTTTTTTCTTGAATAAAATAAGGTTGGAAATACGGTTTTTCATCGTTGGCATTGACGACATTTGCATTAATAATTGGAAAATCAGCTTGCTTAATGGCGCGATCTAAATAGGCTAAACCATAATTAAATTCGTGATTACCAATTGTTCCCACATCATAATGCATCGCATTTAAGGCTAAAATAGCGGGGTTAGGTTTCCCCTCTTTATCACCTTTTGCGGCTTGATAATCTGCGATCGGGTTGCCTTGAATTAAATCGCCATTATCGACTAACACGGAATTTTTCACTTCTTGCCGTGCTGCTGCGATTAAACTGGCAGCACGTGTAAAACCAAATTTATCGGTTGGTGCATCTTTATAATAATCAAAATCGGTTAAAAAACCGTGAATATCTGTTGTCGCAATAATGCGCAAAGACAACGCATTATTTTGTTCAGCCGCGCTTAATTTTAAACTATTTATCGCAAATAAACTTAATGCCCCTACGCGTAAGAAATGTCGTCTATCCATTTTTTTCTCCTTTTGATGTTCACTAAAAGCGTGATGATTGTACGTTGTTTCTTTCCTCGCTTCTAGTGACGTTTTGTGATTAAAATCAAGTGCGGTGGTTTTTTGAGAGATTTTTTTACATTTTAGGCGATTGCTTAGCAAGGCTGTTTTCTGTTCCTGATGTATTAGCGGTGCCTTTTAAATCGTACTGGTTTCTCTGCTTTTGGGATAAACGGTAATAAATCAAAGTTCATTGTTCATCTTATAAGATAATCAACTTTTGGTGTTAATGTAGTTGCGTTTTCGATTTTTTGTTATTTGAAATAACCCAATAAGGCTTGCTGTTATGGTGAAAAATAGCAAAGCAAGCCTGTTCCGTATGATTTAAGATCACTGCGTGATATTTATTAGCCACGCCGCTAAATCATCAATTTCCATCTGGCTGATTTCATGACCAATCGGATAGCTGTGGAAGCTGAAGTTTTCCCGTTTGGCAAGGGCATTGACGGCAGGCTGTATCTGCGTTTCAGTGATAAGCTTATCGTATTGCCCCTGTGCCATAAAAATCGGCGTGTGCAGATTGGCGTCCGTTTCATAATCTTTGCGGGATTCTGCAAGCGGCAGGTAGCCCGATAGGCTAAACAATCCGCCAAGCGGCTGTATGGCAGTCAGTCCTGCCAGTAAGGAAACCGCACCACCTTGCGAAAAACCGCCCAGCACGATGTTTTGACTGGCAATGCCTTGCCGCTGCACTTCTGCAATCAGGCGATGCACGTAGGCGGCTGCCTCTTGCAATCCGTCTTTATCTTCATTTTGCAAAAAATTATCACCGCGTAAGTCATACCAGCCTGAAGTGTTGCCGCCAGCCCAAGTAACTGGGCGAATCGGGGCGTGCGGCAGGATAAAGGCGGTATGCGGCAGTTTTTGCTGCAAATATTCAGCCAGCGAACGGAAATGTTGTCCGCTTGTGGTCAATCCATGCAGAAAAATCACGCAGGATTGAGCAGCGTCAGGGGCAATGACGAGCGGTTCGGTACGTGGGATTAATGGCATCCATCTACTCCGCATGAAGCCCCTTCAATAGCTTGCTGATTTTGCTGCTGCCAAGCGTCTTGCAGTACCGCCAAGAAATGTGATACTGGCAAAGCACCGTTGATGGGTATGCCGTCCACTTCAAAATATGGCACCGCGTGTACGCCTTTTTGCTGGGCGGCAGTTTCATCGGCACGCACCGCTTCGGCAAATTCATCAGAGGCAAGCATTTGCTCCACACGGCTGCGCTCAATGCCCACTTCTTCGGCAAGGCGGCAGAGCGTTTCGTGGTCGGCAAGAATCAGGCTGTCGGTGAAATAGGCGGCAAACAGACGTTCGGCCATTTGTTCTTCTTTACCCAGCGTGGCGGCCAGTTTGGTTAAGCGGTGTGCATCAAACATATTGGTGTTTTGGGCTTCGGCGTAGCGCATATTGATGCCTGCGAGATTGGCTTTTTGTTCAATGCCGCGAATCATCGCGAGGGCATCGCTTGGGCTTTTTTGGTATTTCCATTCAATCCGTCCTTGCGTGGTGTTGGTAACGGTTTTGCCTGCCTGCGGATAGAGTTCAAAGGCTTTGTGATGGATTTGCACTTGGTCGGCATGCTCAAATTGGGCAAGTGCCTGTTCAAGATAGCGTTTGCCGATGTAGCAGAAAGGGCAAGCATAGTCGGAAAAGAGGGTGATTTGCATGGGTTGCTCCTGTATTTTTTAATTCGTTAAATCTAGAAATTTAGATATATTCTGCCAAATTTAAAGTAATACGGTGTCAAACTCGCTTGCAGTATTACGGCATACAGCTTCGCTCGTTTTCCTTGTCTTACTTTAAATTTGTTTGAATATTAGGTTGTAAAAACGCCCCGTAAAGGGCGGTTAAATGCTTACAAAACTTGCTGTAACTGACTTAAAAACTGTGTGGCGGCGCTCGCATCATAGCGGTAATACGTCCATTTGCCTTCTCGTTTCATGGTCAGCAACCCTGCTTGTTTTAAGCTGTTTAAATAAGCAGAAACCACTGATTGTGCCAAACCGCTTTTGATGACCACCGCCTGCACGCAGACACCGCCTTCGGCATTGATGGCTTCAGCGGAAAACTCAGCAGAGGTGAAATGTGCGTGCGGTGATTTGAGCCATTGCAGCATTTGCAGGCGGCCTTCGTTGGCAAGCACTTTAAGGGTATCGGTAATTGGCATAGTGTTGTCTGATTAGTTAGTTGATGGGGAATATTATATCTATAAAAATAGATTTGTAAATATGTTTTTTTGAGGATCGTTTTGTTTGATAATTAGTCTTTATACTCCTATGCAACATCATTAGCGACATAGCCCCAAAGTCTATCTACTACCCGCAAATCTGCAACAAATCAAACCTGTGCAGGCAGCGATTGATTTTTTGATGAGAAAGTTTATTGATAAGATGCTTCCGATATAGAAAATGCTTTACTGAAAGTTTAGGATATTCAAGTAGCCTTTTATTCAATCAAAACACAAGATTTCCACCCAAGCCAGTAGAAAAATCATTCAAAAATCAAAACAAAAACCCATCAAATCAGGCTAAAAACCTTGAAGATTTTTGACCGCACTTTTAATCCCCTTTTTCCAATAAAAATGCAGCCTGAAAATATCAAACTTTCAGGCTGCCTGATTGGGCAAATGCTTTTAAATAGCGGTTTTATTCAATAGGAATTTTCACCTGAGTTATTAGAAATAATCATCAAATCAGGCTAAAAACCTTGAAGATTTTTGACCGCACTTTTAATCCCCTTTTTCCAATAAAAATGCAGCCTGAAAATATCAAACTTTCAGGTAGCCTGATTTGGAAAACGCTTTTAAACAGCGGTTTTGTTTAATATAAATTTTCACCCGAGTCAGTAGAAAAAGGGTTTAAAGATAAAAGCAAAAATCCATCAAATTACGGCAAAAATAGCAGGATTTTTGACCGCACTTTTAATCCCCCTTTCCCAATAAAAACGCTGCCTGAAAATCCTAAAACATTCAGGCAGCTTTTTGCAGCAAAGGGCAATTTGCGGGGCTTGCTATACGTCATCACGGCGTGTCATGGCACCGCCGTCCACATGCCAAATGCTGCCTGTAACCCAGCTTGCTTGGTCGGAGAGCAGGAAAACAGCTGTAGCCGCAACATCTTCTACCGTGCCGTTGCGTCCTAAGGCGTGGTATTTTTTGAAGTTTTCTAGGGTGTCTTTTACCTGTTCGCCGCTTGCAAAGCGTTCAAAAATGCGGGTTTCAATGATGCCAATCGGCAGAGCATTGACACGGATACCGTATTCGGCAAGTTCGGCGGCGGCGTTTTTGGTGAGTGCCTCAAGCCCCCATTTGGCCATGGAGTAGGCCGCCATCGGTGTGGATTTGATGGGCAAGTGCGATAAGGCGGCGGTGATGTTGACGATTGAGCCTGCTTTTTTGTTGTCAATCATCAGTTTGGCAACCGCTTGGGTGATGAAAAAGATGGCTTTGTTGATGCCTAGATAGCCGTCATACTGGGCTTCATCGGTTTCCAAGAAGCGGTTGGGGAAGTACACGCCTGCACTATTGACCAATAAATCTATGTCGCTGTGTTCGGCGTTGAGCTTGGCTATCAATGCTTGCACGCTTGTCATTGAGAGCAGGTTGGCGGTTAAGGCACTGACTTTTTCTTGTCCGTAGCGTTCGGCTAAGGTTTGACGGGCGGTTTCGGCTTTGTCGGGATTATTGCCTAAAATAACGGCTTTACCGCCCTGTGCCAAAATGGCTTCAGCAATGGCAAGTCCTACGCCGCTTGTGCCGCCAACGACCAATAATTTGCGGTTTTCAAAGTTTTTCATGGGTTATTCCTCTTAAAAGTAAGTGATGTTTGGCAGATGTGTTATCTGCGTTAGGGTCAAATCTCGTCATTTAACTTCAAACGAATACAGAGTTGAAGGCTCCCTCATGTACTGCCTGTACACCTCGGTCGCCTTCGCCTTGTCTTCGTGTGAATTTAAGCGGCTATAATAGCGTTTTTCTGCTATCTTGATTTGCCCAAAAGAAGCTTTTTCTTGCCTAATATGATAAATCTTGGTAGCTGCTAAGTTTTGCTCCAAAGTCGTTTAGGCGGATAAAATGTGCCTGCCGTAAGATTTCTTGTTGCTTCCAAAAAAGCAGCAGCGTGGGGGCGGTAAAGACCAAAAACCGCCCTGCAAGACTTGGCAACTGTGCGATGTCTGCTTCTATGACGGCAAGCTGTTCACGTTCGGCAAAGTTTTTGAGCTTGTGATGCAAGACGCTGCACACGCCGCATTTTGGGGCAGTGATATAAACAAGACTTAAATCATGCTCCGTGATATGACGCTCAACCTCGGCAAGGCTTGTGGCTTTTTTCATGTATTCTGCCATGAGAGCATATCGGCCATCGCCTCTGCCACGCTTTTAATGCGGTGGATATGGCCAACGCCTAAGCCAAAGCTGCCCCAACCGCTGTCAAGGTCGCCTTGCATCATGCCTGTGCCAAATCCTGATAAACCTGCCAGACGCTGGCTGATTTCGGCATCATCTGCACCGTTTAGGGATTTTTCGGCAAGTTCTTTGGCCAGTTTGCCAGCGGTTGAGCGGACAAAGCTTGGCGGTGCCCGAAAGAGCAAGAGATCGGTCGGCTGGCTGTCTATGAGTGCTTGTTTGACCTTGGGGTGGGCTGGGTTTTCGTGGGTTGCCAGCAGGGCGGTGCCAACAAAGATGCCTTCTGCCCCCAAGGCAAAGGCGGCTTTGGCGGTTCGTGCATCGGCGATACCGCCTGCTGCCAGCACGGGGGCTTGACGCACGGCATCGGCAATCATGGGCACAATGGCAAAGGTGCCAATGGCACGTTCTGGCATCAATCCGCCTTCATCAAAGCCTGTGGCAACGATGATGTCGGCACCTGCCTCTTCTGCCTGACGGGTGTTTTGGACGGTTGGGGTGATGGCCCGATAGAGTATTTTGATGCCTGCCTGTTTGAGTTCGGCAAAGATTTCAGGCAGCACCGTGCCTTCGCCCATGCCCATCCACACCACGGCATGAACGCCTTCTTCTTTGATGACGTTGAGAATGGGGCGTGTCCATGGGTCTTTGGCTTGGTCGGCATTGGGGGCGAGGTTGACGCCAAAGGGCTTGTCGGTCAAGGCTTTGGTTTTGCGGATTTCTTGACGCATACGTTCTGCCGTCTCTTCGGGGCTTGTGGTCAAGGTGGTTTGTCCTGCGTTGGGCCCAAGTACGCCCAGTCCGCCTGCGTTGCTGACGGCGGCGACAAATTCGGCATTGGTTACCCAAGACATCGGGGCTTGGATAAAGGGTTTTTCAATATTAAGCAGCGATACAATACGGTTTGACATGATTTTCCTTAAAAAAATATGAGGTTCACGTGATAAAAGTTCACACGATAAAAGTTAAAAAGCCATCGGCAAAGAAAGCCAAAGCCAAGCTCAGGCTTTCTTTATTGTCCTTACACCGAGCGGTTAATCACGTTAACGGGATTGACCAGCGTGTCATACACGGGCGAATGATTGGCGATTTCATCAACCAAGGCATCAAGCTTTTCTTTATCGGTATTTGGACTTTCTAGGTGAATATCCACACGGATTTGGCTTGCACCGCTGCGAACGTCTTTAAACTTCAAAAAGCCATTTAAATCAAAATCCACGCTAAGCTTTAAATCAATACGGCTTAATTCAATGCCCTTGCCAGCAGCAAGCAGCGTGAGGGTTGCGGTATAACAGCCTGCCAACGCCTGCAAAACATACTCCATCGGGCTTAAGGCACGGTCTTCGCCCAGCACCGCCTGCGGTTCATCGCCAAGCGTGATGAATTTATTCACACGGCTGTTATCGGCAACACCGCCTTGCACCGTGATGCCTGTTGCGGTTTTTACGCCAACACCGCCGTTTGATTCACTGCTCATGTGCAGGGTAAATTCGCCAAGTTTGGCATCGTTTTGAATACGGGCGGCAAGCTCGTTAATTTTTGTAACATCAGCAAAAGGGGTCATCGTGTTCTCCTTAAAGTTCTTTATCAATCAATTGTGCAAGGGCAGATTTGGGCATCGCACCTGCGTGGCGTGCTGTCATTTGCCCTGCTTTAAAGGTCATCAGCGTTGGGATATTGCGAATGCCATATTGGGCAGAAAGCTTAGGATTGTCATCAACATTGACTTTCACCACCTTGGCCTTGCCTGCGTAATCCTCTGCCAATTCATCAAGCAAAGGGGCAATCATTTGGCAAGGCGGACACCAATCGGCATAAAAATCAACCAGCACGGGCGTGTTTGCATTTAACACTTCATCAGAAAAGGTCTTGTCTGTGGCATAAATCATAAAAAATACTCCGCTTAAAAAGTTTTGATGTTGAAAAGCTTTCATGTTGAAAAGCTTTGATGGCGTTATTATCGGTTAAATCCTGCCGCCATATTTGCCAAAACGAAGCCAATTCTTGCCTAATTTGACAAATTCCCTTAAAATCACCCTAAAAACATTTAGGAAGCCGCATCATGTATCAAGACCCATGGGAAAAACTTGCCAGCCTCATCAAACGCTTCACCCAGAAAGAAGGCAGCTTTTCTGACACCGCCCTGCCCGCCTTAAACCTCTGCCGCCGCAACCACCGCACCCACCCCGTGCCTTGCATCTATCCGCTTAGCCTGTTTGTGGTCGTGCAAGGCGTGCAACACGTCAATTTTGGCAACGAAATCATGCAGCTTGCCCAAGGCGATGCCGCATTGACCACCCTTGATTTGCCTGTGGTATCGCACGTTTTGCAGGCAAGCCAAAACACGCCCTACCTCAGCTTAAGAATTGAACTTGATGTGATGCTCTTGCGTGAACTTGCCGAACAGACCGACTGGCAGACCAAGCAATCAAGCCTTTCGGATAGCCTATCGGTCGCCCCGATTGATGAGGGATTGCTTGATGCGGTGGTGCGTTACACCGCCCTGCTTGACGAACCCCAATGGCAGCCGCACCTTGCCCCCTTGATTGAACGTGAAATCGCCGTACGCCTCTTAAACGGCGTGCATCAGCCCATGCTAAAAAGGCTCTTGATGCAAGGCAGTGCCGAACGCAACATTGCCAAAATTATTGCCTATTTTAACGAGCATTACACCCAAAAGACCGACATCAACCAACTGGCAGAACAGGCACACATGAGCCCATCGTCCTTTCGCCAGCACTTTAGAAAACTGACAGGCGTAAGCCCCTTGCAATACCAAAAGCAGCTTCGCCTCCAGCACGCCAGACGGCTGATGTTTAAAGAAAATCAAGATGCCACCACCGCCGCCTTTGCCGTGGGCTATGAAAGCCCGACCCAATTTAACCGTGAATACGCCCGACTGTTTGGCGAACCGCCCCACCGTGATATACAGCGGCTCAAAGACAATGAAATGCAGTTTGGCAGGATTGTTTAGGATTTTAGGCTGCCTGAAAATGTAAACTTTCAGGCAGCCTAATTAAAAAAATACTTTTAAACGGGAATTTTATTCAATAGGAATTTTCACCCGAGTTATTAGAAAAAGGGGTTAAAGATAAAAGCCAACAATCCATCAAATCAGGATAAAAACTTAAAGATTTTTGACCGATTTTTTATCCTTTGACAATAAAAAAGGCTACCTGAAAACTTAAAATAAAAACTTTCAGGTAGCCTAATTAAAAAAATACGCCTTTAAATAGCGGTTTTATTCAATAGGAATTTTCACCCGAGTTATGAGAAAAAGGGGTTAAAGATTAAAGCGAAAAATACCCGTTTTTTCACTGATTTTTTTATTTCATTTCATAAAAAAACCGCCTGGAAATATCAAACTTTCAGGCAGCCTAATTAAAAAAATACGCCTTTAAATAGCGGTTTTATTCAGTAGGAATTTTCACCCAAGTTATTAAAAAAATCATCAAAACAGCGATAAAAACTTCAAGATTTTTGACCGCTCTTTAATCCAAACACTTACCCAAGCCAATCCCCGCTTTAGTAAGCAGCCTTTTGCTTATAGAGCGGGCTTTTGTGTTTGACAAAATCAATAAAGGTCTTAATCGTTCTTGATGGGTAGCGGTGGGCGGCATAAAGCATATACAGCTCATGGGCAGGCTGCGGATAATCCACCAACACCTCGACCAACCCCTCTTTTTGTATCAAATCATCGGCAAGAAAGTCAGGCAGCTGACAAATCGCCATGCCTGCTTTGGCCGCAAAAACCAAAGCGTAAGAATCATTGCTTGCAAAGCGATAGTTAAGGTTTAACCGCTCATCGCCCAGCTGCCAAGTCATCATGGCATCACCCCTGCCCCAGCCTGCACAAGGCAAGCGGCTCAAGGCCTGCGGGTCTTGAGGCACACCCCATTTTGCCAAAAGACTTGGGTGGGCAACCAGCTTGGCACGGCTTTGCAAAATGGGCTTGGCAATCAGATGATCGGCCTGCAAATTGCCCACGCGAAAGGCAATGTCAATGCCATCGGCCGCCAAATCCAAAACCCTCTCGGTCAATTGGCAATGCACCTGCACCTTGGGATAACGCTGACAAAATTCATCAACCCACGCAAGCAAAGGGGTGCAGGTCGGTATCGCCGAAAGCCGTAGCCTGCCTGCCAGCTCGTTTTGTTCGTGAAACAAGGCCTCTTGGGCGTTGAGCAGATTATCCATCGGCAAATGCACCTGTTCATAAAGCCTCAAACCCGCTTCAGTCGGCTTAACGCCTGCCTTAAAGCGATTAAATAGCTGCACCTGCAACGCAGCTTCCAATTTGACAATCTGACGGCTTAAGGTCGCAAGCGGAATATCAAGCTGCTGACTGGCTTTAGAAAGACTGCCGCACTGCACCGCCGCCACAAATAAACGCAGAGCATTTAAATCCATTATCTTTCCATAAATGAAAATTTGGTTCTTATTTTAATGGGTTATCTTTTTAATTTCAAGAATATATAATCTCATCATAATCATCTACATCAACAAGGAGTCTTCCCATGAACCGTATTTGCGACCTTCTGCACATCACCCACCCCATTATCCAAGCCCCCATGTCGTGGCTGACCGATGCCAAGCTGGTTGCCGCCGTCAATGAAGCGGGCGGGCTTGGCTTTTTGGCTCCCCATGCGGGACAAAACAGCAATCCAAGCTCAAACGATGAAGTCTTAAGCCGTATGCGTGCCGAAATTGCCAAGGTTCGGACTTTGACCGACAAGCCCTTTGGCGTGCCTGTGGTGGTTTCTTATGATTTGTCTTTGATGCCACGTATGGCCGATTTGCTGATTGAAGAGCAGGTGCCTGTGGTGCTTGATAATGGTTATTTAGATGAAACACTGTATCGGCGTTTTAAAGATGCTGGCATGACCATCATCTGCCGTCTTGGCAACCCAAACCTTCAAGATGCCCAAAAAGCCGAAGCACTGGGGGCAGATATTTTGGTTGTTACAGGCTTTGATGAAGGCGGTACGCTGCCGCAAAAAGAGGTGGGCAGCTTTAGCGCGCTGGCGGATTTTGTCGGCAAAGTCAAATTGCCCTTGATGCTGGCTGGCGGTATTGCCGATGCCGATAGCGTGCGTGCGGCCATGGTTTTGGGTGCAGAGGGTGTTTATGTTGGCACCGCCTTTATTGCCACCCATGAATGCCGTGCCGCCCAAAGTGTCAAAGAATGGCTGACTCAAGCCAGTGCGGACGATTTGCTGCTGTATCGCACAGAGCCTTACTACTATCGCTCACTGCCGACCGCCCTTGGCAAAAAACTGCACGCCATGAGCGAAGAGGGAGCAAGCCGTGCCGAGATTGCCAAGCTGATGAATGGCGGTACAGGTATGCGTCTTGGTATGCTGGAGGGCGATTTTGAACAGGGCTATGTTTCCGTTGGCACAGGTGTGAGCAGAATCAACCGCATCGTATCGGTCAAAGAGCTGATTAACCAGCTGATGGCAGCCGTATAAAATGCCCAAGTTTTGGCCATAAAAAGGCTGCCTGAAAATATCAAACTTTCAGGCAGCCTGATTTAGAAAATGCTTTTAAATAGCGGTTTTATTCAATAGGAATTTCCACCCGAGTGATTAGAAAAAGGGTTTAAAGATAAGAGCCAAAAATCCATCAAATCAGGATAAAAACTTAAAGATTTTTGACCGCACTTTTAATCCCCTTTTTTGATACAAGGGCTTGCTGAAGAGAGCGAAATGCCCACTTGTTTACGGGATTTTTTGCCATGCAGGCTTGCAGCTTTGGGCAGCCGTTTCACACGGTAGAGCAGCAACGCAAGCAAAATCAGCACGCAGCCGATGATTTTTGACGTGCCAAGCATTTCTTGCATAAACATCACGCTAAGCAGCATTGTCCAAACGGGTTCTAAAATCATGATTAACGCCCCATTGCCGACATCGCTTAATTTTTGCCCAAAGGTTTGCAGCAAAAAGCGGGCATTGGTGCCAATCAAGACGCTAAGGGCAAGCCAAAGCCACGTCATCAAGCCAACAGAAGACGGCATATCTTCTGCCAACAGTGCATAAAAACCGCTTGACAGCCCAACCATCGCAAGCTGGATAAAGGTCAGCGGTAAAATCGGCACCGACTTTGCGTAGCGGCTGTTTAACACAAACTGAATACCCGCCCAAAGTGCCGTCAATAAAAAGAACAGCGTATCAAGCCCAAATCCGCCGCCCGAAGAAAGACCGCTTGATGCCAAAAAAATCATGCCCAAAACGGCAATCGGCAGGGCAAGCCAAAACCGCCTTACGGGTCGCTCTTGATAAATCAGCCACGCAATCAACGGGGCGGCAAGCATCGCAAGGCTTAACAAAAACGCCCCTTTGCCGAGCTCTTGGGTGTGCTTGACACCAAGCACCCAGAAAAAAAGATACAGGCTAAAAGATAAGCCAACAAGCAGGCTTTGCTGCCACTGTTTACGGCTTAACCGCCCAAGTCCACGAAAAGCAAAGGGAAAAAAGATAAGGGCCGCCGCACCAAAACGCAAGCTCACAAAGGTTACCGCTGGCAATTCGGCGATCGCACTTTTGGAAAACAGCCAGCCAAAGGCGGCGGCAAGGGTGGCAAGCAGCAAAATCCACTCACCACGGTAATGTGTAAAATAATGTTTTAAGAACATGGTTTTTCCTGTTTTTCAGTAGCGTCATTTAAATTCAAGCAAATACGGCGTTTAAAGCTTCCTCATGGACCATCTGTACACTTTCGACCGCCTTCGCCTTGTCTTCATTTGAATTTAAGCGACTAGAACAATCAAAGATTTAAGCGTATTTTATCCGTTGTTTTTTCACATAAATAGACTTAAAATTGACAGTAATGTTTATTTTTTCACGATTAAGCGATGAATTTAGACTGGAACGATGTGCATTATTTCATCTTACTGATGGAAAAAGAGACCTTAACGGCGGCGGCAAATGCCCTAAATGTCGAACATGGTACGGTATCACGGCGGATTGAACGTCTGGAAAAACAGCTTGGACTACACCTCTTTGACCGCATCAACAAGCGTTATCTGCCGACCGATGATGGCAGAGAGCTGTACCAAGAAGCCAAAAAATTGCAGCTAAACATCAAGCAATTTGCCCAAACGGCACAGGATAAGCGGGAATCGGTGGGTGAAGTGGCGGTTTCGGCACCGCCCTTTGTCGCCAACAGCCTGCTGGCACCCACCCTTGCCGTCTTTTATCAGCGGTTTTCGCATATCCGCTTGATTATCCAGAGCGATTCGGTCATCAGCAATCTGCACGCCCGCCAAGCCGACATCGCCCTAAGGATTGCCGAGCCGCTGCAAGAAGACTTGGTGGCACGCCGTTTGTGCTACGTCAAATACCGCTGGTTTGCCCATCGCTCCTATCTTCAGCACGAGCCGCAAGAAAGCTGGCAATACTTAAGCCTACAGCTTGCTGGCACGCACGAAAAATGGCTGCAAACCGAGCTTAACAGCAAGCCGATTCGCTTTGCCTGCAATGATTTTCAGGTGATGAAGGCGGCGATTGCCCAAAAAATGGGCATTGGTTTATTGCCGATTTGCCATGCCGACCACCCTGATTTTGCTGCCGTTGAGGAGATGGAAGACTTCACCGCCCCGCTTTATTTGGTGATGCATGAGGACGTTCGTGCGTCAAAAAAAGTGCGGACGGTGGCCGATTTTCTGATTGAAATGCTTGCCGATTAGCTTTGTGATGGGGCGAAAAGCATCAAGGCTAAATGAAGGGGCTGGGTGAAAGTTTTTAGATAAGTTTTTATGGCAAAAGCCATGCTTTCCCTTAAAGAGCGATAAAAACTTCAAGATTTTTGACCGCTCTTTTATTCTTCAACAATAAAAAGGCTACCTGAAAACTTACATTTGACTTTCAGGCAGCCTTTTCTAACACAATCTCCTTATCCCATCACCGCTTACACATCTCTTGGCTGCCAGTCGGCACCTTTTAGCGGCGGCAGCCATGATGGGCCTTGCAGTTGCTGTTGCCATAGGGCTTCTGGGTAGCGGTAGGCGGTTTTTCTTTCGGGGTCAATGGCGGTTTGTATTTGCTCTTCTTTGCCTGTTTTGATAAGGGTGGCAAAGTTTGGGTTGATGAGCGAGGCTTTGCCTACCGCCAAAAATTCTGCCCAGCCTGTTTGGTAGGCGGCGATGAGGTCGTCTGCGGTAAAGAGGTTGCCTACGCCGATAAGCGGGAGTTTGCCGCCAATGCGTTCGTGGATAAGCTGCATGCGGCTTTGGTTTGTGTCGGCACCTCGGCGGGCTTTTTTGTAGAAGTCCCATAGGGATACGTGCAGGTATTGCAGGGGTTTGTCAAGGAGGCGGTCGATGAGCTGCAAGGTGTCGTGCATGGTGAGTCCGTCTTCGCCTGCTTCTTCGGGTGAGAAGCGGTAGCCGATGATGAAGTCGTCTCGCTGATGGCGTTGTTTGGCGGCAACGGCAGCGTCAATCACGGCAAGCGGAAACCGCATGCGGTTTTCTGGGCTGCCGCCCCATTGGTCGGTGCGGCGGTTGGTTTTGGCTGAGTAAAATTGTTGCAATAGGTAGTCGTTGGCACCGTGGATTTCTATGCCGTCAAAGCCTGCTTGCAGGGCAAGTTCGGTGGCTTGTCCAAAGGCGTTGATGATGGCGTGAATTTCGCTGTCTTCTAGGGCTTTGGCTTGGTTGATGGCACTTGGGGCAAGGGGGTGTTTGATGAGTCCAAAGTCTGCTGCACGAGCTCCGCCGTGGTGGATTTGTAAGATGGCTTTGGCGTTTTGTTTTTTAATCCGTTCGGCAAGAGCGGTCAGCCGTGGCAGGTTTTCTTGTCCGATGGCGTGGGGCTGGCCAGGAAAGGTTTTGCCGTTTTCGGCGACAAGGGTGGCGGCGGTGATGAAGAGTCCAAAGTCAGCGGCTCTGCCTTCAATGAAGCGGGCTTCTTCTTCGCCTAGGCTGCCATCTGGGTTGGCTCCGAAGTGGGTCATCGGGGCAACAGCAAGGCGGTTTTTGATGGTGATGCCGTTATTAAGGGTAAAGGGGGTAAAGAGCGGTGCGTAACGGTCGTTCATGGTGTTCTCCTTGGGTGTTTAGTGTTGGTCAAGGGGGCGGTATTGTACGGGGATAAAGCGGTAGCCTTCGCCGTCTTTTTGTAGGTGTCCAAGCCCTGGAAATGGCAGATGTGCACCTGCGATGAGTGTTTTTTCCGCCACGATGTTTTTGAGCATGGTCTGACGGGTTTTTCGGGCTTGCTCGGCATTGGCATCAAAGTCTATGGCGACTTCTGGGTGCGGCATTTGTATGGCTGGGCTGTGCATGAGGTCGCCCCAGATAAGCAGTTTTTCGCCTTTGGATTCAATGAGAAAGCCGCTATGCCCTGCGGTATGCCCAAAGAGCGGTATGGCGGTTAGGTTTTCAAAGATTTCTTTGCCCGATGGGTAGTATTTGACCCGCCCTGCTTTGGCATAGGGTCGGACGGCTTGGCGTGCCAGTTCAACATAGGGGCGGACGGTTTCAGGCAGCCTGTTTATGGGTGTGTCAAGCCAAAAGGCTTTTTCTTGTTCTGCCAGATAGAGGGTTGCGTTTTTGAAGGTGCGTTTGCCTTTGTGGACGATGCCGTTTAGGTGGTCGGCGTGCATGTGGGTGGGCAAGATGATGTCGATTTGTTCGGGGCGGTAGCCTGAGGCGCGCAGGCTGTCAAGGAGCCTCCCTTGTTTGTCCAAAAAGATGGGGGCTTGGACTTCGCCTTTGCCTGCATCAATGAGGATAAGGTGGCGGCCTGTGTTGATTAAAAAGCCAATGATGGTGCCTTCCATGCCGCCAAGATGGGTTCGGGGAACAAAGGCATCATCAAGCAGTTGGTTGAGTGTTTGTTCGCTAAGGTCGGTGTGCTTTGCCATCAGGGCGGTGTCCAGATTGCCTACGCCGTCATAAAGGGCGGTAACTTCGTAATCGCCGACCATTTGGCGAAAGTAGCCTGCAACCTGTGTTTTTTGCATGGGAACGAGGTTGGCTTTGGGCTGATGGACGGGCTGTGCCATCGCAGGCAAAGCGGTCAATCCAAACAGTAAGGCAGCGGTAATCAGCGGTTTTTTCATGGTTTTTTCTCCAAAAATTATTTGATGTGGGGTTATTTTACCGCTTGTTATTGTTCAATAATATGGATAAAATGCAAAACAATGACGATTTATGCACATTCTTATGCAACTTGATTGGAACGATATTCACTATTTTTTGTTGCTGGTTGAAAAACAGACGCTCACCGCCACCGCCGAGGCTTTGGGTGTAGAGCACAGCACGGTCGCCCGCCGTATTGAACGCTTGGAAAAACAGCTCAATCTGCATCTTTTTGACCGCATCAATAAACGCTATTTGCTCACGGCAGCAGGGGAACGGCTTTATCCTGAAGCGAAAAAACTGCAATTTAATATCCGCCAGTTCCACCAAACCGCCGAAGATAGCCAGCAGGCGGTCAGCGAGGTGTTGCTGTCGGTTTCGCCCTTTGTTGCTCATGCCTTGATTGCCCCGCTGTTGCCGCTCTTTTATCAGCGTTTTTCTCATATTCGCTTGGTATTGACCAGCGACCCGACCTTAAGCAGCCTGCATCAGCGTCAGGCAGACATTGCCCTAAGGATTACCCAGCCCGAGCAAAACGACCTTGTTGCCCGCCGTCTATGCGATATTGATTACCGCTGGTATGGGCATCAAGATTATCTTGCCGACACGCCCAAAGATGCTTGGCAATATCTGGGCTTGCACTTAGGCGGTACGCAGGTCAAATGGGTGGAGGAACAGCTGGCGGAAAAGCCTGTTTGCTTTGTGTGCAATGATTTTCAGATAATGCAGACCGCCATTGTCCACAAACTTGGCATTGGGCTTTTGCCTTGTGATTACCACACAGAGGCGATGACCGAACTTACCACCATGCCAAGCCTTAGCACACCGCTTTATCTCATCATGCACGAAGACGTCCGCCATAGCCAAAGCGTCCGTGATGTGGCGGATTTTTTGGGGACAGAGTTGGGGGATTTTTCATAGAATGGTTTTATAGTTTATTGACTAATCATTTGAAATCTAATGCGGAAAAAATATGATACAGAAAAATAATTTTAAAAATGCTAATTTTTATGGGAACACTCAAATAGTTAACGGGGATGTTCATAATGTAAACATCCAGAATGAATCTGCTCAAACAAATGAAATAGCCACATACACTCCCGAACCAATTTGGAGAAGTCCTGTTACAATGGCGTGACTCACATGGGCTAGTTTTCTTATTTCTTTAATAGGGATATTGCCTATTTATAAATTGATAGTTGAGCCTATATTATATTTAGTAAATAATGGCACCTTTATTCAAAGTGGAATAAATAATAATATCTATCTTATTATTTTCATAGTTATTGTTATATTATTTCTCATTACTGTTACATTACGTAAAATTTCTAAATATCAAACTAGGTATCCCTTAATATTTAATTAGGGGCTGTCCTAGATAACTAGGCTAAATCCCCTTTAACTAATTGTTTTAAAATAGAAATTTGAGATTTTAAGTTACTGTTATTAAAACGCCATGCGCATTCCTTCAAATAAAGCTCAAAATGCGCTTTAGGAATACCGTTAAATTTGCGTAAATGGCGTTTCGCTTGATTCCAGAAATTCTCAATTCCGTTAATGTGATTTTGTTTTTCTGCAAAGTGTGTACTGTGATTGATGCGAAAACGGTTAAATTCATTCACGTCAAGTACATCATAACTTCGGTAGAAATCAGTGTAAACAAGACTATCAGGCTTTACTTGCTCACGAATGATTGGCAACAATGTCGCAGATTGAGTATTTGGCACCGCGACGGTGTAAACCTTACCATTGCGCTTTAAAAGCCCAAATACAGCCGTTTTACCTGCTGCGCCTCACCCCTGC
This sequence comes from Avibacterium sp. 20-132, assembly GCF_023611925.1. NCBI lineage: Bacteria > Pseudomonadati > Pseudomonadota > Gammaproteobacteria > Pasteurellales > Pasteurellaceae > Avibacterium > Avibacterium sp. 20-132. The sequence continues at coordinate 974,635 of NZ_CP091456.1, forward strand.
TTGCCTTTGCGAATGCCACAGAAATAGCTTTCATCAGCTTCAATTTCGCCATCGAACATTTCCAAATGGGAGCTGTTTTGATAGATAAGTAATCGCAAGCGATGAAAGTAATACGCTGCCGTCGTTTTGTTTACATTTACTCGCTCAGCTGCTGTTCTTGCAGTAACACCTGCGACAAACAGCTCAATGAGTTTATTTTGTTTATGCTGACTTAAGCGACTTTTTCTCATTTGGTCATTTTAACCTAAACAGAGTTTTTAGTCGTTATCTAGGGCAGCCCCATAATAATTATGATTTCTAAGCTATCTATGTGATGGATAATCATATCCCGCCAAAATGACGGATAATTTTTTCTTTCTAAGCCATCTATGCGATGGATAACGGTAAACCAAATCACGGGTTAAGGTGGCTTGTATTTCTAATCCGCCTATGCGGCGGATAACGCTTAGCGATGTGGATAAGCTGGATATATTTGTTTCTAAGCCGCCTATGCGACGGATAACCTGGTGGGGCGATTCCTACGGTCGCCCAATGGTTTCTAAGCCGCCTATGCGGCGGATAACACTGTGTCGCTACTTGCTGAATTAATCGCATTTTTCTAAGCCGCCTATGCGGCGGATAACTCAATCACAATCAAACATTACCATTGCCCGCATTTCTAAGCCGCCTATGCGGCGGATAACAATAATAGCTTGCCGTTTTTCACTGTGGCTATTTTCTAAGCCGCCTATGCGGCGGATAACTTCTGCTTCGCTCCAACGTGCGCCTGTGGCAATTTCTAAGCCGCCTATGCGGCGGATAACATAATAATTGCCGTCTGTGGTTATCTCATTAATTTCTAAGCCGCCTATGCGGCGGATAACTTATCAAAATTTCCCCTGCTGAACAGGGGAAATTTCTAAGCCGCCTATGCGGCGGATAACTGCAATTTTTGCCGTGCAAATGCCCTAGCTGCAAAGGTTTGCCCCGATTTTATTGTGTTTACCCCATATTTTTCTCCTTATTTTTAACTCATTGTTTTTGTTTGATTTGTTAAATTGCTCGCAAAAAAGGGTCTGCTGCCTGAAATGCTCACCAATGCGGTACGGTGCTGCCTTGATGGCTAAGCCCATAGCTGTTGTAGCTGCCATGAACGGCGGCATCAGCTGGTTTTTGCAGAATTACAAGCGGATAGGGTTGGGCGTTGGTCTCACTCGTCATTCTGATAAAGGGCGGGTGAAGCTCTGCTCTGCGGTGGGTTTTGCAATGTGTCAGTGCCTCTTCATAGCTGATTTGGCGGCGTTTTGCGTGGGCTTTGGCCTGCTGGTCAATTGGGCGGAAACGGTAGCGTTTAACCGTAACTGGCACTGCGTGGTTAGGCACGGCAGCTGGCTTTTTGATGTGGATATAGTCCGTCAATCTTGCCAGCCATTTTTCTAAATTCAGCGTTGCAAGGGTCGCCTCATCTGGAGCGATGAGGCGGATTTGATTGCCGAGGCTATGTTGCCCCAGTTCATAGCGGGGAAAACTCACCCCGATGCGGTTCATGCCTTCACGGTTCTGCACATCAGCCAAACCAATGTGCAGTTGTTTGTAGAGGGCTTCCCAAAGGGCGTGCAGCGGTATTTCTGCTGAGGGAAGCAGGGTAAGCTCTTGGTAAATCATGGTTACTCCTTACCGCTTTCACCAAAGACGCCACCACGGATAAGAATCGCGATAACGTAGTGTTGCTCATCTTTTTTGGGGGCTTTGCCTTCTTTTATCCAAGGGTCAAACAGGCTGTAAAAATCTTGTTTGTCTTTTGGCTGGCGGTAGGCGGTACCCAGTGTGGTAACCGCACCATAGGGTTCGGCGGCAATGGGGAATGCTGCGTTGGGATACCAGTTATCTATGGTGCGGATGGCGTTGCCAATTTTTTGCGAATGGATACCTGCTTGATTTTGTTCACGTCCGACGGTGTAGAGGATTTTGCTTTTGTTTTTGCCCGTGTCTAGCACCAGTTCTTGGCTTGGGAAGACTTCTTGTCCGTTGCCGATGTTGGCTTGGGCTTCAACCTGCAAGAGGGTAAAGGCTTCGCCGTTAAATCCTGCTTCTATCCAAGCGGCAAGCTTTGTCAAATCTGGGCTTGCAAAGTCAAAATCATTGAGCGAAATATCACGGGCTTGGTTAAAGGTTAAGGTGTCCTCACCGTTTTTGATGGTTACGGTGATGCTTTCGGCACCGATACGGTTACGCCACAGCCAACGGGCGTTAATCAGGTTGATGGCATAGCGTTTGGCAAGTTCGGCAAAACCTTGTTCTTGTTTGTACTGGGCAACGGTTTCTTCTAATGCTGCCTGAAAGTCTTGGTTGTTGCAGACACTGGGTTTGCCCGTAAAGGGTAAGATTTTGCAGGTAAAGCTGGCAATGAGGGTATCGCAGTCTTCATTTAAGAAGGCGGCATCTACACGCTGCAGGTTGGCTTTTTCAATTTCTGCATCAAGTTTCGCAGGGTTGCTGGCAATCGCATTTTTTAAGCGGTTGCTGATGGTGCCGCGTACGGATTTTTCCCGCACGATAACGGGTTCTTTGACCGCATTTTCTTTTTGGCTGTTCGTTTGCCAGAGATAGGCGTCAGAAATATCAATTTTGCGTTCAAAGGCGAGTACGGTAACTTTGCTGTCAATTTTTGCCATGATGTTTTCCTCTTAAGGCTGTTGGACAAGATAAAGATTGTGTTCGGCATCATAGGTTTGATACCAAAAGGCGTGTTGTAAGTCGGCAATACGGTTCGGGAAGACCCATTTGCCAAGACTGTAAATGGTTTCAACGTATTGAGCTGGGTATTCGGGGTTGCGGCTGTTGTTGAGTTTGCCTGCTGCTATCACAGGGCTGATGCCTTGATAGCCAACAGGAATCGGCACAAGCCAGCCACGTCCTGTTTTAATGCTTTCACTGTGCCATGTACCGTCATCATCTGGAATTTGGTGGATAACAGCGGTTTCAATCAGCGCATCAAGGGGCGAGAGCTGTTTTTCTTCGCAAATGGTGGTCAGTTCTTCGTGGGCATTCATCAAAATGAAAGCAGGCAGAAAATCTTTTTTGCATTCATTGATGGTTTCGCTGTAGCTAACAGGGGCTTTGGCATCAATGCCAACCACGCTGCCGCCAGCTATCCGTTGCTGCTGAATTTTTTCAGCGATAAAACGTTTTAAGCCGTCCATCTGCTGCTGTTCAAAGTTGCCGTAAATGCCAATGGCAAGGCTGACGGTGAGATGGCAGCGTCCTGATTCAATAATGGCGGCACTGCTGCCGTCTTTTAAAATCGGATTGCGTGTTTGGTTAAAACTGTAGTTGCTGTAACGGCTGTCGCGGTAACGCTGGATATGGATATCACGGCAGGCAATCAGCGTGCCATCTAACCGCAGATGGGAAAAATCTTGGCTTTGGGCAAGGGTGCGGCTTAAGGCATGTACGGCACCGACAAAGCCGCTGATGGCAGGGAATCCATAGGTGAGCGGACTTGACAGGGTATTGGCATTCTCAATACGCAAATTTTTAATAATCAGGTAGCCTGCCTGCGGATAATTGGGGTAAATGTGGCTCATTGAAATACTCCTTCACCAAGACGCTGTGAGGCTTTAATGGCATCTTCAATCGCAGTTTTCCAATACAGATATTCTGGTGTACCAAAATCACTGCTTTGGATTTGGCCGTCTTTTTCAAAGATTTCTTTCAGGCTGCTTTGCAACCAATCGGCGAATTGTGTAGCAACAACATTTTGCCAGTCCTCTTCTTCACGGTCTTGCTGGTGGTCTTCATCGGGATTGTTTGGATCAAGCCAGAGGCTTTGCTCAAAATTAAGTTTGCTATCCTCGCTCCAGCCTGCAGGCTGCTGCTGTATGGCGGCTGCGATGGCAAAGGTTTCCATCAGGATTTCGGCAAGTAAATCATCACGTTGTTCACGCAAAGAAACGTTGTTGCGTCTGTCTTTGATAATTTCAGCCAGCCTTTTGATTTTATAACGCATTTTATGGCGGTAAGCACGGCTTTTAAATAAGCTGCTGTCGTGCTTGGTAAGCTGCACCGTTCCAAAGGCCCGTTTTTGAAAAATAGGCGGAATAGACGGCAGAAGATATTGGCGGCCGCCCTGACGGCTGTTAAGCAGGCTGATGTTCTGCGGCTTAGTACCGCCAAGCTGGGTTGCGGCAAGATTTTGCAGTTCTTGATAAGGGGCTTGCGGTTTGTCTGGGTGTTTGTAGCGGTTTTCGCGTGCGGTTTTTTGCTCATCACTATAACGGCGGTGATTGATGTTGAGATAGACCTCATGGGTTAATTTGGAAGGGTGCAGCGGTACCAGTGTGCAATATTCGTTTTCATCGGGGTGGATTGCCCAGAGGATTTGCTTGTTGCGTTCGTGGGTACTTGGCGTATCGGGCTGGGCGGTTAAGCAGCGGTAAAATACTTGCTGATAGTGCTTGGAGTGTTCAGCATCTGTACCAAAACAGCCGTGAAGTGCAGGCAGTTGGGCAAGAATCACATCACGCATCAGGTATGACCCGCTGACGGGCTGTTCAAAAAAGGCGGCTAACGGCAGTGCGGCGGCATTACCGCTGGCATCAAGCTGTGTACTGTCTATGCTGTGCGTGCCGATATAGCTGTGTACTGAGCTGCCGCTAAAGATAATGTTGTCGCCTTTGGCATCGCTGTGAATGCCTTTAGAGGTGTGGGTGCCAAAATTTAACTGCCCCGCCATTTTTTCAGCAGCCTGAAACCAATGGTCTGCTTGGTATTTTTCTTGAATCGGACGCAGGGCTTCACGGGCTTCGGCAATGGCGATGGGATCATTTTCTTGCTCAGCTTTGGCAAGCTGTTTTTGTTCTTTTTCGCTTTTCTTGTGGTATTGGGCGGTTAAAAAGGCGTTGATTGCCTCTTTAATCTGTTCAGCGGTGATGGTGTTCATAGAAGACCTCGTTTGTAATCTGCTTGATGGTGTATATACTAAGTCAAAAAAATCAGGTTATCAACCATTGTTTTTTTATTTTTAATAAAAATTGGTTTTTTGTCTTGGTAAGCCTTTTGTGCTACAATGAAAGACCGTCGCATAGATGGCTTAGTAAATTGTATTTTTGTTTTTCACTTAGCCGCCGCCTAGGTGGTTTTTTCATAGGTTGCTTAAGCCCTGTCCTCGACTCGTACAGAGTAACCTAAGTAAAAAATTTTTCAACCATTGTTTTTTTATTTTTTTATAATCATTTCACTATTGAGTTAAGCCCGCCAAAGCAGGTTTTTGGCTGTTCTTTTGATGGCTTCTTGGGTATCCTTTCCATTTTTACTCATTTTCCCAGCAGCCAAAGTATTCATGAAAATACCAAGTATGTTGTCTCTCTGGCAGGGTGATGCCGGCAAAGCGGATGACGGCGGTATTGTCAGAGATGCCCAGTTTTTCGCTTAATTGGCTGATTTGTGTTTTGAGTGAGGCGGTGAGCCATGGGGTGATGCCTTCATTATTATTTTCAAAAGGATAGGGCTTAATCACATCTTGGGCTGTTTTAGCACCCGAAAAACCATGGGCTTCAATTTGTTCTAAGTGATATGGCACATTGCCACTGTCTTCGGGGCGGATAAGGTAGTCAGCTTCTTTTTCGCCTTGTCGGAATGGGCTTAGGCGAATCAGGTGGCAGTGATGGCGGTTTAGGAGTTCAGGCTGCCAGTAGGCATTGACGATATTGATTTTGTCATTTTGCATCAGCTCGGCAAGCACTTGATGTTCTAGGTCGGATAGGCGGTTTTTGGGGTCGGGTTCGGCTGGCTTGATGATGCGGGGCTGGGCATCAATACGCTTGAGCTGTTCGGCAGGTATGAGGGTTTCGCAATTGTGGCTGTTTAGGCGGTACTCGGCACTTTCATAGCCTGGGTGGATAAAGGCACAGTTTTCTTGTTTGATGCCACGGATATTGTGCTGCCAGATGCCAAGGTTGGGCATTTTGGGCTGCCTGTAGGGGCGGTGGCGGTTGATGCGTCCTGCCAGCTGAATGAGCGATCGCATGGAGCTGGGTTCAGCAATTGCCCAGTCGTAGTCGTGGTCGCGTCCGACTTCACAGACGGGGCTTGCCAGCACGATAAAGAGGTGATGCTTGGCGTTGGGATAAGCGGCAATCGCGGTTTTGATGGCTGGGTGGTTGGCAGGGTTGTTGCCGTTTTTGCGGTTTAGTATTGCATCAAGCTGTTGTTCCAGTTGGTTACGCAGTATGAGGGCTTGCCTGCTGTGATAGACGGCAAGGTGGATATGGGTGTCTTTGGCAAGACTGTCTTGTGCATACAGGGCAAGTGCGGTCTGCATCATGGGCGTGATGTTCGCCATACGGATGAGCCCAATGCTGATGGTTTTTCCGTTTTCGTCAAAGTGGTGGCGATGATGGTAATCTGTTGCGTATTCAAGCAGTTGTTTGGCAATTGCTGGATAGAAGCGTTTGGGGTTTTTGCTTACTTTGGCGACCATCGGCAGGATTTCGCCTATCCGCTGTATGGGCTGTTGTTTCAGGCAGCGTTGGCGTTTTTCCAAAAAGCGTTGGTGGGCTTGGCTGTGCTGGCGGGTGTCGGTGCAGGTGCTGATGCTGCTGTGGTTTTCATCGCTCCATAGGCAGGGAATGGACGGTGCTGGCAGGTTAAAATTTTCGTTGTAAATTTTGCGTCCTTCTAGGTAAGCGGTAAATAAGCCATACACTTGGTCGGGCTGTAAGGTAGCTGATGAGAGTATGATGCGGCTGCCGTATAGCCCTGCCAGATGCACAAGCCGTGTGAGGGCGGGCAGGTCGCTTTCGGAGAAGTCGTCTGGTTCATCAAGGATAAGGTCGCTTGAGAGCAATCGCAGGGTGGGAATGATGTAGTGTCCGCCACGAAGCTGTTCGCTGGCTTGCATGAGATGGTCAATGGTGCAGCTGACAATGGGGCTGTAGAGCAACAGCTGGGCTTTTTCTTGCTGGGTGAGTACGCCAAGCCCAAGTACGTCAAAATCTGATGGCTCAAAGCGGCTGTCCACATAGCTGTCAATGAGTGATTCGGCAGAGAGGCTGCCGTTTTCTTCGCTGTCTTCTTCGGTTTTTTGATTAAGTTCAAAAAGCTGTTTATTGGCTCGTCCGCCCACTAAGACGGCGAGTTCTTTTTCGCTTAAGCCAAGGTCTTGTCGCAGGCTGGCACCTGTCTGCAAGGTGAGTGTCCGCAGTCCTAGGGCAATGGTAAAGCGTGCCCCTTGATGTGTATCGGCCAGTGCATAGGCAATGCGGGCGTTGGCGATGGTTTTGCCGCAGCCAGTAGACGCCATATTGATGGCAAAAAAGCCATGGGTTTGACTTTGTCCGCTGACTTCTCTTGCCAGTTTGAAGGCTTGGTTTTGCCATTGAAATCTTGCGGTTGCGGTGTTTTTAGCTAGGCTGTCGTGGTCTTTGAGTTTGGGTAAGGCTGCCTGAATAATGGGCAAGGCTTTGGCGACACGTCCGCAATAGTCCGCTACGCCAAGCAGATGTTCGTCAAGGGCTTGTTTGGTTTCTTTGGTTTTGCGGTCGGTATTGGCGATAAGTTTATCCTGCCAATCGGTATCGCCTGACACGCGTTGTTTGCTGTCTTTGGGCTGTGAAGAGTAGTTGTGGTCGCCTGTCATCAGGATTAAGCGGGAAAGATTCAGCAGCAAGGGATTGCTGATGGGGCTTTTTGGCTGGCTTAATGCGGTCAATTTGGAGTCGTTTTTGGCTTTTTGGGCAAAGCGTTTAAGCTGCTTCTGCAAGGTTTTGCTATGCAAAACAAGGTATTCAAATTGCCAGTTTTGCTTCAGATTTGCGGTAATTTGGGGGTTATGCACCCAATGATTGATGGCACGCAAGCTTTTATAAAAATCTTGAGCAGAGACGTTGTAGTATCGATTCCCTGCTTGCTGCATTTCCTTGATGGCGTTGGTGGTGTAGCCGTCATCGCTGGCATCTGTGTCTTGCAGCCGTGGCAGGGGCGGCAGACGGTGATGGGTAACAATCAGCCAGCCAATCCATTGGGCAAGCGGCGGCAGGTTCTGCATATTGGCGTAGCCATAATCGCTTGTTTCAAATGCGGGCTTATGGTTAGCAAGATAATGGTCTAAATGGATTAAGCGGTCAAACACGGCTTCATCGGTTTGACAGTCAGCAACGAGCCATAGAAAGAGTTTTAACGATACCCATTCATGGCGGTAGGGTTCGCCTTTTGTGGCGGTTTGCCCTTTGAGTTTCTGCTGGAAACCTAAATTGGATTTGCCAATATCATGCAGTAGGGCGGCAAGGGTTGCGATGATTTGCATGGCGGTGAGATATTGCCAATCGTTTTCCCATTCTTGATGCATGATATTTCTCTTGGTGTAATTAACAGGAACAATGCCTAATTCATTAAATTTACGTCTGTTGCCAATAATAAAAAGCAGTTCTGTGGTATGACTGGTGCGATTGCGGTGGCAGCTGACGGCGGTGGATTTAGTGGCACTTTGACGCAGCAGCGCGGCAACGGTATTAAGCCCTTCTTGGGTGATGGCTGTCTGCCAAACGTTATCGCCAATGCGGTTGGCAAAGCTATCGAGTATACGGCGGGTGCGTTTTAATGCTTTCTTTTCGCATTGGCTGACAAAGGTAACAATCATGCTGCCTCCCAATCGGTTTTTAAAGCCAGTGCTTTTATCAGGTCAAATTGGGTATCTAAGGCATTATGTTTGATGAATTGATTTAAGCATTCTTGGCGAAATTGCTGTTCACTTAGGTTGTCGGCAGCAGCGATAAAGGCAAGCGGTAAGACTAATGCATCTTTGATGATGTCGGCAATATCAAAAACGAGCGCACCGCGTCTTGTTTTTCCGTGCATCACGGCAAAACCGTGCGGAATGCCTAGCACCCATGCGGTTGTCGCGCCCAGCCCGTAGGCAAGATAATTGCCGTGATTTAAAAAGCGGTTGGCTTTGTCGATGCCGTCATGTTCGCGGCTAAAGCCTTCTTGTTTGGTACAGCTTGCGGCGGCTTTATAAAGGGCTTTGGTCAGATGGGCTTCATGTTGGAGCAGATGCGTTATGCTGCTTTGTTGGGCAATGGTGTTTCGGGCAGTTTCAATGGTGTGCAAAATCGCAGGAGCATTAAATCCACGGGCAATGAGTTCACGGTCTTTTTGCCAAATGGTTAATAGATAATCCATGCGTGCAGTTTGCAGTATTTTTGCTGCCTGAAGCCGTTTATTATCGTCCCACCACCATGAAAGCCAGCCTTGCACATATTCCGTTGGGCGGTATTCGCTTTGCGGTGTCAGCCAGCTGATTTCCGTGCCAGCAAAGAGCGGGGTGCCGCCACCGCCGCAAAAGCCGACCAACACACCAGCCTGAGCCAACACACGCATAGCGGCTTGTGTGATAGAAGTGCCTGTCCCGAGTAAGATAACGGTTGTATTGGCAATGGGAATATTGTAATAGAGATTAGCACGTTCATCTTCAGTGAGATAAAGAACACGGCCGTCTTTTTGCATCACGCGGCAATATTCCAAGTAATACATATTGGCACGCTTGCTATGCAGAATGGTTTTGAGATCGGAAACATTGAATCCAGATGCCTGATAAGGGCTTAGTGCATGAGGCATAAAGGCTCCTTTTTAATTTTTGACAACCCTATTTTCTGTTAATACTTGTTCTTTATACAACATATTTAGCATAGTTATTTTATGATGTACTGCTTTAACGCTCAAATCATTCTCACCTCCCCCCTCCGCCACACTCTCGGGCTTACACGGTGTTTCTTTCTAAAATGCTGGCGAAAGGCGGTGGCAGAGTGAAAGCCGATTTCGCTGGCAATGTGTTCAATGCCCAAATCCGTGCTTTCTAACAGTTCCCGTCCACGCTGAAGACGCAGGGCAATCAGCCACTCGGTCAAAGACACACCTGTGGCTTGGCGAAAATGGCGGGTGAAGGTGCTTCGGCTCATATTCAGACGCTTTGCCAGTGCGTCAATACGGTAATCTTGCTTGAGGTTTTGCTGCATTTGTGCCAGCAGTTCGCTCATGTTTTCGCTTGGGCTTAGGCGGGCGATGGGCTGCTCGATAAATTGTGCCTGTCCGCCTTCACGGTGCGGTGAAACCACCAGTATGCGGGCGATTTGGTTGGCGATTTTTACCCCGTACGTTCTGCGAATGATGGCAAGACAGCAGTCAAGGGCGGCCGCCGTGCCAGCAGAGGTCATCAGGCTGCCTTGCTCAATGTAGATGGCTTCAATGCTCAGTTTAACGCCAGGAAAACGCTTGGCAAAATCCGCTTCGCCCAGCCAGTGGGTAGTCGCCTCTTTGCCGTTTAGCAGTCCGCTGTACGCCAACAAATAAGCACCGTAACAAAGCCCTGCAACCAAAGCCCCACGTTGATTGGCTCGGATAAGTGCCTGTTTTAAGGCATCGCTTGGCATTTTTTCAGGCTGCCAGCCAAAGGCAATCACCATATCGGCATGCTCAAGCAGGCGTAAATCGCCGTCAGCAGGCACGTAAATGCCGTTTTCTCCATAACAGCAGTCGGGATTTTCTGCGACAATTTTCAGATGAAACAGTGGCTTATAATCAATATTGAGCGAAAAAACACGTTGCGGTATGGCAAATTGAAAGGGGTTAAAATCAGGATACAGCAGCAGGGCAACAGTCGGTGCGGTCATTTTTTTCTCACTTTTTGAGCCAATTCTTTCGTTTTTTGATAGATTGGTCAATATTTTTGTTTTTCAAGAAGATGGATAATGCTCGTTCTTGAAAAAGATGGCATTTTACCTGCCATTTTGATGATTTTTCACCGCCCAATGCTTTAATTTTCAAGCATGGGCAATCGATTTAAGGAATCACGATGCGTACCAAAACTTTACTTGCCACTGTCCTTTTGGGGGCGTTATTGAGCGTTCAGGCTTACGCCAGCGACAGCTATCAGCATATCCGCAACGCCACTGCAAAAGTCAGCTATGCGGGACAAACGTTTTTGATTGACCCGATGCTTGCCAAAAAAGGGGCGTATGAAAGCTTTGCCAACACGCTAAACAGTCAGCTGCGTAACCCTTTGACCGAACTACCGATGCCGATGAATGAGGCTTGGCAAGGGGTAACGGCGGTTGTGGTTACCCATACCCATCTTGACCACTGGGACGAGGCAGCACAAAAATATCTGCCTAAAGATTTGCCGATTATCGTGCAAAATCAAGATGATGCAAAACTGATTCGTGAACAGGGATTTAATGATGTGCGGGTGTTAAACGAGACCTTGAAAATTGGCGATGTCAGCCTGCACAAAACAGGCGGTGCTCATGGCACCAAAGAGATGTATGCGGTCGCACCGCTTGGGCAATTGCTGGGCGATGCGATGGGCGTGGTGCTGCGTGCCAAAGACCGTAAGACGCTTTATATCATGGGCGATACGCTCTGGACGGCTGATGTCAATAAGGCGCTCATCAAGTATAAGCCCGATGTTTTGGTGATGAATACGGGGTCGGCAAGGGTCAATGGCTTTAATGAAGGCATTATCATGGGTAAAGAAGATGTTGCCCACGCCCATCAGGCAATGCCCAAGGCAAAAATCATTGCCGTGCATATGGATGCGGTCAATCACGGTGCTGTGAGCCGTCAAGCGATGCGTGCTTTTGTGCAAAAATCTGGGTTAAAAGATTGGGTTGCCATACCAGAAGATGGGGAAAGTGTTAAGTTTTAAAATAGGGGCGTTTAAGGGTGAGATAAGGCAAGACGGTTTGACGCAGCAAGTTGAGCCAATACTGCCGTATTTCAAAAGCAAGAACTTCTAATTTTGTACTGATATACTTTGATTTTTTCAAACGAAGGCTATCTGAATATATTTTGATGTTGAGATAGCCTTTTATTATAGATAGATTTTGTGTTGATCATCAAAGGTAAATTTTAATGAATGGGGTAGAAGAAAGAGATTGATAATTTTTGTTTAAAATATCTCGTGATATTTGAAGTAAAACTGATTACTATGCTAAACCTATATTTCTATTTGATTAGGTAAATAAGACCCTTATGACATCACTATTAACTTCCGCTTTTATCTATCTTTTTGCTGCCGTAGTTGCGGTACCCATTTCTAAACGTTTAGGGCTTGGCTCTGTATTGGGATACCTTTTAGCAGGCGTGGCAATTGGCCCTATTCTGGGACTAGTTGGACAAGAAACGGAAAGTATTCAACACGTTGCGGAGTTTGGGGTAGTGATGATGCTCTTTCTAATCGGGTTAGAGCTAGATCCAAAATTGTTATGGAAATTACGCAATAAATTATTCGGATTAGGAAGTTTACAAGTCGTTCTGACTGTGGGGGCAATAGCAGGTATTGCACATTTATGTGGATTAAGTTGGTCCATGAGCCTTGCAATGGGTTGTGTACTGGCTGTTTCGTCAACCGCAATTGTATTACAGACCTTAGGAGAGAAACGCTTATTAAATAGTCCCGGTGGACAAAGTAGTTTTTCAGTTTTGCTCTTCCAAGATATTGCGATCATTCCTATTTTAGCATTGCTACCTATTCTGGCTTCCCCTGAATTATTAACGAGTTTACAAAGTGCAGAGCAACATAGCGGAAATTTATTAGAAGGTGTAAATAATTATGTTAAAACCTTAATAACCCTAAGTGTGATTAGCTCTATCGTCTTTGGTGGTTATTTTCTCGCACGGCCTATTTTTCGCTATATTGCAGCCTCAAGAATGCGAGAAATTTTCACTGCATTTGCTCTAGCTTTAGTCATTGGGATTGCCGCAATGATGTCAGCCATTGGGCTTTCTCCTGCTTTAGGCACATTTTTAGCTGGGGTTGTTTTAGCAAACAGTGAATACCGGCACGAATTAGAGAGTAATCTTGAGCCTTTTAAAGGATTGTTATTAGGGCTATTTTTTATTACTGTTGGGGCGGATATTAACTTTCGTCTATTTTTTGATGATTTTGCTGTTATTTTGGCTATTACTTTAAGCTTTATTTTAGTGAAAGCGATCGTACTATGGGGGTTAGGTTTTATTTTTCGGCTTGATCGCCTAAACCGTTATTTATTTGCTTTAAGCCTTGCACCCGCTGGAGAATTTGGCTTTGTCCTACTGTCTTTTAGCCAGCAAAATGGGATCTTACCTCAAGAGCTTACTGATAAACTCTTACTTGCTGTCGCCATTTCAATGTTACTGACCCCTTTCTTATTTATTGCTTATGATAAGTTGATTGTCGCAAGAGCAAGCCATCAACAAAGAGAAAATGATGCCATTGAAGATCAAAATGATGTGATTATCATCGGACATGGTCGTTACGGGCAAATTATTAGTGGAATGTTGATAAGTTGTGGTTATAAGCCAACGGTTATTGATTATGATGCAACCTTAGTAGAAGGACTTTCACGTTTCGGCTTAAAAACCTATTTTGGAGATGGATCTCGCTCTGATTTGCTCGAAACAGCAGGTATTGATAAAGCCAGCCTTTTGGTTATCGCCTTAGATGATAAAGAACAAGCAATAAAAATTGCACACTTTGCACATCATTTTTATCCTCATTTACCTATTATTACTCGCGCCTATGATCGTTTGCATGTTTATGATCTATACCGTGCAGGCGCGCGAAATATTGTGCGTGAAACATTTGATTCTGCCATTCGTAGCGGACGCTTTGCACTTGAGGAACTGGGAATGGATAAAGATAAAGCCAAGCAAGTTGCCGAATTTTATTATCATCGCGATCGCCATAGTCTCGCTGAAATGGCGAGTCTTTATGATCCCGAAATGTCGGTTTTTAGCAATGAACGTATGATTGCTCGTGCGAAAGAATTAGAACTCGAAACAAAAGAAATGATGCAAACGCTTCTTCAAGGCGGTGAAGTTGATTGGCAACCCGGAGAGGAAAATCGTTCCGATAAATAATATCTTACTTGTCGCTAATGTTGAAATTAGCGACTTCATTCCCACCTCCACTTCCTTTCTTTGTAAAATAAATTTCTTTTATTTTGAAATTTATTTTTAAAAATGAGACCTTTATCACAAAAACATTTTTCAAAATAAAATATTATTACTTTCGATGATTAAGTTATTAATCAGAAACAAATCTAAAAACTTTCATTTTGAGAGGTGTGCAATGGAACTTATTACACATAGCGCGGAATGGTTTATTGGGCTATTCCAAAAAGGGGGTGAAGTTTTTGTTAGTATGGTAACAGGGATTTTACCGTTACTCATTTCTTTACTCGTTGTAATGAATGCGTTGATTAAATTTATTGGTCAACAACGAATAGAACGTCTTGCACAACGAAGTGCAGGTAATCCTATTTCTCGTTATTTAATCCTGCCTGTTTTTGGTACTTTTGTATTTTGTAACCCAATGACATTGAGTTTAGGCAAGTTTTTACCAGAACGTTATAAGCCAAGCTATTATGCGGCAGCATCTTATAGTTGTCACTCAATGAATGGGTTATTCCCTCATATTAATCCCGGGGAACTATTCGTTTACTTAGGAATTGCTAATGGTTTAACTACGCTAGGTTTGCCATTGGGACCATTGGCTGTGAGTTATTTATTAGTGGGTATGGTAACGAATTTCTTTCGAGGCTGGATTACCGATTTTACAACAGCAATCTTTGAAAAGCGTATGGGAATTCAATTAGATCGAGAAGTCCATCTCTAATGGAGGAAACAAATTATGGTAAAAGCACTTTATATTGAAAAAGGTGATAGTGGTTGGGGTGGTCCTTTAACTATTCCGCTAGAAGAAGGAAAAAAAATTCTCTATATGACAGCGGGAACACGTCCCAGCATTGTTGATCACCTTGTGGCATTAACCGGTTGGGATGCGGTTGATGGTTTTAAAGAAGGTGAGCCTGATAATGAACAAATTGGGATCGCAATTATCGATTGTGGCGGAGTATTACGTTGTGGGCTATATCCTAAACGCCGCATTCCAACGATTAATATCCATGCAACAGGGAAATCTGGGCCGCTTGCTGAATTTATCGTTGAAGATATTTATGTTTCAGCGGTAAAAGAAATGAATATTAAATTAATTGACATTGATGTGCCAAATGCCGCGATAGCCCCAAAAAATCCGCATAACCCAATAACAAAAGAATATGACACATCGAAAAAAATTACTGAGCAAAGTGATGGATTACTTGCCAAAATCGGGATGGGGATGGGATCTGTTGTGGCTGTATTTTTTCAAGCTGGGCGAGACACAATTGATACTGTCTTGAAAACGATCTTGCCATTTATGGCATTTGTTTCCGCGTTAATCGGCATCATTATTGCTTCAGGGTTAGGTGATTGGATTGCGCATGGTTTAACCCCTTTAGCAAATAGTCCTATTGGATTGGTCACGTTAGCATTAATTTGTTCTTTTCCTTTCTTATCGCCCTTCTTAGGACCGGGAGCAGTGATCGCACAGGTTATAGGAGTGTTAGTGGGGGTTCAAATTGGTTTAGGTAATATTCCGCCTCATTTAGCCCTTCCAGCCTTGTTTGCTATTAATGCACAAGCAGCATGTGATTTTATTCCTGTGGGATTATCCCTTGCTGAAGCAAAACAAGATACGGTTCGAGTTGGTGTGCCATCAGTCCTTGTTAGCCGTTTTTTAACGGGCGCGCCAACCGTACTGATTGCTTGGTTTGTATCTGCATTTATTTATTAATTTGTGTAGTAAAAGTGCGGGAAAAATTTACCGCACTTTTAAAAATAAGGAAAAAGAATGACTGTTATTTACCAAACAAAATTTACCAAAATTGGGCAATTTGCACCTGATGCTTTATTAGAGAATATGCTCATTACCTTTAAACAAGATGTGCCACCTGATTTAGAAGATTATTGCTTTGTTCATTGTCATAGCGATCTCTCAGCAGAAGTATGCCGTGGTGATGTATTAATGATCAATGATAACTGTTTTAAAATTACAGCAGTTGGTGAGGTTGCAAATTTTAATTTAAAAGAATTGGGTCATATTACCTTTCGTTTTGATAGCAATCTTAAGGCTGAGTATCCCGGTACGATCCACTTGGCGGGTGAAGTACCAACAGCTATAAAGATTGGTGATGTATTAACTATTATTAAAAATTGAGGAGTCGTATTATGGGAAATAAAGTTGCTGTGATTATTGGTGGGGGACAAACCTTAGGGGCTTTTTTGTCTTCTGGGTTAGCGGAAAATGGTTATGCTGTTGCGATTGCTGATTTGAATCAGGCAAATGCAGAAAAAATTGCTCAAGAAATTAATTTAAAAATGTCCTGTAATGTTGCTCGGGGTTTTTATGTAGATGCAACGGATGAGCAAAGTGTTATTAAACTTGCAAATACGGTTGATACTGTATTTGGACGTGTCGATTTATTGGTTTATAGCGCAGGCATAGCAAAAGCCGCACCAATTACTGAGTTTAAGGCGCAAGATTTTGATTTATCCTTACAAGTAAATCTTGTTGGCTATTTCCTTTGTGCAAGAGAATTTTCTAAATTAATGATTAGAGAAGGTATTGCTGGGCGTATCATTCAAATTAATTCTAAATCAGGAAAAGTTGGTAGTAAGCACAATACAGGTTATAGCGCAGCTAAATTTGGTGGTGTTGGCTTAACTCAATCTTTAGCACTAGATCTTGCTGAGTATGGCATTACTGTACATTCTTTAATGTTAGGTAATTTGCTTAAATCCCCTATGTTTCAGTCGTTAATTCCGCAATATGCTGAAAAATTAGGGATTCCGGCGGAACAAGTTGAACAAACGTATATTGATAAAGTGCCACTGAAACGGGGTTGTGAGTATCAAGATGTATTAAATGTTCTACTGTTTTATGCCAGTGAAAAAGCAGAATATTGTACCGGACAATCCATTAACATTACTGGCGGGCAAGTTATGTTTTAATATCGGGGGCGTAGTGATTACGCCCTATATTAAAGGAGAAAAATGATGGAGTTTTATCTTGATACCGCAGACCCAAAACTTGTTAAGCAATTTATTCATTTGCTTCCTATTGATGGGGTAACGACAAATCCAAGTTTAATCGCACAAGTGGGGCGTCCACTTTCCGATGTATTGAGTGAATTATGCAATATATTAGGAGAAACGCCACATTTATTTGTTCAAGTATTAGCAAGGGATACGAATGAAATTGTTGAGGAAACATTAAAGTTAAGTGAGAGATATTCTAATTTGGTTATCAAGATTCCAGCAACATTACAAGGCATCGCTGCAATAAAGCAACTTTCTGCTTTACAGATCCCCACACTCGGTACAGCAGTGTACAGTGCGGGGCAAGGGCTGTTAGCGGCTTTATCTGGCGCAAATTATATTGCACCTTATGTTAGCAGAATTGATAATCAAGGAGGAAATGGAATAAAAGTAACAGAAGAATTACAAAAATTATTTACCCTGCATAGCATCAATACAAAGGTAATGGCGGCGAGTTTTAAAACGACAAGACAGGTTGTTGATTGTTTATTAACAGGGTGTCAAGCTGTAACTGTTGCGCCAGAGATTGTACACAAATTTTTGTCAGATCCTGCAGTCTGTGCCGCAATAGCGCAGTTTGAAGATGATTGGAAATTAGCATTTAATCAATCTTTCATTGAATAAGTTTTTATAATCAATAAAAAAGATCTACAATAGGGGAAAAATCGATGCACAGTATGATAAATTCACTTATTATTGTTGCCATTATCGCGTGGATATTGCAAATTATATTGGGGTGGTGGCAAATTTCGCAATTTAATAAGGCATTCGAAATATTGTGTAAACAAGGGAATGTGGGAATCGGTCGAACATCTGGTCGTTTTAACCCCAAAGTTGTCATTGCCATTGCTTTTGATCATAACCATTGTGTGGTTAATTCAATTATTTTGAAAGGTGTGAGTGTATTTTCTCGCCCTAAACCAATAACAAATTTAACAGGATTATTGCATAGCGAAATTGACCCAGAAGCCATTTTCCCGAAAGATAAATCAAGTCAAGATGCTTTAAGGGAGGCCATTCGATTGCGATAAATCCTAATAATGGATTTACTATGAAACCCAAAGAAAGACAGCTTGCTATTCTAGACTACTTACATACAAATGGAAAAACGCCTGTTGAGCAACTTGCCAATTATTTTGCCACAACAGGAACAACAATTCGCAAAGATCTCACCGCACTTGAAAAACAGCAGAAAGTTCTCCGTACCTATGGTGGTGTTGTGTTGGCGGGGCAAGAAAAAGCAGCCGACATTGAGTTACCTATGACAAATAAAACCCATATTAACTTATTGCAAAAGAAAAAAATTGCAAAAGCCGCAATTGGTTTTTTGAAAGATGGCGATTCGATTATCATTGATTCAGGGAGTACCGTATTGCAAATGATCCCACACCTAGCGGAATTTAATGACCTGACAATTATGACGAATAGTTTACATATAATGAATAGCCTAGCCACCTTAGAAAAAGCACATCAATTGCTAATGTGTGGTGGAACTTTTCGCGCAAGATCAGCATCCTTACATGGAATTTTAGCCGAATCTACATTTGAAAAATTCTCTTTTGATAAACTATTCATTGGCACGGATGGGCTTGATTTAGAATTAGGATTAACAACATTTAATGAGGTTCATGGCGTAAGTAAAGCAATGACCAACGCAGCGAAACAAATTATTGTCCTTGCTGATTCTTCCAAATTTGGGCGACGTAGCCCAAATATTGTTTGTCCGTTAGAAAAAATTGATGTGATTATCACAGATAATTTGCTTGACGAAAAAACACATAATGCGTTACTTGATAAAGGTATTTCTGTCGTTATCGCTGATTAAAGAACAGGAAAGAAAGAGCGCTTTCTTTCCTCAGGTGATTATTGCACGGCAACTTGCACCTTTACCACTTCCCCATCATCAAAATACAAGGTAAGCGGGAAGGGACTACCTTGTTTGATTGGGGTGAGTAAATCAAACACCATAATATGTAAGCCACCACGTTTCAAGCTAATGGTTTGTTTAGCGGGGATTTCTATCCCATCAAGATCGATCATCTTACCATTTTGCATACCGTGTAAGGCTAGTCGAGAAGGTTGTTCACTTTCAAGTAAGGCAAGATGTACTGCCTCATCGCCTGTGTTTTGTAATTGCATAAAAATAGCACTAGGCTCACCAGCTTTTTCTGTTGCAAACATTGTTGCCTGAGAAACAAGCATATCCGCTTGACTGATGAGAGGGAAAAGTGCGGTGTAAATTAATAAAGATTTTTTTATCCACTGCATTTTTTTCTCCGTTGAAAGGAATAAAGGCTATCGTGCTAGTATAGCAAGAATTTGTTTTACTGGGGGAATTTTGCTGCTTAGCTTTCAATAACCTATGAAAAATGCTATATTGCCCACACTTTTTAATATTTCTTTCCACATAATGGTTTTTATCTCCTTATGGCTGATTATTACCCCATCACGCTTGCCTTAGCGGGTGTGTGCCAAGCGGCAAAATTAGTTCAACAATTTGCGCATAATGGTCGTGCAGATTCAGATGCATTCAAGGCGAGTTTAGATTCTTTGTTACAAACTTCACCAGAAAATACCTTAGCCGTTTATGGGGGAAATGAAGCTCATCTTAAGCTTGGGTTACAAATATTAATGGAGCAGTTGAATGGCAGAGATGCGGAGCTGACACGTTATTGGGTGAGCTTATTGGCGTTAGAAGGGAAGTTAAATAAATCCGCGCAGGCAAAACAACAACTTGCTCAACGTATTGCGTATTTGCCGTCACAACTTAATTTCTATCATCTGCTTGATGAACAGATGATCAGTAATCTAGCAAGTATTTATGTCGATGTAATAAGCCCTCTGGGTAATCGTATTCAAGTATTAGGCTCACCAGATTATTTACAGCAACAAGGCATACAGCACCGTATTCGGGCGTGTTTATTAGCTGGAATTCGTTCGGCAGTACTTTGGCGACAAGTGGGCGGTAAAAAATATCAGCTTCTTTTTTCCCGCAGCAAAATCGCTACAACAGCACAACAAATTTATTCAACCTTTTAGGAGTTTTTTTATTATGCAATTAAATGCGCTTACTGCAATATCTCCCCTTGATGGTCGTTATCAGGATAAAACAACGGCATTACGTCATATTTTTAGTGAGTTTGGTTTGCTCAAGTTTCGCGTGGAGGTTGAGGTTCGTTGGTTGCAAAAACTAGCGGCAACGGCACAAATTCAAGAAGTTCCTTCTTTATCAAAAAAAGCAAACGATTACTTAAATCAAATTGTTGCAAATTTCAGTTTAGCAGATGCCGAGCGCATTAAAGAAATTGAGCGAACCACAAATCACGATGTGAAAGCGGTAGAGTATTTTTTGAAAGAAAAAACGACCGCACTTGATGAATTAGCCGCAGTAAGTGAATTTATTCATTTTGCTTGTACCTCCGAGGATATCAATAATCTTTCTCACGCATTAATGTTAAAAACCGCACGTGAAGAAGTGATTTTACCCGAATGGCAAAAATTGATTGATGAAATTAGTCGATTAGCCCAAGCATATAAGGCGATTCCGTTACTTTCTCGTACACACGGACAGCCAGCCTCCCCTTCTACCGTTGGAAAGGAAATGGCGAATGTGGTATATCGCCTAAAACGTCAATTTGAACAGCTACAACGTATTGATATTCTAGGTAAAATCAATGGTGCTGTGGGGAACTATAATGCGCATTTATCGGCTTATCCTGAGCTAGACTGGCACAAGTTTAGCGAAGAATTTGTTACCTCTTTAGGGATTAAATGGAATCCTTACACCACGCAAATTGAACCACACGATTACATTGCAGAATTATTTGATAACATCGCACGTTTTAATACCATTATTATTGATTTTGATCGTGATTTATGGGGCTATATCGCATTAAACCATTTCAAACAACGAACAATTGCGGGAGAAATTGGCTCATCAACAATGCCACATAAAGTAAACCCGATTGATTTTGAGAATTCTGAAGGAAATTTAGGACTGGCAAATGCAGTAATGGCGCATTTGGGGGCAAAATTACCGATTTCTCGCTGGCAGCGTGATCTAACTGATTCGACGGTGTTACGTAACCTCGGGGTAGGCTTAGGCTATTGTTTAATTGCATATGCGGCAACCAGAAAAGGGATCAGTAAATTAGAGGTCAATGAACAACACTTACGTGATGAACTGGATCAAAATTGGGAAGTGCTTGCAGAGCCAATTCAAACGGTGATGCGTCGTTATGGCATTGAAAAACCTTATGAAAAACTGAAAGAATTGACGCGTGGTAAGCGAGTTGATGAGCAAGCTATGCGTGAGTTTATTGAAAAATTAGACATTCCAGCAGCAGAAAAACAACGCTTACAACAACTTACCCCTGCCACCTATATTGGGGCAGCCGTGGCGTTAGTGGAGAAACTTTAATTGCTCAATCATTCATAACCTAAGTGCGGTGGAAAATTAAGAAATTTTTCACCGCACTTTTGTTTCAGGCAAATTTTTCTTCTATGGCATTTCCTTCGCAATTCTTTTGCAAGATAAATTTTGCCTATGATACACTTCGTTTTTTGATTCTTTTATCTATTATATTTATGCTATTAGCTCAATCTTCCACCACGTCTCCTTTTGCAAAATCTGTGCTTACTTGGTATGAGCAATTTGGACGTAAGCATTTACCTTGGCAGCAAAATAAAACCCTTTATGGTGTATGGCTGTCAGAGGTGATGTTGCAACAAACCCAAGTTGCCACTGTGATTCCCTATTTTGAACGCTTTATGCAAACTTTTCCCACGATTACTGCGCTGGCGAATGCGCCTCTTGATGAAGTATTACATTTGTGGACAGGTTTAGGTTATTACGCAAGAGCAAGAAATTTGCACCAATCCGCACAATATATTCGAGATCATTATCAAGGTAATTTTCCCACTGAATTTGAGCAAGTGCAGGCATTAAAAGGGATTGGGCGTAGTACTGCGGGGGCGATTTTATCTTCTTGTTTAAATGCCCCTTACCCAATTTTAGATGGTAACGTGAAACGGGTATTATCACGTTATTTTACCGTGCAAGGTTGGGCTGGAGAGAAGAAAGTAGAAAATCAGCTTTGGCAGTTAAGTGCAGAAGTTACACCAAAACAGCGTGTGGCGGATTTTAATCAAGCGATGATGGATATTGGCGCAATGGTTTGTACACGCACAAAACCCAAATGCGAACTTTGTCCTTTAGCTACAAAGTGCGGTGCAAATTTACAACAAAATTGGCAAGCTTATCCAGCTAAAAAGCCGAAAAAAACCTTACCTGAGCGACAAAGTTATTTTTTGATTTGGCAAGAACAGGGAAAAGTTGTCTTAGAACAGCGTGAAAAATCAGGATTATGGGGCGGTTTGTATTGTTTTCCGCAATTTGATAGTAAGCAGGATTTACTGCCGTATTTAGCCCGTCAAAATGTGGCTTTTTACCAAGAATGGCCGGCCTTTCGTCATACGTTTAGCCATTTTCATTTAATGATTCATCCTATTTATGTGAAACAGGAATATCGGGGTGAGGATAGCAATCGCTCTGATTGGAAAAAGGTGGGTGAAAATCACGGGAAGTATGAATCTTCTATACAAAGTGCGGTCAAATATTGGTATGATCCGCAAAATCCAGATCAAATTGGGCTGGCAACACCAGTTAAAAATCTTTTATTACAGTTAGCAAAAGGAAAAGAATAATGGCAAGAACGGTATTTTGTGCCTATTTAAAACGAGACGCAGATGGATTAGATTTTCAACTCTATCCGGGGGAGTTAGGTAAACGTATTTTTGATCATATCAGTAAACAAGCGTGGGGCGAGTGGATGAAAAAGCAAACTATGCTCGTTAATGAGAAGAAATTAAATATGATGAATGCTGAACATCGTCAATTATTAGAACAAGAAATGGTGAACTTTTTGTTTGAAGGCAAAGAGGTTCACATTGAAGGTTATGTTCCACCAGCAGAAAAAACACTATGAAAAAATATGTTGTTGCGTTGATTATTCCTTTTTTATTTGCTTGTAGTGGCTCAAGCCATAAAAGGATTGATTATGATGAAGCCTTTGCAAAAGATACACAAGGGTTAGATATTTTAACTGGACAATTTTCCCATAATATTGATCAAATTTGGGGCGTTAATGAGTTATTGGTTGCTAGCCGTAAAGATTATGTGAAATATACGGATAGTTATTATACGCGTAGCCACGTGAGTTTTGATGAAGGGAGCATTACGGTTGAAACATTAAGTGATGTAAATCGCTTACATAATGCCATTGTACATACATTATTAATGGGATCTGATGCTAAAGGCATTGATCTATTTGCTTCTGGTGATGTACCGATTAGCTCACGCCCGTTCCTCTTAGGGCAGGTTGTGGATAATTTGGGTGGACAAATTGCGAATGTAACGACAGCAAGTAATTTTGCCAATTATTTATTGCAAAATAAATTACAGACGCGTCGTTTGAGTAATGGCAGAGTGGTGCAATTTGTGGTGATTCCAATGATTGCGAATCACGTTGCAGTGCGTGCGCAAAAATATTTACCTATGGTACGTCGTGCTGCAAGACGTTATAACCTTGATGAAAGTTTAATCCTTGGCATTATGCAAACAGAATCAAGTTTTAACCCTTATGCAATTAGCTATGCCAATGCCGTGGGATTAATGCAAGTTGTGCCACATACGGCAGGACGTGATGTATTCCAAATGAAAGGGCGTGGTGGGCAACCATCAAAAAGTTATTTATTTGATCCTGAAAAGAATATTGATACAGGCGCGTCTTATTTATGGTTATTACAAAATAAATATTTAGATGGCATTACCAATCCGACATCTAAACGTTTTGCAATGATCTCAGCTTATAACAGTGGTGCTGGCGCAGTATTACGCGTGTTTCACGAAGATAAAGAGATGGCAATTGAACAGATTAATCGCTTGTATCCTGAGCAAGTGTACCGTATTTTAACGACGGCACATCCTTCTTCACAGGCAAGAAATTATCTCATTAAGGTGGATAAAGCACAAAAAAGTTATCGTGTTAGACGATAAGCATTAAAAGTGGTTTTGTTTTTTTACACAATTTTTGCTGTATTTCTATGCGTTTCGTCTGTTAAATATTCAAACGGATAAAAAAATGTAAAAAAGTTAAAATTAATGATTGACTTACCGCGGTAAAAATCGTTTAATACGCACCAATGATGCGTTGCCTCGATAGCTCAGTCGGTAGAGCAGGGGATTGAAAATCCCCGTGTCGGTGGTTCGATTCCGCCTCGAGGCACCACTATTCCTCCTTAGTTCAGTCGGTAGAACGGTGGACTGTTAATCCATATGTCGCTGGTTCAAGTCCAGCAGGAGGAGCCAAATTCTTAACAGCCGCTAATGAAAATTAGCGGCTTTTTCATATCTAATTACCCTCTCTTTTCTGATTAAAAATTAACAAAATTAACACCGCACTTTATTTCTCAGTATTTGCTTTTCATCATCACCTATTTATGCGAAACTGAAACGTAGAAGAACGTGTAGCTTAGCAGGATAGAGCAGTCCCCTCCTAAGGGACAGGTCGGCGGTTCGACTCCGCCCACGTTCGCCATTTTAGGTAATAAAAAACCTTGCGTTAGTTTGCAAGGTTTTCTTTTGTTGTGACTTCACTTTGCAATAAGTGAAAACCAGTTAGGCTGTGTTATTTCAAAATCAAGCAAGATAGCTATAACATTAATTGGAATAGCGATTAATCGCATTAGCGATGTCTTGATCTTGATAAATACTTTTCACGGTTTCTTGCAAGGCTTGGGTTAGTACCTTCTGGATATTTTCATTGCTGGCTTTGAACGCTCCTTCTTGGGTTCTTGATGAACCAATATTTTTATTAAATTGCCCTTTTGCACCCTGTACTTGAACGCTAAGTTGTACATTTGCTGCGATTTTGTAACGCAAATTGCCTTGATCAATATCGGCATAGAATTTATTGATATTCACAATGACGTTGGTGTTGGATTGAGCCGGTGTTGCCGCAATGCGGAAACCTTTAGCATTTAAATCTTGTTTGATGACTTGATCGAAAAGCTCGGTTGGGGTTGGTTTAGCAAAGAGTTTAAATATTTTTTCATTATAAACATAGCTCGATACTTCAGGTTGTTGGCGCACATCGCGGGTTAAAATGTTTAGCACCGCCTGTTGATTTGCGGCATTGAATTGTACACTTGGGCTAGGTGGGGTAAACGTGAGCGTGTTACTGGGCTGAGATTGGCAAGCAGATAATAGCACGGCACTTGAAAATAAGCTGATGAGAGAGAGTTTGGTAAAACGCATAGTCATTTCCTCGCTAACAAAAAAGAAAGGGTTATTCTTGCAAACTTCATTATGAATGTATAGTCTTTGCGCTGGCAAATTATTCATAACATTTAAGCACAAATAAAACGACCTTACTTTAATGTGCGATTGATCATCAAAAGGAAACGAGAATGAATACTCAACAAATTTTAACGCAAAAAATTCAGCAAAAATTTGCACCGCACTTTTTACATATCGAAAATGAAAGCCATATGCACAGTTCGGGGCGTGGTGCAGATTCACATTTCAAAGTAGTGTTAGTGAGCGATGAATTTAATGGAGTGAGAAAGGTCGCGCGTCATCAAATGTTGTATCAGTTATTAGCAGAAGAATTGAAACAGGGTATCCACGCATTAGCCTTACATACTTATACATTAGATGAATGGCACGCGTTGGAACAGCAGTTCCCAAAATCGCCAAATTGTTTAGGTGTCGGGCAATAAACAAGCTACCTCATACGAGGTAAGATTAGCTAACAGGTTTTTGCAAAATTTGATTTTCCACAAGAACAGAGCGGTTTTTTTGCGAAAAAGCAGGAAAAACTGTTTGTCAAAGTGGAATGAAAGTTATTATTTAGTTAAAATGAACTGCTAATTTTTATCAAAATTTTAACGTATATTGCGCGTTTAGTTTTATGCGCGGTATAAAATCTAAACAGAATTTGAGTTTTAAATTTATGTGGTTGGAGTGGATGTTATGACGATGTTTTTTGCATTCATCGTTGATAATTAAGCAAAAATCATTACTCAAGACGAGGTTATCGCATTGCGTTTTATCTTGCGATAGCTATATTTTTAATCTAACGAAAAGTAGTGCATACAATATGATTACGATTAAAAAAGGCTTGGATCTTCCTATTGCTGGGAAGCCAGAACAAGTAATCCATAACGGCAATGCCGTTACTGAAGTTGCCTTGCTTGGCGAAGAGTATGTGGGAATGCGTCCTTCAATGAAGGTGCGTGAAGGTGATGTAGTGAAAAAAGGTCAGGTACTTTTTGAAGATAAAAAGAACCCCGGCGTATTATTTACTGCCCCTGCCAGCGGTACTGTAACTGCGATTAATCGCGGTGCTAAGCGTGTGTTGCAATCAGTAGTGATTCAAATCGAAGGTGATGATCAGGTTACCTTTAATAAATATTCTGCCGATGAGCTAAAAAGTTTAACTTCGGAGCAAGTTCGTCAAAACTTACAAGCCTCAGGGCTTTGGACAGCATTGCGTACCCGTCCATTTAGTAAAGTGCCAGCTATTGATGCGGTACCTTCTTCTATTTTTGTCAATGCAATGGATACAAATCCATTAGCGGCAAATCCAGAAGTGATTATTGCAGAACATCAGCAAGCTTTCTTTGATGGCTTAACGGTGTTAAGCCGTTTGTTTGACGGCAAAAAAATGATCCATCTTTGTGGTGGTGCTGATTCTAATATCTTAAATGCAGCACAAAGTCGCCAAATTGAAAATGTGCAAACTAACCGTTTTAAAGGTCCACATCCTGCAGGACTTGTTGGTACACATATTCACTTTATCGATCCTGTGGGTGCAACCAAGCAAGTTTGGCATTTAAACTATCAAGATGTGATTGCTATCGGTAAATTATTTACCACGGGTGAATTGTTTACAGATCGTGTTGTCGCATTAGCTGGTCCGCAGGTGAAAAATCCACGTTTAATTCGCACGCAACTTGGCGCTAATTTAGCTCAATTAACTCAAGGCGAATTAAAAGAAGGCGAAAACCGCATTATTTCAGGATCTGTGTTAAGTGGTCATAAAGCGGAAGGCGCATTAGCTTACTTAGGACGCTATGCGTTACAGGTTTCTGTGCTTGTAGAAGGGCGTGAGAAAGAGTTCCTCGGTTGGATTATGCCGGGCGCAAATAAATATTCGATCACCCGTACCGTGTTAGGTCATTTCGGCCATAAATTATTCAATTTTACCACCGCACTTAATGGTGGACACCGTGCAATGGTACCAATTGGTGCTTATGAACGTGTGATGCCATTAGATATTATCCCGACATTATTACTGCGTGATTTAAGTGCAGGCGATACCGATAGTGCGCAAGCATTAGGTTGTTTAGAGTTAGATGAAGAAGATTTAGCACTTTGTACATTCGTTTGTCCGGGTAAAAATGATTACGGTCCAATGCTGCGTGCGGCTTTAGATAAGATCGAGAAGGAAGGTTAAAAATGGGTTTAAAACATCTTTTAGAGAAAATGGAACCTGCTTTTTTACCGGGTGGTAAATATGAAAAATGGTATGCACTGTTTGAAGCAACGGCAACCTTTTTATATACCCCCGGTACAGTAACAGCGAAAGCTTCTCACGTCCGTGATGCGTTAGATTCAAAACGTATGATGGTATTAGTGTGGCTGGCGTTATTTCCAGCAATGTTCTACGGTATGTTTAATGTGGGGGCGCAATCTATCCTTGCATTAAACGTCGGCGATTTTGCACAAAACTTAGCACAAAATGTGGCGAATGACTGGCATTTTGCCTTAGCAAACGCACTAGGTTTAGTGTCGCCTGATGCAGGTGTACTTGCTAAAATGGCATTAGGGGCGATTTTCTTCCTACCAATTTATTTAACCGTGTTCCTTGTGGGCGGTTTCTGGGAAGTGTTATTCGCCATGGTGCGTAAACACGAAATCAACGAAGGTTTCTTCGTAACCTCTATTTTATTAGCCCTTATCGTTCCACCAACATTGCCATTATGGCAAGCGGCATTAGCGACCACTTTTGGTGTTGTTGTGGCAAAAGAGGTGTTCGGTGGTGTTGGTAAAAACTTTATGAACCCAGCATTAGCAGGGCGTGCGTTTTTATTCTTTGCTTATCCAGCACAAATCTCAGGGGATTCCGTATGGATCGCTGCTGATGGTTTCTCTGGTGCAACCGCACTTTCACAATGGGCAACCGGCGGTCAAGGAGCATTAAAACAAGTTACCATCGGTCAGCCAATTCAATGGATGGACGCTTTCTTAGGGAATATCCCGGGTTCAATCGGTGAAGTTTCGACCCTTGCATTATTAATTGGGGCTGCGGTGATTGTATTCGCCCGTATTGCTTCGTGGCGTATTATCGCGGGTGTGATGATCGGTATGATTGCCACTTCTACCCTATTCAATGTGATTGGTTCAGAGACAAACCCATTATTCTCAATGCCTTGGCATTGGCATTTAGTGTTAGGTGGTTTTGCGTTAGGTATGTTATTTATGGCAACAGACCCTGTATCCGCCTCATTTACAAATAAAGGGAAATGGTGGTATGGCGCATTAATTGGTGCAATGGCAGTGATTATTCGAGTGGTAAACCCTGCTTATCCAGAAGGAATGATGTTAGCCATCTTATTAGCTAACTTATTTGCCCCAATTTTTGACTATCTGGTTGTTCAAGCAAATATCAAACGTCGGAGAGCGCGCAATGGCTAAGTTTAATAAAGATAGTGTTGGCGGAACAATCCTTGTTGTTGTTCTAGTCAGCTTAGTTTGCTCAATTATCGTAGCAAGTGCGGCAGTAGGTTTAAAACCGACGCAAAATGAGCAAAAATTATTAGATAAACAGAAAAACATTCTCAGTGTGGCAGGGTTACTCCCAGCGAAAGCAAAAGGGGCGGAAATAAAAGCACTTTATGCGGAAAACATTGAGCCTAAAATTGTTGATCTTGCAACAGGTGATTATGTTAATAACATCACGAATTTTGATGCGCGTGTTGCGGTGAAAAATCCAGCTGAAAGTGTCGCAATTAAACCAGAAGATGATAAAGCTGGTATTAAAGTGCGGGCAAAATACGCTGAGGTTTATTTGGTAAAAGATGCACAAGGCAAAACTTCACAAATTGTCTTACCAATTTATGGTACGGGATTATGGTCTGTGATGTATGGTTTTGTGTCTGTTGCACCGGATGCAAATACCATTAAAGGGATTACTTATTATGAGCAAGGTGAAACGGCTGGTTTAGG
Source organism: Avibacterium sp. 20-132 (assembly GCF_023611925.1). Classification (NCBI taxonomy): domain Bacteria; kingdom Pseudomonadati; phylum Pseudomonadota; class Gammaproteobacteria; order Pasteurellales; family Pasteurellaceae; genus Avibacterium; species Avibacterium sp. 20-132. The sequence goes on from NZ_CP091456.1 coordinate 1,003,862, forward strand.
GGGCGAAATTGCTAATCCAAACTGGCAAAAATACTTTGTAGGTAAAAAACTCTTTAATGAACAAAATCAAGTTGCGATTAAAATTGGTAAAGGGGCTTCAGCAGATAAAGAACACGGTATTGATGGTTTATCTGGTGCAACCTTAACAACGAAAGGGGTACAAGGTTCTTTCGATTACTGGTTTGATCGTAATGGCTTTGGTCCATATTTAGATAAACTTAGAGCGGAGGCTAACTAATGGCTAATGCAAATATGAAAAAATTATTGTTATCTCCGATTGTGAGCAATAACCCAATTGCATTGCAAATCTTGGGTATTTGTTCTGCTTTAGCGGTAACAACAAAATTAGAAACCGCGGTGGTAATGGCTATCGCAGTAAGTTTGGTTACGGCATTTTCAAGTTTCTTCATTTCTTGTATCCGTAATTATATTCCAAACAGTATCCGTATTATCGTGCAAATGGCAATTATTGCATCATTAGTAACCCTTGTGGATCAAGTGTTGCAAGCCTATGCTTATGAGTTATCTAAACAGCTTTCCGTATTCGTTGGTTTGATTATCACAAACTGTATCGTAATGGGACGTGCAGAAGCGTTCGCAATGAAAGAACCCCCATTAGCGAGTTTTGTTGATGGTTTAGGTAACGGTATTGGTTACGGGACTATTTTGATTATTGTTGCGTTTTTACGTGAATTAATTGGTTCAGGTAAAATCTTTGGTATGACTGTTTTCCAAACCATCCAAGACGGCGGTTGGTACCAAGCAAACGGGCTTTTCCTTTTAGCACCAAGTGCGTTCTTTATTATCGGCTTCTTAATTTGGGGCTTAAGAACGTGGAAACCAGAACAAGTGGAGAAATAAGCAATGGAACATTATTTAAGTCTCTTTGTTAAGTCCATTTTTATTGAAAATATGGCACTTTCTTTCTTCCTTGGTATGTGTACATTCCTTGCTGTTTCAAAGAAAGTTTCAACCGCGTTTGGTTTAGGGATTGCGGTAATCGTGGTATTGGGTATTGCTGTGCCTGCCAACCAAATTGTTTACACTCACATCTTAAAAGATGGCGCGTTAGTGGAAGGGGTGGATTTAAGTTTCTTACGCTTTATTACCTTTATTGGGGTGATTGCTGCGTTGGTTCAAATCCTCGAAATGGTTTTAGACAAATTTTTCCCCGCACTTTATAACGCATTAGGGATTTTCTTACCGTTAATTACCGTAAACTGTGCGATTTTCGGTGGCGTCTCCTTTATGGTTCAACGTGAATATAATTTTGCGGAGTCCGTGGTTTATGGAATTGGTGCGGGTACAGGTTGGATGCTTGCTATCGTTGCACTTGCTGGTTTAACTGAAAAAATGAAATATGCTGATATCCCAGCAGGTTTACGTGGTTTAGGGATTACCTTTATCACGGTAGGTCTAATGGCGCTTGGCTTTATGTCATTTTCAGGTATTCAGTTATAAGAAGGGGATACTAAATGGAAATTATTTTAGGTATTGCAATGTTCACGATTGTGGTTTTAGCTTTAGCAGCAATTATCTTGTTTGCTAAATCTAAGCTAGTAAACTCGGGGGACATTACTATTGAAATTAATCACGATCCAAATAAAGCCATTCATTTACCAGCAGGTGGAAAATTATTAGGCGCATTAGCCAGTAAAGGGATTTTCGTGTCTTCTGCTTGTGGGGGCGGTGGCTCTTGTGGTCAGTGTGTGGTGAAAGTTACAGAAGGTGGTGGAGATATTCTACCTACTGAACTTTCCCATATCTCAAAACGTGAAGCAAAAGAAGGTTATCGCCTTGCTTGTCAGGTTAATGTCAAAACCAATATGCAAATTGAGTTACCTGAAGAAGTCTTTGGCGTGAAAAAATGGGAATGTACCGTTATTTCTAACGATAATAAAGCGACCTTCATTAAAGAGTTAAAATTACAAATTCCTGAAGGGGAAGAAGTCCCATTCCGTGCGGGGGGGTATATCCAAATTGAAGCTGAACCGCATACGGTATATTACAAAGACTTCGATATTCCAAAAGAATACCACGAAGACTGGGATAAATATGACCTATGGCGTTATGTTTCAAAAGTGGATGAGCCTATTGTACGTGCTTATTCAATGGCTTCATACCCAGAAGAAAAAGGCATTATTATGCTGAATGTGCGTATTGCAACGCCACCACCACGTAATCCAGATGCACCACCGGGACAAATGTCATCTTACATTTGGTCATTAAAACCGGGTGATAAAGTCACTATCTCTGGTCCGTTTGGTGAATTCTTTGCCAAAGAAACCGATGCTGAAATGGTCTTTATCGGTGGTGGGGCAGGTATGGCACCAATGCGTTCACATATCTTTGACCAATTAAAACGTTTGAAATCTAAACGTAAAATGTCTTTCTGGTATGGGGCGCGTTCTAAACGTGAAATGTTCTATGTGGAAGATTTCGATACCTTACAAGCAGAAAATGACAATTTCCAATGGCACGTGGCACTTTCTGATCCATTGCCTGAAGATAATTGGGATGGTTACACCGGCTTTATCCACAATGTGCTTTATGAAAACTATCTAAAAAATCACGAAGCACCAGAAGATTGTGAATACTATATGTGTGGACCACCAGTGATGAATGCTGCCGTAATCAAAATGCTTAAAGATCTAGGCGTTGAAGATGAAAACATCTTACTAGATGATTTTGGTGGTTGATAACTGCTTCACGACAAAAAAGAGCGGTCAGATTTCTGACCGCTTTAACCATTTTTAGCCAAACCAAAATGAGTGATTGCCTAATGCGAAGAAAATTAAAATCCGTTTATGCTTGGAGTATGGGAATACTTTTGGCTTGCTGCTTAACCGCCTGCCAAAAAGATCCTGAAATTGTGACCTTAAGTGGGAAAACAATGGGAACAACCTACCATATCAAATACATCACTGAGGAAGGCTCACAATCGGTTACCGATACACACGAGGGGATTGAACATATTTTAAAAGACGTCAATGATAAAATGTCCACTTATATTCCGACTTCTGAATTAAGTCGCTTTAATCAAAATCGTCAAGTTAATACGCCCATTGAAATTTCAGCCGATCTTGCCAAAGTGATAGGTGAAGCCATTCGCTTAAATAAGGTTACACAAGGTGCATTAGATGTTACCGTAGGCCCCTTGGTGAATTTATGGGGATTTGGCCCCGAAAAACGCGTGGAAAAAGCACCGAGCCAGCAACAACTTGATGAACGCCGTGCGTGGGTTGGCATTGAAAAATTAAAACTCAGTGAAAGTGCGGGTAAATTTTACTTAGAAAAGGCTGTGCCAGAACTTTATGTGGATTTATCTTCGATTGCCAAAGGCTTTGGGGTGGATCAAGTGGCGGATTACCTAGAAAGTTTAGGTATTGGCAACTATATGGTAGAAATAGGTGGCGAAATTCGTGCTAAAGGAAATAATAGCGAAAACAAACCTTGGCAGATTGCCATTGAAAAGCCTACCTTTGACGGTTCCAGAAGCGTTGAGCAAGTTGTTGGGCTACATAATTTAGCAATGGCAACCTCAGGTGATTATCGCATTTACTTTGAAGAAAATGGCGTGCGTTATTCGCACGAAATTGATCCACAAACAGGGCGTCCAATCCAACATCATTTAGCCTCGATTACCGTATTAGCGCCGTCATCAATGACCGCAGACGGGCTTTCAACAGGGCTATTTGTACTGGGTGAGGCGAAAGCACTGGATATTGCAGAGCAGCAAAAACTTGCCGTTTATTTAATTATCAAAACGGAAAAAGGATTTGAGGTAAAAATGTCTTCTGCATTTAAACAACTCATCAACCAATAAGGGGGAAATATGGAACTCTTTTTTATTACTTTCGGCTTTTTCGTCCTCGTTATTTTTGCTATGTCTATTGGCTATATTATTAAACGCAAATCTATTGCAGGAAGCTGCGGGGGGATCTCCGCGTTGGGATTAAAAAAAGTCTGCGATTGTGATGAGCCTTGCGATAACTTAAAAGCAAAAGTAGAAAAAGGTGAAGTGGACGCATCAGAATTAGAGCGTTTTAACAAAAGCGAAAATAACTTTTACGAAGTCAAATAATGCCCCAATGGGGAAACGAAAGTGCGGTAAAAAAATTAAGCAAAATTATGATAAAATCAAAAACTTACGAACAATATTTTCCAGCACTCAGTGAAGAACAACGTGCAGAAAACAGTAAAATAAAAGTGATTTGTGGTATGTCTGGCGGGGTAGATTCCTCTGTTTCCGCATTTATTCTTCAACAACAAGGCTACCAAGTGGAAGGCTTGTTTATGAAAAATTGGGAAGAGGATGATGATACGGACTACTGCACCGCAGCAGAGGATTTGGCAGACGCACAAGCGGTTTGTGATAAGCTCGGGATCAAATTACATAAAATCAATTTTGCCGCAGAATATTGGGATAATGTTTTTGAACATTTTTTAGCGGAATATAAAGCAGGCCGCACGCCTAACCCTGATATTTTGTGCAACAAAGAAATCAAGTTTAAAGCCTTTTTGGAATATGCGGCAGAAGATTTAGGAGCAGATTATATCGCCACAGGGCATTATGTGCGCCGTCGAGATCACAATGGCAAAGCGCAATTGTTGCGTGGTTTAGATACGAATAAAGATCAAAGTTATTTTCTTTACACCTTGAGTGAACGCCAAGTGGGGCAAAGCCTTTTCCCTGTTGGCGAGCTTGAAAAGCCAGTGGTGCGAGCCATTGCAGAAGATTTAGGCTTGGTTACCGCCAAGAAAAAAGATTCGACTGGCATTTGCTTTATTGGTGAGCGTAAATTTAAAGATTTTCTAGCCCGCTTCTTGCCAGCTCAACCGGGTGATATTAAGACAACGGAAGGCGAGATTATTGGGCGTCATCAAGGCTTAATGTATCATACCTTAGGGCAACGCAAAGGCTTAGGCATTGGTGGGGTGAAAGGTAAAGCAGAAAATGCGTGGTATGTGGTCGAAAAAGATCTCACAAATAACGTGTTAGTGGTGGCTCAGGGGTTAGATAATTCCGCGTTGCTATCCAGTGGCTTAATTGCACAACAGCTACATTGGGTAGATCGCCAGCCGATTCGTGAACCATTGCGTTGCACAGTGAAAACACGCTATCGCCAAACGGATATTCCTTGCCAAATTATCCCAATTAATGATGACAGCATCGAGGTACGTTTTGATGAACCGCAAATTGCGGTTACACCGGGGCAATCAGCGGTGTTTTATCAAGGTGAAATTTGCCTTGGTGGTGGAATTATTGAACAATCCATAAAATAAAAACGCCGCGAAATTCCACCGCACTTTGTTTCTTGTCTCAATAAAGTGCGGAGAAGTTCTCGGTTTTCTCGCTATTTAATGAAGAAACGGCTATGTGGCACCGAATTTACACCAGCATAATGTATCTTGTTCAACCGCTTATTTGGTTATTTATTTTATTACGTAGCTTCAAAGCGCCCGCTTATCGTCAGCGAATTTTGGAGCGTTATGCTATTTATTCTGCCTCACAAACCCCACCGAAACCGAATGGCGTGTTAATTCACGCGGCATCGGTGGGCGAAGTCATTGCAGCCACACCGTTAGTGAAAGCGATTCAACGTACTTATCCTGATTTAGCCATCACCCTAACCACCGTAACGCCAACAGGATCTGAGCGCGTCAAAGCGGCCTTTGGTGAGCAAGTCAGCCATTTTTATTTGCCTTATGATTTACCCAGTGCGATCAAACGCTTTATTGGTTTTATTCAGCCAAAAGCTTGCATTGTGATCGAAACCGAAATTTGGCCGAATTTAATTTATCAACTAGATAAACAGCATATTCCTTTTATTATTGCCAATGCTCGTTTATCTGCCCGATCAGCAAAACGCTATGGCTGGTTGGAAAGCTATATCCAAGCGATCTTAAGTAAAATCAGCTTGATTGCACCGCAAGATAACATCAGCGGTCAGCGTTATCTCAAACTGGGCTATAATCCACAAAAGCTCAAACCCACTGGCAATATCAAATATGATCTCGTATTAAGTGAGAGCTTACTTACAGAAGCAGAAAAGCTCAAAATCCAGTGGAAACAACAACGCCCTATATGGGTGGCGGCGAGTACCCACGAAGGTGAAGAGAGCCTGATTTTGGAAAGTCATCGTTTATTATTACAAGCCTTTCCTGATTTATTGCTGATTCTTGTGCCACGCCACCCTGAACGCTTTAATCAGGTGGCGGAACAAATTGAAAAGCAGCATTTCACCTTTGTTCGCCGTAGTGAAAATCGCGTGCCACAACCCGATACCCAAGTGGTGCTAGGCGACACGATGGGTGAGCTAATGTTAATCTATGCATTGGCTGATGTTGCCTTTGTGGGAGGCAGTTTAGTGAAACGGGGAGGACATAATCCACTTGAACCGTTAGCCTTTCAAATCCCCGTGGTGAGTGGCAAATATACCTTCAATTTCCCCGAAGTTTACCGCAAGTTAATGGAAGTTCAGGGCTTTGTTGAAGTGAATAATAATGCTGCCGCAATTGCAAGAGCGGTGGAAATTTTGCTTAATTCCCCCGCCTTGCGTGAACGCACCGGCAAAGCAGGTTATACGGTATTATTAGAAAATCGTGGCGCCTTGCAACGCCTATTAGATTTATTACAGCCTTATTTAAGCGAGGAAAGACAATGACGACCGTGATTTATCCCGGCACTTTTGACCCTATCACAAATGGGCATTTAGATATTATTGAGCGAAGTGCGGTGCTTTTTTCAAACGTTTTTGTTGCCATTGCTGCCAGCCCGAGTAAAAAGCCTCTGTTTGATTTAGATAGCCGAGTAAAAATTGCACAGCAAGCCGTGGCGCACTTGCCAAATGTAGAGGTTTTTGGCTTTGCTGATTTACTTGCCAATGTCGTGAAAGAAAAACACATTCACGCCATTATCCGCGGTGTACGAACCACCACTGATTTTGAATACGAACTGCAACTTGCCAGCCTAAACCGTTTATTGACAAAAAATGGAAATGGACAAGGGGTAGAAAGTTTATTCTTCCCTCCAAGTGAAAAATGGGCATTTGTGTCTTCTACAATGGTGCGAGAAATTCATCTACACGGTGGCGATGTGAGTGAGCTTGTACCGCAAGCCGTGTTGCAAGCAATGAAAGATCCTATTGAAAAATAACAGGATATAAAAATGGGGCGAACTTCCGCCCCACGTTTTACCTATGCCTTATTTTGCCCATACGCCTCAAAGCAAACTCACCTTAAAGGTGCAATCCCATTGGGTTTCATTCAAACGATAAGCCTCTTTGAGCGATGGCCCACAAGAGTTTGAGCCAATGCCACTCATTTTATAATCCACACACAGCACACAGTAAGGGCTTTCTTGTAAATCGTAATGATGTTTTTTACTTGCCAATTCTTCTTGGCTATAAGGGGAAAGGTTAAAGCTGAACGGTTGCTGGGCAGTGATGTACAAACCACCTTCAGCACGGGTTAATTTAATAAAAGAACAATGATAATGGCTACCATTTTCCTGTGGTTTTAAATAATCCACGTGATTTTCCTGTGGGGTTGTTTGATAAAGCCCAAGCTGAGTGGCGTGGTGTTTATCAATATAGCTTTCGCCGTTGCCATAGGCAAAATAGCGTGCTTGCCATTGTTGTTTGGCTAAATAAAAGCGTAACCCAAAACGGGGTAGAAAAGGCAAGTGCGGTGCTTTTTTCGCGTGAATTTTGATCTCAAACTGTGTGTGATTAAACAAATGATATTCAACCTTAAGATCTAAAATTTTACTTTGCGATACGGCGAGCAAAGCACAATGCGTTTTCACCACAACCCGATCTTTTCGCATTTCCACTTGCATCGTATAGGCGCGACTGTAAGCGTGATGATAACCCGCTGAAACCCAATGTGCTTTGATAAGACTGTCGTTATCTAATGGTGCGCGCCAAATATTAAACGCCAGCGGACGCTGAATAATAGGGCATTGCCCATAAAGCCATTGCGAGAGAATGCCTTTTTGTTTATCAAAAATATAATTTGTCTTGCCGAAGGTAATGTGAATTTCGTGCGAACGGTATTGAATATGGGCTTTTTCTGCTAAGCGCGGGGGATAAAAACTGGGTAGCCGTTTATCGCCAAATAGGCAGAGTTGATCAACGCCGAGTAAGTGATTTTTTTCCACTAAAGGTGAGGCGTGTTTTGTGCGATATTCTAAATTCAACAGCCATAAACTACCATTATTTGGCGGTAAGGTGAAAGGTAAAAGTGCGGTGCATTTTGGTGGAATTTTTGGGGTGGCAATGTTTCCTTGTTGCACGAGAACCCCGTTTTCTAGCAGTTGATAGTGAATGCTCACCATATCTTCTGCGTGGGTAAAATCAAAATAATTGGTGAGTTCAATTTGCCCATTGTGATAGTTTGCACGTAATGGGCGTTGTACGTTTTTCAGTTCAAGTAGATTACTTTGAATACGGCGATCCGCACGCACTAAACCGTCTGCACAGAAATTGTTATCATTAGGGAAATCACCAAAATCACCGCCATACCCCATTTTTTTTGACTGCGGTAAATAAGGGCTGTGATCGCACCATTCCCACACAAACCCACCACAAGCCCCCGCGTGTTGCTGTATTGCTTGGAAATAATCTTCCGCATCACCACAAGAATTCCCCATTGCGTGCAGATATTCACAGAGTAAATAAGGTTTTGGGGCAGTTTGTGTTGCAAAGTAGGCGGCCATATCCTCTGTACTGCGGTACATTTCACTGTGTAAATCTAACTGCGTCGTATCATTTTGGTGAGCGGAATGTTGAAAAATGGCATTCTCATAATGTACTAAACGGCTTGGATCAACGGTTTTTACCCACTGTGCTGCCGCCTCAAAATTTTCTCCATAACCACTTTCATTACCTAGCGACCAAATTAGCACACTAGGACGATTTTTATCGCGCTGCACATTGGCTTGTACGCGATCTAAAATCGCTTGTTTGAAATCAGGGCTGCGTGCCATATAGCAATAATTATCAATGATTTGCTGACGAGTCGTTGCGTCATCAGAGGCGGTTTCTACGCCAAGTAAAATGCTTTTTTCAGGGCTTGGCACATAGACCGCATTGGTGCCGTGGCTTTCAATATCGGCTTCCGCGATCAAATAAAAGCCGTAGCGATCGCACAATTCCGCAAACCAAGGTGCATTAGGATAATGGGCGGTGCGAATGGCGTTAAAATTGTGTTGCTTCATTAGGCGCAGATCTGCCATTGCTTGCTGTTCACTAATCGTATAACCGCTCTGAGGATCACTATCGTGCCGATTTACGCCTTTAAATTTTATTGGCTGTTGGTTAAGCAATAAAATCCCCTTTTTCACTTCAATTTGCCGAAATCCTATTTTTTGGCAAATCACTTCTTCACCATAGCAGATGAATAAATCGTAACACTGTGGATTTTCTGCATTCCATAATTGAATGTTTTCTACGCAGAATTGAGGCTGTTCTGTGCGGAGAAGTGGTTTTCCTTGTGGATCAAAAAGGTGATAAGTAATTGTTGAGGGGTTTTCAGGTTGGCGGAAAAAAATCGCCAAATTTACCACCGCACTTTTTAAATCCGCAGAAAGCGCCGTTTTAATGAAAAAATCCTGCACATAATTTTGCTCGCGTTCCAATATATACACATCACGAAAAATACCCGACATTCTAAATTTATCTTGATCTTCCAAATAGCTGCCATCACACCACTTTAAGACCACCGCGGTAAGGTGGTTTTCTCCTTCGCATAAATAATCCGTGAGATCAAATTCAGCCGTGCAGTGGCTGACTTGACTATATCCAATAAACGTTTGATTTACATATAAAAAGAAACAACTATCTACACCTTCAAAATTAATTAAGTAGCGTTTATTGGCTTTAGCTTGCAAATAAAAAGTGCGGTGATAAAGCCCACAAGGATTTTCCTGTGGAACATAAGGCGGATCAAAAGGAAACGGGTAATTCACATTGGTGTAATGGTGTTGATCATATCCCTGAGTTTGCCAAGTGGAAGGCACAGAAATGCGTTGTTGAAAGGAAAAATCGAGGAAATTCTCGGGCAAATCCCAATAACTTTTAAAATAATGAAAATCCCAATTTCCATTGAGAGGAATGAAATAGTGAGAAAATTCTCGCGAATTTTGCACCGCACTTTGGATATTATGGTGTGGAATAAAATAAGCGTGATGAGCCGTGGTGTTTAGATGCAACACCTTCGGGTCTTGAAAATAATTCGGTAAAAACATAAAGCCGCCTATATAGTAAAAAACCATTGATCATCACTACACAATCATAAAGCCTACAATAAAAAGCGGTTGATTGAATACTGCCTCAATAGTATTACTCTGGTGTTTAAGCTACCAGTTGTCTTGATTGGCTAGGAGCATTTGTCGGTAATCTTGTGAAGATATTATGCGACTATTGTAGTGTATTTAATTGGGTTTGACTATATGAGCATTGATCTAACACAGCCCTTAAAAGGCGATCTCAGTGCTTCAAAAGATTTCCGAACTCCAAATGAGATCTCACCGTATTGTAGAAATTGATAAGTCTATAAATAAGTTATCAATAACGTCTTAGAGATAATCTCTGTGAATTATTTATTTTGTTTTTCAGTAAAGATATTAATATTCACAATCTGCGAAGGTGGGATTTATTGTAATACTTGTCTTAGTGTTTGAATTAAACTTGATATTGATATAAATAAAGCCCAAGGATTTAAGAATATGTATAGAGAATGCAGGTGTTAGTCCTTTTCCGTTAGGAAAAAAAGGCTTGGCATATGTGTCAGCGATACGATTTATTTAAAGGAGATAAGATGACCAAGTTTTATCAAGAGATTACCTTAATAGATAATGAAGATTATAGTATTAGGGTTCTTTGGGAAAAACTGTATCAGCAGCTGCATATTGCTTTTGCTGACCTTTATAATCAGCATAAGACTAATCCTACTGGTGTAAGTTTTCCTCATTATCAATACGAGCAGAGAAATAATAAACATTTTGCAACTCTTGGAAATAAAATTCGCCTCATCGCCCCAGATGAAGCCACTCTTTCAACGCTGAATGTAGAAAAATGGCTGGCAAGATTGACGGACTATATCCACATCAAAAAGCCAGCTGCCGTGCCTGACTATGCGGTGCCAGTTATGGTTAAACGCTATCGCTTCCGCCCGATTGACCAGCAGGCCAAAGCCCACGCAAAACGGCACCAAATCAGCTATGAAGAGGCACTGACGCATTGCAAGACTCACCGCAGAGCAGAGCTTCACCCGCCCTTTATCAGAATGAAAAGCGAGAGCAATGCACAATCTTATCCGCTTGTAATTCTACAAACACGAGCAGATAATTCCGTAAAGGGGGGTTATAGTACCTATGGATTAAGCCATAAAAGCAGCACGGTACCCTCTTGGTGAGATCTTAAAAATTAAAATACCTTTTTTAAAGGCGTTTTAATAATTTTATTAAAAACAATAGGTTATAAATAATAAACAAACGATGGGGTAAATTACAAAATTTACTATAACACATTGTTATAGCTAAATTTTCTAGATAAAATTAAGGTTATCCATCGCATAGATGGCTTAGAAATAGATTGCGAGTAAGCGCGTCAATTAATCTTTGTTATCCATCGCATAGATGGCTTAGAAATTTGTGTTGCAATAGTAACAATATGCTTTTGCGTTATCCATCGCATAGATGGCTTAGAAAGCTGCGGTTGCATTGGCGTTACGTATAACTGCGTTATCCATCGCATAGATGGCTTAGAAATTTATCTTCAAGTTCAATTTCATAGCTTTTCATGTTATCCATCGCATAGATGGCTTAGAAAAGCGCCAATATCCTCCATCTGATAAGGTGGCTGTTATCCATCACATAGATGGCTTAGAAAATTGGGGCGCGCTTAATGTTGGCTGCAGTAACGTTATCCATCGCATAGATGGCTTAGAAATAAAAATATTCTTGATGATACCTATCAACGTTGTTATCCATCGCATAGATGGCTTAGAAATCGTAGGTTTGCGACCAGCCAATCGACCAGTCGTTATCCATCGCATAGATGGCTTAGAAAATATCTTCAATTTTGGAAGAGTGTAGCCCCATGTTATCCATTGCATAGATGGTTTAGAAGTCATAACTATTATTCTTCTGTAACTCCAAGCCCAAGTGCGTTCAATCGGATTAAGGCTAGGGCTGTAAGACGGGAGTCAGAGAATCGTGTGCCCCGTGGTTTTATCAATGCTTTTGCGTCTGAACGTTTGTGAAAATCCGAGTTATCCATCGCAATGACTTTAGTACCGCGAAGTTGCGGAAGCAATCGCTGTTTGACCAGTGATGAAAAACATCATTATTGATACCACAATCATAAAGCCTACAGCAAAAAGCTGTTGATTGAGCTCTGCTTCAATGGCATTACTCTGATGTTTACGTTGTCAGTTTTCGTGACTCAGTCAAGGCTGACACTCTTTGAGTGTTGCCATATGGTTTATTGTCCTACATTTTGAAACCACTTTGATCTAACTAAATGATCTTTCTTCCATTTTTTCAAATAATTCAAATTTATTAACAAAAGAGGCACGTTTCTCAGCACTTTCTTGAGGATGGGTTAACGTCTTTTTTTACGTGTTATCTCTAACCTTTTTAAAGCAAATCGAGCTGCCTAAACGCTGTACTCGTTGCCATTGATAATCATTGGGATAATCTTCAACATCCGCTTTAAGAAGGTTGTTATCAATGTACAAAATATACGCGAATTTTTGCGAAAAGTGCGGATGAAAAAGAAAATTTGTGAGAACGATTACAGGGAGTAAAATTCAATTTGCGGCAACAATATGAAATGAGAAAAACAGGCAAATAACGCAGTGAGCCTACATTAATAAAGGTTTTTTTGCTATATTAACTCACTTTGATTTTCCATAGGGTATGCTTTTACTCCTAAAGGAGTAGGAGATGAAGAAATAAAAAAGAGAAGGATATGGTTTTTGATACTTATGAAACATTGGCGTTAGCCTGTTTAGTTTTATTGTTGGGGTATTTTTTAGTCAAACGTGTTCGTTTATTGAATCACTATAATATTCCTGAGCCGGTTGTAGGCGGTTTTGTAGTTGCAATCGTTTTAACGGGCGTTCATCAATTCTGGGGATTAAGTTTCAGTTTTGATACGGATTTACAACGTACAATGATGCTAACTTTCTTTACTTCTATCGGTTTGAGTGCGAATTTTTCTCGCTTAATCAAAGGCGGAATGCCGTTAGTAATGTTCCTTTTTGTTGCAGCGGGATTAATTGCATTACAAAACACGGTAGGCATTTTCAGTGCAATGGCATTAGGCTTAGATCCCGCTTATGGCTTGTTAGCCAGTTCCGTGACCTTAACCGGAGGACACGGTACGGGGGCGGCTTGGGCCGATGCGTTGGCAGCACGTTTTGGTATTCAAAGTGCGACAGAATTAGCAATGGCTTGTGCTACTTTCGGTTTAATTTTTGGTGGGGTTATCGGCGGGCCGGTGGCGAGCTTTTTACTTAAGCGTTTACACCGTAAAGAAATTCCTGAGGATGAAAATTTAGATGATGTGGAAGAGGCGTTTGAAAAACCCGTGTATCGCCGTAAAGTCAATACGCGTTCAATTATTGAAACAATTACGATGTTATCGATTTGTTTGTTTATTGGACAACAATTAGATTTATTGGCGAAAGGCACCGCATTTCAACTTCCAACTTTTGTATGGTGTTTGTTTACTGGAGTGATTGTGCGTAATTCTTTATCTCATCTGTTTAAATTTAAAGTGGCGGAAGAGGCCATTGATATTTTGGGAAGTGTCGGACTTTCGATTTTTTTAGCCATTGCATTGATGTCGCTCAAATTGTGGGAATTAGTTGGCTTAGCATTGCCAATTTTAGTGATCTTGCTCATTCAAGTGGCAGTAATGGCGTTATATGCTATTCTTGTTACTTTCCGAGTGATGGGGAAAGATTATGATGCTGTGGTACTGAGTGCGGGGCATTGTGGCTTTGGTTTAGGGGCAACGCCAACTGCTGTTGCGAATATGCAGGCGGTAACGTCTCACTATGGGCCTTCTCACAAAGCTTTTTTGATTGTGCCAATGGTGGGGGCATTTTTTATTGATATTCTTAATGCGAGTTTACTGAAGCTTTTTGTGGAAGTGGTCGCGATATTCCATTAAACGGGAGTCGATTGATATAAATAAAAAATCGTTGTTAATCAAACTTAACAACGATTTTTCATATCTATCTTTTCAATTTAATCTTTTCCACCGCGTGATTGGCGCCTTTGGTCAAAATTAAATTAGCCCGCTCTCGGGTTGGTAAAATATTCTCTCGGAGGTTTTTGCCGTTGATTTCCTCCCAAATTTTACTCGCGGTGGCAATGGCTTCTTGTTCGGAAAGGCTGGCATAGTGCTTAAAGTAAGAATGAGGATTATTAAATGCACTTTGGCGGAATTTGAGAAAACGGCGAATGTACCATTCTTTTAATAAGTGTTCTTCGGCATCAACAAAAATAGAAAAATCCACAAAATCAGAAACAAAAACTTGATTTGTATTGCTATTGCCACGTTGTAGTACATTTAATCCTTCCAAAATAAGAATATCAGGTTGATCCACATAATCAAATTGGTCAGGTACAATGTCGTAAGTTAAGTGAGAATAAATCGGTGCGCTCACATTGCGTTTACCTGATTTTATTTCTGCCAAAAAATGGATTAGGCGTTGGGTGTCATAAGAAACAGGAAAGCCTTTCTTTTGTAACAGATTGTCTTTTTTAAGTTTTTCTAAGGGATAAAGAAAGCCGTCGGTGGTGATAAGATCCACATTACGCACTTGCGGCCAGTTTGATAGGAGCGATTGCAAAATGCGTGCTGAAGTGCTTTTCCCCACCGCGACACTGCCTGCAATGCTAATAATATAAGGTACTTTTGGGGTATCACCAGCTAAAAATCGTTTTAATACGGTTTGGCGGCGTAAATTTTCTTCAATATAGTAATTAATTAAACGTGCCAAAGGCAGATAAATGGTACTTACTTCATTTAATGAAAGATCCTCATTGAAACCTAACAAAGGCTTAAGATCTTGCTCGGTCAGTTTTAATGGAACGGATTTGCGTAATTCTGCCCATTGCTGGCGATCAAAAGAAAGAAAAGGCGTTAATTGCTCATTTAATAACGTTGAATCAGAAAAGGCCACAATGTTGTCTTCATAATTTATAGAATGATGAATAGAAATATACCCTATAAATTGGCTTCTGATTAGTAAAATTTAGAATAAATTGGCACTTTTTTTATAAATTTTGTGCGTTTTGAGTGAGAAATAGCCGAACAATAAAAAAAATTAATTTTTTTTCAAAAAAACGCTTGTCAGCAATAAAAATTTCCCTATAATACGCCTCACTTGCTTACGACGCCGACTTAGCTCAGTAGGTAGAGCAACTGACTTGTAATCAGTAGGTCACCAGTTCGATTCCGGTAGTCGGCACCATAACCAAGCGTAGCCAAGTTCATTCATTTAGTGCGGAGGGATTCCCGAGCGGCCAAAGGGAGCAGACTGTAAATCTGCCGGCTCAGCCTTCGAAGGTTCGAATCCTTCTCCCTCCACCATTTTTTAGATGAATTCTGATGGGACAGATGAATTTAGGACTGCGGGCATCGTATAATGGCTATTACCTCAGCCTTCCAAGCTGATGATGCGGGTTCGATTCCCGCTGCCCGCTCCAAAGCGCTGATATAGCTCAGTTGGTAGAGCGCACCCTTGGTAAGGGTGAGGTCGGCGGTTCAAATCCGCCTATCAGCACCAGCCTTAATTTCACCTTTCTCTTATTAATAGCTTAAACTTATTCAATTGGTTAATGTGGTATTTTGAACCATCGATAACCGTGTTTATCTAGAGGGACTCTTAATGTCTAAAGAAAAATTTGAACGTACAAAACCGCACGTAAACGTGGGTACAATCGGCCACGTTGACCATGGTAAAACAACTTTAACAGCAGCGATCACAACCGTATTAGCAAAACACTACGGTGGTGCGGCACGCGCATTTGACCAAATTGATAACGCGCCAGAAGAAAAAGCGCGTGGTATCACCATCAACACCTCACACGTTGAATACGATACTCCAACTCGTCACTACGCACACGTTGACTGCCCGGGACACGCGGACTATGTGAAAAATATGATTACTGGTGCAGCGCAAATGGACGGAGCAATCTTAGTAGTAGCAGCAACAGATGGTCCAATGCCGCAAACTCGTGAACACATCTTATTAGGTCGCCAAGTAGGTGTACCATACATCATCGTATTCTTAAACAAATGCGATATGGTAGATGACGAAGAGTTATTAGAATTAGTTGAAATGGAAGTGCGTGAGCTTCTTTCTCAATATGACTTCCCGGGTGATGATACCCCAATCGTACGTGGTTCAGCGTTAAAAGCGTTAGAAGGCGATGCACAATGGGAAGAAAAAATCCTTGAGTTAGCAAACCACTTAGATACTTACATCCCAGAGCCAGAACGCGCGATTGACCAACCGTTCTTATTACCAATCGAAGACGTATTCTCAATCTCAGGTCGTGGTACTGTAGTAACAGGCCGTGTAGAGCGTGGTATCATCCGCACAGGTGATGAAGTAGAAATCGTTGGTATCAAAGAAACAGCGAAAACAACCGTAACAGGTGTAGAAATGTTCCGTAAATTACTTGACGAAGGTCGTGCAGGTGAAAACATCGGTGCATTATTACGTGGTACAAAACGTGAAGAAATCGAACGTGGTCAAGTATTGGCGAAACCAGGTTCAATCACCCCACACACTGACTTTGAATCAGAAGTTTACGTATTATCAAAAGAAGAAGGTGGACGTCATACGCCATTCTTCAAAGGTTACCGTCCACAATTCTATTTCCGTACCACTGACGTAACAGGAACAATTGAGTTACCAGAAGGCGTAGAAATGGTAATGCCGGGCGATAACATCAAAATGACAGTAAGCTTAATTCACCCAATCGCGATGGACCAAGGTTTACGCTTTGCGATCCGTGAAGGTGGCCGTACAGTAGGTGCGGGTGTTGTAGCGAAAATCATCAAATAATGATTATTGCTAGGTAACACTAGAAAGCTATCAGAAAGCGAAAGAGGGCATCGAAAGATGCCCTTTTGTTTTTTTTGATTTAAAGATTAGGCTATAAAGAAGGATGAAATAAAAGTAATAGTAAGCTAAATGAAGTGAAGCTGAATGATATAAAGCCAGATAAAAATGTCATTCATTAAAGAACTAAATTTAAGTAATAGCTTAATCAGGATGATTTCTCTTTTTTACTTTGAATGTTTCTATTCATTTTTCTCTTTTATATTCTTTTTCTTTAAATCTATTCTTTATTTAGTGATGGGTTATTTTCCATTGATTGATTATTTCAATGAAGATCATAAAAACTTAGCGAAAAGGTACCGCACTTTTTTATCTCTCTTCCTATTTATGTAATCTTTACATCTCCAGCCAAAAAGTCACAGGGCCATCATTGGTCAGGCTAACTTGCATATCCGCAGCAAATCTTCCCGTTGCGGTTGAAATGCGTTCACTGCATTTCTGGACAAAATAATCATAAAGCTGCTCAGCTTCCTGTGGGGCTGCACCATTAGAGAAACTGGGGCGTAGCCCTTTTTGTGTGTCTGCGGCAAGAGTAAATTGGGAAACAACAAGCAATTCACCGTTCACTTGTTGGACATTTAAATTCATTTTACCTTGTTCATCGCTGAATACTCGGTAGTTCAGTACTTTTTCCATTAAGCGATCTGCTTTGTTTTCGTCATCTTCTTTTTGTACGCCAAGTAACACGAGCAACCCCTGTTGAATTTGCCCTGTTATTTCGCCATTGATTTCTACTTTGGCTTGGGTTACGCGTTGAATTAATGCGATCATTATTGTTCCTCAATTTGTTGTAATTCAATCTCACCGTTTTTTAATAAACGCATATCACCAAGAACGGCGGCAAGTTGTGCGCCGAGTAAAATGGCAATCCAGCTTAATTGAATCCACAGTAACATAATGGGCAGTGTTGCCATTGCACCATAAATAAGCTGGTAAGAAGGAAAGTTAGTGATATACCACGCAAAGGCCTGTTTGCCTAAGGTAAAGAAAATTGCGGCGACCAATGCACCTACGGCAGAATGTTTTATGCTAACGGGTTTATTCGGCACAATTTTATAAATTAAGGTGAAAATAAACCACGTCAGTATAAAGGGGATAAAACTGAGTATTTTCAAGCCAAAGGGTAGGCTCAGATCTGATTGGAGAAAATCGCTCGCAAGATTGGTTACGTAAGTACTCACCCCAATACTGGTTGCAATGATGATAGGGCCAAGCGTGAGAATTAACCAATAAATTGCAAATGAAAAAATGGTTGGGCGCACACTGCCATCGTGCCAAATACTATTTAAAGTGCGGTCAATCGAATTGATGAGTAATAATGCCACCACAATTAAACTGATGATACCTACCGCACTCATTTGTTTAGAATTAGCAACAAATTGGTCAATATATTCGCCGACCGTATCACTGGCAGCAGGGGCAAAGTTGGTAAAAATAAAGTGCTTTAGCTCCCCAGTTACTTCGTTAAATACTGGAAAGGCAGAGAAAATAGAAAAAATCACCATAATCAGCGGAACAAGCGCCAACATCGTGCTGTACGTGAGATACCCCGCTGCTTGGGTAAGTTTATTTTGGTTGAAACGTAACCAAAATACGTTGAGAAAGAGGCTTAGTTTTCGCCATAAAACTGACATAACATCACTCCACAACAATGTTTAAATTTTTTTCCTGAACCGCAAATGCAAGGCTGTTTCATCGCCGGCAGGCTAACCGTAGGATCAGCAAAATACCAGCGTTCATCCACTTTGACAAATAGCGATTTTTCGTGATGAATTTGCTTCCCCTCAGGGCTAGCAAATTGTGCGTTAAATTCCACCGCACTGTGCTTTTTATCTAATTCAGGTTCGTGCTTTATGATTTCTAAACCAAGCCATTGTGTTTGTGCCGCCCATTGCTTTAAGGCCTGATAGTCCAAGAGGTTTTGTTGGCTTGGTACGGTGGTTTCCACAATATAATCAATCTGTTGCAGAACAAAAGCGGCATAACGTGAACGCATTAGCTGCTCGGCATTTTGTGCCATTTTGCGCTGTTGATGTAATGGTTGGCAACAATCTTGATATGTGTTACCCGATTGGCAAGGGCAAAGTGCGGTGCTTTTTTCGTTCATTTTTCAACAATAATTCTTCAAAGATTTAGCAAATTAGCCTAAGCATACCACATCAATTTAATGATTTCATTTGCCAAAAATAAAAACGACAGCTCCAGAAAATTGGTGATAATTTTTGACCGCACTTTATTTTTTTTTTATTATGCCCCCACATTTTGATCGATTTTAGAGGCTTATATGCAATATTCATTAGCACAAACAGAACAAGGCGAGGTTTTAGGTTTAACCGCCAAAATGGCAAACCGCCACGGTTTAATCGCGGGCGCAACTGGAACGGGAAAAACCGTTACCTTGCGTAAAATGGCAGAAGCATTCAGCGATGACGGTGTGCCAGTGTTTTTGGTGGATGTCAAAGGCGATTTATCGGGCTTAGTTAAAGCGGGTGAATTTCAAGGCAAAGTGGCAGAACGAATTGCGCAATTCCATTTAGGTGGGGAAAGCTATTTGCAAGGCTATCCCGTTTCTTTCTGGGATGTATTTGGTGAAACAGGCATTCCATTGCGTACCACTATTTCAGAAATGGGACCATTGTTACTTTCTCGTTTACTCAATCTTAACGCCACGCAAGAAGGCTTACTCAATTTGGTATTCCGTGTGGCAGATGATAAAGGATTGTTACTTATTGATCTAAAAGATTTACGCGCAATGCTCAAATATGTGGCAGAAAATGCAAAAACCTTCCAAGTGGAATATGGCAATGTTTCAGCCGCTAGCGTAGGGGCAATTCAGCGTGCCTTACTCACATTAGAGAATGAAGGGGCAACTAACCTTTTTGGTGAACCCGCATTAAATCTTGATGATTGGCTACAAACCCGTGATGGGCGTGGTGTGATTAATGTATTGAATTCAGAAAAATTAATTAACTCCCCTCGTATGTACAGCGCCTTTTTACTTTGGCTGATGGCAGAATTATTTGAGCAATTGCCTGAAGTGGGCGATCCAGAGAAACCTAAATTTGTGATGTTCTTTGATGAAGCCCATTTATTATTTGATGGCGCGCCAGCCGTATTGGTGGATAAAGTGGAGCAAGTGGTGCGTCTCATTCGTTCTAAAGGGGTCGGGATTTATTTTGTTACACAAAATCCATTAGATTTACCCGATACCGTGCTAGGACAGTTAGGGAACCGTGTACAACACGCCTTGCGCGCCTTTACGCCTCGCGATCAAAAAGCCGTTAAATCTGCGGCTGAAACCTTCCGCACAAATCCAAATGTGAATGTGGTAGAAACGATTTCTACCCTCGGTGTTGGGCAAGCATTAGTGTCTTTCCTTGATGAGAAAGGAATGCCAACCCCCGTGGAAGTAGCGTATATTTATCCACCGAAAAGCCAGCTTAAACCGATTTCTCTTGAACAGCGTAGCCAATGGGTGAAAGACGATGATCTTTATCCTTATTACCATAATTATGTGGATAATATTTCGGCTTTTGAAATGTTGCAAGAGCAAGCTGATCTTGCCGCTGTTGCACAAAAACAAGCAGAACAAGCGCAAGAGGAAGAAGAAAATGGCTTTATGGGTAGCTTAAGCAGAATGTTGTTTGGTAAGAAAAAACGTGGCGAGCAACTGAGCGTAACGGAACAAGTGGTTAGTGGCGTGGCTAAATCCGTAGGACGCAACATTCGTAACCAAATCACCAAGCAAATTATGCGCGGGATTTTAGGTGCGTTAAAGAAATAATGTTTTAAATTGCATAGCGAAAGGCTTAAAACCAATGATAAGGTTTTAAGCCTTTTTTATTGCATTTTTCTATTTTAGTTGATGGCAACAGGGGATTTATTTTTGTACCACTGCGTGATAATGCAAGCTATCAATGGCTTGAATCAGCATTTCATCGCTGACGTTCTCCTCTGCAACCACATTCACTGAGCGTGAGTTAAAATTCGCTTTAGTGGATTGCACGCCATCAATATTACGTAATACTTTATTGACTAAATAGACACAAAGCTGGCAATTCATTTCTTCAATATGCAATGTCACCTTTCGTTCTGCGCCAAGACTTGATAGTGAAAAACTAAGTGCGGTTAAAAAAAGTAATATTTTTTTCATTCTAAATAATCCAAAATATAAGGTAAAACATAAGGATAGGTTAAGAAAAAGAGAATAATCAGCGCCATTAACCAATATAAAATTTGTAACATACGGCGTGATAAATATTTGCTACAAATGATTTTCCCTGAGAAATTCAATAGCCAAAAGCCATAACCAAAGGCAAAGAGAGAAATCACAAGCATTGGAATTTGTAAAAAGGCAAGCTGATTTAAGCTCACCAACCAAGTGCTGGAAATGCCGAAGAGTAAATAAAATAACGGGGCAATGCAGCATAATGTTGATGCCACCGCAGCACTCACTGCGGTGGTACATATCGCGCAAAATTTGGTATTGGCGTTTTTCGGATTAACGTTGTTGTGAGATAAATTCATAACCAAATTCTTTTGCATCAAATGAATTTAACGGATCGCCACCCACTTCGGCATAAGGATAGCCAAAATTATTGATTGGTGCGAGTTCTGGCGTTGGGTAAAGAGTGAAATCTCGTGCGTGATTAAAGCCCATCCAATTCCCCTCCCAATTTCCAAATAAATAATCTGAAACGGCTTGGGTATTTGTATCCGTCACGTCTTTTTTCTCTGTTAGGCGATATTTTGCTACGTCGGCTGAATCAACAGGCACCCAACCAAAGCCGGCAAGGTAAAATTCTGCACGGCAATGTTGTCCGCCGTTTTCATTGGCTATATTATTTTTGGCACTGCCAAACGCAGACTGAGAATATTTCCCCCATTTTCACGGCTTTACCTAAACGGATACCAAACACTTCACGAGCAGGAATGCCAGAAGCACGGGCTAAGGCAACAAATACAGAATTAATATCTGTGCATTTTCCTTTTAATACACCGGTGGTTAAGATTTTTTCTACATCGCCATCACCGCAGCCTAACACCGAATTATCTCGCTCCATATTTGCCACAATCCACTGATGAATGCGTTCTGCTTTTTTGAGCGGATTGGTTTCATTGCCTACAATTTTATCGGCATATTCTTTTACGATTCCGTCAATTTTAATATGTTTTGTTGGCTGTAAATAAGGTTGCACATCAACGCCATATTCTATGTTTTGTGGGGCTTGATAGTCTTTCAGCAACCCTTGTTTCTTTGGTTCACGATCTTGCGTTTCCACCACCAAGGTAATTGTTAAATCACGTTTTTGGGCATCTGGCGCCCAACTGGCGAATAAGGTACTTGCACTATATTGATTATTTTCAGTGATGTACGCTTGTTGATAATTGCCGTCAAATGTAATGGATTTTACTTTTTGATAATCGTTGCTAAAAGGCAATGGCACCCATAAATTGGTGGTGCCTGATGAGCCTTTGGGAACTTGCAACGCATAGGTTTGGGTGAACTCATAAGTATGCGTAGTGGTATTGGGGTTTGGCATCGTTGTGGCATTTGCCAACGTAGCCGCCGCGAAAAGTGCGGTAGTAAAAATCGTTTTTTTCATAGAAAACTCCTGTTTACAAAAGGGATTGCAAGGTTATGCCATTCGCGATTAAAAATGGGATACCTTATAGGAATTAGGCGAGAGAAAACGCATTGCGTTAAAGAATTGCCAAATTTCTAACCTTCCTTAAATCCTTAAGAGAAATTGAAAACGGCAAGAATGGTATAACGATGAAAACCAGAATTGAAAACAGTTTGATCATTTCCTATACACAATACTTGCGATATAGCTGTTCAACGAACGAAGGGATTTTACGATCTATGGCTGAAATTGCAATCTTTTATTGAGTACGGAGGGACAAGAACCAGATAAGAAAGCCTGAAATTCATCATAATTATGATACGTCATTTAAGAAAGTGCGGTAAAAAATGGGTAAAAATTCACCGCACTTTATTTTTTAATTAAACTAATAATGCGGCGGCTTTCACCACAATATCAATGGCGTTTTGTTCCGTTTGGTGAATGGTTTCCTCGTTTGGAATTTCTTGCTGGGTACGGTTTACAATAGCGCCTGCCACCATTCCCGCACGCAACCCTAAGGCTGAACACATTGTAAATAAGGTTGCACTTTCCATTTCATAGTTCATCACATTGAGTTCTTGCCATTGTTTTAATGAACCTTGATAGTGGCGGTAAATTTTGCCCGTGTAAGTGTCGTAGCGTTCTTGCCCCGGGTAGAACGTATCGGATGACGCGGTGATACCGATATGCACTTTGGCGTTCTGATTTTCTAATGCGGCTTTGTGAAGCACTGAGGTGCAAGTAAAGTCGGCTACGGCAGGATATTCCAATGGAGCAAAATGACGGCTTGCGCCATCTAAGCGCACCGCGCCGGTGGTGATCAAAATATCACCTACATTAATATGCGGTTGGATCGCCCCTGTTGTGCCAATGCGTAAGAAGGTACGCACGCCTAATTGCGCTAACTCTTCCACAGCAATGGAAACAGAAGGCCCACCAATTCCAGTGGAACACACCACCACCGCTTTACCATTAAGATAGCCAAGCCACGAAGTAAACTCCCTTGTTGCCGCTAAAAATTTTGGATTTTCCAATAAACGAGCAATTCGCTCAACGCGTTCTGGTGCGCCCGGAACAATGGCAAGTTTCGCGCCATCTAGCATTGTTTTGGTTAAACCTAAGTGAAAAACATCAGACATAATGACTCCTATTTTTGTTATAAATGAATAAGTTATGGAGTAATATCACGCAAAATCGGGTTTTGCATTGAAATTAAGGTTTCGGTAGATTGAATTTCATCAATCAACTGAATTTTGGTTGCGAGCACGGAATGAAGCTCCGCAATGGTGTGGGTCATCACCTTAATAAAAATGGAATAATTCCCCGTGGTGTAATAAGCCTCCACCACTTCTTCAAATTTTTCTAATTTCTCAATGACTTTATCGTAATCTTTCGCACTTTTAAGAATAATGCCAATGAAGCAGCATACATCATAGCCTAATTTACGTTGATCAATACGGATTTTCGTCCCTTGAATAATGCCCGCCTGACGCATTTTTTCGACACGAACGTGAATTGTTCCGGGGCTTACCCCAAAATTTTTTGCCATTTCTGCATACGGCGTACGCGCATCTTTGATTAACACACGGAGGATTTGTTTATCTAAGTTATCAATATTGTGCATTTTCTTTTCCCAAAATTAAATTTAATTTAAAATTATAGCTATTTTTTTATGGAAAAACCATTTTCAATCTTATTTTTGTTTATAGGTATTGAATTTTGATCCCGTATCATTAAATAATATGCAACGAAAATCAAAACCAATAATAAATAAGGTTCATACAATGGAAAAATCATTTATTTTACAACAACAAGAAATTAGCTTTGCTAAAAACACCTTTACCCAAAAACTTTTGGAACATTTAGGGCTTGTAGAAGTTCAAGGTCCTATCCTAAGCCAAGTTGGCAATGGTATTCAAGATAATCTTTCAGGTACAGAAAAAGCAGTTCAAGTAAATGTGAAGCAGATCACAGATGCTACCTTCGAGGTCGTTCATTCTTTAGCCAAATGGAAACGCCATACCCTTGCGCGTTTCGGTTTTGCCGAAGGTGAAGGGTTATTTGTACATATGAAAGCATTACGTCCAGATGAAGATAGCCTCGATCAAACTCACTCTGTCTATGTGGATCAATGGGATTGGGAAAAAGTGATCCCTGCAGGTCGTCGCAACCTTGCTTATTTAAAAGAAACCGTGCGTTCTATTTATCAAGCGATATTAGAAACAGAAGCCGCAGTGAGTGAAAAATTTGGTTTAACCCGTTTTTTACCGCAGGACATTACCTTCATTCATAGTGAAGATTTAGTTCAACGCTATCCGGGAATGAATGATAAAGAGCGTGAAAATGCTATTTGTAAAGAATACGGCGCTGTGTTCTTAATTGGAATTGGCGGTGAATTATCCGACGGTAAGCCACACGACAAACGCGCCCCAGACTATGATGACTGGACAACGATTTCGGAAGGTGAATACAAAGGCTTAAATGGTGATATTTTAGTATGGAATCCAACGCTAGAGCGCGCATTTGAGGTGTCATCAATGGGAATCCGCGTAGATGAAACGGCTTTACGCAAACAACTTGCCATTACAGGTGATGAAGATCGCTTAAAATTTGATTGGCATCAAGATCTTGTCAATGGTAAATTACCTCTTTCAATTGGTGGCGGAATTGGGCAATCTCGCCTAGCAATGTTGTTGCTACATAAAAAACACATTGGTGAAGTGCAATCTAGCGTGTGGCCAAAATCAGTAATGGAAGAATTTAAAAATATTCTTTAATAGGTTACAAGTGAAGAAAACATCTAGGTTTTTTAAATTGTCGTTAAAAACTTAGGGGTATTAAATCTAAGGACTTGGGTCTGTGCTGTACCAAGTCCTTTTAATTTTACTTGAATACATCTGGGTATAGTAATGAATATAGTGGCGTAATGACCAACGTATTAGTAAAAAGTATTATCTTATACCATAGGTTTTAGGCTATTTTGGGCAATCAGTGCGTGAAAAATACAATTTTTGCTTGAGTATATTATTTTAGCTAGGTCAAACACTTTATAAAAAACCACCGCACTTAATTATACGGTGGTTTTTGGCAATTAAGCATTCAAAATTTTCTGAATTTCCGCCATACTTAAATGATATTCGTGTGGGCAGCTACGCCAAACTTCGAGCATTTTAATATATTTGTCCCACATTGGCGTTTGTGAATCACAGCCGTGTTCGCATTGCATAAATTCTGCGTATTTCTCTTCTGTGGTGGTGATAAAACGTAAGTAGTGAAGGTATTTTTTCTCACGCACGGCACAGTAACCCGCAAATTGTAAGCGGTGTGGGGTTACGGTGGTTGTGTCGCCTAAGTTGTTATAAGAAACGTGTAAAGCGTGATACATTTCAAGGGTATCTCGAACAGTTTGGCATTCTTGTTCTGAAAGATTAGAAAATTCTTTATCTAATTCTTTCAATTCTAGTCCAAATCCCCCTTTTACAATCGTTTCTAAACGGGTATATTTCGCGGCGTTATTTGGATCTAATAAGCCCATTAATTTATATTGATTAGCTAAAATTAAGCGCTGAGTTGAGGTCATTTCCATAGTATTTATTCCTATCATTAATCAATTTCTTTAAGTTCATCTTGTGAAAGGGTATTGCCTTTGGTTTCCACATTGCCGTCTTTAACGTGATATTCTAAGTTTTGGAAATAGGCTTCGCGGAAAGTAACATAAGGATCTTGCGATTGCTCTAATAATGCGTCTTTATCAAGCATTTTTGCGCGACTATCAATACCTTGAATACCCCATTTTAATAATCCCCAAGGACCTAGTAAAGACAGCATTGGGTAAGTGGTATCCACTAAATTACCTAGATCTTGACGAGGGGTGGCAGGCCCGTACATCGGCAACATTACATAAGTACCTGTTTCGACACCATAAGCCCCTAAGGTATCACCAAAACGGCGTTTTTCTTCTACGCGTAATGGCGGGCTGGCACTTGCCCAGTCAATTAAACCGCCTAAACCGAAAATACTGTTGATCCAGAAGCGATTGAAATGCACCATTGCTTTTTTAAATTCACCTTGCAATAAGCGGTTTACAAAACTGGCTGGTTCATCAAGGTTATTCGCAACATTGATAATTCCTGTTTTAATAGGCTGTGGCACGTAATTTTTCCAACCTTTGGCAACTGGTTTCAGCACATAGGGATCGGCAACCTTATAGTTGAAATCCCACATTGCTCGGTTAAATCCTTCCAATGGATCTTTGCGTTCTCCCGTTTGTGGATCGATTGTGGCACAGCCCGTGAGTAAAGCTGAACCAAGTACGAGTGAGACGACGAAAACGGATTTTTTCATAATATGCCCTGTTACTAAAAATAAGATACATTGTAAACAACTTGGTGAAAATCTACAAAATAAATCAGAGAAAAATAAATTGCTTGCATTACAATGATTATTTATGCAATATTAATGAATAAATATATTTCTTATTCCTTGTGAATTTGCTTGAATATCGTGCTATTGTCTTTTAGAATTAGCCCGTTTAGCCTGTGAGCTAACCACCAATGCAATTTAGTACAACTGCAAAATAAAAGTGCGGTGTTTTTTCGCTAAATTTCGGTTAATGAGCATTTGCAAGTGTTCACCTACAATTAAGGAGTTTTTTATGTCTAGTCCAGCAATTTTAGTATTGGCTGACGGCAGCGTTTTCCACGGCACATCTATTGGGGTGTCTGGCTCAACGACGGGAGAAGTGGTTTTTAATACCGCTATCACGGGTTATCAAGAAATTCTCACCGATCCTTCCTATTTTCAACAAATGGTTACCCTTACCTATCCCCATATTGGCAATACTGGCACCAATAATGAAGATCAAGAAAGCAATAAAGTCTATGCTAGTGGATTAATCATTCGTGATTTGCCTTTGTTACACAGTAATTTCCGTGCCAATCAAAGCCTTGCCGATTACCTAAAAGCAAATAATGTGGTCGCCATTGCCGATATTGATACTCGCCGCCTTACTCGTCTTTTACGAGATAAAGGGGCGATGGCTGGCTGTATTATGGCAGGAGAGATCGATGAACAAAAAGCACTCGCGCTTGCACAAGGTTTCGGTTCTATGGCTGGCAAAGATCTTGCCCAACAGGTAACTTGCCAAGCACCTTATGAATGGACACAGGGAGAGTGGGCGTTAGGTAAAGGTTATCATTCACAGCCTGAACAAGAATATCATATTGTTGCTTATGATTTTGGCGTGAAGCACAATATTTTACGAATGCTTGCTGAACGCGGCTGTAAAATTACCGTTGTACCCGCTCACACAACCGCAGAACAAGTGTTAGCTTATCAGCCTGATGGCATTTTCTTATCCAACGGCCCCGGCGATCCTGAACCTTGTGATTATGCGATTCAAAATATTCAAACCTTATTAGCAAGCAAAAAGCCGATTTTTGGTATTTGCTTGGGGCATCAATTATTGGGGCTTGCCGTAGGGGGTAAAACCAAAAAAATGCCATTCGGTCATCACGGTGCAAACCACCCTGTGCAAGATTTAGCAACACAAAAAGTTTTTATTACTAGCCAAAATCACGGCTTTGAAGTGGACGAACACAGCTTGCCAAAAAATGTGAAAATTACCCACCGCTCTTTATTTGATAATTCGGTGCAAGGCATTGAGCTAACAGACCAAGTGGCATTTTCTTTCCAAGGCCACCCTGAAGCTAGCCCCGGTCCAAATGATGTGGCGTATTTGTTTGATAAGTTTGTGGCTGCATTGGAACAAAGTAAATAGAAATAACCTCATAGTAACTAAAGTTACACCAACACTCCATAAACAACGTTAAAAAAGATTATAAGAGAAACCAAAATGCCAAAACGTACAGACATAAACACTATATTAATTATCGGTGCAGGCCCAATTGTGATTGGACAGGCGTGTGAATTTGATTATTCAGGGGCGCAGGCGTGTAAAGCGTTGCGTGAAGAAGGTTATAAAGTGGTGTTAGTCAATTCTAACCCCGCCACCATTATGACTGATCCTGATATGGCAGATGTAACCTACATTGAGCCAATTACTTGGCAAACGGTCGAAAAGATTATTGAAAAAGAGCGTCCCGATGCGATTTTACCCACAATGGGCGGGCAAACTGCCTTGAATTGTGCCTTAGATCTTTCTAAAAATGGCGTGTTGAAAAAATACGCTGTCGAACTGATTGGAGCAACGGAAGATGCTATTGATAAAGCAGAAGATCGTGGTCGCTTTAAAGAAGCAATGGAAAAAATTGGCTTAAATACGCCAAAATCTTTTGTTTGCCATACTTTTGAGGAAGCTTGGGCAGCTCAGGCCGAAGTCGGTTTTCCAACGTTAATCCGTCCGTCTTTCACTATGGGGGGTTCAGGAGGAGGCATAGCCTATAACCGAGATGAATTTATCGCCATTTGTGAACGGGGATTTGATGCCTCACCCACCCACGAGTTACTTATCGAACAATCGGTATTAGGCTGGAAAGAATACGAAATGGAAGTGGTTCGTGATAAAGCCGATAACTGTATTATCATCTGCTCCATTGAAAATTTTGATCCAATGGGCGTACATACGGGCGATTCTATCACCGTTGCACCCGCGCAAACCCTCACCGATAAAGAATATCAAATTATGCGTAATGCCAGCCTTGCTGTGTTGCGTGAAATTGGGGTGGATACAGGCGGTTCAAACGTGCAATTTGCCATTAATCCAGCCAATGGTGAAATGATTGTGATTGAAATGAATCCACGCGTGAGCCGTTCTTCTGCGCTGGCATCTAAAGCAACAGGTTTCCCTATTGCAAAAGTGGCAGCCAAATTGGCGGTGGGTTATACGCTCAATGAATTGCGTAACGACATCACCGGTGGACTTATTCCTGCGTCTTTTGAACCGTCTATTGACTATGTGGTGACTAAAGTGCCACGTTTTGCCTTTGAGAAATTCCCTCAAGCAGACGATCGTTTAACCACGCAGATGAAATCCGTGGGCGAAGTAATGGCAATGGGGCGTACGTTCCAAGAAAGCTTGCAAAAAGCGTTACGAGGATTAGAAACGGGTATTTGTGGTTTCAATTTGCTGTCTGAAGCGCCTGAAAAAATACGCACCGAACTTGGTAACCCCGGGCCTAACCGCATTCTTTATGTTGCCGATGCCTTTGGCGCAGGGTTTAGCTTGGAAGAAGTACATCATTACTCAAAAATTGATCCTTGGTTTTTAGTGCAGATCCAAGATTTAGTGAAAGAAGAATTAGCCTTAGAGCAAAAAACACTTGAACAATTAGACTATGCAGAGCTTCGCCGTTTAAAACGTAAAGGTTTTTCAGATAAACGTATTGCCCAATTAGTGAAAAGTAATGAAAGTGCGGTGCGAAATTTGCGTAAATCATTCAATCTGCACCCTGTCTATAAACGGGTTGATACCTGTGCTGGGGAATTTAAATCGGATACGGCTTATCTTTATTCTACTTATGAAGAAGAATGCGAGGCGAAACCCTCTGATCGTAAGAAAATTATGATTTTAGGTGGTGGACCAAACCGAATTGGGCAAGGCATTGAATTTGACTATTGTTGTGTCCACGCCGCACTTGCCTTGCGTGAAAGCGGTTTTGAAACCATTATGGTGAACTGTAACCCTGAAACGGTTTCTACCGATTTCGATACCTCAGATCGCCTTTATTTTGAACCGCTTACCCTTGAAGATGTGTTAGAAATCATTCACCTTGAACAGCCTGATGGCGTCATTGTGCATTATGGCGGTCAAACACCGCTAAAACTTGCGAACGCCCTTGCCGAAAATGGCGTGAACATTATTGGTACATCAGCGGACAGTATTGATGCCGCAGAAGATCGTGAACGCTTCCAACAAATCCTACAACAACTCGGCTTAAAACAACCGAATAACCGTACCGCAAGAAATGCCATAGAAGCAGTCAAATTGGCTGATGAAGTGGGCTATCCACTCGTGGTTCGTCCTTCTTATGTGCTAGGCGGGCGTGCAATGCAAATCGTGTATAATGTGGAGGAACTCAACAAATATATGCGTGAAGCGGTGCAAGTTTCCGAAGATAGCCCAATTCTGCTTGATCATTTCTTAAATAATGCTATTGAAGTGGATGTGGATTGCATTTGTGATGGCGAACAGGTGGTCATCGGCGGGATTATGCAACATATTGAACAAGCGGGGATTCATAGTGGGGATAGTGCGTGTTCTCTGCCACCTTATTCCTTAAGTGCAGAGATTCAAGATGAAATCCGCCGGCAAACTGCAGCGATGGCAAAAGCATTAAATGTGGTGGGATTAATGAATGTTCAATTTGCCGTGCAAGAGGGCGTGATCTATGTCTTAGAAGTAAACCCTCGGGCAAGTCGTACTGTGCCATTTGTGAGCAAAGCCACAGGACGTCCATTAGCCAAAATCGCGGCGCGTGTAATGGCTGGCATCAGTTTGCAAGCTCAACAAATTCAAGGTGAAATTCAACCGCACTTTTATTCAGTGAAAGAAGCGGTGTTCCCGTTTATAAAATTCCCGGGGGTAGATACTATTTTAGGCCCTGAAATGCGTTCAACAGGAGAAGTGATGGGCGTGGGCGAAACATTCGCAGAAGCGTTCATTAAAGCTCAGCTTGGCGCAGGCGAACAAATCGCTAAAACAGGAAAAGTATTTATTTCTGTTGATGACAAGGATAAGCCACGCTTATTGCCGATTGCGAAAGGATTACAAGAACAGGGATATGGCTTATGTGCAACCCTTGGGACAGCCAATTTCTTGCGTGAAAACGGTATTTTTGCCCAAACGGTAAATAAAGTTCGCGAAGGGCGTCCACATATTGTTGATGCAATAAAAAATGGCGAGATTGCGATGATCATTAATACGGTAGGTAGTTTGCCTGAAAGCATTGAAGATAGCCATTCTATCCGTCGTAGTGCGTTGCAACAAAAAGTCTTTATTCAAACCACCTTGGCCGCGGCAGAAGCCTTAGTGCAAAGTATCGGCAATTTGCAAAATTACGAGGTGTATTCCTTACAATCCTTACAAACTAAGCTAAAAAGACAGTAAATCATTTACTGGTCGTTTAAATTCAAAAATAAGGCACTTTAATCAAAGTGCCTATTATTATGCTTTAAGGCAATAAGAGAAAACGGTACAACGAGCCAGTGGGATCTGGGTAAGGTGAAGGATAGGGATTAAGAAAGTCTTATCTTAGTTTGCAATGAAACGGCTTATAAAATTAAGCCTCTGTTTTATGGCATCAGTAAATTTTTATCTACGAGATGAATACAAAATAAATAAAATTGGATTTCATATTAAAACATCATTCTATTTTTAATTTATTTTCATTCTTTTTTCTTTTTTATTTGACGAAATCTTTATTTTTCATTATTTTGTTATTTGTGATTTACCTGTTTGGTAATGGCATTTGTGGAAAGGGTGATAAAAACTTATCCCTCCAAAAGCAAGCAATAAAACGGCAATTTAACGCAATGAGAGGATATTAAAATGAAAAAATATAGTGGGTTATTAATGCTTTTATGCTTTCCCCTGACAGCAAAAGCCGTTGATTGGCTACAACCTTTTTCGGTCATCAATACTGGCGATACCGCTTGGATGATGCTATCGACGATTTTAGTGTTATTTATGACGATCCCGGGCTTGGCATTATTTTATGCTGGAATGGTAAGAAAAAAGAATATTTTATCCGTTATGGTGCAAAGTTTTGCTGCCTGTAGTTTGATTGCGGTAATTTGGTTTATATGTGGTTATAGCCTAGCCTTCACCCCAAATAACGCCTTTATTGGTGGATTTGATCGTCTCTTTTTGCAAGGGTTAAATGTACTCACCACAGAAGAAAAACTCACTGTCTATCCCGGAGCAAGCACAATTCCAGAGTCTGTTTTTATGCTATTTCAGATGGCCTTTGCCATCATTGCAGGCGCCATTATGACAGGGGCATTTGCCGAGCGAATGAAATTTAGTGCGGTGCTAATTTTTGTCGGTTTATGGACATTGCTGGTTTATGTTCCAACGGCGCACTGGGTATGGGGGATTGGCGGTTGGTTGGCTGAAGATGGGGTATTAGATTATGCCGGTGGAACAGTCATTCATATCAATGCGGGTGTAGCCGGATTATGTGCGGCAATTTTCATCGGAAAGCGTTATGGCTATGGAAAAGAAGTTATGGCGCCGCATAACCTCACCTTAACCCTCATTGGTTGTGCGATGTTATGGGTTGGCTGGTTTGGTTTTAATGCGGGATCTGCCTTAGCCGCAGATAGCCGTGCGGGAATGGCGCTTGCAACCACACAAATTTCTGCCGCCGTGGGGGCATTAACTTGGGTGCTTTGCGAAGTTGTCAGTAAATATAAACCCTCTGCATTAGGTCTTGCCTCAGGGGCAATAGCAGGATTAGTCGGGATAACCCCTGCTGCCGGCTTTGTACTACCACAAAGTGCGGTATGGATTGGTGCGATTACCAGTGTAATTTGTTTCTTTACTGTTACCAAACTGAAATACAAATTAGGCTACGATGATTCTCTTGATGCCTTTGGTATTCACGGAATGGGCGGCATTGCTGGGGCAATCTTAACGGGGATTTTTGTTTCGAGTGAAGTGACTGGAAATAATAACGCAAGCCTTTGGTTACAAATTGAAAGTGTTATTATTACTTTAGTGTATAGCAGTATTATCTCACTGCTTCTATTATGGATAATGAATAAATGTATGGATCTTCGTGTCACCTTAGATGAAGAACGCCAAGGTTTAGATCTGATTTCTCACGGTGAACGTTTGGAATAATCAGGGGCTTATCAGGAGCGTAGCTCCTGATTTTTTTATGCGTTGAACGTTGAAATTCTTCTTTCTGACTTGGGAGATAATTTATTTCCTTTTCCGTGTATTCACGCTTAATATTAGCAAGGGATACAGCTAACAGAAACACCCCTATCAGCCCTTAATCCATTGAGATATGGTTTCACTTTTATGGACAAATCAAAGTGCGGTGCTTTTTTCTATTGTTTTTTCGGCTGTGGCAGAGCGTGATCTGGCTTATACCCCAATTCTTGTGAAATAAGTAGCGCTGTTTTTTGAATTTCATTCAACAGATAGGGAATGCCTAATTGTTTTAATTTATAAGACGACATTGACACCGAAACGGCATAATCCACATTTCCTTGATAATTAAAAATCGGGCAGGCAACGCAAACAACGCCAATTTCATTTTCTTCACGATCCATTGCAAATTGCTCTTGTCGAATATCATTCAGTTCTTTTTCCATTAAAGGAAGATGGGTTACGGTATTTGCCGTGAGTGGTTTGATATTCTCGGCTTGGCTTTGCCAATAATGTGGCAGATAATCTTTATTTTTTTCATAGGCGAGATAAAGTTTACCCATCGCGGAACAATAAAGGGGTAAACGTTGCCCAATATAGGCCTGTGTTCTCAGCATTCCTGTTGTCGGTTCTAATTTATAGATCATAATGGCATAGTCGTTTTCCCGTTTAGAAAAATTCACAGTTTCGCCTAAGGTTAAATTCAGCGCTTCTAAATAAGGAGCGGCAATATTAATAATATTTAACGACATTAAGATTTTTTGCCCAATACTCAAGCATTTTGTAGTTAAACGATAATTGCCAGCGGTTGCCGTAGGCTGTACATAACCTTCACTTTGTAAGCCTTGTAATAATCTATGTACGGTACTTTTATTGAGCTGCGCAATCTCTGATAATTTTGCTAATGGGCAGCCATTCGGGTAATTGCTCAAAATTTCAAGTAATCTTAAACCACGACTTAAGCTCTGATTTCCATTGGATTTATCGTCTGACATAAGGTTGCTCCTCTCTTTTCTGTTAGCCAGAAGTATAATGAATTTTTACTTCCTTTTCTATTTCACATTGTGAAATATTATTTCGATTAATTGAGATATAGATCACAATTCTAGAAAAATGTTTTTAACATATTGATTTTTAATGGGTTTTATTTTCTCTTTAAGATTGACTTTCTACATAGCCATAATGTAACTTATGAAACATAATTTCACAATATGAAATAAGAGGTGAGTATGTTAGTTTCTTATAATGAGTTAAAAGCTGAATTTAAACGCGTGTTGCTTGCACGTAATGTCCGTGAAGAGATTGCCGAAGAATGCGCAACGGCCTTTGCAGATACCACGCAGGCGGGGGCTTATTCTCACGGCGTGAATCGTTTTCCGCGTTTTATTCAACAACTAGAAAATGGCGACATTGTGCCAGAAGCCGTGCCGACCAAAGTGCTTTCTTTAGGGGCGGTTGAACAGTGGGATGCCCATCAGGCAATGGGGAATTTAACCGCTAAAAAAATGATGGATCGTGCAATGGAAATTGCCGATCAATATGGTATCGGCGTGGTGGCATTGCGTAACGCAAACCACTGGATGCGCGGAGGAAGTTACGGCTGGCAAGCTGCAGAGAAAGGTTATATCGGCATTTGCTGGACCAATGCACTGGCAGTAATGCCGCCTTGGGGAGCAAAAGAATGTCGAATTGGCACAAATCCTTTGATTGTTGCTGTCCCAACTACGCCAATTACAATGGTAGATATGTCTTGTTCGATGTATTCCTACGGAATGTTAGAAGTTCACCGTTTAGCTGGACGACAAACATTTGTTGATGCCGGATTTGATGATGAAGGCAACTTAACGCGCGATCCTGCCACAGTAGAAAATAATCGTCGTTTATTACCAATGGGATTTTGGAAAGGGTCGGGATTATCTATCGTACTAGATATGATCGCCACCTTGCTTTCTAATGGGCTATCCACCGCTGCCGTGACAGAAGATAAAGATGATGAATACTGTGTTTCACAAGTGTTTATTGCTATCGAAGTGGATCGTCTTATTGATGGAAAAACCAAAGAAGAGAAACTCACACGTATTATGGATTATGTCCGTACTGCGGAACGTGCTGATCCTGAGGTGGCGATACGTCTGCCGGGACACGAATTTACCACGATTTTAGCGGAGAATAAAGCAAATGGCATTCCCGTTGATGATACGGTATGGGCAAAACTCAAAGCCTTATAAGCTGAAATAGAAGGAGTGACAGGATGTACTTTGGACATATTTCTAATGTAAATAATAATGGGTTTCCCGAGGCGATTAACATTGCCTTGGCTTATCTAAAAAATACCGATTTTGACACCCTGCCTGCGGGCTGTTATGAAATTAAAGAGCGGTTGATTTTTGCCCAAGTTTTAGATCTCGAAACAAAGCCTAAATCTGAGATTTTGCCCGAAGTTCATCGTCGTTACCTTGATGTGCAATACCTACATTCAGGGCAAGAACGTATCGGTATTGCACCAGATCTTGGCAATAACCAGATTGCACAAGCGTACAATGCGGAAAGAGACATCCTGTTTTACCAAGATGCAGAAAATGAAAGTGAATTGATTATGCGAAAAGGGAATTTTGCGATTTTCTTTCCTGAAGACATTCATCGCCCTGCGTGTATTGATCTGCAATCTAGCAATATTCGTAAGGTTGTCGTCAAAATTGCAATCAGTGAGATTTGAGGTGAAAAATGAAATCTCTTGTCAATTTTATTCAAAAAACACTCAGCATTACCGTGGTGAGCATTCTTGCTACGATGTCGTGCTTAGTTTTTCTCAATGTGGTGTTACGTTATGGCTTCAACAGTAGTATTAACATCACCGAGGAAGTCTCTCGCTATTTATTTGTGTGGCTGACTTTCCTTGGCGCAATTTTAGCCTTTAATGATGATCAACACGTTCACGTAACGATTTTAACCCATAAGCTTTCTGCTTATCAGCGTCATCTTCTCAGTCTATTGACTGACGGACTTATGTTGTTCTGTTGCTATTTGATTATTCGCGGTGGCTGGACACAATTTGAGCTTAATTTAACCAATTATGCCCCCATTTCTGGATTACCACAGGGGATCACCTACTTAGCAAGCGTTGTTGCTGGTGTCTTTATTGGCTTACTGCTAAGCATACGTTTCGTTGCAAACCTTCGTTTATTATTGAAAGGGGGCATTCAATGACCGTTATTATTTTCCTTTCTGTTTTACTCGGTGCGATTATTTTAGGTATTCCCGTTGCTTTCTCACTCTTAATTTGTGGGATTGCCTTGATGATCCATTTGGATTTATTTGATGCTCAAATTTTGGCACAACAAATTGTGAGCGGTGCAGATAGCTTTTCATTAATGGCTATTCCCTTTTTTATTCTTGCCGGCGAAATTATGAATGAGGGCGGGTTGTCCAAACGCATTATTGATTTGCCAATGAAATTAGTCGGACATAAGCGTGGTGGGCTAGGATTTGTTGCTATTTTAGCTGCAATGATTATGGCAAGTTTATCCGGCTCGGCGGTGGCGGATACCGCGGCAGTGGCAGCAATGTTATTACCAATGATGAAAACCACAGGCTACCCTTTAGGGCGTTCTGCGGGATTAATTGGTACTGCGGGTATTATTGCCCCGATCATTCCCCCTTCAATTCCGTTTATTGTGTTTGGCGTGGCGAGCGGGGTATCCATTACAAAACTCTTCTTAGCAGGTATCTTCCCCGGCGTATTAATGGGCTGTTGCCTAGCCGCACTATGGTGGTGGCAAGCAAAACGGCTTAATTTAATGACATTTTCTAAAGCAACAAAACAAGAACTATGTATTTCCTTTAAAAACAGTGTATGGGCGTTGTTATTACCTGTCATTATTATTGGCGGATTCCGTTTAGGCATCTTCACTCCAACAGAAGCCGGGGCAGTTGCGACGTTCTATGCCCTGTTTGTGGCAGTATTTATCTATCGCGAACTAAAGATCAGCGCGTTATATAAAGTGTTATTTTCCGCAGCAAAAACAACCGGCGTGGTAATGTTTTTAGTGGCAGCTGCGAATGTAACGGGGTGGCTCATCACCGTTGCAGAGTTGCCTCAAATGATTACAGAGTTATTAGAACCTTTGATTAACTCACCAACTTTATTGCTGATTGTCATTATGCTGGTGGTATTTATTGTGGGTATGGTAATGGATTTAACCCCAACCGTGTTGATTTTAACCCCTGTGTTAATGCCACTAGTTGAAGAGGCGGGCATTGATCCCGTGTATTTCGGCGTGCTATTTATTTTAAATACGTCGATTGGGTTAATTACCCCACCTGTCGGTAATGTATTAAATGTAATTACGGGCGTGTCAAAACTGCCATTTGATGAAGCCGCAAAAGGCATTTTACCTTATATGTTAATGATGATTATTTTGCTCTTTGCTTTCATCTTTGTCCCTTCATTAATTTTAACGCCACTTTCGTGGATGCAACCTTAAACCCAAGGAGAGAACTATGAAACTATTCAATCTAAAAACCTTAGCAACCTTAGTAACCAGTGCGTTTATGCTTGCTTCAACCGCTAATGCGGCAACCACATTACGTTTTGGTTATGAAGCTCCTCGTAGTGATACACAACACATTGCCGCGAAAAAATTTAATGAATTGTTAAAAGAAAAAACCAAAGGAGAATTAAAGCTCAGCTTATTTCCAGATAGCACCTTAGGTAATGCACAAACGATGATTAGTGCAGTACGCGGCGGCACTATTGATATTGAAATGTCTGGTTCACCGAATTTTACTGGGTTAGAACCGAAATTAAATGTGATTGATATTCCGTTTATTTTTAAAGATCGTGAACACGTGTATAAAGTGCTAGACGGTGAGATTGGACAAGGGTTATTGAAAGATCTTGAAGCGCAAGGATTAAAAGGCTTAGCATTTTGGGACGTCGGATTCCGTGCCTTTTCTAATTCTAAACACCCCGTAACTAAACCTGAAGACATTAAAGGATTGAAAGTGCGTACAAACCAAAATCCAATGTACATTCAAGCCTTTAGCCTATTAGGTGCAAACCCCGTTCCAATGCCACTTTCAGAGCTTTATACCGCGCTTGAAACCCGTGCGGTGGATGCACAAGAACATCCCATTGGCATTTTCTGGTCAGCAAAATTGTATGAAGTACAAAAATATTTAAGCCAAACCAATCACGGTTATACGCCATTAATTGTTGTGATGAACAAAGCCAAATTTGATGGGCTTAGCCCAGCATTACAACAAGCGATTGTTTCTGCGGCAAAAGAAGCGGGGCAATATCAGCGTGATCTGAATGTAAAAAATGAACAAGAGATTATCGCGAATTTACGCAAAGCAGGGGTAGAAGTGATTGAAAAAGTCGATACTACCCCATTTAAAACAGTAATTGAAGCGGACGTACGCAAATCGTTTATTGATAAACACGGCGATACCTTAGTAAAAGAAATTGATGCGTTAGCACAATAATTCATCGGTCAATCATTAGAGAAAGTGCGGTGTAATTTTTACGCATTTTGTATAGAACACCGCCACTTTTTGATTGAAGAATAAAAGAGGTTGCCTGATGAATTGCAGTTTGGAGTAGAAAGAATGGATTACTATTTAGGCATTGATTGCGGTGGTACCTTTATCAAAGCCGCATTATTTGATGCAAAGGGCAAAATGTTTGCCTGCATACGAGAAAATGTGCCAGTCATTAGTGAGCAAGCCGGCTATGCGGAGCGTGATATGACGCATTTATGGCAAGTTTGTGCTAAC
The DNA here is from genome assembly GCF_023611925.1 of Avibacterium sp. 20-132. NCBI lineage: Bacteria > Pseudomonadati > Pseudomonadota > Gammaproteobacteria > Pasteurellales > Pasteurellaceae > Avibacterium > Avibacterium sp. 20-132. Next base: position 1,043,261 of record NZ_CP091456.1, read on the forward strand.
GTCATCAAAAAGACCATTACGCAAAGTGAGATCTGCCCGACACATATTAAAGGAGTTGGCATTTCTGCTCAAGGTAAAGGTGTTTTTTTACTTGATCAACAAAATGCCCCGCTTGGACGAGCCATTCTTTCCTCAGATCAACGCGCATTAGAAATTGTACGGCAATGGCAACAAGCTGGGATTTCTGAAAAATTATATCCCCACACACGGCAGACATTATGGACCGGACACCCTGTTTCGATCTTACGCTGGCTTAAAGACTATGAACCTGAGCGTTATCACAATATCGGGGCAATCTTGATGTCGCACGATTACCTACGTTTTTGTTTAACGGGGGAATTGGCTTGTGAAGAAACCAATATTTCGGAATCCAATTTATACAATATGCAGACGCAACACTATGATCCTCAGTTAGCGGAAATGCTTGGATTAGATCACATCACCGAAAAACTGCCCCCAATTGTCAAAGCCAATCAAATTGCCGGCTACGTCAATGCCGAAGCTGCCAAACTCACTGGCTTAGCCCAAGGTACGCCCGTTGTAGGGGGATTGTTTGATGTGGTTTCTACGGCACTTTGTGCTGGATTAGATGATGAAACAAAATTAAATATCGTGTTAGGGACTTGGTCTGTTGTGAGTGGCGTGACAGATCATATTGATGATACTCAACACATTCCCTTCGTATATGGACGTTATGCACAAAAAGGCAAATTTATTATTCACGAAGCTAGCCCCACTTCAGCGGGCAATCTTGAATGGTTTGTAAAAGAATGGGGCAATCTGAGTTATCAAACCATCAATGATGGCGTTGCCGCATTACCCGTCAGTGAAAGTGCGGTGCTTTTTGTGCCATTTTTATATGGTTCAAATGCAGGGCTTGGTATGAAATCAGGGTTTTATGGTATTCAAGCTCATCACAACAAAATGCATTTATTCCAAGCGATTTATGAAGGTGTGCTATTTAGTATGAAATATCACCTTGATCGTATGTTGCAACGATTCCCTAATCCACAAGTGTTGCGTATTACAGGTGGTCCTGCAAAATCCCAAGTATGGATGCAAATGCTCGCTGATCTCACGGGAATGAAAATTGAAGTCCCTGAGATTGAAGAAACAGGCTGTCTTGGCGCGGCAATGATGGCAATGGAAGGCACGCGAGGGCATACAATGCCAATAACAGCCAAACAACAATACTTTATACCTAATTCGCAAAACTTTGCAATTTATCAGAAAAAATATCAGCGTTATCAACAGTTTGTTTCCGCATTACAAGCCTTGCTGTAAACAAAAGTGCGGTTGAAATTTTATGACTTTTTATTAGGACGAAACAATGAGAAAACACAAACTCGGCATTTACGAAAAGGCCCTACCCAAAAACATCAGCTGGCAAGATAGACTTTCCATCGCCAAAGCCTGTGGCTTTGATTTTGTCGAAATCTCCATTGATGAAACAGATGAACGATTGAGCCGGTTAGATTGGAGCAAGGCGCAACGCCTTGAACTGGTGCAAGCCATTATCAATACGGGCGTCACCATTCCCTCAATGTGCCTTTCTGCCCATCGCCGCTTTCCTTTTGGCAGTCACGACGAAACGCTTCGCCAAAAAGCCTATGAGATTATGGAAAAAGCTATTCAGTTGGCGGTAGATGTGGGTATCCGCACCATTCAATTAGCGGGTTATGATGTGTATTACGAAGAACAAGACGAAAGTACGTTAGCACGCTTTCAACAAGGAATGGAATGGGCGGTTGAGTTAGCGGCAAGCAATCAAGTCACACTTGCAATGGAAATTATGGATACCCCCTTTATGAGTTCCATTACCCGCTGGAAAAAATGGGATAACCTCATTCGCTCCCCTTGGTTTACTGTCTATCCTGACCTCGGCAATCTTTCTGCGTGGAATGATAATGTGGTCGAAGAATTACAATTAGGCATCGAAAAAATTTCCGCGATTCATTTGAAAGACACCTATAAAGTTACCGAAACCTGCAAAGGACAGTTCCGCGATGTCCCCTTTGGCAAAGGCTGCGTAGATTTTGTTACCTGCTTTAAAACCCTTGCCGAGCTAAATTATCGCGGGGCGTTTCTCATTGAAATGTGGACAGAAAAAGCCGATGAACCGATTGAAGAAATCATCAACGCACGCCGTTTTATTGAACAACAAATGCAACAAGGAGGATTCCAATGCTAGCCGAATTACGCGAAAAAGTGTTACACGCCAATCTCGCCCTACCAAAACATCATTTGGTCACCTTTACGTGGGGAAATGTCAGCGAAATAGACCGCACTTCAGGGCTGCTCGCCATTAAGCCATCAGGGGTGGACTATGACAAGATGACGGCAGAGGATATTGTGATTGTCGATATGCATACAGGGGAACGCGTGTGGGGAAATAAAAAACCGTCTTCAGATACCCCAACCCATCTTGCTCTGTATCGTCAATTTCCTGACATTGGCGGGATTGTGCATACCCACTCACGGCACGCCACCATTTGGGCGCAAGCTGGATTAGATTTAATTGCCGCCGGCACAACCCACGCGGATTATTTTTATGGCAGCATTCCTTGTACGCGAAAAATGACTGACGAAGAAATTAACGGGAATTACGAGCTTGAAACCGGCAATGTGATTGTAGAAACCTTCCGCCAACGCAAGATTAATGCGAAAGAGGTGCCAGCCGTATTAGTCCATTCACACGGACCTTTTGCGTGGGGAAGCGATGCGGAAAATGCGGTGCATAACGCGGTTGTGTTAGAAGAAATTGGCTATATGAATTTATTCAGCCATCAGTTAAATGCAAATTTAACCTCAATGCAACCCGTGTTATTGGATAAACATTATTTGCGTAAACACGGCAAAAATGCGTATTATGGGCAGTAAAAGGAGGCAATAATGGCAAAACCGTTATTACAAATTGCATTAGATTCACTAACTCTTGAAAAAGGATTAGTGGATGCCAAACAGGCCGCCCCTTTTGTTGATGTGATTGAAGTCGGGACGATTTTAGCTTGTGCAGAAGGAATGAAATCAGTCAAAATTTTGACCGCACTTTATCCTGAACATATTATTGTCTGTGATCTAAAAACAACCGATGGTGGCGCAATTCTCGCGCAAATGGCCTTTGATGCCGGCGCTGATTGGCTGACAGTTTCGGCGGCAGCACATCTAGCAACCAAAGCAAGTTGTCAGCAAGTTGCAGACGCCTTTAATAAAGCCCACCCCGATCTGAAAGTAAAAAAAGAAATTCAAATTGAATTGTATGGTAACTGGACACTTGATGATGCAAAACAATGGTTAGATCTCGGTGTAACGCAGGCGATTTATCACCGTTCTAGAGATGCTGAATTAGCAGGGAAAGGCTGGACAGAGACGGATCTTCACTTGATGAAACAACTTTCTGAACTTGGTTTTTCGCTTTCTATTACGGGAGGCATTGTTCCACAAGATATTCATTTATTTAAAGAGATTAAAAACGTGAAAGCCTTTATTGCAGGCAGAGCGTTGGTTGGGGATAGCGGACAAGCGACGGCGAGCGCAATATTAACTGAAATAGATCGTTACTGGTCGTAATGCATTCTTTCAGCCCCTTATCAGATACCAAACGATGATGTTTGGTATCTTTTATTCATTAGGCATAAAGCTTATAAATACTAATCAAATTAATTGCTATTTTTTCACAATAAATCGGGTAGAATAGCCAGAATTCAGTTTTTACATTTGATAACTAGGAGAACAAAAATGTCGAATCGAAAAGAATTAGCCAATGCCATTCGTTTTTTAAGTATGGATGCCGTACAAAAAGCCAAATCAGGGCATCCGGGGGCGCCAATGGGAATGGCGGATATTGCAGAAGTATTATGGCGTGATTTTTTAGTACATAACCCAACCAATCCTAAATGGTCAAACCGCGATAGATTTGTGTTATCAAATGGTCACGGCTCGATGCTTATTTATAGCTTATTACACCTTACTGGCTATGATTTATCTATTTCCGACCTTCAACAATTCCGTCAATTACATTCCAAAACTCCGGGACACCCTGAATATGGCTATGCACCGGGCGTAGAGACCACCACCGGGCCATTAGGTCAGGGTATTACCAATGCGGTAGGTATGGCAATTGCAGAGAAAACCCTTGCTGCCCAATTTAACCGCCCAGACCACGAAATTATCAACCACTACACTTACGCCTTTTTGGGTGACGGCTGTTTAATGGAAGGGATTTCACACGAGGCGTGTTCATTAGCGGGAACCTTAGGCTTAGGCAAATTAATCGCTTTCTATGATGACAACAATATTTCCATTGATGGCGAAGTAGACGGTTGGTTCACCGATAACACAAAACAACGTTTTGAAGCCTATAATTGGCAAGTCATTGGTCAAATTGACGGGCATAATCCCGAAGCCATTGCTGAGGCAATTAAACAAGCGCAAGCAGAGAAACATCGCCCAACCTTGATTATCTGTAAAACAACCATTGGTTATGGCTCACCAAACAAAGCCGGTTCACACGACAGTCACGGTGCGCCATTAGGTGAGGAAGAAATCGCCTTAACCCGTAAAAATTTAGGATGGAACTACGCACCGTTTGACATTCCAGCAGAAATTTATGCCCAATGGGATGCGAAAGAAAAAGGTCAGCAAGCAGAACAGGCGTGGAATGAAAAATGGACAGCCTATCGCCAAGCTTATCCTGAATTAAGTGCTGAGCTTGAACGTCGCTTAAGCGGGGAATTACCGGCGAATTGGACAACCGAAAGCCAAGCATTCATTGAAAAATTACAAGCAAATCCTGCCAGCATTGCGAGCCGTAAAGCCTCACAGAACGCCATTGAAGCTTATGCGCCATTATTGCCAGAATTGTTAGGCGGTTCAGCGGATTTAGCCGGGTCTAACTTAACCTTATGGTCAGGTTCACGCCCAATTCGTGCAACAGCAAACCAAGATGGTAATTACCTCAACTACGGTGTGCGTGAGTTCGGTATGTCTGCCATTATGAATGGAATTGCCTTACACGGTGGCTTCATTCCTTATGGTGCAACGTTCTTAATGTTTATGGAATATGCGCATAATGCCGTAAGAATGGCAGCATTAATGAAACAACGTGCGTTATTTGTTTATACTCACGACTCCATTGGTTTAGGTGAAGATGGCCCAACTCACCAGCCAGTAGAACAAACCGCGACATTACGTTTAATCCCAAATTTAGAAACGTGGCGTCCGTGCGACCAAGTGGAATCAGCAGTCGCGTGGAAAGCCGCCATTGAGCGTAAAGATGGCCCGAGCGCGATGATTTTCAGCCGCCAAAATTTAACTCAAATGGACAGAACCCCAGCACAATTAGCAAATGTCGCACGTGGTGGTTATATTTTAACAGATAGCGAAGGTACGCCAGATTTAATCTTCATTGCAACTGGTTCAGAAGTTGAATTAGCCGTAAAAGCCGCGGAGCAACTTCGTCAAGAAGGTAAAAACGTGCGTGTGGTTTCAATGCCTTCAACTAACGTGTTTGACAAACAAGATGACGCATACCGTGAAAGCGTGTTGCCAAGTAACGTGACCAAACGTGTTGCTATTGAAGCAGGCATTAGCGAATTTTGGTATAAATACGTTGGTTTTGGTGGACGAATCGTGGGAATGAACACCTTTGGCGAATCAGCACCAGCGGGTGAATTATTCAAACTGTTCGGCTTTACCGTAGAAAATGTCATCGCAAAAGCGAAAGAAATTCTATAATTTTTGACCGCACTGTCATTTTGGTAAAAACCTTGAGTTTCGGCTCAAGGTTTTTTTGTTTGTGTATAGAGTCTCTGAATTATCCTGAGTTCTTGCTATATTTTTCAAATCTTTTCTCTCAAAATTTGATCCCTGCCACAAAAATGAAATTTATTTTTCATTTTTATTTTATTTGAAATGAAAGTGTGATTATATAGTGCCTGAATAAGTCTTAGGGTAACGAGGAGAGAAAGATGAAAACAGTTAGACTGACAGTTGCACAAGCCTTAATAAAATTCTTAGATAATCAGTATGTTGAATTTGATGGCAAAGTGACGAAGTTTATTGAGGGTATCTTTGGGATCTTTGGACACGGAAATGTGCTGGGATTAGGACAAGCGCTTGAGCAAAATTCAGGCGATTTAATCGTTAGACAAGGACGTAATGAACAAGGAATGGCACACGTTGCTATCGGTTTTGCTAAACAGAAATTACGTAAACAAATCTATGCGTGTACATCTTCAGTTGGACCAGGTGCTGCGAATATGATTACTGCTGCTGCAACTGCAACAGCCAACCGTATCCCTTTACTTTTATTACCGGGCGATGTATTTGCGACACGTCAGCCAGATCCAGTGTTGCAACAAATTGAGCAACCTTATGATTTAAGTATTAGCACGAATGATGCTTTTCGAGCGGTGAGTAAATATTGGGATCGTGTAAATCGTCCAGAGCAGCTAATGACAGCCTGTATTAATGCAATGCGCGTACTGACAGATCCAGCGGAAACGGGGGCAGTAACGATTGCTTTGCCACAAGATGTACAGGGGGAGGCTTATGATTTTCCAGAGGCATTCCTAACAAAACGTATTCATCGTATTGAGCGTACATTACCAACAGAACCAATGTTACAAGATGCATTGGCATTAATTCAATCAAAGAAAAAACCACTTATTATTTGTGGTGGTGGAGTACGTTATTCAGAGGCAGCAGAACAATTAAAAGCCTTTGCTGAAATCTATAATATCCCCTTTGCCGAGACGCAAGCAGGAAAAAGTGCGGTGATTTCTTCCCATTATCTGAATGTTGGCGGGGTGGGTGAAACGGGGTGTTTATCTGCTAATTTACTTGCCAAAGAAGCGGATCTAATTATTGGTATTGGGACAAGATATACAGATTTTACCACTTCTTCAAAATGGATTTTCCAACACCCTGAAGTGAAATATCTTAACATCAATATTGCTCGTTTTGATGCTTATAAATTAGATGGTGTACAAATCACTGCGGATGCAAAAGAAACGTTAGAAAAATTGACCGCACTTCTCGCATCAACAGGCTATCAAAGTGCGTGGGGGGAAGCAATTTCTCAAGCTAAGCAACAGTTTGAACAAGAATTGGAGCGTCTTTACCACCTATCTTATAACGAAAATAATTTTATCCCAGAAGTAGATGATAATTTAAATCGTGCAGAAGTATTTGAAGAATTTATTAGGCTTACTGATTCTCATTTAACCCAAAGCCGTGTACTGGGTATTTTGAATGAAACATTAGGGGATAATGATGTGATTGTTGGAGCAGCAGGTAGTTTACCTGGTGATTTACAACGAGTATGGCAATCTAAAGGTGTTAATACTTATCATTTGGAATATGGTTATTCTTGTATGGGCTATGAGGTAAATGCTGCTCTTGGGGTGAAATTAGCACAGCCACAACGAGAAGTTTATGCGTTGTTAGGTGATGGTTCTTATATGATGCTTCATTCTGAATTGGTTACCTCTATTCAAGAAGGCAAGAAAGTTAATGTAGTCTTGTTTGATAATATGACCAATGGTTGTATTAACAATCTTCAAATTGGACACGGTATGGATAGCTTTGCGACAGAATTTCGTTTTAGAAATGCGGAAACAAATAAGCTCAATGGCGGTTTTGTTCCCGTTGATTTTGCTATGAATGCGGCTTCTTATGGTTGTAAAACCTACCGTGTAACGACAGAAGAAGAACTGTTCGAAGCCTTGTATGATGCACAAAAACAATCTGTCTCTACCTTAATTGATGTGAAAGTACTACCGAAAACAATGTTGCATTCGTACGGCAGTTGGTGGCACGTTGGCGTCGCAGAAGTTTCCGAAAAAGAACGAATTCAACAGGCTTATGAAAATGCAGTAAAACGCATAAATGAAGCAAGACGTTATTAATTATTCATTGTTTAAGAAGGAAAAATTATGAAAGCTGAAAATGTAAGATTGGGGATTGCACCTATTGGTTGGACAAACGATGACTTACCTGAATTAGGCGCAGAGAATACTTTTGAGCAATGTGTGAGTGAAATGGCGCTGGCAGGTTATACAGGGTGTGAAGTAGGAAATAAATACCCGCGCGATGTGGACGTATTGAAGCATAAGCTCAGTGTTCGTGGCATACAAATTTGTAACGCGTGGTTTAGTACTTTCTTTGTGGATGGAAAAAAAGAGCAGACTCTACAAGATTTTATTAAACATCGTGATTTTTTACACGCAATGGGAGCGAAAGTAATTGGCTGTTCCGAACAAAGTCGCAGCATTCAAGGCTTACCGAAATCAATTTTTAATGAGAAAACGGTTTTTACGGATGCAGAATGGCAGTTATTAGCTGAGGGGTACAATGAATTAGCTAAATTAGCAGCCGAAAAAGGAATGCGAGTGTGTTTACATCACCATATGGGAACAGGGATTCAAACGCCAGAAGAAATTGATCGTTATATGTCCGTAGTAAATGATGATGTCTATCTTTTATTTGATTCTGGTCATTTGTACTACTCTGAAGGTTCTCAACACGCGATGCTTGATGTCCTAGAGAAATATATCGATCGCATTATTCACGTTCATTTGAAAGATGTTCGTGATGAAGTGGTTAATGAAGTGCGGTCGAAAAATCTTAGTTTTTTAGAAGGCGTGAAAAAAGGAACATTTACTGTACCAGGTGATGGCGTGATTGATTTTAAACCTATCTTTGAAATCTTAGATAGACATAATTACAAAGGCTGGATGGTGGTAGAAGCAGAACAAGATCCTGCTGTTGCTAATCCATTTGAATATGCGGTGAAAGGTCGTAAATATATTAAAGAGGTAGCAGGAGTTTAATATGATTAAAGTAGGTATTATTGGTGCTGGCCGTATTGGCCGCGTGCATTCTGAAAGCATTAGTAAATATGTTAAAGGGGCAGAAATTAAAGCTATTTCAGATATTCGTGTCACAGATGAACTTCAGCAATGGGCGAAAGAAATAGGTATTCCAAATGTTTATGATGATTACCAAAAGATTCTGCAAGATCCTGAAATTGATGCTGTGCTAGTTTGTTCTTCAACCAACACCCACGCCCCAATTTCTATCGAAGCAGCGCGGGCTGGTAAGCATATTTTTTGTGAAAAACCAATTGACGCGAATGTGGCGCGCATTCAAGAAGTGCTTAAAGAAGTGGAAAAAGCTGGGGTGAAATTCCAAGTGGGATTTAACCGTCGTTTTGATCATAACTTCAAAGCAATAAAACAACGTGTAATTGCAGGTGATATTGGTGAGCCTCATTTAATTCGTATTACCTCAAGGGATCCAGCTGCACCGCCGATAGAATATGTTAAAGTATCGGGAGGAATGTTCTTTGATATGACAATTCACGATTTTGATATGATCCGCTATTTATCTGGCAGTGAAGTCATAGAAGTTTATGCAACAGGTAGTGTACTTGTTGATCCAGCTATTGGTGAGGCTGGTGATATTGATACTGCTGTGATCACCTTGAAATTAGCTAATGGCGCAATTGGCATAATTGATAATAGTCGTAAAGCCGTTTATGGTTATGATCAACGTGCGGAAGTATTTGGGTCAAAAGGTGCAGTACAAACGCGTAATGATACAGATTCTACTGCAGTATATTCTTGCGAAACAGGCATTATCTCAGAAAAACCAAAATACTTTTTTTTAGAGCGCTATATGCAATCTTTTGCCGATGAAATGGTATGCTTTGTGGATTCAGTGGTGAATGATAAACCCACATTAGTCAATGGTAACGATGGTTTACAACCCGTACTTATTGCCCTTGCAGCAAAAAAATCTTTAGATGAAGGGCGACCTGTTAAGTTGAGTGACATTGCTTAAAAGGATTGAAAACAAATGAGAGCCAAACAGCTCTCATTTTTTATGGGTAAACAAGATGTATGTGTATTCCAAAACATTTAACAACTCATCGATATGACTGTACGCAATATCGTTTATTGTGGTTATCAACACTACCTTGTTTTACATTGTGATTTGTTTGATTAACGTAACCCCAATTCAAAAATAAGGGATTCGGCTTGGCAGCTAAAGGTAAAATCTGCGCTGAGTAAAAAGCCATTTTCAACCGGGGTAATTTCTGCCTTAATTTGGCAAGGCTCAGTTTCTGCACTTCGCGCTTTGGCTGTGAATTCGGTTAAAGCCTGTTCGGCGTCTTCTTTGCTGGTATAAACACGTTCAAGATGGCTGGTACAATTACTGTTATCAATAATTGTTCCGACATCAAAGGTATTACAGCCAACGCATTCTACGGGATTCTCTTTTTTCATTTTATGACTCCTATTTTTAATTTTTATATGATAAATGCGGTTTAAAAATATTGAAATTTTATACCGCACTTTATTTTTATGCAAAAAAAGCGATGAGTTATCTCATCGCTCTTTAATCATTTACACATCATAAGTGGTTGATGCGGTATTACCACCACGTCCTGTCCAGTTAGTATGGAAAAATTCACCACGTGCTTTATCTTTACGTTCATAAGTATGTGCGCCGAAGTAATCACGTTGTGCTTGAAGTAGGTTAGCTGGTAAATTTGCTGAAGTGTAGCCATCTAAGAAGGTGATCGCACTTGCCATACACGGCATTGGAATGCCCACTTCGATAGATTTTGCCACTACTTTACGCCAATCACTTAAGGCATTTTCTAGGATGTTTTTAAAGTATGGATCTGATCCTAAGAAAATTAAATCTGGGTTTGCTTCATAAGCATCACGGATATTTCCTAAGAAACGGCTACGAATGATACAGCCTTCACGCCATAATAATGCGGTTGCGCCATAGTTAATATTCCAGCCGAAGTTTTCAGAGGCTTCGCGGATTAACATAAAGCCTTGTGCATAAGAGATAATTTTTGAGGCAAGTAACGCTTTACGCACCGCTTCAATCCAAATCTGTTTATCTCCTTCCACAGGCTGAATGGTTTTGTTGAACAATTTAGAGGCGGCAATACGTTGATCTTTAAAGGAAGAAACGCAGCGTGCAAACACAGATTCTGTAATCAAAGTGAGTGGAATGCCGAAATCAAGGGCATTAATTCCTGTCCATTTACCCGTTCCTTTTTGTCCCGCGGTATCCAGAATTTTTTCAACTAATGGCTCACCATCACTATCTTTATAGCCAAGAATATCGGTGGTGATGTCGATCAGGTAGCTATCTAGTTCTGTTTTTTTCCATTCAGCAAAAATCTGTTGCATTTCTTCATAGCTTAAGCCTAAGCCATCTTTTAAGAATTGGTAAGCTTCACAAATTAATTGCATATCACCGTATTCAATGCCGTTATGCACCATTTTGACGAAATGTCCAGCGCCTTCTTGCCCAACCCAATCACAGCAAGGTTCGCCTTTATCTGTTTTGGCGGAAATCGCTTGCAAAATAGGTTTCACATAAGGCCAAGCTTCAGCGTTACCACCGGGCATAATAGATGGCCCGTGGCGCGCACCTTCTTCACCACCAGAGACACCAGCACCGACAAAACGAATGCCTTTTTCTGCTAATTCTTTCACGCGGCGGTTAGTGTCTGGGTAGTTTGAGTTTCCCCCGTCAATAATGATGTCGCCTTCTTCTAAGTGAGGTAGTAAGGCATTGATAAATTGATCAACCACTTCACCTGCACGTACCATTAACATCACTTTGCGCGGTTTTTCTAATTTGCTCGCCAAATCTTCTAGCGAGTAAGCGCCAATAATATTTGTGCCTTTTGCCGCGCCTTCTAAAAATTCGTCCACTTTTGAGGTAGTACGGTTATACGCCACCACTTTAAAGCCGTGGTCATTCATATTTAAAATTAAGTTTTGTCCCATTACCGCTAAACCGATAACGCCGATATCGCCTTTTTGACTCATAACTTTCTCCTGTTTCGTTATAATCAGTTGCTGCCTTTATGAAAGGCTAGGTTGATGAAATCTGTTGTTGAATAACCACAGATTTCTGCAAAATAATCTGCTGAAATTCTGATGATGTTGCTGCCCAATCCACAAGATCCACTTGCCAAGGTAAATCGCTTTCTGAAAAAGCGTTTTCTACTTTACACAGCGTTCTTAAGGAAAGGGGCTGTGTTGTCATTACCACTAAATCGAGATCTGAAAAGGGATGTGCTGTGCCTTTTACCCTTGAGCCAAAGGCACGCACTTCATACTCGCTCAAGTAAGTGCGGAGTATTTTTTCTACAATTTCAAGATGTTGGGGTTGAATATCAATCATCATTATTACGCTGCTGTAATTGGTTGAGCAAGTTCTTGGCGGAAGCTAAAAAACCGATCATTTGTTCATAAACTTGTTGCGCCTTATTTTGATCGTAAGTATGCGAGGTGACGTTGCGCATTTTGCGATAGAGCAACCAATCTTCCACTTGCTCAATTAAGCCTGCTTTTGCACTCAAACGCAAAATATCACGGAAATCTGCACTGTCAATTTCATCGGGGGCTTCTGCAATCAGTTTTAATTGGCGTTTCATCATTTTGATGCTTAACTCATAAACGAATTCAAATTTTTGAATGCAACCAGCGATAAGGGTATCTTGCACAATATTTTCTTGTGCTGTAAACCATTGCTTATCCGCCAATTTGGCTAAGGTCATTTCAAGTGAATTAAACGCCTTTTCTAAGGCTGAGAGATCCAGTTGCTCCATTTATTTTCCCAATAAAAATTTGCTAAAAAATCACCGCACTTTTATTTTATTACAACAACTTTGCTGCCTCTTTATCCAAATACCACTCCGTTACGCCATTTTTCGCCTTGATTTTCGCGGCGGGGTAAGGCAGATTTTCGGCTGGCGTGCTTTGAATTTCTTTTAAAATTTCCGCTTTAGCTCCCCCTGTTACCAAATAGGTAATGCGTTTGGCTTGCTCAAGCAATTTGGCGGTTTTGGAAATTCGCACTTGCCCTGTTTCTGGATGTTTGGCAATCACTGCTAAACTCTCGTCATCAAAATTGGTTTGATGTGGGAATAATGAAGCGGTATGCCCGTCTGCCCCCATACCCAAAATAATCCAATCAAACTCGCCGTTTGGCACGACTTCTGCAAGTTCATTTTGGAAGCGTGAGAGTTCCTGCTCCACAGGGGCTTCACCACGAATGCGGTGAATATTTTCTGCTGGAATCGCAATATGATCGAACAATAATTTTTGCACTTCGCCATAATTGCTTTCAGGATCAGAAGGCGCAACCATACGATCATCGCCCCACCAAAAATGCAAGTTTTGCCATTGGATAGCTTGGTTATACGGTGCTGTTGCCAAGGTTTTGAACAAAAGTTTTGGCGTGCTGCCACCTGAAAGAGAAATATGCACAGGGCGTCCTGCAAGACTATATTGCTTTAATTCTTCAGCAATTTTTTCTACCGCACATTGCGCATTATCAAAAATAACGGTGTTCATTGTGTTCTCCCATTTCCTCTCAATCATTGAGGGAAAGATATTATACTTTTTTCTTCATCAGCCCACTTGGTTTACGCCAAACTCGTCCTGTGCGTGCAATCAGTTTATCGGCTTCCTTTGGCCCCCAAGTGCCGGCTTCATAGTCATAAATACGTCCACGAGCGGCTTTGTAATCTAAAATAGGTTGCACAAATTTCCAACAGGCGTGTACGGCATCAGTACGCGCAAACAAGGTGGCATCGCCTTTCATTGCGTCCAGTAATAAACGATCATAAGCACTTAATAAGCTTGGTTGAGCAAGATCCGCATAGCGGAAATCCATTGAGACTTCTTTTGCTTCAAAACCTGCGCCCGGCTTTTTCAAACCAAAACGCATTGAAATACCTTCATCAGGCTGAATACGAATAATCAGTTTATTTTCAGGGGCATTTTGGCTAAATACTGGGTGTGGCGTCGTTTTAAAATGAATAACCACTTCAGTTACGCGGGTTGGTAAGCGTTTTCCTGTACGGATATAAAACGGCACGCCAGCCCAACGCCAGTTATCAATTTCACAACGTAATGCCATATAAGTTTCAGTATTAGAATCCGGTGGTACGCCTTTTTCTTCAAGGTAGCCCTTAACCTCTTTACCGTCAATAACGCCACGAGTATATTGCCCTAGCACGAGATTATTTTTCACATCTTCTTCACTTAATGGGTGTAGGCAATGCAATACTTTTGCCACTTCATCACGCATTGAATCCGCGTTAATAATGGCGGGCGGTTCCATTGCAACCATCGCAAGCACTTGTAATAGGTGATTTTGGAACATATCACGCATTGCGCCAGAGCCATCGTAATATCCTCCACGTTCTTCTACACCAAGCTGTTCAGCCCCAGTAATTTCAATATAATCAATGAAATTACGGTTCCATAACGGCTCAAATAGACCATTAGAAAAACGTAATACTAATAAGTTTTGAACGGTTTCTTTGCCAAGATAATGGTCGATACGATAGATTTGATGTTCTTCAAAAAAGCGATGAATTTGAATATCAAGTGTTTTGGCAGTTTTAATATCATAGCCAAAGGGTTTTTCCACAATTAAACGCTTCCAGCCATAGTCTTCGGTATTTAACCCGTGTGCCGCAAGACATTCAGGAATCACGCCGTACAGGCTTGGTGGTGTGGACATATAATAAAGTGTGTTGCCTTCAGTGTGATATTTTTCGTGCAATTCGGTTAAGCGAGGCACGAGTTTGGCGTAATCTTTGGCATCAGAGGTGTTGATGGTTTGGTAATACAGATGGCTGCAAAATTGCTCAAGTATTTCGCCTTCCGCTTTTTCTGTCTTGATTAAGGCTTGACGCATTTTTGTGCGGAATTGCTCATCCGTCATTTCTGTTCTTGCTACGCCTAGCACGGAGAAATCTTCCGCTAAACGCCCGAGTTTGTATAAGTTGTAAAGTGCAGGGATTAATTTACGGTGCGTTAAATCACCTGATGCCCCAAAAATCACGATACAGTTTTTTTCTGCGTTGTGGTTTGTCATATGATTGCTATCCATTTTTAAAAGAGTGGTAATAATATGCGCAAACTCGGCAAATTACCAATAGTTCTCATTAATTAAATTGAAAGATGTTGTGCCAGTTTAATTGTGCGTCTGCCACCATAACAAAATCAGGGTTTACTAAGCTTTCACGCTGATTGTAAGTGAGTGGCTGGAAATGGCGATCAAAAATTTTACCGCCCATTTCAGCTAAAATAATTTCAGCTGCTGCGGTATCCCATTCCCCTGTTTCGCCTAATCGAATATAACAATCTGCCGCCCCTTCTGCAACTTTTACGCTTTTTATGCCACTTGAGCCAATAATCTCAAAATGGTAATTAAAATTTGGTTGCAAAATTGACCGCACTTTCTTTTTCGCAGAATGCGATCCCACAACAATACGAATGGGCTGTGATAAATTAACCGGTTGTCTGTTAAGTGCGGTGGTTTTTTGAGTTGTTTTTTTATAGGCGCCTAAGCCCTGTGCGGCGTAATAGGTTTGTTTGGTTTGCGGGCAATGAATCACACCTAGCACAGGGCGATGATGATGTACCAAGGCAATTAATACTGAAAAATGCCCTGTGCGATTGATAAATTGTTGCGTGCCATCTAAGGGATCAACAAGCCAATAGGTTTGCCATTGCTGTCTTTCGTGAAAAGGGATTTTACAATATTCTTCTGATAAGACGGGATAAGCAGGGGTAAGGGCGCGAAGCTTTTCCATTAAAAATTGACTGACAAAAAGATCTGCTTCTGTAACTGGGGTATTATCCGCTTTTATGTATGAAGTAAGATTTTTGTTGTAAAACCGATTGAGGTGATGGCCCGCTTGTTCTGCGATCATTAGTACCGATTGTAATAAAGAAGAATCAAATAACAAAACCGCCTCCCAAAAGATGAACCAGATCCAGATAATGAAATGAGTATAGCAAAGGGGATAAAAAGAAAAAAGGGCAAGTATTATCTTGCCCTTAATTAACAAATAGAGATAAATTGAAACAGATTATCGCTTATCCTTTTTTCGCCCGAAGTACACGTAATGCATAAATCACGATACCCGCGATAAAGACCGCGAAACCAAGCCATTCTGCTGTGCTATCCCAGTTTTCCAGCGAAAGTGCTAATGGTGCATCTGAGCCACCAGAAGTCACGGAGGCAGCAATAATGAAGGCAAGGATAACGCCAATTAAACTTTCCCCAACGATTAAGCCTGCGGCAAATAGCGTACCGTAGCGATCGGCTTTTTTCTTCACTTCTTCCACATTTTTACCATTACGATGGGCATAAGCGGTTAAATGGCGATTAATAAACCAAGCCAGTACCGCACCAATGACAATTGGCATATTTACAACAGGTGGTAAATAAATCCCCATTCCCACGGCAAGTGCAGGTAACGCAAAACGATTATGGCTTGCTTTTTTCAATAGAAGATCAAGCATAATGAGGACTAAACCTAATCCAATCCCCATAAAGATATAAGACCATTCTAAATTGCTAGAAAAAATACCTGTTGCAATGGTAGTCATTAAGGTTGCTTGTGGCGCTGAAAGTGCTTGAGAAGGATCCATATCAGCGCGTGGTAATGCTCCCGTAAAGCCATAAGCGTGATAAAGAATTTCTAATACTGGGGCAATAACTAATGCACCAACAACACAACCGATAATCAGTGCGACTTGCTGACGCCAAGGTGTGGCTTCAACTAATAGCCCTGTTTTTAAATCTTGTAAGTTGTCATTTGAGATTGCCGCTGTGGTAACCACAATAGAACCAGAAAAAATAGTCAGTGCAGTTAAAAATTTCATTCCTTCTGCGCTTTCAATAAGCCCTGTGAATTTACCTAATGCGAGTAAGGTTAAGGAAATAAGTACCACAGAAATGATTCCAATTCCTGAAATTGGGCTAGATGATGATCCTACAAGTCCAGCCATATATCCACAGGCTGCAGCAACGAAGAAACCAATAAATACTGCTAATAGCGTACATACAATAACAAATAAGAAGGCATACTCAGTCGCAATTGGCGCTTCTGCGATAAAATGGTGTAATGCAACCATAATTAATGCAACAGATGTAATCGTGATATAGATCATTGATTTAGGTGATAAATCTAACTGAGTACGTTCACTACTTTGCGCTGATGGATCTTTTAATGCTCGGAAAGATTGTGCCATTCCTTGGATCATAGGCTTCATTAAGACAAGTAAGGTCCAAATCGCCGCAATACCAATGGTACCCACACCAATAAAACGCACTTTACTTTTCCAAATACCCATTGCATAGCTAATCATCTCGCCATCAACAGGCATTGATGATGCGCTAGTGAAATAGGGAACAGCAATTCCCCAAGTGAGAAAAATACCGATTAAAATTGCAATACCACCGACAATACCGACTAAATAACCTGCGCCTAATAAAGCGAAAGAAAACCCCATCGGTACTTGGAAAACTGCATTACCACCTTTAAACCATAAACTTGCCCCATCAGCAATAATGCGCAAGCCATTTGTTGCAAAACTGACTATTGCAGCAATGATACCTCCAGTCGCAATTTCTTTGATACCTGTATCATTTTCTCCTTCTTGGTGATTTCCTGCTTTAAGAATTTCAGCCGCAGCAACCCCTTCAGGATAAGGTAAATCACTTTTAGCCACCATCACTTGACGCAACGGGACAGTGAAAATCACCCCTAAAATTCCCCCTGATGCACAAATTAAAAGGGTTTGCCAGAATGGAAAATCTTGCCAATATCCCATCATTAATAAGCCCGGGATAACAAAAATCACCGAAGAGAGTGTACCTGCGGCAGAGGCTTGGGTTTGTACCATATTATTTTCTAGAATAGTTGACCCAGAAAACATTTTTAATACTGCCATAGAGATTACAGCGGCAGGAATGGATGAAGCAAAAGTTAGCCCCACCTTTAAGCCTAAATAGACATTTGATGCGGTGAAAATCACCGTAATTAACGCACCTAAGAACATTCCTCGGAAGGTAAGTTCTTTTAAACTTGGCGCTGAGTGATACGAAGTTTGCATATTTCTCCCAAATTTTGTAATAAAAACATTTCATTCTATATCAATTTTATCTAATAAGATCAATTTTTTGTTTTCATCTTCCGTTATGGCATAAAATACGATAAAAAATGACCGCACTTGATTAGGAGAAAGAAATGGCAAAACAAAACGTGCGTAATGCGGATAAAAATGATGAAGTTCGTCTAGATAAATGGCTTTGGGCAGCTCGATTTTATAAGACGCGTACCATCGCAAAAGAAATGATCGATGGCGGTAAAGTCCATTACAATAATCAGCGTACTAAACCGAATAAAACCGTCGAAGTGGGCGCATTGATCAAATTACGTCAAGGCAATGAAGAAAAAGAAGTGCAAGTGTTAGCCCTTTCCACCCAGCGACGTGGTGCGCCAGAAGCACAATTATTATATCAAGAAACCGCACAGAGTGTTGAAAAACGGGAAAAATGGGCCATTGCACGCAAAAATAATGCCCTTTCTATGCCAAACCCTGAACGCCGACCAAATAAAAAAGAGCGACGAGATTTACTTAAGTTTAAATATCAAGAGTAGCCTTGTTATTTGTAGAATGATCCCAATATAAAGGCAAATTGCCAAGTTAATGAACTCATTGATCTAATCTGTACTTGGCGTTATTTAAGTATTATTGAGGACAATATGACATATCAAGCTGACAACGACAAACTTTATCGTTATTTATTTAAACATCGAGCGGTACGTGGTGAATGGGTACGGTTAAATCAAAGTTTTAAAGAGACCTTAAATACCCACCATTATCCGAAAGTGGTGCAAAACTTACTGGGTGAAATGATGGTGGCAACCAGTTTACTCACCGCCACATTAAAATTTAATGGCAGTATTACCGTACAAATTCAAGGTGATGGACCACTTTCTTTAGCCTTAGTGAATGGTTCGGATGATCAAAAAATCCGCGCATTAGCCCGTTTACAAGGTGAAGTACGTGATGAGATGACACTAAGTGAAATGATTGGTAAAGGGGTGTTAGTCATCACTATTACGCCTACTGAAGGGGAACGTTATCAAGGTGTGATTAGCTTAGATAAACCGACGATTACGGAATGTTTAGAAGATTATTTTGTACGTTCTGAACAGTTACAAACGCAGTTAATTATTCGTACGGGCGAATTGAATGGCGAACCTGTGGCAGCAGGAATGTTATTGCAAGTAATGCCTGACGGCGTGGGCGAAGAAGGGGATTTTGAGCATCTTGCTACGCTGACTGCGACGGTAAAAGATGAGGAAATCTTTGGATTAAGTGCCGAAGAGCTACTTTACCGTTTATATCACGAAGAAACCGTAGAAATTTATCCCGCACAAAATGTGGAATTTTTCTGTGGCTGCACCCAAGAGCGTTCAGGAAGTGCATTGCTTTTACTACCAGAAAATGAAATTGATGAAATTCTTGCAGAGCATAATGGTAGCATTGATATGCAATGTGAATGTTGCGGCACGCATTATTTCTTTAATAAAGAAGCAATTGAGAAATTGCGAGAGTAACCCTCATAAACAATAACAAAGAAAGCACGGACTGGGTTCGTGCTTTTTTATTTCTCATATTTTTCAATTTATTTTTTGATTAAGGTCATAAAAATTAACTATTTTGAGTGAGTAAGCTGTTTTTTTCTGATTTTGCGATCTACCTAACATTTTTTTTCATCTTCTTTGCATAAAATAGCCCTCACTTTCCTTTTAATTTTAAATATTAACTTTTAATTGAGGTGTATTATGACAGATGTAACTAAATTAGTTGAAGAACTTGGTGAGTTAGGCATTTATGATGTAAAAGAAGTCGTTTATAACCCAAGCTATGAACAATTATTCAAGGAAGAAACCAAAGAAGGCCTAGAGGGATTTGAAAAAGGTACGGTAACAAAATCGGGGGCAGTCGCTGTGGATACGGGGATTTTTACCGGACGTTCGCCAAAAGATAAATATATTGTTTTAGATGAAAAAACCAAAGATACCGTATGGTGGACAAGTGATGCGGCGAAAAACGATAACAAACCAATGAATCAAGCCACTTGGCAAAGTTTAAAAGAATTAGTCACCAAACAACTTTCTAGCAAACGTCTGTTTGTGGTGGATGCGTTCTGTGGGGCAAATCCAGATACCCGTTTAGCGGTGCGTATTATCACTGAAGTTGCGTGGCAAGCCCACTTTGTAACGAATATGTTTATCCGCCCATCTGCTGCTGAATTAGCGAACTTTAAACCAGATTTTGTGGTAATGAATGGGTCTAAAGTGACTAATCCAAATTGGAAAGAACAAGGCTTAAATTCTGAAAACTTTGTGGCGTTTAATATTACAGAAGGTATTCAACTAATTGGTGGAACTTGGTACGGCGGTGAAATGAAAAAAGGAATGTTCTCAATGATGAATTATTTCCTTCCGCTTAAAGGTATCGCCTCAATGCACTGTTCTGCCAACGTTGGCAAAGAAGGTGATGTGGCAATTTTCTTCGGTTTATCTGGTACAGGGAAAACCACGCTTTCAACAGATCCAAAACGCCAATTGATCGGTGATGATGAACACGGTTGGGACGATGATGGCGTATTTAACTATGAGGGTGGTTGTTATGCTAAAACCATCAAATTATCGGAAGAAAGTGAGCCAGATATTTATCGTGCAATTAAGCGTGATGCTTTGTTAGAAAATGTGGTGGTGAGAGCAGATGGCTCCGTGGATTATGATGACGGATCAAAAACAGAAAACACCCGTGTTTCTTACCCAATCTATCACATTGAGAACATTGTAAAACCCGTTTCTAAAGCGGGTCATGCGAAAAAAGTGATTTTCTTAACCGCTGATGCTTTCGGGGTGTTACCACCAGTAGCAAAATTGACACCAGAGCAAACCAAATACTACTTCTTATCTGGTTTTACAGCGAAATTAGCGGGGACAGAACGTGGTATTACCGAACCAACTCCAACGTTCTCTGCGTGTTTTGGGGCGGCATTCTTATCACTTCACCCAACACAATATGCAGAAGTGTTAGTAAAACGTATGGAAGCATCGGGGGCGGAAGCATATCTTGTAAACACAGGCTGGAATGGCACAGGTAAACGTATCTCTATTAAAGATACTCGTGGCATTATTGATGCGATTTTAGATGGTGCTATTGATAGTGCGGAAATGTCTGAATTACCAATCTTTAACTTAGCCATTCCAAATGCGTTGCCGGGTGTCGATCCGGCCATTTTAGATCCGCGTGATACTTATGCAGATAAAGCACAATGGCAAGCGAAAGCCGAAGATTTGGCGGGGCGTTTTGTGAAAAACTTTGAAAAATATGCAACAAACGAAGAAGGGAAAGCATTGATCAACGCGGGACCAAAAGCCTAATTACATAACAAAAATTTGCTAAAATTTACACCGCACTGATGATTTTGGAGAAAAATCAAAGTGCGGTGTTTTTTGTGGATTTTTAATCATTCATCTAGCTATCTAGCAGTCTTAATGTCTAGATTGTGATTTCAGCAATTTTTCATTAGAATAAACACAATTTTTGTGGAGATTTAAGGTGTCATTATGGTGAATTGGGATGGTAAATATATTAGTCCTTATGCAGAACACGGTAAGAAAAGTGAGCAAGTAAAGAAGATTACGGTGTCTATTCCAATTAAAGTGTTAGAAATTTTGACTAATGAGCGGACAAGACGTCAGCTGAAAAATTTACGTCACGCGACAAATAGTGAATTATTATGTGAGGCATTTTTGCACGCATTTACAGGGCAGCCGTTACCAACCGATGACGATTTGTTAAAAGAGCGCCACGACGAGATACCTGAGCAGGCGAAAAAAATGATGCGTGAGTTAGGCTTGAAGCCTGAAGAATGGGAATACTAAATTTCAGATTTTGCTGAGAAATAGGTTGCAATTCCTATTTGAGCTAAGTATAATCCACACGCTTTCTTAGAAAGCCCTTTGATGTAATCATTTATTAAAGGCGTATTACAGATTTTGTAATACATAAAATGTCCCCGATTGGGGGACTATAATATTAGGTTACTGCACTTCCCTTTCAATGAAGTTTATGAAAGGTGATGGTGTCAGTTTTATTTTAGCTAAAAATTATTGGAGCTCTGGTCTAATGCAGAACCAAAGAATCCGTATCCGCTTAAAAGCATTTGATCATCGTTTAATTGATCAATCTACAGCGGAGATCGTAGAAACAGCTAAACGTACTGGCGCACAAGTTCGTGGTCCAATTCCTTTACCAACGCGTAAAGAACGTTTTACCGTGTTGATTTCTCCACACGTTAATAAAGACGCACGTGACCAATACGAAATTCGTACTCACAAACGTTTAGTAGATATCGTAGAACCAACAGAAAAAACTGTTGATGCATTAATGCGTTTAGATTTGGCTGCCGGCGTTGACGTGCAGATCAGCCTAGGTTAATTAAGAGGTTATGACAATGATTGGTTTAGTCGGTCGTAAAGTTGGTATGACTCGTATCTTCAATGAAGATGGCGTTTCTGTACCTGTTACTGTTATCGAAATCCAAGCAAACCGTGTAACTCAAGTTAAAACTCTTGAAAACGATGGCTATACTGCAATTCAAGTTACTACTGGTTCTAAAAAAGCGAGCCGTGTAACTAAGCCTGAAGCAGGCCATTTCGTGAAAGCAGGTGTTGAAGCTGGTCGCGGTTTATGGGAATTTCGTACAACTGAAGGTGAAGAATTCACTTTAGGTCAAGAAATTAATGTTGACATCTTCGCAGATGTTAAGAAAGTTGATGTTACTGGTACATCTAAAGGTAAAGGTTTCCAAGGTGGTGTTAAACGTTGGAATTTCCGTACTCAAGATGCGAGCCATGGTAACTCTTTATCACATCGTGTGCTTGGTTCTATTGGTCAAAACCAAACTCCAGGTCGTGTGTTTAAAGGCAAAAAAATGGCTGGACACTTAGGTGCTGAGCGTGTAACCGTTCAATCACTTGAAGTTGTTCGTGTTGATGCTGAGCGTAATTTATTATTAGTTAAAGGTTCTGTACCTGGTGCAACTAATAGTGATGTTATCGTAAAACCAGCAGTTAAAGCATAAGTCTAGGAGATAGAGATGGAATTACAAGTTGTAGGTGCAAACGCACTAACTGTTTCTGAAACTACCTTCGGACGTGAGTTTAATGAAGCATTGATCCACCAAGTAGTTGTTGCTTATGCAGCAGGTGCTCGTCAAGGTTCACGTGCGCAAAAAACTCGTGCTGAAGTGTCTGGTTCAGGTAAAAAACCTTGGCGTCAAAAAGGTACTGGTCGCGCTCGTGCTGGTGATATTAAATCGCCAATTTGGCGTTCTGGTGGTGTAACTTTTGCAGCGAAACCACAAGATCACAGCCAAAAAGTGAACAAAAAAATGTACCGTGGTGCAATCAAAAGCATTCTATCTGAGCTTGTTCGTCAAGATCGTTTAGTTGTAGTTGAAAAATTCGAAATTGATGCGCCAAAAACAAAAGCCTTAGTTCAAAAATTAAAAGATATGGCGTTAACTGACGCGCTTATCATCACTGCAAGTTTAGATGAGAATTTATTCTTAGCTGCACGTAACTTATATAAAGTTGATGTACGTGATGTGCAAGGTATTGATCCAGTCAGTTTAATCGCTTTTGATAAAGTGGTTGTAACTGTTGATGCAGTGAAACAAATTGAGGAGATGTTAGCATGATTCAACAAGAACGTTTGCTAAAAGTGTTAAAAGCACCTCACGTCTCTGAGAAAGCAACAAATAACGCTGAGAAGTCAAACACCATCGTTTTCAAAGTCGCTTTAGATGCCAACAAAGCAGAAATTGCAAAAGCTGTTGCTGAATTATTTGAAGTGAAAGTAGATTCTGTTCGTACTGTTGTCGTTAAAGGTAAAACTAAACGTCGTGGTACTAAGATGGGACATCGCAGTGACTGGAAAAAAGCTTATGTAACTCTTCAAGAAGGTCAATCACTTGACTTCGTTGAAGGTGCAGAGTAATTACGGAGGAGAAAGAAATAAATGGCTATCGTAAAATGTAAGCCGACCTCCGCTGGTCGTCGTCACGTTGTTAAAATCGTAAACCCTGAATTACATAAAGGGAAACCTTACGCACCATTATTAGATAGCAAATCTAAAACAGGTGGTCGTAATAATTTAGGACGTATTACTACTCGCCATATTGGTGGTGGTCATAAACAACATTACCGTTTAATCGATTTCAAACGTAACAAGTTAGATATCCCAGCGGTTGTTGAGCGTCTTGAATATGATCCAAATCGTTCTGCAAATATTGCTTTAGTGCTTTATAAAGATGGTGAACGCCGTTATATCTTAGCACCTAAAGGTTTAAGCGCAGGCGATCAAATCCAAGCAGGTGTAAACGCTCCAATTAAAGTTGGTAACTCATTACCAATGCGTAATATCCCTGTTGGTTCAACTGTACATAACGTCGAATTAAAACCAGGTAAAGGCGGACAACTTGCACGTTCTGCTGGTGCTTATGTACAAATTATTGCGCGTGAAGGTAACTATGTTACTTTACGTCTTCGCTCAGGTGAAATGCGTAAAGTATTAGCTGAATGTTCTGCAACCATTGGTGAAGTGGGTAATTCAGAGCATATGCTTCGCGTTCTTGGTAAAGCTGGTGCTAACCGCTGGAGAGGCGTTCGCCCAACAGTTCGTGGTACAGCAATGAACCCTGTTGATCACCCACACGGTGGTGGTGAAGGTCGTAACTTCGGTAAACACCCAGTTACTCCTTGGGGCGTTCAAACCAAAGGTAAGAAAACTCGCCATAACAAACGTACTGATAAATATATCGTACGTCGTCGTGGTAAATAATATTAATTAAATAAGAGGATTAGCCATGCCACGTTCTCTCAAGAAGGGTCCTTTCCTTGACCTACACTTGTTGAAGAAGGTAGAGAAGGCGGTGGAAAGCGGGGATAAAAAGCCAATTAAAACTTGGTCCCGTCGTTCAATGATCATTCCATCAATGATCGGATTGACCATCGCAGTCCATAATGGTCGTCAGCACGTTCCAGTTTATGTATCGGACGAAATGATTGGTCATAAACTCGGTGAATTTGCACCGACTCGTACTTACCGCGGACACGCTGCGGATAAGAAAGCTAAGAAGTAAGGGGTAAAAGATGGAAACTATCGCAAAACATCGTTACGCTCGCACTTCAGCGCAAAAAGCTCGTTTAGTTGCGGATTTAATCCGTGGTAAAAAAGTAGGTCAAGCATTAGAAATTTTAACTTTCACTAACAAAAAAGCAGCATCGCTTGTTAAGAAAGTGCTTGAGTCTGCAATTGCTAATGCAGAGCATAATGACGGTGCAGATATCGATGATCTAAAAGTGACTAAGATTTTCGTAGACGAAGGTCCTAGTATGAAACGTGTTATGCCACGTGCTAAAGGTCGTGCAGATCGTATTTTAAAACGTACAAGCCACATTACTGTGGTTGTGTCAGATCGTTAATTTAGTAGAGGAATAGCAATGGGTCAAAAAGTCCATCCAAATGGTATTCGCCTAGGTATTGTTAAGCCTTGGAGCTCTACTTGGTTTGCGAATACACAAGACTTCGCGTCTAACTTAGACGGCGATTTCAAAGTGCGTCAATTCTTAAATAAAGAATTAGCGAATGCTTCCGTTTCACGCATCACTATTGAGCGTCCAGCGAAAAGTATTCGTGTAACAATTCACACAGCTCGCCCAGGTATCGTAATTGGTAAAAAAGGCGAAGATGTTGAAAAATTACGTAACGCTGTTGCAGCTATCGCAGGTGTTCCAGCTCAAATCAACATCGCTGAAGTGAAAAAACCTGAATTAGATGCGAAATTAGTTGCAGATAGCATCGCTTCTCAACTTGAACGTCGAGTAATGTTCCGTCGTGCAATGAAACGTGCGGTACAAAATGCAATGCGTTTAGGTGCCAAAGGTATCAAAGTTGAAGTTAGCGGTCGTTTAGGTGGTGCAGAGATTGCTCGTTCAGAGTGGTATCGTGAAGGTCGTGTGCCATTACATACACTACGTGCGGACATCGATTATAACACTGCTGAAGCACATACTACATACGGCGTAATCGGCGTTAAAGTGTGGATCTTCAAAGGTGAAATTCTTGGTGGAATGGCTGCAATTGCACAACAACCAGAACAACAACCTACCACGCCTAAAAAGCCACGTGGTAAAGGTCGTAAGTAAGGAGAATTGCTAAATGTTGCAACCAAAACGTACAAAATTCCGTAAAGTCCAAAAAGGTCGTAACCGTGGAATTGCAGGTGGTACAGAAGTTAGCTTCGGTACCTTCGGTTTGAAAGCAGTTGGCCGTGGTCGTTTAACAGCTCGCCAAATTGAGGCAGCACGTCGTGCGATGACTCGTGCGATTAAACGTCAAGGTAAAATCTGGATCCGTGTTTTTCCAGATAAACCAATTACTGAAAAACCATTAGAAGTCCGTATGGGTAAAGGTAAAGGTAACGTTGAATACTGGGTAGCTTTAATCCAGCCGGGTAAAGTACTTTATGAAATGGATGGTGTGTCTGAAGAGCTAGCAAGAAATGCATTTGCACTTGCAGCGGCTAAATTGCCAATTAAGACCACATTCGTAACTAAAACGGTGATGTAATGAAAGCTCAAGAACTACGTACAAAAACTGTTGAAGAGCTGAATGCTGAATTGGTTAACTTGTTAGGTGAGCAATTCAAATTGCGTATGCAAGCAGCCACCGGTCAGCTTCAACAAACCCATCAGTTAAAACAAGTGCGTCGCAGTATTGCACAAGTGAAAACTGTATTAACCGAGAAGGCGGGTGAGTAATGACTGATAAAATTCGTACTGTGCAAGGTCGTGTAATTAGCGACAAAATGGATAAATCATTCACAGTTGCAATTGAACGCAAAGTGAAACACCCTCTTTATGGTAAATTTATCCGTCGTACAACTAAATTACATGTGCACGATGAAAATAACGAAGCAAAATTAGGTGATGTTGTTGAAATTAAGGAATGTCGTCCTCTTTCAAAAACTAAATCACATACTTTGGTTCGCGTTGTTGAAAAAGCAGTAATCTAATTTATTAGTTATCGCTTTAAATAAAATAATAGCCAATGGTGAATACCATTGGCTTTTTTGTTGATAAAAATAATAAAAATTTTGACCGCTCTTTTATTTATGTGAAGGTTGTAAAAATTTTTTGTTGATAGCTATGCTAAAATAGCGTAATTAAAATAACCTATAGATCAAATAATAATGAAAAAACTCCTCGTCCTCCACACAGGAGGCACAATTTCAATGCACGCGGATAGCAGTGGAAAAGTGACGCCAAATAGCCGTAATCCTATGACCAAAGTCGGTTTGGATTTACATAATGTTGAAGTGGAATCGGTGGATTTTCTCAACTTACCCAGCCCGCATATTCGCCTTGAACATATGCTTGCCCTAAGCCAGAAAATTAAGCAAGAGGCACAAAATTATGATGGTGTGGTGATTACACACGGGACGGATACACTGGAAGAAACGGCTTATTTTCTTGATACAATGCAACTTCCTAAAATACCTATCGTCATTACGGGAGCAATGCGTTCAAATAATGAGTTAGGCAGTGATGGCATTTATAATTACCTTTCTGCATTGCGCGTGGCAGTTTTTGAGAAAAGCGCAGATAAAGGCGTGTTAGTTGTTATGAATGATGAAATTCACGCGGCGAAATATGTAACCAAAACCCATACCACTAATGTTTCCACCTTTCAAACACCCACTCACGGTCCTTTGGGGGTGATTATGAAAAAAGATATTCTCTTTTTCAAAACCGCCGAGCCTCGCGTGCGTTTTGATTTAGAAACAGTGAGTGGAAATGTGCAAGTCATCAAAACTTATGCGGGAATGGATAGCTGGCTGTTTGAGCAATTAGATTTGCAACAATTGGACGGCTTAGTGATTGAAGCATTAGGGGCAGGAAATATTCCACCGCAAGCTGCGAAAGGATTACAGCGATTGCTAGCTCATAATATTCCTGTTGCGTTAGTTTCTCGTTGTTTTAACGGTATTGCTGAGCCGGTTTATGGTTATGATGGCGGTGGGGCAAGTTTGCAGGAACAGGGCGTAATGTTTGTGAAAGAACTGAATGCCCCGAAAGCTCGCTTAAAATTACTCATCGCGCTGAATGCAGGATTGCAAGGCGAGGCACTAAAAAGCTATATGGAAGGATAAAGAAAAAAGTTTAACATTTGCACCGCACTTTATTGTGGTGAGACACATTGTAAGAAACCGCTAAAAGCGGTCGAATGTTTTGCGTTTGTCCCATTACAAGTATTAAAAGTGCGGTGAGATTTTTGGCAGAATTTTCATATATAGCAAAAGCCCCAGTGAGTTGGAGCTTTGTCTTATTGAGAGGAGATTAGAACTTCGCCAATAACATCGCTTCTAATTTTTCTTGGTCAATGGCAAATTTACGGATACCTTCAGCCAGTTTTTCGACAGCCATTGGATCGCTGTTATGTTGCCAGTAGAACTCACTTTCTGTAAGTGGTTGTGGCTTAGCTTTCACTTCACCTTTATATTCTAGTTTGCGAGCAAGTGCGGTGTTATTTTCTTGTAATTCTTTTAATAAAGCAGGAGCAATGGTTAAGCGATCGCAACCGGCAAGTTCAGTAATTTCGCCCACATTACGGAAACTTGCGCCCATTACTACGGTTTGATAGCCGTGTTGTTTGTAATAGTTGTAAATTTTAGTTACTGAAATCACACCGGGATCTTCTGCTGGTGCATATTCTTTTTTATCGCTGTTGGCTTTGTACCAGTCAAGAATACGACCGACGAATGGTGAAATTAAGTATACCCCCGCTTCAGCACAAGCACGAGCTTGGGCTTCTGAGAATAAGAGGGTTAAGTTACAGTTAATGCCTTCTTTTTCAAGAATTTCTGCTGCACGGATACCCTGCCAAGTGGAGGCAATTTTAATTAAAATACGATCATTGGAAACCCCAGCTTCATTATAAAGTGCGATTAATTTACGTGCTTTTTCAACAGTGGCTTGGGTATTGTAAGAAAGACGTGCATCCACTTCGGTAGAAATGCGTCCGGGTACGATTTTAAGAATTTCTAAACCGATATTTACCGCTAATTTATCTTCGGCATCAATAAGTTGCTGTGCTTTGTCAGCACTTTTGCTTTTGCCATAGGCTATGGCTTCGTCAATTAACGGCGCATATTGAGGCAATGCGGAGGCGCTTAAAATGAGTGATGGGTTCGTGGTGGCATCTTGTGGTTGGTAGGTTTTAATGGCTTCGATATCTCCTGTATCTGCCACAACTACGGTCATTTCGCGTAATGCGTCTAATTGTGTTGTCATATTTACCTCTAATTTGATTGTTGGTTAAGTTGGAATACAATATCACATCTTATTGATGAGCATATAGCTATTTTAGCTCTAGTATTAATAGGTAGATTCTAAATTAAATTCAATGAATGAGGAAAAGAAAATCTGTGATCCTGATCACAATATAAGGAATGAATGATGAAAACACGTTGCAGTTGGGCAGAAGGCTCGTCTATTTATCAAGATTATCACGATAATGAATGGGGCAAGCCAGAATATGATAGTCTGAAATTATTTGAGAAAATTTGTTTAGAAGGACAGCAAGCAGGGCTTTCGTGGATTACCGTTTTGAAAAAACGGGAACAGTATCGTCAGGCATTTTTTCACTTTAATCCTGAAAAGATTGCGCAAATGACGGCACAAGATATTGATGAGAGAATGCAAAATGCTGGGCTTATTCGTCATCGTGCGAAATTAGAGGCAATTGTAAAGAATGCAAAAGCCTATTTAGCCATGCAAAAGTGCGGTGAAAATTTTAGCGATTTTATTTGGGCCTTTGTTAATCACCAGCCACAAATAAATGATGTCCCTGATTTATCCGCAGTGCCAGCGAAGACAGCGGTTTCAAAACAGCTTTCAAAGGCTTTAAAAAAACGTAGTTTTGTCTTTGTTGGAGAGACCACTTGTTATGCTTTTATGCAATCTATGGGGCTGGTAAACGATCATCTGAATAGCTGTTTTTGTAAGTATAAATAAAATGCTTTTTTCATCATTTTTCTTTATAATCGGCTTAATTTCACACCTTAAAAAATGGGTTATTAATGAAAAAAAATTACTACACGATGCTTTCTTTCTCAATTTTGACCGCACTTTATGGTGTACCAAGTTGGGCAAGTTTACAGCAGCAATGCTTAGCTGGCGTACCACAGTTTCAAGGTGAGGTGGTGCAGGGCGATCCAAACCAATTGCCTGTTTATATCGAGGCAGATCGCGCAGAATTAAATCAGCCTGTTAGTGCGCGTTATGAGGGTGATGTTGAGATTAAACAGGGTAATCGCCATTTAACTACCCAAATTGCAGAAATTGTTCAACGTGGCGAAGGGGCTAATGTACAGCGTTTTGCCTATGCCCAAAAGGGGTTTGATTATAAAGATAATCTTATCAATTTGTCAGGGCATTCTGCCAAGATAAACTTGAATAATAAAGATGCGGATGTAGAGGGCGCAGATTACCAATTTGTTGGGCGTCAAGGGCGAGGTAATGCACAACACGTTGAGCTACGCAATGATTATCGCTTACTTAAAAATGCGACTTTTACGTCTTGTTTGCCTGATGATAATAGTTGGTCGATTGAAGCAAGTGAAATGCGTCAGCATATCCAAGAAGAATACGCCGAAATGTGGCACGCACGCTTTAAAGTACATGGCGTGCCGATTTTCTATACCCCTTATTTGCAACTTCCTATCGGCGATCGTCGCCGTTCTGGTTTGTTAATTCCAAATGTGGGAATGTCTAGCCGTGATGGTTATTCGTATGCACAGCCAATTTATTGGAACATTGCCCCCAATTTTGATATGACCGTAACACCAAAATATATGTCAAAACGAGGCTGGCAATTTAACGGTGAAACACGTTATCTCACGCAAATTGGTGAGGGACTAATTGCAGGAGAATATTTAGCACGTGATCGCTATGATGATTACCAAGGAGACAACCGCTCTCGTCATTTATTCCACTGGCGACATAGTTCCAGTTTCTTAGAAAATTGGCGTTTAAATGTGGATTACACAAGGGTAAGCGATAAACGTTATTTCTCTGATTTTGATTCTGCTTATGGGAGCAGTACAGACGGTTATGCCGATCAAAATTTCCGTATTGCTTACTATCAGCCGAACTACAATTTCGCTTTATCAGCGAAACAGTTCCAAGTGTTTGACGATGTGGATATCGGACCTTATCGTGTTTTTCCACAATTAGATTTTAATTATTATCGCGATGGACTTGCCAACGGCTTAATGGATTTTCGCGTATTCTCACAAATTTCGCGTTTTGAGAATGACAGTGCCTTAATGCCGAAAGCTTGGCGTTATCATCTTGAACCAAGCCTTAATATTCCGCTTACGAACCGTTACGGCAGTGTGAATATTGAAACAAAACTTTACGCAACTCACTATAATCAAACAAAAGGAAAAGGGCAAAATGCGGAAGAGGTTGAACGCTCGGTAACCCGTGTCTTGCCACAAGTGAAGGTTGATTTTCAAACCTTACTTGCAAGCAAAGAAACCTTGTTTGATGGCTATACACAAACGATTGAGCCGCATATTCAATATCTTTATCGCCCTTATAAGGACCAAAGCAATATCGGTTCAAAATTAAATAGCCAATATCTTGGTTTTGGTTATGATTCCGCATTATTGCAACAAGATTATTTTTCCTTGTTCCGTGATCGCCGTTATAGTGGATTAGACCGCATTGCCTCAGCGAATCAGTTTACCCTCGGGGGAACAACGCGTTTTTATGATAAAGAAGGAAATGAACGTTTTAACCTCTCTTTAGGGCAAATTTATTACCTCAGTGATTCAAGGATTGATAATAACTCAAACAACAGTAGTGATCGTTCCACCTCCTCTTGGTCATTAGAAACCAATTGGCGAATTAATAAACAATGGAACTGGCGTGCAAGTTACCAATATGATACAAGCTTGCATCAAACTTCTTTGGCAAATACTGTATTAGAATTTAATCCAAGTGGTAATAACCTCGTTCAATTAAGTTATCGCTATGCCAGCCAGCAATATATTGACCAAAATCTCACTGGTGCAAATGCGTATAATCAAGACATTAAACAGCTTGGTTTAGTGGCAGCGTGGGAAATTGCGGACAAATGGGCAGTGGTTGGACATTATTACCAAGATCTAGCCTTGAAAAAGCCTGTTGAGCAATATCTCGGGGTAAAATACAACACCTGCTGTTGGTCGGTGGGAGTGGGCGCACGCCGTTATGTAACAAGCAAAGAAGGACAAACGTCAAACGAAGTGCTTTACGATCATAGTTTTGGGGTAAACTTTGAGTTACGTGGCTTAGGCACCACCGATCACCGCAGCGGCATTGAAAAAATGCTAAAAGCAGGAAAATTGCCTTATATTCAATCATTTAGCCTATATTAAAGTAATCATAAGAAAGTAAAAAATAGATTGTTTTAGCTGCATCTTAAAAGTTGGAATCAACAAGCAATTTATTAAGGTGCAGACTTTTTGTATTACGTAATAAAACTTAGCAGTTCAAATAATCTGTTATTTAGCACGGAATATCCCTATTTTATATTTTGGAATAGGTCATTTAGATGTTATAAGCTAATAGTTGTAGGTTCTTGAGAAGCGTCAGTAAATGGTTTATTACTCAAACCTAAAATGGTGGGTAACGGAATTTAAGTTCCTAAGAATGTGAGAGTTACATAGAAACTGTCAAGATTTGTTTTTAAGGAGCAATAGCAGTCGTCATTGATTTTTCTTCGTATTTAGGATGGGTAATGGGAAAATGTAAAGAAAATAACTGAAAAAGCACTGATGTAATCCAGTGCTTTTTATATTGTTTGGCTTTAGAACGTTACCGCACTTTTAAGTTTTTTCAGTGCATTGGTTTCAAGCTGGCGAACACGTTCAGCGGAAATATTATATTTCGCAGCTAAATCTTGTAGCGTTGCTTTATTTTCATCTAACCAACGTGCTTTGATAATATCTTGGCTACGTTCATCTAAACCTTCAAGCGCTGCGGCAACCTGATCTGCGGCTTGGGTTTCGTAATTTTCATTTTCTAATTCTGCGGCAAAATTTGAGTTTCTATCCTCAAGATAAAGCGCTGGAGCATAACTTTCATCATCGTCATCATTAGACAGATCAAAGCCAACATCTGCCCCTGTCATACGGCTTTCCATTTCAATGACATCTTGTTTTGATACGCCTAGTTCCTCAGCCACCATATCCACTTCATTATCATTGAACCAACCTAAGCATTGTTTAGTTTTGCGTAGGTTAAAGAACAATTTACGTTGTGCTTTCGTCGTTGCCACTTTGACGATACGCCAGTTACGTAGTACATATTCGTGAATTTCTGCTTTAATCCAATGTACAGCAAAGGAAACAAGGCGAACGCCCACTTCAGGGTTAAAGCGTTTTACCGCTTTCATTAAGCCAATGTTACCTTCTTGAATTAAATCCGCTTGTGGCAATCCATAACCAGAATAACCACGCGCAACGTGGATCACAAAGCGAAGATGAGACAAAATCAATTTTTTGGCTGCCTCAAGATCCTCTTTATAATACAAACGTTCCGCTAATTCCTTTTCTTCCTCTGCACTTAGCATAGGATATTCGTTTGCAGCACGGATATAGCCTTCTAAGCTGCCTTGAGGAACTAACATTAGAGCTTGTGTATCTTTGTTCATCATATTCCTTCTTATTTTATGCCCAATTTGGGTCTATTTATAACATAATTTATTATAAGGTCAATCGATTATAACGATTAATTTATCCTTTTCTTGTAAATTTAGACTATTGTGGGATCAGAAAGTTCATTTCTTTTGATTAAATTTTTACGCAATAAAATAAATCTATTTTAGTCAATTGCAAAGCTAGGGAATTTGCTTTGTTATGACTAATCTAAGTGTTGCCACAATGAGAAATCCGATGCACAAGCTGGCAATGATGAACATCGTTAAACCTAAATGTTGTAGGGCAAGGCTGAGGTTCTCACCTTTGCCGTAAAGACGAATGCCTACTCCAGCCATTGAGGCTAAGCCAAATGAAAAGGCCCAATAAGTGAGACGGAATTGTTTGCCGATCCAAGGTAGTAGGCGAATTAAAAATAATAATTGTAGCAGGCCGTATCCGATCAAACTTTTCACTATCCAATCAATATGACCGCCATTTAAGGCAAGATAGGCTGAACAGCAAACAAAAGCAGGCGCAAGTTGGATACCAATCGTTGGACGAATTACTGTTGGCAATTCAGTTAAATTGCGTAAACGTTGTTGCACGGCGGGTTCAAGAATAATCCACGCAATCACTCCTGCACCGAAAAATAACATTCCTAATTCTGAATAACCTAATAAGCCTAATGCCGTTGCACTGACGAAATTTGCTGCGACGGTTGGCAAATATAGCACAGGGGTCGTGGCATCTTGCGGATGAATACCACGCCATAATCCACCGTAACGGTAGGTAGAAAATGCAAGTTGTGCCACAATGCCAAGCCCAGCTAAATATTGTGCCAATCCTTTACTATAAGGTGATAATCCCATCGCGATTAATAAAAGTGTAATTGGGATCAGGCTAACAAAACAACCTAAAATTGGGTGATGCAATTCGGCTTTAGCTTGGGTGGGATAGCGTATCCATTTATACACATAAATCGAAAATAGTAGTCCCCAAAGCAAGGCTGCAAAGCCGATCAAGGTTTCTGCGATAAGCGTTGGCACAGCCAACACATTAGCACTATAACGCCACGCTAAACCGAGGGCAGAAATGCCCAATACAATACTGAAATAGTTTACCCCAATAGGAAAAGGCTTGGCTTGCGACATTATTTTCCCTCTGCTATTTCAGGTACAAGGCGGTATTCTTTTCCTTCTGTTATCATAGCAAACAATAAATCAATATTGGGGTGTTTACCGGGGAATTGTTTCGCATCCGCGGTATGTTCAGCAAAAAGTTGTAAGCCTTTCTCTGCGCAAGTGCGGTCTAATTTTCCGTTAAATTCTTGCGCAAGGGCATGATACACGCGTAATGAGCCAAGTTTGCCAGCAATGGCAGGAATGTGATGAAGTGGTGTTTCACCGTCAAATACGCTTAAGCCCGAAAGGTGATCGATAGTAGGTAACGTTTCTAAAATTGTTTTGAAATCCATTTTGTTTCCTTTTTAGTTAAATGAGAATAATGATTAATGTTGCGATGAAATAAATTGTTCGCTGTCAATTTCGCCTTTTGCACCGACAAAACGAACTTCAGGTTGTAAATACACCGCAAATTTTTCTGCCACAGTTTGACGAATATGATGGGCAAGGTTTGCCACATCTTTACCACTTGCTTGTGCCTTATTGATCAGTACCAACGCTTGATTTTGATGCACTGCCGCACCACCAAGTTGATAGCCTTTTAAGCCACATTGATCAATCAGCCAACCGGCGGCTAACTTCACCGTGCCATCTGGCTGCGGATAGTTCGGTATCTCGGGGTATTGGTGTTTTAATTGTGCAAAAAGTGCGCTGGAAATAACGGGGTTTTTGAAAAAACTTCCTGCGTTGCCGAATTCTTGTGGATTAGGCAACTTCGCACGGCGTACCGTAGAGACTTCATTGAAAATGTCTTCGGCTTTTACCGTGGCAGGATCAAAACGCGAAAGGGTGCCATAACTTAATACAGGCTGCCAATCTTTAGCTAATTTTAATCCGACTGCAACAATCATATACCCCTCTTTATATTGATGTTTGAAGAGGCTTTCACGGTAGCCAAATTGACATTCAGCCTTGTTTAAACGGAAGATTTCGCCTGTATTAAGGTTAAGTACCTCTACATAATCGCACAGATCTTTAAATTCTACCCCGTAAGCACCGATATTCTGGATTGGGGCGGAGCCGACACAGCCGGGGATTAATGCCAAATTTTCCAAACCATAAATACCTTGTTCCAAGCTCCACTGAACCAGCTCGTGCCAATTTTCGCCCCCTTGGACGTGAAGATAATGAAAGTGCTCATCTTGGTGATGTTCAATGCCTTTTAATGCGTTTATCAGTACGATTCCGTTAAAATCTTCCACAAATAACACATTGCTACCTTGCCCAAGAAAAAGCACGGGAAGCTGTTGCTGTTGGGCTTCTTGCCAAAGAGGGAGGATTTGTTCAAGTGCGGTGATTTTTTTTACCATTTTTGCTTGCGCATTTATTCCAAATGTATGAAATGGTTGAAGATTTTCCATTTTATTCCTTAACGTCTATAATTTATTTGGCAGTGTCATTTTCACTTCTGTACCGCCTTCAGGGCGATTATTGATGCTTAGTATAGCATTGAGTTGGGCGCTGCGTTCATTCATTATATTTAAACCGTAATGCCCAGCTGGTTCATCGAGGCTAGGAATACCCACGCCATTATCGCGCACCAACAGCTCATATTCTCCGTCTTCATTGGTGTGAGCAACCACTTCAATTTCTGTACCTTGAGAATGTTTAATCGCATTTAATGCTGCCTCGCGGACAATTTGCAAGGCGTGTACGAGCTGTTGCGCATTGAAAGTGTGAGACGGCAAACTACATTCCACGCGCATTTTCATTGTTGTTTGATTGCGTAAAGAGTCAATCACTTGTTCAAGTGCAAGCTGTAAATTTGCTTCTTGCACCGTTAAACGGAAGGTGGCAAGCAATTCGCGCAGTTGAACATAACCATCATTTAAGGCTTGTTCAAAATCACGAATAATTGTCAGGCTTTTTTCTTTATTTTGCTCGCCATCCTTGTTCAGATTGTGCTTTAGCAAGGTGAGTTGAATTTGTAAATACGCCAGCACTTGTGCCAATGAATCGTGTAATTCTCGTGCAATAATTGACCGCTCTTCCATTAATAAAAGCTGTTGTTGCTGACGTTGCGTATAGTGAAAATACAGTGAACGGCTCAACATTTGTGAGACATTTTGCATTGTGCGTAAATCAGGGCAAGGCAGCCCCGCTTGCCAAGATAGTCGCCCAAGTTTATCCCCTTCAACACAAAGTTCCATTTGTTGTGTCGAGAGTGGGGCTTCTTTCTCACCGAGCTGGATATTCCAATGTTCTGCGCCATATACCAGTAATTCGATATAGCGTAAATGTTCATTGACTTTTATTTGTTTTAAGACTTGCTTGAGTAACGTAGGATCGATATTATTCGTGGTAACTAATTGAGAACATTGGTAAAGCATTGAAAGAGAGCGGTTAGCTTGGCTCAATTTTTGTGTTTTCTCATTGACCTTTTCTTCCAGCCCTGCATACAGCTTTTTCAAATCACTCGCCATTTGGGTAAAAACTAACGCAAGTCGTCCGATTTCATCATTATTATTACTATCTAGTGGAATGTGGTTGAATTGCCCAATTTGCACTTGGGTACTTGCTAAGGCTAATTTTTCCAACGGTTTTACCATTTGTTTTTTGGTAAACCACACCACATAAGACACCATTGCGACAATAGAAAGCATTGCAAAAAGAATGCAATATACTGCAAGATAAAGTTTTTTCTCAGCAAAATGTTGTAAATCTTCAACAAATTGGTTCACTTCAGCAACGTAGTTTGCTACTTCTTTTTGATAGGAAGGATAATTCATTTGTTTGGCATAATTCTCCATTTCCTTCCAACGTACAATCAGATGTTGATAAGCCTGCTTAATATCATTGGGCATAAAAAACTGATGGTTAATATCCGTTAAGGTAGAGGAATGTAAGGTGGAACGGTATTGAAGTAAATTTTTTGACACTAACTCAGGTGCATGTTCCATTTCGTATAAAATACGATAACTTTGCATTCGTAATGAACCGGATATATTGATTAATTCGGCATCAGATTTATTACTTAGCATAATAATTAAACTTAATACACTAATCACCGTTGCAAAAATAATAATAAGTAGCAAGTAATTAGCAATTTTGGTGGCAACAGAGTGTTTTCTTATTTTCACGAATTTTTAGTATCAAATATAATTCTAATCTTCCAGCATTTTAACAAAAAAATTCTTTTTTCATAGAAATGTTAGTCAATGAGTTAAAGAAAGTAATTTATCCCCTTATCTGATACTGGAATAATTTTGATCTAAAACAATAAATTAGTTTTTAATCGGATAAATACTTAATTTAGGTTATTAAAAATAGATCAATCCCTCAAGAAAATAGTAAGCCTAGTAAAAGTTATTTGAGTCGTGGTCAATATCACCATTTAAATAAAATTGAGTGAACCTACTAGCACTCAATATATGATATATCCACAGGAATAAAAATGTTAAATAAACACTCGACTATCCCAATGGATAAAGCGGAAGATTGGCACGTTTGTGGCGTGATTGTTCAATGTAATCCGCAAAAAATTGAAAAAATTAAGACCGCACTTTTAGCTGTACCTTATACCGAAGTGCCTGCCGAAGATGTTGAAAAAGGCAAGTTGGTGGTGGTGATGCAATCGCACGATCAACATCTTTTGCTCGAGCAAATGGAGCAAGCGCGCAATATTGATGGCGTGATTACCGTATCTTTAGTCTATCATCAACAAGATGAAGGCAATGATGAATAATTAATCATACTCGTGGGGGAAATGAGATGAATTTAAGTCGCCGAGACTTTATGAAAACCAATGCAGCCGTTGCCGCTGCGGCGGTTGCTGGATTAACCATTCCAGTAAAAAATGTGGAAGCCACACAGGATAACAGTATCAAATGGGACAAGGGTGTTTGCCGTTTCTGTGGTACAGGCTGTGGAGTATTAATTGGTACGCAAAATGGACGTGTTGTGGCATCACAAGGGGATCCTGATGCGGAAGTAAACCGTGGATTAAACTGTATTAAAGGTTACTTCTTACCAAAAATTATGTATGGAAAAGACCGTCTAACTCAGCCAATGTTACGTATGAAAGACGGTAAATATGATAAAAATGGTGATTTCACGCCAGTAACTTGGGATACCGCTTTCAAAACGATGAAAGAAAAATTCTTGGCGGCAATGAAAGAACGTGGACCGAATGGAGTGGGAATGTTCACCTCTGGGCAAAGCACCATTTTTGAAGGTTACGCGAAAGCCAAACTTTGGAAAGCCGGTTTCCGTTCTAATAATATTGATCCAAATGCGCGTCATTGTATGGCTTCTGCGGCGGTTGCATTTTTGCGTACCTTTGGTATTGATGAGCCGATGGGTTGCTATAACGATATTGAAGAAGCGGAAGCTTTCGTGTTATGGGGTTCAAATATGGCAGAAATGCACCCAATTTTATGGTCGCGTATTTCTGATCGCCGTTTATCTAATCCTGATGTTAAAGTGGCCGTGCTTTCTACCTTTGAGCATCGTAGTTTTGAACTTGCCGATAATGGAATGGTTTTCACACCACAATCAGATTTAGTGATCTTGAACTACATCATTAATTATTTAATTCAAAATGATGCCATTAATTGGGATTTCGTTAATAAACATACTAAATTTAAACGTGGTGAAACCGATATTGGTTATGGCTTGCGTGATAGCGATCCGCGCCAGAAAGCAGCAAAAAATGCTAATAGCGGTAAAATGTATGACAGTAACTTTGAAGAACTCAAAGCCCTTGTGTCTGAATATACCCTTGATAAAGCACACGAAATGTCAGGCGTACCA
Organism: Avibacterium sp. 20-132; assembly: GCF_023611925.1. Taxonomy (NCBI): domain Bacteria; kingdom Pseudomonadati; phylum Pseudomonadota; class Gammaproteobacteria; order Pasteurellales; family Pasteurellaceae; genus Avibacterium; species Avibacterium sp. 20-132. Next base: position 1,082,896 of record NZ_CP091456.1, read on the forward strand.
AAAGAGCAACTTGAAAGTTTGGCGCAGCTTTATGCCGATCCAAAACGCAAAATTGTTTCGTTCTGGACAATGGGCTTTAACCAACATACGCGTGGTGTGTGGGCAAACCACTTGATTTATAACATTCACTTATTAACTGGGAAAATCTCCATTCCGGGCTGTGGACCATTCTCATTAACCGGTCAGCCATCTGCTTGTGGTACCGCGCGTGAAGTAGGTACCTTTATCCACCGCTTACCCGCTGATATGGTGGTAACAAAACCTGAACATCGTGCTAAAGCAGAGAAAACGTGGAAAATTCCAGCAGGTGTGATCACCGATAAACTAGGCTATCACGCTGTGGCACAAAGCCGTGCATTAAAAGATGGCAAAATGCGTGTGTTATGGCAAATGTGTACTAACAATATGCAAGGTGGCCCAAATATCAATCAAGAAACTTTCCCGGGTTGGCGTAATCCTGAAAACTTTATCGTGGTTTCCGATCCCTATCCAACAGTCTCCGCATTAGCTGCAGATTTAATGTTACCAACCGCAATGTGGGTAGAAAAAGAAGGGGCTTACGGTAATGCCGAACGCCGCACACAAGTATGGCGTCAGCAAGTGAAAGCACCGGGTGAAGCAAAATCTGACTTATGGCAATTAGTAGAATTTTCAAAATACTTCACAACGGATGAAGTCTGGCCCGCTGACATTTTAGATGCAAATCCAGAATTTAAAGGCAAAACATTATATGAGGTGTTATACCGTAACGGTAATGTAGATAAATATTCTAATGCAGAGCTAAATGATCGCCTAAATGATGAAGCTTATGATTTTGGTTTCTACATTCAAAAAGGATTATTTGAAGAATATGCCTCTTTCGGTCGTGGACATGGGCATGATTTAGCAGATTATGATCTCTATCATAAAGCGCGTGGTTTACGTTGGCCTGTGGTTGATGGCAAAGAAACATTGTGGCGTTATCGTGAAGGCTATGATCCTTATGTCAAAGCTGGTGAAGGCGTAGCATTCTATGGTCAGCCTGACAAACGTGCCGTGATCTTAGCGGTTCCTTATGAGCCACCAGCGGAAGTGCCTGATGAAGAATATGATTTATGGTTATCTACGGGGCGTGTATTAGAACATTGGCATACTGGCACAATGACTCGCCGTGTTCCTGAATTACACCGTTCATTCCCGAATAACGTCGTTTGGATGCACCCAAATGATGCGAAAAAACGGGGATTACGTCACGGTGATAAGATCAAAGTGTCTTCACGTCGCGGTGAAATTATTTCTTATGTGGATACCCGTGGACGTAATAAATGTCCTGAAGGCTTAGTCTTTACCACTTTCTTTGATGCAGGTCAGCTTGCTAATAAACTTACGTTAGATGCAACCGATCCTATTTCTAAAGAAACGGACTTCAAAAAATGTGCCGTTAAAGTGGAAAAAGCTTAAAAAAATAACCGCACTTTGATATAGCTAAAGTGCGGTGAAAAAACGATGAAAAAATTAACCCAAACACCGGAACGCCGTAAATTTTTTAAAGACGCTGCTCGTACTGCGGGCGGATTAGGAGGTCTTGGCATTTTACTCGGACTTCAACAAGAGCAAAGCCTTGCACGTCAAGGCGTGGCATTACGTCCACCGTTTGCCCTTGAAGATGAGAAAAAATTCGCCGCTGCCTGTATTCGCTGCGGACAATGTGTGCAAGCCTGTCCTTATGAAATGTTACACCTTGCTTCCTTGCTTTCACCTATGGAAGCTGGCACACCTTACTTTATCGCACGGGAGAAACCTTGCGAAATGTGTGAAGATATTCCTTGTGCAAAAGCCTGTCCAAGTGGGGCGTTAGATTCTACACAGGATAATATTAATGACGCTCGAATGGGTTTATCGGTGTTGCTAGATCACGAAACTTGCTTAAATTGGCAAGGCTTACGCTGTGATGTGTGTTATCGCGTTTGTCCGCTTATTGACAAAGCGATCACGTTAGAAATGCAACGTAATGATCGCACGGGTAAACACGCATTATTTATCCCAACTGTGCATTCTGATGCTTGCACAGGTTGCGGAAAATGTGAAGAGGCCTGTGTACTGGACGAGGCGGCAATTAAAGTGTTACCTCTCTCTTTAGCAAAAGGAATGTTGGGTAAACATTATCGCTTAGGTTGGCAAGAAAAAGAAAAGGCTGGGCATTCTCTTGCCCCTGAGGATATGATTTCTTTACCTGTACGCAAACCGGAGGGGCGTTAATGGCAAATTCACCGAAATATGCAGGAAGAGAAGCAAGAGAAAAGCTTGGTTTATGGCGTGCTAATCGCTTTTTGTTTTGGCGTCGTTTAACCCAGTTAAGCATTCTCGCAATGTTTCTAAGTGGCCCTTGGCTTGGTGTGTGGATTTTGCGTGGCAATTATAGTGGGAGTCTATTTTTAGATTTAATCCCAATGAGTGATCCCCTCATTACCGCAGAAAGCCTTGCAACAGGCCATTTACCAAACTTCACAACGCTACTTGGTGCGAGTATTGTGATCGCCCTTTATGCTTTGTTAGGGAGCAAAATATTTTGTGGCTGGGTTTGCCCGTTAAACCTTGTTACCGACAGTGCAGCTTGGTTAAGACGTAAATTAGGCATTCGGCAAAATGCCAAAATCCCACGTGGATTACGCTACGGTATTTTATTGATGATTCTTATCGGCAGTGCAATGAGTGGCATTATGTTGTGGGAATGGATCAACCCAGTGAGTGCATTTGGACGTGCGTTAATTTATGGCTTTGGTGCAACAACTTGGTTAATTTTAGCGATATTTTTATTTGATTTATTGATTGCAGAGCATGGCTGGTGTGGGCATTTATGCCCTATCGGGGCGACTTATGGCTTAATTGGTGCGAAAAGCATTGCGCGTATTAAAGTCATTGATCGCTCACGCTGTGATAATTGTATGGATTGCTACAATGTTTGCCCTGAGCCACAAGTGTTACGCAGCCCATTGCACGGCAAAAAAGATGAAAGCCTGCTCGTACTTTCTAAAGATTGTATCAGTTGCGGACGTTGCATTGATGTTTGTGCTGAAAATGTATTTACTTTTACCACTAGATTTAATCATTCGGGGGAATAAAATGATTAAAAAAACCTTAGTAATTTTAACCGCACTTTTCGCCACCAGCGTAATGGCTGCGGAAGATAAAATTGACAACTATTTACAAGGGGCGGCAGAAGATGTGAAGCCAGCTTTCCACAATGTACCAAAACAAAGTGAGCTGCCAGCACTTAACTATGTCAATCAGCCACCAACAATTCCACATAGTGTGAAAAATTATCAAGTGACGAAAAATGTCAATCAGTGCTTAAACTGCCACAGTGTTGAAGCATCACGCATTACAGGGGCAACACGCATTAGCCCAACGCACTTTATGGATCGCCAAGGCAATATTGTCGGCGGTGAAACCTCACCAAGACGTTATTTCTGCTTGCAATGCCACGTTTCACAGTCGGATGTCGAGCCAATCGTGCCAAATGAATTTAAACCTATGAAAGGTTACGGAGAATAAAAATGTTGAAATTGATCAAAAAGTTTTGGCATTGGTTTCGCTCACCGAGTCGTATGGCAGTCGGTGTTTTAATCACGTTATCGTTTATTGCTGGTATTCTCTTTTGGGGAGGATTTAACACCGCTCTTGAACATACCAATACGGAAGAATTCTGTTCAAGCTGTCATATGAATGATGTTGTACCAGAATATCGCCAATCTGTGCATTATATGAATCGCACAGGCGTGAAAGCTACTTGTGCGAACTGCCATTTACCGCACGAATTTATTCCTAAATGGGCAAGAAAAATCAAAGCAGCAACAGAAGTTTATGCACACCTTACAGGTAAAGTGGACACCAAAGAAAAATTTGAAGCTGCTCGTCTAGAAATGGCAGAACGTGAATGGGCAAGAATGAAAGCCAATAACTCACAAGAATGTCGCAACTGTCATAATTTTGAAGCAATGGATTTCACGCAACAAAAAACAGTGGCAGAGAAAATGCACGCGATGGCGATTAAAGAAGGGAAAACCTGTATTGATTGCCATAAAGGGATTGCTCACCACTTACCGAATATGAAAGACGTGAGATCAGGTTTCCTTCCAGAGAAAGCTGAAGGTAGCAAAGAACACTAATTTTTCCTCAGCGAAAAAGATATTTGGTTGAATTGGTATCAATAAACGAAAAAGCCCTGTATAATAGCAGGGCTTTTATTTTCCCGTTGGCGTGCGGCTATCAAAAATGATCTTTGGTAAGAGATTAAGTGCGGTCTTTTTTTGAGATGATTTTTGCTAGTCGCAATTGGGAAAAGTAGTAAAATCAACTGGTTAGATAAAAGGTTGATTTACGAAAAGCATTTCACGCGGAATATTCCGCACTTATTTCATTTAATTGAAAGGAAAATATTGTGAATCCAATTGTTAAACAATTTAAATATGGTCAGCACACGGTAACCTTAGAAACCGGTGCAATTGCCCGTCAAGCCACGGCAGCAGTGATGGCGAGTATGGACGATACCAGCGTTTTCGTTACTGTGGTAGCGAAAAAAGAGGTTAAAGAAGGACAAGATTTCTTCCCATTAACGGTAAATTATCAAGAGCGTACTTATGCAGCGGGACGTATTCCAGGAGGATTTTTCAAACGTGAAGGCCGTCCATCAGAAGGCGAAACCTTAATTGCTCGTTTAATCGATCGTCCAATTCGTCCATTATTCCCTGAAGGCTTTTTCAACGAAATTCAAATCGTGGCAACCGTGGTTTCGGTAAATCCACAAATTAGCCCTGATTTAGTCGCGATGATAGGGGCTTCTGCGGCACTTACTCTTTCAGGCGTGCCATTTAACGGACCAATTGGTGCGGCGCGCGTTGGTTTTATTGATGGTCAATTTGTTTTAAACCCAACCACGAGCGAACAAAAACAAAGCCGTTTAGACTTAGTGGTAGCAGGCACTGATAAAGCCGTATTAATGGTGGAATCGGAAGCGGATATTTTAACCGAAGAACAAATGTTAGCCGCAGTGGTGTTCGGTCATCAACAGCAACAAGTGGTGATTGAAGCGATTAAAGAATTTGCTCAAGAAGCAGGTAAACCTCGTTGGGATTGGCAGCCTCCAGCACCAGATACCGCGTTGATTGATAAAGTGAAAGCATTAGCCGAAAGCCGTTTAGGCGATGCTTATCGTATTACCGAAAAACAATCACGTTATGAGCAAATTGATGCGATTAAAGCAGATGTTGTGAGCCAACTCACAGCGGAAGATGAAAGCATCAGCGAAGGAAAAATTGTTGATATTATTACCGCACTTGAAAGTCAAATCGTTCGTTCACGCATTTTAAATGGTGAGCCTCGTATTGACGGTCGTACCGTGGATACGGTGCGTGCGCTGGATATTTGTACCGGTGTATTACCACGTACACATGGTTCAGCGATTTTCACTCGTGGTGAAACTCAAGCGTTGGCAGTGGCAACCTTAGGTACAGAGCGTGATGCACAAATTATTGATGAATTAACCGGTGAAAAAACCGATCATTTCTTATTCCACTACAACTTCCCGCCATATTCTGTGGGTGAAACGGGTATGATCGGCTCACCAAAACGTCGTGAGATTGGTCACGGTCGCTTGGCAAAACGTGGGGTGGCTGCGGTAATGCCTAGTTTGAGCGAATTCCCCTATGTTGTTCGTGTTGTTTCTGAAATTACCGAATCAAATGGTTCTTCATCAATGGCTTCAGTATGTGGTGCATCATTAGCTTTAATGGATGCAGGTGTACCAATTAAAGCGGCGGTTGCGGGTATTGCAATGGGCTTAGTGAAAGAAGACGAAAAATTTGTCGTGCTTTCTGATATTTTAGGTGATGAAGATCACTTAGGTGATATGGACTTTAAAGTTGCAGGGACACGCGAAGGGGTAACTGCACTGCAAATGGATATCAAAATTGAAGGAATTACGCCTGAAATTATGCAAATTGCGCTTAATCAAGCGAAAGGGGCAAGAATGCACATTCTTGGTGTAATGGAACAAGCCATTCCCGCACCGCGTGAAGATATTTCAGATTTTGCACCGCGTATTCACACGATGAAAATCGATCCGAAGAAAATTAAAGATGTGATCGGTAAAGGTGGCGCTGTGATCCGCTCATTAACGGAAGAAACGGGTACCTCGATTGATATTGATGATGACGGTACAGTGAAAATCGCAGCCGTGGATAATAATGCGGTGAAAGAAGTAATGGCTCGCATTGAAGATATCACTGCGGAAGTGGAAGCAGGTGCAATCTATCAAGGTAAAGTAACTCGCCTTGCTGATTTCGGTGCATTTGTTTCATTAGTAGGCAATAAAGAAGGCTTAGTTCACATTTCACAAATTGCTGATGAACGTGTAGAGAAAGTAAGTGATTACTTGACTGTTGGTCAGGAAGTGAGCGTGAAAGTGGTTGAAATTGATCGTCAAGGTCGTATCCGTTTAACGATGAAAGATATTGCTCCAAAACAAGAAACAAGCCAATCAGAAGAGATTGTGCTTGACGTGAGCGAGCAAGAATAACAAACTCTGCTCCCTACTTGTTAGGGAGCTATTTTCCTTAATGGAAAACTGGCTGACATTGTCAGTCAGGCATACTTAAGCTAAAAAACTAAGGCTAAACAATGATGCAATGTAATTGGCGTATAAAATCTTTCAGGTTGTTTTCAATCTGGTGTTTTACGTTGTTACTTGTCGGCTGTGTAGATTCGCAACCATTTATGGCAAAAAATAAATTGCTCATTGCGACGCAGACACCAAATGGCCATCTTGAGCAAGAAATTATGATTGCTCGGATTAGCCAAGTATTACAAATTGGCGGAATGGATAAAAAAGATCGTGCTTCCTTACATTTTGAGCGAGGCGTGCTGTATGACGCTCTTGGTCTTTGGGGATTAGCACGTTATGACTTTTTGCAGTCTTTAATTTTTCAGCCAAAAAATGCCGCACTTTATGATTATTTAGGCGTCTATCAGCTTATTAATGAAAATTATGATGAGGCTTTAGAAGCGTTTAATGTGGCATTGGAATTTAATCCAAAAGATGAATATAGCTTATTCAATCGAGGTTTAGGTTTTTATTATATAGCGCGTTACCCACTTGCACAGCAGGACTTTTTGCAGTTTTATCAACAAGATCAAAGCGATGCTTACCGTGCATTATGGTTATACCTCAATGAACTAGAAATCAATCCTAAAAAGGCTAAACAGCAGTTAGCACAACAAGCCCCTGCACTCTCGCAAAAGCAGTGGGGCAGTTATATTGTGCAATATTATTTAGGTCAGTTATCGCTTGCAGAGCTACAACAGCAAGGGAGAGAATTTGCTGAAACGCAAAAAATCCCTTATGCCGAAGTATTGACCGAAACCTATTTTTATCTAGCAAAACAACAACTCAATTTGGGTCAAAAAGAAAAAGCAGAAAATCTGTTTAAACTGACCATAGCGAATCAGGTGTATAACTTTGTTGAGTATCGTTTTGCAGTGCTTGAATTGGCGAAATTAAAACGTCAGCAAGCAAAATAAGCTAGGTATTTACCTAGATTTGGTGTTGTAAAACGTAAAAATTTTCAACAATGTTATCCGCAAAGCTGCTATCTATTAGTAACACCTCGGCTTTGCCAAACTGAAAGTAATTGAGCTTTCCTTTTATATTCGAGTATTTTAATGACTGAAACAAACATCACTTTTAATGATTTAGGACTTCCTGAATTTATCCTTAATGCTGTAACAGATATGGGATTTGAATCCCCTTCACCAATCCAACAGGCTTGTATCCCTCACCTTTTGGCGGGTGATGATGTGCTGGGAATGGCACAAACAGGGAGTGGAAAAACCGCTGCTTTTTCTCTCCCACTCTTAGCTCAAATTGAGCCAAATAAAAAAATGCCACAAATGTTAGTGATGGCACCAACCCGCGAGCTTGCTATTCAAGTGGCAGATGCTTGTGAGCAATTTATGAAATATGCCAAAGGCATCAATATTGTTACCCTTTACGGTGGACAACGTTATGACATTCAATTGCGCGCCTTAAAACAAGGGGCACAAGTGGTGGTGGGGACACCGGGGCGTATTTTAGATCACCTTAGACGTAACACCCTCGATCTTTCTGAGTTAAAAGCCATTGTTTTAGATGAAGCAGATGAAATGTTACGTATGGGCTTTATTGACGATGTGGAAACAGTAATGGCAGCACTGCCAGAGAAGCATCAAACAGCCTTATTTTCGGCAACAATGCCCGAACCTATTCGCCGTATTACGAAACGCTTTATGCACGAGCCAAAAGAGGTGAAAATTCAATCTACACAACGCACCGCACCGGATATTACACAGAGCTGTTGGTATGTTCGCGGATTTCGTAAAAACGAGGCATTATTACGTTTTCTTGAAGTGGAAGAATTTGATGCGGCGATTATCTTTGCACGTACTAAAACTGCCACCCTTGATATTACTGAGTTACTGGAAAAACACGGCTTCCGTGCCGCTGCATTAAATGGGGATATGACGCAACAATTGCGTGAGCAAACCCTTGAACGTTTACGTAGCGGAAGCTTAGATATTTTAGTTGCAACTGATGTTGCTGCGCGTGGTCTGGATGTTGAGCGTATTAGTTTAGTGGTAAATTATGATATTCCTCTTGATGCAGAAAGTTATGTTCACCGTATTGGGCGAACTGGTCGTGCAGGACGCGCAGGGCGAGCTTTACTTTTTGTTGAACCAAGAGAAAACCGCTTGTTAAAAAATATTGAACGCTTAACCAAAAAGCCAATTGAAGAAGTGGAAATTCCAAACCACGAAGCATTACAGGCTTGCCGTCGTAAAAAATTTGTGGCACAAATTACCAAACAGCTAGAGCATCACGATCTAGAACAATATCGTAGCTTATTAGAAGATCTATTCACCGCTGATCAAGATCAGGAAGATATTGCTGCTGCAATGCTAATGCTATTACAAGGTAAACAAAAATTAATTCTCCCACCAGATCCTGTATTTGATAAACATACCCCAAGGGAGCGTAGCCGCCGTGAGAATCCACGTTCAGCTGAACGCCGTGGCTATGGTAATCCGCAGCCGATGGATTTATACCGCATTGAAGTTGGACGTTTAGATGGTGTTGAAGTGCGTCATATTGTTGGTGCCATTGCCAATGAAGGGGATATTAACAGCCGTTATATTGGGCATATCAAACTTTACGATAGTCATTCCACCATTGAATTACCACAAGGAATGCCGAAAGAATTGCTCAATCATTTCGCGAAAACTCGTGTAATGAACAAACCAATGCAAATGTCTTTCCTTGGTGAAGTGAAAGGGGGCGAGGGGAAAGGAAAAGGCTTTTCTGGAAAAGGCAAAAGTCGCGCTGATGAGCGTTTTGCCCGCGGCAAAGGTGAACGCAAATTTAAAGAAAAAAATCACCGCACTTTTGATGAAGGCGGTTTTAAATCTCGTTCAAGAAAAAGATAATTTTAGTTGTTGAAAATAGCCCCTTGGGGCTATTTTTTATTTTTATAGTAAAATATAAGACGGTACATTTTCCGTAAAGCGGGAACTTGCACATAAATTTGTTTGTATAAAAACCAAAATTCACTAAAAAATCCCCGCACTTTAGTGTGATAAGGGCGGAGGATTTCCGCTTAATTTATTTCTGACTACATAGGGCGATAAAGCCTAATTTTTTCTCAGGATCATTGAAAACCTTAAACATTTTTGTAAATGTTGGGCGATTTTCTGGCTTTAAGGCATTGCGGATAATTTTGGCTGTGCCGAATACCCCTTCGTCATAAATCATTCCTGTTGGAGAAAGTAAGCTCATCTTGCCCGAATAGGTTTCCACGTTGCGAAATCCTGCGTCTAAAAAGAGTGATTTCCAGTTCTGTTTTGTCAATGGGGTTACGGTAACGTTAATGGCTTCGCGTAACTGTTGGAGCACCTTGTCTGCATCGTCTGTGGTAAGAAGGACATCGTGAGTGAGCAAAAAGCCGTTGGGCTTGAGAACGCGATAATATTCGCGTACCGCTTTAATTTTGGCTTCCACTGGTAGCATTGTGAGCATTGCTTCATTGATAACGATGTCAAAACTGTTATCGGCAAAGGGCAATTTCATTGCGTTGGCACGTTGAACGTGAATTTTATCTTGTAGCCCTTTTTCAGCGATATTTTTTCTTGCTTTCTCTAATGCGTTTTCATCAAGATCCACACCTTCAATATGGCAGCCAAATTTACTGGCTAACTCAATGGCCGTTGTTCCCATATTGCACGCCACTTCTAAGACTTTTTTATGCGCGTTGAAATCGCCGTTAGCAATCAGCCATTCTGTGGCTTTGCGCCCGCCCGGGCGTAAACGTGTTTTGCCTAATCGGGCAAGAAAATTATGTCCCATTTCTTCTTTTTTCATATTACCTCCCTTAGGATTAATCATCATTCAACTATATCAGCTTTCCTGTGTCCTTCCTAGTTAAATGCGATCAATTCTTGTTTACAAATAAAGTGCGGTGAAAAAATGGTCTGTTTTATGCCTGTTCAATTTTTTCTTTGTAATGACGACGGCATATGGAAACATAATGATTATTGCCACCAATTTGAATTTGCGCGCCATCTTTGACCACTTCACCCTGATCATTCAAACGCAATACGAAATTGGCTTTGCGTCCACAATGGCAGATGGTTTTTAATTCTTCTAGCTGATCAGCCCAAGCAAGTAAATATTTACTACCCTCAAAGAGTTCCGCTTGAAAGTCGGTGCGTAATCCATAACATAAAACGGGTATATGTAATTTATCCACCACATCGCTTAGTTGATAAACCTGCGCTTTGGTGAGGAATTGTGCTTCGTCCACCAAAATACAATGCAGACTTTCTTGTTCAAGGTGCAGGGCAATGTCGGCAAAAAGATCCGTTTCTTTATGGAACAATTTCGCTTGCTGGCTAATCCCAATGCGAGAGGTTACCTTGCCCACCCCAAAGCGATCATCAATGGCAGCGGTGTAAACCAGCGTATTCATTTGCCTTTCACGGTAGTTGTAATCTGATTGTAGCAGGGTCGTGGATTTGCCCGCATTCATCGTAGAATAATAAAAATAAAGTTTAGCCATAATAAAGTGCGGTTATTTTGTTAGCCATTTCCAAATAAAGTAAAACACCAGCCCCGTCAATGGTGGGAGCGTGGCAAGCATAAAAATGCCAACAGTAGTGCCTTGCCCTACCCATTGTCCTGCAAGGGTAAGTAGATCCATCACCTGTGCAGTCGGTAATTTGATCAAGACAACAGCGATAGCGATAAGCATAAGCACGCAGCCGATGCCAGCGGCACGCATTGCGTTAGATTGGTGAGATTGCATAAATGCTCCTTATTTAATTTCGTTTAATTCTGTCATCGCCCAACGTGGTTTCACTTCAATTTCTAATGGTGAATGCTCACCGTGTTTCAGGCGTAAAAATCCTGTATAGGCAATCATTGCCCCGTTATCCGTACAAAATTGCGGTTGTGGGTAAAAAACTTCCCCACCCAACTGTACCATTAATTCTGCCAAGGCTTGGCGTAATTGTTGATTAGCACTCACCCCACCTGCAATAACCAAGCGTTTAAAGCCCGTTTCTTTCAAGGCTCTGCGGCATTTAATCACTAAGGTTTCTACCACCGCCTGTTGGAACGCATAAGCAATATCTGCTTTGCTTTGCTCGGTGAGTGTTCCTTCTTCTTTAATGGTTTGATTGATGGTATTTGCCGCAAAGGTTTTTAAGCCAGAAAAACTAAAATCAAGGCCGGGGCGATCTGTCATTGGGCGTGGAAAAGTAAAGCGATTAGACGTGCCTTTTTCCGCTAAGCGTGCCAATGCCGCCCCCCCAGGATAATCCAAACCAAGTAATTTCGCTGTTTTATCAAAGGCTTCGCCTGCAGCATCATCAATACTTTCGCCAAGCACTTCATATTGTCCTACGCGATCAACCCGTACAAGCTGAGTATGACCGCCTGATACCAACAAGGCAACAAAAGGAAAGTGCGGTGCATTTTCTTCTAACATTGGGGCGAGTAAATGCCCTTCCATATGATGAATCCCAATGGCTGGCACATTCCACGCATAAGCCAAAGCACGCGCAATGGTTGAGCCAACCAATAATGCGCCCACCAGTCCGGGCCCGCAAGTATAAGCAATACCATCAATATCACTGGCGGTTAGATTTGCTTGTGCTAATGCAGCTTGAATTAACGGAGCGGTTTTACGGATATGGTCGCGTGATGCTAATTCAGGTACAACTCCACCATAATCGGCGTGCAAGGCAATTTGGGTGTAAAGTTGGTTGGCGATAAGTCCATTATTTTCATCATAAATCGCCACACCTGTTTCATCACAAGATGTTTCAATGCCTAAAATTCGCATTTTTTCTCTCTTTGGTATAGGAAAAATTGGGGTGATTTTACCCTGTTTATTGTCTTTTCACCAGCTGGCGATCATTTTTCCTTTCAGCGAAAAGCAGAATTTCAACAAAAATTGGATCTTTTCTTTGCTTTTGCGCTTAATTTGAATTAGAATTGCGACCCTTATTAGTTTAAATAAGCCGTTTATCAAAACGGTCTAAATTTTGCAAAATATTAATCCATATTGAGGTGATGGCTTATGCCGGTAATTAAAGTTCGTGAAAATGAATCATTTGACGTAGCATTACGTCGTTTCAAACGCTCTTGCGAAAAGGCAGGAATCTTAGCGGAAGTTCGTAGCCGTGAATTTTACGAAAAACCAACAACAATTCGTAAACGTGAAAACGCAACTCGTGCTAAACGCCACGCAAAACGCGTTGCTCGTGAGAATGCACGTAATGTACGTTTATACTAATTAAAAATTTTTTAATTAAACTCGAGTTAAGCAGGCCGTGAAACCTTTTGGAATCACGGTTTTGTTGTTTTTAGCTCTGTCATTTCTTATTATCTTAGGTATGTCTTTCTAAATCTACATTGATTGAAATGAGAGGAAATTATTGTGGCAGGCCATATTCCACGTTCATTTATTGATGATCTTCTTGCCAGAACCGATATTGTCGAATTAATTAATTCACGGGTTAAGCTGAAAAAAGCAGGGCGTGAATTTCAGGCTTGTTGTCCTTTTCATCACGAGAAAACGCCTTCCTTTACCGTAAGCCCTAAAAAGCAGTTTTACCATTGTTTTGGCTGCCACGCACACGGTAATGCGATTAATTTTTTAATGGAATATGATAAGCTCGAATTCATCGAGGCAGTAGAAGAACTTGCCAATCATTTAGGGCTGGAAATTCCTTATGAAAAATCACCGCACTTGGATAACAAAGGCAAACCCCAAGCGAGTTATCGCACTAAGAAAGATCTTTACCAGCTAATGCAAGAAATTGCAGTATTTTATCATCAGCAACTTGCGCATCATATTCCCGCGCAATCTTATGTGCAAAAACGTGGTTTATCTGCTGAGGTGATTGAACGTTTTCAAATCGGTTTTTCACCGAATCAGTTTAATGCGGTGCTTAAACAGTTTGGAGGCAATCAAGATGCTCGCCAAAAATTGTTTGATGTGGGAATGTTATCGCGCAACGAAAAGCAAGATGTTTATGATCGTTTTCGTAATCGCATTATGTTTCCTATCCGTGATCGTCGCGGGCGAACCATCGCGTTTGGTGGACGCGTGTTAGGGGATGAAAAACCAAAATATTTGAATTCACCAGAAAGTATGACTTACCACAAAGGCAACGAGCTTTATGGCTTGTTTGAAGCATTGCAAGTTAATGATAGTCCTGAAATGTTGCTGGTGGTAGAAGGTTATATGGATGTGGTGGCGCTTGCTCAATTTGGAGTAGATTATGCCGTTGCGTCTTTAGGCACAGCGACAACGCCTGAGCAAATTCAGCTCGCATTTCGTTCTAGTGAACAGATTATTTGTTGTTACGATGCTGACCGTGCTGGGCGTGATGCAGCGTGGCGAGCGTTAGAAAATGCGTTGCCTTTTTTAGAAGATGGACGGCAAATTAAGTTTATTTTCTTACCTGATGGCGAAGATCCTGATACCTTCATTCGTCAGTATGGTAAAGAAGGGTTTGAGGATTATATTCGTCAAGCACAGCCTCTGAGCGATTTTCTATTTGCCACACTGAGTTCACAGGTGGATTTTTCAAGTAAAGAAGGCAAGGGAAAACTGGCTGCGCTTGCGGTACCATTGATTAACCGAATTCCGGGGGAATTGCTACGTTTATCTCTGCGTAAGCTTTTGGCGCAAAAATTGGGGATCTTTAATGAAACGCAGATTGAGCATTTAATCCCCGCACAAAAAGAGAATACCTCATCAACGCCGAAGCAAAATGTGGTAAAACGCACACCAATGCGTGTGCTGATTGCTTTGCTATTACAAAATCCTGAGTTGATCCACATTGTGCCAGAGAATTTAAGTGCCTTGTCGGTACTCAATGAGGCAGGGCTAGATTTGTTTGAAAAAATCACCGCACTTTGTCGTGAACGAGTGGGGATGACGACGGCACAAATTTTAGAACATTACCGTGATACTGAGCATTTTCGCCCCCTTGAAATTCTTGCCGTGTGGGATCATTTAGTCGATGAGGATAAAATCGAAGACACATTTCGTGAAACCTTGCGTTCTTTTTATTTGCAACTGATGGAGAAAAATATCGAAATGCTTATCGCAAAAGCACGCACAGAAGGCTTAAATGAACAAGAACGGCACACACTTGCACAATTATTATTGAAAAAACAGCAAAATAAATAGTTAATCCAACATAACGGTGATAAAATCAAAAGCATTTTATCTCCCATAATTACACATCGAGGCGGATATATAATATGGATATGGAACAAAATCCACAATCTCAATTGAAACTGTTAATCGCACAAGGGAAAGAGCAGGGTTATCTTACTTATGCTGAAGTAAACGACCATTTGCCAGAAGAGCTTGTAGATGCAGATCAAATTGAAGACATCATTCAAATGATTAACGATATGGGTATTCAAGTGCTAGAAACTGCACCGGATGCCGATGATTTGATGTTAAATGAAAATATCACTGATGAAGATGCGGTAGAAGAAGCCACCCAAGTATTATCTAGCGTGGAAGCGGAATTAGGACGAACCACTGACCCCGTGCGTATGTATATGCGTGAAATGGGGAGTGTGGAGCTTTTAACCCGCGAAGGCGAAATTGACATCGCGAAACGTATTGAAGAAGGGATCAATGAAGTACAAACTGCCGTAGCAGCTTATCCCGAAGCCTTGAGCGATCTTTTACATCAATACGCTTTGGTGGAAGAGGGGGGAATGCGTTTAGCTGATCTCATCACAGGTTTTGTTGATCCAAATGCCGTCGTGGAAGAAGCTGTATCAGATGAACACGAAATGCTTTCTGACGAAGAAGATGAGGAAAGCGTTTCAACAGAATCAATTGAAGATGATGAAAACGAAGAGGAAGAAAGTGATGAAAGTAATTCTTCCGATGACAGTGATTCTGATAACAGTATTGACCCAGAAGTGGCGCGTGAAAAATTTGCAGAATTACAGGCTCAGCACAAAAAAACCTTAGAAACGATTGCAAAACACGGTCGCCATAAAAAACAAGCAAGAGATCAAATTCAAATTTTGGCAGAGATCTTTACGCAATTCCGTTTAGTGCCAAAACAATTTGATACGTTAGTGTTATCTATGCGTAATATGATGAAACGCGTGCGTCAGCAGGAACGTCATATTCAAAAAATGGCGGTGGATAACGCGAAAATGCCAAAAGGCACATTCCAAAAAGAATTTATTGGACACGAAACCAAAGATGCGTGGCTAGAAAAAGCCCTGAATGCTGGGAAAAATTGGTCTGAAAAATTAGCGCAGTATGAAGAACCTATCCGTCAGGCAATTGCCCAGTTAGGACAGATTGAACAAGATACAGGCTTAACAATTAGCCAAATTCGCGATATTTGCGATGCGGTTTCCCAAGGTGAATTAAAAGCACGCCGAGCGAAAAAGGAAATGGTTGAGGCAAACTTACGTTTGGTCATTTCTATTGCGAAAAAATACACCAACCGTGGTTTACAATTCTTGGATCTGATTCAAGAGGGAAATATAGGTTTGATGAAAGCGGTGGATAAATTTGAGTATCGCCGTGGTTATAAATTCTCAACTTATGCAACTTGGTGGATTCGTCAGGCAATTACACGTTCAATCGCAGATCAAGCAAGAACCATTCGTATCCCAGTTCATATGATCGAAACAATCAATAAATTGAACCGTATTTCGCGTCAAATGCTGCAAGAAATGGGGCGTGAGGCTTCACCAGAAGAATTGGCAGAAAGAATGGGAATGCCAGAAGATAAAATTCGCAAAGTGCTAAAAATTGCCAAAGAACCGATCTCAATGGAAACCCCAATTGGTGATGACGATGATTCCCACTTAGGTGATTTTATTGAAGACAGCACCTTAGAATTGCCACTTGATTCCGCAACGGCACAAAGCCTTAAAGCCGCTACACACGAAGTGTTAGAAGGTTTAACACCGAGAGAAGCGAAAGTGCTAAGAATGCGTTTTGGTATTGATATGAATACGGATCACACCTTAGAGGAAGTGGGAAAACAATTTGATGTAACCCGTGAACGTATCCGTCAAATTGAGGCGAAAGCGTTACGCAAACTACGTCATCCAAGCCGCTCAGAAACCTTGCGTAGTTTCTTGGATGAGTAAGGATAATTTATCTTTAGTAAAGCCTGATGTATTATCAGGCTTTTTTGTTCAAATTTAAACCGCATAATTGGTGAATGATAGACTTTACTAGGAGATTTCATTATAATCAGCAAACTCTCACCGCCCCCATAGCTCAGTCGGTTAGAGCAGTCGACTCATAATCGATTGGTCACAGGTTCAAGTCCTGTTGGGGGCACCACTTCAATCATTGAATATCGTTCATTCTGCTTCAGATTACTTCATAATCCTTTATATTGATTTCCCGGATTTGCCAATAAATTCTTTATCATACATTTTACACTCTGACGAAAAAAAATCTAAGTGCGGTCAAATTTTTGGAAATTTTCTAATAACTTACCGCACTTAAAAATTAAGTAATAAAAAACCTCTATCTTCAATATAGAGGTTTTCTCATCATCTTCTATTGCGCATTGATTAAGCTTTTGGCTTATTTAATTCAACGTCTTTTGGTTTTTCGACATCACTGAATTTTTTATCTTTATTTGCTTGAATCAAGGTTTCCGTTTGTTTTGCCAAATCAGGAAGGTTCATTTTTTCATAGGCTTCCTTCATTAATGGCAACGCCTCAAGGGTGGCTTGGGTGTCAGGGTATTGTTGTAACATTCCGACTACGCGGTTAGCAACGGCAACATAGGCATTGCGTTTCATATAGAATTTAGCAATGGCAAGTTCGTGGCGAGCTAAGGCAGCTTTAATATAAGCCATTCTTGCTAAGGCATCTTGTGCATAAGTGCTATTAGGAAAATGATCCACAAGGGTTTGGAAGTTTGCAAATGCCGCTTTCATTGCGGTATTTTCACGGGTAGCACGATCAACCCCAAAGAAATCTTGGAAGAAGTTTTCGCCTGAAGCAAAATTGGTTAGCCCTGCCATATAGATCACATAATCTACATTTGGGCTATTTGGATATTGCTGTAAAAAACGTTCTGCTGCGACCAAGGTTTTGGTGTAATCTTGCGATTTATAATAAGCATAAATTAAATCTAACTGTGTTTGCTCACTGTAATTTGCCGCAGGGAAACGGTTTTTGACTGCTTCTAAATAGCGTACCGCTTGGGAATAGTCCCCGTCTTGCAAATAGGTTTGCCCTTTCGCATAAAGTTCTTGTTCAGTGCCTTGCTCTATTTCTTTTGATGAATTAGAACAAGCACTTACGGCAAGTGCCGTTAATGCAACGAATGTAAAAGACGTTAATTTACGCATTGATGAATCCTTTTTTTACGAGCAATAATAAATAAGTTACAATAATCCGTATTTTATAGCACCTTGCTAAATAAGCAAATTATTCACGGATTTTTATTTATGGCACACATTACTTTAGAAGCAGACGTTCAGCCAAATCAAATGGGACAACGTTTAGACCAAAGTTTAGCGGAAATGTTCCCTGACTATTCTCGTTCACGGTTAAAAACTTGGATCGAAAGTGATCTGGTGAAAGTAAATGACGAAGTGGTCAATGTGCCACGCAGTAAAGTGTATGGTGGCGAACACATTTCTATTACCCTAGAAGTCGAAGATGAAACCCGCTTTGAGCCAGAAGCTATTCCGTTAAATATAGTGTATGAAGATGATGATATTTTGGTCATTAATAAACCGAAAGATTTGGTTGTACACCCAGGGGCGGGCAACCCTAATGGAACGGTTTTAAATGCGTTACTTTATCATTATCCTGCCATTGCAGAAGTACCGCGCGCGGGGATCGTTCATCGTTTAGATAAAGATACAACGGGGCTGATGGTGGTGGCGAAAACCATTCCAGCTCAAACCAAATTGGTGCGTGATCTACAAAAACGCAAAATTACCCGTGAATATGAAGCCATTGCTTATGGGGTGATGACCCAAGGGGGGACAGTTGATGAACCGATGGCGCGCCACCCGACCAAGCGTACTCATATGGCGGTTCACCCAATGGGCAAGCCTGCGGTAACGCACTATCGCATTATGGAACGTTTCCGCAATTACACACGCTTGCGTTTACGCCTTGAAACAGGACGAACACACCAAATTCGTGTGCATATGGCGCATATCGCCCACCCATTACTCGGCGATCAAACCTATGGTGGGCGTCCACGTCCGCCTAAAAATGCCAGTGAAGAATTCTTAGCAACCTTGCGTGATTTTAAACGTCAAGCCTTACACGCCATAATGTTACGTTTAGCCCATCCGATTACGGGGGAAATAATGGAATGGTATGCCCCATTGCCAGAAGATTTTGTTGGCTTAGTGAATGCGTTAAAAACAGATTACCTTATTCATAAAGAGGAATTGGATTACTAAAATGGACGCACTTATCCCTAATTGGCAAACATCAGCAAATATCCACGCATTGACCACCTTACGCCAAGGCGGGGTGAGCCAAGCCCCTTATGATAGTTTTAATCTCGGCGATCACGTCGGTGATGATAAAAGTGCGGTAAAAAATAACCGCACTTTATTGGTGGAACGTTTTCATTTACCGCAGTTTCCACTTTTCCTAAATCAAACTCACAGCACTAGGGTGATTCGCTTACCTTACGAGGGCAATAATTTAGATGCTGATGCGGTTTACACTAATCAACCAAACCAAGTTTGCCTTGTAATGACCGCAGATTGCCTGCCTGTCTTGTTTACGAATCAACAAGGTAATGAAGTCGCGGCGGCACACGCTGGCTGGCGGGGTTTATGTAATGGCGTGTTAGAACAAACGGTACAACAATTCCAAGCTCAACCACAAGAAATTATCGCTTGGTTAGGGCCAGCAATAGGGCCTCAATCTTTCCAAGTGGGTGAAGAAGTGCGACAACAATTTATCGCACAAGATCCCAATGCGGCGCAAGCCTTTGTGTCTGATCCTAACGAGCAAGGCAAATACCTTGCCGATCTTTATCAGATCGCGCGCTTACGCCTTAACAAACTAGGCATTTCGCAGATTAGTGGGGGCGAACATTGCACTTATCTTGAAAAAGACAACTTTTTCTCTTACCGCCGAGATCAACAAACGGGGCGAATGGCCTCATTAATTTGGTTTGAATAGATAAATTGGGCGTAATGCCCAATTTTTTATGATAGACGATAAGGTAATTCAACGAGATTTAATAAGGTTTCTGAACCTGAAAGGCGAAATTTCGTGCCTGCCTTAAACTGATTATTCATTACCACCTGCAACCATAAAATGCCCTCAAAATGTACTGCGCTGAGAATAACGCCCGTTTTACGCCAGCCATTTTCCAATTCCATTTCAATTTCTGAGCCAAGCTGAACGGGATCATCAGTTTGTGTGTTCAATAGGAACATTGCACGTTTGTTAATGCCACGATATTTCGCTCGTGCCACGGTTTCTTGCCCGATATAACAACCTTTTTGGAACGAAATCGCTTGTTCAATACATTGTAAATTTAACGCTTGTGGAATAAATTCATTTTGGCTTTCAGGCGATAAAATAGGGTAGCCTGCTTGCATTTCAGCCAGCTCCCATTGGGTTATTGAACCAGTAAAATCAATCTGTTGTGCGTGCTTATTTAATAATATGGCTCGTTCAGATTGCCCTATTTCCAGACAAAAATCCGCAGAAATTGCACCGCACTTTGCTTTATCCAGCACGCCAATAATTTGCCAATCTTGTTCATTAAACACCACTTTGGAAAAGACCGCATATTTTTTCAGATTATCCAATGCGGAAGGTAATAAGCTGTGGCGAACAATCAGGTAAAACTGTTCGGCATTTTCGCGCAACAGACGAAAAATACTGCTCATTTTGCCTTTAGGATCACAATGCGCAGTCAGCGTGGATTGTCCATCAGCCAGTCCGTTTACATCGCAAGTGAGCTGACCTTGCAGAAATTTTTCTGCTTCCAAGCCTTGTACGGAAATAACACGATATTGTAAAAGATTGATGATTGCCATAATTATTCCAAATTCTGAATTTGTTCACGCATTTGCTCAATAAGCACTTTTAATTCCACCGCTGAATTGGTGATTTCAGCGTTGATGGATTTTGAAGCGAGCGTGTTACTTTCACGATTGAGTTCTTGCATCATAAAATCGAGCTTACGTCCTACCGCCCCGCCTTTTTGTAAAATACGCTGCGTTTCTTTCACGTGTAGCTGTAAACGATCTAACTCTTCTGCCACATCAATACGTTGTGCCAACAGCACCATTTCTTGTTCTAGGCGTTGTGGATCGGCTTGTAATTGTAATTCCTCAAAACGCTGCTGCAAACGCTCACGTTGCCATTGCAAAATCGCCGGCATTTTTGACCGCACTTTATCGCTTTCACTCGCGATTGCAGTTAAACGTTGTTGAATTAATTCATTTACTTTCGCTCCTTCACGTCCTCGCATCGCAATAAATTCTTCTAAGGCGAGATCAAACCCTGCGATCAATGCTTGGCCAATGCGATCCAAATCTTGCTCTGGGGTTTCCACGACACCAGGATAGCGTAAAACATCGGTGAGATTGATTTCCCCCTCACCGGCTTGTTGCTTAATCCATTGTAACGATTCAATCACTTGCAATGCGAATGGTTGGTTTAAATTAAGGCTAGCATTGGCTTGTGGCGTGCTTTCAAAACGCAGGCTACACTCCACCTTACCGCGGGTTAAACGCTGGCGTAATTTTTCTCGCAAGGTGTTTTCTAAGCCACGAAATGGTTCTGGTAAGCGGAAGAAGGTTTCCAAATAACGCTGATTAACGGAACGAATTTCCCAAACTGCACTGCCCCAATCTTGCTTGATCTCATAACGGGCAAAAGCCGTCATACTATAAATCATAATAAATCCTTAATGTGCGCTAAAAATTGCCGTCTATTCTACCGTTAAATTTCTCATCTGTCAGTTTGCGTGTTAGAATGAGCGCCATTTTATGAATGAGTAAGGAATTTCCAATGCGTCCGAATGATCGTCCATTAAATCAACCACGTCCAATTAAAATCACCCGTCATTTCACGAAATATGCTGAAGGTTCTGTGCTGGTAGAATTTGGGGAAACCAAAGTGCTTTGCACAGCAACCGTGGAAGATTCTGTTCCTCGTTTTTTAAAAGGGCAGAATCAAGGTTGGGTTACCGCAGAATATGGTATGTTGCCACGATCCACGCATAGCCGTATGCAACGTGAGGCAGCAAAAGGCAAACAAGGTGGACGCACGATGGAAATTCAGCGTTTAATTGCCCGTTCTTTACGTGCAATGGTGGATCTCAATGCGCTTGGTGAGCGTTCAATCACACTTGATTGTGATGTGATTCAAGCTGATGGTGGTACGCGTACGGCGTCGATTACAGGGGCTTGCGTTGCTTTAATTGATGCCATCAATGGTTTACTGGAAAAAGGCGTACTGAAAACCAACCCAATTAAAGGCCTTGTCGCCGCTATCTCGGTTGGGATTGTGGAAGGTGAAGCGGTGTGCGATTTGGAATATGTGGAAGACAGTAACGCAGAAACCGATATGAATGTGGTGATGACTGACGATGGGAGAATGATCGAAGTGCAAGGCACCGCAGAGGGAGAACCCTTTTCTCACCAAGAATTATTAACCCTATTAGATCTTGCTAAACAAGGCTGTGAAGTGATTTTCAACGCCCAACGCGAGGCATTACAACATTCTTAATTCATCGCCTTAATCATAAGGGAGTGCAAATGCAAGGCTATAAAATTGACTTTATCAAATTCGCGCTAAGTCGTAATGTGCTAAAATTTGGCGAGTTTACCTTGAAATCTGGGCGTATTAGCCCTTATTTCTTCAATGCAGGGTTATTTAATACAGGGGCAGATTTAGCACGGTTAGGGGAGTTTTATGCCGCTGCGATTGAAGCCAGTGGCTTAGCCTATGATGTGATTTTTGGCCCCGCTTACAAAGGCATTCCGATTGGCACAACCCTGTCTGTGGCATTGTTTAAGCAATATGGCATTGATAAGCCCGTGTGTTTTAATCGTAAAGAAGCGAAAGATCACGGCGAAGGGGGCAATTTAATTGGTAGCCCATTGCGCGGTAATGTGCTGTTGGTGGACGATGTCATCACCGCTGGCACAGCAATTCGTGAGGCAATGGATCTCATTAGACAAAATCAAGCAAAATTAAGTGCGGTGGTGATTGCCTTAAACCGTAAAGAACGTGGTAAAGGCGAACTTTCCGCGATTCAGGAAGTGGAACGAGATTATCAATGCAACGTGCTGTCGATTATTGATTTTGACGATTTAATGCAATTTATTGAGCAAGAAACAGATTATCAACAATATTTGCCCGCAATGCGTGCGTATCGTGAACAATATGGTGTGTAAATCTCGCTAAAAAAGCACCGCACTTTATTATTCAAATTGGAGAACAGAATGAGTTTTATTGGAAAGTTATTAGGTTTTTTTATTGGCTACCGTTTTGGCGGCTTTTTTGGTGGGCTTTGTGGTGCTTATTTAGGACATTTAGCCGATAAAAAATTATATGAGCTTGGTAGTGTCAATTCGAGTTTTTTTAAACGTAAAGAAACCCGCCAATCTTTGTTTATGCAGACCACATTTGCCGTGCTTGGCCATTTATCTAAATCCAAAGGACGGGTTACGCAAGATGATATCGCCCTTGCGAACAATCTAATGAATCAAATGAATTTAGATGATAAAGGGCGTAAGTTAGCACAAGACGCCTTTAATCGGGGTAAAGATCCTAATTTCCCATTACGCCAAGTCATTCGTGAATTTTGCACCGCTTGTGGACAGCGTAATGATTTATTAAGAATGTTTTTACGCATTCAATTACAAGCCGCATTTGCCGATGATCACTTACACGAAAATGAAAAAGACGTTCTCCAAGTGGTGGCAGAAGAATTGGGCTTATCCAGTTTCCAATTCCAACAAATTTTGATGGCAGAAATTGCCGCGCGCCAATTCAGCCGTGGTGGATTTTATTATGAATATAACGGCTCACAACAGGGAGACTCTCAGCAAGAGGGGTATCAACAGGGCAGTTATGGCTATCAAGGACAACGCTCTGGCCCAACCTTGCAAGATGCTTATAATGTGCTTGGCGTCAGTGAAAGTGATGATCGTTCCACAGTCAAACGTGCTTACCGCCGTTTAATGAATGAAAATCATCCCGATAAATTAGTCGCCAAAGGGTTACCAGAAGAAATGCTTGAAATGGCGAAAGAAAAAACTCAACAAATTCAAGCCGCTTATGATCTGATTTGTAAGGCGAAGGGCTGGAAATAAGCCTTTCTTAATTGCTGAATTTTTTACTATTGCACTGAAGAAATAAAGTGCGGTGAAAAATTTACTGTTTTTTTACCGCACTTAAGGATAAGAGGCTCACTTTTTTGCTTTTATATAAAGTAAAAGTGCGGACCAAAAATCGGTTAATTTTTCTGTAAGATTACGAACTGTTCGGGATTTTTTTATATTCTGTGTATTGTTCTTGATAACAACAGAAAAAATATGCAACAAGAAAAAAGCACTGAGGTTAGTCAGTGCTTTTATATTTGAAATTGCTTTTACTGATTATAAAACATCAACACAATTTAAATCTTGGAAAGATTTTTCTAAACGTTTAGACATTGATTCTTCAGATTTGCGTAACCAAACACGTGGGTCATAGTATTTTTTGTTTGGTGCATCTTCACCTTCTGGGTTACCAAGTTGGCCTTGAAGATATGCTTCGTTTGCTTTGTAGAAGTTTAAGATACCTTCCCACGCTGCCCATTGGGTATCAGTATCAATGTTCATTTTCACCGCACCATAGCTGATTGCTTCGCGAATTTCTTCGGTTGATGAGCCAGAACCGCCGTGGAAAACGAAATCTAATGATTTTGCTGGAAGACCACGTTCTTTAGATACAAACTCTTGTGATGCGCCTAAAATAGATGGTTTTAATTTTACGTTACCAGGTTTGTAAACGCCGTGTACGTTACCAAAGGCTGCTGCAATGGTAAAACGTGGGCTTACAGGGTTTAATTGATCGTACACGTAAAGTACATCTTCAGGTTGTGTGTATAAACGTGATTCATCAACATCTGAGTTATCTACACCGTCTTCTTCTCCACCTGTGATACCGATTTCAATTTCAAGGGTCATTCCCATTTTGCTCATACGAGCAAGGTATTCACGGCAGATTGCCATATTTTCTTCCATTGGCTCTTCAGAAAGGTCGATCATATGTGAAGAGAAAAGTGGTTTGCCTGTTTCCGCAAAGTGTTTTTCACCTGCATCTAACAAGCCATCAATCCAAGGAAGTAATTTTTTCGCTGCGTGGTCGGTGTGAAGAATTACAGGTACACCGTATTCAGCGGCTAATTCGTGAACGTGTTTTGCACCCGCTACCGCACCAAGCACATCAGGACGTGCGCCACTTGCAGGTTTAATCCCTTTTCCAGCATAGAATTGCGCGCCACCGTTAGAGAATTGAATAATCACAGGTGCTTTAACACGTGCAGCGGTTTCTAATACCGCATTAACGGAATCCGTACCTACGCAGTTTACCGCAGGTAATGCAAAGTTATGCTCTTTTGCATAATTGAAAACTTTTTGTACGTCATCGCCTGTTAATACACCCGGTTTTACGATGTCTAGTAATTTTGCCATATTAATATTTCCTATATAGTTTTGGGAATGTTTCAAGGGGAAGAACATTCCCCTTTATTTCAATCGAATTAAATTAGTTTTTCGCACGTTTTTCTAAGATTTCAACAGCAGGTAATACTTTGCCTTCTACGAATTCTAAGAATGCACCGCCACCTGTTGAGATGTATGAAATTTTATCTTTAATGCCAAATAAATCAATTGCAGCCAAGGTATCGCCACCGCCTGCAATAGAAAATGCACCATTTTGGGTTGCTTCAACGATAGCATTGGCAACCACTTCAGTTCCTTTACGGAAATTAGGGAATTCAAATACACCTACAGGGCCATTCCACAGAATCGTTTTCGCATTGCGGATAATGTTTGCCAGCTCTTCTGCGCTTTTATCGCCAATATCAAAGATAGATTCTTCTGCTTGCACATCATCAACGGATTTTTCAATCGCTGGTGCGTTTTCAGAGAATTCTAAGCCAACACGCACATCGCTTGGGACAGGAATTTGGGTTGCTTTTGCTAAGCGTTGTGCTTCAGGGATTAAATCCGCTTCGTATAAGGATTTACCTACATCTTTGCCTTCTGCAGCAATAAAGGTATTTGCGATCCCACCGCCGACGATCAGTTGATCAGCGACTTTAGCAAGAGAATCTAACACGGTTAATTTGGTTGAAACTTTTGATCCCCCAACAATAGCAAGCATTGGACGTTGTGGCTCTTTTAAGGCTTTGCCTAAGGCATCTAATTCTGCTGCTAATAGCGGGCCTGCACAAGCGATCGGGGCAAATTCTGCTACGCCATAAGTTGAAGCTTGCGCACGGTGTGCGGTACCAAAGGCATCCATTACAAATACATCACAAAGTGCGGCGTATTTTTTACCTAATTCAGGATCATTTTTCTTTTCGCCTTTGTTAATACGGACGTTTTCAAGTACAACAATTTCACCGTCATTCACTTCTACACCGTCTAAATAATCACGTGCTAAACGTACATTAAAGCCTGCATCTTTTAAGTAATTAACTACAGGTTGGAGGGAATCTTCAGGTTTGAATTCGCCTTCAGTTGGGCGACCTAAATGAGAGGTAACCATCACTTTTGCCCCTTTTTCAAGGGCTAATTTTAAGGTTGGAATGGTTGCTTGAATACGTGCATCAGAGGTTACTTTTCCCTCTTTTACTGGCACATTAAGGTCGGCACGAATAAACACACGTTTACCTGCTAAATCTAGGTCGGTCATTTTAATTACTGACATAATTTACCCTCTTTATTTGTTTAAAAATTAATAGAACTGGGTGGCATTATACCCAGTTATTACTAGATTGTAACTGCTTTAGATCAAATAATCAGGCAGATTTTTTTAATTCTGAGAAATAATAGATCTTTTATTACTCCAAATAGAGTAAAGCGCGCACTAATGTGGGCAATCTCTCACTTGCCAATTCAGGTCATAACAAATAAATAATTCATTATGGCTTGCTCTCAAGTAGGCTCCTTTTAATTGTGGGTTATGTTTTTTCAGCCAAGCAAATAATTCTTTGCGTGGTAAATCACGATCTGGCAAGGTTAAAGTGCGGTATAAATTTTGCTGTTTTTCAAAATATGATTTGGCGTCATTAAACGCACAAGCGCCGTGCTTTTCCCATTCGCCTTGTAATAAATTGGCGCTTGGGCTATCGGCAAGATAAGGCTTAATCAAGCTAGGATCAACCATAGGTAAATCTCCTTGACAAAAACGAGGATGATCACTGACGGAATGAGCATTGCCATTTTGTGGCCATAATCCGTGGATCACCCAGCCATACTGCTGTGTGCCACATTGGCTCATCAGCGATTGTGGCAATTTACCGTTATAGCGTTCCTTTTGGGCTTGGCAAAACCCCGGCGACCAAGACAACGCCAGCATATAATAATCCACCGGCGCATTTTTATTTTGCCCAATGGCATCATCACGCATAATGTAATCATAATTATCGCTAAGTGGTGCGGTTGTATTTGGTTGCGATTGTGGGGCGGGCTGCGGTTTAGGTGTTTTTTCGGAAGGTTGAAAATAATTCCAAATCAATGCAATGCCCGCAATGATTAGGGTACTTAAAAAAGAAAGTCCTTTATTGTTTTTCTTGCTCATCTTGTTTTGCCTATTTAATTTTCCTTGCTGATTCTTTATAATCTCGCCCTTTCAATGATGATATGGGGAAATGATGGCACTTTTAATTACAGAGAAATGCACAAATTGTGATATGTGCTTGCCTGAATGCCCGAACGATGCCATTTCTGTGGGCGAAGATATTTATCTTATCGATCCAAATCTTTGTACCGAATGCGTGGGGCATTATGATACCCCAACCTGTCAAAAAGTTTGCCCAATCAGCAACTGCATTAAGCCTGATCCTAATCATCAAGAAAGCGAAGCCCAGTTATGGGAACGCTTTGTCCTTATTCATCACGCGGATCAATTATAAGGATTTTTCTGCCCATTTTGCTAAGAGAACACCCGCAGCGACAGCAACATTCAAACCTGAGTTAAGTGGGTTAGCAAGGGATAAATTCACAACATCATCGTGATTTTTTGCCAAATTTTCCCCCGCACTTTCGCTTAATACAAAGATCACTTTATCGCTTAATTTCAACTGAGCGAAAGGTTTGGCTTGTTTGTTTTGGCTTAGATGTACGATTTGATAGCCTTTTTCACGCAATTCAGTTAAACCCTGCTCTGTGCTGTTGGTCAGTAACGTATGTATGTATTCTGCACCGCCTTCTGCCACACGCATTGCCGCAGCAGAGTTAAGTAAATCGGCTTTACTCAATACTAACCCTTTCACGCCATATACCGCACAAGTTCGCACAATGCCACCGATGTTATGGGCATTATGTACATTATCAAGTAACACTAAGGCATCTTTTTGGCGTGGAATGTCTAGATACCCAGTAAGGGTAAAATGACGAGGTTTTTTCACCAACATACAAATGCCGTTATGGTGTTCTGTACCACTCACTAACGCAAGTTCTTTATTATCTACAACGTGATAGACTTTTTTATTTGCTGCCAAATAGCTGAATAATTCCCCGACACGGTGTGCCATTTCCACGGTAGTCCATACGCGAACAATGCTTTCAGGACGCTGAGCAAAAAGTGCTAAACAGGTGTTTTCACCATAAACTTTAATTTCTTCTGCGCGATTTTTCTTAATTTTTTCTGGTGCACGTGGGGAAAGAGGGCCTGTTTTTTTCTGTTTTTCTTTTTCCCCAGTTCGTTTAATTACCACTTTGACATTGGCTGTGCCACGTGCATTATCCATCGTTAATTCTGTACGTTGTTGCACTTTTTCGCTTGCTTTGAACGCTGTCTTTTCTCGAGGAAAAGGGCGTTTATCTTCCTTTTTTCCACGCGAGAAGTGCGGTGCTTTTTTGTCTTGTTTTTCGCCAGCGTAGCGTTCATTGAAACGTTTTGTGGAATCCGATTGTTGGAAGGTTGGTTTTTTTGCGTTCATTTTGCGTTACCAAATTGTGATAAAAATAAGAAAAGTGGGCGAATTTTCAGCGCACTTTGTCAGAAAGTGTGAGCATTATAGCGAAAAAATATCTTTTTTCTACCAAGCGAAGAAGTAAATATTGTAAACTAGCGAGCTGAACAAAAAAGATTACTAAAATTAGAGTAAAAATTATGTTGATAAATAAAACGAAACGGGCGAAAGAAAATCTACAAACCTTGCCTTATTTGGCTTTAGAGGAAACACAAATTGATTTTCTTCATCACCCTGCGGAATTTAAGCAACAGATTATTCAGCTTATTCGTGAAGCAAAAACGCGCATTTATATCACCGCACTTTATTGGCAAAATGATGAAGCAGGGCAAGCGATTTTGAATGAGATCTTTGCCGCGAAAAGCCGTAATCCGAATCTTGATGTGAAAATTTTTGTGGATTGGCATCGCGCTCAACGTAATTTACTCGGGGCAGAAAAGACAGCCACAAATGCGGACTGGTATTGTGATCAACGGGCAATTCATCAATATGGTGAACACGCTCATTTATTTTTCGGTGTTCCCGTAAATACACGAGAAGTTTTTGGCGTTTTACACATTAAAGGTTTTATTTTTGATGATACGTTGCTATACAGTGGGGCGAGTATCAATAATGTTTATTTACAGCAAAATGAAAAATATCGCTACGATCGTTATCATAAAATCACTCATTCGGCTTTAACAGACTCAATGGTGGATTTTCTCAAACAGCATTTGCTGAGTAATCAAGCAGTATTACCGTTGGATAATGTTGAGCGTCCTAAAACCAAAGAAATTCGCCAACATATTCGTGCTTTCCGTAAAGGCTTGGCAAGTGATGGACAATATAAGTTTGCAAACGAAGAAAATTCTGGCCTAAAAATCACCCCACTTTTTGGCTTAGGCGGTGGTGCAAATCTGCTTAACCGTACGATTGAAGATCTTTTTCAGATTGTGCAGGAAAAATTGGTGATCTGTACGCCTTACTTTAATTTCCCTCGCCCATTGCAACAAAAAATTCGGCGTTTATTACAAAAAGGCAAGCAAATTGAAATTATTGTGGGGGATAAAACTGCCAATGATTTTTATATTCCCCCTTCACAGCCATTTAAAATGGCTGGCGCGCTGCCTTATTTATATGAAAGTAATTTACGTCGTTTTAGCCAAAAATTTGAGCAACAAATCAACCAAGGTCAGCTGGTTATTCGCACTTGGAAAGACGGTGATAACAGCTATCACCTAAAGGGTGTGTGGGTAGATGATCATTATATGCTTTTAACCGGCAACAATCTTAACCCGCGTGCTTGGCGTTTAGACGCAGAAAATGGCTTGCTCATTCAAGATCCAGCACAACAACTGCAATCCCAAGTACAACAAGAGTTAGACTGTATTCGCCAACATACCATACAGCTCACACACTACACAGAACTGGAGGCACTTTCGCAATATCCAGAACCAGTGCAAAAACTGCTGAAAAAATTTGCCCGTATTAAAGCGGATAAATTAGTGAAGATGATTTTGTAGAAGAAAACTTTTTACATTTCAATGTGTTCTTACCACACTTTTGCTCTTCCCCTCTTGATGCAAGAGGGGAATTTTTTGGGAAATCCTAACTCATTTCCAAATGACCGCCTTTACATTGCTTGTGTGGCAATATTTTTTAGGCGGACACACCAGCCCGCCATTACGGGAAAATAGGAAGGCAATGAAGAAGTGCGGTAATTTTTTACAGTATTTTTACCTGAGATGAGGATAGCACTTATCGATCGATGTGTTGAAAGCTAGCCAAACAATTTTTTGCCAAAGAAAAATAGCACTAATCCAGCGCCCATAAACACAAAGCCAATTATTTGCCAGATTTGGATTGGACGACTTGTCATACCAATCAAGCCAAAATGATCAATCACCGCTGCGGCAATAAGTTGCCCGATAATGATGAAAAACAGCATATTTGTTACGCCCATTTTAGGGGCGAGAAAAATGGTTGTGAAGACCACTAACGCACCGAGCGGGCCACCAATGAGTTTCCATATTGGTTGTTTTGGCACTTGTTGTAAGGTAGTGAATAAATCAGCTTTCCACCAACAAATAAAAAGCAGCAATAGGGTTCCCATCGCAAAAGAAATCAATGCGGCCACCACGGGTTGTCCCATTAATGATCCTGCCAGTTGGCTATTAATCGCGGCTTGCGTGGCAAGGGCAACGCCTGCACAAAGTGCAATCAGAATAAATGAAATGAGCATACCTATTCCAAAGAATGATTAAAAAGAAGAAAATTTGCACCGCACTTTATTTTTATTGATAGGATAAAGTGCGGTAGGATTTTACGGGGTTTTTATTTTACCCATTCGACAATTTCGTCAAATGCTTGGCGTGTTTTTTCTCGCGGTGCATTTACGCGATAGCCAAATGCTGCCATCACGCTGAGCTTGTATTCATCTGCACGGTATAACCCTTCTGCAACAAAAAGATCATTCATTTTTTCTAGCGGAAAGCCCTCAATCGGGGTGCTATCAATGCCAATCATTGCCGCGCTAGTGAGCATATTGCCTAAGGCGATATAACTTTGACGGCAAGCCCAATGATAAAACGCAACGGGATTGTCGGTGAGCGCAAAATCGTTTTCTGTAAAGTTGCGATAAAAACCTTGACGCAATTTAAGGGCATCTTCAGGGATATGATGCACATCACGCATAATATGTGGGACATATTCGCCATCTGCTAGGAGAGTTTGGGGTTGGCGAACGAGGATGACGACAAAATGGCTACAATCCATAATTTTATCTTTCGCTCCCCACGCGGTATCGCGGATAAGTTCTTTAATATGCTGATTTTCAATCACTAAAAATTTCCACGGCTCAAATCCAAAGGAACTTGGCGAAAGACGTGCGGTTTCAAGGATAAAGCGAAAATCTTCCTCACTGATTTTCTTTGTGGGATCGTATTGTTTGCACGCGTGGCGAAAATGGTAAGCATCAAGAATTTGTTGTTTGGAAATCGTCATTATTATATTCCTCTTGTTAAAAAAGCTGGCCATATTATGCGAAAGTTTGGCAAGGAATGCCATAGCTAACTTTTTGTATCAGAATGAGGGCATAAAAAAACTGGGAGCAACGCCCCCAGTTGATAGCATAAAGTGCGGTAAAAAATTACAGCAAAATATTTGCGAACAACAAGCCAAACGCAAGGCTGAATGCCATACTTAATAGCCCCGGTAGCATAAAGCTATGGTTGAAAATATATTTACCAATACGTGTTGTTCCTGTGGTATCAAAGTCAATTGAGGCAATGATTGGACCGTAATTTGGAATGAAGAAGTAACCATTTACCGCAACAAATACCCCAATTAACACAGGTGCTGGAATGCCCAATGCAATCCCAACTGGGAATAAAGTGGCAACTGTTGCGCCTTGGCTATTTACTAAAACAGAAAGCACAAATAGTGCAATAGCAAAGGTCCAAGGTGCGGTTTCAACCAACACTTTCACACTTTCTTTGACTTCCACCATATGCGCTTGCATCAGGGTATCACCTAACCACGCAATACCAAAAATAGCGATAACAGCACGCATTCCCGCGTGGAACACGGAACCTTGTGTAATGGCGTTACCATTTGGTTTACAAGTTAAAATGATTAATGCTCCCACAGTCAGCATCACGATTTCAATGGCGTGTGCCATTCCCATTGGTTTGCCATCAAAAACTGGACGTAAGCCAGGGAATGCCCCCATTAATACTACTAATAACGCACCAAATAAGAATAAACCGACAGATAATTTCGCAGTTGGTTTTAATTGAATGTTGTCAGGATTAACATCTGTATGGTTTTCTTTTACATACTCAGGATCTTGTAATAAACGTTGATATTCTGGGTCATCTTTTAATTCTTTACCCATTTTATTGACGAAAATACAAGCAAGTGCTAAGCCTAAAATGGTTGAAGGTATGGTTACCATTAATACATCACCTAAGTGAATGCCTTGTGGCTCAAGATAAGCAACCACCGCAACCACCGCAGCAGCAATCGGGCTAGCGACAATGGCAAATTGTGAAGCAATTACCGCCATTGAAAGCGGACGTTCAGGACGCACACCATTGTGGCGACTTACTTCTGCAATCACCGGTAATACAGAATAAGCCACGTGACCTGTTCCTGCTAATACGGTGAATGTCCAAGTTACTGCAGGCGCAATAAAGGTGATGTATTTCGGGTGTTTACGTAAAATATTGGTGGCGATTTTGATCATATAATCTAAACCACCTGCGGCTTGCATTGCTGCTGCGGCAGAAACGACCGCCATAATCATTAGCATTACATTAATCGGTAAACCCGCAGGCGCTAAGCCGAAGCCAAAAGAGAGGATAGCAAGCCCCATACCGCCCATCACTCCCAAGCCGATACCGCCAATGCGCGCACCAATCAAAATGCACACCAATACGATGGCAAATTGGAGAAAAAACATAATCGAACCTCTTTTAATATATGGATTAGATAATTTCTTTGCAAAAAGAACATACAATGATGAAAAGAGAAAAATCTCTTTAAAATCGCGCAATAATATAGCAATAAACGCGGTGAATCGCTATATAAGCTCTAATTATTTTTATTTATTCATTGATTTAGAATAAAACCTACCTTAACAAGTGAGGAATTTCGCAGAGTTTCTTTGAAAGATGAATAAAGTGCGGTTATACTTAAGCCTTTATTTTGAACTAAAACATAGAGAGTAAAATGCAAGAATTTCTACCGATGGCAACCGCCTTTGCAAAAAATCACACATTAATGGTTATTTCTTGGATAGCCGTATTTTTTCTCGTTATTTACACCTATTTCAAGGCGTTCACCACCAAAGTGAAAACCATTGAGAATGCCGAGATCGTTAGCTTAATGAATAATAAAGAGGCGACAGTAATTGATGTGCGTACTCTTGATGAGTTTGAACGTGGGCATATTATTCACAGCATTCATTTATTACCTAGCGAAATTAAAAATCAGAATATTGGTAAAATTGAACAGCATAAAGACAAGCCCGTTGTGGTTGTGTGTGCCACGGGAATGGCTGCAGGCACTTCCGCAGAGCTTTTGGCTAAACAAGGATTTCGCGAAGTGTACGCGTTAAAAGAAGGGATTGCAGGTTGGCGTTCAGCGAATTTGCCATTAGTGAAAAAAGATAAATAACTCATAGAGGAATAGAAAATGACTGAGCAAAATCAAGAAGTTGCAACGGAAGCACAAGAACAACAAACAGAAGCTGTATTACAAATTCAACGTATCTATATTAAAGATGTCTCTTTTGAAGCGCCGAATCTTCCCCATATTTTCCAACAAGAATGGAAACCTCAACTTTCTTTTGATTTAAACACAGAAGTGGTTGAATTAGGTGAAGATCTTTATGAGGTCTGTTTAAACATTTCCACCGAAACCACCCTTGAAGAAAGTGGTGATGTGGCGTTTATTTGTGAAGTAAAACAAGCAGGTGTGTTCACAGTAAGTGGGTTGGAAGGCGTTCAACTTGCCCATTGCTTAACTTCACAATGCCCAAATATGCTGTTCCCTTACGCGCGTGAATTAATTGCAAGCCTTGTAAACCGTGGCACTTTCCCGCCATTAAATCTTTCTCCTGTAAACTTTGATGCACTCTTTATGGAATATTTAGAGCGTCAGCAAGCGGAGCAAGCACAGGACGAGAAACCAGAAACGGTTAATTAATCAAAATAAGTGGGTGAAAGACCCACTTTTTTATAAAAATGACTGACCAGCTCCCCACGGTTAATCTGTGTATCTAAAAATGCTATTCCCAGCTTCATTCAAGTAGGTTAAACTCAGCCCTACTATATACTCCGTGCTATTAACTTTTTTGATTATGGAGATGATTAATGCACAACAATATTTCCAATTCACCCATTACTGTCATTGGCGCAGGATCTTACGGGACGGCATTGGCAATCAGTTTCTCTCGTAACGGTTCTCCTACTTATCTTTGGGGACATAATGCCGAACATATGCAAGCGTTGGCGGATACACGTTGTAATCAGTCTTTTTTACCAGATATTCCGTTTCCTGAAGCATTACAAATTGAAACGAATTTAGCGAGTGCGGTGCAAAAATCACGAGATTTATTGATTGTTGTACCTAGCCACGTTTTTGGCGAAGTTTTAGAAAAAATCCGACCGCACTTACAGCCAGAGCATCGAATTGTTTGGGCGACGAAAGGTTTAGAACGAGATACAGGGCGTTTATTGCAACAGGTGGTAGAAGAAAAACTTGGCACGCAATATCCATTAGCTGTTTTATCTGGCCCAACTTTTGCCAAAGAGCTTGCGCAAGGGCTGCCAACGGCAATCACCTTAGCTTCTCACGATCTGGCGTTTGCCCAAGAATTTCAAGCGCGTATTCATTGCAGTAAACATTTTCGTGTTTATCTTAATCAAGATATGATCGGTGTTCAGCTTGGCGGAGCTATTAAAAATGTGATTGCCATTGGGGCTGGAATGTCAGACGGAATGGGATTTGGTGCAAATGCGCGTACTGCCTTGATTACACGGGGGTTAGCGGAGATTAGCCGATTAGGTGAATCAC
The DNA here is from genome assembly GCF_023611925.1 of Avibacterium sp. 20-132. Classification (NCBI taxonomy): domain Bacteria; kingdom Pseudomonadati; phylum Pseudomonadota; class Gammaproteobacteria; order Pasteurellales; family Pasteurellaceae; genus Avibacterium; species Avibacterium sp. 20-132. Next base: position 1,118,248 of record NZ_CP091456.1, read on the forward strand.
TCGGGGCAAACCCTAATACATTTATGGGAATGTCGGGCTTAGGTGATTTAGTACTAACTTGTACCGATAACCAATCGCGTAATCGTCGCTTTGGGTTAATGCTTGGTCAGGGGCAAAACACCGAGCAGGCATTAGCTGAAATTGGTCAGGTGGTGGAAGGATTTTATAACACCAAAGAAACCTATTTACTTGCTCAGCGACAAGGTGTAGAAATGCCAATTACCGAACAAATTTACCAAGTCCTATTTTGTGCTAAAAATGCCAAAGACGTGGTATCTAGTTTGCTTGGTCGAGAACGAAAAGGAGAATAAAATGCCTGTTGAAGTTTGGCGTTTAATCCGTCAAGAAGCAAAAGAATTAGCGGAATGTGAGCCAATGCTCGCGAGTTTTTTTCATTCCACTATTCTAAAACACCAGAATCTTGGTAACGCATTAAGTTATATTTTAGCTAATAAATTAGCAAATCCCATTATGCCCGCGATCACCTTGCGTGAAATTATTGAAGATGCCTACCAAGCAGAACCTGATATCATTGGCAGTGCGGCTTGCGATATTCGTGCGGTGCGTCAACGGGATCCCGCAGTGGAATTATGGACAACGCCGTTATTATATTTAAAAGGTTTTCACGCTTTACAAAGTTACCGTATTACCCATTATTTATGGCAACAAAATCGTAAAGCGTTGGCGATTTATTTACAAAATGAAATTTCTGTTGCGTTTGATGTGGATATTCACCCCGCTGCACAAATAGGCTGTGGCATTATGTTCGATCACGCCACTGGCATTGTGGTAGGCGAAACCTCTGTCATCGAAAACGATGTGTCTATTCTACAAGGCGTTACCCTAGGCGGAACGGGTAAAGAATCTGGTGATCGTCATCCAAAAGTAAGGGAGGGGGTGATGATTGGAGCTGGGGCAAAAATTCTCGGTAATATTGAAATTGGGCGTTATGCCAAAATTGGCGCCAATTCTGTGGTGTTACAACCCGTCCCTGAATATACCACTGTTGCGGGTGTCCCTTCAAAAACCATTGGTAAAGATAAAGCAGCAAAACCGGCATTTGAAATGGATCAATGTTTTATTGATGAGAAAATCAATTTAAATATTTAGTGGAATAACACAGGTTCAACATAGGTTGATACTTGATCTGCTTTATCGTTGCTTTAGTTTGAAATAAATGGACGTTGTGAGGAGGTTGTCTTATCCCGCTTGCAAAAGGATTGATGAAAAAATAAATGGCAATAAAAATGTGTTTGCATTTAAGAAAAGTGCGGTGATAAATTTCTCCATTTTTCACCGCACTTGTGTTTTATGGTTAGTAATCAAAGAGATCGCCATCTCGTAATAAATGCACATTTCCCTTACGGCGTAAAAAACCACAGCGATCGAAATATTCCATAAGTTGTACCGTCATTTTTCTGCCCCATTGTAATTCATCGCGGAGTTGATTTACTGAAATGCCTCCCTTCTCCAAGATAGCATTTTTTACCCAATGGGCATACGCATACAGGGTTTCCGTAAGCATAAAACGATCTCGTACAATAGGCGTTAAATAGCCCAATTTCCCTGCTTTATAAAGAAAATTACGCATCGTGCTTTCATCTAAATCCAGTAAATTCGCTAAATCTCGCACCCATAATGCTTGTCCGTGCTGTTGTTCAAAATGCGTGAGGACTTGTTGCCATAACTGCTGTTCTCCTGTATTAAAACGAATTTTATGTTCTGGTAAATGCAACCAACCGCGCGTTTGCTGAAGCTTCTCTTGGGCTAATAAGTCAGCAATAAAATGATAAATTAAGGTTTCAGGCTGATGAATAGCCGCAATGCGATATAAACGTGCTTTGCTTAAGCCAAGTTGATCGGGAGATTGCTGGTGGTAATCCGTCAATGTGGCGATTAATTTTTCACTTTGCTGTTGTTGATAACTACGCGTAAATGCCCACCCTTGCCGGGTTTGGATATGACGTTCTGCAAGTAAATCGGGTAAATCCTCTTCTTTACGTTGTGCTAACCACGCTAATTCCGTAAGTGGCATTGGGCGATGTTGTAAATAGCAACTTAAACGTTCAGCTACGTTTTGCGTTGTGAGTAAATGATGTAAAAAATTCAACCGCACTTCAGTACGCTTGTAACGTTTTGGCGAGTGAATTTCAATCACCCTTGCGCCGGCTAATAAGGATTTGGCATCGCCTGTACGTAAAATTAATTTATCGTTATAGGTTAAGTATAATGGATCTTGTAAAGTGAGTTCTGCTAGGGCTTTTTGCTGTGGATAAAGTTGTTTATTTTCGAGCAATGTGAGTTTACCTGTTGTATGCGAGGCGGCGTGATAACTATGCACCGCTTGGCTTTCTTGTATCCATTGTGCCGCTTCGATTTCTACGGTAATGCGATCAGTGGCAACTGTTGGAGGATGAGAGAAAAGCCAGTCTCCACGCTGAATTTCAGTCCGTTCTACATCGGTTTGAATATTTAAGGCTAAACGTTGCCCAGCCTCTCCAACCATTGATGGTAGATCTTGGCTATGGATATTTTTAATACGCACTTTTTTTCCTGTGGATAAGTACAGTTCTTCATTCGTAGCAATACGCCCACTGAATGCCGTGCCGGTTACCACAGTTCCTGCCCCTTTAATCGTAAAAATGCGATCAATCGCATAACGGAAAGGCAGCTGGTTATCAGAAAGAGAAGGCAAATTTGCTAAATGTGCTTGTAATTCGGCAATACCTTGCCCTGTATAAGCGGAAGTAATGAAAAAAGCGCTTTCTTCCAAAAATGGATATGTTTGCATCAGTTGTTGCTTGGTGTTTGCAATATGTGTTTCGCTGACTTTATCCGCTTTTGTGATCACAACAATAATTTGCTTAAAATGCAATAGGCGTAAAATGGCGAGATGTTCTGCGGTTTGTGGCTGGATACCTTCATCTGCGGCAACGATAAGCATTGCATAATCTACTCCGCCTAGCCCGGCAAGCATATTTGAGAGAAATTTTTCGTGTCCCGGCACATCAATAAAACCCAGCGTTTTCTGTGGTAAAGGTAAATAGGCATAACCTAAATCAATCGTCATTCCGCGTTTCTTTTCTTCTGGCAAGCGATCTGCATCAGTACCCGTTAAAGCGCGTAACAAAGCGGTTTTGCCGTGATCGACGTGGCCTGAGGTAACAATAATCATAGTTGCTCCACGGTATTTAATAAACGTTCAAAATTGGCAAGACTACGTAGATCGAGCCATAATTTATTTTGTTCAATTCGCCCAATGATAGGCTGGGGGAGTTGTTTGAAGCGTTCAAGAAGTGCGGTCAATTTTTGCGATGTTTTTTCTTCTATGGTTACCGCAATGGAAGGGAGTGTGGCGAGGGGTTGGGCACCACTGCCAATTTGTGCTTGGCTTTGTTCCACACGGACGGTATAGGCAAAATCTAACTGATTTTCCAACCGCACTTTCAGTATTTCTGCTTGTTGGTGTAATACGGAGACAGGCTGCGTGAGTAAGTGCAAACTCGTCAGTTTCTCTGTCAATTTTTCAGGTTGAAGATATAAACGCAACGTTGCCTCTAATCCTGCTAAAATGACTTTATCACAGCGTAATGCGCGCTTGAGTGGATGCGCTTGTAGTTGATCGATAAATTCTTTTTTTCCAACAATAATGCCTGCCTGTGGACCACCTAGCAATTTATCCCCAGAAAATGAGATTAAATCCACACCTTGCTGCCATTTTTCTTGTACGGTGGGTTCATTCGGCAAGCCATATTGTGAAAGATCCACCAATGCCCCACTGCCTAAATCGGTTACCACAGGCACATTCATTTCCTGACCAAGTTGTGCTAATTCGGCTTCGCTGACAGAATGTGTAAAGCCACAAATTTGGTAATTACTACTATGAACTTTCATTAAAAAGGCAGTATTTTCGTTGATCGCACGGCGATAATCAGTTAAATGGGTGCGATTTGTTGTACCAACTTCAATTAGCTTACAGCCTGCTTGTTGCATAATATCAGGGATACGGAACGAACCGCCAATTTCAATTAGCTCACCACGAGAAATAACCACTTCTTTACCCGCTGCAAAGGTAGCTAACATTAGTAACACGGCTGCCGCATTGTTGTTCACCACGCAAGCGGCTTCTGCTCCGGTAAGCTCACATAATAGCTCACTAATATACTTATCGCGGTGGCTACGTTCTCCGGCGAGCAAGTCATATTCTAATGCGACATTTTCTTGCATCGTTAATAATGCGGCTTGCTGTGCAGCCTCAGCCCACAAAGCCCGACCTAAATTCGTATGTAAAACAGTTCCCGTTAAATTATGCACAGGTTGAATTTTTACTTGTTGTTGTATGGTGAGGGTTCGCTGAATTTCGGTAAGCAAGTTTTCCTGATTAAGAAAAATATCAGGAAGTGTTTGTGTTTTTTTTATCTGAGAACGGGCATCTTCAAGGAATTTTCGACATACATTAACCACCGCACGATGACCGAACATTGTAATCAGTGGGGCAATTTCACGCTGTTTTAACAATTTATCTATTGAAGGAAGGTGTTGAAAAAGGCTGCTCATTTTATCGTCCTAGTAAACTTTTACTTGTAATCATACTGTTTTTTAATCAAAAATTCAGCTTTTAACTGGAAGTCTTGCCGAGAGATGTTGAAAGGATATGGCATTGGTGTGTTTTTCGGTAGCACTTTACTAAAATGATCTTATGTTATTGCACATTAAAATAACAATAAAATGTGGACCGATAATTTTACTTTCACATAGGCTTGAATAATCAACAAATTTCCTTTAAAGTGAGCAAACTGTTGGAAGATAGGCGTTTCCGGTGAAACGGCAGGACTTCAAATCCTGTTAAGGTTGCCAGCAATCTTGGGTGGGTTCGACTCCCATTATCTTCCGCCAATCCACTGTTCTACACGTCTCTACATAAATCTCACTGCTTCAAAAATCCTTGTAAAATCTAGCCTTTGGCGATATTGTATGCGTCTGATTGCGTCCCCGTAAATCTCTATAACGCAATATAATTGTACCAAGAATTGTACCAAGATTTTAAAAATTCGCTACGTTACTCCCAAAAGCAATGATTTAGGCAATAAAAATCTTGGTACAATTATCCGAAAAATTATTTATTTTCATATGGTTAAATTATGCCGATAGGTGGCAAAGTGGTTGTTTTTTCTTGGTACAATTTTTTAAAGGTTGATACTATGGCAAGAAAAACACAGCAACTAACAGACACACAGATTAGAAAGGCGAGAGCCGACAATAAAGAAATCACCTTAAGCGATGGTAACGGGCTTTTTATTGTGGTGGCATTGTCTCAATCTAAGATATGGCATTTTAAATACACTAATCCACGTACTAAGAAGCGAACCAAAAAGACGATAGGGCATTATCCTGCTATCTCACTTGCGCAAGCACGGGCTAAGCGTGATGAATATCAAGCCCTATTAGCGCAAGGAATTGATCCAAAAGACTATGAACAACAGCAAAGCCAGTTACAAGCGGAGGGAATTAATAACACCTTTGAGAAAGTGGCGTTAAATTGGTTTGAAGATAGGAAGCTAAAGCCTGACTTTTCAGAACGCACCGCACAAGACACTTGGAAGCGATTTAATCGCCATATCCTCCCACTACTTGGCAATTATCCTATACGAGAGATAACTCCTTTAATGGCAATCAATGCGCTTAAACCGTTGGAATTAGCGGGCAAATACACAGAATTATCCAAGGTAATCACTAAAATTAATGAAGTGATGACTTATGCCCTACACCGTGGGATTATCCCCACAAATAACCTTGCTAAGATTGGCAAGGAGTTCACTAAGCCAACACCGCAAGGAATGAACACAATCGAACCAGAAGAGCTAGAGAGCTTTATAACGGCATTTTACCAAGCCAAAGAGAACAATCGCTTTAGCCCGTTTTCTTTCTATGCTGTGTTATTAGTGCTTTTAACTGGTGGACGACCATCAGAGATAGCGGGGGCAAGATGGGAAGATATTGATTTTAGTCAAAGCCTTTGGGCGTATCGTGTGCAGAAAGGTAATAAGAACTTAAAGGGCGGACGGTTGCATATTGTAACACTTTCACGGCAAGCGGTGGCGGTATTGCAGAAAATGCGAGAAATTAGCACCGCACTTAGTTTAAATAGTGAATTTGTGTTTCCTAGCGTAAATGCAAAATCAGGACATATTACGATTGAGGCAATGCGCAATGCGATAGTAAAGACCCTTGGCAAGGGAAAACTTACTACGCACGGCATAAGGCACTTAATAAGCACTTCTTTGAATGAGCGTGATTATAATGCGGATTGGATAGAAAAAGCCCTCTCACACAAGGGAAAAGACCGCATAAGGGAGATTTACAATAAAGCGAAGTATTTAGAGCAACGTGCGGCAATGTTGCAAGATTGGGGCGATTATTTAGAAAGCCTTGCACCTAAGCCTTTTGTTTAATTCCACCACCACAAGAGCCAGTGATTACACTGGCTTTTTTTGTTCGTTTTTCACTGAAAAAATTTTTACATATTAGGAGAGCATTTTTTTATAGGACAATAGGACAATGGAAAATTACATATATAATAATATCAATACCTTATAATAAAAATAGATTAATTAATAATCAAAAATTGTCCTATTTTAAGGTCATTTTGTCCTATTTTGAGCCTATTTTGTCCTATTTTTGGGGTGTTTTGTCCTATTGAGTGCCTTTTGCGTAGGTAGGGTGGTGGAAAAGTTCACAGAAACAAAGCTAACTACCACCACAGAAACCCTATGCAATCGCTATTACAGTTTTTTGTGGCTTTTTTATTTACTGGATAAAATCACAGCCAAATAATTGGCTTTTGATTTATGTGGGCGTATAATGACGCAAGGAGAGACAATATACAAAATTATATTTACGCTATATAATTATATTCATCTTGTATAATTTTATATAAAAGAGGGATGAAATGCGCGATCCGCTTTATTTTCCAAGAAGTGAGCTGGCAAGCCGTCTATTAATTAGCCTAAAAGATGGCATTATGCACGCATTAACATTATTTGCCCCTCGCCGTATGGGGAAAACGCAATTTTTGCTCAATGATATTAAGCCACTGGCGGAAGAAATGGGCTTTAATGTGTTTTATTTTAGCTTTATGGAAAAATCTGATGGCGAAATGAGAAAGGCGTTTAATGCTCAGCTTCTCCAGTTTTTAGATAGCGTTACCAGTGGCGCAAACAAATTCACGCAAGCCATAAAGCAACTGAAAAGCGTTGATGTGCTAGGCGTTGGCATTGAGCTAGAAAGCCATAAAGCAGCGTTATCTGTTACCGCTAGCGGATTATTAAATGAATTGGCGGAGAAATCCAAGAAGCCCGTTCTAATGCTACTTGATGAAGTACAAGAGCTTGCAAGGGAAAAAGGCAATGCGGATTTTATTCAGTCGTTGCGGACTGGGCTTGATGTCAATCAAAATAAAATTAAAGTGATTTTTACAGGTAGCAGCACAAACGGCTTGCGCTTAATGTTTAATGATAACAAAGCGCCGTTTTTTCATTTTGCCCACGCGATAGATTTCCCACATCTCGACCGCGCTTTTACGGACTTTTTGGCGGATATTTACCACGATAGAACGGGAAAGACGATTGATAAAGATGACTTTTATCACCTGTTTGAGCGTTTTCACTTTACGCCGTTATATATGCGCTCTATTGCGCAGGATATGATTATTAACCATAATTTGACCCTGGAAGAAGCGGCAGATTATCGACTATCACAAATGGCAGACTTGAGCGAAGTGGGTAAAGAATGGGGCAGTTTAAGCCTGTTAGAGCGTGAAATTTTAAAACTTGCCGCACAAGGTGAAACCACACCTTACAAAAAAGCCACAAGGGAGAATTTAGCGCAGAAAATAGGCGTTGATGAAGTGAGTTCAAGCTCAATTCAAGGGCAACTAAGAAAGCTCGAGAAAAAAGAACTTATCACCCGAGACGCAAACAAAGCGATTAAAATAAATAATCCACATTTTCAGACGTGGATCAAAGAAAATTGCTTTCATAGCAACGAATAAATGCTTTTCAGTTATTAACTATTCCTTAATAACTCAAATTAAAGTGCAACTAGAACGGGCGTAATTAACCCGTTTGAAAAGAAAGTAACCCTATTTGCTTTCCTGTTGCACTTCCACCAACAACAAATAGGGCAACGTATAGGGGCGTTTTATGGGTAAAAATTCCTATATTCAAAACCAATTCATTTCTATTGAAGAGCTTATTGAATGGGCTTTGCCTTTCAATGAAAACGATCGAGAAAAAGCACTTAGGGATTTGCTCGGGACTTTACAAGGCAATGACTGTTATCTTTATGAAAATGTATCTGGAATAAAGCCAAGAATATTGAAATCCACTGAGCCAGTTTTGCTAAAAGCTCTTGATCTAAGATTAAAAGACTATTTGGACAGTCTTGATGAGGTTCCATTTTAAGCTAGGAGGCATTATGGATTTGAGAAGCAATCTTTTAATTAAAAAAGCAGATATTGAAAAAGCGTTAGGAGTTGCCATAAAAAAGAAAGTCATCGTTCAAGGTGATTTAAAGCCGTATTTACCAAGAAAAACGCTTAATTTTTATGAGTGTATCGCATTATTCCAAGGCATTTCGCCTGCTAATTATGCAAGTTCTAAAGATATAAATTTTTACCCGATGCTTCATACCTTAGAAGAAAAAATATTAGACGGAGAACTGGCAAATTCAGAAATACACGCGTTTGATGAGTTTAATGGCATTTTTGAGGCAAGTATTGATAGAAAGAGTGCAGAAATATTTGCTCTAAAATATGGCTATGAATGGCCATTACCTAGTTTGCAAAGTGTTGTGTGTACTGAAAGAAAAGATAAAAGTTTCTCTAATCAGTGGCATCAAGATGAAACAAGGATAGAAGAGCTAGAAAAGCAAAATTTATGTTTAGAAGCGGAGAATATAAAACTCGAAGAAAACCTTAGAGAAACATTAGTTAGATTAAGGCAATTTGAACAGATAGCAGAAAAAACAAGAGAGCTTAAACAATCAGAAAAAACTCAAATTGCTCAACTTGATCAAAGCGCAGTAATAAAAAATAAAGATAATTACATTAAAGAACTAGATGCTCAAATTGAACAGCTTCAACAGAATAAAAATCAGTTAAATCAACCCATAGCTAATCAAGACAATAGAATAAGCCAAGCCCAAAGAGATTTATTCTCATTGTTAGTGATGAATTGTTATCCTAACTATCAAAGCAGAAATGCACTTTTTGAGGCTCTTAATGCCGATTTAAGAGAAAAAGGGATAAGGCAAGCAGATATTCAATATCCAACTTTTGATCGCTTAATTGATGAAAAGTTAAGGATAAACAACAAATCACCATTCCCACCCAAACAGAAATAGCCTTTTTAAATAAGCCCCTAAGAATTTTCAAATTAGGGGCTTTTTCTTTTTAATTAAGTCTTATTTAAAAACGAATTTTTAATTTAAAAATCAACTAATTGAAGCAAACTCCCACCTTTTCCATAATCCCCACCAAGCCCAAGACTTACGAGGGTGAACCCAGAACCATATCACTATCACACCAAAGGGGAAGTTATGGAAAATCAACCAATCGAAAAACATTACACACAAAAAGAACTTACTGATTTAGGCATTGGCTCACGTTCTACCGTTGATCGCCTTGTTCGTGCAGGCAAATTAAGACGGGTAAAACTTGGCACTTGTAGCCGTTATCCAGAAAGCAGCGTTAAAGCCTATTTAGCGAGCCTTGAAGCATAGGGAGGGGCAGACAATGCAACAAATCACCGACACTAGCAAGCACACGCAACAAATAGCGATTATCCAGCGATTAAAACAAGGTTCTTGCTCAACACTAGAATTTAGAGCGATGGGAATTTGTAGCCCTGCACCTCGCATTATGGAACTGCGAGCCAAAGGTTATGACATTTCCACTAGCACGCAAGACGAATTAGATCACGCAGGAGTAAAACACAAAGGCATAGGGGTTTATACCCTACATTCAACACCACAGGATTAACAAAATGGCAGCACAAGAAACTAAAGCAAAAATCAAATTAGGCGAAATTAAAGGACTTATCCCACAGATTAAAGAATTAGCTAACGCTGGTGGAAATAATGCCGTCTCTACCACTGAGAACGGTAAATCAAAACCAATTAGCCATATGGGGATTTTTAAACCTATCAATACCATTGCAAGGCTGGCGGAAATTGAAACGCTAGAACTAGCCGAGAAAATCGAGCAAGCAAAAACCTTGTTAGAAATTGTCATAAATCAAGGTGGGGCGGTAACAAATAAACGTGGCCAAGTATTATCAGCAGATGAAATTATAGAACTTGCACTTGATAACCTTACCGAGGCAGAAACCCACCTACACGCCTTAATTAACCTTGAACAAGAGGAAGATTAGTAATGACCGAACACCAATTAGAAAATGCGGTATTTCCTCAATTATTCCACCAAGCACAACTTCCACCAACAGGGAGATTGCAATAATGAAATGCCGAATTGCTAAAACAGCGTTATTGAGTGAAGCAATTGAACACTATTTAGAAAAACGCCCGCTATTGCGATTTATGAGCCCTTATGATGATAACGAGCCATATCCATTAGACGAGGTCATAACGTTGCTCAGTGAGCGAATTAGCACGCTAGAAAATGATGTATTGAATTACCCCAATAACGAAACTTATCAGCACGGACTATATAGAGCTAAATGCCAACTTGCAAAATTAACCAAGCTACACCAAAAGGAATTAACCCAATGAACAATAATCAACACTTACAAGCGAATTTAGAAGCTAATGCGCTCAATTTACTGCTTGAGCCAGTAACGCACCAATTCCACCACAAGGAAATAAATTGCGTAAATTCTCGTAATTTGCATAAAGCTTTGGGTTCAAAGCAAGAATATTCAACGTGGATTAAAAAACGTATTAAACAATGCCAATTTATCGAAGGACAAGATTTTATTGTACAAAATTCCGCCATTGATTTGACAAAATTATCAAATCAAAAAGGCGGGAATATGCGAAGCAAAGATTACGTTATTACTTTCGATATGGCGAAACATCTTTGTTTATTGGAAAAAAACGAAGTGGGCCACGCAATCCGCCAGCACTTTATTGAGGCAGAAAAGCAATTCGCACAGGTTGCACCGAATATTCACCGCAACACCTTAGAGCGAACCAAAGCACGGCTTGCCACGATTGACCATAATCGAGCAATGACAGATGCAATAAAGGACTATTACCAACGGCAAGGCAAAGAATTGAAGCCGTATCACTTCAGCAATGAACAAGTAATGTTAGATAGCCTACTTCTTGGCGAAAACGTCCACCACTGGAAAGAAAGAACCGGGATTGCGAATGTGCGAGATAGTTTTACCACAAGGCAGCTTTATTTGCTCAAGTTGCTACAACAAACGAACACCAGCCTTTTAATGGTAGATATACCATTCAGGCAACGTAAAAGCCACTTAAAGCGATTAATTGAACGTGAAGATAAATTGCACTAGTGGCGGAATATCAAGAGCGACAAAACCCCAAGATTACGATAAGGATTAACACTAATGACAAATAACAACTTCATCAAATTTCGCGCAAATATCACCTTGATTAACCTTAAACAACGGGCGCAAGTAGAACGTGATTTAGGGATATTCTCACATCGCAATGCGGCAATAAATGCCGTAGAGTCGTTTAAAAATCACCAACTAGGTGAAGGCTGGGAAGTGGCAACTTATCGCCTTACACCCGCAGAAATGAGCCAAGAAATTTTTACTTTCTTCAACAAAGTACAGGAACGGGAAAAATTACCGAAACTAAAAAACCGCAATATTCCACTGGAATTTGAAGATAACTGAACGAGCGAAATTTTTCACCCGTTGATTAGACAAAATCCAGAAATGGATTTCGCAAAACTCAAAGATGAGGATTGTTTAAGAATCAATAGGATAGGTGAACGCAATTTTGCGTTTTGCTTTAAGAACAATGAGATAGTTAGCATCAAAATGACACACAGGAGAAGCCAATGCCAAGACGAAGAAGCGAAGAATTAACCCCAAGAAAAGAAGCCTTTGTACAGAAATATATTGAGTTAGGTAATGCAAAACAGGCTTATATCGCCACACACGCAAACGCCGCCAATATGAAACCGCACAGCCTACGAGCAAGGGCAAGCAATCTTATCAATGATTATCGAGTCTATTACCGCATTAAAGACCTGATAGCAGAAAAACGAAAACGAGGCGAAAAACTACCGCACTTTAACGGGCGACCAGACTTTAATGAGGAATAAAGATCGTAGATAAAACCTGAGATCGAAATCGTGCTTTTACTCAAAATGAGGAAAACCAACAAAAAGGCTTGCTAATTCCCCAACCAGCAAGCCCCAATCATTCAAATTTATAGGAGAAACCCGAATGATTAAGCAAGATTATAGTAGAAATTTCTTTACAACCGCCATAAATTTATCGTATTTTAATACCGCACTTTCAAACAGTGCCGAGCCTGGAAACTCGAACTTATACAAGGCGTATAGTAACACGCCCTTAAATGCGTGTTTTTTTATGCGTACCACAAACACACCCAAAGAACGCCTAAAAAGAGCGTGTTCTTCTATGGTAGCGTGTTATGGGAAAGGTTTCGCCCTTTGCTGTGTTCCTTGTATCGCAGTTTTCCAGCCCGTAACACGTTACCGCCCAAGCCTGGAAACTTTAGCGGTAACCTTGAATAATCAATACAAGGAAATCGCAATGAAACTCTTCATTTTTGCGGCAATTCGTCGCACAGACTTAACCAATACAATTCAAAAAATCCGCATTTTTGCCGAAACTGAAATGCAAGCAAGAGCAAAATTAGCTAAGTGGTTTATTCTCATTTTTGCGGGTTGCATTAACGTTCAAAACTTGGCGAAAAATCACCGCACTTTATCCCCTGTTACATTCACTTCAGCTATGATGGAGGTGAAAAATGTTTAATCCTCCAATTACCCCAAATATCAAACAAGAATTTATGTTAGCGCGCTTTTCTGAACTGGAAGCCCTGATTTACTTATTAAAAAGCCACATAGAAAGCCAATACAGCCAGAGCGATTTAACGCTAGTGAATGGTTTTAATTTACTGGCAGAAGGTGCATTAATGGATTTATATCAAGCGATCACCCTTGAGCAAGAACAAACAGACAGCAAAGCGGAGGTGAGCAATGAACGCTAATACCAAGAACAAAACAAGACAATTTGACGTTTTGGAAAGCGATATTCAAGCATTGCATCAACCGATCACGCTATTAAATATCCTAGCAAGCCGTACCGACATTGAAGCGTTAGAGCATTGTGAAATTCAAGATGCACTACAGGGCATTGAAAGCCTGCTATATGCCAAACTTGAAATAATTGAAGACAGAATTGCAATGTTAAAAGGGGGAAGCAATGACTAAACCAACCTTAACAATTAGCCATTTCCCACAATGGAAACGCCAAGGCGAGCTAATCAAACAAGCTAACCGTAAATGCTTTGAGAATTTCCCTGATGGTTTCCACCATAAAATTTAAATGAAAAAGGAAAGCCAAGCTCTGCTAGAGGGGCTTGCACAAGGGCGAGAATTGTTGCTTGAGCTAATTAATAATCAAGAACTGAACACCACTCAGCAAGCCAAAAATAAAGCCTTTAAGCGTTCAACCAAGTTTTTAATTGGGCTTCTAATGACCGTAGTGGCGGACGTGGAAAAGCTAGAAATAGAACGAATGGAAAGCGAGAAATTGGCGGAGGGCAACAAATGAAAAAATTCATTAAAAACGCACCGCACTTAAAAGAGCCGTGGAATAAACACGCCTTTGAATTGCTTGTTTTGGTTGGTTCTCGTGCTTGGCAAGCGTGGGACAAAGGAGCGGGTATAGAATGGCGTAATATCGCTGATGGTTTGCAAATTTCACCTTTTAAAACTACAGGGGGAGAAATCCCCCGCTATGAGCAAAAGCCCGTGATTTTAGGGGATAATCAGTTAGCCGAGTTAGCTAATTGGCATATTGCGACCGATGAACAGCGTTCAATAAAACTCATTCAATGTGGTGAACTTTCTCAAGAAAAAATCACCGCACTTTGCTTACACCTTGCCACCACCACAAAAGCCGAAATTGTGGAGCTGGTGGACGGTGTAACCCTTTCCCAAATCGAAAATTTAAGCGGTTATATTCAACGCCTGAGAGAGCAAGGCGAAGAAGCAGAAACCGCGAAAATTATCGCACAGGCAAGCGAGAGCAAGGGGGAAAGCACAAAGTCGAATAATCTATCACCTTACATAGAAAAACGCGCAGAGAGCGGAAAAACGGGCTTATATCGCATTATCCCGAAACTTGACAAAGACACAGGCGAAATTATCGAGCGTGTGCAATGGCTTTCTGATGTGGTGGACGTGGTTGGCATTGGACGCAGTGAAAGCGAAAGTTATTTAGTGTTGCAATGGCAATTAGAAAACAGTCAAGAGAAAGTAACCGAGGCTTTGCCCCTTGGTGATATTGGCGAAAGAGAGGGCTGGCGGACGTTAAAAAATCGTGGCTTGAAAGTTACCTCTAATGCAACACTTAAAAACGAATTAGCGGATTATTTACAAACCACGGGCGATCGTAAACTATGGACGATTACCAACGCCACAGGCTGGCAGAATGGCGCGTATTTATTGCCAAATGGTGAAGTCATTGGTGAGCCTGATAGCCCCGTGTTATTCCGTTCACAATCTGCAGGCTTTGCAGGCTACCAAGTCAAAGGCACATTAGAGAGCTGGCAAAATGAAATCGGGCAATATGCAAAGGGCAATGCTTCAATGATGTTGGGTGTAGCTTGTGCCTTATCTGCACCGCTTATTCATTTACTGGAGGCAGATAGCTTTGGAGTGCATTTATTCGGCGGATCAACCAGTGGGAAAACTACCACCGCCAATATTGCCGCCAGCATTTACGGACACCCCGAAATTACCAGAGTGAGCTGGAACGCTACCGCATTAGGCTTAAGCAACGAAGCAGCCGCACGCAATGACGGCTTTTTAGTGATGGACGAAATAGGACAAGGGGCAAATAAAAAACACGCCGAGCAAACCGCCTACACGCTTTTTAATGGTATTGGCAAAGTACAGGGAGCAAAAGACGGAGGCAATAGAGAAGTGAACCGCTGGCGCATTATGGCGTTCTCTACGGGTGAAATTGACCTAGAGGGCTATTTATCCCAAGCGGGCATAAAAACCAACGCGGGGCAGTTGGTGCGCTTATTGAATATTCCTATCACATCTGCCACACAATTCCACCACTTCAAAGACGGTAAAACCCACGCAGACCACTTAAACCAAGCCAGTAAAAAGCATTATGGGGCAATTGGTCGGGAGTGGATAACGTGGCTTATTTCTAATCAAGGTGATTTAGTAAACATTTATCAACAGATTAAAAATAAATGGCTGGCACGCTTACCACAAGACGCAAGCCCACAAGTGCAACGGGTAGCAAGTCGTTTTGCTGTGCTAGAAACGGCACTCACCCTTTCAAGCCATTTAACACTATGGACGGTGGTGGAAAGTGCTGAAGCATTATTACACTGTTTTAATGAATGGGTAAATGTGTATGGCTTGCATAGCCGTGAAGAAATGCAAGTGATAGAACAAGTGAACGGCTGGCTACTGGCTAATGCAGAGGGGCGGTTTATTCATTATCCTTTGAATGTTCATCAACCAACCATTCATAACATTGCAGGTTATCGAATGACATTAACCGAAAATAACGACATTGAGCATTTTTACCTTTACCCAATGGCGTTTGAGGAAGCCATAAATGGCAACCCGAAAGAACAAGCCTGTCAAATATTGCTAGATAAAGGGATATTGAAGAAAGGCAATGAAAAGGGCTATAAGTATATGACCAAGCTACCGCATAAAATCGACCCTAAGCGCACAAGGTGCTATTTGCTTTATCCTGTTATTGAGCTTGAGAACAGCAAGCAAGAGGCATAACCAACGGTATAACGTCCACCACAATAAAACGCTCAGTAATGGGCGTTTTTTATTGCTTGCTTGTGGTGGTGGAAATCGTGCTAATGAGGCAAGCAGAGGCATATAGACACAATAAGAGACAATAAAATAGCCTTGCTTTTGTTTAAGGTTTATGTAGAATTGCCCTCAAGCGTGATGCAACCACTGTCCCGGGGGTTATTTTGTGTAATCTACTCGCAAGTCAAGTTGCATCCTTGCTTTTTAATGCAAAAATTAGGGGGGATTATGTTTAAGATGGCATTTGATGGAGAAAAAGCGTTAGAAACATTGCTTTATATTGCTAATCGTTGCCCGATTAAAGATATTTATCACATTGTTAAGATACAGTTTTTTGCAGATAGAAAGCATTTAGAAAGAAACGGGCGTTTTATTACAGGTGATAGTTATATCGCAATGAAAAACGGACCAGTAGCAAGCAATGCGTATAACTTTTTGAAAGTAGCGAGAGGCGAGCAAGTTTATTTACCTCACGAAATTATTAATTCAATTAGAGACGCCTTAGAAGTAAAAGAATTTAACGTTAAAGCAAAGAGGCACGAAAATAGCGATTATTTAAGCCAAAGTGATATAGACTGTCTAGAGGAATCTATTGCTGAGAATGGTGAACTTTCTTTTACCGAATTAAATAACAAATCGCACGATAGCTTATGGCAAGAAGCAGATCGCAATAATGAAATTGTCTTTGAGGCTTTTGTAAAGCACAGTAAAAATAGCGAGCAATTAAGAAGCTATCTAAATGGCTAGTTTTTCGCATTTATTTCCTCAAGATATTGTTGAGCCAGTTATAAACAATCATTTAAAGGCTGGGGCTGTATTAAGATTGTTTTGTGATTTTACAACTCCACCTAAATATAAATTTGTAATGATTGCGTCGGTTGAACCGCTACTAGTATTTATTATCAATTCAGAAATCCATCCTTATATCAGCAACAACCCCGGCTTACTCGCCGATCAAGTGGATATACCACAAGTTGACCATCCTTTTTTATCTCACGATTCAATCTTAAACTGCATTCAAGCGCACCAAGCCTTTAATATTTCACATTTATATCAAGAACTAATTAATGGTTTTAGTGAAATCTACAAAGGTAAATTATGCCCCTATGTGCTAAGGAATGCTATTGATGTGGTTAAACGGTCAGTAAATTTGCCCAAAATCACTAAAGATCAAATTATCTCATCTATCAAACAAGATAACGCCTTGTAGGGATGACAAGGTCACGTAACAAGCAGACATAAACAAAGCAAGGGCAGTGATTGAGGAGTAACATAACGAAATTAAAATCAAGCATAAAAACAAATGATCTCTAAGATGTTAAGAATTTTATCACCATTCGAGCGTTTGATTTTTGTGTTATTATCACGATTTAATTTGTTTATTTTTGTTATTTTTGTAGCATATATGCTACATTTAATTTTTGCCAAAATTAGCGAAAATAGCGATTTACTAAAATAGAGCAGTTCAAAAATTAACCAAAATGGCCCTTTTGTCCTAAAATTGTCCTAAATTGTCCTATTTTGTCCTATACCAATAGGACAATTTTTGCGACTTAACTTATTGTAATTTAAAGAATTGTCCTATTGTCCTAATTGTCCTATGATTTTTTGCTAATATATAAAAAAATTTTTTTTGCGTGAAATTTTACCAAATTAAAAAAATGAAAAATTTTATGTTTTATGCTACATAATTTATTGTGGTGGAAATGCAGATTTTACAGAGGCAATAAAAAGAGAAAACATAGCTATATAGGAATAATTAACATCAAGCGAAAGCGCATTAGCTGAAGCTGAAAATGCGTCCATTCTACGTCCGGAATAATTGTATAAAAAATGGTCTAATTTATAAGTGACTTTGGATAATTGTACCAAGAATTGTACCAAGATTTAGGGTTTCTAATTTAAATTTTGTTATATATTAATATGTTATAGTTATAATTCAACTCCCATTATCTCCGCCACTTCTTTTTGATCTCTTCTATTTTGGTATCCCTCTTAGTAATGGTATTTCTCGAAAAGGGGCGACGGATGTCGGGGCTGGTGTTGCATTAAAGAGCATAATAAATGGTTTTTGCGGGACGATTTTTTCACCACGCCATAGACTGCCTATATTCACTAATTGAATATCTTGAGGGAGGTGACGTAAGCCATTTTGTAATACTGCAATCGTATTTTTTCTAGGGTGTCCAATAACGATGGCGGTACCTTGCTTACGGGCATAATTAATGGCTTGTTGAAATTGGCGTTGAACGTCGTTAAACTCATCGCTATCATCAAGGAAAATATGGCGATCTAGTGCTTTTATGCCGTATTGTTTTGCGGTTTTACTTGCGACAGAACGCCCAATAGTGCGGCTATCAAGAAAAAAGAGGTGCTGCTCTTTTAATACCGTCATTAATTTATTCATTAAATCTTGATTTGCGGTTGCAGCACTACCCATATGATTGTTTAAGCCAATGGCGGCAGAAACGATTTTCTTGGCATTTTGTACTCTTTCTCGAACTGCCTGCTGTGTCATTCCAAGTGTCAAACCACCAGATTCAATCTTATGATTCCCCATAGGTTGCATGGGCAAATGAATAAGCACATCTCGCCCTTGTTGCATTGCTTGTTGATTGCGTTGTTTGGCATAGGGTGCGGAAGGAATGATTGCTACCGAAATTTCTTTTGGCATCGCATAAATTGCAGCATCTTCTTTAGGGCGATAGCCCACATCATCAATAACAATGGCAAGGCGAGATTGGCTGATCGAAATTGTGGGGAAGAGGCTCAAGCAAAGTGCGGTAGAAAAAATCAGTAAATTTTTGACCGCACTTTGTTTTTTGGTGATTTGCTTTTGGTAAGTTCTCTTCATTATCGCAACCAACCTGTTGGATTTACTGCAACACCTTTGCGGCGAATTTCAAAATAAAGCCCTGATCTTGATTGTCCCCCAGAACTTCCCACTTCGGCAATTTTTTGCCCTGCTTTCACCAGTTGCCCTTCTTTGACTGAAACGGCGCGGTTGTATCCGTATAAGCTTAGATCGTTTTCACCGTGTTTAATGATCACCATTAAGCCATAACCTTGTAACCAACTAGCTAAAATAACTCGTCCATCAGCAATCGCGCGTACAGACGCTCCAGCATTTGCGCCAATCACAATCCCTTTCCATTTCAATTCCCCCATTTGGGTTGAACCAAAACGGTTGAGAATTTTGCCTGATACGGGATATTGATATTGCCTTTGTGGTTTACCCAACCCTGAGCTACTTGCCATAAGCTGTTTTTCTTGGGCGGTTGGCGTGTAAGGCTTTTGGTTTTTTTGTTCTTCTTGGCGAGTTTTCTGCGCTAACGCTTCACGTTCACGTTTTTCTTGTTCACGCGCTTGTTGTTCTGCGCGTTGGATTTGTTGGCGTAAGGCATTTTCGTTTTCTTTTAAGCTATCTAATTTATTTTGATCTTTGGCTAAACGCTTATTCAGCTGATTGAGCGTAGATTGGCGTTCGCGCTGCACTTTTTGCAAACTCTGTTGTTGTTTTTTCTGCGCATTCAGCTGATCTTGTTGTTCTTGCTGTTGAGTTTGAATATTGGCTTTTTCTTTCTTGAGTTGTTCTTGCGTTTGTTTGAGATCTTCAATGTAGGCAAGACGAGCTTGGTTCATATGCTCATAATAGGCTTTCATTCGCTCTGCTTTTTGAGCATCTTCTGAAAAGAGTTTCTTTAGCACCGAAGGGTTAATGCCTGAGCGGTACATTGCATCGATCTGTTTAGCCAGTTTTTCTTTTTGGCTTTTTTCTTGTTTTTCTAAGTGTTTGATTTGTTTATCGGTATCCGCGATCATTTGGCGAATGGCTTTTAGATCTGATTCCGTTTGGCGAAGTTGTCCAACCACGCCATTAATTTGCAATTCCTGATTTTTAAGGGTGGATTGCAATTTGTCTTGTTCACGTTTTTGTTCAGCAATTTTCTGTTCTTGCTGTTTGATCTGTTTTTGAATCGCAGACAGATCCGCGCCCTGCACAGCGAAAGGTAGGGTGCAGGCAAAAAAGAAAAGTGCGGTGCGTTTTTTCAACGTTTTTTCTCTCATTAATAAAATTGGTGTATCGCCCTAATGGCTAAAAATGTGCATAACTATACCATTATTTGAGCAAGGCGCTAAATGTTCGCGGGAAAAATTTTGAGTAAATCAGAAAATCGCGGTTTGGAGAAAAATCAGAATGCGGTAAATCCTTGCGAAAGATCAGGAAAGTAATGCTTTTTCCTTTTAAAAGGCTGAAATTTTTGCTATAAAGTGGCGCAGTATTTTTCATTAACATTAGGAGATTTTCTATGGAATTAGTGTTTATTCGTCACGGTTTTAGTGAATGGAATGCGAAAAATTTATTCACTGGCTGGCGTGATGTTAATTTAACGGAACGTGGTGTAGAAGAAGCGAAAGCGGCAGGGAAAAAATTATTAGATGCAGGCTATGAGTTTGACATCGCGTTTACCTCTGTACTTACTCGTGCAATTAAAACCTGTAATATTGTGTTGGAAGAGTCTCACCAACTTTGGATCCCGCAAGTGAAAAGTTGGCGTTTAAATGAGCGTCATTATGGCGAATTACAAGGCTTAGACAAAAAAGCAACGGCAGAAAAATATGGTGATGAGCAGGTGCATATTTGGCGTCGTTCTTACGATACATTACCACCATTACTAGATCCAAATGATCCAAATTCAGCCCATAATGATCGCCGTTACGCAAATTTACCGCCTGATGTGATCCCTGATGGCGAAAACTTAAAAGTAACCTTAGAGCGTGTTTTACCATTCTGGGAAGATCAAATTGCCCCAGCGTTATTATCAGGAAAACGTGTATTAGTCACCGCTCACGGTAACTCATTGCGCGCCTTAGCCAAACACATTATCGGCATTTCTGATGAAGATATTATGGATTTTGAAATCCCAACAGGTCAGCCATTAGTGCTAAAACTTGACGATAAATTAAATTTTGTAGATAAATTCTATCTATAATCCCGTTAAAAAAGAAAGGTGCGAATGTCCGCACCTTTTTATTTTGTTCTGATTTTCTTCGTTATTGCCCTTTCTGCACCCAATATCTAAACGGGGGGCTTTCTGTTTCGCTTTTGAGTAAACGATGATCCATAAATTGACAGAAACTGGGAATATCCCTTGTGGTAGCAGGATCATCAGCCAGAATAAGTAGCACTTCCCCCGCTTGCATATGGCGAATTTGCTTGCGTACTAGCATTACCGGTTCAGGACAGCGTAGCCCTTGGGTATCTAACTGTTGATGAATATTAATTTCGTTCATTGTTTATTTAGTTGAAGTAATTTTGTGCGTATAATACCGCTCAATTAAATATTGGTCAAAATTAGTCTGGATTATGGAATATTTAATTCCGCAAAGTGCGGTGGTTTTTGAAGAAGAAATTAAGAAAAGCCGTTTTATCACGTATCTCAAACATACAGAAGGTTTAGCACAAGCGAAAGCGTTTTGGCAGGAAATTCGTACTCAGCACCCAAATGCCCGCCATCATTGTTGGGCGGCGGTCGCGGGTAAACCCTCAGATACCCAAAGTTTAGGCTTTTCCGATGATGGCGAACCCGCAGGCACAGCAGGCAAGCCAATGTTAAATGCGTTGCTGGGTAGCCAAATTGGTGAAGTCAGTGCCGTTGTGGTGCGCTATTATGGTGGGATTTTGCTGGGGACAGGAGGCTTGGTGCGTGCTTATGGCAACGGCGTGCAACAAGCCTTGCAATTGCTTGAAACCACAATGAAAGTGGAGCGAGAACATTTTGGGTTGACCTGTGAGTATGACCAAATTAACTGGCTGCAACACTTATGTGTGCAGCAAGAGGTGTTGATTGAATCGCAAGATTTCCAAGAAAAAGTCCATTTTGTATTGGCAATCCGTCCTGATAAACAGGCTGAGTTTGAACGAGAATTAACGGAACGTTCTGCCGGTCAGCTAACAATCCTCGCAATAAAATAAGAGAGAACATTGTGCATATATTATCTATTTTTCGAATTATCGGCATTTTGGTGATGTGTTTTTCTGCCACAATGCTTGTGCCAGCATTTGTGGCACTGATTTATGGTGATGGGGGAGGAAAAGCGTTTATGCAAGCCTTCATTGCTAGCTTTTCTTTTGGCACGCTGTTGTGGTGGAGCTGTCATCAACATAAACAGGAATTGCGCGCCAGAGAAGGTTTTTTAATCGTCGTGGTATTCTGGGTGCTGTTGAGTTTATTGGCGGTGATTCCATTCTTGTTATTTGATGAAGTGCATATGGATTTTGCGGATACGGTATTCGAGGCATTTTCTGCCCTGACGACGACAGGTGCAACGGTAATGTCTGGGCTAGATAACTTGCCGAAATCCATTTTATTTTATCGCCAGTTTTTACAATGGCTAGGGGGAATGGGGCTGATTGTATTGGTTGTTGCCGTTGTACCTATTTTAGGGATTGGAGGAAGCCAGCTTTATCGCATTGAATCTTCAGGCCCACTGAAAGATCAGAAAAATTTGCCGAGAATTGCAGAAGTTGCAAAACTATTATGGATTTTATATTGCGTGCTTACGGTTGTATGCATTCTTGCTTATTGGTGGGCGGGAATGTCAATGTTTGACGCGATTTCCCATAGTTTTTCTACGGTTTCTAATGGTGGAATGTCCACTCACGATGCCAATTTAGGGTATTTTAATGATTCCAAAATTTATTTTTTAGCCGCATTTTTTATGCTTGTCGCAGGTTGTAACTTTGGCTTGCACATTACGGCTTTAACACATATGAAACACCAAAGTATATGGAAAACCTATTGGCACGATCCTGAGTTTCGTTTTTTTTGTTTCGTTCAAGGATTCTTTATTCTCGTGCTATCTCTAGGGCTTTATCTTTCTTACGATAACCTTTCGCTGATTGATGCCTTTGCCCAAGGGAGTGCGCAATCTGCGTCTATGGCAATGACGTCAGGCTATACGTTATTTGATTTCAATCAATTGCCGCCATTTTTAGGAATGATGCTTGTCTTTGCGGGGTTATTAGGGGGCTGTGCCGGCTCAACCTCGGGAGGGCTTAAAATGATCCGTGTCTTAGTTGTCTGGTTGCAGTTTAAACGAGAACTGAAATCGTTAGTTCATCCAAGCCTTGTTGTGCCAGTTAAACTCGGTGATAATTTGTTATCTATGCAGGTTATTGAACGGATCTGGGCGTTTTTAATTGCCTTTTTCCTTACATTTTGGCTATGCGTCTTTGCGGCTATCTTATGCGGAATGGAAGCATTTGATTCCATTGGTGCTGTTTTTGCCGCCATTACAAATTCAGGACCGGGGCTAGGTATCATCAGTACAAGCTTTGCCGGTGTGCCAGATAGTGCAAAATATGTCTTTTCCTTTGCAATGGCGGCAGGGCGTTTGGAAATCTTTTCACTCTTAGTGCTATTCAGTCCTGCTTTTTGGAGAACTTGATGAAAACTTTGATTTTGTATTCTAGCTGTGATGGGCAAACGCAGAAAATCGCCCAATTTATGGCAGAAAAATTAATCGCCGAAGTGCGCAGCATTAGTGATAACGTGCCTGACTTAGCGGAATTTGATCGCATTATCATCGGTGCGTCAATCCGTTACGGACATTTTAACAAATTGCTTTATCAATTTATCGAAAAAAACACCGCACTTTTAAATCGCAAACAAACGGCATTTTTTGGCGTGAATTTAACTGCGCGTAAAGCCGGCAAGGATACGCCAGAAACGAATTCATATGTCAAAAAATTTTTGCAACGTATCCACTGGAACCCCACTTTATGTGCGGTATTTGCGGGGGCGTTATTGTATCCTCGTTATGGCTGGTTCGACCGAATGATGATCCGCTTTATTATGAAAATTACGGGCGGCGAAACGGACACCAGTAAAGAAATTGAATATACCGATTGGCAAAAAGTGGACAAATTTGCCGAACAGCTGAAGCAACTTAATTAGCCAACAGAAAGTGCGGTGGAAAAATTAACAAAATTTCCACCGCACTTGCATAAGTCGCGTTAAAGTGGATTTTGCACCCCTGCATTAACGTGATATAAAAGATAGACTAACCCTGAAGAAGACTTCCATCTTCTCGTTTCCTTTTTCACTTTTCTGCAAGAACATTTTTCTCATCTTACATCTATCGTATGTTGCTATTAGAACGTCATTGTATAGCGTATAGTCAAAAGAGTCTCATTGAATTAAAATTCACTATTTTTAAATATTAATTTAAGATATAGGTTTTATTACTTGACAATTTTAATGAATTATTACAAATTTAACGCCGTTAAAGTAAGTTTTAATAGGCTTTAATTGCTTGCTTTATGAATTGGAAATTTAATAACTAAAACTTAATAAGGAATAATTATGCAAATTAATCGTCGTCGTATGCTACAACTTACCGCTGCGGGTTTTGCTGCAGGTTTTTTTCACCACAAAGTCGTTGCTGAAACACAAGCCATTACAACGCAGACAACATTTACGCTACCTAGCGCTGAACACCCTCTGCTATTAAACTTTAATGAAAATTCTTTGGGAATGAGCCAGTCTGCACGTCAGGCGATTATTAATCATCTCAATTTATCCAATCGTTATCCGGACAGTGAACGTGAAGGTTTGATTGAGGATATTGCCAAGCGTTTTAATCTTAATACGGAAAATATAGGATTAGGTAATGGTTCTTCTGAAGCGATTGAAGCGGTGATTGCAGGTTGGATTCAGCAAGCGAATGAGAAAAAGCAAGCTGTACAAGTGATTGCGCCCGATCCAACATTTGGGATTTATGAAGATTATGCCGCTGCACGCAATGTGCCGGTGGTGAAAGTTCCACTAAAAGAGGATCTCTCATTTGATCTTAAAGCAATCCGTGCGGTTGCGGATCAATTTGATGGTATGAGCATTATTTATCTTTGTAACCCAAATAATCCAACTGCATTATTGACGCCAAGTAGCCAGTTGGCGCCTTGGTTAGATAATATTCCAGCGAATCATCGTTTGTTGATTGATGAGGCTTATGCAGAATATGCCGAAGGTGATCCGCAATTCACCAGCGCGATGGAATGGGTGCGTAAAGGGACTGAACATTTAGCTGTAACGAGAACGTTTTCTAAATTATATGCATTGGCAGGCTTGCGGATTGGCTATATGGTGGCAGCGAAATCAGAAATGGACTATTTACGTCAATTCTTAAGCGCCGATAACACTAACTTAACCGCTGCAGTGGCTGCACGTGCAACATTAGCAGATAACGCATTTTTACAAGAAAGCCGTCGTGTTACAGATGAATCTCGTCGTATGGTGATGAAAGCGCTTGATGAATTAGGGCTTACTTATATACCAAGTAGTGCAAATTTCATTTTTCACAGTATCAAAGGTGATAGTGTAGAATATGCAAAACGTATGAAAGCATACAATATTGTTGTTGGCCGTCCTTTCCTGCCATTAACGAATTACAACCGTTTAACCTTAGGTACACCGGAAGAAATGGCGTATGTTATTGAAGTGTGGAAAACATTTCGTCAAAAAGGATGGCTCTAGAGAGATAAAATAAGCTAAATTTTCACCGCACTTAGGTGAATAATTTTGCAAGTTGGCGTAAAAGTCATCAAGTGATAAAAAATCTTAAAAATTTGCAAAAAAAGACTTGCAAAGATTTTCGAGGTGTCTATAATACGCCGCACACAACGACGCGACGTTGTAGAAGTGAAGATGATACAAATCGCGTCGTTCTTTTTTTGCTCTTTAACAATCAATCAGACAATCTGTGTGGGCATTCGTTGATTTTCAAAAAGATTTAAAATTTAGAAATCAATGATGCTTAACTTAAAATTCAAATAGAATATAACGTTATGTATTCATTGAGCGAGATTGAACTGAAGAGTTTGATCATGGCTCAGATTGAACGCTGGCGGCAGGCTTAACACATGCAAGTCGAACGGTAACGGGTTGAAAGCTTGCTTTCGATGCTGACGAGTGGCGGACGGGTGAGTAATGCTTGGGAATCTGTTTTATGGAGGGGGATAACCATTGGAAACGATGGCTAACACCGCGTAATATCTGAGGATTAAAGTAGTGGGACCGCAAGGCCACTAGCCATAAGGTGAGCCCAAGTGGGATTAGGTAGTTGGTGGGGTAAAGGCCTACCAAGCCTGCGATCTCTAGCTGGTCTGAGAGGATGACCAGCCACACTGGGACTGAGACACGGCCCAGACTCCTACGGGAGGCAGCAGTGGGGAATATTGCGCAATGGGGGGAACCCTGACGCAGCCATGCCGCGTGAATGAAGAAGGCCTTCGGGTTGTAAAGTTCTTTCGGTGATGAGGAAGGTGGACGTGTTAATAGCACGTTGATTTGACGTTAGTCACAGAAGAAGCACCGGCTAACTCCGTGCCAGCAGCCGCGGTAATACGGAGGGTGCGAGCGTTAATCGGAATAACTGGGCGTAAAGGGCACGCAGGCGGTAAATTAAGTGAGATGTGAAATCCCCGAGCTTAACTTGGGAATTGCATTTCAGACTGGTTTACTAGAGTACTCTAGGGAGGGGTAGAATTCCACGTGTAGCGGTGAAATGCGTAGAGATGTGGAGGAATACCGAAGGCGAAGGCAGCCCCTTGGGGAGATACTGACGCTCATGTGCGAAAGCGTGGGGAGCAAACAGGATTAGATACCCTGGTAGTCCACGCTGTAAACGCTGTCGATTTGGGGGTTGAGCTTTGAGCTTGGCGCCCGTAGCTAACGTGATAAATCGACCGCCTGGGGAGTACGGCCGCAAGGTTAAAACTCAAATGAATTGACGGGGGCCCGCACAAGCGGTGGAGCATGTGGTTTAATTCGATGCAACGCGAAGAACCTTACCTACTCTTGACATCCAAAGAAGAACTCAGAGATGAGTTTGTGCCTTCGGGAACTTTGAGACAGGTGCTGCATGGCTGTCGTCAGCTCGTGTTGTGAAATGTTGGGTTAAGTCCCGCAACGAGCGCAACCCTTATCCTTTGTTGCCAGCATGTAGAGATGGGAACTCAAAGGAGACTGCCAGTGATAAACTGGAGGAAGGTGGGGATGACGTCAAGTCATCATGGCCCTTACGAGTAGGGCTACACACGTGCTACAATGGTGCATACAGAGGGAAGCGAGCCTGCGAGGGTGAGCGAATCTCAGAAAGTGCATCTAAGTCCGGATTGGAGTCTGCAACTCGACTCCATGAAGTCGGAATCGCTAGTAATCGCGAATCAGAATGTCGCGGTGAATACGTTCCCGGGCCTTGTACACACCGCCCGTCACACCATGGGAGTGGGTTGTACCAGAAGTAGATAGCTTAACCGAGAGGGGGGCGTTTACCACGGTATGATTCATGACTGGGGTGAAGTCGTAACAAGGTAACCGTAGGGGAACCTGCGGTTGGATCACCTCCTTACCGAAGAGAAGACGAATGTTCACACAGATTGGTTGATTGATGTTAGACAATGAGAAGCAAAGGATGTAGTAGAGATTATCTTTATATGTAGTCCCCTTCGTCTAGAGGCCTAGGACATCGCCCTTTCACGGCGGTAACAGGGGTTCGAATCCCCTAGGGGACGCCATATAAAGCTAATCTTATAGCGAATTGCTCTTTAACAATGTAAAAACAAGCTGAAAACTGAAGAGACTTTCAAGCCGGTGATAAAGGATAAAGTTTATCACTGAATTGAAGAAGTCTGAGTAGAAGAAGACTTACTTGAACAAAAGCAAGTAAGCGATTCTCAACGAATGACGATGATAGCTTTAAGGAAAAAATCCTTGAGGTTGTATAGTTAAGTGAGAAAGCGTACAGGGCGGATGCCTTGGCAATCAGAGGCGAAGAAGGACGTGCTAATCTGCGAAAAGCGTGGGTGAGTTGATAAGAAGCGTTTAACCCACGATGTCCGAATGGGGAAACCCGATAGGTGAAGAACCTATCATTGTTTACTGAATAAACTAGGTAAACAAGGCGAACCGGGAGAACTGAAACATCTAAGTACCCCGAGGAAAAGAAATCAACCGAGATTCTGTGAGTAGCGGCGAGCGAAAGCGGAGTAGCCAGTAAGTGATAGCAAGTGATTTAGGAGAATTGACTGGGAAGTCAAGCGAAACAGGGTGATAGCCCCGTATCTAAAAAATCGCGTGTGGTACTAAGCTTACGAGAAGTAGGGCGGGACACGAGGAATCCTGTTTGAAGATGGGGGGACCATCCTCCAAGGCTAAATACTCCTGATTGACCGATAGTGAACCAGTACTGTGAAGGAAAGGCGAAAAGAACCCCGGTGAGGGGAGTGAAATAGAACCTGAAACCCTGTACGTACAAGCAGTGGGAGCCCTTTGGGGTGACTGCGTACCTTTTGTATAATGGGTCAGCGACTTATATTTTGTAGCGAGGTTAACTGAATAAGGGAGCCGAAGGGAAACCGAGTCTTAACTGGGCGATGAGTTGCAAGGTATAGACCCGAAACCCGGTGATCTAGCCATGGGCAGGTTGAAGGTTGGGTAACACTAACTGGAGGACCGAACCGACTAATGTTGAAAAATTAGCGGATGACCTGTGGCTGGGGGTGAAAGGCCAATCAAACCGGGAGATAGCTGGTTCTCCCCGAAATCTATTTAGGTAGAGCCTTGTGTGAATACCTTTGGGGGTAGAGCACTGTTTCGGCTAGGGGCCCATCCCGGGTTACCAAACCGATGCAAACTCCGAATACCAAAGAGTACTGCACAGGAGACACACGGCGGGTGCTAACGTCCGTCGTGGAGAGGGAAACAACCCAGACCGCCAGCTAAGGTCCCAAAATCTATATTAAGTGGGAAACGAAGTGGGAAGGCTTAGACAGCTAGGATGTTGGCTTAGAAGCAGCCACCATTTAAAGAAAGCGTAATAGCTCACTAGTCGAGTCGGCCTGCGCGGAAGATGTAACGGGGCTAAAATATAGTACCGAAGCTGCGGCATCAATCGAAAGATTGTTGGGTAGGGGAGCGTTGTGTAAGCGGAAGAAGGTGAATTGAGAGGTTTGCTGGACGTATCACAAGTGCGAATGCTGACATAAGTAACGATAAAACGGGTGAAAAACCCGTTCGCCGGAAGACCAAGGGTTCCTGTCCAACGTTAATCGGGGCAGGGTGAGTCGGCCCCTAAGGCGAGGCTGAAAAGCGTAGTCGATGGGAAACGGGTTAATATTCCCGTACTTGGTAAAGCTGCGATGTGGGGACGGAGAAGGTTAGGTTAGCGTACTGTTGGAAATGTACGTTTAAGTTGGTAGGTGGGTAGACTAGGCAAATCCGGTCTACTGTCAACACAGAGAGATGATGACGAGGCTCTACGGAGCTGAAGTAACTGATACCACACTTCCAGGAAAAGCCACTAAGCTTCAGGCTTTACTAAACCGTACTGAAAACCGACACAGGTGGTCAGGTAGAGAATACTCAGGCGCTTGAGAGAACTCGGGTGAAGGAACTAGGCAAAATAGCACCGTAACTTCGGGAGAAGGTGCGCTGGCGTAGTGTGAAGTTCTTTGCGAATGGAGCATGAACCAGTCGAAGATACCAGCTGGCTGCAACTGTTTATTAAAAACACAGCACTCTGCAAACACGAAAGTGGACGTATAGGGTGTGATGCCTGCCCGGTGCTGGAAGGTTAATTGATGGTGTAATCGAAAGAGAAGCTCCTGATCGAAGCCCCAGTAAACGGCGGCCGTAACTATAACGGTCCTAAGGTAGCGAAATTCCTTGTCGGGTAAGTTCCGACCTGCACGAATGGCATAATGATGGCCAGGCTGTCTCCACCCGAGACTCAGTGAAATTGAAATCGCCGTGAAGATGCGGTGTACCCGCGGCTAGACGGAAAGACCCCGTGAACCTTTACTATAGCTTGACACTGAACCTTGAATTTTGATGTGTAGGATAGGTGGGAGACTATGAAGCGGTAACGCCAGTTATCGTGGAGTCGTTGTTGAAATACCACCCTTTAACGTTTGATGTTCTAACGAAGCGCCTGAAACGGGTGTTCGGACAGTGTCTGGTGGGTAGTTTGACTGGGGCGGTCTCCTCCCAAAGGGTAACGGAGGAGCACGAAGGTTTGCTAATGACGGTCGGACATCGTCAGGTTAGTGCAATGGTATAAGCAAGCTTAACTGCGAGACAGACAAGTCGAGCAGGTGCGAAAGCAGGTCATAGTGATCCGGTGGTTCTGAATGGAAGGGCCATCGCTCAACGGATAAAAGGTACTCCGGGGATAACAGGCTGATACCGCCCAAGAGTTCATATCGACGGCGGTGTTTGGCACCTCGATGTCGGCTCATCACATCCTGGGGCTGAAGTAGGTCCCAAGGGTATGGCTGTTCGCCATTTAAAGTGGTACGCGAGCTGGGTTTAGAACGTCGTGAGACAGTTCGGTCCCTATCTGCCGTGGGCGTTGGAGAATTGAGAGGGGCTGCTCCTAGTACGAGAGGACCGGAGTGGACGCATCACTGGTGTACCAGTTGTCTCGCCAGAGGCACTGCTGGGTAGCTAAATGCGGAAGAGATAAGTGCTGAAAGCATCTAAGCACGAAACTTGCCTTAAGATGAGTTCTCCCCGACTTTAAGTTGGTAAGGGTTGTTTGAGACTAAGACGTAGATAGGCTGGGTGTGTAAGCGATGTGAGTCGTTGAGCTAACCAGTACTAATTGCCCGAGAGGCTTAACTATACAACGCTCAAGGGTTTTGGCTTGTTTTTGATTGAAAGAGTAGGGATTTTAGAGCGAAAGGCTTTGAAGTCTATAAAGAAGAGAGATAAGCGAAAGAATTATCTTGGCGGCGTTAGTGCAGTGGACCCACCTAAATCCATGCCGAACTTAGAAGTGAAACGCTGTAACGCCGATGGTAGTGTGGGAGTTTCCCATGTGAGAGTAGGGCACCGCCAGGTTTTATTTTGTTAATTTATTATGATATTAGTAAATTAACAAAATAAAATTTTTTGGCAGCAATAGTGTAGCGGACCCACCTAATTCCATGCCGAACTTAGAAGTGAAACGCTATAACGCCGATGGTAGTGTGGGATTTTCCCATGTGAGAGTAGGTCACTGCCAATTACAAATTTTGCGGAGCGGTAGTTCAGCTGGTTAGAATACCTGCCTGTCACGCAGGGGGTCGCGGGTTCGAGTCCCGTCCGTTCCGCCACTTCACTTAGGGGCGTAGTTCAATTGGTAGAGCACCGGTCTCCAAAACCGGGTGTTGGGAGTTCGAGCCTCTCCGCCCCTGCCATTATATAACCTATTTTTCTATATTTTCCCTCTTCTATTTTCTCTGATTTTATTTAAATTCATTTTCTATGATGATTATTTGTAGCAGTTTAAAATCAGGATTATACAAAATGTTATCCATTTAAAGTCTACAGATAGTAAATAAGAAGTTAAGTAATCTTTAAACAATATGATTACTTTTTTAACCTATTTCCTTTATTTTTACGATCGTGATCGCAGAAGTGCGGTGTTTTTATTGCGAGTTTTTACTCTGAAATGCAAAGTATAACCGCTGATTTATTCAGTATTTATACGTTTTGTTTTATGAATAAGGAAAACCGTAATGAAAATTAAGACAATTTTATCTTCTTTACTTCTATCAACCGCATTATTAGGGAGTTTTTCTGTTGCCGCACAATCTCAACAAAATGATAAGGCGAGTCCTCAGTTAGAAAGCGCAGTGGAAGTGGCGAAAGCCTCTTCTTCTTTTATTGGCGAAAAATTGAATATCAATACTGCAACAGCTAGCGATATTCAACGTGCATTAGTGGGTATTGGCGCTAAAAAAGCGGAAGCGATTGTTGAGTATAGAGAAAAACACGGCAAATTTACTGCCATAGAACAGCTGTTGGAGGTTCAGGGCATTGGTAAAGCAACATTAGAAAAAAACAGAGAACGCATTGATCCTTTATCATTTAGTGAAAATAGCAAATAGTGATCGCAATTAAAATGCACTATACTAATCAAACTAAGTATATTGCGGAAGAATATTGTGATTGAGCGGTAATCCTGCGTTGATTTCCTATCAGTTCGTATTGCAAAGGCGGCTTAGTAGTCGCCTTTTTTATTTTATAAGGAACAACAATGAAACAAAAAATTGTGCTTGCTACAGGTAATCAAGGTAAAGTGCGAGAAATGGCTGATGTACTTGCCGAATTTGGTTTTGATGTCATTGCTCAAACTGATTTAGGGATTGAAAGTCCAGAGGAAACGGGGCTGACATTTATCGAAAATGCCTTATTAAAAGCGCGTTATGCCGCCAAAATATCGGGGTTACCTGCTATTGCCGATGATAGCGGATTAGTGGTGAATGCCTTGAATGGCGAACCGGGCTTATATTCCGCGCGCTATGCGGGTGTTGAGGGCGAGCAGGCTGATACTGAAAATCGTAAAAAATTACTGCAAAAATTAGCAAATGTACCCGCAGGTGAACGTCAGGCTAAATTTGTGAGTTGTATTGTTTTATTGCAACACGAAACGGATCCTTCACCAATTATTGCCGAGGGAGAATGTGAAGGTGAAATTACTTTTGCAGAAAAAGGAAAAAATGGTTTTGGCTACGATAGTGTGTTTTTCTATCCTAAAAAAGACCGCACTTTTGCCGAGCTTGATACCCAAGAGAAGAAAAAAATCTCACATAGAGCCAGTGCATTAAGTGTATTAAAAGAACGTTTACAAATAAAAGTGCGGTCAAAATAATGCGAGTTTTACCGCCATTAAGCCTGTATGTGCATATTCCTTGGTGTGTGCAAAAATGTCCTTATTGCGATTTTAATTCGCACGCACAAAAAGCAGGCATTCCCGAACAAGAATATATCGCGCATTTGTTGGCTGATTTACACCAAGATCTACTGCGTTATCAAGCAAGTCTTGCTGAGCGAACACTGCATTCCATTTTTATTGGCGGCGGTACGCCAAGTTTGTTTTCTGCACAAGGCATAGCTCAATTATTACAAGGAATTGAACAGCAAATCGCGTTTGCACCAAATATTGAAATTACGTTAGAAGCCAACCCCGGCACGGCGGAAGCGACACGTTTTGCGGGCTATGTTGAAGCAGGGGTAAATCGCCTTTCTTTAGGCATACAAAGTTTTGATGATGAAAAATTGCAACGTTTAGGGCGTATTCATAATGCGACCGAAGCAAAAAAAGCGGTACAAATGGCGAAAGAGGCGGGTTTTAAGCGTATTAATTTAGATTTAATGCACGGTTTACCCAATCAAAGCCTTGAGCAAGCGAAAGATGATTTACACCAAGCTATCGCCCTTGAACCGAGCCATCTTTCTTGGTATCAACTGACGATTGAGCCAAATACAATGTTTGCTTATCGCCCTCCTACTTTGCCCGATGATGATGCCCTATGGGATATTTTTGAGCAAGGACATCAACTGTTAAGCCAAGCAGGCTATGTGCAATATGAAACATCAGCTTATGCAAAAGCTGGCGATCAGTGTCGGCATAATCTGAATTATTGGCGATTTGGTGATTATTTAGCGATAGGTTGTGGAGCGCACGGAAAATTAACCTTCCCCAATGGGGAAATAGAGCGTTTTTCTAAAACCAAGCACCCGAAAGGCTATATGCGTGGGGAATATTTATATGAAGAAAAACAAATCGCGCTTGAAGATCGTCCTTTTGAATTTTTTATGAACCGTTTTCGCTTGCTTGAACCTGTGCCAAAATCAGAGTTTGAGCATTTGACAGGATTATCACTTGACGTGATAGCCCCCCAAATTGCGTGGGCAAAATCAAAAAAATATATTCAGGAAAACCACCGCACTTGGCAAATTACTGAGCAAGGAAAACTCTTTTTGAATGAATTATTAGCAGAGTTTTTACCAGAATAAGGCTTGTATCTATCCTTGAATGGGATTAAAGTAGATGCCTTGTTCGCAAACGGTTACTTATGTCAAATTTGAACATCAATATTATGCGTTAAGGGAAAGAATATGGATCAACTCGCAATGAAAAAGCAAGCGGCACAAACCGCATTACAATATGTGAAGCCTGATATGATTGTCGGCGTGGGAAGTGGCTCAACGGTAAACTGCTTTATTGAAGCGCTTGGTGCAATGAAAAATAATATTAAAGGTGCAGTAGCCGCTTCCAAAGCTTCAGAGGAATTATTGAGAAAACAAGGGATTGAGGTATTCACTGCCAATGATGTATCCAGTTTAGATATTTATGTTGATGGCGCAGATGAAATTAACCCTCAAAAAATGATGATCAAAGGCGGAGGGGCAGCACTGACTCGAGAAAAAATTGTCGCCGCACTCGCGAAGCAATTTATTTGTATTGTGGATCAAAGCAAACAAGTGGACGTACTAGGTTCAACCTTTGCATTACCTGTAGAAGTCATCCCCATGGCACGCTCGCAAGTTGGGCGTAAATTAGTCAGCTTAGGTGGTGCGCCAGAATATCGTGAAGGCGTGGTAACCGATAACGGCAATGTGATTTTAGATATATATAATTTTCCAATTTTAAATCCCATTGAAATGGAAAAAACCTTAAATAATGTTGCAGGTGTAGTAACCAATGGTATTTTTGCCTTGCGTGGCGCAGATATTGTGATTGTCGGCACACCACAAGGGGCAGAAATTATCGAATAACTATTTGATTATGGAGAGCAAAATGTCAGCAAAAGTCTCACTGGATAAGTCTAAAATTAAATTTGTACTGCTAGAAGGCGTGCATAAAAATGCCGTTGATGTGCTAAATGCCGCAGGCTATACCAATATTGAATATCATAAAAAAGCCCTTGAGCCAGAAGAATTAAAAAAAGTGATTAAAGATGCCCACTTTTTAGGTATTCGTTCACGCACGCACTTAACTGCTGAGGTATTGGAGTGCGCTAACAAATTAATCGCGGTGGGCTGTTTTTGTATTGGCACGAACCAAGTGGATCTTGAAGCGGCGAAAATGCGAGGGATTCCCGTGTTTAATGCACCATTCTCTAACACCCGTTCGGTAGCAGAGCTGGTACTAGGCGAAATTTTGCTCTTAATGCGTAATGTACCGCAAGCCAATGCCGAAGTGCATCGTGGTTTATGGAACAAATCTGCTGTAGGTTCACACGAAGTGCGGGGCAAAAAATTAGGCATTGTTGGCTACGGACACATTGGTTCTCAGCTTAGTGTGATTGCCGAATCTCTCGGAATGAACGTGTTTTTCTATGATATTGAAACCAAATTACCACTGGGTAACGCACAGCAAGTTGGTTCTTTGGAAGAATTGCTTGCCAATAGCGATGTTGTTTCCCTACACGTTCCAGAAAATAATTCCACCAAAAATTTAATGAATGCTAAACGTATCGCACAATTAAAAGAAGGCAGTATTTTAATTAATGCCGCACGTGGAACGGTGGTGGATATTGATGCGTTGGCTGCCGCGATTAAAGCCGGCAAAGTGCGTGGGGCAGCATTGGATGTGTTTCCAAAAGAACCCGCTTCTATTAATGAAGAATTTGTTTCGCCATTACGTGGTTTGGATAATGTTATTCTTACCCCGCATATTGGCGGTTCAACGGCAGAAGCACAAGAAAACATTGGTACAGAAGTGGCGAGTAAGTTTGTTAAATATTCCGATAACGGCTCAACGCTTTCAGCGGTAAATTTCCCAGAAGTGTCTTTACCAGAACACAGCAAAACCAAGCGTTTATTGCACATTCACGAAAATCGCCCGGGCGTGTTAAACCACATTAACCAACTTTTTGTGCAAGCAAATATTAACATCGCTGCACAATACCTACAAACCGATCCAAAAATTGGTTATGTTGTGATTGATGTAGAAACTGATGACTGTTCACAACTCTTACAACAACTGCGTGAAATTGATGGCACTATTCGAGCAAGGGTGTTGTATTAACTTTGCTTGGCTTTGAATGTTAAGTCTTGTCTATAAAGGAAGTGCGGTAAAAAATCACAAAATTTTTACCGCACTTTATTTTTATCCTGTTCTTGTTTTTATAACATTCTGAAAATTTGCCTGTCTATGATACACTTGCCAGCAATTTTTTGATGATGGATTGATGATGAAAAAATTTTTCTTTTTTCTTTTATTTTTGTTGCTCTTGATTGGGGGCGCGGCACTTTGGGGTTATCAGCACCTCACACAATGGATAAATCACCCCGTAAATGTGCAAGCTAATCAATTATTAACCGTGGAGCGTGGCACGACAGGTGTAAAATTAGCGAAGCTGTTGGAGCAAGAAAAGCTGATTGATGATGCCACTTATTTACCTTGGTTATTAAAACTTCAACCACAATTAAATAAGATTAAAGCAGGAACATATAGCCTTGACGGTGTAAAAACGCTGGCGGATTTGTTGCAACGTTTGAACGAAGGTAAGGAAGTGCAGTTGAATGTCCGTTTTTTAGAAGGGGATACCTTTAACACGTGGCGTAAAACGTTGACGAAAGCCCCTTATTTGCAACAAACTTTGGCAGATAAAACAGAAGAAGAAATTTATCAATTATTGGATTTGCCGGCAGATTTACCGCATAAAATTGAAGGCTGGTTATATCCAGATACCTATCACTATACGCCGAAATCTACCGATCTGGCGCTTTTAAAACGGGCGGCTGAACGGATGACGAAATTATTAGAAAAGATGTGGGCAGAGCGTGATGCCGATTTACCATTAAAAAATGCTTATGAGATGTTGATTTTGGCATCTATTGTAGAGCGTGAAACCGCTTTAAATGATGAGCGTGGCAAAGTGGCTTCTGTTTTCATTAACCGCTTGAATAAAAAAATGAAATTGCAAACTGATCCAACTGTGATTTATGGAATGGGTGAGCGGTATAATGGCAATATTCGGCGTAAAGATTTGGAAGAAGCCACCCCTTATAATACTTATGTGATTGAGGGGTTGCCCCCTACGCCAATTGCAATGCCAACGGAAAGTGCGTTGAAAGCCGTTGCTCACCCTGAAAAAACGGAATTTTTATATTTTGTCGCAGATGGTACGGGTGGACATAAATTTAGCAAAAACTTACAGCAACATAATCAGGCCGTACAGGAATATCTGCGTTGGTATCGCCAACAGAAAAGTGAGAAATAAGATGACTGGTAAATTTATTGTGATCGAAGGCTTAGAAGGGGCGGGCAAAACGACTGCTCGTGATGCCATTGTGGAAGTGCTAGCCCGTGAGGGTGTAAGTGATGTGGTGTTTACTCGTGAACCCGGCGGCACGCCTTTGGCGGAAAAATTGCGTCATTTGATTAAATACGAAACAGAAGAGCTCGTAACGGATAAAGCAGAACTGTTAATGCTTTATGCCGCGCGCATTCAGTTGGTGGAAAATGTGATTAAGCCCGCCCTTGCTGAAGGTAAGTGGGTGGTGGGCGATCGCCACGATTTATCTTCCCAAGCTTATCAAGGGGGCGGTCGTCAAATTGATGCAAAGTTGTTGCAAACCTTAAAGCAAACGGTGTTAGGCAATTTTTCCCCTGATCTCACCTTATATTTAGATCTTGATCCTGAAATTGGTTTAGCGCGAGCGAGAGGGCGTGGTGAATTAGATCGTATTGAACAGCAAGAAATTGCCTTTTTCCAACGTACCAGAGATCGTTACTTAGCCTTGGTTAAACAAGATCCCAATGCGGTGATGATTAATGCTGAACAAAGCATTGAACAAGTGCGTGCCGATATTCAAAGTGCGGTGCAAAATTTCATTAAAAATCATCAATAAAATTTATGTTACGTTATCCTTGGTTGCAACCCTATTACGACAAAATTATCCACGCCTTTGAACAAGGGTATGGGCATCACGCCTTGTTATTTAAAACGGAGCAAGGCATTGGCAGTGATGCGTTGTTGCGTGGCGTGGCAGCGTGGTTAGTCTGTCAATCGCCAAAGGGCCATCAACCTTGTGGTGCGTGCCATCATTGTCAGCTTTTTAATGCAGGCAATCACCCTGATTTTTATCTGCTTGAACCGATTGAAAATAAGGATATTGGTATCGATCAAGTGCGTGAAGTGAATGAAAAAGTGGCGCAGCGTTCACAACAGGGAGGCAATAAAATTGTGATGATTAAACAGGTGGATCGCCTGACAGAATCTGCCGCGAATGCCTTGCTGAAAACCTTAGAAGAACCGACGCAACAGACCTATTTCCTGCTTCAAGCCGATCTTTCGGCGAGCTTGTTGGCAACCATTTACAGCCGTAGTCAGCCTTGGTTAATCGCCAACCCGACACAAACGCAAGCTCTAGCTTGGCTGGCGGAGCAAAATGTGGGAAAAATGGAAGAAATTCGCACCGCACTTGATGTTTCGCACGGTCGTCCACTTTCTGCCTTGGCTATGTTGCAACAAGGATTATTACAAAAACGCACGTTATTGTTACGTCAATTTTGGCTGTTTTATACGCGCCGTTCGCCACTGGAATTATTACCGCACTTTGAAAAAGAGATTTTATTCCAGCAACTCGATTGGTTGAGTGGATTTTTGCGCGATGCGTTAAAAATGAAATTGAATGTGCCAGCTCAATGGGTTCAGACGGATTTTTTGCAAGCTATTCAACGTTTTAACCAAAAACAGAGTACGCAAGGGCTACTTAAAGCCAGCAAAATTATGCAGCAAGTGCGGTCGGATTTATTACAAATTAACGGCGTGAATCAAGAAATTATTTTGCTTGATGGCTTAACACGCTTAATTACCGAGGTCTTTGAACCTCAACAAACGCATTAGGAAAGTAAAATGTTTATTGTAGATAGTCATTGTCATTTAGACGCATTAGATTATGAAAACTTACATCAAAATGTTGCTGATGTGGTGCAAAAAGCCAAACAACGTGGTGTGCAACATTTACTTGCGGTGGGCGTAACCTTAAAACGTTTTGAGCAAATGTATGAAACCTTAAAACCGTTTTCTGAAATTTCCTTAGCTTGTGGTGTTCACCCTTTAGATTTAGATGATGAACCTTTTGATGCGACACGTTTACATCAGCTGGCGCAAGATGATAAGGTGATCGCTATTGGTGAAATGGGCTTGGATTATTATTACAGTGTGGAAAATAAAGCTCAGCAGCAAGCTGTGTTTGCTGAGCAAATTGGCGTAGCGAATGCGTTAAACAAGCCAATTATTGTGCATACCCGCTCAGCAAGAGAAGATACCATTGCCTTGTTGAAAGAACATCAGGCTGAAAAGTGCGGTGGTGTTTTGCATTGTTTTACCGAAAATTGGCAAATGGCAAAACAAGCCCTTGATCTGGGATTTTATATTTCCATTTCAGGCATTATTACCTTTAAAAATGCGGAAGAACTACGTGAAGTTGTACGTCAAGTGCCGTTAGATCGTTTATTGGTGGAAACCGATAGCCCTTACCTTGCGCCTGTGCCTTATCGTGGAAAACAAAATCAGCCTGCTTATACTCGTGAAGTGTGTGATTATGTTGCTACCTTGAAAGGGCTTTCAAGTGAGGAATTTGCCCAAATAACCACACAAAATTTTGAGCGTTTGTTCAAAATTCAGGTACAATAAAACATTACCTTAGCTGGAGGAAGAAACAATGCGACGCTTTTTTAAATATTTTTTCATTTTGATCATCTTTTTATTTCACGGTTTTTTATTTGCCCTTGTAAACTATGTTACCCCTCATTATGATGTAACCCGAGTAACAGGCGTGGAAGTAAAACGGGTGGATAAAGATGGTCCAATCACCAAATCGAATCCAGCAGATGGCCCGACCCGTGATGTGTATTATATTTATACGCAAAAACCGAATGAAGATAAGGTGATGGTGTATCGCAATGAAGATACACGCTGGAGTTTTCCTTTCTATTTCAAATTTGGCTCTGCCGATTTACAAGCCAAAGCACAAAGCTTTGCTGTGGAGCATAAATTGGTACAAGTGAAATATTATGGCTGGCGTTTAGTGCTATTTGATGAATTCCGTAATGCCACCTCAATCAAAGAAGTTACCTTAGATGAAGGGGCGTCTTACCCAATTCTGTCTTATGTATTTTATTTCTTCTTGTTGATTACACTGTTCTTCTCAATCCAATTTGTGCGTGGTTGGTTTGATAGCGAAAAATAAGTGTCAAAATCAGGTGAAAGTGGTGTATCTTGCGATGCACCATTTTTCTTCTAAGGATAATAAAAATGGGATTATTTGAAGCAATATTAAGTTTAACCGCCTTAATTGGCGTCAGTGCGGTGATTTCTTCTGCAGAAATTTCATTAGCGGGAGCAAGAAAATTAAAACTACAAAGCCTTGAAAATGAAGGCGATGAACGAGCAAGATTAGTGCTACAACTGCAAGCGCAACCGGGGCGATTTATCACCGTGGTGCAAATTGGCTTGAATATGGTGGCAATTTTAGGTGGGGTGATTGGCGAAAGTGCCATTAGTCCTGTGCTAGAAAAATTACTTGCCCAATATAGCCACGCAGAATGGCTGCAAAGTGCCGCATCTTGGTTGTCTTTTGCCATTGTAACCATTGCGTTTATTTTGCTGGCGGATCTGATTCCTAAACGCCTTGCAATGACCAATCCCGAAGCTGTCGCGTTGCGTACTGTGCGCATTATGCTGTTCTGCATTTTCTTATTTAAGCCTATCGTGTGGCTGTTTGATGCTATTGCCAACGGCGTATTTCGCTTATTGCGTATTTCTACCGTGCGAGAAGATAACCTGACCCCTGAAGATATTGTGGCGCTGATGGACGCAGGGGCAGAAGCAGGTGTGTTAAAAGCGCAAGAACATTATTTGATCGAAAATATTTTCGATATGCAAGAACGCACGGTGACTTCCACAATGACCACGCGTGAAAATATTGTGTTTTTAGACCGCACTTTTGATCGTGAAAAGGTGGTGGCAACGATTAAATCTAATCCGCATTCTAAATTGCTCATTTGCGATAATGGATTGGATAAAATTTTAGGTTATATTGAATCACATAGCTTACTCACACTGTATTTACAAGAACAACAGGTTTCCCTTACGGATCAGCGTGTTTTGCGTAAACCACTATTTATTCCTGATACCTTATCCTTGTTTGAAGTGCTGGAATTGTTTAAATCTGCTGGTGAAGATTTTGCCGTGATTGTGAATGAATACGCGTTGGTGGTAGGAATTGTAACGCTCAATGATGTAATGAGTATTGTAATGGGCGAATTAGTTTCGAGTGAAGAAGAGCAAATTGTTCGCCGTGATGAAAGCTCGTGGCTGATTGACGGTGCAACACCTTTAGAAGATGTGATGCGCGCCTTAGAAATAGAAAATTTCCCCGATGCAGAAAATTATGAAACTATCGGTGGATTTATGATGTATATGTTACGTAAAATCCCGAAAAAAACTGACTTTGTTCTCTATGATAACTATAAATTTGAAATTATTGATACAGAGAATTTTAAAATCGATCAGTTAATGGTTTCCCTTAGAAAAGATTAATTTTAGAGAATAAAAAACCCTACGTCAGTAGGGTTTTTTATACACTTAATCTTATTTCGTGCTTGGAATGCTGAAACGTTTGTTGAAGCGTTCAACACGACCACCAGTATCAACAACACGTTGTTTACCTGTGTAGAATGGGTGGCAGTTGCTGCACACGTCCAAGTTCAAATCTTTACCTAAAGTTGAACGAGTTTTGATCACATTACCGCAAGAACAAGTTGCCGTAATTTCTTTATATTCTGGGTGAATACCTTGTTTCATAGAAAACCTCAATTTGAAGCCACTCCGCTCTCTAA
The DNA here is from genome assembly GCF_023611925.1 of Avibacterium sp. 20-132. Lineage (NCBI taxonomy): Bacteria > Pseudomonadati > Pseudomonadota > Gammaproteobacteria > Pasteurellales > Pasteurellaceae > Avibacterium > Avibacterium sp. 20-132. The sequence goes on from NZ_CP091456.1 coordinate 1,159,991, forward strand.
AACTGAATTTAGCACCGAGTGTGGTTAATATTACACTTATAGCACATCGCCATAAGCAAGATCTTTCATTTAAGCTCGCAGATTATACCGAAAAAAAAGGAATATTCAAGGGGCGAGATTATTCCGCTATAATAAGCGCAATTTTTGTTTGTTAAGGCTCGCATAATGAAACTTGTCCGTGTGGCGCTAGCCGTGCCATTATTCCAATTTTTTGATTATCTTCTGCCAGAGGGCTTCTCTCCTGCGGTAGGGGGGCGTGTGATTGTGCCATTTGGAAGGCAGAAACGCGTGGGGATCGTGGTAGATTTGCCGAGCCAAAGTGAGGTTGCCCCACAACAGCTTAAAGCAATCTTGACCGTACTTGATGAGCAAACTCTGTTTAATGAACCTGTGTGGCAATTGATCCACTGGGCGGCAAATTATTATCAAGCGCCATTGGGTGAAGCCTTATTCCAAGCGCTGCCGGTGAAATTGCGGCAAGGGGAAAGTGCGGTGGAAAATTCGCCCGTTTTTTTCCGCATTACCGAACAGGGGGAACAAGCCTTACGTGAGCATTCACTTAAACGAGCGAAGAAACAGCAAGAAGCATTGCAGTTATTAGCTCAACAACCACTGGAAAAAGGGCAAACGCCCTTTTCTACTACAATTTGGCAGCATTTAAAAGAAAAAGGTTATATAGAGGAATACGAACAACAGAAAGTGAGCCGTCCTTGGTATGATCTTGATCAGCCCATTGTTAATGAAGAGAATAAGCATCGTTTAAACAAAGAACAAGCCTTAGCATTAGGGCAAATTGTATTTCATCAAGGCTTTGCCGTTTGGTTGATTGATGGCGTAACAGGTTCGGGCAAAACAGAAATTTATTTGCAAAGCATTGAAGAAACTTTGAAAAAAGGGCGACAAGTGCTAGTCCTTGTGCCTGAAATTGGGCTAACGCCACAAACGGTACAACGTTTTAAAGCACGTTTTAATGTCGTGATTGATGTATTACATTCAAATTTGAATGATAACCAACGCTTACAGGCGTGGCAGCGTGCAAAATCAGGACAAAGTGCCATAATCATTGGCACAAGATCGGCATTATTCACGCAATTTGCGGATCTTGGCTTGATTGTGATAGATGAAGAACACGACAGCTCTTTTAAACAGCAAGATGGCTGGCGTTATCACGCACGGGATTTGGCGGTGGTGTATGCAAAACAATTAGAGATTCCTATTTTATTGGGGTCAGCAACGCCAAGTTTAGAAAGCCTGAATAACGTGAAATTAGGCAAATACCAGCACATTATTTTGCAAAAAAGAGCAGGAAATAGCACCGCACTTCAACAATTCGTGATTGATTTAAAACATCAGCGTATGCAAAATGGATTGTCAGATGCCCTTGCTAATAAAATGCAGGAACATTTACAACAAGGCAACCAAGTCTTGCTGTTTTTAAACCGTCGGGGCTTTGCACCCGTGTTATTTTGCCACGAATGTGGTTGGATTGCAGAATGCCAACATTGTGAAAAACCTTATACTTATCATCAACATCAGCGTGTATTACGTTGCCATCATTGCAGCTCGCAAAAGCCCATTCCTATGCAATGTGGGCATTGTGGCTCAACCCACTTAATGACCACTGGACTTGGCACCGAACAGCTTGAAGAAACCTTAACACAACGCTTCCCCGATTATGTGGTAACGCGTATTGATCGTGATAGCACAGCGCGCAAAGGTAAGTTAGAACAGCATTTGCAAGATATTCAACAAGGCAAAAGCCAGATTTTAATTGGTACACAAATGCTTGCTAAAGGACATCATTTTCCTAATGTCACCTTAGTTGGATTGCTGAATGTGGATAATGCGTTATTTTCTGTAGATTTTCGTGCTGAAGAGCGACTTGCTCAGCTTTATATTCAAGTCGCAGGACGAGCTGGACGTGGCGACAAACGTGGAGAAGTGGTATTGCAAACCCATTATCCAGATCACCCTTTATTACGCACCTTATTAAAAGAGGGGTATGGCGAATTTGCCCAACACGCCTTGCAATTACGCCAGCAAATGGGATTGCCGCCTTATCATTCACAAGCCTTATTTCGTGCGCAAAGCCGTCATAGTGAAGAAGCTGAACAGTTTTTACAGCAAATTGCGCAACAATTACAACAGCAAAATGTGGCAGGTTTACAAATTTATGGTCCTTTACCTGCGCCATTTAGCAAAAAAGCGGGGGCTTACCGTTGGCAGTTATTATTACAACATTCGTCAAAAGCAAAATTACAGCAAGTATTAAGCCAGTTTAAACAGGATATTCCGCAAAAAGCCCATCAAGTCCGTTGGGTGTTAGATGTCGATCCGTTAGATTTAAGTTAAAACTCGCTAGCCATTGCCCCTATTTTTCAGTAGAATTGGAACAATTTTGTCGGATGAAATGAGGGGAAATTTATTTTCTCATCTGTTTTATTGAATAATGATCTTGATTTTTATTCATTATACAATTTAATCGCAATCTTCCATCGCGAATAATACGCGATTTCCGAAAGCAAATTTAGCGTAAATTTCCACCGCACTTTTAAATATAGGGTTTTATTGTGGCTCAACGTGATTATGCTCGCCGTACAGGCAAACCAAAGAAAAAAGCAAAAAAGGTTAATAAACCACTGATTTTAGGGATTGCCGCATTAGTGATCGGCATTTTTGTAGCGGGATTATTCTTGTTAAAAGAAAAATCTAATGACATTGCCCCTGTGCTGATAACGCCAGAGAAAAACACACCAAAAAGTGTGTTGCCTACACCGCCTGAAGAAGTGTGGAGCTATATTAAAGCCTTGGAAACCCGCACTGTGCCAGTGGACGATAATCCAAAATCATTGGAAAAAAATATGCGTTTAACGGAAGAGCAGAAAAAAGTGCTAATCGAAATGGAAAAAGAGCAAAAAGCCGCCGAGGCAGCACGTTTAAAACAATTAGAAGAACGTAAAAAAGCAGAAGAGCTTGCTGCAAAAGAAGCGGCAAGAAAGCCTGCGCCTGTAAAAGTAGAAGTTAGTGAAAGCAAGCCTACAGTGGTAGAAACAACCTCTGTTGTGAAAGCGAAAGAAGACAGCAAAAAAGTGGAAACACCAAAAAAAGCGGAAACACCGAAGAAAGTGGAAACCGCCGTAGCGAAAAATACCGATGGAGAGAGAAAATACGGCTTGCAATGTGGCGCATTTAAAAATCGTCAGCAAGCAGAAAATATTCAAGCGAAATTGGTTTTAGCAGGATTTAATGCACGCGTAAATAGCAGTGCGGATTGGAATCGTGTCGTGATTGGACCTGTGGGAGATCGCACAACCACACAAAAGACACTTGAAAAGGCGAAGTCAATCACCACTTGTGTGTTAATTGGAATGTAAAATCGAACGAAATCACATCAGCCACCTTTTTAAAGGTGGCTTTTTTTTCGCTTGTATTTTGATTTATTTATTGCGAAAAAATAAAAAATCATTAAAATGAACGAACGTTCATTCAGTCCATTCTGTTACTGTGTGTAACTTCCTTTTATTAATTTTTTTAAGGTTATTTTAATGCGTCAATCTGAAAATGAGATGACCGAGCAAATCTTTTTAGCGACAGAAAGGCTTATGGCAGAAGGTGGATTGCATAATCTGTCGATGCACAAAATCGCCAAAGCAGCCAATATTTCTGCGGGAACAATTTATATTTACTTTAAAAGTAAAGAAGAATTGTTAAAAGCCTTTGCTCGTAGAGTGTTTACTCTTTTTTCTAAGGAATTAGAAAAAAATTACGATGAAAACCAACCGCACTTTGAACAATATCGTCAAATGTGGTGGAACATTTGGCATTATTTACAAGACAATCCAATGATTGTGGTGAATATGAGCCAATATCAATCCTTACCTGATTTCTATCAAATTTGTATGGAACAGGAAAAACAAACCCTATGGTATGCGTTTTGCCAAAAAGCAAATCAAGCTGGAGTATTATGTGATTTACCGCCGAAAATATTATTTTCATTAGGTTTAGAAAGTGCGATTAATTTAGCATACGATCACGCTTTTATAAAAACTGAAATTGAAAATGATATTTTAGAGGAAGTTATTATAAGAACTTGGCGATCAATGCAAAAATAGTTTAGTTATAGTTATTATGGAGTTTTTTTATGAGTCTTAATACTCAACCAACGGTTAAAAAACGTTCTCACGTTTTTTGGACGAAGCTGATTTTAATTGTTATTGCCTTAATTTTTATTGGAATGATTGCGGCAAATATTGGCAAAGGCATTGCAATTGGAAAATATATGTCCAGTTTGCCAGAAACGGCAAATCCTGTTACTGCCATGAAAGTGGAAGCAAAGGAATGGACGCCTGTTATTGAAACTACTGGTTTAGTGAGACCAAACCAAGGGGCAATGTTAAGTGCACAAACTGCAGGTACTGTAGCGAAAGTACTAGTTCAATCTGGGCAAGCGGTGAAAAAAGGCGATGTGTTAGTGCAATTAGATAGCTCGGTAGAACAGGCAAATTTATCGGCTTCGCAAGCACAGCTTTCTTCGGTGAAGCAAACCTATCAACGCTATCTCAATCTTTATAAAACGAAAAGTGTTTCGCAACAAGAATTAGATAATGCCAAAGCCAGTTATGATGCTTTAATGGCAAATATTGAAGCATTGAAAGCAACAATTGAACGTCGTCAGATTGTTGCTCCTTTTGATGGAGTTACGGGTATTGTAAAAGTGAATGTCGGGCAATATGTAACAATGGGCAGTGAAATTGTTCGTGTTGAAGATCGTAGCCAAATGAAAGTTGATTTTTCTGTTGCACAAAATGTGTTAGATCAATTGCATTTACAACAAAAGGTTACCGCGACAGCGGATGCGCGTTTAGGGGAAACATTTGGGGCAAAAATTACAGCAATTGAGCCAGCAATTAATGGCGCAACAGGTCTTGTAGATGTGCAAGCCACATTTGATCCAGAAGATGGACAAAAATTGCTTTCTGGTATGTTCACTCGTTTACGCATCGCTTTACCAACAGAACAAAATCAGGTTGTCGTGCCACAAGTTGCGGTGAGCTACAATATGTACGGCGAAATTGCCTATGTTTTAACCGCACTTTCTAATGATGAAAAACAAACTTTATTAGATAATGATAAATTTCCACACAAAGATGACATTGATAAGGTATATCGTGCGAAACAAATCACTGTCTTTACCAAAGATCGTCAAGGCATTTATGCGCAATTAAAAGGCGATGATGTGAAAGTGGGGGATTTAATCATCACGGGCGGTCAGCAGCGTATTGGTAATGGCAGCTTAGTTTTTGTGACGGATAAAGCGGGTGTTGGTACAGCAGAACCTGTGAAGAAAACTAATCTTTAATTTAGGAAGTGTGTGAATGAAATTTACAGATATTTTTATTCGTCGCCCTGTATTAGCAGTTTCGATTAGCTTGCTGATTATTATTTTGGGGTTGCAAGCTATTTCAAAGCTCAGTGTACGTGAATATCCCAAAATGACCACAACGGTAATTAATGTTACGACAACTTACCCAGGGGCAGATGCAAACTTAATTCAGGCTTTTGTTACCTCTAAATTGGAAGAAGCAATTGCACAAGCAGATAATATTGATTATATGTCTTCTGAAAGCCGTCCTAATGCTTCAGCAATTACGGTAAAAATGAAGTTAAATACAGATCCAAATGCAGCATTAGCCGATGTGTTAGCAAAAGTAAATTCAGTACGTTCTGCATTACCAAATGGAATTGATGATCCGGCAATTACCTCATCAACTGGGGGATCGGGCATCATGTATATTAGTTTCCGTTCTAATAAGTTAGATGCAAGCCAAGTAACGGACTATATTGAACGTGTAGTAAAACCACAATTCTTTACCATTGAAGGGGTGGCAAAAGTTTCCATTTATGGGGCATCACAATATGCCATGCGTATTTGGTTAGATCCACAAAAAATGGCATCGCAAAACCTTTCCGCACCAGAAGTGATGGCAGCTTTATCAGCCAATAACGTTCAAACAGCAGCAGGAAACGATAACGGTTATTTTACGGTATATAAAAATAAAGTTGAAACTACGACCAAAACCGTAGAGCAATTACGTAATTTAATTGTTTATTCTAAAGGGGATAATTTAGTTCGTTTACGTGATATTGCAGAGGTAGAATTAAATAAAGAAAGTGATGATAGCCGTGCGGTTGCAAATGGTTCTGATTCTGTTGTGTTAGCTATTGATCCAGCCTCAACAGCGAATCCACTAACTGTTGCAAAAAATATTCGTCCATTATATGAGAGTATTAAACGTAATCTACCTGATAGTATGGAAACGGATATCTTATATGACCGTACTATTGCTATTAATAGTTCTATTGATGAAGTGGTAAAAACCATTTTAGAGGCAACCATTATCGTATTGGTGGTGATTACCTTATTTATTGGTTCATTCCGAGCGATTTTAATTCCTGTCATTACCATTCCAATTTCTTTAATTGGGGTGATTATGATGTTGCAAGCGTTTGATTTTTCCATCAATCTCATGACGTTGCTAGCATTAATTCTGGCAATTGGGCTTGTGGTGGACGATGCGATTGTGGTGCTAGAAAACGTGGATCGTCATATTAAATTAGGCGAAACACCATTTCGAGCTGCAATTATAGGGACAAGAGAAATTGCTGTTCCTGTTATTTCGATGACCATTGCATTGATTGCAGTATATTCTCCAATGGCATTAATGAGTGGAATTACAGGTTCACTGTTTAAAGAGTTTGCACTCACTTTAGCTGGTGCGGTATTTATTTCAGGGATTGTGGCGTTAACGCTTTCTCCAATGATGAGTAGTAAATTGCTTAAGCCACATACTGAACCGTCAAAACTTGAGCAACGTATCGAAAATACTTTAGGAAAATTAACCCGCACTTATGAATACCTGCTAGGTATCATTATGAATAGCCGTAAGTTTGTATTGGCTTTTGCTGTGGTAATCTTTGCAACATTGCCAATGCTATTTAATTCTCTTTCTAGCGAATTAACCCCTGTTGAAGATAAAGGCGCATTTTTGGCATTAGGTACGGCACCTGCAAATGTGAATGTGGATTATGTACAAGGGGCAATGAAAGGTTATGAAGATATTTTGAAAAATACCGAAGAAGTCGGTTTTTCAATGGTTATCTCAGGTGCACCAAGTTCGAATCAATCTCTAAATGTCGTAACGCTGAAAGATTGGAAAGAACGTTCACGTAAACAAAGTGAAGTGCTTGCTGAATTAAATCAAAAAGCCCAAGCTATTCCTGAAATTTCGGTGAGTGGTTTCGCTTTCCCTGAAATTGAAACCGGTGAACAAGGCCCACCAGTGAGCTTTGTGATTAGTACAGCGAAGGATTATAAAGAATTGGCAGACATTGCCGGGGCTTTTTTAGATAAAATGAAAAACTCAGGGCAGTTTGTGTATACCTCTTTAGCGTTGAAATTTGATACCGCGCAGATGAAAATCACCATTGATAAAGAAAAAGCGGGAACCTATGGGGTATCTATGCAGCAAATTAGTAATACACTAGGTAGCTATCTTTCTGCTGCAACCATCACCCGTGTAGATATTGATGGACGTGCGTATAAAGTGATTTCACAAGTTAAGCGCAAAGATCGTTTATCTCCAGAAAGTATGGATAACTATTATGTCAAAGCAAGTAATGGCGAATCTGTACCGTTAAGCAGTTTTTTAACGGTAACGCTTGAATCACAGCCAAGTTCATTACCTCGTTTTAGCCAGTTAAATTCTGCGATTATTGGTGCAGTGCCTTCACCAACAATTAGTATTGGTGATGCGGTGAAGTGGTTACAAGACACAGCGAATCAGGATTTACCACAAGGCTATAACTACGACTTCAAAGGTGAAGCACGTCAGCTTGTACAAGAAGGCAATTCATTAGGCGTTACTTTTGCCTTAGCAGTGATTATTATCTTCCTTGTGTTAGCAATTCAATTTGAATCTATCCGCGATCCATTAGTGATTATGATTTCTGTACCACTTGCTGTGAGTGGCGCGTTATTTGCCTTAAATTTATTTGGTTTCTTCGGTATTGCTGGAACAACCTTAAATATTTACTCACAAGTGGGCTTGATTACGCTTGTAGGCTTAATTACGAAACACGGTATCTTAATGTGTGAAGTGGCAAAAGAAGAGCAGCTTTATCATCATAAAAATCGAATGGAAGCAATTATGTCTGCGGCCAAAGTTCGTTTACGTCCTATTTTAATGACAACCGCTGCAATGATTGCAGGGTTAATTCCATTGCTATATGCGACAGGCGCAGGTGCAGTGTCTCGCTTTAGTATTGGTATTGTGATCGTAGCAGGATTGGCAATTGGTACGCTCTTTACCTTGTTCATCTTGCCTGTCATTTATACTTATATCGCAAGTGAGCATAAACCATTACCAGAGTTTGATGAAAGCATCAAACCTATTGAAGACAATGGTCAGCATTAATTAATCATCAAAAAATCAAAAGCTACCTCTGGGTAGCTTTTTTATTGACGAAAAAAGAAAGTGCGGGGAGATTTTGCGGAATTTTATAAAAAAATGAGAAAAAAGCACCGCACTTTAAAAATTAAAAAATCTTTCCTAGCGATTGAGTTAGATTGCCCTTTGCTGTAAACTAACATCCCGTCTTATTACAATGATTATCAATTTTTTCATCTCAACAAATTAGGTTCTATTTATGGCTACCAACTATATTTTTGTAACGGGCGGCGTGGTTTCTTCCCTTGGTAAAGGGATTGCAGCGGCATCATTGGCCGCAATTTTAGAAGCTCGTGGTTTGAATGTAACCATTATGAAACTGGATCCTTATATTAATGTGGATCCCGGCACAATGAGTCCAACCCAACACGGTGAAGTATTTGTGACCCAAGACGGCGCAGAAACGGATCTCGATCTCGGGCATTATGAGCGTTTTATTCGCACTAAAATGACCAAACGCAATAATTTCACTACGGGTAAAATTTATTCTGAAGTCTTACGCAAAGAGCGTCGAGGCGACTATCTTGGGGCGACCATTCAAGTTATCCCACATATCACCAACGAAATTAAAGCTCGCGTGATTGATGGCGCAGCGGGACACGATGTGGCTATCGTGGAAGTGGGCGGAACAGTGGGGGATATTGAATCATTACCGTTCTTAGAGGCATTACGTCAGCTTGCTGTGCAAGTGGGGCGTGAACGTACGATTTTTATGCACCTAACCCTTGTGCCTTATATTCCAACAGCGGGCGAAGTGAAAACCAAGCCAACGCAACATTCAGTTAAAGAATTGCTCTCAATTGGAATTCAGCCTGATGTGTTAATTTGCCGTTCTGATCGTATGATCCCACCGAATGAACGTGCCAAAATTGCCTTGTTCTGTAATGTGCCAGAACGTGCGGTGATTTCGTTAAAAGATGTGAATTCTATTTATCAGATTCCAGCTTTATTGAAATCACAAGGCCTAGATGAGTTTATTTGTCAGCGTTTCCAGCTAGATTGCCCTGAAGCGGATTTAAGCGAATGGGAGCAAGTGCTTTATCAACAAGCTAACCCAACAGGTGAAGTAACCATTGGTATGGTAGGGAAATATATTGAGTTACCTGATGCTTATAAATCCGTGAATGAAGCATTAAAACACGGGGGATTAAAAAACCGTCTAAATGTGAATATTAAGTATATTGATTCAGAAGATGTTGAAAGCAAAGGTACAGAGGTGCTAAAAGGCTTAGATGGTATTTTAGTGCCGGGTGGCTTTGGCTATCGTGGGGTGGAAGGCAAAATTCGCACCGCACAATATGCCCGAGAAAACAACATTCCGTACTTAGGCATTTGTTTAGGAATGCAAGTGGCATTAATTGAATATGCGCGTCATAAAGCAGGATTGACCGAAGCAAATTCCACTGAGTTTGATAAAAATTGTAAACAACCTGTGGTGGGCTTAATTACAGAATGGCAAGATGCAGAAGGAAATATCGAAACCCGTAGTGATAAGTCTGATCTTGGTGGCACAATGCGTTTAGGCGCACAGCAATGTCATCTTGCCGAAGGCAGCCGAGCGCGTGAGCTATATGGTGCAGAAACCATTGAAGAGCGTCATCGTCATCGTTACGAGGTAAACAATACCCTATTACCACAAATTGAAAAAGCCGGTTTAAAAGTAACAGGGCTATCTGCGGATAAAAAATTAGTGGAAATTATTGAAGTACCAAATCACCCTTGGTTTGTTGCTTGTCAGTTCCACCCTGAATTTACCTCAACTCCACGTGATGGTCATCCATTATTTGAGGGCTTTGTCAAGGCAGCAAAAGAACATCAGAAAAATAGTTAAAAAATAGTGTTTTGATCAAATAAGCAGTATTTTTAACAAGACAAATTCAGAAAAACGCTTTACTATAAGTGCGATTTTTCAAGAATTCATTTTGAACTTAAAAGAGGAAAATAAAATGGCGAAAATCGTTAAAATTATTGGTCGTGAAATCATTGACTCGCGCGGTAACCCAACTGTTGAAGCAGAAGTTCACCTTGAAGGTGGTTTTGTCGGTCTGGCTGCTGCACCATCTGGCGCATCAACAGGTTCTCGTGAAGCATTAGAATTACGCGATGGCGATAAATCTCGTTTCTTAGGTAAAGGTGTGTTAAAAGCGGTTGAAGCGGTAAATGGCCCAATCGCACAAGCCTTAGTGGGTAAAGATGCCACTAACCAAGCAGAAATCGACCAAATTATGATCGACTTAGACGGCACGGAAAATAAATCTAAATTCGGTGCAAATGCAATTTTAGCGGTTTCTCTTGCTAACGCGAAAGCAGCGGCAGCATCTAAAGGTTTACCACTTTATGCGTGGATTGCAGAGCTAAACGGCACACCGGGCGTTTACTCAATGCCATTACCAATGATGAACATTATCAATGGTGGTGAACACGCAGATAACAACGTGGATATTCAAGAGTTTATGATCCAACCAGTGGGTGCGAAAACCTTAAAAGAAGCACTACGTATCGGTGCTGAAGTATTCCATAACCTTGCTAAAGTATTAAAATCTAAAGGTTTAAGCACCGCAGTAGGTGATGAGGGTGGTTTTGCACCTAACCTAGAATCAAATGCAGCAGCGCTTGCTTGTATCAAAGAAGCGGTAGAGAAAGCCGGTTATGTATTAGGTAAAGATGTTACATTGGCAATGGACTGTGCATCATCTGAATTCTACAACAAAGAAAACGGTATGTACGAAATGAAAGGTGAAGGTAAATCATTCACTTCTCAAGAATTTACTCACTACTTAGAAGGTTTATGCAAAGAGTACCCAATCGTGTCTATCGAAGATGGTCAAGACGAATCAGATTGGGACGGTTTCGCATACCAAACTAAAGTACTAGGCGATAAAGTTCAATTAGTGGGTGATGACTTATTCGTAACTAACACCAAAATCTTAAAAGAAGGGATTGAAAAAGGGATTGCAAACTCAATCTTAATTAAATTCAACCAAATTGGTTCATTAACTGAAACTTTAGCTGCAATCAAAATGGCAAAAGATGCAGGTTACACAGCGGTTATCTCACACCGTTCAGGCGAAACAGAAGATGCAACTATTGCAGATTTAGCGGTAGGTACAGCAGCAGGCCAAATCAAAACAGGTTCAATGAGCCGTTCTGACCGTATTGCGAAATACAACCAATTAATCCGTATCGAAGAAGCATTAGGCGACAAAGCCCCATTCTTAGGATTAAAAGCGGTTAAAGGTCAAGCGTAATTTATTACCTGATTTACCTAAGCCACCGAATTACCGGTGGCTTTTTATTACCTAAAAATAGGAGAAACAATGCTTTATTCTGTTCTTGATGAAAAGCTAAAAATTGGTGAAAAATACCGTTGTGGCGCACATTCACCACAGCACGAACATTTACTGGTTATTTTTGAAGATGATGGTGAAACAGGCTATTTTTATGCCCTTGATTTGCATCAGAGATCTCAGCCTGTAGTGGATAGTCTTTTTGTATATGCAGTGAATGATATTGATAAAAATTCTTTAGCTGAGCCACGAGATTTACAGATTTGTTGGTCAGAAAATGGTTATCAAGCCTTTTTACTGATTAATGGTTATCCTCACGCCGTATTTGATTTTCACCAATTTGTTGGCTACAACCACAGTAAATATCCTACACCAAATTTTGAAAGTATGTGGGTGCATAAAGAAACGACACAAGAGCTTGTTAATCAATGGATTATAAGATAATGTTTGACATATTAGTTGTTTTGAAATCACACATTATGTAGCTATCTTGGCAATTCCCGTTGTATTTCTTACTTTCTATTTTTTATAATGTCCGAAATTTTTTGTCTCATTTAGTATGAAAAAAATAGTAATAATTCCTACCGCACTTTGTTTACTTTCGGGTTGTGGCACGGTGGTGAAGTTGGTCGATCCAAGTAAACCTTATGAAAGCTATGCGGGTACAAAATATGATTGGCAGATGGCTCAAAAATGGGGACTGCCAATTTTAGATTTGCCTTTATCTTTTTTATTAGACACCGCATTATTGCCCTATGCGTGGGCGGAAGAAGCCAAATGAAATTAAATGTACAACAACAACAAGCCGTTCATTATGTCTCTGGACCTTGCTTGGTTTTAGCGGGCGCTGGTTCGGGGAAAACGCGAGTTATCATCAATAAAATTGCGTATTTAATCGCAAATTGTGGTTATTCCGCCAAGCAAATTGCGGCGGTAACCTTCACTAATAAAGCGGCACGAGAGATGAAAGAACGGGTGGCACATTCTATTGGCAAAGCGCAAAGTCGCGGTTTGACGATTTCTACCTTCCATACCCTTGGCTTTGAGATTGTAAAGCGAGAATATAAGCATTTAGGGCTAAAATCTTCGATCACTTTATTTGATGATTCGGATCAAATGGCGTTATTAAAGGAATTAACCCAAGATCTTCTACAACAAGATAAAGATTTATTGAAAGCGTTGATTACGTGTATTGCCCGTTGGAAAAATGATCTTATTTTGCCTGCACAAGCCCTTGCAATGGCAGGGGATCCCCAAGAACAAACATTCGCCCAATGCTATCAACGCTATGCCACTCAGTTGCGTGCTTATAATGCCTTAGATTTTGATGATTTAATTATGCAGCCTACTTTGCTGTTACGTGAAAATGCAGAAGTGCGGTCAAAATGGCAGGCAAAAATTCGCTATTTGCTGGTAGATGAATATCAGGATACTAATACGAGCCAGTATGAATTAATCAAATTGTTGGTGGGGGAGGCTGCGAGATTTACCGTAGTAGGCGATGACGATCAATCTATTTATTCTTGGCGTGGTGCAAAACCGCAAAATATGGCTCGCCTAAAAAATGATTTCCCACAGTTAGAAGTGATTAAACTTGAGCAAAATTATCGTTCTACAGGGCGAATTTTGCATTGTGCTAATATTTTGATTGCCAACAACGATCACGTTTTTGATAAAAAATTATTTTCTACCTTGGGTGAAGGGGAAAAATTACAAGTGATCGAGGCTAAAAATGAGGAAAATGAAGCAGAACGGGTGGTAGGAGAGCTGATTACACACCGTTTTATGCGTAAAACCCAATACCGTGATTATGCCATTTTGTATCGGGGAAATCATCAATCCCGTTTATTTGAAAAGGTACTTATGCAAAATCGTATTCCTTACAAGATTTCTGGCGGTACGTCTTTTTTCTCAAGGGCTGAAATTAAAGATATGATGGCATATTTGCGCGTTTTGGTGAACCAAGATGATGATGCCGCATTGCTACGTATTATCAATACGCCAAAGCGAGAAATTGGTACGGCAACCCTTGAAAAATTGGGATCATTGGCATCAGCAAAACATATCAGTTTATTTGAAGCCATTTTTGATTTTGAATTAATTCAACGCGTTACGCCAAAAGCTTATGATGCGTTGCAAAATTTTGCGCGTTGGATTGTTGAGCTTAATGATGAAATTTTACGCGCTGAACCAGAAGATGCCATTCGCCGAATGTTAAGCCAATTGCATTATGAAGAATATCTTTACGAAACGGCCACTTCACCAAGAATGGCAGAAGTACAAAGTAAAAATGTGGCGACCTTATTCCAATGGGTAGCAGAAATGCTCAAAGGCGATGAATTTAATGAGCCAATGACGCTCAATCAAGTGGTCGCCCGCCTAACCTTGCGTGATATGTTAGAGCGTGGAGAAGAAGATGATGAAAGTGATCAAGTGCAATTGATGACATTACACGCCTCAAAAGGGCTGGAATTTCCTCACGTTTTTTTAGTGGGAATGGAAGAAAATATCCTGCCACACCAAACCAGCATTGATGAAGACAATGTGGAAGAAGAACGACGCTTAGCCTATGTAGGGATTACACGCGCGCAACAAACACTGACCTTTTCCTTATGCAAAGAGCGGCGACAATTTGGCGAAGTTTTTAAACCGATGCCAAGCCGCTTTTTAGATGAGTTGCCGCCAGATGATGTGCAATGGGAAAAAGACAAACCAGTAATGACAACAGAAGAAAAGCAGAACCAAACAAAGAAAAACCTTGCGAATCTACGCGCGATTTTGAAAGGCTAGTTGATATTTATTCCTTGTTGTAGATAAATCATTCAAACAAATAATTATTTGCAAAAAATCGTTTGACTTATGCTGAGGCAATCCGTATTATACCGCCCACAAACCGATTGCGGTGAGATGGCCGAGAGGCTGAAGGCGCACCCCTGCTAAGGGTGTATAGGGGAAACTCTATCGAGGGTTCGAATCCCTCTCTCACCGCCATTTACTCAGGGCACCCGTAGCTCAGCTGGATAGAGTACTCGGCTACGAACCGAGCGGTCAGAGGTTCGAATCCTCTCGGGTGCGCCATTTTGTTGAGCTCTACAGCAAAATTAAAATGATTAAATGATTGGTTAGTATAACTCAAATACGCACCCGTAGCTCAGCTGGATAGAGTACTCGGCTACGAACCGAGCGGTCAAAGGTTCGAATCCTTTCGGGTGCGCCATCTTATCTAATACCTTTTTTATTTACTTCTCTTAATATATTTTCATACTGTCTTAGTTAGAATTTGTGGTTGGCTTAATGAAAGCGAATAAATATTTGCGATAAAATGCGTTTGTTCACTGTCAGGAATTGAGATAGGTAGTAATGCAAGCAATTCTGAATGGCGTTGAAAAATCTGTGGAAAAACAACCGCACTTTGTATTTCAGCCAAAATATCCGCTGCGAGTGGGGTTGCAGTATAACCCCGTTTTATTCGCCCTAATGCCATTGCAATATGATTGAATAGCATTAAAACCTGTGGGCTTTCGACATCAACGTGCCATTGCTTGAGCAAATGATCGCGGATATGTAGCATCCATTGCACGATTTCTTCATCGATCAACTTTCGTTGTAATAAAAAAGTTAATTGTTGTTGCAGCCTCATTGCCACCTCGAAATCATTTTTCGGTTAGAAAGTGCGGTAGTTTTTTGTGATAAATTCTGTTTAAGCCTAACTTTACCGAAATCTCTTCAAATAAAACAGTGCAGAGATCACAAATTTGTAGCAAAATACGAAAAATTTTAAAAAAGGGAGTGATTAATGAGAGATTTAGCGTTTTTGGCTGATTATGATGGGCTCATTTTTGATATGGATGGTACCGTCATCGACACAATGCCGAGTCATAAAAAAGCGTGGGATAAAGTGGGGGAAACCTTGGGTTATCCTTTGAATGGGCAGATGATTTATGACCTTGGTGGCGCGCCCGTAAAAGTGATTGCTGAAAAAATGATGAAAGAAGCGGCAATGCCAATGGCGTTGTTTGACGAAGTGATTCAATTGAAACGCCAATATGGCATTGAATTAATTATGCAACATTCCACCTTATTACCCGCTGCACAGGTGGTGAAAAAATTTGCTGGACAAAAACCATTAGCGTTGGGAACGGGATCGCACCGTAATGTAACTAATTTATTGCTTGATAAATTTGATTTACATTCTTATTTTGATGCGGTGGTTACCGCAGAAGATGTAGTTAATCACAAACCTGAACCCGATACATTTTTACGCTGCGCAGAATTGATCAAGGTTAATCCACAACGTTGTGTGGTATTTGAAGATGCAGATCTTGGCGTGCAAGCTGGGTTGGCTGCGGGAATGGACGTTTTTGATGTGCGTATCAATCAATTGATTAAGGGTAATTAAATGTTATCTGATAAACAAAAAATGCTTGCAGGCTTAGCGCATAAACCCAATGATCCTGAATTAGCACAACTTCGTCTTGAAAATAAAAAGCGACTTTTTCAATACAATACACAAATTTGCCCTTCGGAAACAGAAAAAAGAGCGGTGTTAATTCAGCAGATTTTAGGGAAATGTAAAAATGAACCTCATATTAATGCCCCGTTTTTTTGTGATTATGGCTGCTTTATTGAAGTTGGAGCGAATTTTTTTGCTAATTATAATTGTACAATGCTTGATAATGGAGGGATCACCATTGGGGATAATGTGATGCTAGCACCAAATGTGAGCCTTTATACGGTAGGGCATCCTCTTGATGCGGCGTTACGCAATCAAGATTGGGAACACGCACTGCCGATTTCTATTGGCAATAATGTATGGGTGGGGGGCAATGCCATTATCTTAGGCGGAGTAACGATTGGCGATAACGTGGTGATTGGCGCAGGAGCAGTAGTGAACAAAGATATTCCCGCCAATAGCCTTGTGGTAGGCAATCCAGCCAAAGTGATACGCCAAATTACAGAGCAAGATAGGCTCAATTACATTCACAAATATATGGCAGGCTATGCTTGATTGGCTGAGAGAGGGGCTATTGGGATCACAAAATAGCCTGTGGATAATGTTTAGTAGTGCCTTTCTTAGCGCCACCGTGCTACCCGGCAATTCTGAAATTATTTTCCTTTTTTTGACCGCACCTTTTATTGGGACGATTTTTTCCATTGATCTTGTTGAATTGCTTATTGCTGCCGTGCTTGGCAACACATTAGGTGGTATGACCACGTATATGATTGGACGCGGGCTTCCAAAACTAGAACAAAAAAATCGACAACAACGCTGGGCATTAAATAAAATTCAGCGCTATGGCATTTGGACATTATTATTAAGCTGGTTACCCATTGTGGGCGACGCATTTTGTGCGATGGCAGGTTGGTTGCAGTTTAACTGGTTGAAATCCTTATTATTTATAATGATTGGAAAATTATTTCGCTATATGTTGTTATTGCTCATTAGCCATATTTAAGTAAAAAAAAGCCACCTTGAAAGGTGGCAAATAACCTAAGGAACCAATTTTTATTAAACAACTGCAAGTTGCTATTTTTTGTGGAAGGCTATAATAACATAACTTGAAGAAAATTTACAAAAAATTACAAAAATAAATTTGGGTTGTTCGCTTTTTGTACTTTGCTTATACTAGCTTGACGTGTATAACTCGGTTATTGCAGAAATTAGGCAAGAAAAAGCCACTCACAAAGAGTGGCAAAAATAACTTAAGGAATCAAATTTATTAAAACAACTGCAAGTTGCTATACTGTCAGACCGAATAATAACAGAAAAGTTCAGAGAATATTGAATTTTTTTTACAAAAATTTACATTTTAATTCAAGAAAAGGAAACCTTATGCCATTACTCGATAGTTTTAAAGTTGATCATACAAAAATGAATGCCCCTGCGGTACGTGTTGCAAAAACAATGCGAACCCCAAAGGGCGATGACATTACGATTTTTGATTTACGTTTTTGTCTTCCAAATAAAGAGATTTTACCCCCTAAAGGTATTCATACCTTAGAACATCTTTTTGCTGGCTTTATGCGTGATCACTTGAACAGTGAAAATGTCGAAATTATTGATATTTCGCCAATGGGTTGCCGTACGGGATTTTATATGTCATTGATCGGCACGCCAAACGAGCAGCAAGTGGCGCAGGCTTGGCTTGCTTCTATGAATGATATTTTGCAAGTGCAAGATCAAAAAAATATTCCTGAATTAAACGAATATCAATGTGGTACTTACACTGAACATTCTTTGCCAGAAGCCCATCAAATTGCACAACATATCCTTGAACGTGGTGTCGGGGTAAATAAAAATGAAGATTTATTATTAGATGAACGTCTTTTAACACAATAATCGTTAATTAAAGAAGGAAAATGCAATGGCAACATTAGGTACGGCACTCACTGCAAATGCAACGAAAGTGATGATGTTAGGATCAGGTGAATTAGGCAAAGAAGTGGTGATTGAGTTACAACGTTTGGGCGTTGAAGTGATTGCCGTTGATCGTTATGAAAATGCACCTGCTCAACAAGTAGCTCATCGTGCTTATACCATTTCAATGCTTGATGGTGAAGCATTGAAAGCGTTAGTGGAAAAAGAACAGCCAGATTATATTGTGCCTGAGGTAGAGGCGATTGCGACGGAAACCTTGATGGAATTAGAGCAAGCTGGGTTTAATGTTGTCCCTACGGCGAAAGCCACTCGCTTAACGATGAACCGTGAAGGCATTCGCCGTTTAGCCGCCGAAGAATTAGGCTTGCCAACATCGCCTTATCAGTTTGTTGATAATTTTGCGGATTTCCAACGGGCAGTGGAAAAAATTGGTGTGCCTTGTGTGGTAAAACCGATTATGTCTTCTTCTGGACACGGACAAAGTATCGTGAAATCCCTTGAACAGTTGCAAGCTGCGTGGGATTATGCCCAGCAAGGCGGACGCGCTGGGGCAGGACGTGTGATTGTTGAAGGGTTCGTAAAATTTGATTATGAAATTACCTTGCTTACGGTTCGTCATATCGGTGGCACGGCGTTCCTTGCCCCTATTGGGCATCGTCAAGAAGAGGGCGATTATCGTGAATCTTGGCAACCTCAAGCAATGTCTGAAGTAGCATTAGCGAAAGCCCAGCAAATTGCAGAAAAAATCACGGCTGCACTAGGTGGGCGAGGCATTTTTGGTGTAGAAATGTTTGTATCGGGCGATGATGTTATTTTCAACGAAGTGTCGCCTCGTCCACACGATACAGGAATGGTTACCCTTATCTCGCAGGAATTATCAGAATTTGCTTTGCACGCTCGTGCAATTTTAGGGCTTCCAATTCCACAAATAAATTTAATTAGCCCAGCTGCCTCAAAAGCCATTGTGGTAGAGGGGTATTCGCAAAATGTACAGTTTGCGGGATTAGAAAATGTGCTAGTTGAACCTAATACCGATCTTCGTTTATTTGCTAAAGGTGAAGTGCAAGGGCATCGCAGAATGGGGGTATTACTCGCTCGTGATGAGAATGTCGAGAAAGCGTTGCAAAAAGTACAACGTGCTTACGATAAACTGGAAATTATTTTATAACAAGTAGGCGAACAACGTTCGCCTCGTTTATATTCAGTCATCGTTTCGATAAAGTGCGGTAGAAAATTGACTTGGATTTTTGTTTATAGATAGACAGTGCAGAATATAGAATGCCGTTTTAAGGTGAATTAACTTGTTTTCGCATCTCGCGGAGATATCTTATTCTGAACTTAAATCAGGCGATGAGCGATTTCCTTATTTAAGTACTGAATCCCACAACACAGATATAGCTTAAAATAGCGTAAAAAATCACCGCACTTAATAACAGCAAGCCTTTGGCTTTTGGTGCATTGCGTTGATGAATCAGGTAAAGTATTCTTGCACTAATGCCTAAAATGAGCGGGTAAACCCAGAAAAAAATGGACATCAACGTGATTTGTAAATCGCTCAAACTTGGGTTTTTCAATAAATTTGGCGAGATAAGTAGCGCCAAAGGCCATAACAAAATGGGCAGGCAGAAAATGGCAAGCGCCCAAGTGAAAGGGCTAAAGCCAGTAGGCATTTTTTGTTTATTCATATTCAGCAATCATTTATTCAATATTTTGGGAGAAAGGAATATAACAAATGCAACGTTTATTTGGTAGTGAAATCAGCAATTTTGCCTTTTACTTTCGTGATTATATTGCGCAGAAATATCAAGTGCCACTTGAAGTGAAAGAAGAGCAAACAGAATATGGCATTATGCTTGCTGTATATGTGGCGGAGGATTGCCCACAATTAAGCCAAATAGCGCAAGAGCGTGATGAATTTCTTCGCCATCCTTTTGCTGAGAAATATCAACAAGCCAGTTGGGAAACGGGCAAACTTGAACAAGATAACGAAAATAAAGTGCGGTGGAAATTACCTTCATTTTCACAATGGAAACAACAAAAATTCACCGTTTTTTTAACCGCACTGTGTTTGTGCGTTTACCTTTTTCAGTTGCTCGGTTTTAATCAGCCAATTCTATTGGCAACACATTATCCTGACAGCTATGCGGAACAAGCAGAACTTTGGCGCTATTTTACGCATAGCCTTGTGCATCTTTCCCTTTGGCATATCACCTTTAATTTAGTGTGGTGGTGGATTTTTGCAGGGCAAATTGAGCAGAAATTTGGCACAACAACCCTTGTTCTATTGTATTTGCTTTCCGCCTTTATCAGTGGCTTTGCACAAAATATCGCCTCGGGGCCCGCATTTTTTGGCTTATCTGGTGTCGTGTATGCGGTGTTGGGTTATGTTCTTGTATTAGATAAATTTAGTCGCCAGTCGCTCTTTCATTTACCGCAAGGCTTTTTTACTATGCTCCTTGTTGGTATTGCCTTTGGTTTTGTTAGCCCATTGATTGGGATTTCGATGGGAAATAGCGCACATATTAGTGGTTTTCTTACAGGCATTATACTGGCTGGGCTAAAAATCTTGCTTAGTTATCCCAAAAGTCGCATTAAAAAATAAACACAACATAAGTTAGGAATAAGAAATGAAACAATCTCTTCGCCATAAAAAAATCATTTCCTTAGTGAAACAAAATGGCTATCTTAGCACAGAAGATCTGGTCAATTTATTAGGTGTCAGTCCACAAACCATTCGGCGTGATTTAAATGAGCTTGCGGAAAATAATTTAATTAGCCGTCATCACGGAGGCGCAGCTTCGCCATCCACCTCTGAAAATTCGGATTATGTAGAACGGAAACATTTTTTCTCAGCAGAAAAAAGACGAATTGCGGCTGAAGTTGCAAAGATTATTCCAAATGGTGCTTCTTTATTTATGGATATTGGTACGACACCAGAAGCAGTAGCAAATGCGTTGTTAAATCATAAGAATTTACGCATTGTAACCAATAACCTCAATGCCGCTTATATTTTGATGCAGAATAAAAGTTTTAATATTACGATGGCAGGCGGTTCATTACGCCAAGATGGCGGGATTATTGGTGAAGCGACAGTGGCTTTTATTAAACAATTTCGCTTAGATTTTGGTATTTTAGGCATTAGTGCCATTGATGCTGATGGTACCTTGCTAGATTATGATTACCACGAAGTTCAAGTGAAGCGAGCCATTATTGAAAGTTCGCGTAATACCATTCTTGCTACGGATCATTCTAAATTTAATCGCCGTGCAATGGTTTGTCTTGGATCGTTATCAGAGTTGAGCCATTTATTTACCGATACTCCACCGTCTGACACGATCAGCCAATTACTTGAAGCGAGTAATACCGTGGTACATATTTGTGAATAATGTTCATTATTTCATCTGATTAACATAAGGCGATGAGACAAAACAGGAAAAAATAACACCGCACTTGTGAAATAAAAGGGAGAGGAAATCCTATCCCTTTTTATCTTTAAGCGAGCGCTTTGGCAAGTAAGGTTACGGGGTGTAAGCAAGTAAGGCGAGTGGACATATCAATTTGCCATTTGCAGGTTTCACACTCAGAAATAACAAAATCAAATTGCCCTTCTTCAATATGCTCAAATAAGCTTTTACCAATCGCTTGAGAAACCTCATAGTTTTCGGCTTTAAAGCCGTAAGTGCCAGCAATACCACAGCATTGACTTGGTAGCATCACCACCTCTAAATCAGGGATAAGTTTAAGTAACGCGAGGGTATAAGGCGCCCAGCCTGCTTTATCCACGTGGCAAGCTGTGTGATAAGCCACTTTTAACGGCATTGATTTAAATTGCGGTGATTTTTGGCGTTGCAAGCGTTGATATAAATATTTAGTCACAATATTTATATGCGGACGCACTTTGGCATTATCCATAGCTAAAATATGATGGTATTCATCACGCAGATTCATTGTACAGCTAGAAGATGTGCCAACCACATCAAGTTCTTGATTAATAATGGTATTTTCAAGTTGAGCAAGATTAAATTTCGCTAATTCTTTTGCCCGTTTAGGAAAACCATTCACACTTAATGGCAAGCCACAGCATTTTTCTTTTTCCAACAACATCACACCAATGTCTAACGCATTGAAAACCTTGATTAAATCCTTTCCAAGTTGAGGATTATTATAGTTTACATAACAACCGTGATAATAGGCGACTTTATCTTTATAGTAACGCTGACGTTCAAGGGCGTTATTTTTATACCATTGACGGAATGAACCAAAAGAATATTTCGGCAAACTGCGGTGTTTACTGACTTTTAATGTTTTTTCTAACAGAAATTTTGTCGCCTTTAACCCTGTAATGGTGTTCACCACAGGGGCAAATGGCGTGTTGAGCTTACCCATAATATCCGTATTACTTAACACCGCATCGCGTAATTTATGAATAAGCGATTTTTTTTGCGCTTGCAGGTGATTATTCCTCGCTCGTACGATTAAATCACCGATTTTAACATCTGAAGGGCAAGCCACTTCACAACGTTTGCAGTTGGTGCAATATTTGAGTGCTTCATCGTAAAATGCAGCACTTTTTAAGCGAAAGCGTTCTCCATCTGGGCCTGCTTGTTTTGGACCGGGATAGAGCGGATTTTGTTTTGATACAGGGCAAACTGCCGTACAAGCAGTACATTTTATACAGCTCTCAAAACTGTTATCTACATATTGATGAGAGGGCGGTAATGCGGCATTTTGTTTTGCATTTTCGATTAATTGTTGAATGTTCATTATTTACCCCCTGCCAGAATCTGTTCTGCCACAGTAAGTGCGGTAACCACTGCCACGCCAGAGCTACAGCCGAGTTCTAAATTGTTATAACCGCCAATCACTGATCCCACAGCGTATAAATTCGTTAAAATTTCACCGCACTTTTGTACTTGGCATTTTGCGTTAATTTTTACCCCCGCACTTTGATAAGGTTGTGGGGCAGAGAAACGATCTTTCGTCCAAGAAAGACGATTGTTATTATCAAAATCGCCATTACCAACAATATCCAAATCAAAAATGGGTTCTCGAATACGCTCAAACTCTGCCACAATGCCTGAGCTAAAATAATGCCCTGAAGCCAGTACAAAATGATCAGCATAAAGCGCATCATCCTGATGTAATTGGCTGTAAAGTGCTTTAACTTGTTGATCGGCAATGTCAGCACGCAATGCTCTATCGCCATTTAGCATCATTCCCCCTAATTTCTCAAACTTAGCACGTAAATTTTTACGCTGACGCATACCTAATAATGAAGGTGGAAGCGTTGGTAATTCGTATAAATTCAGTCCTGAAGCCTGTTTTAAACTCTGGAAAAAGGCTTGATTTTCAATGCCAAAACAGGCTGGTAAAAATACCGCACTTGCCCCATTTGCGGCTTGCTTGATTTCTTGGACTAATTCACTGAATGCCAATTTATATTCCAGAACTTGAGAGATATTGACACTACGGAATTCCCTTGCATTTGTGCGAAGTTCATCCAGTTGTGGAATAGATAAGTAGCCAATTTTTACCTCACAATGGGCAAATTGTGGATTTTGTTTCAGGTTATCCGCAAGTAATTGGGGTTGAAAATCGTGATAGCCTTCTATTCCTAATACGGCAATATGTTTATGTGGATAGGCGGTTTGTGATAATGGCAATGTCGGTACACTATCTGCTGAAAGCCAAGTACGTCGCAATCCTCCTAAAGGGGTAACACGAAAATGATTTTCTTTATATGACCCAATCAGTGCTAAATTCAGTGATTGAGCGAATTGCTCAAATGCCTGTGCTTTTGCGATCACCTGCTCTTGACCTAATAAACTATAAGGGTGATGAGGCAGTTGTTGGGCAAATTTTGGATAAGATTCAACAAAATTTTCCACCGCACTTCCATCAGGGAGTTGGCTCAGTAAATCCAGTGAGCCAGAAGAAAAATCCATCGCCGCTTGTCCATTATTGATAATGGCGCAATGTTTGCCTTGCTGTTGTAGTGCGATGCCACAAGTTAATCCTGCTAAGCCACCGCCAATAATAATTACATCAAATTTCATTGCTATCTGTCCCCTGTGTGGCTTGTTCTTCAAGCGGTTTTACATCATTCAAACCGAGTAGGCTGTAATAAATCCAACTGGTAAATTCGGCTTCACGTACGGCTTCCCCCCAAGCAATGGGTTGAATACCTCGCCAACGTTCTTCCATAAAAGAAGCGAGTTGCGTAGTTGATTGGCGAGGCGTTGCCACATTAAAACGAGCCATTAAGCCAGCTGCACGACAAGCACAAAGTTCCGCTTGGCAAGTCCCCATTCCAACACGTGTACGACGGCGTAAATCCACTAAATTATTGACTTTGAGTTCATCTACTGCATAGCGAACTTCCCCTGCACTGACCGCTTCACACTCACAGACTAAAGAGCGATCTAGGCGTTCTTGCTCAAGTAATTTTGTGGCGCGCTGACCGTGCCGATAAACCGCGGAGATTTTAATTGGGGTGGGGAGAGAAATAATCTGTTTATAGGTTTCTTCTTGCGTGGCATCTGAACCGGGTAAGGCACGGTTAGCCGTAGTACAGGCTGCCGATTTATTGAGTTTTTTACAAACTAAATCCGTTGCCCATTCAGCCATTAGGCGATAGGTCATTAATTTCCCCCCAGTAATGGTAACAAACCCTTCTAAACCATCTCGCTGGGCGTGATCAAGTAACACAATGCCACGACTAACATTACGCCCAGAAGGATCATCATCTGTTGCAACCAGTGGGCGAACGCCAGCATAAGCACGTAAAACACGCGTGTGGCGTAGCGAAGGTGCCAGTTTTTCGCCTTCTCGGAAAAGAATATCCACTTCTTCAGGGGTTACTACCATATTATCAATTTGATCATAAGGTATGCGACTTGATGTGGTACCGATGACACAGATGGTATCGCCCGGCACTAAAATATCGGCATCCGCAGGTTTGCGACAACGATTGATAACCAAATTATTAATGCGATGCCCCATAATCAGTAATGCTCCTTTTGCTGGGAACATTCTAATTTTCAAATCCGCATATTCGGCAATACCTTGCCCCCAAATCCCCCCAGCATTGACCACAACAGGAGCAAAAAAGAGACGTGTTACTTTATTCTTATGATCATAAACTTTCGTACCAATAACACGATCCCCCTCGCGGATAAGAGAGATGACTTCACAATAAGTAAAAATTTTAGCGCCATTTTCACTGGCATCAAGCATATTCGCTGCGGTTAAGCGAAAAGGATCAATTGATCCATCAGGGACAACAACCGCGCCCACTAAGTGAGGATTTACTGACGGCTCTAAGCGTTTGGCTAATTCTGGCTCAACAGCAACCGCTTCAATACCTGCGGCATCACAGGCATTGAGAAACGTTTTTTGATAATTAAGATCATCTTCTGGTAAGGTAATAAATAGCCCTTTCGTATCTTCAATACAATGGCGGGCAATGTTTTTTAAAATTAAGTTTTCTTGAATACATTCGCGTGCAGACTCTTCATCATTGACCGCATAGCGCGCCCCACTATGTAATAAACCGTGATTACGTCCCGTTGCACCCGTGGCAATATCTCGTCGTTCCAGTAATACACAATTGATCCCACGTAAGGCACAATCGCGTGCAATTCCCGCGCCTGTTGCACCACCGCCGATGATGATGACATCGGTATTGATAGGCGAAAAGTCCTCTGCATTTTTATAAAAGTGCGGTGATATTTTCATCGCTTTTCCCCCACATTAAATTTGTAAATAAAAAGATAAAAAAGAATTGTCTTTATAATACGCTAAATGTTCGTTTTAGAAAATAAAATGCTCGATTTTGTATTAAATTCTGTGAGGTAGATCACTATTTATCCTTCCTTGAAAAAAATTGTTATTTTTTTGTGATAAACATCACATCTTAAAATTTATTTACTTTTCGTTTTTGATTTTATCGTTATGATATGGCGGAAATGTTCGTATAAGAGCGTATTTCATTTATAAAAAATAACAATATTGGAGAATTTCTATGTTTGGACCATTTAAACCAGCGCCGCATATTGCGGAGTTGCCAAAAGAGAAAATAGATTCCACTTATAAACGTTTGCGTTGGCAAGTGTTTGCGGGAATTTTTTTCGGTTATGCCGCTTATTATTTCGTGCGTGCTAATTTTGATTTAGCACAAAAAGGGTTGATTGAAGCGGGGCTTTATAATAAAGCCGAACTCGGTATTATCGGAACTGGGGCGGGTTTAGCCTACGGTTTATCTAAATTTATTATGGCGAGTATTTCGGATCGTTCAAATCCGAAAGTGTTCTTACCTTGTGGTTTGTTGCTTTCTGGTTTATGTATGACCCTAATGGGCTTAATGCCTTGGGCAACATCGGGCATTTTAGTGATGTTCGTGATGATTTTCCTCAATGGTTGGTTCCAAGGAATGGGATGGCCACCTTGTGGTCGTACAATGGTTCACTGGTGGTCTAAATCAGAACGCGGAACCATCGTCTCTATTTGGAACTGTGCGCATAACGTAGGGGGAATGGTTCCGGGGGCAATGGTGTTATTAGCCAGTGCAATTTATTTCAGCGAACACGGCGTGCAAGCGACAGCTAAAGATGTATGGCAACAAGCCCTTTATTATCCCGGTATTGCCGCAATGCTTGCTGCGATCCCTGTTTTCTTTGTAATGAAAGATACGCCACAATCTTGCGGATTACCTGCGATTGAAAAATGGCGCAATGACTATCCTGATGATTACAATGAAAAAACATACGAAAATGATCTTACTGCAAAAGAAATTTTCGTTACTTATGTATTGAAAAACAAATTGTTATGGTACATCGCGATTGCTAACGTGTTTGTTTATCTTATTCGTTATGGTGTCTTGAAATGGTCGCCAGTATATTTAGGGGAAGTGAAACATTTCAACATCAAAGGGACTGCGTGGGCATACACTATTTATGAATTAGCCGCGATTCCGGGAACATTAATTTGTGGTTGGGTATCGGATCACTTGTTTAAAGGTAAGCGTGGTTTAACTGGCTTTATTTTTATGATCTTAACCACCGCAGCAGTGGTCGCATTATGGCTTAACCCAGCAACACCAGAGTCAGAATTAGCGCAATATGCGGGTAAAGCTTGGTATGAAAACCCATATCAATTAACAGACTTTATCTTAATGACAACCATTGGTTTCTTAATTTATGGTCCAGTAATGTTGATTGGTTTACACGCCCTTGAACTTGCACCGAAAAAAGCGGCGGGAACAGCAGCAGGTTTCACCGGCTTATTTGGTTACCTCGGTGGTACAGTTTCGGCTTCAGCCGTTGTTGGTTGGGCTGCAGAATATTACGGCTGGGATGGCGGTTTCTATGTAATGATCGCAGGGGGTATCTTAGCTGTGTTGTTACTTTTAATCGTAACTATTCAAGAAGCAAAACATAAAGCCGCATTAGGTGATCACTACGGCAAATAATCTATAAACAAAAGGAAGTCTGAAAAAGGCTTCCTTTTTTCTTGGCAAAAATCTTTGTAAAAAATAACCGCACTTTAAAAGGAGGTTTTTATGACGTTTAAACTCAAAAAATTAGCACAAGTTGTGGCGTGTTCCACCTTAGCTTTCACCTGCGTACAATCTGCATTTGCAATACCAACAATGGATAACAAAGAAAAGCTCGTTATTGCTCACCGTGGTGCAAGTGGCTACTTACCAGAGCATACCTTAGAAAGTAAAGCCCTTGCGTTTGGACAGAAAGCGGATTATTTAGAACAAGATTTAGTGATGACAAAAGACGATCATCTAATTGTTATTCACGATCATTTTCTAGATGGCTTAACTGATGTGGCAACGAAGTTTCCTGATCGTAAGCGTGAAGACGGTCGTTATTATGTGGTTGATTTTACACTCGCCGAAATTCAGTCTTTAAATATGACTGAAAACTTTGAAGTGAAAGACGGAAAACAAGTGCAAGTTTATCCTGATCGTTTTCCAATGTGGAAATCTCATTTTAAAATTCATACCTTTGAAGATGAAATTGAATTTATTCAAGGCTTAGAAAAATCTACAGGGAAAAAAATTGGTATTTACCCAGAGATTAAAGCACCTTGGCTACATCATAAAGAAGGAAAAGACATTGCCAAAGCCACCTTAGAAGTGCTAAAAAAATATGGCTATACAAAAAAATCTGACCCTGTTTATTTACAGACCTTTGATTTTAACGAACTTAAACGGATTAAAACAGAATTACTTCCACAATTAGGTATGGATTTAAAATTGGTTCAGTTAATTGCCTATACTGATTGGCACGAAACGGAAGAAAAAAATCCGCAAGGTGAGTGGGTAAACTATGATTATGGCTGGATGTTCAAAGATGGCGCAATGGCAGAAGTGGCAAAATATGCTGACGGTGTCGGACCCGGTTGGTATATGCTGGTTGATAAAGAACATTCTACGAAAGAGAACGTCGTTTATACCCCATTAGTGAAAGAATTGAAAAAATATAATATGGAATTACATCCTTACACCGTACGTAAAGATGCATTGCCAGCTTTCTTTAGCAATGTCAATCAAATGTATGATGCGTTACTCAATCAAGCTGGCGCAACAGGGATTTTCACGGATTTCCCAGACACTGCGGTGAAGTTTTTGGGGAAGGATAAATAGGTTACAAATTTTTGCTTGAAAGTGAGTTAAAGAAAAATAAAAAATCGGAAAGGTCTCTTTCCGATTTTCTTTTTGCTTAATGATGTGTCGTTTCCGTATTAAACAACGCCTCAATAAATTCATCTGCTTTAAATGGGCGTAAATCCTCAATTTTTTCACCAATACCAATATAACGAATTGGCAGTTTAAATTGATCGGCGATGGCGAAAATTACTCCGCCTTTGGCTGTGCCATCTAATTTAGTTAAGCTAATTCCTGTTAAGCCCACGGCTTCGTTGAATAGTTTGGCTTGGCTAATTGCGTTTTGCCCCGTGCCGGCATCAAGCGTGAGCATAATTTCGTGTGGCGCGGTTTCATCATATTTTTTCATTACACGAACAATTTTCTTCAGCTCATCCATCAAGTTATTTTTATTTTGTAAACGCCCAGCGGTATCCGCAATCAAAATATCAATATTTCGTGCGGCTGCAGATTGCATTGCATCATAAATTACGGAGGCTGAATCCGCCCCAGTACTTTGTGCAACTACGGGAATATTGTTACGTTCCCCCCACACTTGAAGTTGTTCTACGGCAGCGGCGCGGAAGGTGTCTCCCGCCGCTAACATCACCGATTTGCCTTGCATTTGGAATTGGCGTGCAAGTTTTCCAATGGTGGTGGTTTTTCCTACGCCATTAACGCCGACCATTAAAATCACATAAGGTTTTTTGCTATGATCAATTTCCAAAGGCTGTGCCACAGGTTTAATAATTTCAGCTAACTCTACTTTTAATTGTTGATAGAGCAGATCCGCATCTTTTAACTGCTTACGACTTGTGTGCTGAGTTAAATTATTGATAATTTTGGTCGTTGTTGGCATTCCAATATCAGCGATGAGAAGTTGTTCTTCTAATTCTTCAAACAGATCATCATCAATTTTTTTACCGGAAAATAACCCGAAAAAGCCTGAACCGATATTTTGTTTCGTGCGAATTAAGCCTTTCACTAAACGGCTAAAAAAGCCCCCTTCACTTGGTTTTTCTTGGGTTGAAATATCAGCATTTTGCACCGCATTTGGTTCTTGTGAAAATTCTGCTTGCTCTGAGATTTCTGTTTCTTGTGCTAAAACATCAGGATTTTGCACCGCACTTGGTTCTAGTGGAAGTTCTGCTTGCTCTGTGATTTCTGTTTCTTGTGCTAAAACATCAGCATTTTCTACCGCACTTTGCTCTTGTGAAAGCGCTGCTTGCTCTGCGATTTCTGTTTCTTGTGCTAAAACATCAGGATTTTGCACCGCACTTGGTTCTAGTGGAAGTTCTGATTGCTCTGCGATTTCTGTTTCTTGGGCTAAAACATCAGGATTTTGCACCGCACTTGGTTCTTGTGGAAGTTCTGCTTGCTCTGTGATTTCTGTTTCTTGTGCTAAAACATCAGGATTTTGCACCGCACTTGGTTCTAGTGGAAGTTCTGATTGCTCTGCGATTTCTGTTTCTTGTGCTAAAACATCAGGATTTTGCACCGCACTTGGTTCTAGTGGAAGTTCTGATTGCTCTGCGATTTCTGTTTCTTGTGCTAAAACATCAGGATTTTCTACCGCACTTGGTTCTTGTGAAAGTTCTGCTTGCTTTGCGATTTCTGTTTTTTGTATTTCAGCTTGGTTTGATGTTTCTTCTTTCTTTTTTCCTAATCCAAACCAAGACCAAAAACCACCTTTTTTATTTTTTTCTGCCATAAATTGCTCACTATTATGAAAAATTACTGATTTTTTGAATTTGTACTAAGCCATTTTTATACTAAACTATGTGCCTTAATTTTATTCTGTTATTCAACGCAAAAACAGGCTGAAAATTAGCATTAAGCTCAGCGAAAAGTTTGCATAGTTTATCATAATTTGGCGAATCCCTATGAAAAAAAATCCTGTTACCCGCAAGCAACACACTAACTTGGCAAAAGGTGAAGTCCGTATTATTGCTGGGCTTTGGCGTGGACGGAAATTGCCGGTGCTTAATGTACAAGGCTTGCGACCAACAGGGGATCGGGTGAAGGAAACGCTATTTAATTGGCTGATGCCTTATATTGTAGATGCGAGCTGTTTGGATTGTTTTGCGGGTAGTGGTTCATTAGGGTTAGAGGCGCTTTCACGGCAAGCCAAGCAGGTTACCTTTTTAGAGCTTAATAAACAGGTAGCAAACCAACTCATGCAAAATTTACAGCAACTGAAATGTACGCCACAGCAAGGGCGAGTAATTAATCAAGATAGCTTGCATTATTTACAGCAAGCACCGCAAGATCCCTTGTTTGACGTGGTATTTCTCGATCCGCCTTTTCATTTCGATTTCGCTCAACAATCTGTTGATTTGCTGACCTCATTTAATTGGCTCAAGCCAGATGCGCTCATTTATGTGGAAACAGAAAAAAATAAAACCTTGCGTGTGCCAAATACTTGGCAGCTGTTAAAAGAAAAAAACACAGGGCAAGTAAGTTATCGCTTGTATCAATATGTGTTGGGCGAGTAATGCTGTATCAACCCCTTCGATATAATCCATTTTCACTGACCACTAAACCTTGCAGTTCTAAACTTAATAGTTGGGTGAGCAATTCATCAATAGGTAAGGATAACCGTGCGGAAAGCTCATCAAGGCTGATGGCAATATGGCTAAGTTGGGCGTAAAGTTCAGGGTAACTTGGTGGCTCATTTGGCTGTGTGGCGGAGTTTTTTGGCGAGCCGTTTAAATTAAGTGGAAGATCTTGTTGTTTTGCCACCGCATAACGTGAGGCGTTATCGCCATAATTTGGCAGATTGTCTAGAATGTCCTGCACGTTTTCCACCAGTGTTGCGCCTTGTTTAATTAATTTATGACAGCCTTCGCTGAACCCATTTTGAATATGGCCGGGGAGCGCAAAGATTTCTCGATTTTGCTCAAGGGCGTAGCGAGCGGTAATCAGTGAACCACTGCGTTCTGTTGCTTCGATGATTAATGTACCAAGAGAAAGCCCACTGATAATACGGTTTCGACGAGGGAAATTTTCTGCTACCGGAGGCTGGTTGGGCAAAAATTCAGAAACCAATGCACCATTATTTTCAAGAATTTGCTGAGCTAAGCCACGATGTTTAGCAGGATAAATAGCATTTAACCCACTGCCTAATACTGCAACGGTTTGCCCTTTCTGTGCCACCACCGCGTGATGACAAAAGCCATCAATCCCTAATGCTAAACCACTGGTAATGACAAAACCCGCTTGGTTTAATTCTTGCGCGAAAAACTTCGCCCAATATTCCCCATAATTTGAGCAATAACGGCTACCAACAATGGCAATTTGTGGTTGTGAAAGTGCGGTCATATTCCCTTGCAAAAATAAAAGCGGTGGAGCAGAAGGAATTTGTTTCAGCAAATAAGGATAATGTTGCTCGGTAAAATTCAGTAAAACATTGCCCGCACTTTGCGCCCAATCTAATGCCGGATCGATAAATTTACGCTCAGGATAAAACCAACGCTGAATTTGTTTTTCTGTCCAACCGATTTGTTTGAACGCGATCGCGTCATAGTCTAAAAGCTGTTCAGGCGGAATGTCAGCCAATATTTTTTGAATGCTATTAGCGCCAAGTTTGGGGATTTGTAATAAGCGGAGTACGATTTCGTTGTTTAACATTACTATTGTAGAAATTGGCAAAATAGAGGCGTAGCTTAAAATAAAGCGTAGAATAAAGGTAAATTTTATGCATATTTTGCGACGGTGATCGAAAATTTCGTCGCGATTAAACGTAGGGAAGATACATCACGCCCTAATCATCGGGGCGTGATTTCTGTGTTATTGTTTAGTTTGATGAGTTTCCAACCATTGTTGCATAAATTGGATTTCGCTTTGCTGTGCTTTAATAATATTTTCCGCAAGTTGGCGTAATTCAGGATCTTTGCCATATTTTAATTCTATTTCTGCCATTTTTACTGCACCTTCGTGATGAGGTAGCATACTGGCTGCAAATGCCACATCGGCATCTTGATACTGCATTCCTTTTTCCATATCCCTGTGCATTGCTGACATACTTTCCATTAACGCATTTTGTATTTCGTTAGGTTGATGGGCAGAATGCACGTGTTGCATTTCAGCCATTGCCGTCGTGGAAAGTAAACCGATTAAAATCAAGCGAGCTTTTTTCATTATGATGACCTTCTTTTTTGTGTAATTAAATAAGGCAAAATAATAAACCTTATCCTAAGGTTAAGGTCAATAAAAAAGCACGTCCTTTTTGTCGGGAGTGAGTTTATAAAATGTAAGACTATCTTATTGATATATAAGTAAAAATCATAAACTCTGTGAAAATTCGATATTTTATGCTATAATCTGTTTGTTTTTGAGAATTTCATATTGATAAAGTATGATTTTTTCGTCTTTTTGTACTGTTATGTACAACTCAATGCGTTGTATAAACGTTTATTGCTGAGAAAGACAAATCAATAGTCTTTTTTAGCTCAAAATTGAAGCAATTTCATTCATTAATTTGTTTTGCATTCTTTGTTTTAGCGAACGCTCTCGCTGCGATTTCAATTGACTTATCGGCATTGATAATGCGTAAAACATTAACATAAAGGAGAATAATTGTTGTGTCTTTTTCTACTTTTATTCATAAAAGATCATCGTTTAACCCCTTTGTCATAGGGGCAACCTTATTACTGGTGCTTTTGTTGCTTGCCGCAACCTTAATTTTGCCAGAAAAAACCACCGCACTTTTAAATTGGGCAAAAGCGGGCGTGTTTGCGAATTTTAGCTGGTTTTATATTTTAGCCTTTTCCATTTTTCTGTGTTTTTTATTCGTATTGTCAGTGAGTAGCTTAGGTAACATTAAGCTCGGGGCAAATGAAGAAGAGCCTGAATTTTCTTTTCTTTCTTGGTTAGCAATGTTATTCGCCGCTGGAATGGGGGTGGGATTGATGTTCTTCGGTGTAGCAGAACCACTCACCCATTATTTTTCCTCGATCACCACAGGATCGGCGGAACATAAACAGCAAGAAGCCTTATTACACACCTTTTTCCACTGGGGTATTCACGCGTGGGCGGTGTATGGGGTGATTGCGCTTGCGTTAGCGTATTTCGGTTTCCGTTATAAATTACCCTTGGCATTGCGCTCTTGCTTTTATCCTCTATTGAAAGATCGGATCAACGGCAAAATTGGCGATGTGATCGATATTATGGCATTAATCGCCACCCTATTCGGGATTATCACGACCTTAGGTTTTGGCGCGGCTCAGCTTGGAGCAGGGCTAACTGAACTGGGCGTGGTGCAAGAAAATAGTTTCGGTTTGCAAACGATTATTATCGTCGTGGTGATGTCTATTGCCGTGTTTTCTGCTATTTCAGGGGTGGGGAAAGGCGTCAAATTGCTTAGTGAGATCAATTTGGGATTAGCATTAACGCTAATGCTGTTTATTTTAGTCGCAGGCCCAACCCTCTATTTATTAACCACATTTAGCGATAACATTGGCATTTATTTAAGCAATTTAGTGCGTTTAAGTTTTAAAACCTACGCTTATGAAACAGAAAACACCGCGTGGTTTACCGGCTGGACGGTGCTTTATTGGGCGTGGTGGTGTTCTTGGGCGCCGTTTGTCGGTTTGTTCATCGCACGTATTTCTCGTGGTCGCACCATTCGTGAATTTATTTTTGGTGTGCTAGCCGTACCAAGCTTATTCAGCATTCTTTGGTTTACCGTGTTCGGTGATAGCGCAATTTGGTTAGAATTAAACGTGGCGAACGGGGCATTGCACGAGTTCACCTCGGCACCAGAAAAATTATTGTTTAAATTCTTAGATTATTTACCGCTCTCTGCCCTCACAGGAACCTTAGCCTTAGTGATCATTTCGTTATTTTTTATCACGTCGGCAGATTCAGGTATTTATGTGCTAAATAATATGGCATCTCGCGATAAAAGCCTTTCTGCGCCACGTTGGCAAGCAATGATGTGGGGTGTTGTGATGATGGTACTTGCCATTGTACTAATGCGTGAAGGTGGGCTAGGCACACTGCAAACAATGACCTTGCTAGTTGCACTTCCCTTTGCAATGTTGATGTTAGTGATGTGCGTGAGTTTATGGAAAGGCTTGAATGCGGATCAAAAATATTTCGCCGCGAAAGTCACGCCAACCAGTTTGTTATGGACGGGCGAAAAATGGAAAGAACGCTTGGGGCAAATGCTCAACCAAACGCAAGAAAAGGATATTGTCAAATTCCTAAAACGTACTGCCTTGCCTGCAATGCGTGAGTTACGGCAAGAGTTAGTGGAAGTTTACAATCTTAATGTGGATGTTGTCCCGTCATTGGATGCTGAAGAACCTAGCGTGGAACTTATCATCAAAAAAGAATCAATGCGTGATTTTATCTACGGGGTGAAATCCGTGAGCCACGAAATTTCATCGCAGTTAGTTGATGATGAAAATCTCCCGCATATTCAACATTCGATAACATATCAACCGATGACCTACTTTGCAGATGGTCGCACGGGTTACGATGTGCAATATATGACACGTGATGAACTGATTGCAGATATTTTGCGTCAATACGAACGCTATATCAGCTTACTAGAAGATGTCGGACAAGAGCTAATGTCGCACGAACAAACAGAATTAGCAGAATAAGCTGACTTATTGTCCCACAATAAAAAACAAAGTGCGGTCAAAAAATGATAGAATTTTGCCCGCACTTTTTTACGCGAGCTTTTCTCGCTTTGATTATTTATGGAGAACTTATGGATACCGCATTTATTTTATCTACTATTGTCGGCTTAGGCATAGTGGCACAATGGTTAGCTTGGTATTTAAAACAAC
The DNA here is from genome assembly GCF_023611925.1 of Avibacterium sp. 20-132. Classification (NCBI taxonomy): domain Bacteria; kingdom Pseudomonadati; phylum Pseudomonadota; class Gammaproteobacteria; order Pasteurellales; family Pasteurellaceae; genus Avibacterium; species Avibacterium sp. 20-132. The sequence goes on from NZ_CP091456.1 coordinate 1,195,621, forward strand.
CTTCAATTTTATTTTTATTGCTGATAGGGATTATTGTTGGCCCCGTGCTGAAGTTGTTTAATCCCGATGTCATTTTAGGCGATTTGCTCTTTCCTTTTATTTCCCTTGGTGTGGCTGTGATCCTGTTTGAAGGCGCGCTTACGTTAGAATTTGATGAGATTAAACAACACGGCAAGGTCGTGCAACTCTTGGTTTCGCTCGGAATGCTCATCACCGTCAGTGTGATTTCCATCGCCACTTATTTGCTGTTTGATGTGGATTGGCGCATTGCCCTGCTTTTCGGCACATTAGTGTGTGTAACTGGCCCAACGGTGATTGTGCCGTTATTACGTAGTGTTCGCCCCAACAGTAATATTGCCAATATTCTCAAATGGGAAGGCATTATCATTGATCCAATCGGCGCGATTGCGGTGGTTTTAGTGTATGAATACATTATTTCTGGCGGTGAATCCAGCGAAATCGGCACTTTTGCGAAAATCATTGCAGTAGCGGGAGTTATTGGAATGGCAGGGGCGTGGCTGTTAGCAAATTTGATTAAACGCCATATGATCCCAGAATATTTACGCAACGTGTTTGTGCTTGCTTATATTTTACTGTTATTTACCGCCTCAAACCATTTTGCCCACGAATCAGGTCTCTTAACCGTCACCGTATTAGGCGTGGCATTGGCTAATTGGAAAGGCTTTCCTAAAGATCATATTTTAGAATTTAAAGAGTCCCTGACCGTTTTACTGATTTCTACCCTGTTTATTATTTTAGCTGCACGAGTGAATTTAACCCATCTGGTTAGCGTGGGCATTGCAGGAATTTTGCTCTTATTCGTGGCAATGTTTATTGCGCGTCCGCTCGCCATTTGGTTTTCATCTATTGGCTCAAGTTTAACCTTAAACGAAAAGTTGATGATTAGCTGGATTGGCCCTCGCGGGATTGTTGCCGCAGCCATTTCTTCTCTCTTCGCGATTAAATTGCAAGAAACCCAAATTCAAGGCGTGGAATTGCTCGTGCCGTTAGTGTTCACGATTATTATTGGTACGGTGCTAATTCAAGGCTTAGGGGCAAAAACCATTGCAAAATTGTTGAATGTGCAAGAATCGGTGTACAAAGGCGTGTTGATTATTGGTTCAAACCCTGTGGCGTTAGCCATTGCGAAATCCTTAAAAGATCAAAATGTGGACGTATTGGTGGCAAGCCGCCATTATAACGAAGTAGCAAAAGCCAGAATGTTGGGGCTGCGCACTTACTACGGCAACCCAATTTCCACCCACGCCGATGGGCATTTAGATCTTATCGGGCTGGGCAATATGTTCGCCATTAGTACGGACAAAGAACTCAACACCTTGTCGGAAATTCATTATCGCCACGAATTTGATAAAGAAAACATTTACCGCATTCGTTTCAGTGATGATAACAACCCAACGGAACGTTATGATATTCAAGACAACTACCGCTCTAATTGGCTTTTTGGCAAAAATGTTACCTATGCCAAATTGGCGAGTATGTTAGCAAAAAATGCACGGATTAAGGTTACCAATCTCACTGATAGCTATACCTATCAGGATTACAAAACCACCAATAAACAATTTGTGCCGTTATATACCATTGATGATAAAGGCTTTATTTCGATTATCAATGATGAACAAGCGATCCCAACCCTCTGCCGTATTGTCGCCTTGGTGGCAGAAGACGAAACGGCGAAAAGCCAATAAAAGCGCATAAAAATAAGTGCGGTGGAAAAAATGGATATTTTCCACCGCACTTTGTTTCTAACTGCATACGCATTAACGCGAATTAATGGGCTTCGTCCCAGTTTTCGCCCACGCCGACATCGACAATTAACGGTACAACAAGATCAGCGGCGTTTTCCATTAAAGATTGGATTAGCGTGCTGTAATGTGCGATATGTTCTTCTTTCACTTCAAACACCAATTCATCGTGAACTTGCATAATCATCGCAATATTTGGATCTTGATTGATGGCGTGGTCAATGGCGATCATCGCGCGTTTAATAATATCCGCGGCTGTGCCTTGCATTGGGGCATTGATTGCCACGCGTTCCGCTCCTTTTCTGCGCATTGCGTTGCTGGATTGAATTTCAGGCAGATATAAACGGCGTCCGAACAAGGTTTCTACATAGCCTTGCTGTTTGGCTTTTTCGCGAATATCAGTCATAAAGGTTTGCACATCTGGATAGCGTTGGAAATACAAATCCATATATTTTTGTGCATCGCCACGCGCAATGCCAAGCTGACGGGAAAGCCCAAACGCACTCATTCCATAAATTAGCCCAAAGTTAATGGCTTTTGCGCTGCGACGTTGTTCGCTCGTTACGTCATCAAGTGGCACACCAAAAATCTCTGCGGCAGTGGAGCGGTGAATATCCTTGCCTTGCTGGAATGCACTGATCAACCCTTGATCTTGGGATAAATGTGCCATTATACGCAGTTCAATTTGGGAATAATCTGCGGCGATAATTTTATACCCTTCACGCGCAATAAAGGCTTGACGAATACGGCGTCCTTCTTCATTACGAATTGGGATATTCTGCAAGTTTGGATCGCTGGAGGACAATCGCCCCGTTGCCGTTACGGCTTGATGATAGGAGGTGTGAATTCGCCCCGTGCGAGGATTGATCATCTGCGGAAGTTTATCCGTATAAGTGGATTTCAACTTCGCTAAACCACGGTGTTCAATGAGTAATTTCGGCACAATATGCCCTTGTTGAGCCAGCTCTTCTAACACTTCTTCATTGGTGGAAGGCGCGCCTTTTGGCGTTTTTGCGATAATTGGCAGATTCAATTTTTCAAACAAGATTTCTTGCAATTGTTTGGTGGAAGCAAGGTTGAAGGTTTCCCCTGCTGCTTGATGCACTTGGCTTTCAAGTGCGGTCAATTTTTCGCTAATTTCTTGTGATTGGGCAAGTAAGATTTGGCTATCCACTAAGACGCCATTACGTTCAATACGTGATAACACGCCCACTAATGGCATTTCGATGTCATCAAATAACGTCACCAAACTTTCCGTTTTCGCCAATTCTGGCCATAAAGTTTGATGCAATTTCATTGTGATGTCGGCATCTTCCGCCGCATATTCACTGGCTTGTGCAATAGCAATTTTATCAAAGGTAAGCTGCTTTTTGCCCTTGCCTGCAATGGCTTCAAATTCAATGGTTTGGTGATCCAAATAGCGTTTGGCAAGCTCATCCATATTGTGCCGCCCTGTGCTATTTAGCACATAGGATTCCAACATTGTGTCAAAACGCACGCCTTGTAAGTGAATGCCGTGATTCGCGAATACGCTAAGATCGTATTTAATATTTTGTCCCACTTTTTCAATCTGTGGATTTTCTAATAACGGTTTAAGTGCTTGCAAACATTGTTGTTTGTCCAATTGGTTCGGTACACGCGCAAAATAGGTTTCGCTAGCTTGTGCCGACTCGTCAAACAAATCCCCTTGTGATTGGCTTTCGCACGCCACTTCGTGCAAATGATCAAGAGGGATATAGCACGCTTCGCCACTTTCTAAGGCAAAAGAAATGCCCACCAAGTTCGCTTGCATCACATCTAAATTATCCGTTTCCGTATCCACTGCAATGAGGTTGGCGCGCTGTATTTTATTGAGCCATTCATCGAGCTTGGCTTGGTTGTCCACCGTGTCATATAAAGTGCGGTCTATTTTTACCGAATTTTGCACCGCACTTTCCACCTTATTTTCATTTTGTGTTATAGGGGTTGCAAATTTAGCGCTTTGCAAATCGCCTTTGGTTAAACCGCTTTCCCCCTCTATGACTTCATTAAGCCAACGCTTAAATTCATAGCGGGCGAAATATTCCACTAATTCATCACGCTGATTTTGCCCAAGTGTGAGTGCCTCTGGCTTCACGGCTAATGGCACATCTGTTTTGATTGTCGCGAGAATATAGGACAAATCAGCATCCGCTTTCGCGGCAAGCAGTTTCTCACCTAATTTTTTTGCGCCACGAATGGGCAATTCAGCAACTTTTTCCAAATTAGCATAAATTTCTGCCATACTACCAATGCCCTGCAACAAGCCGAGCGCGGTCTTTTCGCCTACGCCAGCCACACCGGGGATATTATCTGCACTATCGCCCATCAAGGCTAAATAATCAATGATTAACTCAGGGGGAATACCGTATTTTTCAATCACGCCCTCACGGTCAAGCAGGCTGTTATTCATTGTGTTGATGAGCATAATATTATCGTCCACCAACTGTGCCATATCTTTATCTCCCGTGCTAATGAGGACTTTCTTGCCCGCTTGGGAGGCTTGCACCGCCAGTGTGCCGATAACATCATCTGCTTCCACCCCCTCAATGGACAAAAGCGGAATGCCAAGGGCTTTGATAATGGCGTGCAATGGCTG